>JBLWUP010000063.1:0-6116 GCA_048268885.1 Kiloniellaceae bacterium | reverse complement strand
CCTGCCTCCAGACCGGCGACGAAATAGCCGGACGGCAGAATGGACTTGCGGCCGCTGGAATAGCCGATCTGCAGAAAGTCGCTGACATCGCCGGAGAAGGATGCGCCAAGCCGGTTGGTCATCGCATCGAGGGCTGTCAGCACCCGGTCCTGCAATTGCAGGATATTGTCCAGCGGTCCGCCATCCAGCTCCATGGAACTTCCGGCGGTGGGCGTGCCGTTCTGAATGCCGATTTCCGCCCTGGCGAAAGGATAATCCTCGTCCTTGAACAGCTCGTTCAGGCCATAAACGGCGGCGGTGGCGATGGCGCCGATCACCCCGGTACTGCCGAGCGAGCCGGTAATGCCCGAAAGCATGGAGCCGCCTGCAGCGCCTCCTCCGCCGAGACCGGGCAGAAAGCTGGACAGCAGCGAGCCGCCGGCCTCGAACAGACTGGAAAGCCCGCCGCCGCCAGTACCGCCAAGGCCGCCAAGGCCGCCGAGCGAGCCGAGAAGGCCGGATGCGGCATCGGCGAATTGCCCGGCGACTGGGCCGAACAGGCCATCCCAGTCGATTGCCGAGATGGTCTGGTCGAGTCCCGCCGCCATGCCCCGCCACAGGGTGGAGAAGGTCTCCGCGCCACTCTCCGAAATGCCGGAAAAAGCCCGGTCGAAATCGCCGACGATATCGTCGGAGAGTGAGCCCCATGCCGCATCGCTGCGCCGGGCGGCATCTTCCTGGGCGGAGGCGATGTTCTCCGATGCGGTCAGTTGTTCGACCATGGATTCCGTGATCAGGTCTTCCAGATGCAGCCGGTCTTCGCCGAGGGAGAGAAGATCGGCGTCGATGGAGGTGAAGGCGGCCTCCTGAATGCCCGGGTTTTGTATCCCGGGAGCGGGCGGCGTCAGGCTTCGGCGTTCGAACGTGTCGAGTGCGGCCCCGATCCGGTCGACTGCGCCGGTGATGCTGCCGGCCAGCCGGTCGAAGGCGGATTCCACGCGACTGAGAACCGGCGGCATGGTGTCGATGGCCTCCAGCAGGGTGTAGATACCGGCGGCGGCTCCATCCTCGGGCAGGCGGCGGATCGGCATGGCGGTTCAGTCCTTCTTTTTCTGCGGGGGAGACTGCTCCGCGCGGGTGCGGAGATAGGCCTCGTCCATGGTGCGGAGCAGGGGCACGAACTCGTCCGGGTCCGTGATGCCGAAAAGCCCGCAATAGGCGGCGATCTCGGCCAGCGGGATGGCCCCTTCGGCCGTGCCGAACGGGGTGGCGACCAGCGGCCGCCCGCGCGTCAGCAGGGCGAAAGCGCGGGCCACCCGCTCAAGATCCGGAAACAGCTCCGGTTTCTCGCTGAGGGCCGGGGGTGATGTGCCGCTTTGCTCGGCGAGAAGGGTCAGGAAGTCCTGCCGTCCTCCCCAGGCGACCTGCCAGCGGACGAAGGCGGCAAGTTTTTTTCCGCTTCCTCCTGATCCTGCTGCCGGTAGAGCTCGATATCGGTCGCCATCTCGACGATGAGATCGCGGAAATCGCGCAAGGCCGGGTCGAGCAAGAGTTCGCGCGCCCGGTCCGGCGAATAGGCCAGCGCCGCGCCGTCCAGCGCGAGGTCCTGCCAGTCGAGCAGCACGGTTTCTGCCAGCACCTCGGCGGTGACCCGCTCCGCCGTCGCTTCTTCCAGCGTTCCGGCGCGCAGGGCCCGGCGGAACGGTTTCATCCGGCGCTGCATCGCCTCGCGATACCGCCGGTTGCCGATCCGGGCGAGCTTGACCCGCGCGCCTGTATCGTCGCCGTCCAGTGCGACCCAGACGCCTTCATCCTCGGCGGTGCGGTCGGCCTTGAATTTCGAGAGATCCATGTTCTGTCCTTTTGAAATGAGGGTGTGTCTGGGGTCAGGCGGCGATGCGGTCGATCTGGACGGTCGCGCCGGTGGCAGGATCGCGCACTGCCTGGAACTGGAAGTCGGCCATCACGTCCTGGTCCGGGCCGCCTGCGGCGATGCTGCCCCGGGTCAGGCGGACGCGCGGCAGAGTGAAGACATAGGCGTTGCCGTCTGCGTCGGTGACCCGGAAGGACAGGCTGGTCGGGGTGCCGTTCAGGTATTTCTCGTACAGCGCACCGTCGGCGAAATAGAAGCTGGCCCGGCCCGTCACCTGACACCGGCCGGTGCCGATATCGACATTACCGAGGCTGCCGACCGCACCGATCCCGCGCAGCCCGTTGGCGAGCGAAATCGACAGCGATTGCAGGAAGATGCCGTTGAGCGGGGCGCCGCCTTCCATTACCTGGCCGATATTGTTGACCGCGTTCAGCACCGGGTTGCTCAGGGCCGGGATGGCCGAACCGGTGCCGACGGTGGCGTTGCCGATCGAGGCGGAAGCACCCATGAAGCCGAAGCTGCCGGTCAGCACCCGGCCGGTCTGGATCTGCAGATCCATGGTGTCGGCGACCATGCCGGTGAAGGCGATGTACTGGCCGATATCGGTGAAGGCCTTTTCCAGCGTCAGCGCGGTTTCCGAGACCCCGTTCCGGATCATCGAGCCGTCGATGCTGACGGTCAGTCCGGCCGCCGCCTCGTCACTTGCGGGGGCGGATGCCACGGTGAGGCTGTTCGCGGTGACGGCGCTGACCTGGTAGAGGCCGTTATTCTCTCCGCTGTTCGCCGCGAAACCGCCGATCCGGACCCATTGGCCGGCCTTGATCCCGGCCGCCACGAAATCCGTTGAACTGCTGGTGAAAGCACTGCCGCTCGCGTCCGCCGCGATATCGTCCGCGATGGAGATAGCCAACGCGGACGACCAGACCGAGAACAGGGCGCTTTCGATCAGCGTGTCGTAGGCGCCGTAGGACAGTTCCAGATTGACCGTGCCCGAGGCGGAGGCGCCGGTCTGGATCAGGTCAGGAACCTGACGGTCGGCGCGGACCTCGGACGAGCTGGTGGTGGCGATCGTGTAGCCGAGACTCTCGCCGGTGAAGCGGAGTTTGGTCAGGGCGGATGCCGGGGTCGATCCCCAGAGCGATTCCTTTACATAGGCGAGTTCCGTGCGGCTTGAATCCGCCATGGTGGTCTCCTTGGGCGTGTGGTTTGGGGGGCAGGGGTGAAACTTCAGTGGATTTCGTCGCGCCAGAACGGGATGGCCACGGTTGCCCGGTAGGCACCGTCGATATCCTCGTCCCCGGTTATTTCCGGCGGCAGCAGCACGTGACCCGCGATCAGCGCGCCGTCGAACAGGGCGGCGGCGGCATCGGCGAGGGCCGTTGCCTGTTGCGCCCCGCCGCCGAGCGGGGTGAAGCAGTAGATCAGGATGCGGCCCCGGTAGCGGTGCAGCGCCGGGCTGCCGAGCGCGGCCTGCTCCGACTGTTCGTGCAGGATCATCAGCTTCACCCAGCGTCCATCTTCGGGCGGGGTGAAGGCAACGTTTTCGAAGGCGATCGGGGTGAGCAGCCAGTTGGCGCCGAAATAGCTCTCGACCGCGCGCCGGGCACTGGTGAAGGACATGGCGATTTCCTCAAGTGGGGGCTCCTCAGCGCCTGACGAGCAGGCGGAACAGCAGCGGCTCGGTGCCGGTGGCGATGGTGGTGACATTGACGACGTCGTGCGCCGCACCGTCGATCCGGAGCAGGTCGCCCGGCGCGGGGCGGATACCGGAAAGGTCTTCCCCGGCGACGGTGACCAGCAGGTCGCCGTTCTGCACAAGCCCGCCGACAAAGGCCGCCGAGATGCTTTCGACGATGCCCAGCAGCGGATGGTCGGACGGGGTTCCGGTCACGCTGCCGGTGGCCGGGTCGTAACTGGCGGCCTCGGTCCGGCTGAGAACCATCGGGGCGCCGTAGCGGGTGATCAGCCGGGCGGCGACGCCCGAAAGCGAAGATCCGAGCGGGGTCATGCGCGTATCACCTCATGGCTGGCGGCCGAGCGCAGCAGCGGCTTCAGCAGCAGATCGATCAATGGATAGGAACGGCCGGACACGGCGCCGGGCATGTAATCGACCTCGACCGGGCCGACCTTCTCCCGCAGCACCTTGCCGCCCCGTTCCAGCGGCGGTGTCAGGTCACCGGCCAGCGCGATCAGCGCCAGCTCGGCGGTGGCGTGCTCGACCCGGCGCGGAATGCCGGAAAGGGACCGGCCCTCGCTGTCCACCGCATCCCGCCTTGGCCAGGACAGCGGCTGGCCCGGATCGGCGATGCGGCCCCGGAAGGCGTAGCTGCCGTCGATATAGGCGGTGGCCTGAAGCAGGGCGGCTTCCCGTGCGACCATTGGCGCCGCCGCCCATCCCGCCGCATTGCGGGCGGCGAAATAGGCATCCGCGCCCGCGATCGCGAGATAGGTGTCTTCGCCGACCGAGAGGCTCATTTCCGCCTCCCCCGCCGCCGGCGCTTGCCGGGCCGCGGTGCTCCGTGTGGGACGACGGGCGCGGGCGGAAGCGCGGGAACGCTTGGCGCCGTCATGGCTGCAACGGGTGCCGCAGCGGGTGCCGGGACATGGGCCGGAGTGGACCGGCAAGGCACAGATTGGCAAGGCGGGGGCTGCACTTCCGGATCGTCGTCCGACAGCAGCCAGTCACTGAACCGGCCGTCTTTCTCGTGGATGTAATCCGCCCGGTTCGCGAGCAGGCGCTGCTCGCCATAGCGGTGCTGCAGCGTGACGGTCGGCAACAGGTCGGCTTCAGGCTCGGACATGGAACGGCCCCTTCGGTCTGGCGAATGCTGAATAAAAAAGCGGCCCGGGCTCCGATAGACGGAGACCCGGGCCAGGCAGGGGAGGCAGATGAACGGAGGCGTTAGCCGGCGATGCGGACGGCGAGTTCCGGGCGGACCAGTTTCACGCCCCAGAGCACGTCGAACTCCCAGACCGTCTGCTTGTATTGCCGGGAGATCTCCAGCCGCAGCGAGATGCCCGTCTCGGCATCGGTCATCGACAGGATCTGGTTGCCGAGCGAAAGGTCCTGGGTGCCGGCACTGAGCGGCCGCATGGCGAGCGCGAAGGCGTCCCGGTGAAAGGCCAGATTGACCACATGGCTCGGCGTGACGGTCACCGCCGCATCGACCGCGACATCCGCTTTCAGGGCCGGGTTGATGGCAACGGAGACGCCGCTGCCATCGAGCACCGCATCCGCCGTCACCGCGTAGCTCTGGGCGTGTCCGGCGAAGCTGACGATATCGCCCGCCTTCAGGGTCGGGCTGCCGGTGTCGGATTTCAGGGCGACACTTGTTGCCCCGGTGCCCGTCACATTGGCGGTGATGGTGAAGCTGCCGCTGTCGCTGGCGGTACCGGCGGCATGGGTCAGCACGCCGTCATCGGCATACCAGTCGATGCCGAACTTGCGGCCGATCTCGCCGTCGATCTTGACCGAGGCGGAGCCGACTTTCTCCGCGTCGGAGAACGGCGCGAGGGCCAGCGCATTGGCCTCGGCATCGAAATCCAACACGGCCCGCCGGTCGCCGCGCGGGGCGAGCTGCTTGTTCAGCAGCTTCCGGGCGGAGGTGGCGTCGGACACGTCGGAGCCGAATGGCGTCACGCCCGCCGCGCCGACAAGACCGAAGACGCCCTTGTACTCGGCATGGACGGAGGCGTTGACCGCATTGGCCAGCGCCCGGATCGCCTCGCTCATCTGCATCGGCACGAAACTCTCGTTCCGGTCGATCTCCATGACCTCCTTGTCGGTCAGGTAGAAGCCCGCTTTCTTCCATTTATCCAGCGGGACCTGAACCTTGGTGATGGTGATGTCGTCCGGCTGCGGGGCGGTGTTGGACGGGGTGACGTCGCTTGCCGTGATGGCGCTCGGCAGGGGCACGTCCACGGTGTCGCCCTTGCGGGCGGCGTCGTTCGAATAATCCGCGTTCACCAGCCGGGGCATGATCGCCTGCTCGCGCAGGGCCAAGAGGCCGCGGGCCAGGATTTTCGGCATGATTTCGGTCATGGCATTTGCCATCTGGAAGGCTCCTCAATGTGTGAAAAAGGCGTGTTCGTGCCGTGCTGCCCGGCCCGCGCGCAGCACAAAGCGCCGCCGGCCATCCCGGCCGCCGGTTGTGTCAGATCAGAATGTTAAAAGGCCGGGGTTAGCGGGAGACCCGTATCCGGCCGCTGGCGAAGGCGGCGGTGGTGCGATCGGGGGCATTCTGGTCGCTCAGCGCGATGGCGC
>JBLWUP010000062.1:0-6132 GCA_048268885.1 Kiloniellaceae bacterium | reverse complement strand
ATCCTCGGCTTCAATGGCGGGACCGGCGGCCGCGGCGGCGGCGGCGGCAACGGCGGAACCGGTCAAAGCGGCGGCAACGGGGGGACCGGCGGGACCGGCGGCGGCGGCGCCGGCGGCACCGTGAAGCTGTCCGGCACGGTGATCTCGGCTGACGGGGCCAGTGTCGACACCTCGGGCGGCAGCGGCAGCCAGACCGGCGGCAACGGCCGGCTCATCGTGGAATCGAACGTCGCGGGCGGCGGCCCGGGCAGCGTCGCGGGCGCGAGCCAGGCCAGCTTCGCCGGCCCGATGGCTATCAATCCCTACATCAAAGGGGGTGTCGAAACGCCTTACATCGCCGATCTCGCCGGCGGGGCGGAGCTCTTCGGCCTGTTGCAGGGCCTCGGCGGCGACGACGCCGGACTGCGCTCGGCGCTCGGCGTCATCCCGACGGCGGCCCGCGGCGCGCTGCTGCGCCTCGACGTCGGCCCGGCGGGCTATGCCGAGGACTACACCGGCTTCGACATGCTGCTGTTCATCAATCTCGGCAGCCGCAACCTGAACAACCCGATGCTCGGCATCGATCCTCTGGGTGTCGACGACAGCTTCATGACCGGGCTGCTCCAGGGCGGCTTCGCGAACGATGCCTTGTTCGGCGGCAGCGGCGACACCTTGCTGGGCATGCTGACGAGCTTCAGCATTTTCGCGACGCTGGTGCCGGAGAACGGCACGACGTTCAATGCGTCGGCGCGGGGCATGATCGGGATTTCAGGGGCTGAGTTGTCCCTCGGCGACGCGGCCTTCCTGCTGGCGCTGGCGCGCGACATTCCGGAACCGGCGACTTTCGCGCTGTTCCTGGTCGGTTTGGCCGGGCTGGGCGGTTTCGAGGGGCGGAAACGGCTGCGCCGCTGACGCCTGATCGGTGTCACCGGCTTCGGGGCGTCCTCCCCTGCCAAAGCAGGGAACGACGCCCCGCAGGCGGGCTAGAGCAGGCGGGCTAGACCGGACTGCGCAGTTTGTGCAGGTGCACGTCGTGTGCCGAGTGCTTGGACAGCACTTCCTTGGCCTTCGTTTCGTGCGTGCCGTCGCGGGTGCGCACCCACAGCAGCAGGCCGCCGTGATTCAGGTGTTCTTCCAGGGTGACGGCGTGCTGGTCGTCGACGAACTTGGCCAGCGCGGCGCCGATCAGGCCGCCCGCGCCCCCCATGGCCGCCGCCCCGGCAAGGGCCGCGCCCAGGGTGCCGCCGCTGGCGACCGTGGCACCGGCCGCGGCCAGGGCGCCCACATACATCAGGCCGCCGATCAGGCCGCCTTCGGCATCGCCGCGTGATTCCGTGGAGACATAGGCCGTCCGCAACGCGCTCTCGTCGTCTTCCAGTTCCTCGGCCTTCTTGTAGCGGTGGCCGAGCTTCTCCTCCACGGCGCTGTCGCTGGCCAGCAGGCTGATTTCCGCCTGGTTGAAGCCGTGGCTCAGCAGGTCGTCGACGGCGGCCTCCAGCGATTCCGCGTCGTTGAAGACGGCGACCGCTTCTGTCCGGGTATCGCTTTCACCAGGCATCATATCCTCCGGGTTGTTGAACGTAAGGCTAGGCCCGGCGGGCCGGGGCGCGCTTTGACGCAGGTCAAGGGGCGGCCGTTGCGGTCCTGCGGCACCGACGGCGGTTCCCGCGCGCCACCTTAGCTTGTATCTTCTGCTTCTCGCCCGTCCGCGTCAGCTCTCAGCGAACCACAGGACAAGAACATGACCGCCAAATTTGCCACCTACCCCAGCCTTGCCGGAAAGACCGTCTTCGTGACCGGCGGCGCTTCCGGGATCGGCGCGGAGATCGTCAGCGCCTTCGCCGCGCAGGGATCGCGCGTCGGCTTCGTCGATCTGGACCAGGACGCCAGCGCCGCCCTGACGGCGAAGCTGGACGGCGAGGTGACTTTTGAGGTCTGCGACCTGCGCGACATCGCGGCCTTGCAGGCGGCCTTCGCCAGGCTGCGCGAGAAGCTCGGCCCGGCCGGCGTGCTGGTCAACAACGCCGCGCGGGACGACCGCCACGACTGGCGCGAGACGACGGTCGACTATTTCGACGAGCGCATCGCCACCAACCTGCGCCACATGTTCTTCGCGATCCAGGCGGTAGCCCCCGACATGATCGAGGCAGGCGGCGGCGCCATCGTCAACATGGGCTCCAATTCCTGGTGGGAGGCCGGCGGCGGCTTCCCCGTCTACGCCACCTCCAAGGCGGCGGTGCACGGCCTGACCCGCACCATGGCCCGCGACCTGGGCGACCACCGCATCCGGGTGAACACGGTGGTGCCGGGCTGGATCATGACGGAACGGCAGAAGGAACTCTGGACCACGCCGGAGGCGCTGGCCAAACACCGCGACCGCCAGTGCCTGCCCGACCTCATCGAGCCGGTCTACGTCGCCCGCATGGTGGTCTTCCTCGCCTCCGACGACGCCGCCATGTGCAGCGCCAACAACTACATGGTCGAGGCGGGGTCGATCTGAGGACGTGCCCGCGCCTGCGCCGCTGCGACAGGCGCATCGATCGGGTGTCGCCTTTGCGCCGGAGAGCCGCCGTTGTTTCAGTAGGTCGCTATAGTCTGGAAAGTGCCAATACCAAACATAGGCCCTACCAAGAAAAACGGCTTGGACATTAATACGGCTAAGCCAGTCGCGTGATTATGGGGAATGGTATGTCATCGAATCCGGTTGGTCATAAAGCAGTTCGACGAAGCTCCCCGCGCCAGTGGATCGGTATCGTTGTGGTATATCTTTCTATCCCACTGGCTTTGTTGATGTGCGGAGGGGATTTCGGTTGGTGGCAGGCGTACGTCTATTCCCTGCTGATCGTTGCCGCAGGCATAGGGGGGCACATTTGGGCGGAACGGCGCCACCCGGGCTTGATGGCCGAACGACAAAATATTGAGAGCATCCAAGGCGCGAAAGCTTGGGACAAAGTGCTTGCTCCGCTGATGGCGCTGAGCGTTGGCTTCCCATTGGTCATAGTGGCGGGGCTGGATCACCGCTATGGCTGGTCCCCCGAATTTCCGTTGTGGCTCATCTTACTCGGCTTCATCTTGATTTCGCTCGGATACGCTTTCGCTGCGTGGGCATTGGCAGAGAACCGCTTTTTTTCCAGCGTGGTGCGTATTCAGACGGATCGTGGGCATGTGGTGTGTGACAGTGGCCCATACCAAATTGTGCGGCATCCGGGCTATGCAGGAAATATTCCGCCACTGCTGGGTATTGTGCTGGCTTTAGGCTCGGTGTGGACACTTATTCCGGCTGCGGTGGCGTTGATCATCGCGGTGATCAGAACCGCACTGGAAGACCAGACACTACAGGAAGAGTTGCCGGGTTATCGAGACTATGCGCAGCGCGTGCGCTATCGGTTAATTCCGGGGATGTACTGAAGGGCCTCGCCCCTGCGATTTGTTGGTTGCTTTGAGCAATAGGCGAACCGTGGTCAATTGTACTGGCACTCGGTCCACAACAATGCCCTGAACAAAGAGAGCCTGTCCTAATGGTATGGCTCCAGCTGCCGCCCTATCAGTCAGGTATTTGGGACGCGATGACTGCTTCGGGTCACAAGCAGTCATAGGAACACGCCGATCATGCGGCCAGTTCTTGGTCCGTAAGCAGCCGCAGAAAATCGCCGCTTCCCGGCTTCACCCGCCGATCAGTTCGCGCCACGCCTGCTCGGTGAGCGTTTCGACGCCCAGCTCCGCGGCCTTTTTGGCCTTGGAGCCGGCGTCGGCGCCGACCACCACGTAGTCGGTCTTTTTGGAAACCGAGCCGGCGACCTTGGCGCCGAGGGATTCGGCGCGCGCCTTGGCCTCGCTGCGGGTCATGGTCTCCAGCGTGCCGGTGAAGACCACGGTCTTGCCGGCGACCGGCGAGCCGCTGGTGGTGGGGGCCTCGACCTTCGCGATGGTCAGTTCGTCTTGCAGGTCCGTGAGGACCGTCAGGTTGTGGTCCTCGCCGAAGAAGAAGGCCAGGTCGTCGGCCACGCTCATGCCGATGCCTTCGATGTTGCAGAGCTCGGCGTAGTGTTCGCCGATGTCTTCCGGCTTGCGCGCTTCCGGATGCTTCTGGCGTTCGTCGTAGGCCGCCGTCATCGCGTCGCGCCAGGCATCGAGCGTGCCGTAGCTGCGCGCCAGCAGCTTTGCCGTCGCCTGGCCGACCTGGCGGATGCCGAGGGCGTAGATGAAGCGGTCGAGGCCGATGGTTCGCCGGTCCTCGATGGCCTTCATGAGGTTCGCCGCCGACTGCGGGCCCCAGCCTTCGCGCTGGGCGATGTCGTCGCGATGGTCGCGCAGGCGGAAGATGTCGCCCGGCGTCTTGATCAGGTCGTCGTCCAGGAAGGCCTGGATGTGCTTGCCGCCCAGACCCTCGATGTCGAAGGCGTTGCGCGAGACGAAGTGGCGCAGGCGCTCGTAGTTCTGCGCCTTGCAGATCAGCCCGCCGGTGCAGCGGCGCACGACCTCGCCTTCCTCGTGTTCCGCCTTGCTGCCGCAGACCGGGCAGTGATCGGGGAAGACGTAAGGCTTGCTGCCTTTCGCGTGCTCGACGACCTCGACCACCTGGGGAATGACGTCGCCGGCGCGCTGAACGACGACGCGGTCGCCGACCCGGATGCCCTTGCGGGCGATCTCGTCCTCGTTGTGCAGGGTGGCGCGGGAGACCACCACGCCGCCGACCGAGATCGGCTCCAGGTTGGCGACGGGGGTCAGAGCCCCGGTGCGGCCGACCTGGATGGTGATGTCGTTCAGGATGGTCTGGGCCTGCTCGGCGGGAAACTTGTGGGCGATGGCCCAGCGCGGCGCGCGGCTGACGAAGCCGAGGCGCTGCTGCAGGTCCAGGCGGTCGACCTTGTAGACCACGCCGTCGATGTCGAAGGGCAGTTGCGGACGCTCGGCCATGATGTGCTGGTAGAACGCCATCAGCTCGTCGAGGCCCTTGCAGCGGCGCGACGGCTCGTTGAGCGAGAAGCCCCACTTATGGAAACTGGCGCGCACCTCTTCCATGGTCTTGCCCAGGACGGCGGCAGGCTCGCCGGAGATTTCGCCCCAGGTGTAGGCGAAGAAGTGCAGCGGCCGCGACGCGGTGATCTCGGGATTGAGCTGGCGCAGCGAGCCGGCGGCGGCGTTGCGCGGATTGGCGAAGATCTTCTCGCCGGCCGCTTCCTGGCGGGCGTTCAGGTCCATGAAGGCCTGGCGCGACATGTAAACCTCGCCGCGCACCTCCAGCACTTCCGGCCAGCCCTTGCCTTTCAGGTCCTTGGGCAGGTCTTCGATGGTGCGCACGTTGGCGGTGATGTCCTCGCCGGTGGTGCCGTCGCCGCGCGTGGCGCCCTGCACCAGCTTGCCCTGCTCGTAACGCAGCGCGCAGCTGAGGCCGTCGATCTTGGGCTCGGCCATGATGTCGACGGCGTCTTCCTTGGCGAGGCCGAGGAAGCGGGCGATGCGGGCGAGGAATTCGGCCACGTCCTCGGTCTCGAAGGCGTTGCCGAGGGACAGCATGGGCACCTTGTGGCGCACCTTGCCGAAGCCGGCGGCGGGCGCCGCGCCGACGCGTTTGGAGGGGCTGTCGTCGCGGACCAGCTCGGGAAAGCGCTGCTCGATCGCCTCGTTGCGGCGGCGCAGGGCGTCGTAGTCCGCGTCGCTGATCATCGGCGCGTCATGCTCGTGGTAGAGCTTGTCGTGATGGGCGATGACCTTGGCGAGCCGCGCCAGTTCGCTGGCGGCCTGCGGTTCGCTCAGGTCATCGACGGGCCTGTCGGCGGCTTTCTGATGGGCGGGTTTGGCCGGCATGGAGCGGCGGTGCTTCCTGTCTTGATAAGGGGGGTCAGGAGGTGCCGATGAGGCGTTCGGCGGCGGCGCGCGCCTCTTCGGTGATCTCAGCGCCGGAGAGCATGCGCGCGATCTCCTCGCGGCGGTCGCCCTCGCTCAGCTGGTCGACCTGCGTGGCCACCTGCTTGCCGGCCATGCGCTTGGCGACCTGCCAATGGTGGGTGCCGCGCGCGGCGACCTGCGGGCTGTGGGTGATGACCAGGACCTGGCGGTCGCGGGACAGGCGCGCCAGGCGCGCGCCCACCGCGTGGGCGGGGGCGCCGCCGCCGCCGCGGCCGGCCCCGTCGGAGACCAGGCTGCGGTCGG
>JBLWUP010000061.1:0-6983 GCA_048268885.1 Kiloniellaceae bacterium | reverse complement strand
GGTCAGGTCGTCGCCCAGGGCGGCGCCCAGGGCGGCTTCGTAGCCCGGCGTCACGGTGACCGCGTCGACCACCGGGGGCCACATGTCGGCCTCGGCCGGCTCCAGAAGGGCGGTCAGCGCCGCGATTTCGGCTTCCAGCTTGGCTTGCGCGGCTTCCTGCTCGCGCAGCTTGCCGCGCGACTCGGCCTCGCGGTTGCGGGCCTCGGCGGTGGCTTCCGAAGCGGCGCTGCTGGCCTCGCGGTTCTGCGCCAGCTGCCGCTCGGCAGCGTCCAGGGCCTCGGCGGCGGCCTGCAGCTCGGCCTCGGCGACCGTCTCGCGCTCCAGGGTTTCGCGCTGCTCGCGGGCCTGCTCGCGCTGCTGGCGCAACCGCTCCAGCCGCTGGGTGATTTCACCGATACGGCGGGTCAGGGCGTTGGCGCGGGCCTCGTCCTCGGCGATCTTCTTGGTCACGGCGCCGAGCGCCTGTTCCTGCTCCTCGGCCTTGGCGGCGGCGGCGGCGCGCTCGCTTTCGGCGGCGGCCAGGGTTTCCTGCTCGCCTTCGGCCGCGGCGGTCAGGCCGCTGCGCTCCTGCTCCAGGCGCTGCTGCGCGGTATCGGCATCGCCGGCCAGCACCTCGGCGCGGCTTTTGTCGCCCAGCAGCTGGGCCAGGCGTTCCTCGGCGCGGGCCTTGCCCTCGGCGGCCTGGGCCTCCTCGCGGTCCAGCGTGTCGCGGTCGACCTTCAGGCGCTGCAGGCCGGCGGCGGCTTCGGCCTCGGCCTCGCGCAGGCCCGGCAGGGAGGCGGCGGCCTCGGCCTGCTCGGTGGACCTGCCGGCGGCGGCCTCGGTGGCCTCGGCGACGGCCTGTTCGGTCGCGCCGAAGCTCTCTTCGGCTTTGGCCAGCGCGGCCGTGGCCTCGACGCCCTCCAGGTGCAGGACGATGGCTTCCGAGCGGCGGATGTGGTCGTTGACGTTACGGTAGCGGGTCGCCTGACGCGCCTGCTTCTTCAGGCCCTGAAGCTGCGACTCCAGGGTGGAGATGACGTCGTCCAGGCGCTCCAGGTTGGTTTCCGCGGCGCGCAGGCGCAGCTCGGCCTCATGGCGGCGCGAGTGCAGGCCGGTGATGCCGGCGGCCTCTTCCAGCAGATGGCGCCGGTCCTGCGGCTTGGAATTGATGATGGCGCCGATGCGCCCCTGGCTGACCAGGGCGGTCGAATGGGCGCCGGTGGCGGCGTCGGCGAACAGCAGCTGCACGTCACGGGCGCGGACTTCCTTGCCGTTCACCCGGTAGGTGGAGCCGGAACCGCGCTCGATGCGGCGCACCACCTCGATCTCGTCGAACTCGTTGAAGATGGCCGGCGCCTTGCGCTGGCTGTTGTCCAGGACCAGGGTGACGTCGGCGACGTTGCGCGCCGGACGGTTGGAACTGCCGGCGAAGATGACGTCGTCCATCTCCTTGCCGCGCATACGCTTGGCCGAGGTCTCGCCCATGGCCCAGCGCAGGGCCTCGACGAGATTCGACTTGCCGCAGCCGTTGGGGCCGACGACGCCTGTTATGCCCGGCTCGATGTCCAGTTCAGTGGCATCGACAAAGGATTTAAACCCGCTCAAGCGAAGCTTGGTGAACTGCACCACGCCTGGCTATTCCCCCCATGCCGTCATAACAGAACTCTTTCTCATCTCATGGCGCCCTAGGCTTCAAGAAGCCTTCGCGGCGGCCTGTTCCAGAACGGTGTTGAACTCGTCGTAGGTCATCGACCCGACCGCCAGCTTGCCGTTAACCACAAAGCTCGGAGTCGAGCCAACGCTATATCTGTCGCGGCCGTCGGTTTGCTTCTCCAGGATGCGGGTGATCGCCGCCTCGTCGGTGATGCACTTCTCGAAAGCCTCGGCGCCGATGCCGGCCAGGGCGGCGAATTGCTGCAGCATGACCAGAGGGTCCTGGCTGAAGGCCCATTTTTCCTGGTTCTTGAACAGCACCTCGACGAAACCGAAGAAGTTGTCGCCCTCGACGCAATCGGCCAGCGCGGCGCCGCGCAGGGCCAGTTGGTCCAGCGGGTAGTGGCGGTAGACCAGGCGCGCGCGGCCGCTCTCGATCCAGTTCGCCTTCACCTCGGGCAGGGTTTCGGTATGGAAATGGGCGCAGTGCCCGCAGGTCAGCGAGGCATATTCGATGATGGTGACCGGCGCATTCACGTCGCCGAGGATATGGTCGTCGTCGTAGATCGGCTCGCCGCCCTCGGCCGCGGCCAGGGTCATGACGCCGGCGTCGGAGGCGCCCTGCAGGGGCTGCGGGGCACGGTTCATCCACCAGGCACCGCCCGCGGCGGCACCGGCGGCGACAACTCCGAAACCGATCAGAATGTTCCGTCTATTCATGGCTCTACCTACCAGATGTTGTGCATGCTAGAGGGGCGTTTCAGATTCCACAAGCGCACTTTTTTGGGCTTGAGCGGCCCTTCGGCGGCCGTTTCGCGGTGCTTTCCGACTCGATAATGTGGGCCGGGGAGCGGCGGAATCTATGGCTTTTTTGCGGGGCTATCCCGTTTTGTGCGCAGCGAGCGCCCAAGGCCTTCCAGGGCCGCGCGCAGATCCGGGTCCTCGACTGTGGATAGTTTCGCCGCGAGGGCCTCGTCAGGGGCCGCCGGAGTCTCCCGCAGCGCCCCGGCGCGCCGTGAAGCGGCCCGGTGCTGCTCCTTGTCCGGCTGGGGCAGCGGTCCCTGCTGCAGCACCAGGCGGGTAACGGCGCGGTAGCCGAAATAGCCGTTGATGCGCTCCAGCAGCAGGGGCTCCAGGTGTTGCACTTCCAGCGCCCAGCCGGGCGCCACGCGCAGGGTCAGGCGGCCGTCCATGGCCTCGCCCGCCTTGGGAAAGCGCAACTGGCGCGGGCGGCACTGGGCGGCCAGGTCGCGCCCGACGATGGCCGGCCATTGGCGCGCGATGTCGGCCCCGGTCAGCCCGCGGCGCGCGAAGGCGCGCTTGGTCACCGTGCTCAGGCTGGAGCCCAGGGCGCGCAGACCGTAGGTGCTGGGCCGGCGCTTGCCGCCGGGGGAGGAGGACGAAGGGGGGGCTGACATTGGGCGGATTGGCATTGTCGCGGTGACAAAACCCTGCTTTGCGGTGGATTTCGCGGCCAGTATAGAGAAGGGCATGGCCCCTGTCGCATCCTCAAAGGCCCGTTCACGGGAAGATGACCCCGCGGCGGTGCTGCTTGCCTGGTACGA
This sequence comes from Kiloniellaceae bacterium, assembly GCA_048268885.1. Lineage (GTDB taxonomy): Bacteria > Pseudomonadota > Alphaproteobacteria > Kiloniellales > Kiloniellaceae > Pelagibius. The sequence goes on along the minus strand of JBLWUP010000061.1, from coordinate 3,783 downwards.
CCGCCACGCCCGCGTTCTGCCGTGGCGCAGCCCGCCGGGCGCGCCGCCTGCCAAGAAGGGGCCCGGTGAGAAGGGGCCCGGTGAAAAGAGGGGCGAGCCCTACCGGGTCTGGCTCAGCGAGATCATGCTGCAGCAGACCACGGTGGTCACCGTCGGGCCCTATTTCGCCGATTTCCTGACCCGCTGGCCGACGGTCGAGGCGCTGGCCGCCGCCCCGCTCGACGACGTGCTGACCGCCTGGGCCGGGCTCGGCTACTACGCCCGGGCGCGCAACCTGCACCGCTGCGCGCAGGTGGTGGCGGGGGAGCTGGGCGGGGTCTTCCCCGATACCGAGGAAGAACTCCGCAAGCTGCCGGGCATCGGTCCCTACACCGCCGCGGCCATCGCCGCCATCGCCTTCGGCCGGCGCGCCGTGGTGGTCGACGGCAATGTGGAACGGGTGGTGTCCCGCCTGTTCCGGGTGGAAACCCCGCTGCCGGCGTCCAAGCCGGAACTGCACCGCCTGGCCGACAGCCTGACGCCCGCGCAGCGCGCCGGCGACTTCGCCCAGGCGATGATGGACCTGGGGGCCACGGTCTGCCTGCCGCGCGGGCCGAAGTGCCTGCTCTGTCCCCTGGAAAGCGCTTGCCGGGCCAAGGCCGCCGGCGTCGAAGGCGAGCTGCCGCGCCGCCAGCCCAAGAAGGCCAAACCGACGCGCCATGCGGTCGCCTTCTGGCTGGCCGGGCCGCAGGGGGAGCTGCTGCTGCGCCGCCGTCCGGAAAAGGGCCTGCTGGGCGGCATGATGGAGGTGCCCTCGACGCCCTGGCGCGACACGCCCTGGCAGGAAGAGGAGGCCGGCGAAGCCGCGCCGCTCGCGGCCCCCCTTCTTACCGCCGAGTGGCGCGAACTGCCGGGCCTGGTGCGCCACACCTTCACCCATTTCCACTTCGAGGTGACGGTCTGGGCGGCCCAAGCGGAGGCGGCGACCGGCCAGGCGGACGGCCGCTGGGTCTCGCTCGACGGCCTGGCCGACGAGGCGCTGCCCACGGTGATGCGCAAGATCATCGAGCACGGCCTGCGCCACGCCGTCGGAGAAGACGGTGATGCCTGAAGATGCCTGGAGATGAGTGAATCGGCGGCCCTGCAGGCCGAGGCCCTGGCGGAGACGAAAGGCCTGCTGCTCGGCTTCGTCGGCGTGGCGGTCTTCAGCCTCACCCTGCCGGTGACGCGCTTGGCCATGGCCGACAGCGACCCGGTGGTCTTCGGCCTCGGGCGCTCGCTGGTCGCCGCCGCCGTGGCCGCGGCCATCCTGCTGGCGACGCGCCAGCGCCGGCCGCGCGGCCGCGAATGGCGCGCGCTCGTCCTCGTCGCCGCCGGGGTGATCTTCGGCTTTCCGCTGCTTTCGGCCTGGGGCATGCAGCGGGTGCCGGCGGCGCATGGCGGCGTGGTGCTGGGCATCCTGCCGCTGGCGACGGTGATGGCCGGGGTGGTCATCCTGCGCGAGCGGCCCTCGCTCCGTTTCTGGCTGGTCTCGCTCACCGGCGGCACGGCGGTGGTCATCTTCTCCCTGCTGCGCGGCGGCGGCAGCTTGAGTATCGGCCATCTGGCCCTGCTCGGCTCGGTTGCCTGCGCCGCCGTCGGCTATGCCGAGGGCGCGCGCCTGACGCGCAGTCTCGGCGGCTGGCAGGTGATCTGCTGGGCGCTGGTGCTGTCCTTTCCTTTCCTGTTGATCCCGGTGGTGCCCGCGATCCTGGCGCACGGCCTGCCCGGCTCGGCGCAGAGTTGGGCCGCCTTCGCCTACGTGGCCCTGTTCAGCCAGCTCTTCGGGTTTTTCGCCTGGAACCGGGGGCTCGCCCTGGGCGGAGTGGCGCGGGTCAGCCAGGTGCAGCTGCTGCAGACCTTCCTGACCATCGGCGCCTCGGTCCTGCTGCTGGGCGAGACGATCGACGCCATGACGCTCGGCTTCGCGGTCTTCGTGGTGGCCAGCGTCGCCCTCGGCCGGCGCATGCCGGTCAAACGATAAGGCCGCCCGGCGAATGCCGGTCAAACGATAAGGCCGACCGGCGCATGCCGGTGAAGCGGGTCTCCTAGGTCGAGGCGCCGCGCGCCCAGGTCTCTAAGACGAGGCGCCGCGCGCCCAGGTCTCTAAGACGAGGCGCCGCGCGCCTCGATCGCCCAGAAGTCCACCAGGTCGTCGCCGCGCACGCAGTGGTACCAGTCGAAGCAGTTGATGGTGGGGTCGCAGTGCGGCACCACCAGGGCGACCAGGTCGCCGGGCTTGAGGGCGTCGTTGGTGCCGGCGGGCAGGGTAAGCTCGCCGAACTCGTCGCCGCTGCAGGTGTAGGTCGTGCCTTCCGGCGCGCCGAAGGCGACCTGCGGCGGCGGGCCGTCCATGGCGAGACTCTTGGAGCCGGCGTCGATGGTCGCAAAGCCTTTGCGGCTGGCGCTGACCACCCGGGCATAGACGAAGAGAGCGTTGCGGAAGCGCCGGGCGCCGTCGCCGGTCAGGTCCACCGCGTCGTAATCCACGTCCGAGACGATGTAGGAGCCGACCTGCAGCTCGTTCAGCACCCCGGCGGCGGGATCGATCGCATGGGTGCCGGTGCCGCCGCCGGTCATGATGGGGCAGGGATGGCCCGCCGCTTCCAGGCCCTCGCGCACCGCCGCCAGCTTGGCGAGGCTTTCGTGCGAGGCGCGGCGCCGTTCTGCGAAGTCGGCGATGTGCTGCACCTGACCGGCGTAGCCTTGCAGTCCCTTTAAGGTCAGCGCCGGCGAGGTGGCGATGATTTCCGCCAACGCGAGAGCGCTCTCCGCGTCGAGGACGCCGGTGCGTCGCTGGCCCACGTCCACGTCGATGAGAATGTCGAGCGTCCTGCCCGCCGCCTGGGCCGCCGCGCCCAGCTCGCGCAGGTTCCCGGCGTCCTCGGCGACCACCATCAACTCGCTGCATTGCGCCGCCAACTTGATGAGGCGGGCGATCTTGCGCGCGCCGACGACCGGGGAGGTCAGCAGGAAACGGTCGAGTGGGGGGGCGTCTCTGGCCGCCGCCAGGGCCTCCGCTTCGGCCAGCTTGGCGCAGCACAGGCCGAGGGCGCCGCGCGCCATCTGCTGCCTGCCGACGGCCGCGCACTTATGGGTCTTCGCATGGGGACGCAGGGCGATGCCCTGGCTCTCCGCCCAGGCGGTCATGGCGTCCAGGTTGGCCTCCAGCGCATCGAGATCGAGCACCAGGGCCGGGGTGGTGATCTCCAGGCGGTCGCCCGGGCGGTTCAGAAGGTCACGGTCAAGGACGGGTTGGGGCATAGGAACGGCTGCTTGGGTGTGGGACACCCAGCATAGCCACGATTCGGCCCCGGCGCAGCGTGGGAATCAGCCGCCCCTATCAGCCGAAATCGAGATTGATGTTGCTGTCCAGCTCCGACCAGCTCGTGATGTTGCCGTCGCCCAGCAGCCCGACGCCGGTCAGCGTCAGGACATCGCTGTTGTCGAAGGTGACGGTGACGTCGTTGCCGGTGTCGGCGATCATGCTGTCGCTCAAGTCGCCGAACGCGTTGACCACGCCGTCGAGGTCGTCCAGCTCCAGCACGTCGCCGATTCCCAGGTCGACGATGGTGTCGCTGCCGCTGCCGGCGTTATTGCCGCCGCCGGCGTCCGAGTCGAAGACATAGACGAAGCGGTCGTTGCCCGAATCGCCCTGCAGGCTGTCATTGCCGTCGCCGCCAATGAGGGTGTCGTCGCCCGCCCCGCCGAAGACCGTATCACTGGCGCCGCTGCCCAGGCCGTCGTCGTCGGCGATGATCAGGT
>JBLWUP010000060.1:0-7907 GCA_048268885.1 Kiloniellaceae bacterium | reverse complement strand
CCTGCCCGCGCGACCGCTCACGGATCCCCCGCCGCCGGCGGTGTCGCCCGTATGGCCGTTTTCGCCGTCACCGGAGAAGCAGGTAACGCCGATTACCACGTTTATGCAGCTTCCCGAAGTATCGCCCGCGGCCCCCGCGCCGGCCCCCCGCGAGCCGCCGCCGCCGACGGAGGTTCCAACGCCCCGGTTGCCGCCGGCGCCACCGGCCCCGCCGGCGCCGGCGCTGTTCACGCCGCTGCCGCCGGCAGCGCCCGTGATACCGAAGCTCCCCGCCGAACCCGGGGTACCGCCGTCACCCACGACTCCGACGTTGCCCGCGCTGCCGGCCGGACTGTCGAAGGAGAAGAAGGCCCCGCCGAGGTTGCTGCCGTTGCCGCCACTGCCGCCGTTGCCGCCGTCACCGCCGGTGCCGCCGGTGCCACCGTTGGGCCCGCTGCTGCCCAGGCCCGCCGAGCCGCCGCCGGCCCCGGCGGAGGCGCCGACGGCGCTGGCGTCGAAGGTCACGTTGGCGCCGATGTTCACATTGTTGCCGGCGAGCAGCGAGGCGGCGCGGTTACCGGTGATGATCACCTGTTCGTTCGCCGCGATGTTCAGGTCGCCCTGGAAAAGAAACTGCGACGTGCTGCCGGTGGTCTGCGTGGTGAAGGTCGTGCCGTTGAACGATCCTCCACTGGCGACACCGTTGATGGTCATCGCCGTGGTGTCGATGATGACCGTGGCAGCGGCCTCAGCGGCCCCGAACAAGGCGATGGCCGAAACGGCGCCGCACAGCGCTGATTTCAGCAAGCCCAAGCGGCCCGCCGGCTGACCTGACGATTGCCCCGTGGATTGCCCCATTGATTGCCCCATTGACTGCATTGCTTTTCCCCCATGCAAAAGCGCAAAGCCACCGAACCCGCAGCACACCACAGACCAAGCCGCGCAACGGCGGCGTCTGAAAACTGCTGTGCTGCTTTAAATCCCCCCGGATGACCTGGCGCGATGAACGCGTCGAAACGTCCGATCGCGGCGCAAAAGAGGTAGTCAAAGACGCGTGGAGCGGACCAAAACCCTTAAGCAAGACTTAGGCCACAAATTAAATCATCTGGTTAATCTGAATGTTACCGCTACAGGAGTATGCAGCGGCGGCGCCGACTGTAATGGTTATTTACAGAACCGAGCGTGTTTACGAAGCCGAGGTTGCGGGAAAGCGCCGATCTAGGCTTTCAGGGCCTTGCCCTTTTCGTCGATGCGCGCCTGGAAGGAAGCGGCGGTGACGATCACCCGTTCGTGCCGTCCCTCGCCGATCAGGTCCATCTGGTCGCGGGCGCGCACGGCGAAGAGCAGCTTGCGTCCCTTCACCTCGATCAGTTCGGCTTCCGCTTTCACCGTCATGCCGACGGGCGTCGCCGCGATGTGGGAGACATCGAGATGCGTGCCGAGCGACTGCTTGCCTTCCGGCAGCAGGTGCTCGATCGCGGCCAGCGCGGCCTCCTCGATCAGGGTGATCATCTTGGGCGTCGCCAACACGGCGATGCGTCCCGAGCCGATGCGCGGCGCGGTGTCGCTGGTCCCCACCACCATTTCCGCGTGACCGGTCAGTCCAGGCTCGATCTGATCCACTTTCGCTCTCTTCCTCTCTGCGTGACGGCGGTCGCCCCGACGGCGCGCGGCAAAACGGCGCGCGGCAGGACGGCGCGCGGCTCCGGGCCGCGACTCGCAGTCTAGCTGACATCACCGCGAAAAGGCCTGCTTTTAAAGGCTTTTTTTAGGAGGTTTGGTCTGCCGGACGGACCAGGCGCCAGGCGGCACAGGGCTGCGTTTACTGTCGCGCTTGCCCTCAACCAACCCGAAGAGAATCGACTTCTGTGTCAGGCACCGAAACACAATGATCTTCGGCTAGCGCCTTTTGCGAACGAACACGGCTCGAAGAGCAGACCGCTGCGTATCGACAGTGCGGCCTAAGCCGAATGCAAAGGCAGAAAGGGGCCTGCCGAAGCGGCCAGGGGCTAGCTGATGCGGGACTTCATCATTTGCGGAGGCTTCCGAAAGCGCGATCTCGAGATCTTCGTTTGGTACAGTCGGTTCTAGCCGCTCGCTGCTCGCAACTTGAAAAAACTGCTTCAGAACACCCCCCGTCGTGAAGCCTATCGCGCCGAGGGCGGCCACCGCAGCCGTCCTGGTCTCTTCAGAGAAAGTGCGACCGCTCAGAATAACGAAGCCGGCGAGGCTAATCGCACAAAGAACCACCAGGACACACACGCAGACAACAGCAACCTTTAAAGAGCCAAAGCACAGCTGCTGACGCTTCCGGAGTTCAAATACCGCACACTCTTGCCGGCGCCGTTCGCTTTCTCTGGCGTCGAAAGAAGGGACAGGGCCAGAGAAGAGATCCCCGGTCCTCCGATGGCGCACGGGGCGCCTTGGGCCGCCGTCCATGGCGCAAGCCCTCAGGCGGCCAGGGTCGTGGCGCCCATTACCTCCTTGCGTGCGATTTTGCCGAGCCGGATTCTCCCGAATGATGTGAGCCCAAGAGGGCAAGGGGGGCGGGACGGCCCAAGAAGTTTTCGACTAAAGGGACTCAGCGGCATTTTCTCCTCCTGGTACTCTAGTGGTGCTCTCCGACTTGCTTGGCCTCCTGAGAAACCTAGCAAGAGAACCTTTCCAGAAGGTGAATCTGGACATGGGAACGATGTCCTGGTTGACCCTTTTCGAGACCCTTAGGACGTCTAAAGTGTAATACAAATGGCCGTTATAGACCGTATATTGTTGGTATTTGGGAACCATTTCATACCCAAATAAGAAAAAGAACCGGCTAGTTTATACGTCCGAAATGGTCCATCGCGGGTGCATTCAAGTCTGATGTAGCCCCCTGAAATCCAATCAAAACATGGCCGAACTGGCCCGTGATGGGACCCAGATCGATAGATTCCGACTTTCTTTAGGTTCTTGTTAAGAAACCTGAAGGTATCCATAGGCCGCTCCGCATATCTACTGGCGGCGCAATCGCTCTGCAACACCACAACCAGGAGCAGCGCATGCCGCGCAGAAGCGCCAGTTACGGCACCCGCTCGGACGACAACATCAAGCTCACTCTAAAACTGCCCAAAAAGAGCATGGAGAGGCTGGCCGCTTTGATGGATGAGACAGAAGCTACCTCCAGGTCAGAAGTGCTCCGCAACGCATTGCGGGTCTACGAGGCGATTGTGCGAGGTAAGAGCGAAGGAAAGTACGTCTTCATTGAAGACAGGAATGGAAATCGCGACAGCGTCCTGTAAGCGCCTCTCCCCGATGAGCCTTTTGCGATTGCGCCGCCCAAACTCGGCACAATGTGCAAATGTGACTCGGCGAAGGTCGGGACAGTCTAAAACTCACGAATCGCGCTTACAAAGAAAACCCCTCCCCGGCGGCGCCGGAGAGGGGTGAGGGACGGGAGCTAAAACGCGGTCTTAAGTGGCGTTCAGGTTATGCAGGGCGAACGGCAGGGCGCGGATGCGCTGGCCGGTCGCCTTGTAGACGGCGTTGGCCACCGCCGGGCCGATGGGCGGCACGCCGGGCTCGCCCACGCCGGTCGGGGCTTCGGCCGAGGGCACGATGTGGACTTCCACCTCGGGCATCTCGTTGATGCGCAGCGGCACGTAGTCGTGGAAGTTGGACTGCTCGACACGGCCGTCCTTCAACGTCACCGCATCGTGCAGCACGGCGCCGAGGCCATAGCCGATGCCGCCTTCCATCTGCGCCTTCACCTGGTCGGGCGTGACCGCTACACCGCAGTCCACCGCGCAGACCACCTTCTCCACCTTGATGGTGCCGTCGTCGCCAACGGTGACCTCCGCCACTTCGGCGACGTAGGTGTTGAAGGATTCGTGCACGGCGATGCCGCGCGTGCGGCCCGCCGGCGGTTCGGAGTCCCAGCCCGCTTTCTCCGCCGCCAGCTTCAGCACGGCGGCATGGCGCGGATGCGCGCCCAGCAGCTCCAGGCGGAAGTCGACCGGGTCCTTGCCGGCGGCCTCCGCCAGTTCGTCGATGAAGACCTCCGTCGAATAGGCGGTGTGGGTGCTGCCCACCGCGCGCCACCACAGCACCGGCACCTTCACGTCGGTGGTGTGCAGGTCGACGGTGATGTTGGGCACGTGATAGGGCAGCGTATTGGCGCCCTCCACCGACGTCTGGTCGACGCCGTTCTTGATCAGCGCCCCGGCGAAGGGGGTGCCGCGAACGATCGACTGGCCGACGATACGGTGCTGCCAGGCGACCAGCCTGCCCTCGGCATCGAGGCCGGCACGCAGGCGGTGGAAGTACATCGGGCGGTAGCGGCCGCCCTGGATGTCGTCCTCGCGGGTCCAGACCACCCGCACCGGCGCGCGGCCGCCGATCGCCTTGGCGACGCTCACCGCTTCCGAGACCATGTCGGCCTGCGGCGTGGCCCGCCGCCCGAAGCTGCCGCCGGCGAACATCGTGTGGATGCGCACCTGCTGCGGCTCCACGCCGAGGATGGCCGCCGCCGCGCCCTGGTCGACCGTCTGAATCTGCGAGCCGGCCCAGACGTCGCAGCCGTCCTCGCCTAGTTGCACCACGCAGTCCAGCGGCTCCATGGGGGCATGGGCCAGGTAGGGGAACTCGTAGTCGGCCTCCAGCACCTTGGCCGCGCCGGCCATGGCCACTTCCGCGTCGCCGTCCTGCCGGGCGATGTCACCCGGCTGCTCGGCGAGCTGCTTGTACTCGGCCATGATCTGATCGCTGCCGCGGGTCTCCCCGGTCGACTCGTCCCAGGTGACCTCCAAGGCATCGCGGCCGGATTTGGCGGCCCAGAAGCCGCGGCCCAGGACCACCACGCCCTGCGGGATCTCGACCACGTCGGTGACGCCCTTGACCGCCTTGGCGGCGCTGTCGTCGAAGGACTTCAGCGTGGCGCCGAAGACCGGCGGCCGCGCGATCACCGCCGTCAGCATGCCGGGCAGGCTCTTGTCGATGGTGTAGACCGCTTCGCCCCGGCTCTTGGCACGCGAGTCGAGACGCGGCACCGTCGTGCCGATCAGGGTGAAGTCCTTGGGGTCCTTCAGCGTGACCTCGACCGGCGCCTCCAGCGCCGCCGCCCGTGCCACCAGGTCGCCGAAGGCCGCCTGCTTGCCGCTGCCGGCATGGGCGATCACGCCTTTCTCGACGGTGATCTCACCGGCCGGCACGCCCCAGAGGTCGGCCGCCGCCATCACCAGCAGGGCACGCGCCGTGGCCCCGGCGCGCCGCATCTGGTCGTAGGAGTTGGCGATGGAAGAACTGCCGCCGGTGCCCTGCACCGGCCCCCAGTGGAGGTTGTTGTAGAGTGCGCCGTCGGCGGGCGCATGCTCGGCGCGCACCTGGGACCAGTCGGCATCGAGTTCCTCCGCCGCCAGGGTGGCGAGACCGGTGAAGGTGCCCTGACCGAACTCGATGTGCTTGATCAGCACGGTGACCGTGCTGTCCGGGGCGATGCGGATAAAGGCGTTGGGCACAAAGCCGTCGCCTTCCGCCGCCGCGGCCGCGGCCATTTTGTTGCCGCCGGCGAAGGCGAAACCGATCACCAGGCCGGCGCCGGCCGCCGCGGAGGCCTTGAGGAACTGCCGCCGGCTGGCCGGCATGGCGGCCGCTGTCTGAGAAAGTAGCGAAGGATGGTTTTGATCGAGATGTCTTGCCAGCATGAATCAGGCCTCCATCAACTTGGCCGCTTCGTGAATGGCGGCGCGGATGCGGACATAGGTGGCGCAGCGGCAGACGTTGCCGCTCATGGCGTCGTCGATGTCCTGGTCGCTGGGCTTGGGGTTTTCGCTGAGCAGTGCGACGGCGGACATGACCTGTCCGGACTGGCAGTAGCCGCATTGCACCACGTCGAGCTTTTCCCAGGCGGTCTGCACCGCCTCGGCGGCCTTGCCGGCAACCGCTTCGATGGTGGTGACGTCGCTGCCCACGACATCGCCGACTGCCGTCACGCAGGACCGTGTGGCCACGCCGTCGACGTGCACCGTGCAGGCCCCGCAAAGCGACATGCCGCAGCCGAACTTGGTGCCTGTCAGCCCCAGCTCATCGCGGACGACCCACAGCAAAGGCGTATCCTCGGCGACATCGAGCTCACGCTCCGCGCCGTTGATCAGAAGCTTCACCATGTGAATGACTCCCCGTTTCGGAATGTTGGATTTCGGATTGTTGGCTTTCAAATGAAATAGCGTGCCCCAAAGGCCTAATGGCCGGGGATTCCGGGGCTTTCCCTGGCCAGGTAGTTATCTGCTGAAACGTGAAAGGTAGACTTACCAGTTTACATTTGGAACGGATCGGCCGCCCGGCAAGCCCAGGGAACCAAAAAAAAATCCTCCGGCAGGCGAACAGCCGGATCCGATTGCACGCCGGTAGGGGAAAATTCGTCGGATTTCCGCAGTTTTTTCAGCCATCTAAACAATCTTTTTACCGCCCCTCGCGTAATTTCTCGGCTCCAATAGCCAAGACGGGCGGGATCATGCTGACGGCCGACGATAGCCTCGAATTCATTCTCGACCAGGTGCAGAACCTGGGCCATGGGAACAAGTCCCATGAGAAGGCAGCCTACCGGGCGCTCATCCACATGACGCAGCGTTGGGCGGAGCCGACCGACCTCTATATCAGCGAAGACCTGCAGATGGCCGAGCGCATCGGCCAGGACCTGGCGGACATCGCCCGCCACATCCAGGACATCCAGCACGCCTACATGAAGGCGCTGTTCGAGACCTCCGGCGAAGAACACGCCGAGTAGACGGGTCCAGCTGCCGGCCCGGGAGCCGGCCCAGCCAGCCGAACAGTGGCTCTAGGCGCCCAGCGGCGCCGTCACAGCCTCCAGCCAGCTGTGCGCCGGCCCGTCGAGCTGCGCGCCGATCTCGGCCTTGACCCGGGCGTGATAGGCGTCCAGCCAGGCAACCTCCTCCGGCGAAAGCAGCGCCGGCTCGACCAGCCGCCGGTCGATCGGCGCCAGGGTCAGGGTCTCGAAGGCCAGCATGTCGCGTTCCTCGCCCTCCCCCTTCGGGCTCTCGGTCACCGCCACCAGGTTCTCGATACGGATGCCGTAGGCGCCGGTCTTGTAGTAGCCGGGCTCGTTGGAGACGATCATCCCGGGCTGCAGGGCGACGCTGTTCGGCACTTTCGAGATCCGCTGCGGGCCTTCGTGGACATTCAGATAGCTGCCGACGCCGTGGCCGGTGCCGTGGTCGTAGTCCAGGCCTTCCTGCCAGAGGGCGAAGCGCGCCAGGCTGTCGAGCTGGCTGCCCGAGGTGCCCTTGGGAAAGCGCGCCCGCGCCAGCGCGATGTGCCCTTTCAAGACCAGGGTGAAGCGGCGGCGCATCTCCGTGCTGGGCGCGCCGATCGCCACCGTGCGGGTGATGTCCGTCGTGCCGTCCAGGTACTGCCCGCCGGAATCGCAGAGGAAAAGCTCGCCCGCGCGCAGGGGCCGGTCGCTCTCGGCGCTCACCCGGTAATGGACGATGGCGCCGTTCGGCCCGGCGCCGGCAATGGTGTCGAAAGACAGGTCGCGCAGCTCGCCGGTTTCCGCGCGCAAGGCCTCCAGGCGGTCGGCGGCCTCCATCTCGCTGACGGGGTTGCCCGCCGCGCGGGCCTCCGCCTCCTCGCTCAGCCAGTGCAGGAAGCGGCTGACGGCGGCGCCGTCGCGCCGATGGGCACGGCGCATGCCTTCCAGTTCCGCGTCGTTCTTGCAGGCCTTGGGCAGCAGGCAGGGATCGGCGCCCGGCACGACCTCCGCCCCGGACGCGCGCAGCCGCTCGAAGATCCAGCGCGCCGCGGTGGCCGGGTCGGCCATGACCTTGTGGCCCGCCTTGCCCAGGCGGCTCAAGCTGTCGCCGGAGCGCTCCGGCGTCTCGGCGGCGAGGGGGTTGCCGAGGTCGGCCGGGACCTCCGGCGGCGGCCAGGCGGGG
>JBLWUP010000059.1:0-10510 GCA_048268885.1 Kiloniellaceae bacterium | reverse complement strand
GACGGCGGCGGCGGCCGAGCAGCGGCTCGCCGCCCTCTCGGCCGAGCTGGAGGCGGTCCGGCGCCGGGCCAGCGCCACGGAGGCGGGCGCCAAGGCGGAGTGGCGCAAGGAAGCCGAGACGCGGCTCTCGGAGACCGTGGACCAGGCCGTCAAGCGGGCCGAGGCGACGGCGAAGGCGCGGCTGGAAGAGGCGCGCAAGGGCTGGGAAGAGGAAGCCCGCGAGCGCTTGGCGACGGCGCAGGAGAAGTGGCGCAACGAGGAATCGAAGCGTTTTTCCGTGGCGCGTGCCGAATGGCAGAAGGAAATGGGCGTCCAGTCCAAGAAGAAGCGGGGCGCCCTGCGCTCCCTGGCCCGCCGGCAGAGCCTCGCCGGCGCCGCCCACCATCTGAAGCGGCTGGCCCTCTTGGCCGGCATCGCGGCGGGTGGCTGGTACCTCTACCGGCAGTTCGGCGCGAAGGTCGACCTGGCCAGCCTGCGCGGCGGGCTCGGCACGGCGCTGGACAAGGTTCTGGCTTGGGGCGCCACGGCCCTCGACTTCGTGCTGGTGCAGATGGACGCGCTCATCGCCGTGGTGATGGGCCTGCTGGGGTAGGAGGTTCCCCCTCACCCAGCTTCGCCCCTTGAACTTCCTGGGGCTCGTACCTCGCCGAGGCTGCGCAACCCTCTCCCACCCCTAGAAGCCTTGTTGGGGGAGAGGGTTTCTTTTTTTCCTCTCCCCTTGTGGGAGAGGGAGGGGCCCGCGAAGCGGGAGGGTGAGGGGGCGTCCTGCCGGCACTTCCCCCTACGACCTGTCTGCGCCGAACACAGCTAGACCAATTTCCAGCCTTTCTCTCGCGGCATTTTCGGCTATGGTGCGGCCCCGCCTTCGCCTTGCGGCTTCGGCGGGCAAGCTCTTCCAAATCCCCCCATTTCCGCCGCCGTGGAGAAGACATGACTGCCCTGCTGCCCAACGTCGATCCTGACGGGCTCCTTGAGTATTCCGTGGTCTTCACCGACCGCGCTCTGAACCATATGTCCGAGACTTTTCAGGGTGTTATGCGGGATATCTCCACTACACTGAAAGGTGTGTACCAGGCCGATGGGGTGGCCGTTGTGCCGGGTGGCGGGACCTACGCCATGGAGGCGGTGGCCCGCCAACTGGCCACGGGGCGCAAGGTCATGGTGATCCGCAACGGCTGGTTCTCCTTCCGCTGGACCCAGATTTTCGAGGCCGGGCAGATCCCCGCCGAGAGCATTGTCCTGAAAGCCCGGCCGGTGGAGCAGGGGCGCCAGGCCGCCTTCGCGCCGGCGCCGATCGAGGAGGTGACGGCCACCATCCGCGAGGCCAAGCCGGACGTGGTCTTCGCGCCGCACGTGGAGACGGCCTCCGGCATGATCCTGCCGGACGACTACCTGGCGGCGGTGGCCGAGGCCGTGCACGAGGCCGGCGGCCTCTTCGTGCTGGACTGCATCGCTTCCGGCACCATCTGGGTCGACATGAAGGCGACCGGCGTCGACGTGCTGATCTCCGCCCCGCAGAAGGGCTGGAGCGCCTCGCCGTGCAGCGGTCTTGTCATGCTGAGCCAGGCCGCCGTCGAGAAGGTGAAGGCGACGCAGAGCTCCTCCTTCGCCTGCGATCTGAAGAAGTGGCTGGAGATCATGGAGGCCTACGAGAAGGGCGGCCATGCCTACCACGCCACCATGCCGACCGACGCGCTGCGCGCCTTTTGCGAGTCCATGAAGGAGACCGAGGCCTACGGCTTCGACAAGGTGAAGGAAGAGCAGCGCGAGCTGGGCGCGCGGGTGCGCGAGCTGCTGTCCGCGCGCGGCTTCAAATCCGTCGCGGCGGAGGGGTTCCAGGCCCCCGGCGTGGTGGTAAGCTACACTGACGACCCGGGCATCAAGTCCGGCGCCAAGTTCGCCGCGGAAGGGCTGCAGACCGCCGCCGGCGTGCCGCTGATGTGCGACGAACCGGAGGATTTCCAGACCTTCCGCGTCGGCCTCTTCGGCCTCGACAAGCTGCATAACGTGGAACGTTCCGTCGCCAACCTGGCGAAGGCGCTGGATAAGATCACCGGCCAGACGAACGTTCGATAGAGGAGTCGGGTGAGGGGGCGCAAGATCCCCTGCAAGGGTGCCAAAGCCCTCGTCGCCGGACTCTCCGACAGGTCAAACAACGAGGATGATGATGGCGAGAAAGCCCAACTACAACTTTGAACGCAAAGAACGCGAGCGGCTGAAGGCCGAGAAGAAGGCAAAGCGCGCCGAGGAAAAGAAGCAGGCGCGCGAGGAAAAGGCGCAGTCGAGCGACTCTCCGGAAACGGGCGACAGCCAGGAGGGCGGAACACCGCCGACCGAGTGACGGTCTCGGGCGGACTTCCACCGCGGCATTGCCGCCTGACTTCATCCGGCCCTGCGAGCGGCCCAAGCATGAGTGGAGACTGACCCATGGCTCGCAAAAAGTCTGACGCCAAAGGCGCGGCCTTTACGATGTTCAACGTGACCTATGAAGACGGGACGGTGACGTCCAACAGGCGTGTCGCGAACGACCTGCTCGACCAGTCCTTCGGCGACAAGCTGCTGGACCTGGCGCGCACCGCCATTCAGCAGCAGGACAACGACATCGCCGCGCTCTCCAAGCAGCGCCGCGCCAAGATCAAGTCCATCGTCAAGGTCTGAGAAGACGGGCGGGCAGTGCGGGCTCTCCGCCAGCGCGGATTCCGGAGCCGCTTTGAGCGCCGAGACGGCGAAGCCCTGTCCTGAACCGCCGGAGAGTCACCCCCTACCCATCCTTCCCCCATCAAGGGGGAAGGGGCTTCTATCGTGGCAGCGGCTCTGATCCAGTTCCCTCCCCCTTGATGGGGGAGGGTTAGGCTGGGGGTGGGGCCGCCACTCAGTCGCCCGCCGCCGCGGCGCGCTCCTTGAACCCTGCGATCACCTCAAGAAACGGCTCCGCGAAGTCGCGGACCTTGGCTTCGCCGACGCCGAAGACGCGGGCGAAGGCGATGCGGTCGCCGGGCTTGTCCCGGGCCATCTCCAGAAGCGAGCGGTCGCCGAAGACGACGTAGGCGGGCACGCCGCGTTCGCGGGCAAGGGTGAGGCGCAGGTCCTTCAGCGCCGCCAGCAGGGGCTCGTCGGCGACGGACAGTTCCGCTGCCGCCATGGCCTTGCGCGCGCGGGCCGTGGCCTTGCCGGCACGGCTGCGCGCGGTGTCGCGGCGGAAGCGGAAGTCGCCGTCGCCTTGTTGCAGGCGCTGTCCCGCCGCGGTGAGGCTGAGGCCGCCGTGGCCGGTGATGTCGAGACGCAGCAACTCAGCGGCGGTGAGCTGGCGCAGGATGGAGCGCCAGGTTTCCTTGTCCTCGGCCTTGCCGGCGCCGTAGGCGGCGAGGCGGTCGTGGCCCAGGCTGCGGATCTTCTCGGTGTCGGCGCCGCGCAGCAGGTCGACGATGTGGGCGGCGCCAAAGCGCTCGCCGCTCTGAACCACGGCGGCCAGGGCCTGTTGTGCCAGCGCCGTGCCGTCTTCGGTGACCGGCGGGTTCAGGCAGACGTCGCAGTTGCCGCAGGGCCCGCCGTTCTCGGCGAGGTAGTCTTCGCCGAAGTAACCAAGCAGCGCCTGGCGGCGGCAGGACGCCGTCTCGCAGTAGGAGATGAGGGCGTCGAGGCGCTTGTGCTCGCGGCGCTTGTGATCCGTGTCGCCGTCATCGTCCTCGATAAACATGCGGCGCTGGCGGATGTCGTTCATGCCGTACAGCATGAAGGCCTCGGCCGGGCGGCCGTCGCGCCCGGCGCGGCCCAGCTCCTGGTAGTAGGCTTCCATGTTGGCCGGCAGGTTGGCGTGGAAGACGTAGCGCACGTCCGGCTTGTCGATGCCCATGCCGAAGGCGATGGTCGCGGCCATGACCACGCCCGGCTCGGTCATGAAGAGGTTCTGGTGGTGGGCGCGCGTCGCGCTGTCCAGGCCGGCGTGGTAGGGCAGGGCGTGGATGCCCTCTTTCGCCAACAGTGCCGCCGCTTCCTCGGTCTTGCGCCGCGACAGGCAGTAGACGATGCCGCTCTCGCCGGGCCGGGCCTTCACGTAGTCGACGAGCTGGCCCTTCCAGTCGCGCTGCAATTCCACCGCCAGGCTGATGTTGGGCCGGTCGAAACCGGTGACGAAGGTCTGGCCTTTCCCATGGAACAGCTTCGCCGCGATGTCCTTCTGGGTCGCCTCGTCGGCAGTGGCGGTGAAGGCGGCCAGCGGCGCCTCGGGGAAGATCTCCGGCAGGCGCTGCAGGGCCTCGTACTCGGGCCGGAAGGAGGGTCCCCAGCGGGAAATGCAGTGCGCCTCGTCGATGGCGACGAGCGCCAGGGGCAGGCGCGCGAAGGCGGCCAGCATGCGCTCGGTCATCAGCCGCTCGGGCGAGATGTAGAGCAGTTTCAGCTCCCCCGCGGCGACGCGGCGCCAGGCGGCCACGTTGGTCTCCCGGTCGCGCGAGGAATTGATGGTCTCGGCGGCCACGCCGTCCAGCTTCAGGGCGGCGACCTGGTCCTCCATCAGGGCGACCAGGGGCGAGACCACCAGGGTCAGTCCCTCCTTCACCAGGGCCGGCACCTGGAAGCAGAGCGACTTGCCGGAGCCGGTCGGCATCACGGTCAGCACGCTCTCCCCGGCCAGGATGGCGGCGATGACCTCCTCCTGGCCCGGCCGGAAGCTGGCGTAGCCGAAGACGTCCTTCAGGACGCGAAAAGCGGGCGACTCAGGGGATAGGGTAGGGGCTGGCAGGGACATCGCCCCTTTGTGCCACGCGAGGCAGAGTCGGG
Organism: Kiloniellaceae bacterium; assembly: GCA_048268885.1. Taxonomy (GTDB): domain Bacteria; phylum Pseudomonadota; class Alphaproteobacteria; order Kiloniellales; family Kiloniellaceae; genus Pelagibius. The sequence continues at coordinate 5,731 of JBLWUP010000059.1, read as the reverse complement.
TCCAGGCCAGAAGGGAAAATGCCGCCCCAACTCCAGCTTCATCCGGCCCCTTTGGGGTGGGGGGCGTCTATTCTGCCGCGTCCTCTCCGGCGGGGACGTAGGTGTCGCGCAGCACGCCGTCGAGGTTGCGGCCCTCGATGCGGATGAGGCGCGTGGGGCCGCTGCGCTGCGGCGAGTGCAGGTCCGCTTCGTTGTAGACCACCGCCATGCCGGGTTTCAGCTCGTAGGTCTTGAGGGGCTCTACGACGCCGGGCTTCTCACCCTCCGGGGCGGTGACCTTGCGCCACTCGGTCATCTCGGTGGTGCCGACGGCCTGGCCGTAGATCGCCCAGGTGCCGGCATGGTCGTGCGGGGCGCCGCCCTTCGCGTCGTTGTAGACGTGGGCCATGATGCAGAAGCCGAAGTCCGGATCTTCGTACAGCTTCTGACGCGGGATGTCGTTGTCGGGGCCGAGATGCGCGGCCACGAAGTCCTTGTCCTGCAGGGCGCGTTCCAGGTGCCGGCGCACCGCCTCGCGGCCCGCCGGGCCCGGGTCGGCGGCGATGGCGTCGTGGCAATCGGTGGCCAGCTGTTCCAGGGTGTAGCTCATTTCTCGGCTTCCTCGTCAGGTGTCCCGCACCATGCTAAGGCAAGGAGGAGGCCGCCGCCAAGGACCCCGTCACCGCCCGGCCTTCTCGATCTCCTCGATGCTGCGGCCGGGCCTGGGGCGGTAGGCGGGGAACGACCAGTTGAAGGTGATGGCCAGGCAGCGCACCGCGAAGGTGACCAGAATGCCCGCGGCACCGGCCGCCAGGGTGGGAAGGGCGAGCATGGTCAGCAGCACGTAGACCGCGGCGCCGAGCGCCGAAGCGGTCACGTAGATTTCGCGGCGCAGAATCACCGAGGGCTCGTTGCCGACGAGATCGCGGACAATCCCGCCGACGGTGCCGGTGATCACGCCCATCGCGACGGCCACCAGGGGCCCCGTGCCGGTGTTCAGCCCCTTCGCGGTGCCGGCGACGGTCACCAAGGCGAGACCGAGCGCGTCGAACCAGAGCAGCAGCTTGTAGCGCGATTCGACCAGATGCGCGGTGAAGTGCACGACGACCGCCGTGACCAGGCAGGCAACGACATGGACGGGGTCGACCATCCAGAAGACCGGAACATCCAGCAGCAGGTCGCGCAGCGTGCCGCCGCCGACGCCAGTCAGCACGGCCAGCCAGATGAAGCCGACGATGTCCAGGCCCTTGCGCGAGGCCACCAGCGCGCCGGAGACCGCAAAGACGACCGCCGCGAGGATGTCGGCGGTCAATATCAGGTGGGCGTGGGCTTCGGGCAGCAGCATGGCAAGCCTGTCTCGTCGACTGAGTTCTGAGAAATGCCCCGGTGGGCGGCGGCGGAGGTCATGCTAACCGATGGCCGGCGGCGGGCGCTACAAAGCTTGCCAACGGCGCTGTGGACCTTTGCCGCGCGTTAACCGATAAGTACGCCATGGAATGGACCGGTTTGATTCTTGGGGCGCTCGGCCTCGCCCTCGGGGGCGTGTTGAAGGGCGCGACGGGCGCGGGCGCGCCGCTGCTCGCCGTGCCTCTGCTCGCGATGTTCTACGACGTGCCGCTGGCGGTGGCGCTCTTCACACTGCCGAACCTGCTTTCCAACTCCTGGCAGGGTTGGCGCTTTCGCGCGCACCAGGTCAGCCCGGCCTTGACCTGGGGCCTCGCCCTGGCGGGCGCCGCGGGCGCGGGTGTCGGCTCGGTGATGCTGGTCAGCCTGTCTTCCGACCTGCTGCTGCTCGGCGTGGCGGGGGCGGTCTTCCTCTACATCGCCTTCCGGCTGGCACGGCCGGAGTGGGTGCTCAATCTCGCGATCGGGACCCGCCTCGCGGCGCCGGCCGGTTTCTTCGCCGGCGTGCTGCAGGGGGCGGTCGGCATCTCGGCGCCGGTTTCCCTCAGCTTCCTCAATGCGATGCGGCTGGAGCGGTCCGCCTTCATCGCGACCATCTCGGTCTTCTTCGCTGCGATGTCGGTGATCCAGATCCCGCTGCTGGCGGCCTGGGGAGTCCTGACGCCCCTGCGGGCCTTGCTCAGTGCCCTAGCGATCCTGCCGTTGATGGCGGCGATGCCGCTCGGCGCCATCCTCGCGCGGCGCATGTCGAAGGAATTCTTCGACCGCCTGACCCTGGTGCTGCTGGCCGCGATCGCCGTGCGGCTGATGGTCAGCGCCGTCACCTGATGTGCCGGGAAGAGCTGCGTGGTTTCTAGAGTTCGAGCGCGTCGCAGAGGATGCGGCGTCCGCCGCCGACCATCACCGACTGCCGCGTGTAGCAGTGCACGATCACCGGCTGTTCGCCGGAACGGTCGAGGAACCAGTCGCTGACCGGCTCAAGGTCGTTCGGATTGATCCTCTTGCCGTCGATGTAGGTCACCGGCGCGACAGCCATGGTCTTGCGCGGAACAAAGGTCGAAGAGCCGCGCACGACGGTCAGCCCGCTGCCTCCCTCATTCGCGCTGACCGATACCGCGTCGGCCGGCTGCCCATAGAGGATCTTAACCCTCGCGTCCTGGGCCGTAACAGCCTGCGGCGCGGCGAGCAGCCCCGTACCGAGGGCGAGGACCAGAACCACAGACTTTCCTGTCATGCAGCGTCTCCCGAGCATTCTTGCCAAGCGGGGCGACTCGAATCGCCTAGTCGAAAAGACTAGCACGCGTTTCTGCCCGGCGCCATCGGTCGGGCGAGGCGAGACCGCTCAGGCCAGCGTCACGCTGTAGACCTGGTCGCGGGTGTCGCAGAGGCTGATGCGCCACTCCACCGGCTGGCCGTTGAGGCCGAGGGCGACGCGGTCGATGGCCAGCAGGGGCGCGCCCTGGTCAAGGCCCAGGTGCTTGGCGGCGTCGGCATCGGCACTGACGGCGCTGAGGCGTTCGTCGGCGCGGGCGATGGTGATGCCGTAATCGCGGGCGTAGACGGTGTAGAGGGTGTTGGGTAGGTCGCGCTTGCCGTGCAGGTCCGGGAAGAGGGCGCTCGGCAGCACGATCCGCTCGAAGATCGCCGGGCGGCCGGCGACCGTGCGCACGCGGGTGATGCGGGTGACCTCTGCGTTGGCGCCGATCTGCAGGCGTGCGCCGTCGACGGTCTTGGCGCGGCCCTTGGTGATGCGCAGCACCCGGCTTTCCGGCACCAGGGGCAGGCCCTGGCGGTCTGTCATCTTGAAGAAGTGGAAGAGCGCGTGCTCCTGGTCGTGCTCGGCGACGTAGGTGCCGCGGCCCTGGCGGCGCACCAGCAGGTTGCCGGCGGTCATCTCGTCCAGCGCCTTCCTGACCGTGCCCTGGCTGACGCTCAGTTCCTCGGCCAGCTGCATCTCGCTGGGCAGCAGGTCGCCCGGCTTCCAATAGCCGCCGATCAGCCGCTCTATCAGCAGGTCTTTCACCTGCTGATAGAGCGGCTTGAATCCGGGAAGTGCCGAAAGCTGCTGGGTCACGCCGGCCGTCCTCTGTCGCCGTTTGGGGCTGGGCCCCGAAAATTTCCTTGTCTTATATAAGACATAACATATAGTTTCTCTATCTTGAACAAGAGATCGCGGAGGCCTCTCCTGACGATCGCCCGGAGGGGCGGCGGCGGAGGGGAGAAGACGCTGACAGACGAAGCGTCCAGCCGCGCAGTCAAGGGAGAACATCCGAAGATGTCGGCACCTGATTTCATCGTGCACGATGCCAAGGACACGGTCGGCGTGATCGTGAAGGAAGGCATTGAGGCGAACTCTACGCTCACCGGCTGGATTATGGAGGACGACTCGCGCTTCGAGCTGTCCTGCATCGACGCCATCCCGCTCGGCCACAAGATCGCGCTGGGTGATATCGCCGAGGGCGATACCATCCTCAAGTACGGCCATGACATCGGCAAAGCCGTGGCGAAGATCGCCAAGGGCGGCCATGTCCATACCCAAAACGTCAAGACGAAGAGGTGGTGAGATGAGCGCGCAAACATTTCTCGGCTACCGCCGCGAGAACGGCCGGGTCGGCGTCCGCAATCACGTGGTTATCCTGCCCCTGGACGACCTTTCCAATGCCGCCTGCGAGAAGGTGGCGAACAACATCGAGGGCTGCCTGGCCCTGCCGCACCATTATGGGCGCCTGCAGTTCGGTGAAGACCTGGAGCTGCACTTCCGCACCCTGATCGGCACCGGCAGCAATCCCAACGTCGCCGCCGTCATCGTCATCGGCATCGAGCCGCAGTGGACCGGCCGCGTGGTCGACGGCATCGCCAAGACCGGCAAGCCGGTCGAGGGCTTCGCCATCGAAGGCCACGGCGAGATCAAGGTGGTGGCCGACGCCTCGCGCAAGGCCAAGGAATACGTGCAGGCGGCTACCGAGCTGCAGCGCGAGCCCTGCCCGATCAACGACCTCTGGGTCTCCACCAAGTGCGGCGAGTCGGACACGACCTCGGGCCTCGCGTCCAACCCGACGGTGGGCAACTTCATCGACAAGTTCGATGAACTGGGCGCCACGACCTGCTTTGGCGAGACCTCGGAACTGACCGGCGCCGAGCAGATCTGCGCGACCCGCGCGACCACGCCGGAAGTGGGCCAGAAGTTCCTCGATACCTGGCAGGCCTACATGGACGAGGTCATCGAGCCGCACAAGACCAGCGACCTCTCTGACAGTCAGCCGACCAAGGGCAACATCGCCGGCGGCCTCACCACCATTGAGGAAAAGGCCTTCGGCAACCTGCAGAAGATCGGCCGGAAGACCAAGTTCATCGACGTGCTGCAGCCCGCCGAGGAGCCGTCCAAGGGGCCGGGCCTCTACTTCATGGACAGCTCCTCCGCTGCGGCGGAGTGCGTGACCCTGCAGGCGGCAGCCGGCTTCGTCGTGCACCTCTTCCCGACCGGGCAGGGCAACATCATCGGCAACCCGATCGAGCCGGTGATCAAGCTGACCGCCAACCCGAAGACGGTGCGGGAGATGGGCGAGCACGTCGACCTAGACTGCTCCGGCATCCTGCGCGGCGAGATGAACCTCGACCAGGCCGGCGACGCCCTGATCGACATCACGCTGCGCACCTGCAACGGGCGCCTGACGGCCGCGGAGGCGTTGAAGCACCGCGAGTTCGTCATGACCAAGCTGTATCGCAGCGCCTGAGGTTCAAGTTAAGGCTGTCGTCCCGGCACTTGTTGCCGGGACCCAATGCCCTCACAGTTGAATCTGTTGCGGGAAAATCCGCTCCGCTCCGCGCCGGGGTGGGGCAAAGGCGCAAATTCGTTAGGGCGTGACCCGTCGCTCACGCCAATGGGTCCCGGGGTCAAGCCCCGGGACGACAGTGGTGTAGGTAGATCGTTCGGGGGGAAGAGTTCGCGTGCCCGATATCGTCATTTCCGAGTTCATGGACGAGGCCGCCGTCGACGGGCTGCGCGGCGGCTTCGCCGTGTCCTATGATCCCGGCTTGGTGGACCGGCCGGAGGAACTGCGGGCCGAGCTGGCCACGGCGCGGGCTCTCATCGTGCGCAACCGCACCCAGGTGACGGACGACGTGCTGGCGGCCGGCCCGAAGCTGGTGGCCGTCGGGCGTCTCGGCATCGGGCTCGACAACATCGACCTGGCGGCCTGCGAGGCGCGCGGGGTGAAGGTCTTCCCGGCGACCGGCGCCAACGACCTGGCGGTCGCCGAGTACGTCATCGCCACCACGCTGATCCTGCTGCGCGGCGCCTATCACGCGGGCGCAGAGATGCTGGCCGGGGCCTGGCCGCGCCAGGCGC
>JBLWUP010000058.1:0-10572 GCA_048268885.1 Kiloniellaceae bacterium | reverse complement strand
GCGCGGGGGGGACCCGGGCGCAGCCGGCGACCGCCGCGGCCGCGGCGGCGCCCGCCGACTACTGGTGCCTGCGCGGCGGCAAGCCGCAGGACATCGCCGTCGACATGCTGCACGCAGCGCAGGAATACCGCAGCGAGCGCTACTTCTCCACCGACGGCAACCCGCCGGGACGCGTGTGGGACGCCATCGCCGGCACCTACCGCTGCGGCGACGGCCGCTGGGTGAGGATCCACACCAACTTTCCGCACCACCGCGACGGCATCCTCGATCTGCTCGGCTGCACTTACGAGCGCGAGGCCGTGCAGGCCGCCCTGGACAACTGGCAGGCCGACGCCTTCGAGGACGCGGTCGCCGAACGCGGCCTGGTCGCCACCATGATGCGCAGCCCGGAAGAATGGCTCGCCACGGCGCAGGGGCAGGCCCTGACCGAGCAGCCTCTGGTCAGCCTGGAGCGCATCGGTGAGGCGCCGCCACAGCCGCCGGCCCCGGCGGCGCGTCCGCTGGAGGGGCTGCGGGTTCTGGATCTCACCCGGATCGTCGCGGGCCCGGTCGGCGGCAAGGCCTTGGCCGCACACGGCGCCGAGGTCATGCGCATCGCCTCGCCGCACCTGCCCTTCATCCCGGCGGCGGTGAAGGACTACGGCCGGGGGAAGCTCTCCGCCTATGCCGATCTCGATACCGAGGACGGCCGTGCGGCCCTCACGGACCTGACGCGGGCGGCCGACGTCTTCCTGCAGGCTTACCGCCCCGGCGGCATCGCCGGCCGCGGCTTCTCGCCGCAGCAGGTTGCCGCGCTGCGTCCCGGCATCGTCTACGTCTCGCTCTGCGCCTACGGCTATGCCGGCCCCTGGGCGGCGCGGCGCGGCTTCGATTCCCTGGTACAGACCGCCAGCGGCATCAATCACGCCGAGGCGCAAGCCGCCGGGGTCGACGGGCCGAAGGAATTGCCTTGCCAGGCTCTCGACCATGCTTCCGGCTACCTGCTGGCCCTGGGCGCCATCGCCGGCCTCAAGCGCCGCGCCGAAGAAGGCGGCTCCTGGCATGTGCGCGTCTCCCTCGCCCGTACGGGGCGCTGGCTGCAGAGTCTGGGCCGGATCGCCGACGGCCATGATTGCGCCGATCCCACCCCGGGCGACGACCTCTTCGAGGAAAGCGAGTCCGGTTTCGGACGGCTGCGCGCCTTGCGCCACGCCGCACAGCTCTCGGCAACGCCGGCCCGCTGGACGCGGCCTTCCGTGCCGCTCGGCAGCGATCCGCCGCAGTGGCCGCGCTAGACCCGCGCCCTAGAAACGCGTGCGCAGGCCCAGGGTCACGATATTGCGGTTGAAGTCCTCCCCCGCCGCGTCCGACCAGCGCTGCTCGTAGCGGTAGTCCGCTGCCACCGAGACATAGCGGTTGAGCAGGTACTCGGCGCCGAGCCCCGCGATGGCGCGGTCGTCGCTGCGGTCGATCTCGCGGAAATCGTCGTTGATATAGCGGACCCGGGCGCCGAGCAGCAGGTTGCGCCGTAGCTCGTGCTGCACTTCCAGGCCGAAGGTGCTTTGGGTCTTGGAGGAGGCTCCGGGCTCGCCGGTCGCGATGTCCTGGCGGAAGGCGCGGGCCTTCACCGTGGTCATCGCCGTCGCGTACCAGATCACCTCGCCGCCGAAGATCAGGTCGACGCTGTCGTCGAAGCCCGGATCCTCGAAATCGTTGGCGATGAAGCCGATATCGAAGTTCAGGTGGACCAGGCTGGTGACTTCAGTGTCGATCCCGATGGTGGCGCCGGCGGCCCGCGCGTCGCGGTCGGCGCCGGTATCGTCCAGTTCGTCGAAATCCCGCAGGCGGACAAAGGGCTCCAGCACCACGTCGGTCTGCGCGGACACTTCATAGCCCAGCGGCAGGCCGAAGCGGACCTCCGTGCGGTCGCGGTCGTCGTCGCCGCTGGAGACGTAGTCGTCGCGCCGCACCTCGCCGTTGACTCCGAAGAACAGGCGGTTGGCTCGGCCGATGATCTCGGCGCGCGAGTAGAAGCGGTCGAACTCCGTCGGGTCTTCGTTGCCGGCGTCTTCCGGATCGTCGCGCCCGACCACGCGGCGGCTGTACTCGGCCGTCAGGGTCGCCTCGCTGCGTTCGGCCAGGTCGAGGCGCAGAGTGGGACTGATGAAATACTCGGTGCGGTCCTGCTCGTCGTTGTCCAGAAATCGCTGGTGGCGCAGCCGCGCGGCGATGGCCAGTTCGTGGCGCGCCCATTGGCTCTCCGCCAGCAGGGCGGCGCTCACCGAGGTGATGAGGTCGGCCTCCTCGCCGCTGTCGTCGGCGAAGATGTTGTCGTCGTAGCTCTCGGATACCGCGGCGCGGGGAAAGAGGCGAAAGCCGCCGAGATCGATGCCCTTGGCGTCATAGCCCGAGCGCGAGCGGTCGAAGACTGCCAGGGGCTCCTCCCCCTCCTGCGCCTGGGCAACCAGCACCAGGACCAGTACCAGGGAAAGCCCCAGCAGCAAGGCCAGCCCGCCGGCGAGGACAGTTCTCGCCCGGGGCCGCCGCCCGCCATATGTCCGCCCGGCGGGGATCGCCACCGCCTAGAAATAGCGTTCGTAGACGTTGATGACGTCGCCCGGCTCGACAAAGGCCAGGGGATCGGCGCGAAACTCGGCCATTTGGCCGTCGACCAGGCGGGTGATCGACACCTGGTCCTCATCGGCCCGGAACGTGAAGCCGCCGCTCATGGAGACCGCCGTCAGCACGGTCATCCGCGGCACGTAGGGATACTGGCCCGGCGCCTTGGTCTCCCCCAGGATGTAGAAGGGCCTGTAGGCGACGATCTCCGCCGTCACGTTGGGGTCGACCAGAATGCCGTTCCTCAGTTCCTGGGCGATCTCCTGCTCCAAGCTGGCGAGGCTCTGCCCCTCGGCCTCGACGGAACCGATCAGCGGCATGGTGATGGTTCCGGAGTCGCTGACCAGGTAGTCCTGGCTTAGTTCCTCCTGTCCGAAGACCTGCAGGCGCAGACGGTCACCCGCCCCCAGCCGGTAAGGTCCCTCCTCCATCGCCGGCAAGGGCGGCAGCGACGACAGCTGCCCCGCGCAGCCGGCCGCCAACAGCAGAAGGATCGCGCCGGCCAGGAACCGGAGTGAATTTGATCGCCCGATCATCTTGTTCTCCAAATCAGTCAGCAGCCCCTGCGATCGCCAGCGCGCTTGCCGGGTTGTCGTTCCCCGCCAGGGGAACGGCGGTGACCGGCCAAGCCTCGGCCATGTCCAGCAGGGCCTCGGCAAGACCGGCACCGGCGTCCAGGGCATCCAGGACCTCGGGCTGCAGCAGATAGGCCCCCCTGGCGGCGGCGATGGCCGCGAAGGTTCCCTCGCGCTGCAGAAGGCGGTCATCCGCCACGATCGCCAGGTTGCCGCCATGGTGGCGATAGGCGGCCAGCAATTGCTCCGTCACGTTGGCGCGGTCGCGCGGCAAGGCTTCCGGCGCCAACACCACGAAGGGTTCGCCGCCGATCAGCGGCCGCGCGGCCCGCAGCGCCGCCGCCAGGTCGCGGGTGCCGGGGGCGCGGGCCAGCACCACCTCGCGGGGCTCGCCGTCGCCGGCGGCCAGCGTGATGCCGTCCCGCGTGATGAAGACCAGTTCCATCAGCCCGGCGGAAAGGGCCTCCTCCACCGCGTGCTGAATATCCTGGCGGTCGGCGGCCGGCAGCCGCTCGGCCAGGGCGCCGTAGGGCAAGGCCGGCGCCGCGCCCTCCTGACCGGCCTTCTCTCCCCCAAATCCGAGGGCGATGACAGCTTTGCGGGGCATCTGAAGGTGCGGGATCATCAATAGGCCTCACGGTCGCCGAGCACCACCAGGGCGGTGCGCAATAGGATCTTGAGATCAAGTCCCAGGGACCAGTTCTCGATGTAGAAGAGATCGTACTCAACGCGGCGCTCGATCTTCTCCAGGGTGTCGGTCTCGCCGCGCCAGCCGTTGACCTGAGCCCAGCCGGTGATGCCGGGCTTGACCCGGTGGCGGGCGGCATAGACTTCCACCGCCTCCTCGTAGAGACGCCCGGCGGCCTTGGCGGAAGTGGCATGCGGTCGGGGGCCCACCAGCGACATGTCGCCCTTCAGGACATTGATGAGCTGCGGCAGCTCATCCAGGCTGCTGCGCCGCAGGAAGCGCCCGACCCGCGTCACCCGGTCGTCGTCGCGCCGCGTCAGCACCTCGGCATGGGCGTCGGTGCGGTGATGGTGCATGGTGCGGAACTTCCAGCACTGGAAGAGATCCTGGTTGAAGCCGTAGCGCTTTTGCCGAAAGAACACCGGGCCCGGCGAGTCGAGCTTGATCGCCAGCGCGACCAGCAGCAGCAGCGGCGCGAAGAACAGCAGCAGCGCGCCCGCGATCAGGCGGTCCTCCATGCTCTTCGCGACGAAAGACCAGCCCGAGATCGGCCGCTCGAAGAGCTGCATCATCGGCAGGCGGCCCACCGTGGTGAAACGGCGGTTGGGAAAGCTGAAGGCCGCGAGGTCCGGCGCCAAGCGGATCGGCACCGGCGTCTGCTCCAGCTTGTTGACGATCTCGCGCAGGCGCCCGTCGGCGGTCCAGGGCAGCGCGACGATCACCTGGTCGACGAGATCGCGGCGCACCAGGTCCACCAGGTGGTCGACCGTGCCGAAGACCGGCAGGCCGTCGCTCTCGTGCGGCACGCGGTTCAGGCGATCGTCGGCGAAGCCGATCACCCGGGTCGTCACGTCGCCGTGGCGCATCAGATAACCGGCCAGTCGCCGCCCCTGATCCCCGGCCCCGACGATGACCGTGCGGTTGGCGAAGCGGCCGGCGACCGAGAGGCCGCGCACCCACTGCCGTAGTGCCAGCCTCCCGGCCACCAGTCCGACACCAGCGCCGGCGAACCACGACAACGCCCAGACGCGCGAGTAGGTGTCGGAGATTTTAAACAGGAACGCGGCGGCGAGCAGCACGCAGAAGGTCACGGTCCAGGCGGAGAAGAGCCCGGCGAAGGGGATGCGCTTTGTATAGAGGAAGTCATCGCGATAGACCTCGAAGCGATGCAGCATCAGCGTCGCGACGAGCATAGCCAGGATGATGGCCGGGAGATAGCTGCCGGGATGGAGCGCCGCGGTTTCCGCCTGGCGCAGAAAGAAGCAGACCAGTCCCGCCAGCCCGATCATCATCAGATCACATATGCGGAACGCGAGTTCCAGGATGACCCGCGAAATCGGCCTGACGTCCCGCCGAGTTTTTTTGAATCCCAATGCCGCCAGCGCAGCACCCATCGCAATCTTCCTCTGTCCAGCCCCGGTTTAGGTCCCAGTCTGTAACCCTTGTCTGCGGGCCTTGGATTTTCAGGTCAGTGGTACTGCGATCCTTAGGTCTTCCTCGCGACTCGCCGGACCGTTCATTGGCTGCGATCCGTTCGGCGGCAAACATCTCAACCGTCAGTACGATCGAGGCGTTCCTCACTACTGCACTGCAAAAATCGTAGCATCGCGCACCGCCGTACTTTGTGATTTCGCATGGGCTAAGTTGTGGCTTTTTGCAGACAATCGTCTGCAAGGCGTCCGGACGGCTGGCGTTGTGCAACAGCGAAGGATAGCCTCGGGCGTGGCCCAGGAACCAAGGCAGCAATCGCCTACGAATGACCGTCACCCTACCTATGCCGCAGGAGGCCGCCCGGCCCGACCAGCGTGACCGGCTGCTGGTCTGGGAACAGCTCTACCTGCTCTTCGTCCTGGCCATCGCCTCCTATGCGCTCTCCCTGCAGCCGCAGATCCAGTCTCTGGCCTGGTACGTCATCTATCTCGCCTCCCTCGGCCTGTTCCTGCTGCGCTACGGCGCCTTCCTGACAGCCCTGTGGTTGGGGGTGCCGCTGCTGCTGTGGCCGCTGATCGCCGGCCTGTCCTACACCTGGTCCGACGTACCGGGACAGAGTCTGCGCGCCACCGTGCAGCTCACCATGACGGTCCTCATCAGTCTCTACATCGGGGCACGCTTCAACCTGTCGGACCTAGCCCGCGCCCTCTTCCTGGTTCTGGGCCTGACCGGCCTGCTGTCACTGCTGGCGCTGCTGGCCCAGGCCGGCTTTGCCTACGACCACAACGGCGTCGCCCGCGGCATCTTCCCGCACAAGAACGTGCTCGGCGGCCGCATGGTGCTGTTGCTGCTGTGCTGCCTGCTGCTCTTCGCCGCCGGCTGGCACCGCGTGCTCGTGACGCTGGCCGCGGTGATGGGCCTCGCCCTGATCGCCATCAGCCAGTCGAGCACTGCCGTCGTCATGGCGCTGGGCCTCTGCGGTCTCGCACCGGTTCTGCTGACGCGCCATGCCCCGGCGCCTCTGCGGTTGTTCGCCTATCTCCTGGCTCTGCTGATGGTCAGCAGCCTCACCTGGGCCTTGCTTGCCTACGACCTGGATCCCGTCGGCCTGGCGCTGGAGGCGCTCGGCAAGGAACGCACGCTAACCGGCCGTTCGGTACTTTGGGAGTTTGCCGCCAGCCTCATCGAGGAACGTCCACTGCTGGGCAGCGGCTTCGATGCCTTCTGGAACGGCGGCGCCACCTCGACCGGCAGCTATCTGCAATACGCGGTGAAGCAGGAGATCATGAACTTCCACAACAGCTATCTGGATATCGCGGTCCAACTCGGCGCGGCCGGCCTGCTGTTGACCCTGCTGTTCCTGCTGCTGTTCGCCTGGCGGGCCTTGGCGCTGTTGCTCCGCTCGACGGGCGCGATGGCCGCCTTGCCGGCCTTCTACCTGGCCTTCGTCACCGTCTACTCCCTCAGCGAATACGCCCTCTTCCGCCAGCACGCCCTGATCCAGATCCTGCTGGGCGCCTTCTACGTCTCCGCCGCCCTGGCCCTGTCCAGAGCCTTGCCCAGTCCCAACCGCCGCCAGGCCTCGCCCGCCAGCTGGCCGGAAACGTAGCCGAAGACGTGCCAGCCCTGCAGAGAGGCGCCCAGGGCGCCCCACCAGGCGCCGCGTTTCACTTCGTCGATGACGACGCGCCATTGCAGCCGTTGGTCGATACTCAGCTTATGACGCTTCAAAGCCTCCCGGAACTCCGGTGCGGCATCGGCCGCCTGGCGCAGCAGCCGCTGGTCGACCCGCTGCAGGCGGCGCAGGTCCTCCGTCGAGTGCCGCGCGGTCAGGGAGTCCCCGCGCAGGCGGTAGCGGTAAAGAGGCTCCTGCAGCAGATAGAACCGCCCGCCCGCCGAAAAGCAGCTGAGGTAGAAGGCGAAGTCTTCGGCGAAGCGCAGGCTCTCGTCGTAGCGCAGCCCCTTGGCCTCCAGGAACGCGCGGCACAGCAGCGGCTTGAGGAAACCGTAACTCTTGCGCGGCCGCGCCGGGTCCGGAAGGTTGCCGAGCAGGAATTGCGCGGCGCTGATCGGCGCGCAGCTTGGTCCCTCGCCGGGCGGCAGCATCGGCTCCTCGCCGGTGGTCTCGCTCTCCAGCAGAAGATTGTCGGCCAGCAGGTCGGCGCCGCAGTCGCGGGCCACGCCCACGAGGCGCGCCAGGCGGCCGCGCTCAAAGGCGTCGTCGGCGTCCAGCAACGCGACCCAGTTTCCCGTCGCGGCCTCCAAACCGAGGTTGCGGGCGGCGGCGGGGCCACGGTTGCAGTCGGCGGCGATGACCTTCACGCGCGGATCGTCCGCCGCCAGACGCCGCGCCAAAGCCAGGGTGCCGTCCGAGGACGCATCGTCGACGATCAGGATCTCGATGTCCGCCAGGGTCTGGTTCTGGGCCGAGGCGACGGTCCGTGCCAGGTAGGCCTCGGCGTTGAACGCGGGAATGACGACCGATACGAGCGGCATGCGGTTTTCTCTCATCCACTGACTAGGAAACTCTGTCGGCGGCATCCTAACGAGGCGACCCGCGCTCTCCGCAGGAACAACTTTGTGGCAGCTCAGCGATACCCCAGCGTCTTGCCGATGCGGCCGGTGCCGCGTTTCAGGAGCGCCCGCTCCAGCAGGTGACGCCGGGTCGAGTTGGCGCCCTGCCAGCCTTTCACCCGCTCCATCTCCCCCCGGGCCGGGATCTCCCAGCCGAGGTAGCCGCTGAGCGCGGCCACCGTCTCCTCCTCGCCCAGATCCTCATAGCGCACCAGGAAGCCGATGCCCTGTTCGCGCAGCGCGAGGAAATCACGCGCCAGGCGGCCCCAGTGCGCGCCGAAATCGTAGGGGTTGGAAACCATGCGGTCCGGCCAGCGCGCGTACCAGTTCAAGCGGCTGCGGTAGGATCGATAGGCCTCGGCGGGATCGCGCACCAGGAAAACGAACTTCGCCGCCGGGTAGAGCCAGCGCAGGTAGCGCACCTGGTCGGCGCCGAAGCGGACCTCCTTCAGGCCCCACTGCGGGCGCTCGAGGCTTTGCGCCGGTGCGGCAAAGAGCGTTTCCAGGTAGGCGAGATGCGCGGCACGGAAGCTCGTCGCCGGCGGATAGAGATTGGCGACCCAGGCCGCCGACAGGTCGTCGCCCTGCTCTTCCACGAAATAGGCCGGACTGGGCCAGTCGTCGGAGAAAGGACGCAGCTGGTCGACCAGCGCCAGGATCGGCGACGCCGCCGCATAGGGCTCGCCCCAGATGATGATCTCCGGGTTGTTCGCCATCACCATGCGCTGCAGAAGCGTGGAGCCCGAGCGCCAGCCGGCGGAGAGGATGAAGACCGGCGCTTCGCAGTGCGGGGCCGAGGTCTCCGCCGCCGTCGCTCCGGCGAAACGCGCGTCGAAACAGGCGAGCTGCGCCTCCAGCCGGCCGGCATAGCGCCGGGCCGCCGCCGCCTTCTCACGGGACGCGGCGGGGCGGCAGAGAAACTGCGCGATGGTTCCGGTCAGAATCATCTCAGCTCCCCAGCGCCTTGCGCGCGACCATCTGCAGCTCGCCCCAGACGAAATGCCGGGTCACGATGATGCCGAGCAGCCAGAGGGCGGCGCAGGCGGCGATGACGGCCAGCAGCTCGAGCAGCGTCATGGCGTCGCGCTGGGCGAAGTGGAAGAAAGCCGCCGGCAGCGATGCGATCACGGCGACACAGGCGGAGCGCAGGTAGCGCACCGCAAAACGCCCGGGCTGGAAGTCGATCAGCTCGCGGATGGCCAGGAAGGTGACGGCGATGAAGAAGGCGGCCGCCAGGGCGCGCGAAATGGCAAAAGCCTCCAGGCCGTAGGACGCGGCGAAGACCGCGGTCGAGATTGAGAACACCGCCGCCAGTGTCCGCACCACAAGCACGCGCGCCGGCCGGCCGTGCGGGACCAGCACCTGTTCCGGCTGCGGCAAGGCCGCCACGATGGCCTGCGACAGCAGCACCCAGGGGAAGATCTCCCCGGCCGGCCCCCAGTTCTCACCGAAGACCAGGGTGATGAAAGGCACGGAGATGAAGCTCAAGGCCAGGAAGACCGGCCAGACCAGCACGGTGTTCACCGCCACCAGTTTCTCCACGGCCGGCGCGATGGAACGGCCCCCGCGGACATCCTCGGACCAGGCCGGGGTCAGGACCCGGGCGATCGGATGGAAGACGCCCTGCCGGAAGACGTTCGGCACCTGCGCGGCGCGGTTGAACTGCGCCAGGCCCGCCGGGTTGACGAACCAGCCGAGGAGGAACCGCACACCCTCGGAGTTCAACGTCCCGATCAGGGAGGACAGGGACAGCAGGCCGCCGAAGCGGGTGATGTCGCGCCAATAGGCGAAAGACGGCCAGAGAAGCGCATAGCGCGGCATCACGATCATGCTGAGCACCGCATGCAGGCTGGTGGTCGCCAGCAGTCCCCAGGCCAGCGCGAAGTAGCTGTAGCCGGCATAGGCCAGGCCGATGCTCAGCAGGGTCCCGGTAAGGGTCCCGGCCAGCCCGATGTTGTGCAGGGTGCGAAAGCGCATGGCGCGTGTCAGCAGCGCCCCCGCCGGCGCGCCGAAGGGCGCCACGGCGAAGTTCAGCGCCAGCAGGGACATGACGTCGGCGATCCCGGGCCGGTCGTAGAGCGCGGCGATGGAATCGCGGCCCAGGACCAGCAGCAGACCCAACGTCCAGGAGATCACCAGCATGACCCCGAAGGCCGAGCGGATCTTCGCCAGGTTGAGGTCCGCTTCCCGGATCAGGTAGTTGCCGACGCCGAAGGTCCTGAGCGCGGTCAGCACCGCCGAGGCCGACAGCGCCAGGGCGAAGACGCCGAGTTCGTCCGGCGTCAGCAGGCGGGCGATCACCACCGCCGCCGCCAACTGAAGCGCCTGCTGCAGCGTCTGCTCGCTGAAGGTCCAGGCCATGGAGGTGCGTATCGACATCGGGTTTATGTTCCGCCTCGCGCCAAAGTCGGCCTACTGGAGTTTCACGGCGAGATTCGCCAGGCGCCGGGCCAGCGCTTCACGCGCCCTGATCTCGAACCCTTGCCGCCAGGACATGCCCGGAGTCATCCGCGGGTAGCCCAGCTCGTCCATCAGCGGACCGGCGATGGCTTCCACCACGGCGATCTCGCGGGGGCTCAGGTCTTCCTTCCAGCCGTCCGCCTTGCCCTTCCGGAAAAAGCCCTGCGGCTCCTTCGTCAGGTCCCAGGCGGCCCCCGACGCCGTCTGGGCGCCGGCCTGCTGCAGCTTGCTGATGCGGGTCTCCTC
>JBLWUP010000057.1:0-11357 GCA_048268885.1 Kiloniellaceae bacterium | reverse complement strand
ATCGCTGCCGTCAGCGTCGTCTTACCGTGGTCAACGTGGCCAATCGTGCCTACGTTGCAGTGCGGCTTCGTCCGCTCAAATTTTGCCTTAGCCATTACCTATCGTTCCTGTCGTCAGTCTCAGGCGC
The DNA here is from genome assembly GCA_048268885.1 of Kiloniellaceae bacterium. GTDB lineage: Bacteria > Pseudomonadota > Alphaproteobacteria > Kiloniellales > Kiloniellaceae > Pelagibius. The sequence continues at coordinate 11,230 of JBLWUP010000057.1, read as the reverse complement.
GCATTGATCCTGCGTTTCGACACCAAGCAGGTCCCGTCCCGTCTCCGGTCCCGGCCCGCTCTCTAATGGAGCGGGTGGCGGGAATCGAACCCGCGTAGCCAGCTTGGAAGGCTGGAGCTCTACCATTGAGCTACACCCGCGTTGTTTCCCATCCCCCGCGAAATCGCGATGACCGTGCCCCCTCTGGCCAGGGAGCGGATGGTGGAGGGGGTTGGATTCGAACCAACGTAGGCATAGCCAACGGGTTTACAGCCCGTCCCCTTTAGCCACTCGGGCACCCCTCCAGCCGACGCAACCGGCGGTGCGATGGAGTTGCGAAATATGTTGATTTAATTCAGCCTGTCAACTTCTAAACATGCCGACAGCGCCCCATTCGACCGATTCACCGTGCCGGCCGAGAGGAACGCAGATGGAACCCGTTTGCTCTGAAGCCGCATAGTAGGTCTCGATATGACGAAACGCAAGGACAAGTCAGGGCGCCGGCCCGCCCGGAGCGGCGGAAAGCCAGGGCTTAAAGGCCAGTCCAAGGCCGGGGCCCCGGCCCGGGGCCCGGCCGGTGCCCCGGGCGGAGCGCGCGGCCAGGAGGGCGTCCGGCGCCCCCGCCGCGCCTCCCATGGGGCCTCCGGGGCGGGCGGCCAGGCGCTCTGGCTGTTCGGCGTCCATGCGGTTCTGGCGGCCCTGGCCAACCCGAGTCGGCGGCCCGAGCGGCTGCTGATGACCCCGGAAGCGGCGCAAACCTGGGGCGCGCGCCTGCGCGAGGTCCGCGATCCGCGGCACACCGCCCTGGCGGTCGAGACCGTCCTGCGGCGCGAAATCGACGATCTGCTGCCGGAAGGCGCGGTCCACCAGGGCCTGGCCCTGCGCAGCGCCCGCCTGGAGCAGCCGGCCCTGGAAGACCTGCTCGGTCCGTCGAGCGACGGAGAAACGGTCCCCGGCGGCCCCAGACGCCGGGTGGTCGTGCTGCTCGACCAGGTCACCGACCCCCACAACGTCGGCGCGGTGCTGCGCTCGGCCGCCGCCTTCGGGGCCCTGGCCGTGGTGGCCCTGGACAAAGGCGCCCCCGAGGAGAGCGGCACCCTGGCGAAAGCGGCCTCCGGCGCCATGGAGGCGGTCCCTTATATAAGTGTGGTCAACCTGGCGCGCAGCCTGGACCAGCTGAAAGAGGCCGGATTCTGGTGCCTGGGGCTGGCCGGCGAGGCCGAAAAGTCGCTGGCGGAGAGCGATCCCGGGGCCGCCGTGGCCCTGGTCCTCGGCGCCGAGGGCCCTGGCCTCCGGCGGCTGACCCGGGAACGCTGCGACCTGCTGGTGAAGCTGCCGACCCGCCCGCCCATCGACTCCCTCAATGTCTCCAATGCCGCCGCGGTGGCGCTCTACGAGCTGCTCGGCCGCGGCTGAGCGCCCCCTCAACCAGCGCTTTCGCGACATCACGCCAGCTTGCCAGCCGCTCGCGGGGCGTGCTAGCGGTTGAGCCTGGATATCTCACCATCTTGCGGATCCCAGCCTGGACCTCTCAAAGTATGGTGGGCGCCACGGAAGCGAATTTGCCGACAGGCCAGGAAAGGCGCGAAGAGCGTATCGGCAATACGGTCGAGCGACTTGACGCCGCCGGTCGGCAAATTCGCCCCGCCCAGCGGGTCGCCTCAGGAAGCCCGCCAGCTGCGTCGAAGCCCTCAACCGTAGCCCCGGCTACGCTTTTCGGGCTTCTCCTACCCGGCGGGCTTCCTGAGGCGATGGCGCTCTACCACACTTTGAGAGGTCCAGGCTAAGGGTAGGGAGCGCAACATGATGAGATCTCCAGATCGTGAAATCGGCGCAGGGGGGACAGGCCAGAACCGCCCCCGCACGCCCAATCCGCAGGACAACATGGATTCCATCGAGACTTTTCTGAAAGAACACCGCATCGACGAGGTCGAGTGCCTGGTGCCGGACATGGCGGGCATCGCCCGCGGCAAGATCTTGCCGGCGCACAAATTCCTCCAAGGCATGCGCAGCACGGGCCTGCGCATCCCGGAGGACGTCTTCATCCAAACGGTGAACGGCGACTACCCGGACGACTACGCCGGCGTGGTCAGCGCCGCCACGCGCGACGTCTACATGGTGCCGGACCCAAGCACCATCCGCATCGTCCCCTGGTACGACGAGCCGACGGCCCAGGTGATCTGCGATGCCCACCACTTCGCCGACGAGGGCGAGGTCCAGATCGCCTCGCGCCATATCCTGAAGCGCATCCTCGCGCTCTACGAGGCCGAGGGCTGGCAGCCCGTCGTCGCACCGGAGCTGGAGTTCTTCCTGGTCGACGTGAACACCGACCCGGACTATCCGCTGGTCCCGCCGATCGGGCGCTCCGGGCGCCGGGAGACCAGCCGCCAGGCCTACGGCGTCGACGCGGTCAACGAGTTCGACCCAATCTTCGAGGAGGTCTACGACTTCTGCGAGGCCCAGGGCATCGACATCGACACCCTGACCCACGAAGGCGGGGCGGCGCAGATGGAGATGAACTTCAACCACGGCGACCCGCTGCTGCTGGCCGACCAGGCCTTCCTCTTCAAGCGCACGGTGCGCGAGGCGGCCATCCGCCACAAGGTCTACGCCACCTTCATGGCCAAGCCGATGCAGGGCGAGCCGGGCAGCTCCATGCACGTGCACCAGAGCGTGCTGGACGCCAAGACAGGCCGCAACCTCTTCTCCACCCGCGGCGGCAAGGACACGGCCCTGTTCCGCAATCACATCGCCGGGCTGCAACGCTACCTGCCGACGGTGATGCCGATGCTGGCGCCCAACGTGAACAGCTATCGCCGCCTGATGCCGGACTACGACGCGCCGATCAACACCCACTGGGGCTACGACAACCGCACGGTGGGCCTGCGGGTGCCGGTTTCCGGCCCCCCCAACCGGCGCGTGGAGAACCGCCTGGCCGGCGCCGACGCCAACCCCTACCTGGCGATCGCCGGGTCGCTGGCCTGCGGCTACCTGGGCATGAAGGAAAAGCTGAAGCCCCGCCAGCCGATCGAGGGCAGCGCCTACCGCCTGGCCCGCACCCTGCCGCGCACCCTCTATGATGCGCTGGAGCGCTTCAACGGCACCCGCGCCCTGAAGCCGATCTTCGGCCCGATCTTCATCGACGCGGTGACCATGGTGAAGGGCGAGGAACTGGACGCCTACCAGCAGGTCATCTCGTCTTGGGAGCGTGAGCATCTTCTGCTAAACGTATAACCGTCATGCCGCGCACGCTTACATATCCCTGTTTCGCCCCCGCCGCCGGCGGCGGGGCGTCGCCGCGCTCGCGGCTGACCGAGCTTCTGCTGAACTGCGCGCGCATCGGCTTCAATCCCTAGGACCGGAAAGCCCCGGCCGGCAGCGGCCGGGAGAGGCTTTCTATTTCCGGTTTCCCCAAATAAGGATTGTTGTCATGAACAGCGCCCCCCTGAAAGATCAGGCCCGTAACTCCACCACGGCCTGGCGGGCCGCCGACACGGCCCATCACCTGCATCCCTTCACCGACTTCCGCGGCCTGGCCGAGGAAGGCGGCAGCCGCATCATCACCAAGGCCGACGGCGTCTGGCTGGAGGACTCCGAGGGCGAGCGCATCCTGGACGGCATGGCCGGCCTGTGGTGCGTGAACGTCGGCTACGGCCGCGAGCGCCTGGCCAAGGCCGCCTACGACCAGATGGTCGAGCTGCCCTACTACAACACCTTCTTCAAGACCGCGACGCCGACCGCCATCGAGCTGTCCGAGAAGCTCGCCGCGCTGACGCCCGCCGGCCTCGACAAGGTGTTCTACGCCTCCTCCGGGTCCGAGGCGAATGACACCGTCGTCCGCCTGGTGCGCCGCTTCTGGCGGCTCTCCGGCCAGCCGGAACGGGTCAACATCATCAGCCGCCTCAACGGCTACCACGGCTCGACCATGGCCTCGGCCAGCCTGGGCGGCATGAAGCCGATGCACGAGCTGGACGGCCTGCCGCTGCCCGGCTTCCACCACGTGCGCCAGCCCTACTACTACGGCGAGGGCGGCGACATGAGCGAAGAGGACTTCGGCAAGGCCGCGGCCAAGGCCATCGAGGACAAGATCCTGGAGCTCGGCCCCGAGACCGTCGCCGCCTTCATCGGCGAGCCGGTGCAGGGCGCCGGCGGCGTCATCATTCCGCCGGCCAGCTATTGGCCGGAGGTGCAGCGCATCTGCAAGCAGTACGACATCCTGCTGATCGCCGACGAGGTGATCTGCGGCTTCGGGCGCACCGGCCAGTGGTTCGGCAGCGACACCTTCGACATCAGGCCGGACATCATGCCGATGGCCAAGGGCCTGACCTCCGGCTATCTGCCGCTTTCCGCCGTCATGGTCGGCGAGCGCGTGGTCGACGTGCTGTGGGAAAAGGGCGGCGAGTTCGCGCACGGCTTCACCTACTCCGGCCACCCGGTGGCCTGCGCGGTGGCGCTGGCCAACATCGCCATCCTGGAGGAGGAGAACCTCGTCCAGCGGGTGCGCGAGGACACTGGCCCCTACCTGCAGCAGCAGCTCGCCACCCTGGCCGACCATCCCCTGGTCGGCGAGGTGCGCGGCATCGGGCTGCTCGGCGCCGTGGAACTGGTCTCCGACAAGCAGAGCCGCGGCCGCTTCTCGCCGGAAGGCCGCGCCGGCACCGTCTGCCGCGACCACTGCGTGAAGCAGAACGTGGTCAGCCGCGCGGTGCGCGATACCATGGTGGTCTCGCCGCCGCTGATCATCACCCGGGAGGAGATCGACGAGCTGGTCGCCCGCCTGGGCCGGGCGATCGATGCCGCCGCCAAGGACCTGGGGGTGAGCTGACTGCACAATTGACCTCGCGCTTCGAGACGCTCGCTACCGCTCGCTCCTCAGCATGAGGTCAATGACTCTAACTCTCGCCTCACCCTGAGGAGCGCCGCCCAAGATATTCCGGGGCGGCGCGTCTCGAAGGGCGGGGCGAGACGGCACAGAAGAAGAAGGGGCGTTTCGATGCGCGAGGTCACCGTCGCCGCCACCCAGATGGCTTGCAGCTGGGACCGCGAGGCCAACGTCGCCGGGGCCGAGGCCCTGGTGCGCGAGGCCGCCGGCCAGGGCGCGCAGGTCGTGCTGATCCAGGAACTCTTCGAAACGCCCTACTTCTGCCAGGACCAGAAGCGCGAGCACTTCGCCCTCGCCCAGCCGGCCGAGGGCAACCCGCTGCTGGCGCGCATGTCGGCCCTGGCGGCGGAGCTGAACGTCGTACTGCCGGTCAGCTTCTTCGAGCGCGCCAACAACGCGCACTACAACTCCCTGGCCATGATCGACGCCGACGGCAGCGTCCTGGGCGTCTACCGCAAGTCGCACATTCCCGATGGTCCCGGCTATCAGGAGAAGTTCTACTTCAATCCCGGCGACACCGGTTTTCGCGTCTGGAAGACGCGCTACGGCGTCCTCGGCAGCGGCATCTGCTGGGACCAGTGGTTTCCGGAGTGCGCCAGGGCCATGGCATTGATGGGGGCGGAGATCCTGTTCTACCCCACCGCCATCGGCAGCGAGCCGCAGGACGCGACGATCAATTCGCGCGACCACTGGCAGCGCACCATGCAGGGCCATGCCGCCGCCAACATGGTGCCGCTGGTCGCTTCCAACCGCATCGGCCGCGAGAAAGGCGAGAGCGGTACCCTCACCTTCTACGGCAGCTCCTTCATTGCCGATCCGACCGGCGCCAAGCTAGCCGAGGCCAACGAGACCGACCGCGCGGTGATCACCGCCACCGTCGACCTCGACGCCATCGCCGTGCAGCGCGCGTCCTGGGGCCTGTTCCGCGACCGCCGCCCGGACCTCTACGGAGCGCTGCTGACGGCGGACGGCAAGCCCGGCTCTTGAAAGCGGAGGACATCCGCCTGGCGGTCCCCGCCGATGCCGCCCGCATCGCGGCCATCGCCGATGCCGCCTACCGGCCCTACCTGCAGCGCATGAGCCGCAACCCGGCGCCGATGGACGAGGACTACGGCGCCCGCATCGCCGAAGGCCAGACCCAGCAGCTGGTTTGGGTGCTGGAAGAAGACGGCGAGATCCTCGGCCTCCTGGTGCTGGAAACCCACGCCGACCACCTGCTGCTCGACAACGTCGCCATCGACCCGGCATATCACGGCCGGGGCTTCGGCAAGCGCCTGCTCACCTTCACCGAAGACGAGGCGCGCCGCCGCGGCTACGCAGTGGTGGAGCTCTACACCAACGAAGTCATGATCGAGAATATCGCGCTGTATGAGCGCCTCGGCTACGTAGAGACCGGGCGCAAGCAGGACCGCGGCTACGACCGGGTCTTCTTTCGCAAGAGGCTCTAGCTCTTCAGTCGAAGTCGCAGCCTTCGATCAACACCAGATGGCCGGTCGGATCGACGTCGAAGCTGAGATCGTCGCCGCTGCGCGAGACCAGGTCGTCCAGCCCCAGAGTGTCGTCGCCGGCCGGTTCCGCAGCAGGCAGCGGCCAGAAGTCGGCAGACTCGCGAAAATCGAAAAGTGCCATGCTTCTTTGCCCATAAAATCGACCAAGGCTTCCCTCAGCCCTGGATTGCACGACCTCCCCTTTTTCAATCATCATTATAGGTCCCGCCGGCGCGCGGCAAAGGGATATCCTTAGGGCAAAGCCGGGACAATTTGCCGGCAAAGCGTTCAACTTTCTGGATTTTTCTTCGGCCGCCGCGAAACGGCCCGACCCGGAAAAGCCAGCGGCGGAGCCCCTTTCGGGACCCCGCCGCCGGAGGTGGAAACCGCCTGGAGGATCAGCTGAGATCGATCCAGATGGTCTTCAGCTCCGTGTACTTCTCCAGGGCGTGCAACGACTTGTCGCGGCCGAAGCCGGACTGCTTGTAGCCGCCGAAGGGCGTCGACATGTCGCCGGCGTCGAAGCAGTTGACCCAGACGCTGCCGGCGCGCAGCGCCTTGGCCGCCCGGTGCGCCTTCTTGATGTCGCTGGTCCACACCGCCGCGGCCAGGCCGTAGATGGTGTCGTTGCCGATCTTAATGGCCTCGTCGTAGTCGCCGAAGCTGATGGTCGACAGCACCGGCCCGAAGATCTCCTCCTGGGCGATGGTCATGTCGTTCTTCACCCCGTCGAAGACCGTCGGCTCGATGTAGTAGCCGCCGCTCTCGGCCATGATGCGCTTGCCGCCCAGCTTCACATCGGCGCCTTCCGACTGGCCCTTTTCGATGTAGCCCAGCACGCGCTCCATCTGGGTCGAGTCGACCATGGCGCCCATCTGGGTCGCCGGGTCCAGCGGATCGCCGACGCGCAGGGCCTGGGCGACCTTCATGACCTTCTCGACGACTTCGTCCCTGACCTTTTCCTCGACCAGCAGGCGGGAGCCGGCGTTGCAGACTTCGCCCTGGTTGAAGAAGATGCCCCAGGCGGCGGCGGTCGCCGCGGCGTCGAGGTCCGGCGCGTCGGCCATGATGATGTTCGGGGTCTTGCCGCCGCACTCCAGCGTGACGCGCTTCATGTTGGACTCGCCCGAGTACTTCATGAACAGCTTGCCGACCTCGCCCGAACCGGTGAAGGCGATGGCGTCCACGTCCATGTGACGGCCCAGCGCCTGGCCGGCGGTCTCGCCGAAGCCCGGCACCACGTTCAGCACGCCCTCGGGCAGCCCGGCCTCGACGGCCAGCTCGGCGGCGCGGATCATGGTCAGCGGCGACTGCTCGGCCGGCTTGATGACCATGGAGTTGCCGGTGGCCAGCGCCGGGCCCATCTTCCAGGCCGCCATCAGCAGCGGGAAGTTCCACGGCACCACGGCGCCAATGACGCCCATCGGCTCGCGCACCAGCATGGCGACGGCGTCGTCGCCGGTCGGCGCGACCTCGTCGTAGATCTTGTCGACGGCCTCCGCGTTCCAGCGGATGCAGTTGACCACGGCGGGGATGTCGATGCGGCTGGAATCGCCGATCGGCTTGCCCATGTCGAGGGTCTCGAGCAGCGCCAGCTCGGTGGTGTGCTGCTCCAGCAGGTCGGCCCAGCGCAGCAATACCTTCTTGCGCTTGGCGGGCGCCATACGCGACCAGCGGCCGCTCTCGAAGGCGGCCCGCGCGGCCTTCACGGCGCGGTCGACATCCTCCTGGTCGCCCTCGGCGACCTGGGTCAGCACCTTGCCGTCGATGGGGGAGGTGCAGTCGAAGGTCTTGCCCGAGGCGGCATCGACGAGCTTGCCGCCGATGAAGCACTGGTTGCGGTAGGCCAGGCCCTGGGCCTGGGATTTCACGGTTTCGATGGAAAGCGCGGCAGACATGTCGCTTGGGCTCCCTGGAACGTCAGAAGTCGTTGATCTCTGCGGCCGCTGCAGCGGCCTTTGCCCTGGACCTTAAGCCCGCCCCCCGAGGCAAGGCAAGCACAGGCCAAGCCAAAGCGGGGCCCCGCGGCGCATAGCCGCCCCGCAGGCCGGGCATGGGGCCGCCGGGGCGCGGTATCGGGGCGCCCGCCGGGGCGCCGGGTGGAAGGACCGCCGAGGCAAGCTTGCGGGGCCCGCCAAGCCGCCCTATCTTGGCCCCGGTTTCATCGGCGGGCCGCCCAACCCTGACGCGCCCGCCCCGGGGCCGGCTTAGCTCAGTTGGTAGAGCACCTGATTTGTAATCAGGGGGTCGCGGGTTCAAATCCTGCAGCCGGCACCATAATTATCAAGCACTTACAGACATGCGGCGGTGGCCGAGTACCGTAAAAGCACCGTGCGGGGCCAGATCGGACGCTGCTGCTGCGTCGGACCCATGCACTCGACCCCTCATTGGGCGATCCTAGCTCGCACTGTCACGTTTGGGCAGCGGCTGCAGGAAATGCCTGAGCAATCGAACTGAGGGGCTCCGCGACCGGTCCTCTCCGTGCTATGAGGAAACATGATAAAGCTTCCTCACCCGATTCCCTATCAGGGCAGCAAGAGAAACCTCGCTCCTCTGATCGCGCGATACATCCCCACCGGCATAGAGACCTTCTACGAGCCCTTCGCCGGCTCAGCCGCCATGACAATCTACGCCGCCCACCACAAGATCGCGAAGAGGTTCGTCATTGGAGACAGCCTCGAACCGCTGATCGCACTGTGGGAAGAGATCGTTGAGCGTCCGGACTCGGCTGCTCAGAGGTACCGCGATGTCTGGGAGGGCCAGAGCTCGGCTGGATTGGACTACTTCAACCAAGTGAGGGAGCGCTACAACAGCGACCGCGATCCGGTGGACCTGCTCTACTGCATCGCCCGATGCGTCAAGAACGCTGTGCGCTTCAATAACAGTGGGAAGTTTACTCAGTCCGTCGACAAGCGCCGCCTCGGAATGCGGCCCGAGAAGATGGAGGCCGCCATCGCGGGGGTCTCGTTCCTCCTCAAGGGCCGCACGGAGTTTCGCGTCGGCGATTGGCTAGACACGGTCTCGGACGCGAGCCCGAAGGACTTCGTCTACATGGACCCGCCCTATCAGGGGACCTCTGTCGGCCGCGACAAGCGCTATCACAGGCAGATGACCAGCGACACCCTCTGCGAGGGCCTCCAGCTTCTGAACGAAAGGCGCATCCGCTTCGCACTCTCGTACGATGGGCGCACAGGCGACAAGGAGTACGGGCCTCCACTTCCCGAAGCCTTGGGTCTGGCCCGCCTTCACCTTCATGCCGGAAGATCGTCGCAGGCGACGCTGCAGGGAAAGTCGGCCGAGACAATCGAGTCGCTCTACCTATCCCCAGGGCTGGCCGAGGGCTCGGACGATGTGATCCGCCGAGAGAAGCCACACCAGCACTCACTGTCACTTTGAGTTTATGGCCTCGCGAACCAGCCGCTTGACGAGCTGAGTGACCGGCACCCCCTGCTGCGCTGCCATCGCCTGCAGGGCCTCGTACACCTTGGCCTCCTCACCGGCCCAGAGTAGCTCGGCGCGGCGCACCGGCTGCATCGCCACGTGCGTGTAGGCCTCCGGGAAAGCCCAGTAGCACCCCTCACAGACCTTCGGGTCCTGCAAGTCGGTGAAGTTGTCGCAGTGCTCGCAGGTCCAAGACTTTGCCCGCTGAGAGGAAGCGTCCAGGAGCATGTATGCGTCGAGGTTGGACTCGTCGTAGGATTCGTCGCCCGCGACGCCGTAGGGAATGCGATGGTCGATCTGCAGGAAGCCGCTGTCCAGCTTCTCGCCGGTGATCGCGTCCGCCGATCCGTACTTCGCAATCAGGGCCTCTTTGAACTGCTTCGAGAACGCCTGCCGACCGCCGATCCTGCCCCGCCGAATCTTAGCGGGATCACCGAAGCGATACGCTCCGATCTTCCGGCCAGTGCGGGCGCTCGTCACCTTGAAGGTCTCTAGGGGAATGCCGTTCTCTCGCACATCGCGCACTGCGCGGGGCGGATGGTCATAGCCGTAAGTCGACTGTATCTCCTCGGTGGTGATGTATCCATGCACCAGGATGTGATCGATCACGGTCTTAGCGCGCTTCGCCGTTACCTGCTTGCACAGCTCAATGATGGTCGGGTGGGCTTTCTTCTCGCTCATGGCAAGAAGGTAGCCGCTCAAATCGGGCTAGTCGAGTCTCTCCCGTGTGCGCTCAACCTAGGGAATGGCCGGGCCGCTAGGCGGCCCGGCCGACTCCGTCCTCAGAGGGTGCCCGCGGTCCTCGTGAGCTTGACCTCGAAGTCCACGTCGAAGTGCTTGTCGTAGCAGTCGCCCGTGTGGTCCCGGTAGTGGATGCGCGAGAGCTCCACGGCTACCTCCTTCAGGCGATGGTGGACGCGCCGCATCGCGGCGGCCTCGTACCGCTCAGGCACCTCCGGGCCGACCACCGTCTGCACCATCTGGGAGAACTTGATCTTCACGTCCCTTGAGAGGATCACCGTCTCGGGGTCGCTCCGCGCGAGGTCGAGGTCGCTCTGAATGTCGTCGCCGTCACGGAAGCTGCTCGCCGGCATCGTCATGTCGGTTGCACTCATGTCTGGGTCTCCTGTGTTGTGTTGGGTTCGACAGGAGGGTCCCACGGTGCGACCGCGGAAGTCTTCTAACGTTGCCTATTATCTTCTAACGTTTCGTGCGGGTCGGCGTTAACCACCAGGCGCCGCGCGGGGCCTCGCGTCTAGGCGTCGTCGCGCGGCCCGCCCCGCTCCTTGCAGGGGGCGCAGATGCGGTTCCTCGCGCGGTCCCAGGAGTCGAAGGGCTCCCCGCAGCAGAGGCACCGGAGCCGGGCCGGGCGGGGGCGACGCTCCGGCTCCGGCCTCAGCCCCGGCCCGTGGGTCACTTGCCCCTCAGCCTCCCGAGCAGC
>JBLWUP010000056.1:0-11747 GCA_048268885.1 Kiloniellaceae bacterium | reverse complement strand
AGGCCCGGGCCCTCGCGCCGCCCCCCGCGCCGGCCCGGCCCGCCGCCAGCGCCGAGCGCGGCGCTCCGGATCTCACCTCCGCCGCGGCCAGGTCGACCGCATCGGCTTCCGCCTCCGCGCCCAACTGGGTCATGCTCAGGGCCGGGTCGAGCAGCAGCCAGCCGCGTGTGGCGGAAAACCCGTCGACCTGCGCCACGTAGGCCAACCAGTCCTCCTGCAGGCGCGCGACCGGCTCGCTGCCGAAGGTCGCCGCCATCTCGACCCGCAAGGCGCGCACGCCCTCGAAGAGGGCGGCCTGGCGCCGGGCAATGGCCTGGCGGCGGCCGGGGTCGCCCTGGGCGATCCGTTGCATGGCCAGCCAGAGATAGGCGTCCTTCGCCTGGAAATAGCCTGCCAGCAGCGGCCGTGCCAGCGCGGTCTGCGACAGCTTGGCCAGTCCGCCGACGGCGCGCAGGTGGTCGGCCAGCCAGGGCCAGTCCTGCGACAGAAAACGCCGGGACATCCCTTCCATAGCGGCCGGCAGCAGGACATCGCGCAGGGCGACCAGTCGCCCCGCCTCGCCCGGCCAGCGACCATCGAGGTCGCGGTCGATGACGACGCGTCTGTCGTCCAGCAGGGCGCTGACGCGGCCCACCGGCAGGTCTTCGATGACCACGCCCTCGCCTTCCAGCAGATCCCGCAGCATTGCCGCCGTGCCCCGGTAGTTCACGCTGAGGCGCTGCCAGCGCTCCTTTGCATAGTCATTGGTTTCGCGTTGGGCGAAGGCACCGAAGAATCCGGCGAGGCGGTCCATCTCTGCGGAGGCGGCGGTCAGGTCCGCGGGGGCGACCTGTTCAACGGCTTGCGCCCAGGCGGCGCTCCGGCCGCAGAGAAGCAGAAAACAGCACAGCAAGAACGCACCGCGCCAAGACAGCCGCAGCCGCGGGCGCCGCCTTGCGGTTCCCGTCCGTCCCCCAGATCGAATCCTCTGCGCCGTCCCCATTCCACCTTACATGGCTGGATTTTTTCTCGCGGGAGCGCGGCCTACCTGATGCGAGCCAAGCCGCCGGCCTGCCCAGATGACAGGCGGACCAAAGCCTCCCTCCCGCTTGCAACCTAAAACATCGCCAAGGATAGCGGTAGGCCGCGCGTTGGGAATCCCACTTTTGCCCGGCCTCAGGTCAGAGGGGGTCGGGGCCCAGGAAGCTGCGCAATTCAGGCGGCTCGGGCGCTTCCAGCAGGGCGCGGGTCGGTCCCGCCGCCAGGACCTTCCCGCCATAGAGAAAGGCCGACTGTCCGGCAATCCTCAGGGCATCGTGGGGATTGTGGCTGACGAGCACCACGGTGAGGTCCCGTTCCCGCTGCAACTGCTGCACCAGGTCCAGCATTTCCAGGCGCAGCCCCGGATCGAGCGCGCTGAACGGCTCGTCCAGCAGCAGCAGGGGCTTCTGCCGCACCAGGCTGCGTGCCAGGGCAACCCGCTGGCGCTGCCCGCCGGAGAGCTGCGCCGGACGGCGCCCTTCCAGCCCCGCCAGGTCGACCCGCGCCAGGGCCTGCTTGACGGCCGTCCATTGGGCCGCATCAAGGTGCAGACCCGGGTCCAGGCCGAGGCCGACATTCTCCCCGGCGCTCAGATGGGCGAAGAGGTTGTGTTCCTGGAACAGGCTGGTGACCGGCCGCTCGGCGGGCTTCCAGCCGGTGACGTCCCGCCCGGCGATGGCCACGCGGCCGGCGAGCGGCTTCTCGAAGCCGGCGATGAGGTTCAGCAGCGTCGACTTGCCCGCGCCGCTCGGCCCCAGGATGGCCAGGCAGCTGCCGCGTTCCACGGCCAGGTCGAAGACCATCTCCATGTCCTCGTAGCGGAAAGTCAGCCCTTCCACCTGCAGCATCACCTCAGACAAGAGTGCGCCTCCTCATGCCCCCGAGACCCCATTCTATGGCGAGGAAGAGGATCAGGCAGAGGAGCGACAGCACGGCGGCGATGACCGCCGCCTCGCCCATGCGGAAGCCGCCCATGGATTGGTAGAGCAACAGCGGCAAGGTGGCGAAGTCCTGGCTGCCGAACAGCGCGATGACTCCTAGATCGCCGAGGGAAAGCGTCGTGGCCACCGCCAGGGCCAGCGCCGCCGGGCGCCGGAGGCCCGCCCACTCGACGAGCCGCAGGCGGGTCCAGCCGCCGATGCCGAGGCTCTGACAGAGCCGGTCGTGGCGCAGCGCCTCCTCCATCATCGGCCCGCCGAGAAAGCGCACTACAAAGGGCAGCGCCATGAGGGCGTTGACCAGGATGACCAGGGGCATGCCGAGCGCGAAAACGTCGGCGACCTGGCGCAGCAGGATGAAGAGCCCGGTGGCCAGCACGAAGGGCGGCACCACCAGGATGAGCGAAGCGGAGAACTCCAGACGCCCCGCGGCGCCGGGCCGCCCGAGGCGGTGACGCAGGATGCGGCTGGACACCAGGATCGCGCCGCCGAGCAGCAGCGCCAACGTGCCGGCGGAAAGCGCGATGACCAGCGACTGGCCCACCGCGCGCCACAACTCTCCACGGGTCAGCACCTCCAGGGTGTTGGCGTTGAAGCCGGCGACGGCCACGGCGGCGAGCGGCAGCACCACGAGACCGAGGACGACGACAACGGCGCCGGCATCGATGGAAAGGCCGAGGCGGCCGCCGGTATCCGGGCGCTCGTAGAGACGGCCCTCGGTCAGCGTCATGCTGCTGGGCACCGCCAGCTGCAGCACCGCCAGCACGATGGCGCCGCAGAGGCAAAGCTGTACCAGGGCGAGCGCGACGGCACGGCCGAGATCGAAGTCGAAGCGCAGGGCCTGATAGACGGCGACCTCCAGCGTCGTCGCCTTGGGCCCGCCGCCGAGGGTCAGCACCACGGCGAAGGAGGTGAAGCAGAGCATGAAGACCAGCCCCGCCGCGCCGGGCAGCACCGTGCGCATGGCCGGCCATTCAATGAGACGGAAGATGTCGCGCGAGCGCAGACCGTACTGGCTGGCGACGCGCCAGGTCTCCGGCGGCACCGCCTCGACCGCCTGCAACAGGATGCGGGCGATAAACGGCATGTTGAAGAAGACGTGGCCGATGAGAATGCCGGTCAGGCCGTAGAGGTAATGCGCACGCTCCAGGCCCAGCAGGGCGAGGCCGTCGTTCACCCAGCCGCTGCGCCCGTGGACCGCAGCGATGCCGAAAATCGCGACGATGGTCGGGATCACCAGGGAGAGACTGAACAGCCGCAGCAGCAACCCGCGTCCCGGGAAGTGCCGCCGCGCGAGCGCGCGGGCGACGGGGACCGCCAAGGCAACGGAGAGCAGCGTCGAGAGCGTCGCCTGGAACAGCGTGAAGCGCACCACGCGCCAGAGGTAGGCGTCGCCGAGATTGCCGGCAAGGTCCAGGCCCGGCGCGGCCAGCCCGAGCGCCAGCAGGGCACCGCCCACCACCGCCGCCACCAGGGCGAGCGCGATACCGGCGGGCAGCCACCAGGGCATGCTCGGAAAACCGGGCGCGCTAGCGGCTGACCGCCTGCAGCCACTCCTCGACCCAGGCCTTGCGCTGGGCCGCCACCTCCTCCGCCGGGAAGAGCAGCGGCCGAGCCGGATCGACCAGCTTGTCGTAAGCCGGCGGCAGACCGTCCGGCAGGTCGGTCACCGGATACATCCACTGGGCCGTCGGGATGTTGTTCTGGAATCCGGGGCTCAGCATGAACCGCAGGAACTGCCGCGCCAGTTCCGGATCGTCCGTCGACCGGGTCATGGCCGCGACCTCGACCTGCATGTAGTGGCCTTCGCTGAAGCCGGCGGCCCGATAGCGCTGCTCGTTCTCGGCGATCATGTGATAGGCGGGCGACGTGGTGTAGCTCAGCACCAGGGAGGCTTCGCCTTCCAGGAACAGCCCGTAGGCCTCGCTCCAGCCCTTCGTCGTCGTGACGGTTTTCTTCGCCAGCTTGGCCCAGGCCGCCGGCGCGTCGTCGCCATAGACCTTGCGCACCCACAGCAGCAGGCCGAGCCCCGGCGTCGAGGTGCGCGGGTCCTGCAAGAGGATCTTCAGATCGTCCGGCGCGTCGACCAGTTCCTTCAGGCTCGCGGGCGGCTTCGCGAGGGTCTCGCTGTCGTAGACGAAGGCGAAGTAGCCGTAGTCGAAAGGCAGGAAGGTGTCGTCGTTCCAGGCCACCGGCAGCGCCAGGTTCTCAGGCGTCATGCCGTGCGGCGCCAGCAGGCCGCTCTCGCGCGCCTCTGCCAGGATGTTGAGGTCCAGGCCAAGCACGATGTCGGCCTTGTTGTTCTCGCCTTCCAGGCGCAGGCGGCTCAGGACGCCGATGGAGGAATCCAGCGCCACGAATTCCAGGGTGCAGTCGCACTCCGCCTCGAAGGCTTCCTTGATCGCCGGGCCCGGTCCCCAATCGGAGATGAAAGAGTCGTAGGTGTAGACGGTGAGCGTCCTGTCGGCGGCCTGAACCGGCAAAGCGGTAATCGCCATCGCGGCGGCAAAAATGAAGGTCGAAAAGCGCATCGGTCGCTCCATGAGGCTTGTGGGCCATAGCTCTTATGGGGCGGCTGGCTTTGAGAAACGCGGGTCTGGAAAAGGCCTGCTGCTCAAATCCCTCCGCCGGCATTACCCGGGTCAGGTTCATCGGGTTGTCCGGGTGGCGGCGCCGCCGCTCCGGTCTCTCAGCCCACTTCTGGGCACCCCGTTGAGACACCTACCAACATAGGCTGCCGACCCGGACAGGACAAGAACCACACTCCCCCTCACCCTCCCGCTTCGCGGGCCCCTCCCTCTCCCACCAGGGGAGAGGGAAAACCGCGGCATCCATTGATCCCTCTCCCCTGGTGGGAGAGGGCTGCGCAGCCTTGGCGAGGCACGAGCCTAGGCGAAGCTGGGTGAGGGGGAACGGCGCAAGTGGTCTGGCCGCTTTTTCCGCTTTGGCCCTTGTCTGGCGGACCGGCGGGCGGCTAGAGGAAGCGGAACCTGATTCAGTGATGAGAACGCCATGCCCGAAGAGACAAACGCGTTAGGCCAGCCCATCGGTGCGTCCCTGCCCGACTGGTCGCCTTGCCCGCCGCCGCCGCGCGAGACCATGGAAGGCCGCTTCTGCCGCGTCGAGCCGCTTGACCCTGCGCGGCACGCCGAAGACCTCTTCGAGGCCTTCAGCGCCGATGCCGAGGCGCGCATCTGGACCTACCTGCCCTACGGGCCCTTCGCCACCCTCGCCGACTTCCAGGCCTGGATGGAGAAGACCTGCCGGGGCGACGATCCGCTGTTCCACGCCGTCGTCGACCGGGAAACGAGCCGCGCCCTCGGCGTCGCCAGCTACCTGCGCATCACGCCGGCCGTCGGCGTCATCGAGGTCGGCCACATCAACTTCGCCCCGGCCCTGCAGCGCACCCCCGCCGCGACCGAGGCCATGTACCTGATGATGGCCCGCGTCTTCGACGCCCTCGGCTACCGCCGCTACGAGTGGAAGTGCGATGCCCTCAACGCCGCCTCGCAGGCCGCCGCGCGGCGCCTCGGCTTCACCTACGAGGGGATCTTCCGCCAGGCGACGATCTACAAGGCACGCAACCGCGACACCGCCTGGTTCGCGATCCTCGACAGCGAATGGCCGGCGGCGAAGGCCGCCTTCCAGGCCTGGCTGTCGCCTGAGAATTTCGATGCCGAGGGGCGCCAGAAGCGGTCCCTGGCGGAACTGCGGCGGTAGCATTTTCCCGCGAACACGCTAGACTTCGTTAAATCGAGGGTTGCGGGGGAGTCGCGATGGGCTATTTCGATGCTTTGGCGAGCAGTTCGTTCAAGAACCTCGAGAACGGCAAGCGCGCCTTTTATCCCTGGGGCAAACTGGGCAAGGGCTACGAACTGCAGAGCGAGGCGCAGTACGAGGCGGTCAAACGTTTCGTCGTCAGCTACTACGTCGTCGGCCTGCCGCTCGCCGTCCTCATGGCCCTCTCGCGCAACTGGATCATCCTGGCCGCCGGGCTGCCCGTCCTCTGCCTCGCCTACATCCTGTTGATCCGGCGCTACACCCGCGGCCTGCCGACGACGGGCGAGAAGCTCACCTTCAAGGACAGCTACGAAGCCCAGGCGCGGCGGCACAATCCCGTCGTGCTCTGGCTGCTGCTGATCGTCTCGCTGCTCTTCGTCGCGGGTGGCCTCGCCATCCTGCTCGGCGCGGGCGACGTGCTCACCGCCCTGCTCTGCATCGCCTTCTTCGGCGCCTGCGCCGGCGTCGCCGGCTGGATGCTGCTGGCCCGCCACCGCCTGCTGCGGCAGGCGGACCCGGAGCAGACGCGGATCTTCGACTGAGCGACCTGCCTCTAGCCCCTGCCTCTAGCCCCTGCCTCTAGCCTAGGTCTTCTTCCGGACGATGGCGTCCAGCGACCAGGGGCCGGGACCGGCAAAGACCAGGTAGAAAAAGACGAAGCAGAAGAGCAATGCCGCATCGCCGCCGTTCTGGACGGGGAAGAAGCTGCGCGGCGCGTGGGCGATGAAGTAGGCGAAGGCCATGGTGCCGGAACAGATGAAGGCCGCGGGGCGGGTGAAGAGACCCAGCACGATAAGCGCGCCGCCGACGAGTTCGATGACGCCGGCGGCGCCGGAGAGCGACATGAGTTCGGGGGCCGCGCCACCGCGGGCCGGGAAATTCAGCCACTTCATCGTGCCGTGGGCCAGGAAGGCCGCGCCGGAGGCGACACGCAGCAGGCTGAGGACGTGGGGAGACCAGGAAGTCAGCGAGGCCATGTCGATTCGCCCTTTTTCGTGAGTGATTTGAAAGGGCTAGCACGGCCACCCCGGCAACACCAGTGCGACCATCGGGGCACGGCTTTCGGCCCTCACCGACATCTCCACCCCCTTTGGCTAAAAGCCGGAAACACGCAGAATCGCTTGTAAAATCGCCTCTAAGGCCCCATTTTCCCGGCAGTCCAGGCACCCAACCCACTTGAGCATGACCCCTCTTTCAGAAGCCGTCGCGCGGCGGCGCACCTTTGCGATCATTTCCCACCCCGACGCCGGGAAGACCACGCTGACCGAAAAGCTGCTGCTGTTCGGCGGTGCGATCCAGCTGGCAGGCGCGGTGAAGGCGCGTGGCGAGCAGCGGCGCGCCCATTCCGACTGGATGAAGGTGGAGCGCGAACGCGGCATCTCCGTCGCCTCCTCGGTCATGACCTACGACTACGACGGCAAGACCTTCAACCTGCTCGACACGCCGGGCCACGAGGACTTCTCGGAAGACACCTACCGTACCCTCACCGCCGTGGACTCGGCGGTCATGGTGCTGGACGCCGCCAAGGGCATCGAGGCGCAGACCCTGAAGCTGTTCGAGGTCTGCCGTCTGCGCGACATGCCGATCATCACCTTCGTGAACAAGCTGGACCGCGAGAGCCGCGACCCCTTCGAACTGCTGGACGAGGTGGAGCAGCGCCTGGCGCTCGACGTCAGCCCGGCCTCCTGGCCGATCGGCATGGGGCGCAGCTTCCTCGGCTGCTACGACCTGCTGCACGACCGCCTGCTGCTGGTCGAGCGCAGCCGCGACAAGATGGGCGCCGAGGGCGAGTCCTGCTCGGGCATCGACGACCCCAAGCTGGACGCGCTGCTGCCCGCCGACGCCGTCGCCCAGCTGCGCGAGGACGTGGAAATGGTGCGCGAGCTCTGCCCGGCCTTCGACCGCGAGGCCTACCTGCAGGGCACCATGACGCCGGTCTACTTCGGCTCGGCGCTGAACAACTTCGGCGTCCGCGAACTGCTGCAAGGCGTCGGCGACATGGCGCCGCCGCCGCGCCCGCAGCCGGCCCAGGGCCGCGAAGTCGCGCCGACGGAAAGCAAGGTCACGGGCTTCGTCTTCAAGATCCAGGCGAACATGGACCCCAACCACCGCGACCGCATCGCCTTCCTGCGGCTCTGCTCGGGCCACTTCAAGCGCGGCGCCAAGCTGCGCCATTCGCGCAGCGGCAAGATCATCAACGTGCACAACCCGGTGCTGTTCCTGGCGCGCGACCGCGAACTGGCCGAGGAGGCCTGGCCCGGCGACATCATCGGCATTCCCAACCACGGCAACCTGGGCATCGGCGACGCCCTGACCGAGGGCGAGGAGATCAAGTTCACCGGCATCCCCTCCTTCGCGCCGGAGCACCTGCAGGCCGTCCGCCCGATCGACCCGCTGCGCGCCAAGCACCTGGGCCGCGCCCTGCAGCAGCTGGCCGAGGAAGGCGCGGCCAGGGTGATCAAGCCGAACATCGGCGCCGACTGGATCGTCGGCGTGGTCGGCCCGCTGCAGTTCGACGTTCTGGCCGACCGCATCCGCACCGAATACGAGGTGCCGGTGCGTTTCGAGCCGACGGCCCTGCACACCGCGCGCTGGGTGGAGGCGGACGACCCGCAGAAGCTGAAGCGCTTCCTCGACGCCAACCAGGGCGCCATCGGCAGCGACCACACCGGGGCGCCCGTCTTCCTGGCGCGCAACGCCTGGCATCTGGACCGCGCCGCCGAGGACAATCCCGACCTGCGCTTCCTCAAGACCAAAGAGCAGATCTGATGTTCGGCGAGAGTGACGGGCGCCTGCCGGCCGAGCTGTGGATCAAGGCGCACATCAAGCGCTGCATCGTCGACGGCATTCCGGCCACGGTGGTCCACCGCGGCGAGAAGAACAGCGGCATGCTGATCCTGAAGCTCAACCAGCTGGACCAGGGTGTGAAGGTGCTGAGCCAGACCCGCGACATGGAGGGCGCCATCGCCTGGATGCCGGCCTTGGGCGGCGCGCTGGTGGCGGAGGCCGACGCCGACGCCTATATCGAAAGGGCGGTCAAACGCGACCCGGACGTCTGGGTGGTGGAGATCGAGGATCGCCAGGGGCGCCACCCCTTCGAAGGCAAGCTACTGTAAGGATTGCCGCAGGCCTAGCGTGCCTCCTTCGAGACACCCGCCCGGGTCCCGCCGGCCGGGCTCCTCAGGATGAGGCAGACCTTGTATTGGCAGAAAGAAAGCACCTCATGCTGAGGAGCGCCGGCAGGCGCGTCTCGAAGCACGCAGGTCGTCAATCCAGGCCACGATGACCCCTATAGGAGGCCCCATGTCACGACGCAGCATCGAACTCAGCGACGCGCTCTACGACTACATTCTGGAGAACTCCCTGAGGGAGCCGGACATCCTGCGGCGCCTGCGCGCGGAAACCGCCGGCCTGCGCGGGGCGGGCATGCAGATCGCCCCCGAACAGGGCCAGTTCATGGCCCTGCTGGTGCAGCTGATGGGCGCCCGGCGCTGCATCGAGATCGGCACCTTCACGGGCTATTCGGCGCTCGCGGTCGCCCTCGCCCTGCCGCCCGACGGCAAGATCATCGCCTGCGACGTGAACAAGGAAACCACCGCCGTCGCCCAACGCTACTGGCAGGAAGCCGGCGTGGCCGAGAGGATCGACCTGCGCCTCGCGCCGGCGCTGGAAACCCTGGACACGCTGATCGCCGCCGGGGGCGGCGGCACCTACGATTTCGTCTTCATCGATGCGGACAAATCCAACTACGACGCCTACTACGAATCGGCCCTCACGCTGCTGCGCCCAGGCGGCCTCATCGCCGTCGATAACGTCTTGTGGGGCGGCTCGGTAATAGATTCCACCGTGGATGATACGGACACCACCGCTATTCGCGCGCTCAATACGAAGATTGCGTCGGACCAACGGGTTAGCTGTTCCATGCTGCCGGTCGGCGATGGTCTTACGCTTGCATTTAAACAAAATTCGTAGGTCGCGTAATCGAAACTTAATGGCCCTCGTTAACTCATGCTTAAGCGTGTGTTAACAGCATCTTCATTCGCACATGAAAAGCTTGAGAAATCGGCGAAAGAGTTTCGCTGACCGTGAAATGAAAGATGAGGCTTATCATGTGGAAGATTTTAGCGCTCGGCGCTGGACTCGCCCTCGCTAGCACCGGCGCAGCAGTGGCGCAGCCTCAGTGCGATCAGCGAGATTCTGTCCTTCAGGTTCTCGAGCAGAAGTACAAAGAAGCTCCGGTTGCTCTCGGCGTGACCCACAACGGCGGTCTGGTCGAAGTGCTCAGCACCGGCAACGGCACGACCTGGTCGATCATCGTGACGACCCCGCAGGGCATGAGCTGCCTGGTCGCGGCCGGCGAAGGCTGGCGTGCGATGGAACAGGTCGCCTCGGACCCGGAAGCCTAAGTCTGCTTCCTGCAAGTTGTCCGAAGTTGTTACCGGCGCAAGCCGGGTTTGAGGGCCCGTTAGTGAGGTCGATGCACTCAGGCCCCCGAGACTTCACGGTCTCAATTGTACGCTTGGCGAAAACGTTCCCGGGAACGGTTTTCAGTTAAACGCAGGATGGATCACCCGGTCTCCGGGACCGATCCCAAGACGCGATGACGTCCCTGCGTTGAGTTCCAGCACAGCCGCAACAGGCTGGCCCGACATGATCGCCCGCAGAGAATGCGGCACAGTGCGCTCGGCGATGCGCACGATCTCACCGGCTTCGTCGATGAACAGCATATCCAGCGGGATCAGCGTGTTCTTCATCCACATCGCCCGCTCCTTCGAGCCCCCGAAGAGAAACAGCATGCCGGCATCTGCGGCCATCTGCCGCCGGAACATGAGCCCCTGCGCGCGCTGTTCCTGGGTTTCGGCGACCTCCACCTGAAAATCGTGACTTTCGCCCGCGGCGGTTTCGATGCTCAGCTCCCCCTTGCCGAAGCTGACGAGCTGGCCCGCGGACTGCGCCGGCGCCCTGTCGGCGGGCGCCACCGCCATAACGGTCAGCAGGAAGAGAAATGCGAGAAGCCGTTTCATGACGTTAGATGTATCCCTGCTTGGCTTGCGAGACAAGCCACCCGAGGCGCGGCCTAAGGCGCCAGGACCGCGGCGGCGCCGGCGCGGATCTCCGCACGCAGCGGCCCCGGGCGCGGCGGATCGGCCAGGGTGGTGAACCAGGCCTCCGGCGGGTTGCGCCCGCGGCTGTGGCGCCATTCCAGGCCGCGCAGCACCGTCTCGGCCGCCGGCGGCAGGCGCTCGGGAATCTCGAAGCCGTTGAGGGTCGCCCAGACACCGGCCCAGGCGCGGCCCACCGACCAGGGGTTATAGCCGCCGCCGCCCAACACCAGCAGACGCGGCATCAACAGACGGGGCACCGGCAGACGGGGCACCGGCAGGCGCGTGGCCAGTCCCCTCGCCCGCGCCACCACCCGCCACAACGCGCCGTTGGACAGCGCCAGCTTGCTCAAGGGATCCTCCGCCAGGGCATCGGCGCCGCACTGCAGGACCAGTGCCTCCGGCGCGAAGCCTTCGATCAGCGGCAGCACCGCCGTCTCCATCAGGTAGTCCATTTCGCTGTCGTTGAAGCCCTCGGGCACCGGCAGGTTGCGGGCATAACCACCGGCGCGGTCTTCCAGGCTGCCGACACCGTCATCGGCCCCCGCCTGGCCCATGGGCCAGCGGGCTTCCTCGTGGATCGACAGCGTGAAGACGCGCGGGTCGTCGTGGAAGGCCGCCTGCACGCCGTCGCCGTGGTGGGCGTCGACGTCCAGGTAGAAGACCCGCTTCAGGCCGCCGTCCAGCATGGCGAGGATGGCCAAAGCCGGATCGTTGAAGTAGCAGAAGCCGCTGGCCTGGTCCGGGCGGCCATGGTGGGTGCCCCCGGGCGGGCTGGAGATCACGCCCGGCCCCGCCGCCAGGCGGCGCCCGCCGTGCTGGTCGGGCCCCAGCAGCGCGCCGTCGCCGTAGTTGATGAGTCCGTAGCAGTTGGGGCCGATCACCGGCATGACGCCGGCCGCCTCGA
>JBLWUP010000055.1:0-14751 GCA_048268885.1 Kiloniellaceae bacterium | reverse complement strand
AGACGGACGATGGCTTGAACTCACGGCCGGCGGCTGCCCTCGGGGGCGGCGCGGCGACAGCTGCCATGGCCCAAGGTGAAAACACGGCCGGAGCCGCGTCCGGCAAAGCGGGTAACGATATGACCGCGACCGACGGCGCCGAACCGGGTGCCGCCGCCAACAAGGTCGCGGGCCAGGCAGGACAGCCGACGGCCAAGGGGCAAGAGGCCACGGCCACGGCGAGTGCCGACAAGCCGGCCCAGGTCGCCTCGGCCGGCGCCGGCAGCGGTGCTGACACGACGAGCGCGGGCAACGGCCAGCCCTCCTCCACCACGCCGGTGGCGGGCAGCGGTACCGTCCAAAGCGGCTCGGTGCAGAACAGCAGCTTCGCCGAGACCCTGGCCGCCACCCGCCAGGCTCCCGCGGAAAATCCTGCCGACCAGATCGCCGTGCACGTCCGCCGCGCCCAGGCGGCCGGCCAGGAGCAGATCAATATCAAGCTCCACCCGGCTGAACTTGGCCGCATCGAGGTCAAGCTCGAGAGCAACAACGACGGCACCCTGCGCGCCGTCATCTCCGCCGAGCGGTCCGAGACCCTGGATCTTCTGCAGCGTGATGCGCGCGGCCTCGAAAGGGCCCTGCAGGATGCCGGCGTGAAGACCGATTCGGGCAGCCTCAACTTCAATCTGCGCGGCCAGGGCCAAGGCCAGGAACAGCAGGCCGGCGCCGAAGGCTCCGGCGGACGCGCAGCCTCTGACGACAACGCCGCCCTCGCCGATACCGGCGACGCGGCCCCGCCTCCGCCCCCACAACAGGGCTCCAGCCACAACGGCGCCCTGGACATTCGGGTCTGAAGCGGAAGGGAGACTGAAACATGGCAGTCGAAAGCGTACGTGATCCGGTCAACGGGGTTCCATTCAAGAGCAGCGACAGCAGCTCCATCACCAATGGCGCCTCGCTGGCCGAGACCTTCGACACCTTCCTGACGCTGCTGACCACCCAGCTGCAGTACCAGGATCCGCTCGACCCGATGGATACCAACGAGTTCACCTCTCAGCTGGTCGAATTCACCAACGTCGAGCAGGCGATCTCGACGAACCAGAAGCTCGACAGCCTGATCGCGCTGCAGAACGGCATGCAGCTGAACGACGCGGTGGGCTACATCGGCAAGACGGTCGGCGCCGACGGTATCATCCTGATGCTGCAGGACGGCTCGTCGACGGTGACCTACGACCTGGGCGGCAATGCCTCGGAGACCAACATCCTGATCATCGATGAGAACGGCGAGACGGTCCGCACCATCGAAGGCGACAACGAGGTCGGCCACCACGAGGTCGTCTGGGACGGTCTCGACGATGATGGCGAACCGCTGGAGGACGGCCTCTACGGTTTCCTGGTCACCTCCATCGACAGTGACAGCAACCCGGTGCCGCTGGTGCAGGGCACTGAGGGTCAGGTGACCGGCGTGAAGATGATCAACGGCGAGGTGGTCCTCGAAGTCGGGGAGCTGGAAGTCGCGATGAGCGACGTCCTGACCATCGAGCAGTAGACCTCACGCGACTTGATGCAACGATTTTAGACGTTTCGAGAAACAAAGAGCTGATATCGGGTCCGGAGCCCTCACACCACACGGCAGTGGTCCGGCCCTAACCAAGGAGACGAAGTCATGAGTATCTACGGCGCAATGTTTGCCGGGGTGTCCGGTCTGGCCGCACAGAGCAATGCCTTGAGCATGATCTCGGACAACATCGCGAACGTGAATACGGTCGGTTACAAGGGTGTCAGCGCGCGCTTTTCGACCCTGGTCACCCAGGCCGCGACGCAGACCTCCCATACGCCGGGCGGTGTGTCTTCCGCGCCCTATTCCTACATCGACCGCCAGGGCCTGCTGCAAGGCTCGTCCTCCGGAACCGATCTGGCGGTTGCCGGCCAGGGCTTCTTCGTGGTCAACGAGGCGGCGAGCCCCGGTTTCGGTGACGACTTCTATTTCACCCGCGCCGGTTCCTTCAATCCCGATCAGAACGGCAACCTGGTGAACGCGGCGGGCTACTACCTGCAGGGTTTCGACCTGCGCAACACCACGCCGCCGCCGAGCTCCAGCACCTTCACCGGCCTGACGACCGTGAATATCTCGAACCTCTCGGGCAACGCGGCCAGCACCACCAATATCTCCCTGGGCGTCAACCTGCCGTCGACGGCGGTCGCGACCGACGCCTTCTCGGTGACGGCGCAGGTCTTCGACTCCCTGGGTAATGCCCATGATATGGACATCACCTTCACCAAGACCGCGGCCAACAGCTGGACCTGGTCGGCCAACAACCCGACCATGCTGGGCGTCGGCACGGCCGTCGCGGCGGGTTCGGGCACCATCACCTTCGCGACCGACGGCACCCCTTCCGCCTTCACGCCGGCGGCCCCCACCATCACCCTCACCGGCTTCACCACCGGTGCCGGCAACGCCACGATCACTCTGGATCTGGGCACGGTGGGTGCCACAGACGGCCTGACCCAGTTCGCCGGTGACTTCACCATCTCAAATATCGACCAGGATGGCGTGCGCTTCGGCAACTACACGGGCATCACGATCAACGAGGAGGGCATCGTCACAGCGCTCTTCGACAATGGGCAGAGAATGGACATCTACCAGCTGCCCCTCGGCATGTTCCGCAATCCCAACGGGCTGGAGGGCCGGACCGGCAACGTCTATCTGGAAACCAACCGCTCCGGCAATTTCCAGCTGAACCTGGCCGGTAACGGCGGCGCCGGCGACATCGCGCCGGCCGCCCTGGAGGCCTCGACCGTCGACCTGGCCGAGGAGTTCACCAAGATGATCATCACCCAGCGCGCCTACTCGGCCAACACCAAGGTCATCACAACCGCCGATGACATGCTGGAAGAGCTGATCCGCGTGAAACGCTAAAGCTAGAACCTGAAAATCGGCCTCCCGATCGTGGATGACGGAAAAAACGTCACCCCATCGGGGGGCCGCCAGGTCCCTTTTGACGCCCCGCAAGCCCGGTTTTCAGCCCTGCGGGGCGTTAAGATTAAGGAACCATTCAATTTCTCTAAATCATAGCTTAACTACCTGATTTAGCGAATTTTAAACAGCGCAAGCCTATCTTATCCGGACTGCAGATTTAAATATGAGAGACAGGATCTGTTCGATGTACTCCGACAGCTCAGGTAGGCCGGCGAACGTGATAGGACCGGCAGGCAAGCCGCTCAGCCTGGACGACCTTCCGCCGCCGTCCACAAAGCGCTGGGTTATCCGCCGCAAAGCCGAGGTCGTGACCGCCGTGCGCGCCGGTCTCCTGACCCTGGAGGAAGCTTGCGAGCGCTACAACCTCTCCGTCGAAGAGTTCCTGTCCTGGCAGAGCCTGATCGACAAGCACGGCATGCGCGGCCTTCGCACCACCCGCCTGCAGCAGTATCGCCGCCATCTGGCCAACCAGGCTGAAAAGATGAGCGACAGCCGCTCGAACTCGTAGCCGCCGCCCCGGCCAGTCGTAATCCGGGCCAACCGCAACCCGGGCCAACCGCAACTCGGGATCGATACGGCGAAGCGAGACTTCGCACAGAAAACCCCGCCGGATTTTCCTGCGGGGTTCTTCTTTTCCGCACTTCGGTTAATTCCCTGCCCCCTCCCCTGAGACGCAGAGAGGGCCGGCGCGTGACAGGGGGAAAAATCTTCCCACCAGCTAGGCAAATATTGCCCGCTGTTAACGTCACCTTTACCGGAAGCAATTAGCCTAAAAATGCAAGCCCGCCAATGCGATGAACCAAGGTTGCGGGACTTGCGGAAGCCGGGGTCGAAGGCTTCCCGAGTAGTAGGTCGATGATGCATCAGGACGGTCAGCTTTGAACTCTCTCCTAGAGACTCTGAAGAATCTAGGCCCGGCGCGCCTCGGCATGATGGCGGCGGTCTCGGCCGGCATTATTGCGTTCTTCATTTATCTCACGAGCCGGCTCGCCTCGCCGGAGATGTCGCTACTTTATGGCGAGCTCGACGCGCAGGACAGCGGGCAGATCATCGCCCGTCTGGAGCAGATGAACGTCCCCTACCGCCTCGGCGAGGAAGGCGGCAAGATCTTCGTGCCCCAGGACCAGGTGGGACGCACCCGCGTGGTGATGGCCGAAGACGGCCTGCCCAGCGGCGGCTCCATCGGCTACGAGATCTTCGACCGCTCCGAAGGTCTGGGCACCACGAACTTCGTACAGAACATCAATCACGTCCGCGCGCTGGAAGGCGAACTCGCCCGCACCATCCGTTCGGTCTCTTCGGTCAAGCAGGCAAGGGTGCATCTGGTGCTGCCGCGGCGCGAGCTGTTCAGCCGCGACCGCCAGGACCCGAGCGCGTCCATCGTTCTGATGCTCGGCGGCAACCGCACTCTCGACCGCCAGCAGGTCACCTCGATCCAGCATCTCGTCGCCGCCGCGGTGCCGGGCCTGAAGCCGACCATGGTCTCGATCATCGACGACAAGGGCAACCTGCTGGCGCGCGGCACCGAGGAAGGCGACGTGTCGCAGACCGCCACGCGCGCCGAGGAAATGCGCGTCGGCTATGAGTCGCGCCTCGTCCGCACCATCGAGGAGCTGCTGGCGCGCTCCCTCGGCCCCGGCAACGTCCGCGCCCAGGTCTCCGCCGAGATGGACTTCGACCGGATCACGGAAAACGCCGAGATCTTCGACCCCGACGGCCAGGTCGTCCGCTCGACCCAGGTGGTCGAGGAGCAGGCCAGCAACCAGGACGGCGCCCCTGCCGGCGTCACCGTGGGCAACAACCTGCCCGACGCCCTGCCGGAGCTGGACACCGGAAGCGGCAGCCAGAGCTCGACCTCGCGCACCGAGGAGACCGTCAACTACGAGATCACCAAAACCGTCAAGACCCACATCCGCGAAGCCGGCATGGTGCGGCGCCTCTCGGTCGCCGTGATGGTCAACGGCACGCTGGTCCAGGATGCCGACGGCAACACCACCTACGAGCCGCGCGGCGCCGAGGAACTGGAGAAAATCACGGCCCTGGTGCGCTCCGCGGTCGGCTACGACGAGGAACGCGGCGACACTATTGAAGTGGTGGAGATGCCCTTCATCGAGGTTGCCGAGGCCGAAGGCCTGATCGACGAAGGCTTCCTCGGCCTCACCAAGGCCGACCTCATGCGGATCGCCGAACTGCTGGTCCTCGGCGTGGTGGCGGTCCTGGTGCTGCTGCTGGTGGTGCGCCCGCTGCTCGGCCGCCTGCTGGAGGTCGACGAGGAAAGCCTGGCTGACGGTAGCCCCGGCATGCTGCCGGACGGCAGCCCGCAGCCGGCCCTGATCGGCCCGGACGGCCAGGAAGTGCCGCGCCTGCCGGGTGACCCCTCCACCGTGGTCGCGACCCGCGTCGGTGAAGGGGGCGGCAGCGAGAAGAACATCGCCAACGAGATCGACCAGATGATCGACCTGAACCAGGTGGAAGGCCGCGTACGCGCCTCCTCGGTCAAGAAGATCGGCGAGATCATCGAGAACCATCCGGAAGAAGCCGTCGGCATCATCCGCGGCTGGCTCCACGCAGAATTGTAGAGCGGACCTCTCCCCATGCCCGTACGTGAAGACATCCAAAGCATGAGCGGCCCGGAAAAGGCCGCCCTCCTCATGCTCGCCGTCGGCGAAGAGAACGCCGCGCGCCTGTTCGGCATGATGGAAGACGACGAGATCCGCGAACTGTCCCAGGCGATGGCCAATCTCGGCACCGTGACCTCGGAGCTCATCGAGCAGATGCTGGTCGAATTCGCCGACCGCATTTCGACGACCGGCTCGGTGACCGGCAACTACTCCAGTACCGAGCGCCTGCTGATGAAGGTGCTGGATAAGGACAAAGTCGACGGCATCATGGAGGAGATCCGTGGTCCGGCCGGCCGGACCATGTGGGACAAGCTGGCGAACGTCAACGAGATGGTGCTCGCCAACTACCTGAAGAACGAGTACCCGCAGACCGTCGCCGTGGTGCTGTCCAAGATCAAACCGGAGCATGCCGCCAAGGTGCTGGGCGTGCTGCCGGAGCCCTTCGCCATGGAAGTCGTGATGCGCATGCTGCGCATGGAGGCGGTGCAGAAGGAGGTGCTGGACGACGTCGAGCGCACCCTGCGCAACGAGTTCATGTCGAACCTGGCGAAGACCAACCGCCGCGACTCGCACGAGCTCATGGCGGATATCTTCAACTACCTGGACCGCACGCTGGAGACCCGCTTCCTGACCGCGCTGGAGGAACGCAACCGCGATTCCGCCGAGCGCATCAAGGCCCTGATGTTCACCTTCGAGGACCTCGGCAACCTGGATCCGGGCGGGGTGCAAACGCTGCTCAGCGCCTCCGACAAGGCCAAGCTGGCGACCGCCCTGAAGGGCAGCTCCGAGGCTCTGCGCGACTTCTTCTTCTCCAACATGTCGGAGCGCGCGGCGAAGATCATGAAGGAAGACATGCAGTCCATGGGCCCTGTCCGCCTGAAGGACGTCGACGACGCGCAGATGTATATGGTCGCCACCGCCAAGGATCTGGCCGAGAAGGGCGAGATCATCATCAGCGAGAACAAGGGAGAGGACGAGCTCGTCTACTAGGTAGGCGGGACCGGCGCACCCATGAGCGACTTCGAGAAGTTCCTCTTCGATACCTCCTTCGACTCGGAAAAGGCCCGCGAGGCGAAAGCGCGCGCGGCCGCCGAGGCCGAAGCCGCGGCCGAGCCCCCGCCCCCGAGCTTCAGCGAGGAAGAGCTGGAAGCCGCGCGCCAGAGCGCCTTTGCCGAGGGCAAAGCCGCCGGCCTCGCCGAAGCGGAGCAGTCCCAGACCCAGCGCCTCGCCGACGCCGTGGCGACCCTGCCCCCGCAATTCGAGGCGCTGACCCAGGCGCTCGAGGTCCAGGAGGACGACAGCCGCCGCAGCGCGCTGGACGCCGCGACCACCGTCGTGCGCAAGCTCTTCCCGCGCCTCGCCAGCGTCGGCGCCATGCAGGAGATCCAGGCGGGGGTCGAAGGCTGCCTGGAGCGCCGGCGCGACGAACCCCGCCTGGTGATCCGCACCGCGGACGACGACCTCGACCCCTTGAAGGAGCGCATCGAGGAGTCCACACAACGCGCGGGCTTCGAGGGCAAGCTGGTGTTCCTGGCCGACGAGACGATCGCCAGCGGCGACGTGCGCATCGAATGGGCCGACGGCGGCGCCGAGCGCGACCAGGCCGCGCTGTGGAAGGAGATCGACGCCATCATCGCCCGCGCGTTGACCCCGCCGGAGCCGAAGGCCGCCGCGCAGAGCCGCGCGCAGGAAAATGAAACGCCGGCGCCGGAAAGCGCCACTCCCCCTTCCCAGCCGCGGAATACGGCTGAGATCGAGCCGCTGCGGCGGGCACAGAGCGCCTAGCGGCGACAGGTTAATGAGGAGGTCTGCATGACCGAAGACGAAACCCTGGATCTTGCCGATCTGGAAGAGAACGCGCCCGAGATGGAGGCGCAGGAAGAAGGCGACGGCAGTCTGCCCGAGGCCAACAAGCCGCCGACCAACGCCAAGGAACTGGAAGCCGTCTACGACATTCCGGTCCAGGTCTCCGCCGTGCTCGGCAAGGCCAACATGCAGGTCAGCCAGCTGCTGAAGCTGGGCCGCGGCGCCATCGTGGAGCTGGACCGCAAGGTCGGCGAGGCGATCGACATCTATGTGAACAACCGGCTGGTCGCCCGCGGCGAAGTCGTGGTGGTGGAAGAACACCTCGGCGTGACCATGACGGAAATCATCAAAGTCGACCGCAGCAGCTAAATCGGCAGTTGGACAGCAGGATCATGGTCGATACCCAGACAACCGGCGCCGGAGGGCAGACAGTCGCGGAAATGAAGATTCCGCGGATCAGCCCGTCCGTGGACTTCGCCACGCTGTTCGGCGTCGCCGGGGCCTTCGCCATGATCGCCGGGGCCATGATGCTGAGCGGCCAGGCCGCCGCCTTCCTGGACATTCCCTCCATTCTGATCGTCGTCGGCGGCACCTTCCTGGTGACCACGGTCTCCTTCAGTCTGGCGGAAATCGGCCAGGCCCAGGGCCTGATGTTCCGTGCGGCCATCTATCATGCCGACTCGCCGGAAGACGCCGTGATGCAGGCGCTTTATCTGGCCGACCTGGCGCGCAAGCGCGGCCGGCTCGCCCTGCAGACCGTCACCGAGAGCCTGCACTATTCGCCCTTCCTCTACCGCGCCATCAACATGGTGGTCGACGGCATGCCGGCAGAGGAGGTCGAGCGCATCCTGACCCGCGAGACGGAGGCGACCTTCGAGCGCCACCAGCGCTCCGCCGGCGTGCTGCGCCGGGCCGGCGAAGTCGCGCCGGCCATGGGCCTGATCGGCACCCTGATCGGCCTGGTGCAGATGCTGGGCAGCCTGGACGACCCCTCCTCCATCGGCCCGGCTATGGCGGTCGCGCTGCTCACCACCTTCTACGGCGCGGTGCTGGCCAACATGGTCTTCACGCCGCTGGCCAGCAAGCTGGAGCGCAACGCGCAGATCGAAACCATGGTCTGCCAGATCTACACCATCGGCGCAGCCTCCATCAGCCGGCAGGAAAACCCGCGGCGCCTGGAGATGATGCTGAACACCATTCTGCCCCCCGCCGAGCGGGTGGCGTACTTCGACTAGTCAGATTTGTACCGGATTTAACCTTTAGGGACTTGGAGAGAAGGCATGCGGCTTCTCATTGTTGGGACACTGGACGGACACATCGCCACGGCCGGCAAGCTGGCCTTGGAAAGCGGTGCGAAAGTCGCCCACGTCGACGACATCGACGCGGCGCTGACGGCGCTGCGCTCCGGCCAGGGCGCGGATATGGTCATGGTCGAGGTCACCCTCGACATCGGCACTTTCTGCAAGAGCCTGAAGACGGAGCGCATCTCCGTGCCGGTGATCGCCTGCGGCATCGGCCCCGAGCCCTCGGCCGCAGCCGACGCGATCCGCGCCGGGGCGCAGGAATACGTCCCCCTGCCCCCCGACGCCGAGCTGATCGCCGCCGTGCTCTCCGCCGTCTCCGAGGAAACCGACACCCTGGTGTTCCGCGACCCCGCGACCAGCGCCGTGCTGCGCCTTGCCGAGCAGGTCGCCCCCTCCGACGCCAGCGTCCTCATCACCGGTGAATCCGGCACCGGTAAAGAGGTCATGGCGCGCTTCCTGCACTCCAAGTCCAAGCGCGCCCACCTGCATTTCATCTCCGTCAACTGCGCGGCCATCCCCGAGAACCTGTTGGAGTCCGAGCTTTTCGGCCACGAGAAGGGGTCCTTCACCGGCGCCGTCACGCGGCGCATCGGCAAGTTCGAGGAAGCCAACGGCGGCACGCTGCTGCTCGATGAAATCTCCGAGATGCATCCGCGCCTGCAGGCCAAGCTGCTGCGCGCCATCCAGGAGCGCGAGATCGACCGCGTCGGCGGCAGCCAGCCGATCAAGGTGGACATCCGCCTGCTCGCCACCTCCAACCGCGATCTCGAGGAAGCGGTCAGGAACGGCAGCTTCCGCGAGGATCTCTATTTCCGCCTCAATGTGGTGAACATCCAACTGCCCGCCCTGCGCGAGCGGCCGAAGGACATCCCCATCCTGGCCCAGCACTTCGCTGCCAAATACTCCGAGGCCAACGGCGTGGCGAAGCTGGACGTCACGCCCGAGGCGATGCAGGTGCTGCAGACGCACCACTGGCGCGGCAACGTGCGCGAGCTGGAGAACACCATGCATCGCGCCGTGCTGCTGGCCCAGGACGGCCACATCGGCCCCGAGGCCATCATGCTGACCGGCCAGAGCCTCAACCAGCACCAGAAAAACGTGGAAGCGGCGGCCGAGGCCGACGCCGATGCGGAAAACGGCGGCGAGGCCAGGCAGCTGGTCGGCCGCACCGTGGCCGACGTGGAAAAGGACCTGATCCTCGACACCCTGGAGCATTGCCTGGGCAACCGGACCCATGCCGCGAACATCCTCGGCATCTCGATCCGCACCCTGCGCAACAAGCTGAAGCAGTACAGCCAGGACGGCGTTCCCGTGCCCCTGCCCGGCGAAGGCGAGCGAACCACGGCTTGATGAGGCGGTTCGCTTGAAGCCGGACCTGAAGGTAGTTTCCCATGGCTGAGACAAACGCAGAGGCCAGCACCGGCGGCGGTCACTTGGCCGCTGTCGTCAACGCGCTGAAGCGTGGCGACATCGCCCTGGCGCTTGGCGTCACGGCGATCCTGGTCGTGCTCATCCTGCCGCTGCCGGCCTGGACGCTGGACCTCTCGCTGGCCATGTCCATGACCTTTTCCGTCCTCATCCTGATGACGGTGCTGTTCATCGCCAAGCCGCTGGAATTCAACTCCTTCCCCACGGTGCTGCTGATCGCCACCATGCTGCGCCTGGCCCTGAACCTGGCCTCGACGCGGCTGATCCTGGCCAACGGCCACGAAGGCACCGACGCCGCCGGCCAGGTCATCGAGGCATTCGGCAGCTTCGTGATGAGCGGCAATTTCGTCATCGGCATCATCATCTTCGGCATCCTGGTGATCGTGAACTTCATCGTCATCACCAAGGGTTCCGGGCGTATCGCGGAAGTCTCGGCCCGCTTCAGCCTGGACGCCATGCCCGGCAAGCAGATGGCCATCGACGCCGATCTCTCCGCCGGCCTGATCGACGAGGGCGAGGCGCGCAAGCGGCGCAAGGAGCTGGAGGACGAGAGCAACTTCTTCGGCTCCATGGACGGTGCGGCGAAGTTCGTGCGCGGCGACGCCATCGCCGGCCTGATGATCACCTTCATCAACGTCATCGGCGGCATCATCATCGGCGTGGCGCAGAAGGACCTGACCTTCGGCCAGGCCGCAGAGACCTATACCATCCTGACCGTCGGCGACGGCCTGGTCAGCCAGATCCCGGCGCTCATCGTCTCCACCGGCGCCGGCCTGCTGGTCTCCAAGTCGACCTCGACCGGCTCCTTGGACAAGGCCCTGATCGGCCAGCTGGGCGGCTACCCCCGCGCTCTCGGCCTGTCGTCCTTCCTCATGCTGTCCCTGGCCCTGCTGCCGGGCATTCCGGCGGTGCCCTTCCTGGCCCTCTCGGGCCTGGCCGGCGCCGGCTGCTGGTTCGCCAGCAAGCGCAACAAGGCGGCCGCCTCGGCCGAGGCGCAGGCCGTCGCCTCCCAGAATGTCGCGCCGGTCGCCGAGGAGCCCATCTCCAATGCCCTGCAGATCGACCAGGTGCGCCTCGAGCTGGGCTACGGCCTGCTGCCGATGATCAACGGCCAGGGCGGCCAGCGCCTGACCGACCAGATCAAGTCGCTGCGCCGTCAGCTGGCGCAGGAAATCGGCTTCGTCATGCCCTCGGTGCGCATCCAGGACAACCTGCAGCTTCCGGCCAACACTTACATTATCCGGGTCAAGGAGATCGAGGCCGGACGCGGCGAGCTGCGCCCCAACATGCTGCTGGTCATGGATCCGCGCGGCGAGAAGATCCCCCTGCCCGGCGAGGAGACCGTCGAGCCGACCTTCGGCCTGCCGGCCATGTGGTGCGACGAGGCCAGCCGCGAGGAAGCCCTGTTCCGCGGCTATACCGTGGTCGACCCGCCGACCGTGGTCACCACGCACCTGACCGAGCTGATCAAGGACAACATGGCCGAGCTGCTGTCCTATTCGGAAACGCAGAAGCTGCTCGACGAGCAGGACAGCGAACAGCAGAAGCTGATCGCCGACCTGATCCCCAACCAGATCACCGTGGGCGGCCTGCAGCGCGTCCTGCAGAACCTGCTGGCCGAGCGCGTTTCCGTGCGCGACCTGCCGACCATCCTGGAAGGCGTTTCGGAAGCCTGCGGCTATACCCGCAACGTCACCTCGATCACCGAGCATGTGCGCGCCCGCCTGGCCCGCCAGATCTCCAACGATTCGGTGAACCAAGAGGGCTTCATTCCGATGATCACCCTCTCGGCGCAGTGGGAGCAAGCCTTCGCCGAGGCGATCGTCGGCGAAGGCGAAGACCGCCAGCTTTCCATGGCGCCGACGCGCCTGCAGGAGTTCATCAACGCCGTGCGCCAGACCTTCGAGCGTCACGCCATGATGGGCGAGAGCCCGATCCTGCTGACCTCGCCGCCCGTGCGGCCCTTCGTACGTTCGATCGTCGAGCGCTTCCGCCCCTCGACCGTGGTACTCTCGCAGAATGAGATCCACGCCAAGGCGAAGATCAAGACGCTGGGCCAGATCTGATGCTGCTGAGAACCTTCACCGCGAGAACCGCCGCAGAGGCGATGCAGCAGGTCCGCGACGTCCTGGGCGACGAGGCGATCATCCTGTCGACCAATGACGACGATGACGGCGTCAAGGTCACCGCCGCCCTGGAGGGCAACAACGCCGGCGCCGCTGAGGCGGCCCCGCCCCCGGCGCTGGAAGCCGCCGACCGCATCGCCGCCGTGCTCGACCACCACCGTGTGCCACGCGGCCTCGCCGACCGCCTGCTGAACGCGGCGGCGAGCCACGCCACCGACGACTGGATGATGGCCTTCGCCGCGGCCCTGGATCACGAGCTGAACTTCCTGCCGCTGGGCGACATCGGGCCGGAGCGTCCGATCATGCTGATCGGCCCTTCCGGCGCCGGCAAGAGCGTGACCGCCGCAAAGCTCTGCGCCTGCGCCCGCCTGGCCGAGGCGCGCAGCCTGCTGATCACCATGGACGGCGGCAAGGCCGGCGGCCGCGCCCAGGCCGAGACCTTTACCAAGGCGCTCAACGCCCGTCTGGTCTGCGCGGACGATGCCGCCGCCGTCGGGGCCGCAGCCAAGGCGCGCGAGGCCGACGAGATCGCCATCATCGACACCGTCGGCTGCAACCCTTTCGACCCGGACGAGCGGGGGGCCCTGCGCGAAGCGGCCGAAGCCGCCGGGGCCACGATGGCGCTGGTGCTGCCGGCCGGCGGCGACCCGGCGGAGGCCGCGGACATGGCCCTCGCCTTCGCCGAGGCCGGCGCAAGCTGTCTGATCCCGACGCGCCTGGACGCGGCGCGGCGGTTCGGCGGCCTGATCAGCGCCGCCCATGTCAGCGGCATGAGCTTTCTCGCGGCGGGCGTCTCCCGTCACATCGGCGGCGGCCTCATTGCCGTGAACCCGGTATCGCTGGCGCGTCTGCTCAGCACACTCGAACCCTTCCAGGCCTCCACCCTTCTCGCTGCGGAATAACAGGATGACCGAAGTCACCATGATGGAACCCGAGGAGCAGCAGAAGATCTGCGCCAACATGCTCGCGATTGCCTCCGGCAAGGGCGGCGTCGGCAAGACCTGGCTCTCCGTCACACTCGCCCAGGCCCTGGCCCGCGGCGGCAAGCGCGTGCTGCTGTTCGACGGCGACCTGGGGCTGGCCAACGTCGACATCCAACTCGGCCTGCACCCTTCCAACGACCTGGGCGGCGTGCTGGACGGCAGCTATGCGCTGAAGCAGGCCGCGACGCATCACGACGCCGGTGGCTTCGACGTGATCGCCGGGCGCTCCGGCACCGGCAGCCTGGCCAACATCCCGGTCGGGCGCCTGCGCCAGCTGATGGACGACCTGGCGGCCCTGGCGCCGAACTACGACCGGGTGATTCTCGATCTCGGCGCCGGCCTCGACCGCACGGTGCGCGAGCTGGCCGCCATGGCGCGCAGCACCCTGATCGTGGCCACCGACGAGCCGACGTCGCTGACCGACGCCTACGCCTTCATCAAGCTCGCCCATATGCAGAATGCCAAGGCGGATCTGCGCATCGTCATCAATATGGCGACCTCGCCGGCCGAGGGTGAGCGCACCTACGCCACGCTGCTGAAGGCCTGCGAATCCTTCCTGAAGATCTCGCCGCCGCTGGCCGGCGTCATCCGCCGCGACAGCAAGGTGAAGGACGCCATCCGGCACCAGATCCCGATCCTGACCCGACACCCCAATTCTCAGGCGGCGGCGGACATCGAGGCGCTGGCGAGAAGCCTCAACGGCAAGAGCTGAGAGGCGCCGCGGCATGAGCGATATCTTCGCCTCACTTGCCGCGGGAACGGCGCGCCCAACCGGCGCCGCGGGCGGGGAGACCGCCGTGCGTGTCGTCGATCCCTCACCGGACCTCGCCCGCCTTACCGGCGGGGAGAGCCTGCGTGGCACCGTGGTCGGCAAGGACGACCACGGACACCTGATGATCCGCACCCGCCTCGGGGTGCTGCAGGTGGCCGCCGTGCGCAACCTGCCGGTCGGCAGCGAGGTGGTGCTGCAGGTGCGCAGCGTCGGCCCGCAGGTGATGATGACCCTGCTGCCGCTCGATAACGTCCAGCAGGCCGGCCAGGCGTCCCTTCCCAGCGGCGTCACGAATGCGGGCGCGGCGGCGGCCCAGACGCCTCCCGCCCAAACGCCCCACGGCCAGACTCCCCACACGCCGCCGCCCAATCCCCACGACCTGGTACAGACCGCGCATGTGCTGCGCGGCGTGCTGCATGCCGCCCCGCCGGTCCCCCTGCTGACGGGTCTGCCCACCGCGCAGCCGGGTGCCGAGCTGCTGGTGCGGATCCTCGCCCTCGGGGTGCAGTCCCAGGCAGGGGGACCGGCCGCCGCCGGGACAACGCCCGCAGCGGGCGCCGCACCCGGTCTGTCCCCTGCCGGCGCCGCCCAAGGCACCACCGCGCTGGGCGGATTGCCCACCGGCCCGACCGGGCCCGCCGGCCCGGCCGGAACCTCCGCCGCCCCTCAGGGACCGGCGCAGGCTCCGCAGGCCCGCGCGGGCCAAGCGGGGAGCCCGGCCCCCGGCGGCGCGACGCCCCCGGGCGGGGCCC
>JBLWUP010000054.1:0-15580 GCA_048268885.1 Kiloniellaceae bacterium | reverse complement strand
TCTGTCTAAACGTGTGAATCCGATCTATTTCCAATACATAGAGCAGATTCACAGGGTTGGTGGATCGCCTTCGGCGATTCCATCCGACCCTGATCTGCTCTAGGCAGGGGGCCGCTGGGCAGGGCCCCCTGGGGAGGGGGCCGCCAGGACAGTCTGCCGCCGATCCCCGGCAAAAACCCCTTGGTTGAATTGTCAAGCTTCACACTGCGCGCGCAGGATGCAATCCTAGGGCCTCGGGAGTGTTGTCGTGACGGGGCGGGGGCCCATGGGTAGACGTTTTTCGGGGTTCTTCCCGGCTTTATTTGCGCGGTGGCGCCTGGTCGCGGCGGGGCTCGCCCTGCTGTTGCTGGCCGCCTGCGCGCCGACCCTGCCGACCGTCTGGCCCAGCGACCAGTTACAGCCCCTGCCGGAACCGGCGGCCGTCGCCTACGGCGAAGGGCGCATCTGGCAGGTCGACCTGCCGGGGCAGGAGCCCAGCTATCTCTTCGGCACCATCCACGTCACCAACCCGGAGGTCTTCGACCTGCCGGAAGCGGCGGAAAAGGCTTTCGCCAGTTCGCGCTTCGCGGCCTTCGAAGCCGGGCTGACGGACGACGTCAGCGAAGCAGAAAAGGCCGCCTACTTCGAGTTGCCGGAGGACACGAGACTGAAGGACGTGATCGGCGAAGAGACCTACTACCGCATGAAGGCCCTCTTCCTGTTCCGCTACTTTCGCCTCAAGCGCCTCGATCATCTGCAGCCCTGGGTCGTCTGGTCCCTCATCGGCGGCAATGAGATCTCCAGCGGCCTCACCCGGGAAAAGGACAAGCAGATCCTGGACGACTGGCTGCAGTCCCGGGCCATCGAGGCAGGAAAGCAGGTCGTCGCGCTGGAAAGCCCGGAAGAGCATCTGAATGTCTTCGCGGGCATGCCGATGGAAGACCAGGTGTCCATGCTGAACTCGGCCATCGACAACTTCGACAAGCCACGCACCAAGGTGGAGCGCCTCGATCTCTATCTTGAGGGCAAACTGGCCCTGCGGGTCGCTCTCTGGCAGCGCAGCCTCGCGCAGTTGGAGCCGGGTGTGGCCCAACGCTTCCACGACCGCATCCTGGACCACCGCAACCGTCTGATGATCCGCCGCCTTCTGCCGGTCTTCGCGCAAGGCTCGACCTTCGTGGCCGTCGGTTCGCTCCATATGCCCGGCGAAAGGGGCCTTCTGCGCCTGCTGGAACAGCAGGGCTTCACCGTAACCCGTTTGCATTGAGAAGAAGCATGAAGCTATTTCCAGTTCCTTTTGAATCTTTCCTCCGCCGGCCTCTCGCATTTCCGCCGGTCTTGCTGCTGCTGCTTGCCGCCTGCGCGACGCCGGAACCGCCGCCCCTGCCGGAGCGGGTCGACATTCCGCACGGCGAGGGCCGCATCTGGCAGGTCGAGGGCGACGGTATCGAGACCAGCTATCTCTTCGGCACCATGCACATCTCCGATCCGCGGGTCCTCGACGTGCCAGATGCGGTCGAGCGCGCCTTCGCCAACGCGGAGATCGCCGCTTTCGAGATCGCCCGGGCACCCGACGAAGAAGAAACGCGTTTCGGTGAAGACCGCTACAAGCTGCCGGACGGAACCTCGGTCAGAAGCCTGATCGGCGCCAGGGCCTGGGGCCAGCTCATCTCCGTGTACAAAGGGTTCGGCTACTGGAAGCCGCGCAGCGACATCAAGCCCTGGCTGTTCTGGAACAGGCTGGGCGGCGCCTGGGGCAGCTTCTACGGCAACGACCGGGAGAGGAATCCCGATGAGCCGATCCTGGACGACTGGCTCGAGAACCGGGCGCGCGAGGCGGGCAAGGAAGTTATCGGGCTGGAGACCGACGAGGAACATTTCACGGTCTACGACGGCATGCCGATGGAGATCCAGGCATCGCTGCTGCAGACCACCCTCGATAACTACTACGAGTACACCTATGGGATTCCGCGTGTGCAGATCTACCTCGACGGGGACCTGGCCCTGGGCCGCGCCCTCTGGGAGGAGAGCCTGGGCTGGCTCGATCCCGAAGCCGCGAAGATGCTCGACGACCGGCTGATCCATGATCGCAACCACATCATGGTCGAGCGGATGCTGCCGCTGATGCGGCGCGGTTCGACCTTTGTCGGGGTAGGGGCCGCGCATATGGCGGGCGAACAGGGCATTCTCCGCCTGCTGGAAGAGCAGGGCTTCACCGTGACGCGGCTGCATTGAGAGGGCGGAGATGAGATGTCGGGGCGGCGAGGTGACGGCTGTGCTGTCGGGCGCGATCCGGCGGCCCTTGGCCGCGCTCTTCGCCGTCGCCTTCCTGCTGGCCGGCTGCGCGGCGCCGGTGCCGCCGCCGAGCCAGGCGCAGGCCGGCTACAGCGCCAGCCTGCTGTGGCAGGTGGAGAAAGACGGCGCCGCCCCCAGCTATCTGCTGGGCACGATCCATTCGGCGAACCCGCGTTTGCGCGAGCTGCCCGCGGAAGTGCGGCAGGCCCTCGCCGTTTCCGAGACCGCTGTCTTCGAGCTTATTTTTGACGAGCAGACCTTGGAGCGCACCATGCAGGGAGTGGTGCAGCCGGAGGGCCGGCGGCTTGAGGATGTGCTCGGCCCTGAACTGTTCGACCGCACGGCGCTTGCGGTGGGCAAGTACGGCGTATCGCGCGACCATCTTCAGCGCATGACATCTCTGGCGCTCGTCGGCCTGCTGTCTTATCCGCTGGAGGAACTCCGCCTTCTTGCCCTCGGCCAGCCTGTCTTAGATGAGTGGCTGCAGCAGGAGGCACGGCGCCAGGGCAAGGCGCTGCGGGCCCTGGAAACCGATGACGAGCAGATTTCGCTCTTTACCGAGATGAGCGATGCCGAGCAGGTGGCCCTGATTTCCGATCTCCTGAGCAATGAACCGGAGCTGGCCTTCAACCGCATGCTGGAGGCTTATCTTGCCGGAGACCTGAGGGCAATCATGGCGGAGGCTAGCGACCTGTCAGGCGCTTA
Organism: Kiloniellaceae bacterium; assembly: GCA_048268885.1. GTDB lineage: Bacteria > Pseudomonadota > Alphaproteobacteria > Kiloniellales > Kiloniellaceae > Pelagibius. Next base: position 12,601 of record JBLWUP010000054.1, on the reverse strand, counting down.
CGACCTCGAAGCAGCGGAGCGCTTTCGCGGGCGCCTGCTCGACGACCGCAACGAGGTCATGGTCGAGCGCATGATTCCGCTGATGGCCGAGGGGCCCACTTTTGTCGCCGTGGGCGCCGGGCACCTGGGGGGCGCGGCCGGGCTGCTGCGCCTGCTGGAAGGCCAAGGCTACACCGTGACCCGGTTGCACTGAGGGCGGCCAAAGGCCGGGAAAACCACCGGAATCCTGGGGGTCCAGTTGACAGCGGGGGGCATTCTGCCAATAGTGTCGGCCCTTCAGCCCCGGCCGCAGGCCGTGTAAGCTGGATCCGGCCGGCCCCGGAATGCTTGGGCACCGGCCAGGGAAACCCGTCCCCGCCCCAATTTTTGAGGCATTTCGGCCCTTTCAGGCCCCCTGGGCTTGTTGGGTCCCTTACGGGCCCTTTGGGGGCCCGTTGGATAAGGTTTAGGAGTTCGGTCCGTGAGCGACGCCTTGATGCATACCTATGCGCGCGCCGACCTCGCTTTCGAGCGCGGCGAAGGCCCCTATCTCTATACGGCGGACGGGCGACGATTCCTGGACTTCGCGGCGGGCATCGCGGTGAACGCCCTGGGGCACAGCCATCCGCACCTGGTGAAGACCCTGCAGGAGCAGGCCGGCAAGCTGTGGCACGTCTCCAATCTCTACGAGATCCCGGAGGGCCGGCGTCTGGCCGAGCGGCTGGCGGCCAACTCCTTCGCCGACAAGGTGTTCTTCTGCAACTCCGGGGCCGAGGCGATGGAGGGGGCGCTGAAGCTGGCGCGCCGCTTCCACTACGCCGACGGCCATCCGGAGAAGACCCGCGTCATCTCCTGCAGCGGCGCCTTCCATGGCCGCACCCTGACCACCCTGTCGGCGGCGGGCAATCCGAAGTACCTGGAAGGCTGCGGCCCGGCGGTCGAGGGCTTCGACAACGTGCCCTTCGGCAACATGAACGAGCTGCGCAACGCCATCCGCGAGGAGACGGCGGCCGTCGTGGTGGAGCCGATCCAGGGCGAGGGCGGCATCCGCGCCGCCGACCTGGAGTACCTGAAGGCGCTGCGCGCGGTCTGCGACGAATACGGCCTGCTGCTGGTGCTGGACGAGATCCAGTGCGGCATGGGCCGCACCGGCAAGCTCTTCGCCTATGAATGGGCGGGCATCGAGCCCGACGTCATGGCCTTGGCCAAGGGCCTGGGCGGCGGCTTCCCCATGGGCGCCATCCTGGCCTCGGAGAAGGCCGCCGCCGGCATGGTGCCGGGCATCCACGGCACCACCTTCGGCGGCAACCCGCTGGCCATGGCGGTGGGCAACGCGGTGCTGGACGTGATGCTGGAGCCCGACTTCCTGCCCCACGTGCAGCGCACGGGCGAGCTGCTGCGCCGGCGCCTCGCCGACTTGGCGTCGCGCTTCCCGCAGGTGCTGGAAAGCGTGCGCGGCGCGGGCCTCATGCTCGGCCTGAAATGCGTGGTGCCAAACACCGAGCTGGTCGCCAAGCTGCGCGAGGAAGGCCTGCTGACGGTGGGCGCGGCGGAGAACGTCGTGCGCCTGCTGCCGCCCCTGATCATCGAAGAGCGCCAGGTCGACGAAGCGGTGCAAGCCATCGAGCGGGCCTGCGGCGCCTGGGCAAAGGCGGCCTGACATGACGGTATTGCAGAAAAATGCGCCGAAGCACTTCCTCGATCTGGACCGGCTGGACAGCGCCGAGCTGCGCGGCATGCTCGATGACGCCCTGCGCATGAAGCGCGGCGAGACCAACGGCAAGGACAAGCCGCTGGCCGGCAAGACCCTGGCGATGATCTTCGAGAAACCTTCGACGCGGACCCGGGTGTCCTTCGAGGTGGCGGCGAACCAGCTCGGCGGCCACGCCGTCGTGCTGGAGCCGAGCGGCAGCCAGCTGGGCCGCGGCGAGACCGTGGCCGACACCGCGCGGGTGCTGTCGCGCTATGTCGACGCCATCATGATCCGCACCACCAAGGAATCGATCCTGCTGGAAATGGCGGAATACGCGACGGTGCCGGTGATCAACGGCCTGACCGACGTGACCCACCCCTGCCAGCTGATGGCCGACGTCATGACCTTCGAGGAGCACCTCGGCCCCATCGAGGGCAAGGTGGTGACCTGGTCGGGCGACGGCAACAATATGGCGACCTCCTGGATCCACGCGGCGGTGCGTTTCAACTTCGAACTGCGCCTGGCCTGTCCGGAAATGCTGCGCCCGCCCCAGGCGGTGCTCGACTGGGCCGAAAGCCAGGGCGGCCGGATCGTGGTGTCCAGCGACGTCGAGGCCCTGGTGAAGGACGCCGACGCGGTGGTCACCGACACCTGGGTCTCCATGGGCGACGACGGCCAGGAGACGCGGCACAACCTGCTGCGCTCCTACCAGGTCGACGACCGTTTGATGGCGCAGGCCAAGCCGAATGCGATTTTCATGCACTGCCTGCCGGCCCACCGCGGCGACGAGGTGACCGCCTCGGTCATCGACGGGCCGCAGTCGGTGGTCTGGGACGAGGCGGAGAACCGTCTGCACGCCCAGAAGGGCATTCTCTCCTGGTGCCTCTCCTGAAAGAAATAGGTGGCTGATGCCTGAAGGCGCGACAGGCCCGGGCGGCCTGAAGGCCGATTTGGTCCAACCCTTTCTCCTCGAATCCTCCGGGATCCGCGGGCGCCTGCTGCGCCTGGAGAACGTCTGCGACCGGATCCTCAGCCGCCATGCCTACCCGGAGGCGGTGGCCCACGTGCTGGCCGAGATGCTGGCGCTGTGCGGCGGCCTGGCCAGCCTCATCAAGTACGACGGCGTCTTCACCCTGCAGGCCAGCGGCGACGGCGCCTTGCGCATGCTGGTGGTCGACGTCACCTCCGAGGGCGAGATGCGCGGCTACGCCGGGTTCGACCAGGATCGCGTCGACGCCCTGGTGGCGGAACAGGACGGCCGGCCGACGGTGCCGCAGCTCTTCGGCAAGGGCCACCTGGCCTTCACCGTGGACCAGGGCGGCTACAGCGACCGCTACCAGGGCATCGTCGCCCTGACCGGCGACACCCTGGCCGATTGCCTGCAGCACTATTTCATGCAGTCGGAGCAGCTGCAGAGCGGCATCGTGCTGGCGGCGGGACAGCGCGGGGAACACTGGCTTTCCGCCGCCCTGGTGCTGCAGCGCCTGCCCGAGGAAGCGGTCCACGCGATCGAGGACGAGGACGACTGGCGCCGCGCCATGGTGCTGCAGGCCAGCGCCCGCGAGGACGAGCTGCTGGACGACAGCCTCGGCCTGAACGACCTGCTGTTCCGCCTGTTCCACGAGGAAGGCGTGCGGGTCTTCGAGCCGCGCGCCCTGACCGACGGTTGCCGCTGCTCGCAGGAGAAGCTGGAAAACGTGCTGAAGACCATGCCGCGCGCGGAGATCGAGGATATGAAGGTCGACGGCGCGGTGGAGGTCACCTGCCAGTTCTGCACGGTGGTCTACCGCTTCGATGACGACGCCCTGGAACGCATCTACGGGGAATAAATCGCAACAGCGGGAGTCCGCCCTTCACCCTTGCCCGCCTTGATCCTGCCCGATTCCCAACTTATTCATACTTTGCGCCTATCAAGGCGACCGACCGTCCGCCCGATTCTCGAACCCCGTTCGACAGGAAGCCTGCCATGCGTATCCCTCTCCGCTTCGTTCCCCTTCACTTGGCCGCTTTCTCGCTGCTCGCCGTCGTCGTGACGGCCTGCGCCTTTGACGACCCGAGCAACCGCTTCGCCGGGCTGACCTACGAGCATCTGCCCGACATCAACCTGGATGTCGGCGAGGTCCAGGTCGAGCAGGCCTACAAGGCGTCGACCGAGGCGCCCAATGTCGGCCACCGCTTCCCGGTGCCGCCGAAAGACGCGGCGCTGCGCTGGGGCCAGGACCGTCTGGTGGCCAAGGGCGACCGTCTGACCTTCCGCTACATCGTCCGCCATGCCTCGGCCGCCGAGACCGAGCTGGAGAAATCGAGCGGGATCACCGGCCTGCTCACCACCGACCAGTCGGAGCGCTACGAGGTTCATATCGTGATCGACATGCAGGTCCTCGACGGCCGCCAGGTGCAAGGCACGGCCAGCGCCGAGGCGCGCCGCTCCGTCACGGTGCCGGAAGACATCACGCTGAACGAGCGCGAGCAGGTCTGGTACAAGTTGACCGAGGACACCATGAACGCCCTCAACGATCAGCTGGAAGAGACGATCAAGACCGCCTTTTTCCCCTACATCGTTTTGTAGGACCTGCCGGGCCGGGGACTGAGATGATCGGCGTATTCGATTCCGGCCACGGCGGCCTGACGGTGCTGCATGCCCTGGCCGACCGCCTGCCGCGGGAAGCCTTCACCTATCTCGGCGATCACGGCAACGCTCCCTACGGGCCGCGCCCGGAGGAGGAGATCTATGATCTCACCCGGGCCGCGGTCGAACGCCTCTTTGCCGAGGGCTGCCTGCTGGTGCTGCTGGCCTGCAACACCGCCTCGGCGATCGCTCTGCGTCGCTTGCAGCAGAACTGGCTGCCCGGCGTGGCGCCGGAACGCCGCGTGATCGGTGTCTTCGTGCCGATGGTCGAGGTGCTGGCCGGCGTCTCCTGGCGCGACGGGACGAAGGTTCCCGGCAAGGTCGCGCCCGACGGCATGGTCGCCGTCTTCGCCACCCAGCGGACCATCCATTCCGGTGCCTATCCCTTCGAGGTGGGCCTGCGCGCGCCGCACATGCGGGTGGTGAGCCAGGCCTGCCCCAACCTGGTCGCCGCCATCGAGGCGGACGCGCCCGAGAGCGAGCTGCGCGAGTTGGTAGAAGGCTACGTGGCGGCCATGCTGCAGCAGACCGAGGGGCGGGCGCCCGAGGCGGCGGTGCTGGGCTGCACCCACTACCCCCTGGTGGCGCACCTCTTTGCCGAAGCCCTGCCGGCCGGCGTGCAGCTGCTCGACCAGCCGACCGTCGTCGCGGACAGCCTCGGCGAATACCTGACGCGCCACGACCGCTTCGCCGCCGCGCCGGAGGAGGCCGGAGAGCGCCGCTTTCTCACCACCGGCGACCCGGCGAAGGTGTCCGCCTTCGCCAGCCGCTTCTTTGGCGCACCGATTTCGTTCGACGCGGCTTGAAGCGCCGTCACTTGGCGGCTCACTTCGCAGCGCTTTTGATGAACTTCTGATAGTCTTCGACGGTAATGGAACCCTTGGATCCGCCATCAAGGATCTGGAAGGCCTCGACGAACTCGACCGATGAAATCTTCCCGTCGCCGTCCTGGTCAAAGAGTGCAAAGCGCTCGGGCGGCAGAAGGGTCTCGTCTGGCGTAATGAAACCGTCGGCATTGGTGTCAATCAGTCCGAGCAGCCTGACGCTGTTCAGTCTGAACTCGAGCTCGTCGATCGCTCCATCGCCATTCTTGTCGAGAATTTGAAACACCTTCTCGGTCCGGCCACGCGGATCCGTCGTCTGCGCTTTGGTCCCGCCGGGTTGTGTGTCGAGCTCGGCCGTTGTTGCGGCGCGGGCCACTGTCGCGCCGGAGGCGCTTGGCGCGTCTGTGGGCGGCGGCTCCGTCCGCAGTCGCTCTGTCGTCTGTGCCAAGTCGGTGACCTCAGCGCGCAGTTTTTCCACTTCAAGTCGGGCACGTTCTGCTTCTTGCTCGGCGGTCTCGAAGGATGCCGTACGTTCTTTTATTTGGCGCTCCATTTTGCTGATTTCGAGCTTGCCCGATTCGATTTGCGTGTACATTGCCGTCAGGTCCGACTGTTTGCTTTGGAGCTGTTTTTCTATAACCGCAAGCTTGGCCTCGGCGGCCTCTGATTGCTGTTCTATTTTCTCCAAACGAGCAGTTGAGTCGACCTGCTTCTTAAGGTCGCTCTGTGCGAGATCAAGCGCCGCCGCCGTCGTTGTGCGTTCAGCTTCAACAGATGCCAGTCTTTCGGTGAGATCACCCGACTCGGTATAAAAAACATACGCCGCCGCCCAGCCGGCGACGGCCAAGACTGCCAGGACACCCAGGATAATCTTTTGCATCGCCTGTTTCCTTGTCCGAGCTTCACTTCATTGAAGTCGCTTGAACGTCCGTGGCTTGATCGCAGGTGTTGCGAGCCTTGGTCAATTCAACGTTTGGCGTATCCGCTAACAGACTTCGGCGCGGCGTGAACCTTCTTCCGCGACAGGACGTTCCGAGCACAGCCTACGCCAATATGCCCCCGGAGTCGCAAAAGAAGGCGAAGGCGAATCGCAAGGGCTGTCCAAGCCTCAGGGTGACAGTCGATGAGGGTGTCGCGCTTAGGTGCCGGTCGCCCGGTCGCGCAGCTTCAACCGGCGACTGCCCGGTCGCGCAGCTTCAACCGGCGGCTGCCCGGTCGAGCAGCTTCAACCGGCGACTGCCCGGTCGCGCAGCTTCAACCGGCGACTGCCCAGTCGCGCAGCTTCAATAGAAAATCTTCGCAGGCCGCGACCTGCTCCAGGGTGATGAACTCGTTGGGCTTGTGCGCCTGGTCGATGGAGCCGGGGCCGAAGACCACGGCGGAGAGGCCCGCCGCCTGGAAGAGGCCGCCCTCGGTGCCGAAGGAGACCACGCCCGAGGCGGCGTTGCTGCCGGAGAGATGGCGCACCAGCGCCTCGGCGGCGTCGTCGGCCACCGGGGTCAGCGGCAGGACCGTCGACATGCGCTCGGTCTCGATGCTGGCCTCCGGCGCGAATTCGCGCAGGGCCGGCAGCACCTCGTTCTGCGCGAAGGCCTCGAAGTCGCGGACTATGGCCTCGGTGTCCTCGCTGGGGATGGGGCGGAACTCCCAGCCGAAGCGGCAGTCCTGCGCCACGATGTTCAGCGCCTTGCCGCCTTCGATGAGGCCCAGGTTGAAGGTGGTGTAGGGCGGATCGAAGGGGTTGTCCGCCGGCGCCGCGGCGCGTTTCTCGGCGGCCAGGTCGGCCAGCCAGGCGACCAGCCTGCCGGCGGCGAAAATGGCGTTGCCGCCGCGGTGCGGCTGGCTGGAATGGGCGGCCTGGCCCTTCAGGCGGGTCTCGAAGATGTAGCAGCCTTTGTGGCCGTTGATGATCTTCATGTCAGTCGGCTCGCCGACGATCACCATCTCGGGGCGCGGCACGTTGGCGGTGATGTCGTCGATCATGCTGCCGACGCCGGTGCAGCCGACCTCCTCGTCATAGGACATCGCGATGTGCAGCGGATGCTTCAGCGGCTGCGCCTGGAACTCCGGCACCAGGGACATGGCGACGGCCAGAAAGGACTTCATGTCGGCGGTGCCGCGGCCGTACAGCTTGCCGTCGCGCTCGACCACGGTGAAAGGGTCGCTGTCCCAGGCCTGCCCCTCGACCGGCACCACGTCGCTGTGCCCGGACAGCACCACGCCGCCCGGCGCCTCGGGGCCCAGGCTGGCGAAGAGGTTGGCCTTGGTGCCTTCCGCATTCACCGTGCGGCGGCAGCGCGCGCCGAGGTTCTCCAGGTAGTCCTGGGCGAAATCGATGAGGTCCATGTTGGACTTGGCCGAGGTGGTGTCGAAACCGATGAGGCGGTCGATCAGGTCGCGGCTCTGCGGGCGGATATCGGTCATGGAGGCTTTCTCAACCGCGCCAGAACGAGGGCGCGAGCAGAATGAGGACGGTGAAGAGCTCGAGGCGCCCGAGCAGCATACCGAGGCAGAGCAGCAGTTTCGAACTGTCGGGCAGGGTGGTGTAGGTGCCGGCGGGCCCGATGACCTCGCCCAGGCCGGGCCCGACGTTGGCGATGGCCGAGGCGGCGCCGGAGACGGCGGTGACGAAGTCCAGGCCGGTGAGGCCGAGGCCGACGGCGAGCAGCGCGAAGCAGGCGGCGAAGAGGAAGAAGAAGCTCATCACCGAGGTGGCCACCGGATCGGGGATGGGCTTCTTGTTGTAGTAAGGAAAGAACACGCCGTTGGGCTGCATCAGGCGGTGGATCTGGGCGTGCGCCGTGGCGTAGAGGACCTGCAGGCGGAAGATCTTGATGCCGCAGGTGGTCGAACCGGCGCAGCCGCCGACGAACATCAGCACGAACATCATCGAGACCACGAAGCTGCCCCAGCGCCCGTAGTCCGCGGTGGCGAAGCCGCTGCCGGTCATCACCGAGATGACGTTGAAGGTGCTGTAGCGCAGCGCGTCGAGCGGCCCCATGAGGTCGCCGCGGTAGAGCCAGAGCGCGGTGAAGAGAATGGCGGTGGCGAGAATGGCCAGGAACCAGCGGACCTGCGTGTCGGCGAAGACCGGCTTCAGGTCGCCGCGGATGACGCGCAGATACAGCACGAAGGGGATCGAGCCCAGCACCATGATGGCGCTCATCGCCCAGTCGATGGCGGCGTTGTCGAAATGGCCGACCGAGGCGTCGTAGGTGGAGAAGCCGCCGGTGGCGATGGAGGTCATGGCATGGGCCACGGCGTCGAAGCCGGACATGCCGATCGACCAGAGGATCATCGCCGCCATGGCGGTGAGGAAGACGTAGATGATGGCGATGCCGCCGGCGATCTGCGCGGCGCGCGGCAGGACCTTGTCGGTGTCGAAGGCCTCGACGCGGAACATCTGCATGCCACCGACCTGCAGCATCGGCAGGATGGCCACGGCCATGACGATGATGCCGATGCCGCCTAGCCATTGCAGGATGGCGCGCCACAGCAGGATGCCCGGCGGCGCGAAGTCCAGGCCGACGATCACCGTGGCGCCGGTCGTCGTCACCCCCGACATGGATTCGAAGAAGGCATCGGCCAGGTCCAGCTCCAGTTCCGAGAACTGGAAGGGCAGGGCGCCGAAGAGGGCGATGACGAACCAGGCGAGGTTGGTCATGACGAAGGCCTGGCGCACGGAGAAGGTCTTCAGGCTGGCGCGCGTGGTCAGCATCATGGAGACGCCGACGAAGAGGGTGACGAAGGCGGCGACCGAGAAGACCTGCCAGTCCGGATGGCCGACGGAGATGTCGACGATGGCGGGAATGATCATGGCGACGGCCAGCACCGTCAGCAGGATGCCGATGACGAAGATGACGGGGCGCAGTTCGATCATCACCGCGCCTCACTCCAGACCGCCTCAGCCAAACGCGCCAGTCTCATGATCCCCCGATTCATGATCCCCCAATTCACGGGCCCCCAATCCACGGCGAACGGCCGGTTGATCAGCTGCCGTCGTAGCCCAGGCTCGCGGGCGTGCCGACCAGCGACAGGAATTCGCGCCGGGTGGAGGCGTTGGTGCGGAACATGCCGAGCATGCGGCTGGTCACCATGGAAGTGCCCGGCTTGTGCACGCCGCGCGTCGTCATGCAGTGATGCGTGGCCTCGATCACCACGGCGACGCCCTTGGGATTCAACACCTCGTCGATGATGTTGGCGATCTGCGCCGTCATCTTCTCCTGGATCTGCAGGCGCTTGGCGTAGGCTTCGACGATCCGGGCGAGCTTGGAAATGCCGACCACGCGGTTGTTGGGCATATAGGCGACGTGCGCCTTGCCGATGATCGGCGCCATGTGATGCTCGCAGTGGGACTCGAAGCGGATGTCGCGCAGCAGCACCATTTCGTCGTAGCCCTCGACTTCCTCGAAGGTGCGCTCCAGCAGGTCCAGCGGATCGACGGCATAGCCCTCGAAGAACTCCTGGTAGGCTTTGACCACGCGCTCCGGCGTGCCCAGCAGGCCTTCACGGCTCGGATCGTCGCCGGCCCAGCGGATCAGGGTCTCCACCGCCTGCAGCGCTTCATCGCGCGTCGGGCGCTCGACCGGTTGCAGGGTCTCGACTTTCGGCTTGCTGGTCACGCTGCGACGGCTCCCTTACTGGCCCCGTTTCTTGTGGTCCGAAAAACAGGCCGCCCGTTCCCCTTGGCGCGGGCGGCTGTCCTGAAAGTGGCTAGTTCAGTTGCACGGGCTGGTGCGGGCTGTCCAGCGAAAAGGCCGGGATTTCCACGTCGAAGCGCCGGCCGTCGGTGCTCTCCATCTCATAGCTGCCGACCATGATGCCGGAGGGCGTCGTCAGCGGCGTACCGCTGGTGTATTCGAAGCTCTCGCCGGGCTCCAGCATCGGCTGCTCGCCGACCACGCCCGCGCCATGGACTTCCTGCACCCGGCCCATGGAATCGGTGATGCGCCAGTGCCGGTTCAGCAATTGGACCGTTTCCGATCCGCTGTTTTCGATGCGCACCTGGTAAGCCCAGACATAGTGGCTTTCCGTGGGGGAGGACTGTTCCTCCAGATAGATCGGTTTGACCGTCACGCTGATTGACTGTGTCGTCGCGCTGTACATGGTCTCGGGATCCTCTATCGGCCGACTGTAACAGCCGGCGGCAGGCTGTCTCTCAAGCGGCAGTCTACGCCCTGCGGCGCGGACAGGAAAGGCCTCCGGGGCATCCGGCGGAGAGGCGTCGCCGGCCGTTCGTTTGCCGGATGATTTGTGTGGAACCGCGGAATTCCAGGGGTTTCGCTGAGGGTTTTCGGGAGGCGCGCCGGCAAGCGGCCCGCTCAGGTCAACTTTCCCGGGCGATGGCCGCGGCCGCCGGTCCGGCTGCCGAGAATGCGCCCCTCGGCGTCGATGGCAAGGCGCGGCCCGCCGGCATCGGCGGCGTCCTGGGGGTCGTGGGTGACCAGCAGGGTCGGCAGGCCCTGGGCGCGGGCGTGCTCGAAGACAAAACTGCGGAAGCGGGCGCGCAGCGCGACGTCGAGCTTGGCGAAGGGCTCGTCGAGCAGCAGGGCGCGCGGTTCCGACAGCAGGGTGCGCAGCAGGGCGACGCGGGCGCGCTGGCCGCCCGACAGCGTCGTCGGGTCCCGCTCGGCGAAGGCCAGCATGTCGGCTTCGGCCAGCGCTGCGTCGATGCGCGCGCGCCGGGCGCGGCGGCCACGGACCGAGGGCGGCAGGCCGAAAGCCAGATTGCCGGCCACCGAGAGGTGCGGAAACAGCAGGTCGTCCTGGAACAGGATGCCGATGTGGCGCTCCTCGGGCGGCCGGGCGGTGATGTCCTCGCCGTTCAGCAGCACCCGTCCGCCGCCGCTCAGCGCCGGGTCGAGGGTGCCGCAGATCAGCGCCAGCAGGCTCGACTTGCCGCAGCCGCTCGGCCCCATGACGGTCACCACTTCGCCCGGCGGCACCGTCAGGCTGACCGGGCCGATGATGCGCCGCTCGCCCCGGGGCGTGTGGTGGGCGATCTCCACCTGGCTCAGGGTCAGGCCGTGCTCCTGGGTCAGGCTGATGACGCTCATGCCGATCCCCTCATGCCGATCCCCTCATGCGGGTGCCGCCTCCAGTTTGCGGCGCAAGGCCAGCGGTTTCGGCAGCGCCAGGGCGGCGGCGAAGGCCAGCAGCGGCAGCAGGGCCTGCAGGAAGGCGTAGACTCCCATGACCCGGCGGTCTCCTCCGGCGGAAAGGCCGACGGCTTCGGTCGTCAGGGTGACGAAGCGGCCGCCGCCGGCGAAAAGGGTCGGCAGGTATTGTGTCACGCTGACGGCGAAACCGACAGCCAGGGCGAAGAGCACGGGGCGCAGCAGCATGGGCAGCTTGACCTGCCAGAACACCCGGTTGGGCCGCGCGCCGAGGCAGAGCGCGGTGCGGGCATAGCGCTCGTCCAGGGCGCGGTAGGGATCGGCCAGGGTCAGGAAGACGTAGGGCAGGACGAAAAGCAGGTGGCTCCACACCAGGGCGAGCCAGGTGGCGTCGATGCCGGCCTGGATGGCCAGCACCTGCGTGCCGAACAGAAAGGCGACCTGCGGCACCAGCAGCGGCGTGTAGAGCAGCCACAGCGCCCGGTTGGAAAGGGTGAGGCCGCGGCGCTGCTCGTTCTCCAGGCAGCCGAGCACCAGCAGCAGGGCGAGGCCCGCGGCGACCAGGCCGGTCGCCAGCGTGGTGCCGGTGATGGCGGCGATGTCCGGCGCTTGGCGGGTCCAGGTCTCCAGACTGAGGGCGCTGGGCCAGGCGTCGGGGTAGCGCCAGCGCCGGGTCACCGACCACAACGCCAGGGCGCAGAGCCCCGCGGCGGCCAGCACCACGAGGCCCTGGACTAGGCCGGCGCTGACCGCGCGCGTCACGCGGCCGTCGCCGCCGCGCCGGCCGCCGACGATCCAGACGCAGCCGGCCAGGGCGATGGCCGCCTCGGCGAGGCGCCCGCCGCCGCGACGAAGCGCATCGACAGGTCCGGGTCGTTGAACCAGCGCAGCACCTGCACCGCCAGCGGCGGCGGCGACAGCGGCGCCAGGATCAGCGCCATGTCGACGACCGACAGCGAGAAGGCGAGCACCGCATAGACCGGCAGGCGGATCTGCCGGTAGACCGCCGGCAGCACGGCCTTCAGCCAGGCCACCACCGGGCCGTAGCCGAGCGAACGGGCGACGGCGAGGCGTTCGTCGGCGCGCACCTGCTCCAGCGCGGCCAAGGTCATCAGCAGCAGGAAGGGGACCTCCTTCACCACCAGCGCCAGGGTCAGCGCCAGGCCGTTGGGGTCCTGCACCGTGGCGACGTCGGGCGGCAGTTCCCAGCCGGTCGCCCAGGGCGAGACCAGGCGCACCAACCAGCCGCTGGGCGCGATGAGGAAGGCGAGGCCCAGCGCCACGGCGGCGTGCGGCACGGCGATCAGTGGCGCCATGAGGCCGCGCACCGCGAGGATCAGGCGCCCGCCGTGGCAGGCCG
>JBLWUP010000053.1:0-15882 GCA_048268885.1 Kiloniellaceae bacterium | reverse complement strand
CGAAGGCCTGCGCTTCGCCATCCGCGAAGGCGGCCGGACCGTCGGCGCGGGCGTCGTCGCCGGTATTCAGAAGTAAGGAAGAAGCCGGTATTGCGGGGCCTTTCGGGGCCCCGCGACCGCCGGCCCGCGGGCAGGCCAGTGCCCGTCAGGCGTTTAGGAGTGTAGCTCAACTGGCAGAGCACCGGTCTCCAAAACCGGGGGTTGTGGGTTCGAGTCCCTCCACTCCTGCCAGCTTAGGCGGCGTTCAGGGCTGGAAAGTAAAGCGATGCGGGGCCAAGTAGAGTGGGCCCCAGTAGGGCGAGCCCAAGTAGAGCGAGCAGAGTAGCGCGGGACCGCCGCGATAAATCGAGCAGAAATTGCGGCCGCGCCTCTGGCGCGGTTTAGGCGTAGTAGGAAGCAGTTCAAGCCAATGGCAACGATCAACCCGGCCCAGTACGTGCGTGAGGTGATTGGCGAGGTCAAGAAGGTGACCTGGCCGACGCGCAAGGAGACCACGGTGACCACGATCATGGTCTTCATCATGGTCGTCCTGGCCGCGATCTTCTTCTTCCTCGTCGATCTGGTGCTCTCCGCCGGCGTGAAGTACATCCTCGGGCTGGGAGGCTGAAGCCATGGCGATGCATTGGTATGTGCTGCACGTTTACTCCGGCTTCGAGAAGAAGGTCGCCGAGGGCATTCGCGAGCAGGCCCAGCAGAAGGGCATGGAAGACCTCTTCGAGCAGGTCCTGGTGCCGACCGAAGAAGTGGTGGAGATGCGCCGCGGCCAGAAGGTCAACGCAGAGCGCAAGTTCTTCCCCGGTTACGTCCTGCTGCGCATGGAGATGACCGACGAGTCCTGGCACCTGGTGAAGAATACGCCGAAGGTGACCGGCTTCCTCGGCAACCGGAAGCCGACCCCGATCTCCGCCAAGGAGGCCGAGCGCATCCTGAAGCAGGTGCAGGAAGGGGTCGAGCGGCCGAAGCCCTCGATCATCTTCGAGATCGGCGAGCAGGTGCGGGTGGCCGATGGGCCCTTCACCTCGTTCAACGGCCTGGTGGAGGAAGTCGACGAGGAGCGCGCCCGCCTCAAGGTCGCGGTGTCGATCTTCGGGCGTTCGACGCCGGTCGAGCTGGAGTACTCGCAGGTCGAGAAGCTGTAACGCGTTTGTTTGTTTTGCCGGGCCCCGGTCCGGCACTGCGGGAGGCCGCCACCAACAAGAAGTCCACTGGTGGGGCCGCACCGCAAACCCTAGAGAGAAGAAAGGGACAGTAAAGTGGCAAAGAAGATCGAAGGCTACATCAAGCTGGAGATCCCGGCCGGTCAGGCGAATCCCTCGCCGCCGGTGGGACCCGCACTTGGTGCGCGTGGCCTCAACATTATGGAATTCTGCAAGGCCTTCAACGCGGCCACCCAGAATGCGGAGCAGGGCACCCCGACCCCGGTGATCATCACCGCGTACTCGGATCGTTCCTTCTCCTTCGAGACCAAGACCCCGCCGGCCAGCTGGTATCTGCGCAAGGCGGCCAAGGTGGCCAAGGGCTCCAAGGTGCCGAACCGAGACAAGGTCGGCAAGGTCAGCATGGATCAGGTTCGCGAGATCGCCGAAGCGAAGATGAAGGACCTGAACGCCAACGACATTGACGCCGCCGCCAAGATCATCATGGGCTCGGCGCGCTCGATGGGTATCGAGGTGATGGAGTAGGGCCATGGCAGCGCAAGGAAAGCGGCTCAAGGCCGCATATGAGGGCATCGATCGCAAGGCCATCTACGACCTGAGCGAAGCGGTGCAGAAGATCAAGTCGGGTGCCAAGGCGAAGTTCGACGAGACCGTCGAGATTTCGATGAACCTGGGCGTCGATCCGCGTCACGCCGACCAGAACGTGCGCGGCGTGGTTTCGCTGCCGCACGGCACCGGCAAGACGGTCCGCGTGGCGGTCTTCGCCAAGGGGCCGAAGGCCGAAGAGGCCCAGGCGGCGGGCGCCGACCTGGTCGGTGCCGACGATCTGGCGGAGAAGGTACAGGCCGGCGAGATCGATTTCGACCGCTGCATCGCCACGCCGGACATGATGCCGGTGGTCGGCCGCCTCGGTAAGGTGCTGGGCCCGCGCGGCCTGATGCCGAACCCGAAGCTGGGCACCGTCACGGCCGACGTCGCCGCCGCCATCCAGGCGGTCAAGGGCGGCCAGGTCGAGTTCCGCGTCGAGAAGGCGGGCATCGTCCATGCCGGCGTCGGCAAGGCCAGCTTCGGTGAAGAGGCGCTGATCGAGAACATCAAGGCCTTTGTGGACGCCATCTCGCGTTCCAAGCCGAGCGGCGCCAAAGGCACGTTCATCAAGCGCGTTTCCCTGTCCTCCACCATGGGGCCGGGCGTGCGCGTGGAACTGGGCAGCATCCAGGCCTAACCGCCTGGGGCGCCAGAGTACGGGATTTCTGGCCGGTTCTCCTTCAGGGGAGAGCAGGCCGGGGAAGGGCGGCAAGCTGCCGCCTGACCTGTCCGAGACTGCAGGTGCCGGGTCCGGTTTCGCCTTCGGGCGGTCCGGTTCGGTTTAAGCCAAGAAGGGCCTGCATAGACGGGAGCAAAGGGTTTCAAGGCCCTGGCATGGCCAGGGTCGTGAGGCTTGAACTTCCGGGACAGGCGAGCCGGACGACCGGATCGTTTACCGGTGGTCCTCGTTGAAACCGGACGGTTCGCTTTCAGGGGAAGTGACCTGGAACGGGCCGGCCAACTAGAGCGGAAGTGACTCGTGGACCGATCTCAAAAAGAAGAGCTGGTCGCCAGTCTGCATCAAACGTTCTCGGAGACGAATCTCGTCATCGTCACCCAACAGTCGGGTATGACGGTGGCCGAGGCTTCGGACCTGCGGCGTAAGATGCTGGAGGCGGGTGCCAGCTACAAGGTGACGAAGAATCGGCTCACGCGTCTTGCCCTCGAGGGTACCAAGTTCGAGGCGCTGAAAGAGCTGTTCACCGGACCGACGGCGATTGCCGTTTCGGAAGACCCGGTGGCGGCTGCGAAGGTCTGCGTCACGTTCGCCAAGACGAACGAGAAGCTGATCATCGTCGGCGGTGCGATGGGAGAAACCACCCTTGACGCGGATGCGATCAAGGCTCTGGCGACTCTGCCGTCGCTCGACGAACTGCGTGGCAAGCTGATCGGTGTTCTGCAGGCCCCGGCCACCAAGGTGGCGGGTGTGGTGCAGGCTCCGGCTGCTCAGCTGGCGCGCGTGTTCAGTGCCTATGGCTCTCAGGGAGAGGCCGCGTAAGCCTCGTCATTGACGAGAGTTCAAGCCTAGAAGGAAGTACGAAATGGCTGATCTGGATAAATTGGTTGATGAGCTGTCCAAGCTCACCGTGATCGAAGCGGCCGAACTGGCCACCAAGCTGGAAGAAACCTGGGGCGTCTCTGCGGCGGCTCCGGTTGCTATGGCTGCTGCTGCGGCTCCGGCCGATGGTGGCGGTGCGGCTGCTGAGCAGACCGAGTTCGACGTCATCCTGACTGCCGCCGGCGACAAGAAGATCAACGTCATCAAAGAGGTTCGTGCCATCACCGGCCTGGGCCTCAAAGAGGCGAAGGATCTGGTCGAAGGCGCGCCGAAGCCTGTCAAGGAAGGCGCCAGCAAGGACGAAGCCGAAGGGCTCAAGAAGAAGCTCGAAGAGGCTGGTGCGTCGGTCGAGCTCAAGTAGTTTGACCGTCTGCGAGCGCAGATTGGTACCGGCCGGCGGGCCCCTTCACGGGGGCTCGCCGCGCCGGCTATCTGCGTCTCGGGTATCGGATGCGGGTGCTGCCGCCCTCTAGACGGGGTGGGGCGCCGGGCAATCCGGTGAAATGGATCGGGCCTAGGAGATCGGGCCGCTAAAGAAAGATCTCCGTTGCCGGGCCAAAGCTGGGGGTCCGGTGCCAAGGACGAACGACGGCGGGCCCGAAGGGGTCGAGAGGGCTCAAAGCCGAAACGTTCGCCCCAGCGACGTGAACGAGGACACGACGAAACATGGCGAATTCCCTGACCGCTCGCAAGCGCATCCGCAAGAACTTCGGCAAGATCGCCGAAGTGGCCAAAATGCCCAATCTGATCGAGGTCCAGAAGACCTCCTACGACCAGTTTCTTCAGCTGGGCACCCCGGTCTCGGAGCGGAGCAACACGGGCCTGCAGGAGGTCTTCACCGGCGTCTTCCCGATCCGCGACTTCTCTGAGCGCGCGGAGCTGCAGTTCGTTCGTTACGAGCTGGAAGAGCCGAAGTACGACGTGGAAGAGTGCCAGCAGCGCGGCATGACCTTTGCCGCGCCGCTGAAGGTGACCCTGCGCCTGGTGGTGTGGGACGTCGACGAGGACACCGGGTCGCGCTCGATCCGCGACATCAAGGAGCAGGACGTCTACATGGGCGACATGCCCCTGATGACGCGCCACGGCACCTTCGTCATCAACGGCACCGAGCGCGTCATCGTTTCCCAGATGCACCGCAGCCCCGGCGTCTTCTTCGACCATGACCGCGGCAAGACGCATTCCTCGGGCAAGTACCTCTTCGCCGCCCGCGTCATTCCCTACCGCGGTTCCTGGCTGGACTTCGAGTTCGACGCCAAGGACCTGGTCTACGTGCGCATCGATCGGCGCCGCAAGCTGCCGGCGACGACCCTGTTGCTGGCGCTCGATTCCGCCGAGACCGAGAAGCTGCGCGATGAGCGCGCCAAGGAAGGCCAGTCCCTGGAGCCGCATGAGGCCCAGGGCATGTCGCCGGAGGACGTGCTCGACTTCTTCTACGGCCATGTTCCCTACAAGCGCTCGGGCAACGGCTGGAGCACGCCCTTCGACGAGGAGCGGATGCGCGGCGTCAAGCTGGTGCAGGACCTGGTCGACGCCAAGAGCGGCGAGGCCGTGGCCGAGGCCGGCCAGAAGATCACCCCGCGCCTGGCCAAGAAGCTGGTAGAGGGCGGCCTGAAGGACGTCTTCGTCACCAGCGAGCAGCTGGTCGGCAGCTATATCTCCACCGACTTCATCAACGAAGAGACCGGTGAAGTGATCTGCGAGGCCGGCGACGAGCTGACCGAGGAGCTGCTGGAGACCCTGGTCGAGGCCGGCATCAAGCAGATCTCGGTGCTCGCGATCGACCACGTGAACGTCGGCGCCTACATCCGCAACACCCTGGCGGTCGACAAGAACACCTCGCGTGAAGAGGCGCTGATCGACATCTACCGTGTCATGCGCCCGGGCGAGCCGCCGACGCTGGAAACCGCCGAGGCGATGTTCAACGGCCTGTTCTTCGATTCCGAGCGCTACGACCTCTCCGCGGTCGGCCGCGTGAAGATGAACGCGCGTCTCGGCTTCGAGACCGACGATCAGCTGCGCACCCTGCGCAAGGCCGACATGCTGGAAATCCTGAAGATCCTGGTGGACCTGAAGGACGGCCGCGGCGAGATCGACGACATCGACCACCTCGGCAACCGCCGTGTGCGGTCGGTCGGCGAGCTGATGGAGAACCAGTACCGTCTGGGCCTGCTGCGCATGGAGCGGGCGATCAAGGAGCGCATGTCCTCCGTCGAGATCGACTCGGTCATGCCGCACGACCTGATCAACGCCAAGCCGGCGGCGGCTGCGGTGCGTGAGTTCTTCGGCTCCTCGCAGCTTTCCCAGTTCATGGACCAGACCAACCCGCTGTCGGAGATCACCCACAAGCGGCGCCTCTCGGCCCTCGGCCCGGGCGGTCTGACCCGCGAGCGCGCGGGCTTCGAGGTGCGCGACGTGCACCCGACGCACTATGGCCGTATCTGCCCGATTGAGACGCCGGAAGGCCCGAACATCGGCCTGATCAACTCCCTGGCCACCTATGCCCGGGTCAATCAGTACGGCTTCATCGAGAGCCCCTACCGCAAGGTCGAGAACGCCAAGGTGACCGACGAGGTGCGCTACCTCTCGGCCATGGAAGAGGGGCGCTACACCATCGCCCAGGCCAACGCCGAGCTCGACAAGAACGGCAAGTTCGTCGACGACCTGATCTCCTGCCGCCAGGGCGGCGAGTACATCATGGCGATGAAGGACACCATCGACTTCATCGACGTGTCGCCGAAGCAGCTGGTTTCGGTCGCCGCGGCGCTGATCCCCTTCCTGGAGAACGACGACGCCAACCGCGCGCTGATGGGCTCCAACATGCAGCGTCAGGCCGTGCCGCTTCTGCAGTCCGAGGCGCCGCTGGTCGGCACCGGCATGGAAGGCACCGTGGCGCGCGATTCGGGTGTCGCCATCGGCGCCCGCCGCGCCGGCGTGGTCGACCAGGTGGACTCCACCCGCATCGTCATCCGCGTGACGGAGGAGACCTCGCACGGTGAGCAGGCGGTCGACATCTACAACCTGCTGAAGTTCCAGCGCTCCAACCAGAACACCTGCATCAACCAGCGTCCGCTGGTGAGGGTGGGTGATGCGGTGGCGGCCGGCGACATCATCGCCGACGGCCCCTCGACCAACCTGGGTGAGCTGGCCCTGGGCCGCAACGTGCTCGTGGCCTTCATGCCGTGGCAGGGCTACAACTTCGAGGACTCGATCCTGATTTCCGAGCGCATCGTGCGCGACGACGTCTTCACCTCGATCCACATCGAGGAATTCGAGGTCATGGCCCGCGATACCAAGCTGGGCCAGGAGGAAATCACCCGCGACATTCCCAACGTCGGCGAGGACGCGCTGCGCAACCTCGACGA
Organism: Kiloniellaceae bacterium; assembly: GCA_048268885.1. Lineage (GTDB taxonomy): Bacteria > Pseudomonadota > Alphaproteobacteria > Kiloniellales > Kiloniellaceae > Pelagibius. The sequence continues at coordinate 9,217 of JBLWUP010000053.1, read as the reverse complement.
GGCGGGCATGGTCTACATCGGCGCCGAGGTCAATCCGGGCGACATCCTGGTCGGCAAGGTGACGCCGAAGGGTGAGTCTCCCATGACTCCGGAAGAAAAGCTGCTGCGGGCGATCTTCGGCGAGAAGGCTTCCGACGTGCGCGACACCTCGCTTCGCGTGCCGCCGGGCGTGACCGGCACCGTCGTCGACGTGCGTGTCTTCTCGCGCCGCGGCGTCGACAAGGACGAGCGTGCCCTCGCCATCGAGCGTGCGGAGATCGAGCGTCTGGCCAAGGACCGCGACGACGAGCGGATGATCCTGGAGCGCAGCTACTACGGCCGTCTCAAGGATCTGGTGATGAACCAGGTCGCGGTCTCCGGCCCCAAGGGCCTGAAGGCCGGCACCAAGATCACCGAGAAGGTGCTGAGCGACTTCACGCCGGGCCAGTGGCGCCAGATCGCCATCAAGACCGACAAGCGCCAGCTCGACCTGGAAGCCCTGAACAAGCAGTTCGAGGGGTCCATCGACGAGCTGAACAAGCGTTTCGAGAACAAGGTCGACAAGCTGCAGCGCGGTGACGAGCTGCCGCCGGGCGTCATGAAGATGGCCAAGGTCTTCGTCGCGGTGAAGCGCAAGCTGCAGCCGGGCGACAAGATGGCCGGCCGTCACGGCAACAAGGGCGTCATCTCCAAGATCGTGCCGATCGAGGATATGCCCTACACCGAGGACGGCGTGTCGGTCGACATCGTGCTGAATCCGCTGGGCGTGCCGAGCCGCATGAACGTCGGTCAGATCCTGGAGACCCATCTGGGCTGGGCCTGTGCGGGCCTGGGCCAGCAGGTCGGCCAGCTGCTCGACGAGGTGGAGCGTGGCGCCAAGCTGGAGCCGCTGAAGAAGAAGCTGAAGGACGTCTACGGCGACAAGGCCTACAAGGACGACATCGCCGATATGGACGAGAATGCGGTCAAGGAACTGAGCGGCAATCTGCGCCGCGGTGTGCCGATCGCCACCCCGGTGTTCGACGGGGCGCGCGAGGAGGACATCTCCGAGATGCTGGATCAGGCCGGCCTCAACCGTTCCGGTCAGGTCACCCTGACCGACGGGCGAACCGGTGAGGTCTTCGACCGCCAGGTCACCGTTGGCTACATCTACATGCTGAAGCTGCACCACCTGGTGGACGACAAGATCCACGCCCGTTCCATCGGCCCCTACAGCCTGGTCACCCAGCAGCCGCTGGGCGGTAAGGCCCAGTTCGGCGGCCAGCGCTTCGGCGAGATGGAGGTCTGGGCTTTGGAGGCCTACGGCGCCGCCTACACCCTGCAGGAAATGCTGACGGTGAAGTCGGACGACGTGTCGGGCCGTACCAAGGTCTATGAAGCCATCGTCAAGGGTGACGACAATTTCGAGGCCGGCATTCCGGAGTCCTTCAACGTTCTGGTGAAGGAACTGCGCTCGCTGGGCCTCAATGTGGACTTGAAGCAGTCGTCGTAGCCGCGCGGGTTCGCTGACCTCACGCCCCCTGCGACTTCTGCTCAACCAATACCTAATCGGGAGAAACCGATGTCAGAGTTGATGAACATTTTCGGCCAGCCGACCGGCCCTCAGAGCTTCGATCAGATCCGCATTTCGATCGCCAGCCCTGAGCGTATCCGGTCCTGGTCCTACGGCGAGATCAAGAAGCCGGAGACCATCAACTACCGTACCTTCAAGCCGGAGCGCGACGGTCTGTTCTGCGCCCGTATCTTCGGTCCGATCAAGGACTACGAGTGCCTCTGCGGCAAGTACAAGCGCATGAAGTATCGCGGCATCATCTGCGAGAAGTGCGGCGTCGAGGTGACTCTGTCCAAGGTGCGCCGCGAGCGCATGGGCCACATCGAACTGGCCAGCCCGGTGGCGCACATCTGGTTCCTGAAGTCGCTGCCGAGCCGCATCGGTCTGCTGCTCGACATGACCTTGAAGGACCTGGAGCGGGTGCTCTACTTCGAGTACTTCGTGGTGGTCGAGCCCGGCCTGACGCCGCTGAAGATGCACCAGCTGATGTCCGAGGAAGAGTTCCTCACGGCACAGGAAGAGTACGGCGAGGACGCCTTCGAAGCCATGATCGGCGCCGAGGCGATGAAGAAGATGCTGTCCTCCCTGGAGCTGGAGGAGGAGCGCGTGGAGGTGCGCGAGGAGCTGCGCGAGACCGGCTCCGAGGCCAAGCGCAAGAAGCTGGTCAAGCGCCTGAAGCTGATCGAGGCCTTCCTCGAGTCCGGCGCCCGTCCGGAGTGGATGATCCTGGACGTCGTGCCGGTGATCCCGCCCGAGCTGCGTCCTCTTGTTCCCCTCGATGGTGGTCGCTTCGCGACCTCCGACCTGAACGATCTCTACCGCCGGGTCATCAACCGCAACAACCGCCTGAAGCGCCTCATCGAGCTGCGCGCGCCGGACATCATCGTGCGCAACGAAAAGCGCATGCTGCAGGAGGCCGTCGACGCCCTCTTCGACAACGGCCGCCGCGGCCGCGTCATCACCGGCGCCAACAAGCGCCCGCTGAAGTCGCTGTCCGATATGCTGAAGGGCAAGCAGGGCCGGTTCCGTCAGAACCTGCTCGGCAAGCGCGTCGACTATTCCGGCCGTTCGGTCATCGTGGTCGGGCCGGAGCTGAAGCTGCATCAGTGCGGCCTGCCAAAGAAGATGGCGCTGGAGCTGTTCAAGCCGTTCATCTACTCGAAGCTCGAACTCTACAACATGGCTTCCACCATCAAGGCGGCCAAGCGCATGGTGGAGAAGGAGCGCCCCGAGGTCTGGGATATCCTGGAAGAGGTGATCCGCGAGCATCCGGTGCTGCTGAACCGCGCGCCGACGCTGCACCGCCTCGGCATCCAGGCCTTCGAGCCGGTGCTGATCGAGGGTAAGGCGATCCAGCTGCACCCGCTGGTCTGCACCGCCTTCAACGCCGACTTCGACGGCGACCAGATGGCGGTCCACGTGCCGCTGTCGCTGGAGGCCCAGCTCGAAGCCCGCGTGCTGATGATGTCGACCAACAACATCCTCTCGCCGGCCAACGGCAAGCCGATCATCGTGCCGTCGCAGGACATCGTTCTGGGTATCTACTACCTGTCGATGGAAGCCGAGGGCGAGCAGGGCGAGGGCATGCTGTTCGGCGACATGGGCGAGATCGAGCACGCCCTGGCGAGCGGCGCCGTGAGCCTGCACGCCAAGGTCAAGGCGCGCTATCACACGGTCGACGCCGAGGGTAATCCGATCCGCCTGATCGTCGACACCACCCCGGGCCGCATGAAGCTGTCCGAGGTGCTGCCGCGCCACCCGAAGGTGCCGTTCAGCCTACTCAACAAGGTGCTGACCAAGAAGGAAATCACCGAGCTGATCGATATCGTCTACCGCCACTGCGGCCAGAAGGACACGGTCATCTTCTGTGACCGGATCATGACGCTGGGCTTCGGCTACGCCTGCAAGGCCGGCATCTCCTTCGGCAAGGACGACCTCATGATCCCGGACGCCAAGCATGGTCTGGTGGAAGAGGCGCAGGCCAAGGTGAAGGAGTTCGAGCAGCAGTATCTCGACGGCCTGATTACCCAGGGCGAGAAGTACAACAAGGTGGTCGACGTCTGGTCGCAGTGCACCGACCGGGTTGCCGACGAGATGATGAAGGTCATCGCCGGCTCCACCGGCCGCGACATCAACGCGGTCTACATGATGGCCGACTCCGGCGCCCGTGGTTCGGCGGCGCAGATCAAGCAGCTCGCCGGCATGCGCGGCCTCATGGCCAAGCCGTCGGGCGAAATCATCGAGACGCCGATCATCTCGAACTTCAAGGAAGGCCTCACCGTGCTGGAGTACTTCAACTCCACCCACGGCGCCCGTAAGGGTCTGGCCGACACCGCCTTGAAGACCGCGAACTCCGGTTACCTGACGCGGCGTCTGGTCGACGTGGCGCAGGACGCGATCATCATCGAGGACGATTGCGGCACCGAGAAGGGCCTGACGGTCAGCGCGGTGGTCGATGGCGGCGAAGTCATCGCCTCGCTGGGCGAGCGTGTCCTGGGCCGTACGGTGCAGGAAGACATCGTCGACCCGCTGTCGGGCGACGTGATCCTGAAGCGCGGCGATCTGATCGAGGAAGACAAGATCGATACCATCGAGCGTGCCGGTATCGACACCATCTTCATCCGCTCGGCCCTGATGTGCGAGTCGGTGGGCGGCATGTGCGGCGCCTGCTACGGCCGCGACCTGGCCCGCGGCACCAAGGTCAACGTGGGTGAGGCGGTCGGCGTGATCGCGGCCCAGTCGATCGGCGAGCCGGGCACCCAGCTGACCATGCGCACCTTCCACATCGGCGGTGCGGCTCAGCGTGGCGCCGAACAGTCTGCCGTCGAGGCCGGCTCGGAAGGCAAGATCAAGGTCGAGAACCGCAACGTGGTCATGAACTCGGACGGCGTGCCGGTGGTCATGGGCCGTAACCTCGAGATCGTCCTGCTGGACGAGAAGGGGCGCGAGCGGGCGCGTCACCGCGTGCCTTACGGTGCCAAGCTGCTGGTCGACGAAGGGAAGGAGGCCAAGCTCGGCGACAAGCTGGCCGAGTGGGATCCCTACACCATCCCGATCATCACCGAGCGTGAGGGCGTGGCCAACTACGTCGACCTCATCGAGGGCACCTCGATGCGCGAGGTGATGGACGAAACCACCGGCATTTCGAACCGTGTGGTGGTCGACTGGAAGCAGCAGCCCCGGGGCAACGACCTGAAGCCGCGCATCACCCTGCGCGACGACACGGGCGAGATCATTACCTTGGCCAATGGCATGGAGGCCCGCTACTTCATGTCGGTCGACGCCATCCTGTCGGTCGACAACGGGGCCACGGTGCGCGCCGGCGACGTGCTGGCCCGTATCCCGCGGGAATCCTCCAAGACGCGCGACATCACCGGCGGTCTGCCGCGGGTGGCCGAGCTCTTCGAGGCCCGCAAGCCGAAGGACTACGCGATCATCAGCGATACCGCCGGCCGCGTCGAATTCGGCAAGGACTACAAGACCAAGCGCCGCATCGTCGTGGTGCCGGAGGGCGAGGACCAGGAGCCGCATGAGTACCTGATCCCGAAGGGCAAGCACATCTCCGTCCAGGAAGGCGACTTCGTGGAAGTGGGCGACATGCTGCTCGACGGTAACCCGGTACCGCATGACATCCTCGAGGTCCTGGGCGTCGAGGCCCTGGCGGACTACCTGATCGACGAGATCCAGAGCGTCTATCGCCTGCAGGGCGTGAAGATCAACGACAAGCACATCGAGGTGATCGTTCGCCAGATGCTGCAGAAGGTCGAGATCCACGACGGCGCCGATTCGACCTTCCTGGTCGGCGAGCAGGTCGACCGCGACGAGTTCGATGCGGTGAACGACAAGGTGATCGCCGACGGCGGCAAGCCGGCCTCCGGCAGCCCGGTTCTCCAGGGCATCACCAAGGCCAGCCTGCAGACCCGCTCCTTCATCTCCGCGGCCTCCTTCCAGGAGACCACCCGCGTGCTGACAGAAGCGGCGACCCACGGCAAGGAAGACCGCCTGATCGGCCTCAAGGAGAACGTGATCGTCGGCCGCCTGATTCCGGCGGGCACCGGCTCGGTGATGAACCGCCTGAGGCGAATCGCTGCCGAGCGTGATCGCGAGCTGATTGAGGAGCGCGAGCAGGCGGCCCTGGCCAGCGGGGCCGATTCGGAAGCCTCGGAGGAAGAGACCTCCGTCGCCTGACGGTTGGGTAGGTAAATTTATTGCGAAATACGCCGCAATCGGGAAAGTAAGTTTCTGTCAGTCCCGGTTGCGGCGTATCCTTGGAAGCCTCCGAGAAAGTAAGGTTTCCTTGGCTTAACGTGCTTGACGGGGCATAGGCGCATCAATATATTGCGCCAACCTTTCGGGGGGCTGGTGGTAGGCCCGTTGCGGTCTAGACGCAGCCCCTGGCGATTACGGTAATGAAATTTTAGGCAAGCTGTTTTCGACGGCGATTTAGCATCCGCAGGGCCGAGCCTTCGGCCTTTGCGGTGCTTTGTCTCGGAAACCGGGCGCATAGGAAAGCTAATGCCAACGATCAATCAGTTGATCCGTAAGCCGCGCAAACCCGAGGTTGCGCGCAACAAGGTGCCGGCCCTCGAGGCCTGCCCGCAGAAGCGCGGTGTCTGCACCCGCGTCTACACCACGACGCCGAAGAAGCCGAACTCGGCTCTTCGTAAGGTCGCCCGCGTGCGCCTGACCAACGGTTTCGAGGTCACCAGCTACATTCCTGGCGAGGGTCACAACCTCCAGGAACACTCGGTGGTCATGATCCGTGGCGGCCGTGTGAAGGACCTGCCGGGTGTTCGCTACCACATCATCCGTGGCACGCTGGACACCCAGGGCGTTAAGGACCGTCGTCAGCGCCGTTCGAAATACGGCGCGAAGCGGCCGAAGTAAGGTAGGAGAGAAGAGGCATGTCTCGCCGTCATCGCGCCGAAAAACGGGAAGTGTTGCCCGATCCGAAATTCGGCGACATCGTTCTCAGTAAGTTCATGAATTGCCTTATGTTCGACGGCAAGAAGTCCGTCGCCGAGGGCATCGTCTATGGCGCGCTCGATCGCGTTCAGGAGCGCGGCAGCCAGGACCCGGTTCGCGTGTTCCACGAGGCCCTGGACAATGTGAAGCCGGAAATCGAGGTGCGCTCCCGCCGTGTCGGCGGCGCCACCTACCAGGTGCCGGTCGAGGTGCGTCAGGACCGCGGACAGGCGCTTGCCATCCGCTGGCTGATCAACGCCTCCCGCGCCCGCTCGGAACTGACGATGACCGAGCGTCTGGCCGGTGAACTGATGGACGCATCGAATAACAGGGGCTCGGCCGTCAAGAAGCGGGAAGACACCCACCGTATGGCGGAGGCCAACAAGGCCTTTTCGCACTACCGCTGGTAACCCACGAAGAGTAGACCGTCATGTCACGCACGACCCCCCTCGACCGCTACCGCAATATCGGCATCATGGCCCACATCGATGCCGGTAAGACCACGACCACGGAGCGTGTCCTTTATTACACCGGTGTCTCGCACAAGATCGGTGAGGTCCACGATGGCAATGCCACCATGGACTGGATGGAGCAGGAGCAGGAGCGCGGTATCACCATTACCTCCGCGGCGACGACCTGCTTCTGGAAGGATCACCGGATCAACATCATCGACACCCCGGGCCACGTCGACTTCACCATCGAGGTGGAGCGTTCGCTGCGTGTGCTGGACGGTGCCGTCGCGGTTTTCGACTCCGTGGCCGGTGTCGAGCCGCAGTCGGAGACGGTCTGGCGTCAGGCCGACAAGTACAAAGTGCCGCGCATCTGCTTTGTCAACAAGATGGACCGCACGGGCGCCGACTTCTATCGCTGCGTCGACATGATCGTCGACCGCCTGGGCGCGCAGCCGATGGTGCTGCAGCTGCCGCTGGGCGCGGAAGCCGACTTCCTGGGTGTCATCGACCTGCTGTCCATGAAGGCCATCGTCTGGCTGGACGAGTCGCTGGGCGCCCAGTTTGAGATCCAGGACATCCCGGCCGATCTGGTCGACAAAGCCGCCGAGTACCGCGAGAAGTTGGTCGAGCTGGCCGTCGAGCAGGACGATGCCGCGATGGAAGCCTACCTCGAGGGCAACGAGCCCGACGAGGAGACCCTTAAGAAGTGCATCCGCAAGGGCACCTGCGGCCTGGCTTTCGTGCCGGTGCTGAACGGCACGGCCTTCAAGAACAAGGGCGTGCAGCCGCTGCTCGACGCCGTCGTCGACTTCCTGCCTTCGCCGGTGGAAGTGCCGGCGGTCAAGGGCGTGAAGCCGGAGTCCGACGAGGTCGAAACCCGTCCGTCGAACGACGAGGCGCCGGCCGCGGCCCTGGCCTTCAAGATCATGACCGACCCCTTCGTCGGCTCGCTGACCTTCGTGCGCGTCTATTCGGGCGTGATCACCACGGGCACGCAGATCCTGAACTCGGTCAAGGGGCAGCGCGAGCGCGTCGGCCGCATGCTGCAGATGCACTCCAATCACCGTGAAGACGTGAAAGAGGCGCGCGCCGGCGACATTGTCGCCATTGCCGGCCTGAAGAGCACGACCACGGGTGAGACGCTGTGCGACGCGCAGAACCCGATCATCCTGGAGCGCATGGAATTCCCCGACCCCGTCATCGAAGTGGCGGTCGAGCCGAAGACCAAGAGCGACCAGGAAAAGATGGGCGTCGCCCTCAGCCGCCTGGCGCAGGAGGATCCCTCCTTCCGCGTCTCGACCGACGTCGAGAGCGGCCAGACGGTGATCAAGGGCATGGGCGAGCTGCACCTCGACATCATCGTCGACCGCATGCGCCGCGAGTTCAAGGTTGACGCCAACGTCGGTGCACCCCAGGTGGCGTACCGTGAGACGATCACGCGTCAGTCCGAGATCGACTACACCCATAAGAAGCAGACCGGCGGTTCGGGCCAGTTCGCCCGCATCAAGCTGGTCTTCGAGCCGCTGGAGCCGGGTGAGGGCTTCGTCTTCGAGAACGCCATCACCGGCGGTGCGGTGCCGAGGGAATTCATCCCGGGTGTCGAGAAGGGCCTGAAGTCCGCCCTGGAGACGGGCGTCATGGCCGGTTTCCCGATGATCGACTTCAAGGTGACGCTGGTCGACGGCGCGAGCCACGACGTGGACTCTTCTGTGCTGGCCTTCGAAATCGCCTCCCGCGCGGCTTTCCGCGAGGGCGTGCCGAAGTCGGGCCCGGTGCTGCTGGAGCCGATGATGAAGGTCGAGGTGGTGACCCCGGAAGAATACATGGGTGACATCATCGGCGACCTGAACAGCCGGCGCGGCAACGTGCAGGGCATGGACAGCCGCGGCAACGCCCAGGTGATCAACGCCATGGTGCCGCTGGCCAACATGTTCGGTTACGTGAACAACCTGCGCTCGATGAGCCAGGGGCGCGCCCAGTACACGATGGTTTTCGACCACTACTCGAAGGTGCCGCAGGCGGTGGCCGACGAAGTGGTTTCCAAGTTGGCCTGAGTTTAGGCCCGAGTTAAGCCAAGACGAGCAGTCAAAGCCGAGTTACGGAGAAGTAAGACCGATGGCTAAGGAAAAATTCGAGCGGACGAAGCCGCACTGCAACGTAGGCACGATTGGCCACGTTGACCACGGTAAGACGACGCTGACGGCAGCGATCACGAAGGTGCTGGCGGAGACGGGGGGAGCCACGTTCTCGGCTTACGACCAGATCGACA
>JBLWUP010000052.1:0-17289 GCA_048268885.1 Kiloniellaceae bacterium | reverse complement strand
GGGGTGGAGCAGCCCGGTAGCTCGTCAGGCTCATAACCTGAAGGTCGCAGGTTCAAATCCTGCCCCCGCAACCAAATCACCAAAGCCCCGTCCGCGACGGGGCTTCGGTGTTTCTGGCTTTGGGCGAAGAGCGCCTAGTAGAGATCCAGCACGAAGGGGACGCGCAGTGTCATGAGGACATCGGGCGCATCTTCCGTAACGCCCAGTTCAAAGTTGAGATTGGCGCTGGAGTACTCGTTGAATTGAAAGCTGTAGCCAAGCAGCAAGGACCCCAGGCTCAGGGACGACGTCGACAGATCGACGCCGTTGACCTCGGTCACCGTCTCGTCGACGAAGTCGTGCTTGTAGCCGAGCGTGAACGAAGACCGTTCGTTGATCGAATAGGCCAGGCCGAAGCTCATGCGAAAGGCATCGCCCGGGTCGACCTTGCCGATGGTCTGATCGTTGAAGGTCTTGTTCACGTCTTCCGGCAGATGGAAGTAATAGCCGAAGTTGGCGAAGAAGACTGCCGGGTCGTTCGCATAGAGGACCGTGACGCTCGGCTCGATGGCGTGAAATCCGGAGCCTGTGGCGAGTTCGGTTTCCAAGCCATTCGCGCCGCGATCGACATCAAATGGCCCTTTGCCGGTCGTCGACTTGTAGCGGAGATTGCCGATGAAGATCGGCCAGTCTTCAAGGCCGCTGTTGATCTGGTAGTGCAAGGCGAGTTCGATGTCGCCGAGCCCGTCGCCATCCGCATCCTGGGTCAGCTGCGTATCGGGATCGACCTGGGGAATGAGAAATGAGATCTGGTCATCCCGGTAGATGTAGGGAACCTTGATTTCCGCCTCCAGGCGGTCCGTGATGCCGAATCGCGCGGAAAGGGCTGCCTCGTAGAGGTCCCGGTCGGCGTCCTGTACTTCAATCAGGCCGATCAAGAAGGTATCCAGGACCTCGATACCCAGAAACGTGAAGCGATTGACCTGTGAATGTGAATACTGGATCGACGGCTCCAGGACGAGCGTACCCTCGGGCGTCAGCACACCGCCAAGCTCCGGTATAGCCTGCACCTCCGGCCGAGACGGCTGCTGTTCCGGAGGCTGGCCGACCGGTTGCTGTGGCGGTTGCTGCTGCTGAGCGGGTTGAGGCGGTTGGGCAGCGGGGGAACTTTGCTGTGCCTGGCGAATAGCAGGGTCCGCTGGACCGCGGCCACGCTGCTGTCGCAACAGCTCTTCACGAAGCGATTGAATCTCGAGCCGCTGCTGCTCAAGCGTATTCTCCAACTCCTGCAGTCTCAGCTCCAGGTCGAGGTTTTGGGCCAGAACTGGCGGTGCCGCCAAGCCAAACAGCGCTACGACGGCAGTGCCACAAAGGAATCGTTCAGTATCGATACGGAACACTATCTCCCCCCGGTCCCCCGCTACCCAATACCGTGTTCAATTGGCGGCGCTAAGACTTCCGAGCAGGCGGCCACTGAAAAGCGCACTTCGGGCCGCTTCCTGGAACCGCCCGAAATTCGAGACGGTCACCTCTACATTGATCTCCTGACGTATCTGCTGGTTGCTTGCCGACGTGAAGATCACGCCCAGAATCTGTTCACGCGTCACGTTGTGAAGCGCGGTGGTGACGCCGGTCGGATCTTCAATCACAACACCCGTTTGCCCCACCAGCCCAGAAAGATTCGCGGGAAGTGCATTGGCTTGGGCGTTTCCCTGCCCGCTGACAAAACGCAGCGTCTGGGCAGGCGCGCCGCTTGCTGGCATGCGCGCCTGCGTCGAGGTCGTTCCGCCAGGCGTCAGGTTCGTGATGGTTTCCAGGACAAGGGCACCGTTCACGAGTGTTCGCACGTTCGCTGCGAACTCCATATCGAGGCCGCCGACGCGTAGTCCCCCGCGTTGCGCGGCAAGCGCGTCCGGGCTGACTGTGGGAATGGCATCGAATGGCTGAGCCTCTGCCGCGAGGCTGGCGCTCTGGCCGGCACCGGCGGCGCTGACCAGAATTGCCAAAGCTATGGCGCTGCCTGAACGGACCATGACCCTACCTCCCGAACTCGTGCCGGCCTGGCAGCGTCAGGCTGAAGGTGGAAAGCCCGCTTCTGTCGATACCTTGACTTATCGGCGCCTTCGGGCGGATTTCCCAATCCGGTATGTCGCCGAAGTTCTCCCGCGCGACGTCGACGCCTTCTCTGGCCGCAAGGACAATCCCTCCGCCCCACGCGGCCTCGAAGCGATCGCGGGGCCAGATAGTGGTTCCGAAGGCCGAATCCGCGACCAGGATGCGATCTGCTTCGACCCCTTTGATGACTACAAAGTGGCGGTAGCCTCCGGTGTTGATCAGCACGATTGCCGGGACGCCGATCTCCGCGAGCTTGTCCAGCGTCATGCGAAACCCGTCGGACTTCAGCCCGCGGCGATCCAGGAACTGCTTTATGTCCAGCATCGAGAATCCTTCCGCCTGGATTTTCGGCTGATTGCCACGCAGGAACATCTCTTCGAAGACCGGCGCCTCGGCCGTCGGTGTGTCATAGTGGTAGGTCAGTAGGGTGGCTACGGCCGCCGAGCCGCAACTGAAGTCGTATTGCTGGCGCACGACATTCGTCCAGCGCTTCTCCTTCAGGCTCATGACCTGAACCGAAAAAGAGCCGCCTGCGCCCTGAATCACGGTGGGGCCGGCCAGGCCAGCCGGCACGACAGCCGTGTTGAACGCCACACCGCTGATGACTGCGCCGAGCGCGATAAGAAATCGCCTCATGAGTTGGCCGCCTTTTCTTGCTTGTTCAGCATGGATCCGGTCGCTGCCGGCCGCCGCTACTCAAGAAGATTGAAGGTCACGCCGATAGCGGCCTGCACCGAATTGTTGTTGCCCGTAACGACATTGAACACGCCAATGCCGCCAAAGCCATCGAGTGCACCCTCACCAAAGGTAACACCGCCCGTTGTGATCTTGTCGGCTGTGATGGAGCCACCGATAACCGAGGCGGTCAGTTCCTGATCTGTCGCAACCGTTACGTTCTGGCCGCCTTCGCGGCCCCGCAGCGCATCGAGGTCGGCTGCCTCGATAACACTTACCGCCGCAAAAACGTCGTGCTTGCTCAGTTCGTCTGCCAGAGCAGAGCCGGTCACAGCCAAAACGGCCAAGGCTGTTGCGATTGCGAGGGGTCTTCCTGCCATTGCTTGCATGACATAGCCCTCCCAAGAGCTGGGTCATTTTCGTTTGGGAGGACGGACGACGAAGCCCGTAGGCTCCGCCGTCCGGCATCCCCGATCGGTCTTAGTTGCCGATACTCACGTTTGAATGCGCAGCCACGGAAACGCCGCCCAGCGCTGCATTGTAGAAGCCGGACGAAACGTTGATGTTGGCAATGCCACCAAACGTGCCAGCGCCGACAGCGACGTTGACAGCGCCGGTCGAAAGCGTGCCACCGGCACCCGTTCCACCGTTGCCACCGGCGCCGCCGGTTCCGCCGCCACCGCCGTTGGCAGTGGCGTCGGCGGCCATGGCAGTGCCGCCGGCTCCACCGGCGCCACCGGTGCCACCGGTACCGCCAGCACCGCCGCTCCCGGTGCCATCACCAGCCGTGGCGGATCCGCCAGTGCCGCCGCCGCCGCCGGCGCCACCGGCACCGCCAGCGCCACCGGCACCACCGGTACCCATAGCTGCGTTGTCACCGCCCGAGCCGGCGGTGCCGCCGTTCGCGGTGTTCGTGCCGGCATCGGCGTTGCCACCTGTGCCGCCATCGCCACCGGTCGAATTGGCGTTGCCGCCGGTTGCACTGTTGTAGCCGGCGTCGGCGTCACCGACATGGGCCAGGCCTGCGCCGAAACCGGCGCCGCCGTCGCCCCCATCGCCACCATCGTCACCTTTGCCGCCGTCGGCTGCGGTGGCGCCGAACGCGGCAGAAGCGCCGAGGCCGGTACCGCCGTCGCCTCCGTCGCCGCCGTCGTCACCGTCGCCGCCGCCACCGGCAAGGCTCACCGAAGCGGCGATAGCGTCACCGCCGTTGCCGCCCGCGGCACCATTACCGCCGGCGCCGCCAACGCCGCCGTAGACGGCAATCGGAGCTCCGTAGACGGTCGCTGTCATCTCCTGCACGGAAATGACTTCGATGTCGCTGTTGAACGACTCGGCATAAGCGCTCGACGTTCCACCAGCGCCACCGGCGCCGCCCAACCCAGCCGTACCTCCGGGTTGGTCACCATCGGCATTGGCATTGGCGTTACCGCCGTTACCACCGTAGCCGCCGTTGGCACTGGCATTGGCCATGGCAGTGGCTTCAGCGGTGTTCTCGTTGCCGAACTTGTTCTTTGGATTCGCCGATGCGCCGGCCGCAAAAGCGACGACCAGGGCAAGAGCCGTGGTCCCGGCGAGAATATTTTTCAGCATAGCTTTTCCTCCTCGCCGTTATGGGGCCCCACCAGCACCACCTGTGGTACCGATGTTGACACCAGAATAGGCCGCCACGGAGACGCCACCCAACGCGCTGTTGAAGTAGCCCGAAGCGACATTCATGTTGGCGATTCCACCGAAGGTCCCGGCGCCTGCCGCAACCGTGGTCGCGCCGGAGGTGAGCGCTCCGCCATTGCCGGCACCACCGGCGCCGCCGTTGCCGCCGTTACCGCCGGCTCCGCCGGTTCCCGTGGATGCACCCGCAGTGGCTATGCCGCCGTTGCCGCCGTTGCCGGCCGCACCGCCAGCGCCACCGGCACCACCGGTCCCGGTGCCCATGCCGGCAGTTGCGGCACCACCGGTACCGCCAACACCGCCGGCACCGCCGGCACCGCCAGCACCGCCGGCTCCGCCGGTACCGGTACCGGCATCGGCCGTAGCCACGCCACCGGTCGCACTGTTGCCGCCAGCACTGCCGGCACCGCCTGTACCGCCGTTTCCGGCTGTCTCGTCGTCAGCGCCAGTGGCGTTGGCATTGCCACCAGTGGCAGAGTTGCCACCGGCGTCGCTATCGCCGGCCAGGGCAGCCGATGCACCGAAGCCTTTGCCGCCTTTGCCGCCGTCGTCGCCGTCACCGCCGTCGCCGCCGTCAGCCGCGCTGCCGGCGAAGGCGACAGACGCCCCGATGCCGAGGCCGCCGTCGTCGCCGTCACCGCCGTCGCCGCCGTCGCCGCCGCCTTCGGCCAGGGCGACCGACGCCCCTACGCCGAAGTCGCCGTCACCGCCTGCGGCACCGGCGCCACCGGCGCCGCCAACGCCGCCATACACGGTAATGGCGTCGCCATTGACCGTCTGGGACAGCTCCTGGACGGAGATGACTTCGACGTCAGAGTTGAACGATTCGGCATAGGCTTCCGCGGTGCCACCGGCGCCGCCGACACCGCCGGCACCGGCAGTGCCCGCGAAACTATCAGGCGGGGCGCCCCCGTTGGCGTTGCCTCCAAAACCTCCATTGCCGCCATTGGCATTCGCGTCCGCCATAGCTTCTGCGCTGGCCGTGTTGCCATCCCCGAACTTATTCTTCGGATTCGCAGATGCTTCCATGGCGAACGTCAGGACCAGGGCCACAGCAGAGGTGCTGATCAACAGTCCTCTCAACATTAGCCTCTCTCCTTTTTTTGTTCGGCGCCTGCGTTAAAAGCGAACAGCGCAATGGCAGGCGCCGATCAGTGAGCAGTAATATCTATCTCCCATCGTCGACGACGAGAGCGCCGCGCCTTGACATCCGCGCGGCCTGATGATCGAAGCAACTATTGTGCCATTTGCGCTCTTTTCATTGACGTCAAGAGGTTATGTGTCGGCATGCAAAGGGGGTGTTAACCATACTTGTAAATCATTGTGACGGCGCGTCGGTGGGTTGTAATTCCTCTTCCGTCACTAAGGTGTTGGCTGTAGGGAAACAACCTGGAGTTCGGGAATTTGGCTCAAAGCTTATGAACGCTCTGGTGTGGAAAAAAAATTTACAGCATACAACTGTAAATGCTTGGCGCGCCTGTAGTGCTTCATAATCCGGAAACAAAGGCGGATCTTCGGCACCGAAATCGTCGTTCTTGGAGAGTGCGGTATGCGGCCTCTCCTCGCCGATCCCGGAAGCCGGGGCTAGCGCTCTAGGCGGAGTGCGCGACAAGGGAAGAAAAGACGCGGCTGTTTCATCCGGTGTGATCGAACCGGGTGCAATTCGATCTCCTTAAGCCCCCTGGAACGCCCAGCACCCTTTTATTGTGTTTCGGCTCTCCGTCGTGAACTGCGGCTTCAGCCGCGCCGCACCATGGGCTTGCCGTCCCGCACGACGACGCGGTAGGTGCCCCAATGCGCGGCGGTGAAGGGAAGTCCCCGGGTGCTGTCACCGCCCGGCCATGCGGTCAGTCCCCTTCGGGGCCTTCCGAGACGACGATCAGGCAGCGGCTGTCCGCGCCCGGCTTCATCGCCTGCAGGGCGGCGAGGCCGGCGCTGCCGCTCGGCGTCGTGGCGATGCCGTGTTCGGCCAGCAGGTTGGCCGCCGCCGAGGCTTCGCCGTCGGATACGGTCACGAAGCGGTCGGCGTCGCCGCGCAGCGCCTCAAAGGCGATGAGGGAGGCTTCCTTGCAGTCGAGGCGGCCCATGTTGGAGTCCGGCCCCTCGGCCCGCGTCAGCTTTCCGGCCTCCATGCTCGCGATCAGGCAGGGGGCGGCCTCGGGCTCGACCACGACGATTTCCGGCTGCACGGACCAGTGGTCGCGGATGTGCGCGGCGACGGCGGCGGCCAGCCCGCCGACGCCGGCCTGCAGGTAGACGTGGGTCGGCCAGTCGCCTTCGGCCGCGAAGACCGCTCGGCACTCCTCCGCCAGCACCATGTAACCCTCCATCACGAGGGCGGGCCGTTCGACGTAACCTTCCCAGGAGCCGTCGGCCAGCAGCAGCCAGCCGTTCTGCTCCGCCGTCCGGATGGCCTCGGCCACGCTGTCGTCGTAGCTGCCGTCGATGCGCAGCACCTCGGCGCCCTGGGCGCGGATGCGGTTGGCGAAGGCCTCGGGCACCGCAGTTGAGAGAACGATGACGGCCTTGGCGCCGAAGACCTTGGCGCCGGCCGCGAGCGACAGGCCATGGTTGCCGGCACTGGCCGTGATGAAGGTCATCCCGGCGGCAACGCCGCGGGCGTGCTCGCTTTCCAGATCCGTAGTGCCCGCGGCTTCGGCGACCATCTGCGCCACGGCGAAGGCGGCGCCCAGCGCTTTGAAGCTGCCGAGCCGCATGCGCCGTGTCTCGTCCTTGGCCAGCAGGCGGCCGACCCCCAGCGTGGCGGCCAGTTCTGCAAGGCTGCGAAGAGGCGTCGGTTCGTAGGCGGGGCAATGCCGCAGGAAGGCCAGCGGGCGCGCGGCCGTCGCTCTGAAAAGGCGGGGTGTGGCGGTCTGGCCACGAGAGGTGTTGTTCAACAGCATCGGCTCAGGCTAGCTTTCTAATTTGCAGGTGTTTTCACGGTCCCGGGAAAGTAGTGGAAAAATGAGCGCGCCGACAGCTTCAAGCCGCTTTTCTGAACGCCCCCCGGCCGGACTCCGCAGATCGAGGAAGGGACTGACCGCCTTTGCGTCGGCCCTGCTGATCGCGCTCGTTGCCGCGGCGCCGGCTCGCGCCCTGGAGGTTCAGAAAGTCACCGAGGGCGTCTATGCCCTGGTCGGCGAGAAGGCGCAGCGCTCGCCCGAGAACCTGGCGAACAACGCCACCTTCGGCGTGGTGGTGACCGGCGACGGCGTGGTGCTGGTCGACCCCGGCGGCAGCTGGAAGGGCGCCGAAGCCATTCACGCCGCGATCCGCGGGATCACCGACCAGCCGGTGAAGGTGGTCATCGACAGCGGCGGCCAGGATCACCGCTGGCTCGGCAACAGCTACTGGAAGGCACGGGGCGCCAGGATCATCGCGTCGAAAGCTGCCGTGGCGGACCAGCGGGCGCGCGCCTCGATGCAGTTCTCCATGCTCCACGAACTGCTCGGCGAGGCGCTGCAGGGCACCGAAGCGGTCACCGCCGACGAAGTCTTCGACGATTCCTACAATTTCGAGCTGGGCGGCGTCGCCTTCGAAATCCACCATCCCGGGGGCGCGCACACGCCGGGAGACAGCTTCGTCTGGCTGCCGCAACAGCGCACGGTCTTCACCGGGGACATCGTTTACGTGGAGCGCCTGCTCGGCGTGCTCTCCTACTCGAACTCGAAGAATTGGCTCGCCGCTTTCGAAGCCCTGGCGGCGCTCGAGCCCGCGCATGTGGTCCCCGGCCACGGCCACGCCACGACGCTGGACCGGGCGCGGGCGGAGACCTACGACTACCTGGTGAACCTGCGCAGGCAGATGCGCACGCACATCGATGCCGGCGGCGACATGATCGGCGCGGTCGAGGTCGACCAGTCGGCCTTCAGCAATCTGGAGCAGTTCGACGCGCTGGCCCGCCGCAACGCCCAGCAGGTCTTCTCCGAGATGGAGTGGGAGTGAGCCGGCGGGCACCGGGCTTCACGAAACCGCAACATGATCCCTGTTGACGCCGGCCCGCCGGCCCCCGAAGGTCCGCCGGTTCAGACAGAGAGTCGGAGGGCGTGGTGGATCGCGGCAGGGGGACGGAGAGCAGGGGAACGGCGCTAGGCGATGCCGCGGAGCGCCCCTCCGTCGCCACGGTGTTCCTCGCCTTCCTGCAACTCGGCCTGACCTCCTTCGGCGGGCCGGTCGCACACCTCGGCTATTTCCGCGCGGCCTTCGTCGAGCGCCGCCGCTGGATCGGCGAAGCGGCCTATGCCGACCTGGTGGCGCTCTGCCAGTTCCTGCCGGGCCCCGCCTCCAGCCAGGTCGGCATCGGCATCGGGCTCGCCAAGGCCGGGCTGCCCGGCGCCCTGGCCGCCTGGACGGCTTTCACCCTGCCCTCGGCGGCGCTGCTCGTGGCCTTCGGCTACGGTGTCGTGACCTTTCAGGAGGCGATCCCGGCGGGCGTCCTGCACGGCCTGAAGGTGGTCGCCGTCGCCGTGGTGGCCCAGGCGGTCTGGGGCATGGCGCGCTCGCTCTGCCCCGATGCGCCTCGCGCGACCCTGGCCGTGCTGGCGGCCTGTGCCGTCTTGGCCCTGCCGTCGGCGGCGACGCAGGTCGCCGTCATCTGCGCCGGGGGGCTCGCCGGGCTGCTGACCCTGAAAGGGGCGGCCGAGGCGCCGCCGGCCTCCCTCGATATCCCCGTCGGCAAGGGCCTGGCGGTGGGCGCGCTCGTCCTGTTCTTCTTTCTGCTTGTCGCCCTGCCGCTGTGGGCCGCGGGCTCGCCCTCGCAGACCCTGGCCCTGGTGGACAGCTTCTACCGCGCCGGCTCCCTGGTCTTCGGCGGCGGCCATGTGGTGCTGCCGCTGCTGCAGTCGGAAGTGGTGCCGCCGGGCTGGCTCGGTGACGACGCCTTCCTCGCCGGCTACGGCGCGGCCCAGGCGGTGCCCGGACCACTGTTCACCTTCGCCGCCTACCTCGGCACGGTGATGGGGACGGCGCCCAACGGCTGGCTCGGCGCCCTCGTGTGCCTGCTCGCCATCTTCGCGCCGTCTTTCCTGCTGGTGATCGGCGCGCTGCCGTTCTGGGACAGCCTGCGCCGGCAGCCGCTGGTGCGGCGGGCGCTCACCGGCGTGAACGCGGCGGTGGTCGGCCTGCTGCTGGCCGCGCTCTACGATCCGGTCTGGACCAGCGCCATCCTGGCGCCGGCGGACGTCATCCTGGCCCTGGCCGCCTTCATGCTGCTGGTGTTCTGGAAGCTGCCGCCCTGGCTGGTGGTGGTGCTCACCGCCGCCGGGGGCGGGCTTGTGCCGCTGCTGGCGGGTTAGGCCGGACGGCTGCACGTTTCTTATGGCCGGGGCGCAGAATTACAGCGCTTTCGACGCCTGTCCGCTCGCCCCCTCAGGTCCCCTGGCGTATCCTGGAGGTAACGGGAGGACCCAATGAACGAGCCGCAACAAGCTGCAACCAAGGCAATTACTTTCATCGGCTTCGGCGAGGCCGCCACGGCCATGGTCACGGGGCTGCGCGAAGAAAACCCAACATTGCAGATCCATCTTTGGGACATCCGCTTCGAAGGCGACGACGGGCCGGCCATGAAAGCCAAGGCGGAGGCCCTGGGCGCGACCTGCCATGCCAACGTCGGCGACGCCGCGGCCGAGGGCGACATCGTGCTCTCCACCGTGGTTGCCAAGGCGGCGGTGTCGGTGGCCGAAGCGGCCGCCGCGCAGATGAAGCCGGGCCAGATCTACATCGACCTGAACTCCGCGGCGCCGCGCACCAAGCTGGAGGTCGCCGCGGCCCTGAAGGACAGCGGCTGCGACGTGCTGGACGGCGCCATCCTGTCGCCGGTGCCCAAGCATCGCCACAAGGTGCCCATCCTGCTGTGCGGCCCCAAGGCGGCCGCGGCCACGGCGCAACTGAACGCCCTCGGCTTCAACACGGAAGACGGCGGCGAGACCCTCGGCGCGGCCTCGGCCACCAAGATGCTGCGCTCCATCATGATCAAGGGCGTCGAGGCGCTGTTCCTGGAATGCGTCGCGGCGGCCAGCCAGTTCGGGGCCTCTCAGCGCGTGCTGGATTCGTTGCAGCCCAGCCTGCCGGGCCTCGACTGGCCGGAGCGGGCGCGCTACCTCACCTCGCGCGCCGCCCTGCACGGCACGCGCCGCTCGGCCGAGATGAGCGAGGCGGCGACCATGCTGCGCGACATGGGGATCGAGCCGATGATGGCCGAAGCCGCGGCCCGGCGCATTTCCTGGGCGGTCGCGCAGGACCTGAAGGCCGGCCTGACCGACGATGCCTTTCCCTCGGTGGAAGCCATGGAGAAAGCCTTTCCCGGCAAGGACGGGGATGCCACGTAGAGCGGCGGCTGCACTTCCGCGTCGCCGGCAAGATAGGACTGTGCCCTAGTGGCAGAGGATGGCGGTTAAGTGCCATTTGCGGCCGATCAGTCTAGATCAAAGACTTCGCCGAAGGC
The DNA here is from genome assembly GCA_048268885.1 of Kiloniellaceae bacterium. Taxonomy (GTDB): domain Bacteria; phylum Pseudomonadota; class Alphaproteobacteria; order Kiloniellales; family Kiloniellaceae; genus Pelagibius. The sequence continues at coordinate 6,407 of JBLWUP010000052.1, read as the reverse complement.
TTCGCCTTGAAGTTCCTCGCTAGTGTGCCAGGAGGTCCAAATCGGACGCTCGCAAATATCGTTTTGAATGAGCGCTTCCGTAAGTGCCTTGCCCAACCAACCAGCCTCGGGCGCAAGCTTGTGCTGACGCACAAAGCAGTCGACTCGCCAGTGAGGGTGAAATCCTTCAGTAGACGCCGGACGCCACGCAAAGAAACGCGCGATAGGGGTGAGCATCGCGCCGCCTGAGCTATTTCGCTCGATGAAATAGACTTCCCCTATCCGCGACTTCTCTTCTTCCACATAGTCAGCTTCAAACTTCTCTGAAATCGCGAATTTGTGCACTTACTGCTCTCTTCTTTCCTGCGGCGAACCCAATGTCGCCATTGGGTCGGATGCGAAGCCGGGGCCAAGGCTGGTACCGTCTGCTCCCTGGGTTCGCTCGCTTAGTCGGGCGCGTTGCCCATCAGCCGCCGGATCATCGCGTAGATCGCACCGACCTGGATGCCGTCCTTCAAGGCGAAGCGGTCGTCGTAGGCGTAGCCCCACCAGTTCCAGCAGCCCTTGGGGTTCACCGCGAAGCCGTTGCGGAACCAGCGCCCGGGATAGGCGGCGTTCAGGTCCGTGCGGGTGACGCTGTGGGCCTGGGGATAGAGCAGCACGATACGGTTGCTGTCGGCCCATTCGTTCATGCCGATCGTCTTGTAGAAGCTGTCGCCCTGCACCTCGCGGGTCTGCTGGCAGCCGTGCAGCACCACGTGCAGGGCGCAAGGCTCGCCCGCCGCGCAGGTCGCCGGGACGTAGAGTGCGCCGCTGCCGTCGAGACCGTTCACCTCGGCCTGACCGCCGGGCGCGAACTCGCGCTGGTCGAAATCGATGAAGTGGCCGGAGAGGTCTTCCGCCTTGGGCGCCAGCGGGCCGTAGATCTGCGTGAGGATAGCGCCGGCCTGGTCGTAATCGCAGTCGTTGATGAAGGGCGGGCCGGTCGTGGCGCAGGGCTGGCAGCAGTCCTCGGTCACCCAGGCATGGCCAGCGCCGCTGCCGGGGGCGGGCGGCTCTTCGAGAAAACTTTCCAGGGCGATGTTCGCCGCCGGCACGCCCAGGGCCGCGTAGAGTTCGGCGCTGCGCTCCACGGAGATGTGGCTCACCGTCCTGTCCGCCTTGCCGGTGAAGAGATAGACCCTGTCGCCGGTCAGGCCGTCGAGCGGATCGATCCAGCCGGCTTCGGCGAAGGCCGCCGCGCGCGCCCGGTAGACTTCCGCCTTGTCGGGCGGCGGCCGGGCGGCCATGCAGCGGTCGAGGGCGCGGCTGACCGAACCGTCGAGCGTGCCGTCGTCACTGTCGATGCTGACGGCGGCGCAGCCGTAGAGCCCGCCGGCGACGAGGCCGGCGCCCATGATCAATTCGGAATGCGCAATGTGAACCTGGTTGGCCATGAAGGCGCCGGAGGAAATGCCGGAGACCGAGACCTTGTCCGGATCGATCCGCAGGCTGGGCAGCCGCTCCTGCGCAGCCGCCGGCGCCGCGAGGATGACCAGCAGGCAGATCCCGGCCCGCACCGCCGTTCGGAGTTCACGCCAGCAGCACCGCAACATCGTCGCTTTCTCCTCGCTGCGCCCCCTCTTACTGCACCCCGGGGGGGACAGCGCCAAGACGGCCGTGCCGCCGCAACTGAATGCAGGCTAACAAGGTGACAAAGGGGACCACGGCGATCAGTCTGGCCGCGCCGCGCGCCGCCGGCCAGTGCGAAAAAGACTCGTGAACGAGACTTGCGGATAAAACGCCGTAGCGGCGCGGCGGCCTTACGGATCCGTCCTTGCCCGGTCAGTCCTTGTAAGACGGATCGAGGCGGTCGAGCTTGCGGCGCAGGGCCGGCCACTCGACCTTGCCGATGGGCCGGTAGCCCTTTTCGGAGTTGTTGAACTTGTTGCGCTCGATGGTGGTGCGCTGAACGTCATCGGGGATCGGGTTGATCTCGGCGCCCGCCTGCTGTACCGAAAGCTGCATGTAGCAGGCGCGCTCGGCGCGGTACATCCACATGAAGGCTTCGCCGGCGGTGCGTCCGACCGTGAGCAAGCCGTGATTGCGCAGGATCAGCACGTTGTTGTCGCCCAGATCATTGACGATGCTTTCGCGCTCGGCGAAGTCGGTGGCGATGCCCTGGTAGTCGTGGTAGCTGGTCTGGGCGATCACCGCCATCGAATGCTGGGTGAGCGGCAGCAGGCCGTCTTTCTGCGTGGCGACGCCGACGCCCGCGCGGGTATGCGTGTGGATGACGCAGGCGACATCGGGTCGCGCCATGTGAATGGCGCCGTGAATGACGAAGCCCGCCGGGTTGATCGAGTATTCCGTCTCCGAGAGGATGTTGCCCTCTTGGTCGACCTTCACCAGGTTGGAGGCGGTGATCTCGTCGAACATCAGCCCGAAGGGATTGATGAGGAAGTGGTCCTCGGGGCCCGGCACGCGGGCCGAGAGGTGGGTGGCCAGCAGGTCCGACCAGCCGTGGAGGTCGACCAGGCGGAAGGCTGCCGCCAGGTCCACCCGCATCTCCCACTCCTCGGGCGAACAATCGATGTTCGGGGTTTCCTGAGGCATGGCCATGACAGTCTCGTCCTTCGAGCAGGGTTGCCGCAACAGTCCGGACAGGGGCCGGCCGCGGGGCTCTTGAAGCCGCAAGCTACCGCAGTGCGACAGCGCTAGATCTTAGCTCAGCACGCTCGCGCTGTGGGCACAAAGTCATTGAACACGAAAGTAATGGGCAGCGCGCATAAGTAATCTCTGAGTCCTTGGCGCGACGATCAGGGGCCAGTAAGGTGAATGTAACCGGGCAATAGGCACCGGAAAACTTAGGGCAGTACAGCGCCTTTTCAGGCGCGGACCTACTCGAGGGAGGACAAGATGTCTGTTTTTAAGACCACCCGCGGGGTGGCGTTGGGCCTTGCGGCCGCCGCCACCGCGGTTTTCTCAACTTCTACAATCGCAAACGCCGCTGGGCTCAACCTTGAGGGTGAGACGGTCGAGTTCGTGATTCCCTTCTCTGAATCCGGCGGCTCGGCCCGCTGGGCCAACTTCTACGCGCCGCTGCTGAGTGAGGCGCTGCCCGGCAACCCGACCGTCGTGGTCCGCTATCGTCCGGGCGCCGGTTCGACCAAGGGCGCCAACTGGTTCCAGGAGCAGGACACCGCCGACGGCACGCTGATCTTCGGCTCTTCGGGCTCAACCCAGTTTCCCTACCTGCTGGGCGATCCGCGCGTGCGCTTCGAGTACAACGACTGGCAAGTTGTGCTGGCCTCCGGCGTCGGTGGCGTGAGCTACCTGCCGCCCGACATCGCGAAGCGTTTCGACGGGGATGCCGACGATCTGGGTGACATCGACTTCATCTGGGGCAGCCAGGGCGCCACGCGGCTCGACCTGGTCGCCAACCTGGCGTGGAAGATGCTTGGCATGAACGTCGTGCCGGTCTTCGGCATCGAGGGCCGTGGTGACGGCCGCCTGATGTTCGAACGCGGTGAGGCCAACATCGACTACCAGACCTCGCCGGCTTACCTGCGCAGCGTCGTGCCGATGGTCGAGCAGGGCCTTGCGGTGCCGATGATGACCTGGGGCTCGCTGGACGACGACGGCAACATCGTGCGCGACCCGACCTTCCCGGACATTCCGACCTTCAAGGAAGTCTGCGAAGCGACGGCCGTTTGCGAGACCAGCGGCGACGCCTGGGACGCCTGGAAGGCGTTCTTCATCGCCGGTTTCCCCGCGCAGAAGATGGTCTTCCTGCCGAAGACCGCTTCGAAGGAAGTCGTCGACGGCTACGAGGCGGCCTTCAAGAAGATCCACGCCCGCCCCGACTTCAAGAAGATGGCGGAAAAGACCCTGGGCGACTATCCGCAGATGACCGGTGCCGCCGCCGACAAGGCAAAGAAGCTGGCGACCAACGTGCCCCCTGCAGCCAAGCAGTTCGTGATTGATTGGCTGAAGGACGACTACGACGTCACGCTGAAGTGACCCGATGACCGGCCCCATCTCCGGATGGGGCCGGTGCTTCTTTTTGCACTAAGAGAAACTCATGGACCTGTTCGCGACCGCACTGCCCGCCCTCGGCGAGGCGGTGGCTCTTATTTTTCAGCCGGAACAGCTGATGTTTCTGTTCATCGGCGTGCTGCTGGGGCTCTCGGTCGGGGTCTTTCCGGGGCTGGGCGGCATCGCCGGGCTTTCCCTCGTTCTGCCTTTCATCTTCGGCATGGACCCGGTGTCGGGTCTGGCGCTGATGGTCGGTCTCATCGCCGTGGTTCCGACCTCGGACACTTTCGCCTCGGTGCTGCTGGGCATCCCCGGCTCGACGGCCAGCCAGGCGACCGTCCTCGACGGCTTTCCGCTGTCGAAGAAGGGCGAAGCGGCGCGCGCCCTTTCGGCGGCCTTTGCCTCTTCGCTTTTCGGAGGGCTGCTGGGCGCCTGCGTCCTGACGTTCTTCCTGCTGATCGCCCGCCCCCTGATCCTCGCCTTCGGCCTGCCCGAGATGCTGATGATCACGATTCTCGGCCTCTCGATGGTCGCGATCCTGGCCGGGCGCATTCCGCTCAAGGGTGTCGTGGCCGCGGGCCTGGGCCTGATGGTCGGCACCATCGGGGAAGCCGCCGCCGGCGGCAGCCTGCGCATGTCGACCTACGACATTCCCTATCTGATCGACGGACTCTCCCTGGTGATCGTCGGTCTCGGCATCTTCGCGATCCCCGAGATCGTCGCGTTGCTGCGCCAGGACCGCGCGATTTCCAAGTCCGGCGGCCTGGGCAGGGGCTGGCTCGATGGGGTGCGCGACTGGTGGCGCAACATCTGGCTGTCCGTCCGCTGCTCGGTGGTCGGCGTCCTGGTCGGCGTCATTCCCGGCCTCGGCGGATCGGTGGTCGACTGGATCGCCTACGGCTTCACGGTGCAGTCCACCAAGGACAAGAGCCAGTTCGGCAAGGGCGAGATTCGGGGCGTCATCGGCCCGGAGTCCTCGAACAACGCCAAGGAAGGTGGCGGCTTGGTGCCGACGCTGATTTTCGGCATCCCGGGCTCGGGCAGCATGGCCGTCTTCCTGGGCGGCATCGCCCTCTTGGGCTACGACCCCGGCCCGCACATGGTGCGCCACAACCTCGACATCACCTATACGATCGTCTGGTCGCTGGCCATCGCCAACGTGCTGGGCGCCGGGCTCTGCATCGCGCTGTCCAACCAGATCGCCCGCCTGACGACGATCCGCTTCACCCTCGTCGCGCCTTGCCTCTTCATGGTGATCGCCTTCGCGGCTTTCCAGTCGCGCCAGTCCCTGGGGGATCTCATCGCCTTGATGGCCGTGGGGGTATTGGGCATCTTCCTGCGCCGCTTCGAGTTCTCGCGTCCCGCCTTTCTCATCGGGTTCGTCCTCTCGGCCCAGGCCGAGTCCTTCTCGAACATGGCCAATCAAATCGCCGGCGCGCGCTTCCGGCAGGGGCTCATGGACGGCTTCGAATACATCGCTTCGCCGATCGTTCTGGTGATCTTCGCGCTGATCGTTGTCTCGGTCATCATCGGCATCCGCCAGGCCAAACACATCATGGGCTCCGACTCCCCGCCGACCGGCGGCAAGCGCGCGCCCATGATCTTCCTGCTTTGCATCCTCGGCTATCTGCTCGTCGCCTGGATTGATGCCCTGAGCATCAGCCGGATGGGCGACAAGATCTTCCCCGTGACGGTCGGGGCGGTGACGCTGGTCTGCGGCCTGCTGCTGTTCATCCGCATGATGCGCGTACCCGAGACCGACCCGCTCTTCACCGATTTCGAGCGCGGCGGCGAGGACGCGAGCGCGCCGCACGGACTCTGGGCCACCCTGGGCTGGTTCGCCTTCCTGCTGGTGCTCTCCTCCCTGCTGGGTTTCGTCCTGGCGCTCTCGATCTTCTTCCTCACCTTCCTGCGCATCCGTGCCAAGGTCTCCTGGACAAAGACCCTCGTCATCTCCGGCACCGCGATCGGGTTCATATGCTTCATGGCCGGCACGCTTGGGCGCGATTTCCCGCCGGGCCTGCTGCAGGAATTCGTCAAGCTGCCCTGGCCGCTGACCTAGGCGCTCAAAAGGGAAAAAGAGGACTGCGCCGCCGCTGCGTCTCCAGCCGCCCCCAAAAGATGGGGAGCACTTTCTCTGCCCCGAAGACCAGCAACCGTGTGTCAGAACCCAGACCGGGAGCGGACATTCCCACGGTCAGCATAGAGGTCGCAGATTGACCCAAAGGCGACCATTTAGGCAGCCGACCAAGCCTGGGGCCCGGTGAACAAGCGTCAACGAGTATGGTTTCTCAGAAGAAGGCCTGGATGCCGGTCTGGGCGCGGCCCAGGATCAGGGCGTGGACGTCGTGGGTGCCCTCGTAGGTGTTCACCGCCTCCAGGTTCATGACATGGCGGATCACGTGGTACTC
>JBLWUP010000051.1:0-20348 GCA_048268885.1 Kiloniellaceae bacterium | reverse complement strand
CCCGGCGAAAGCACGCCGCCGGAGAGCGGGCAGCAGGCGGCGGTTGCCCCAGAGGCCCCCGCCGGGACTCCGGCCGAGACTCCCGCTGAAACCCCTGCCGAGACCCCGTCGAGCAGCGAGCCTTACGCCATCCCGGCGGCGCCGGACAACAACACCCCGGCGACCGCTTTTCTCACCAACCATCAGCCGCAGGTTTATGGTGAGGAGAACGCCGACTCCCGCATCGTCCTCAAGGCGAACCAGGACGCCTGGGTCCAGGTCCGCGACCGCCAGGGCACGCTGTTGCTGACCCGCGTGCTGCGTGTCGGCGACACCTACCGGGTGCCGAACCAGGAAGACCTGACCCTGCTGACCGGCAACGCCGGCGGCCTGGAGATCACGGTCGACGGCCGGACCCTGGCCCCGCTCGGGCCGGTCGGGGCGGTGCGCCGCAATATTCCCCTCACCCCCGAGGCCCTGGCCTCCGGCGCCGACCGCTAGCCCCGAACGCAGGGGACGCCGGACCGGGGCCTACACTGGCCGGGGCAGCGTCCCCGGGCGGCTCCCGGCTTTTCCGGCTCAATCCTTGAAGTTTCCGGCGTTTCGGCGCATCTTGCGCGCGGTTGCCAACTCGCGCGCCGCGGCGGATGCCGCTTGGCCGTGCGGGAAGGCTTGAAAGCGGTCCATAAAGCCCTGAAATACCTGGGGGAGGCTCTGGGGAAGGCGCCATTGGCGCCCGAAACGCTGCGGGGCCGCGGGAGTTTGGGACAGCAGGCATGAGCGTTCGCCCTTATCGCGACATTTTGCGGCGCAAGTCGCGCCAGATCCACGTCGGCAAGGTGCCGGTCGGGGGCGATGCGCCGATTACCGTCCAGTCCATGACCAACACGCTGACCAGCGACGTCCAGGCGACCATCGAGCAGGTGCGGGCGCTGGAGGTGGCCGGGGCCGACATCGTGCGGATCTCCTGCCCCGACGAAGAGTCCACGGCGGCGCTGAAGAAGATCATTCCCGAGGTGACGGTCCCCATCGTGGCCGACATCCACTTCCACTACCGCCGCGGCATCGAGGCGGCGGAGGCCGGAGCGGCCTGCCTGCGCATCAATCCGGGCAACATCGGCTCGCGCGACCGCGTGCGCGAGGTGATCAAGGCGGCGCGGGACAACAACTGCTCCATGCGCATCGGCGTCAATGCCGGGTCCCTGGAGAAGGAGTTGCTGGAGCGCTACGGCGAGCCCTGTCCGGAGGCCATGGTGGAAAGCGCGCTGAACCACGCGCGCATCCTGGAGGACGAGGACTTCACCGAGTTCAAGATCTCCTGCAAGGCCTCCGACGTGTTCCTGGCCGTGGCGGCCTACAGCGCGCTGGCCGAGGCCTGCGACTACCCGCTGCACCTGGGCGTCACCGAGGCCGGCGGCCTGCGCAGCGGCACCATCAAGTCCTCCATCGGCATGGGCAACCTGTTGTGGGCCGGCATCGGCGACACCATCCGCGTGTCGCTCTCGGCCGATCCGGTCGAGGAGGTGAAGGTCGGCTTCGACATCCTGAAGTCGCTCGGCCTGCGTCACCGCGGCGTCAACGTGATTTCCTGCCCGTCCTGCGCGCGCCAGCAGTTCCAGGTCATCAAGACCGTCGAGGTGCTGGAGCAGCGTCTGGCCCACATCACCACCCCGCTGACCGTCTCGGTGATCGGCTGCGTCGTGAACGGACCGGGCGAGGCGCTGATGACCGATGTCGGCTTCACCGGCGGCGGGCGCGGCACCCATCAGGTCTACATCAACGGCCTGCCGGACCACCGGCTGAAGGACGGCGACATCGTCGACCATCTGGTCGAACTGGTCGAAGCCAAGGCGGCGGAAATCGAGGCGGCGAAAGCCGCCGCAGAAGCCGCTGGGGAAGCCGCTGAAGACGCCGACACCCCGGCTCCCGCCGCGGCCGCCTCTTAGCCTCTTTCCGGAGCAGATCGCTTGAGCAGCCTGCAGCCCGTCAGGGGCACCCACGACCTTTTGCCCGACGCCATGCGGCGCCACCGCAAGGTGATCGACACCGCGCGCGAGGTGGCGGCGCTCTACGGCTTCCACGAGATGGCGACGCCGATCTTCGAGTTCACCGAGGTCTTCAAGCGCACCCTGGGCGACACCTCCGACATCGTGACCAAGGAGATGTACACCTTCGTCATGGGCGGCCATAAGGGCGACGGCGGCAAGGGCAAGGAAGACGAGGGCGACAGCATCACCCTGCGGCCGGAGAACACCGCCGGCGTGGCGCGTGCCTTCATCTCCGGCGGTCTCGCCCAGCAGATCCCGCTGAAGGTGTTTTATGCCGGGCCCATGTTCCGCCACGAGCGTCCGCAGAAGGGCCGCCAGCGCCAGTTCCATCAGTTCGGCGTCGAGCTGATCGGCGTGCCGCAGCCGCTCGCCGATGTCGAGGTCATCGCCTGCGGGGCGCAGATCCTGGAGAGCCTGGGCCTGAAGGACGCGGTGACACTGGAGCTGAACACCCTGGGCGATCCGGACAGCCGCGCCGCTTACCGCGACGCCCTGGTGTCTTATTTTTCCGGTCACATGAACGCGCTTTCCGAGGACAGCCGCGACCGCCTGACCCGGAACCCGCTGCGGATCCTCGACTCCAAGGACGAGGGCGACCGCAAGCTGGTCGCCGACGCGCCGCTGTTCGAGGATTTCCTCAACAGCGAAAGCCGCGACTTCTTCGCGGCCGTGCGCGAGGGGCTCGATGCGCTGGGCATCGCTTACACGCTGAACCCGCGGCTGGTGCGCGGCCTCGACTACTACTGCCACACGGCCTTCGAGTTCACCACCGACCGCCTGGGCGCGCAGAGCGCGGTCTTGGCCGGCGGGCGCTATGACGGCCTGATCAAGACCATGGGCGGACCGCCGACCCCCGGCGTCGGCTGGGCCTCGGGCGTGGAGCGTCTGGCCATGCTGTTGGAACAGGACATCGCGGCGCCGCGGCCCATCGCCGTGGTGCCGGTGGGCGAGACGGCGCAGGCGACGGCGCTGAAGGTGACCCAGGAGCTGCGCCACGCCGGCTTCGTCGTGGAACTCGGCTATTCCGGCAACCTGAAGAAGCGTCTGCAGCGCGCCAACAAGATGAACGCCCGTGCCGCCCTGTTGTTCGGCGAAGAGGAACTGGCGGCCAGGAGCGCCACGCTGCGCGACCTCGATTCGGGAGAGCAGGAGCTCGTCTCGCTCGATTCCCTGACCGAGCACCTCTCCCGCTTCGCTTAGCGGTGCCGCCATGGCACAGAGCGAGCCGGCCGCCGGCCCCGATCCGAACACCGACCCCCTGAACCGCCTGCTGCTGTTTGGCGTCAGCGCGCGCAGTGTCGCCGCCCGGCTGCGCGACAGGCTCTTCGCCGAGGAGCCGGACCAGGCCAGCCTGATCGTCGCCCTGAAGACCCTCGACTGCGAAGAGGGTCTGGTCCTGGCGACCTGCGAGCGTATCGAGTTCCTGGTCCTGCCGCGCCCCGGCCAGCGGGTCGCCGGCGCGCTGCTGCAGGTGATCGCCAAGGCCGCCGGCTGCGCGCCGGCCGACCTGGCCGGGCAGAGCTACTGCCACATGGGGCCGGACGCCCTGCGCCACCTGTTGGGGGTGGCCGCCTCCCTGGACAGCCAGGTGCTGGGCGAGCCGCAGATCCTCGGCCAGGTGAAGCAATGCTACCGCGCCGCGCAGGACGCGGGCCTTCCCGGGCCTTTCCTCGCCGTCGCCGCCCAGGCCGCCTTCGCCGCGGCCAAGCGCGTGCGCAACGAAACGCCGATCGGCCAGCAGGCCAGCTCCATGACCCTGGCCGCGACCCAGGTCGCGCGCGATCTCTTCGGCCGCTTCGACGAGCTGAAGCTGCTGTGGGTCGGGCTCGGCGAGATGGGCGAGATGCTGAGCGACGACTTCGCCGCCTCGGGGGTGACGCAGCGCCTGCTCATGCATCCCTCGCCGCGCCGTGCCGAGGCGGCGGCACGGCGTCTGGGCTGCAACTTCGCGCCTTGGGAAGAACTCGAACAGCATCTGGCCGAGGCGGATATCGTCATCTCCGACGCCGGCACCGGACGCTTTACCCTGGGCCGCGACCAGGTCGCCGCGGCGCTGAAGCGGCGGCGTCACCGCCCGGTGCTGCTGATCGATGCCGGCGTGCCCGCGGATATCGAGCCCGGCACCGGCGACCTGGAGGACGCCTTCGTCTACGATCTCGACGACCTGGAGCGCCTGGCCAGCCAGCAGTCCGGCGGCCGCGCCGCGGCCAGCGCCATGGCCTGGGGCATCGTCGAGGACGAACTCGCCGCCTTCCTGCGCGCCCAGGCGGAACGCCCGGCCATTCCTTGTGTGGTGGCGCTGCGCCGCCATTTCGAGGAAGTGCGCCAGCAGGTGCTGGACGGCGGCGACATGGATGCCGAGGCGGCGACGCGGCTGCTGGTCAACAAGCTGCTGCACGATCCCTCGGAAGCCCTGCGCCGGGCGGTGGCGGAAGATCCGGCCCTGGCCGCCCAGTTGGAAGACATGATCCGGCGCCTCTTCGATCTGCCGCTCAACGGCGGAATCGCCGAGAGGGAATCCGGCGGCGAAGACCCGGACAAGGAGTAGGTAGGACCCCGTGAACCTCGACGAGAGCCTGAACCGCGTGCTCAGCCGCTATGACGAGCTGCAGGAACTTGTGGCGAGCCATCCCAAGCCCGGCTCGGCCGACCACACCGCCATGCTGAAGGAGTATTCCGACCTCACCCCCGTGGTGCAGGGCATCGAGGAGCTGCGCGGCGCCCAGAGCGAGATGGCCGACCTGGCCGGGCTGATCGCCGATCCGGAGTCTGACGCCGAGATGCGCGGCCTGGCCGAAAGCGAATTCCATGACCTGAAGGCCAAGATGCCGGCGCTGGAGCACAAGCTGAAATTGCTGCTGCTGCCCAAGGACGAGGCCGACGCGCGCAACGCCATCCTGGAGGTGCGCGCCGGCACCGGCGGCGACGAGGCCGCGCTCTTCGCCGCGGACCTGCTGCGCATGTACCAGCGCTACGCGGAGCTGAAGGGCTGGCGCTTCGAGATGATGGACGCCTCGGAGAACGAGCTGGGCGGCTACAAGGAAGCCAGCGCCTCGATCTCCGGGCCCGGCGTCTTCGCCCGGCTGAAGTTCGAATCCGGCGCGCACCGGGTGCAGCGCGTGCCGGTGACGGAATCCGGCGGGCGCATCCACACCTCGGCGGCCACGGTCGCCGTGCTGCCGGAGGCCGAGGACGTCGACGTGCACGTCGAGGAAAAGGACCTGCGCGTCGATACCTACCGCTCGCAGGGCGCCGGCGGCCAGCACGTGAACACCACGGACTCGGCGGTGCGCATCACCCACCTGCCGACCGGCGTGGTGGTGCAGTGCCAGGACGAGAAGTCGCAGCACAAGAACCGCGCCAAGGCGATGAAGGTGCTGCGCGCGCGCCTCTACGACGTGCAGCGCCAGCAGCAGATCGACGAGCGCGCGGCGAGCCGCAAGAGCCAGGTGGGCAGCGGCGACAGGTCGGAGCGCATCCGCACCTACAACTTTCCGCAGGGCCGCGTCACCGACCACCGCATCAACGAAACGCTCTACAAGCTCGACAAGGTGCTGACCGGCGAGGCCCTGGACGAGCTGATCGACCCGCTGATCGCCGCCGACCAGGCCGAGAAGCTGTCGGAGCTGCAATGAGCCGGGTTGCAGTGAGGGGGCTGCAATGAGATGGGCTGCCGTGAGCGGATGTCCGTGACCCTGGCGGAGGCGGTTGACCTGGCGGCGGCGCGTCTGGCGGCGGCCGGCATCGAGGAGCCGCGGCGCGAGGCCCGCCTGCTGGCCTGCCGCCTGCTGGGCGCCGGCCCGGAGCTGCTGCTCGGCCATCCCGAAAAGCAACTGAGCGTGGAAGAGGCCGGGCGGATCGCGGCGGCGGCGGGCCGGCGCGCGGCGCATGAGCCGGTGTCGCGCATCCTGGGCGAGCGGGAGTTCTGGAGCCTGCCCTTCGCCCTTAACGCCGCAACCCTCGACCCGCGCCCGGACAGCGAGACCCTGGTGGAGGCGGTGCTGGCCGCGCTGCCCGACCGCAACGCGCCCTTGCGGCTGCTCGATCTCGGCACCGGCACGGGCTGCCTGCTGCTGGCTCTGCTCAGCGAACTGCCGCATGCGGCGGGTACGGGCATCGACGTCAGCGAGGCCGCCGTCACCCAGGCGGCGGAGAACGCGCAGCGCCTGGGGTTCGGCGAGCGGGCGCGCTTCCTGCGGCACTCCTGGGACGACGGTTTGGCGCTGGAGACGGCCCCCTGGGATGTCATCGTCAGCAATCCGCCCTACATCGCCAGCGGCGAGATCGCCGGGCTGGCGCCGGAAGTCGCCGGCTACGATCCCCCGGCGGCGCTGGACGGCGGCCCCGACGGTCTGGCCGCCTACCGGGCGCTGATTCCGGCCGCCGCAGCGGTCCTGGTCCCCGGCGGCTTGATCGCCCTGGAGATCGGCCGCGGACAGGCTGAGGCGGTGGAAGATCTGCTGGCCGCGGCGGGGCTGGCGCCGCTGCGCCGCGCGGCCGATCTGGCCGGGATCGAGCGTTGCCTGCTGGCGGTCAAGCCGACCGGCGCCTGAACGGCCAGCGCCCCGCCAAAGCCCGGAAAAATGCGGATTCCACGCCCGGAGAGAGCCGTGGATAAGTGAAAAAAAGAGTTGGAATACCGGGCAAAGCCCTCTACGTTGAATGGGCCGAGCCAAATTGGCTCCCGCGTCTCGGGGAGACGCAACACCACCCAAAATTAACTTGTGTGTGGTTTAGAGCTCGCGGAATCGCCAAGTGAGCGATTTTGCAGGGCGCGAGTGGCAAGAAATCCATTCTGAAGAAAAAAAGCGAACGATGAGACAAGGTTCCAATAGTGGACGTCGGCCGCGTGGCCGCACAAATCGCAAACAACATGGTGGTGGTGGCGGCGGCGGTGGCAGCGGCCAGTCCCGGACCCATACCTTTGACAGCAACGGCCCCGACGGCCGGGTCCGTGGCAATGCCCGTCAGGTTTACGAGAAGTACCTGGCCCTGGCGCGCGACGCGACCTCAGCCGGCGACCGTGTTGCGGCCGAGGCCTACTATCAGCACGCGGAGCACTATTTCCGTATCCTGAGCGACAGCACCGATCCGCAGTCGGGTGGCCGCCGTCAGGAAGAGCGTCAGCCGCAGCCGCAAGGCGGCGATGACGACGAGACGGAAGCTGCCGCGAACGGCAATGCCGCGCCGGCTGTCGAGGAACCTGCCGCAGCGAAGGCCAATGGCGCTGCCCCGGCTCGGCATGAGCCTTCGGGGGTCAGCCGGCCGGGCGCCGAGCAGCCTGAAGTCGAGGCGGATGTCGCCTTGGCCCCCGGGCAGGATGGGGCCCCCGGGCCGGACGGGGCCAACGGGCCGGATGGCGAAGCGCCGCAGAAGCCGCGCCGTGGCCGCCCCCGCAAGCCGCGGGCCAGCGAAGACGGCCAGCCGCGCAAGGCGCGCGCCAGTGGCGATGACCAGCCGCGCAAACCGCGGGCCAGCGAAGATGACCAGCCGCGCAAGAAAGAAGCCTCGCCCGAGGGCGAGAGCGATCCCGCGGTGACCTGAGGTCGGGTTCTTCTTTTTTCTGCCGTTTCGTTTCGATAGAGCCGGGCCCTTGGCCCGGCGGCAGGCTCCAGCTTTGGCCCCGATGCCAGACCCCCGATGTTAGAGTCGAACAGGGGGCCGCTTCGGTGCGTGTTTCCTCGTGTTCCCCTGCAGGCCGACTGTCGCGCGCGCCAAGCTGCCGCGGCTTAAGCTTCCGCGACTTCGTCCGATCTTACGCTTCCGCGACTTCGTCGCCGGCCTTACGCTTCCGCGACTTCGTCCGGTCTTACGCTTCCGCGACTTCGTCCGGTCTTACGCTTCCGCGACTTCGTCGCCGGCCTTGATCGCGCCGCCTGCCACCACCTCCGCATAGACCCCCATATCGATGTGGCCGAAACCCTTGCGCAGGGTCAGCGGGATGTTCATGTCGCGCTCGGCCGTGTCCGGGTTCACGTTGGTCGCGGCGCAGCGCTCGATGCGCTCGACGACTTTCAGCTTGGCCGTGCCGATGCGGATCTCGCGGTCCAGCCAAGCGAACTCGCCCCAGGCCGGCAGGCCGTCGATCAGGATGTTGCCGCGAAAGCGCCGCGGATCGACCGGCTGGCGGGCCACCCGCTCGAAGTCGCGGACGCTGGCCAGGTTGATGATGGAGATCGGATTGGGCAGCGCCTCGCCGCGCCCGCTTTCCTCGCTGTCCTGGAAGGAGGGTGTGCCGCGTGGCGAGCCCATCAGGAAGCCGGCGAAGAACTGATTGAGCAGCATGCGCCCGGTCTGGTCGCTGGGGTCGGCCGTCACCACCTGGCGCCCCTGGCGGCTGATGGTCAGCGTCGGGGCCCCGGAATCGCTCCCCGGGTCGTAGGCGACGCGCAGCTGCGCCAGCCGTTCCTCCTGGGTCAGCTGGAAGAAGCCAGGACGCGCGCCGGTGCCGAGGCCGTAGGCGATGGCGTAGCGGCGGTCGTCGGGAAGGCCCTGGCCGGGGGTCAGGGGGACCTGCTCCAGGACTTCGCCGTTCAGCCCCTTCACAGGGTAGCGGCAGATCTGCTGCACGGTGGTCGGCATCGGTCCTGAAATCCCCTTGTACGGCCCGCTGCGGGGCCTCTGTCGGCGTTCTCAATTTGTTGCAGTGCAGTTCATCGCGCCGCCCCGCGGCCTGTCAAGCGGCGCCCCCGGCCCGCGGCGTTCTGCCCGGGCCAGCGGTCTGCCCAGAGGACCGCTTGGGCGGATCGGCGACCTCCGGGAGGCCAGACCGGCCCTGGAGAGGAAAAGTTGATCTGCTATTGAGAATCATTTGCAATTGAGAACGAATCGCCTTAGGTTCCCCTCCATGCTCTTCGCTGCCGTGCCCGAGGGGATCGCTCTACAGGGATCATCTGGCGGCTTCGGCGGGGTAAGCATTGATCTCTCCTGATCCTACTTTTGGGCAATGACCCGCCCCGGCCCCGCGACAGCGGCGCCGGGGCTCTTTTTTTGGCGATTGAGCCGGCACCATTTGGCGTGGACAGCCATGACTTGGTCGCAGGAGGGCAAAGCAACTCGGAAGTTACGCGATAAAAAAGCCGGAGCTACTCGGCTTCTTGCCGAATATTGGTAAGAAAAGCGGACAGGAAGTTTGCGGATGCCGGTTTGACCTGCCGCAATGCCTTTGTTTAGGCTCGCGGTATAGAGTGTTTTATTAGCTGATTCCGAGCGGTGGCAGCGGAACGCGGCCGCGCATATGTAACGGGAGCGCCTCATGTACAAGAAGATCATGGTCCCGGTAGACCTGCGCCACACGGACAAGATGGACAAGGCCGTGGCGACGGCCGCCGACCTGTCGACCCACTACAAGGCGCCGGTGCAGATGGTGGCGGTCACCTCGACTGCGCCCAGTTCGGTGGCGCACAATCCAAAGGAGTTCGAGGCCAAGCTGGGCGAGTATGCTGCGGCGCAGGGCGCCAAGTACGGCATCGAGATCGGCTCCCACGCCATCACCAGCCCGGACCCGACCATCGACCTGGACGACAAGCTGGGCCGCGAGGCGCACGACATCGGCGCCAACCTGATCGTCATGGCCTCCCACGTGCCGGGCTTCGCCGAGCATATCTTCTCGTCGAACGCCGGCTACCTGGCCTCGCACAGCGATATTTCGGTTTTTATCGTGCGTTAGGCGCCAGAAAAAAGAGGCGCCAGAAAAAAAGCCCCGCCGTCATGGCGGGGCGCTTAGCTGGAACGAATGAAGGGCGGCCCCGCGGGGCCGCCCTTCTTCATGACGTGTCAGTTCTTTGTCTGGGCGGGATCCTTGCGCGCCCGGTTGAGCCCCATCAGCAGGCTGACGCACATCAGCAGCAGCACGATGGTGAAGGGGAAGCCGGTGGAAACCGCCATGGCCTGCAGCGCCGTCAGGGCACCGGCGCCGCCGACCAGCAGCAGCGCGGCGGCCACCAGACCCTCGAAGGTCGCCCAGAAGACACGCTGGGAAACCGGCGCGTCGGTCTTGCCGCCGGCGGTGATGGTGTCGATCACCAGCGAGCCGGAGTCCGAGGAGGTGACGAAGAACACGATCACCAGCACGATGCCGAGGAACGAGGTCAGCCAGGCCAGCGGCAGGTGCTGCAGCATCTCGAAGAGCTTCAGCTCCAACGCGGCGCTCTGCACCGCGGCTTCCGGATCGGCGATCACCTGTTCGATGGCGGTGCCGCCGAAGACGGCCATCCAGAAGATGCTGACGATGGTCGGCACGAAAACCACGCAGATGATGAATTCCCGCACCGTGCGGCCGCGCGAGACGCGGGCGATGAACATGCCCACGAAGGGCGACCAGGAAATCCACCAGGCCCAGTAGAAGGCGGTCCAGCCCTGGGAGAAGTTGGCGTCCTCGCGGCCGAAGGGCATGGACAGCGGGACGATTTCCTTCACATAGGCGATGCCGCCGGAGACGACCGTGTCGAGGATCTCCGCCGTCGGGCCGACGGCGAGAATGAAGACCATCAACAGCAGGGCGAGCGCGATATTGATCTCCGACAGCACCTTCACGCCGCCGTCGAGGCCGCGCAGGACGGAGATCAGGGCCGCGGCGGTGATCACCGAAATCAGCAGCACGCGCGCGCCGTTGCCCGTCGGGGTGCCGAAGAGGTAGTT
The DNA here is from genome assembly GCA_048268885.1 of Kiloniellaceae bacterium. Taxonomy (GTDB): domain Bacteria; phylum Pseudomonadota; class Alphaproteobacteria; order Kiloniellales; family Kiloniellaceae; genus Pelagibius. The sequence goes on along the minus strand of JBLWUP010000051.1, from coordinate 9,681 downwards.
CAAGCCCGCCAGCGCCTGCTCGGTACCGAAACCGAGGGAGGTCGCCAGACCGAAGAGGGTCGCGAAGACGGCCAGGGTGTCGATGACGTGGCCGATCCAACCCCAGACCGCTTCGCCGAAGATCGGATAGAAGGCCGAGCGCAGGGTGAGCGGCAGGTTGAAGTTGTAGGCGAAGAAGGCCAGCGCCAAGGCCACCACGGCATAGATCGCCCAGGGGTGCAGCGCCCAGTGGAAGATGGTCGCGGCCATGCCGAGATTGCGCGCGGCCTCAATGTCGCCGACCGCCGCGCCCAGCGGCGCCCAGTCGGTCCGCACGCCGTTTTCCATCGCGGTGCCGCCCAGGGAGGAGGCGTAGTGCGACATCGGCTCGGAGACACCGAAGAACATCAGGCCGATGCCCATGCCCGCGGCGAACAGCATCGCGAACCAGCCGAGATAGGAGTACTCCGGTTTGGCGTCGGCGCCGCCGAGGCGCACCGACCCCAGAGGGGTGACCACCAGAGCGAAAGCGAAGACGACGAAGATGTTGGCCGCGAGCAGGAAGAACCAGTCGAAGGTCGAGGTCAGATACGGCCGCAGCCAGCCGAAGAATTCGGTCGCTTCCGTCTGGAACGCCAGGGTCAGCAGGACGAAGGCGATGATCGACAGCGCGGAGATGACGAAGACCGGGTTATGAATGTCGAGGCCGAAGGGCTGGATATTGTCCTGACCTACTTCGTATTCGGTGACCTCGGGATTGCTCATGTGTTGCCCCCCTTTGGTTCAAATCGCCGTTCAGTAGAGAACGAGGTTTCGAGAAGTATTGACGCCCAATCGGCGGTTCTCGTGACGCCTAATACTAAATATCTATGACGTGTCGGGCGATGGCGGTTGTTTTTACTCTGACCGCTAAGCCTACGGCGTCCGGCGTTTGGTTAATCGCTCAAAACGGTAGCAGTGGTGGCCGATTCGCGACAGGGGGGCTGTGGATTTTTCGGCGGCCGCCGGCCCGCCCGGTGGGCGGCAGCCGCCGCCGGTCGGCAGCAACATAGTCATTAAGATTATATAAATTGTGATAGAATATGTAATTAGGAGAAGGGTGTCCTGAGGAGATAGGGATTTTGTCCGTTCGGCCGGTGGCGTTGCTTTCCTTGGTCGTCACGGTTTTCAGCTGTGCCGGCGCTGCTGCGGGGCTGGCCTCTGAGGGGGCTGTGCGGATCGGCGGAACGGGCGCGGCGCTGGGGCTGATGACCCGCTTGGCCGCCGCCTACACCGCGCAGGCGCCCGGCGCCGCGATTGAAGTTCTGCCGAGTCTGGGCAGTTCCGGCGGCATCCGCGCCTTGAGCGAAGGCGTCATCGAGATTGCCGTCTCAGCGCGCGCCCTGAAGCAGGAGGAGGCGGCATCGGGCCTGCGCGCGGTGCCGTTGTCCCGGACGCCTTTCGTTCTCGTCACCTCCCATCCCGAGCCGCCGGGCATAGCGGGAAATGATCTCGCGTCGCTCTACGCCGAACCGGCGGCGGCCTGGCCGGACGGCACGCCGCTCAGAATCATTCTGCGGCCGGCTTCCGACAGCGACAGCATGCTCCTCGAGCGGCATTTCAGTGGCATGAGGGCGGCTCTGGCCAAGGCCCGCCAGCGCGTGGAGCTGCCGGTGGCGCAGACCGACCAGGAGAACGTCACCTTGGCGCGTGAACTGGAGGGATCGCTGACGACCGCAACGCTGACCCAGGTCATCACCGAGGAGCTGCCCTTGGCGCCTCTGTCGATCGATGGTTCGGCGCCGTCCTTGGAAAATCTGCAGAGCGGCCGCTACCCCTACCACAAGGACCTCATCCTGGTGCGCCGCGCGGAGAGCAGCGCCGCGGTCGCCGGCTTCCTGGCCTTCATCGAGTCGCCACGCGGGCGCCGGGTGCTCCGTGACGCCGGCAACCTGCCGCTTGGCAGCCAGCCGCTTAGCAGCCAGCCGCTTAAATGACTCGGCGGCGGGCGTCGACGGATGGATGACCTCGAGCAGATCGCGCGCTTGCGGCGCATCATGCGCCGGCTGACCCTGGTCATCGCGCTGGCGACCACCTTGTCCATTCCGTTCGGGTTCTTCGCTGTGTCGTACGGCGACCAGTCGCAAAATCTGAGATACCACGCCAACGTCACCGCCGAGCGCTTGGCCCAGTACGCCTATGCGCAAGGAGAGGCTTGGTTCTATGCGCGCGAGCGTTTGGCTGAGTTGGTTGCCGAAACCGAAGGGCCTGGCGGTGAGTTGCATCTGGTGGTCAATCGCCCCGACGGCCGCGAGATCGCCCGCTATGCGCTGCAGCCCGCTTGGCCGCGCCACAGCGCAACGGCGATGGTCAGTGGTTCCAATGCACCCGCTGCGTTGGTGACGGCGGTCGTGTCCCTCCGGCCCTTGCTGCTGCTGACGCTGTTGGTGAGCCTCTTTTCCCTGGCCCTGGGCGGCAGCGTCTACTTCGTCATGCACCGCATGCCGCTGCGCGTGCTGGACCGCACGCTCGAACAGCTTCAGGCCTCGATGGCGACCATCGAGGCGCATGCGACGGAAACCACCTATGCCTACGAAGAGCTGAAGCGTCAGCACCGCTTGGTGGAGGAAACCACGCAGGAACTGATGAGGGCCCGCGACCAGGCGGAGGCGGCGGACCGCACGAAGTCGGCCTTCCTCGCCACCATGAGCCATGAGTTGCGCACACCCCTCAACGCCATCATCGGCTTCTCGGAGATGATGGACCAGGAGGTCTTCGGGCCCCTCGGCAATGCCCGCTATCGGGATTACTGCCAGTCGATCAGGGACAGCGGACGGCATCTCCTGGCGGTGATCAACGACGTTCTCGATATCTCCAAGGTGGAAGCCGGTAAGCTGGAGCTGCATATCGAAAGGGTCGATCTGGCGGCCCTCCTGGAGGACTGCCGCCGGCTGGTCCGGGCCAAGGCGTTTGAGGCCGGCGTCGAACTGCAACTCGCGCCCGGTGCGACGGCTCTGCCCGCCTTCTGGGCCGATGCGGTGAAGTTGAAGCAGGTGATCCTGAACCTGCTGTCCAATGCCTTGAAGTTCACCGCGCGCGGCGGCCGGATCACCGTCCGGACGCTTCCCGTGGCCGGTGAAGGGATCTACCTCAGCGTCACCGACAGCGGCATCGGGATGACCGAAGAAGAGGTCGCCGTCGCGCTGCAGCCCTTCCGCCAGGTCGACAACTCCCTCACCCGCAAGTTCGAGGGCACCGGCCTCGGCCTGCCGCTCGCCAAGGCCCTGGTCGAGCGGCACGGCGGGCGCCTGGAGATCAAGAGCCGGCCCGGCGCGGGGACGGAGGTGACGGTATTTCTGCCGGAAGGGCGCTTCGAAGCGCCCCCAGAAATGCCCTCTGGCGTAGAGGCGGGGTCGGCGCCCCAGGCGGTCGAGGCCTAGCCTGGGCGGATGGCCGCCGGCGGTGGCCAAGGGCCATTTTGGGTAGAAAAACCACGCCGAATCGGCCCTTTTTGACGTTTCGGGGCCTTGTGTCCTTTTTGCAACAGCCCCATATCCATACAGGAAGCCGGGCCACGACGGCGGGCTTTGGCGGTCGCGTGCCACTGGGATGGGCGCGATTGCTGCAGTAACATAGTTCTGGTCACCTGCATGCCGCTTCTCGGGTGCGGGAAAGGGGATATAGATGGATCTGAATCGCTATACCGAACGCTCGCGCGGATTCCTCCAGGCCGCGCAGACTCTCGCCAGCCGCAAACACCACCAACGCCTCACTCCGGAACACCTGCTGAAGGTCCTGCTCGACGACGAGGAGGGCTTGGCGCGCAACCTGATCCGCGCCGCGGGCGGCAAGCCCGAAGCCGCGGTCAAGGCCATCGACGAGGCGCTGGTCAAGCAGCCCAAGGTCGAAGGCGCCGGGGCCGGGCAGCTCTACCTGGCGCAGGAGACCAACGACCTTTTCGGCCAGGCCGAGAAGCTGTCGGAGGAAGCCGGCGACTCCTACGTGACCGCCGAGCGCATCCTGCTGGCCATCTCCATGCTGCCGGGCACCAGCGCGGCCAAGGCGCTCTCCGGCGCCGGGGTGACGCCGCAGTCGCTCAACCAGGCGATCAACGACATGCGCAAGGGCCGGCGCGCCGACTCGGCGACCGCCGAAGACCAGTACGAAGCGCTCAACAAATACGCCCGCGACCTCACCGAGGTGGCGCGCGAAGGCAAGCTCGACCCCGTCATCGGGCGCGACGAGGAGATCCGCCGCACCGTGCAGGTGCTCTCGCGGCGCACCAAGAACAACCCGGTGCTGATCGGTGAGCCCGGCGTCGGCAAGACCGCCATCGTCGAGGGCCTGGCGCAGCGCATCGTCAACGGCGACGTGCCCGACACCCTGAAGAACAAGCGCCTCATGTCGCTCGATCTCGGCGCCATGGTGGCCGGTGCTAAGTTCCGCGGCGAGTTCGAGGAACGCCTGAAGGCCGTGCTGCAGGAAATCGCCGATGCCGGCGGTGAGATCATCGTCTTCATCGACGAGCTTCACACCCTGGTCGGCGCCGGCAAGGCCGAAGGCACCATGGACGCCTCCAACATGCTGAAGCCGGCCCTGGCGCGCGGCGACCTGCATTGCGTCGGCGCGACCACCCTGGACGAATACCGCAAGTACATCGAAAAGGATGCGGCCCTGGCGCGCCGCTTCCAGCCGGTCTTCGTGCCGGAGCCGAGCGTCGAGGAGACGGTTTCGATCCTGCGCGGCCTGAAGGAGAAGTACGAGCTGCACCACGGCGTGCGCATCACCGATGCGGCCATCGTCGCGGCGGCCACGCTCTCCAACCGCTACATCGCCGACCGCTTCCTGCCCGACAAGGCCATCGACCTGGTCGACGAATCCGCCAGCCGCCTGCGCATGGTGGTCGATTCCAAGCCGGAGGAGATCGACGAGCTCGACCGCCGCCTGGTGCAGATGAAGATCGAAGAGAACGCCCTGCAGAAGGAAAGCGACAAGGCCTCCAAGGAGCGCCTGGAGAAGCTGTCGGGCGAGATCAAGGAACTGGAAGCCAAGACCGAAGAGCTGACCTCCCGGTGGCAGGCCGAGAAGGACAAGCTGGCGGGTTCCCAGAAGCTGAAGGAGCAGTTGGACCAGGCGCGCAACGACCTGGAGATCGCCCAGCGCGAAGGCGACCTCAACAAGGCCAGCGAGCTGAAGTACGGCGTCATTCCCGGCCTGGAAAAGCAGCTCTCCGAGGCCGAAGCGGCGCAGGAACACCAGATGCTGAACGAAGAGGTCACGGAGGACGACATCGCCGCCGTGGTGTCGCGCTGGACCGGTATCCCCGTGGACAAGATGCTGGAGGGCGAGCGCGAGAAGCTGCTCGCCATGGAGGACGCCCTGAGCCAGAGCGTGATCGGCCAGGAGGACGCCATCGTGTCGATCTCCAACGCCGTGCGCCGCGCGCGCGCCGGCCTGCAGGATCCCAACCGGCCGATCGGCTCCTTCCTCTTCCTGGGGCCGACCGGCGTCGGCAAGACCGAGCTGACCAAGGCGCTGGCGCGCTTCCTCTTCGACGACGAGACGGCGATGGTCCGCCTCGACATGTCGGAGTACATGGAAAAGCACGCGGTCGCGCGCATGATCGGCGCGCCGCCGGGCTACGTCGGCTACGAGGAGGGCGGCGCGCTCACCGAGGCGGTGCGGCGCCGGCCCTATCAGGTCGTGCTTTTCGACGAGGTGGAGAAGGCGCACCCCGATGTCTTCAACATCCTGCTGCAGGTGCTGGACGACGGCCGCCTGACCGACGGCCAGGGCCGCACCATCGACTTCCGCAACACCATGATCATCCTGACCTCCAACCTCGGCGCCGACATCCTGGCGAACCAGCCGGAGGGCGAGGACAGCGACGCGGTGCGCGGCCAGGTCATGGAAGTGGTGCGCCAGGCCTTCCGGCCGGAGTTCCTCAACCGACTGGACGAGGTGCTGCTGTTCCACCGCCTGACGCGCGGCCAGATGACCGGCATCGTCGACATCCAGCTGGAGCGTCTGCACGCCATGCTGGCCGACCGCAAGATCGCGCTGGAGCTGGACGACCAGGCCAAGGCCTGGCTCGCCGACAAGGGCTACGACCCGGTCTACGGCGCACGGCCGCTGAAGCGGGTGATCCAAAGGGAGCTGCAGAACCCCTTGGCCAGCATGATCCTGGAAGGCAAGATCGGCGACGGCGACAAGGTGACTGTCAGCGCCGGTCCCGAAGGCCTGGTCGTCAACGGCGAAATGGTGGCGGCGGCCTGAGCCGCCCCGCCCGAGTGAGACGCGCCCCGGCCCCTTTGTTCTCGGGAGGCCGGGCGCGCCCAAGAGGAGACGTTTATGTTCTACGACACGCGGACCGGTGATCACGGCCTGCCGCACAATCCCTTCAAGGCCTGTGTGGTGCCGCGGCCGATCGGCTGGATCACCACGCTGAACGAAGCGGGGCAGGTGAACCTGGCGCCCTACAGCTTCTTCAACGGTGTGGCCGGAGATCCGCCTGTCGTGATGTTCGCCGCCGGCGGGCGCAAGGCCGACGGGCCGCCCGACGGCTCCAAGGACTCGCTCGCCAACGCCGAACGCACCAGGGAGTTCGTCTGCAACGTGGTGACCTGGGACCTGCGCGAGTCCATGAACATGACCTCGGCGGCGGCGCCCGCGGGGACCAGCGAGGCGGACATCGCCGGGCTGGAGATGGTGCCTTCCGAGCTGGTGAAACCGCCGCGGGTCAAGGCCTCGCCGATCCACCTGGAGTGCACCTACCTGCAGACGGTCGACCTGCCTTGCGACGTTCCCGGCGCGCGCAACGCCGTGGTCTTCGGGCAGGTGATCGGCATCCACATCGACGAGTCGGTGCTGACCGACGGCAAGATCGACATGGCCAAGCTGAAGCCCATCGCGCGGCTCGGCTACATGGACTACTGCCGCGTCGACGAGGTCTTCGCCATCAACCGCCCGGATTGGCCGGTGAAGAGCCGCAGTGACGCGGCGGAGTAATCTCGCTGGCTCAGCTGGAGCTCAACTGGCTGATCACCAGGCTTAGGGCGATGGCCGCCATGACGCAGCCGACGAAGGCGTCGAGCAGGCGCCAGGCCTTGGGGCTGGCAAAGACCGGGGCGAGGCGCCGCGCGCCGTAGCCGAGGCCGTAGAACCACAGGCCGGAGGCCGCCATGGCGCCCAGCGCGAAGGCCAGGCGTTCCGCGCCCGGGTACTGCGCGGCGAGGCCGCCGAGCAGGATCACCGTATCCAGATAGACGTGCGGGTTTAAGAGGCTGAGGGCCAGCGCCGTGGCCAGCGCAGGCTTCAGGCTGCCGCCGCTTGCGGCGGCCTCGTCGGCCTGCAGGCTGCCGGGATGGAGCGCCGCGGCGAAGGCACGCGCGCTGTAGACCGCCAGGAAGAGGGCGCCGCCCCAGGCGGCGATGTCGGGCAGGCTGGGCCCGGCCCGCAGCAGGCTGGCGAAGCCGCCGGCGCCGAGGGCGATCAGGCTGCAGTCGATCAGGAAGCAGAGGCTGGCGACGGCGAAGACGTGCTGCCGGCGCAGGCCCTGGCGCAGCACGTAGGCGTTCTGGGCGCCGATGGCGATGATCAGGCTGGCGCCGAGGGTCAGGCCCTCGAGCGCCGCTGTGGCGTTCGCAAACATGGCCGCAAACATATCCGGAAATCTCCACTCAAGACGTCAAGGCAAGCGCAAGCGGCACCTCGCCCGGACGGGGCGGGGGCGCGGCGCTAGCCTCGGCGTCGAGAGCGCTTTTCCAGATAGTCGGCGACGATGAGGGTCATGTCGTGGCTCGGTTCCGGCTCAGCAGTCGTCGCCCATGGCCGAGCCCTGCTCGACCACTTCCGGGCTTTCCCGCCCGCAGGCTTGCTGCACCATCAGCACGCCGCCCTGGGCGAGCGCCAGCTGACGCTCGATCTCGCTGCGGCGCTCGGCGAAGTCGGCCATCTCGGACTCCTTCAGCTTGTCGCCGCGCGGCAGGGTGACCTTCAGCGGGTTGACCTGCTTGCCGTTGACGATGACCTCGTAGTGCAGGTGCGGCCCGGTGGAACGGCCGGTGGTGCCGACGTAGCCGATGACCTCGCCCTGCTTCACCCGGGCGCCCTTCTTGATGCCCTTGGCGAAGCCCTTCATGTGGGCATAGGCCGTCTTGTAGGTGGAGCCGTGGCGGATGCGCACGTACTTGCCGTAGCCGCCCTTGCGCCCGGCGAAGTCGACCACGCCGTTGCCGGCGGCGTAGATCGGTGTGCCGCGCGAGGCGGCGAAGTCGGTGCCGCGGTGCATGCGCGAATAGCCGAGGATCGGATGCTTGCGCATGCCGAAGCCCGAGGAGAGGCGGGCGCCGTCGATCGGCGTGCGCATCAGCGAGCGGCGCACCGAGGCGCCTGCCGGGGTGAAGAAGTCGGCGCTGCCGTCGGCGCGCTCGTAGTAGTACAGCTCGGTGCGGCTGCCCGAGAGGGTCATTGCGGCGAACAGCAGGTCGCCGCTGCGCACCAGCGCGCCCTGTTCGTCGACGAAGATCTCGTAGAGGAACTCGAAGCTGTCGCCCTTCTGGATTTCGCGCTGGAAGTCGACGTCGTAGCTGAAGGCGCGGATCGCGTCGACCAGCACCAGGTTCGGCACCTTCTGGTCGCTGGCCGCGACCGACAGGCTGCTGGAGATGGAGCCTTCGGCGTAGGCGAGTTGCCGGGCCACGGGGCGGTCGACGGACTCGGCGAAGAAATCGTCGGTCTCGCTGGAGCGGCTGATCTCGATGTCACGCTCGCGGCTGGGGCTGAAGCTGATGGAAAGCAGCGGGCCCGGCTCGGCGGCGCCGGTGTCGGCGAAGGCGACCTTGATTTCCTGACCGGGCATCAGGCGGCGGGCGCTGTAGACCGGCTCCATGGCGGTCACGGCCTGGTGCGCCTGAACGCGTTCGGCGCCGGCCTTGATCAGCAGGTTCATCAGGGTGTCGCCGGGGGCCACGGTAAATTCGCGCACGATGGTCGCCGCTTCCGGCTCCATCTCTTCCACGGCGGCCGTCTCTTCGCTCTCCTCCGCCGGGGTCAGCGTCGCCTGCTGCAGCATCGTCGCGGCAGGGCTCGCGCCATTGGCGGAGGTTTCCATCGGCGCGTCGGTCGCGGCCGCCGGCGCGGCGGCCGGGCCGCCGGTGGCTGGCGTGGCGCTGACCGGCGTGGCCGTGACGGGCGCGGCGCTGCCCGCCGGCTCGACTTCCGCCTGGGCGGTTTCGGCGCTCGACCACGAGGCGGCGACGGCGCCCCCGATCAGGGGAATGGCGAGAATGGCGGGAAAACTGACTTTTTTGGCGAATCGCACGAGCGATTCGGCTTCGATTCTACGAGTCGTCACGACCAACAATAGCTCCGTGGCTCGACGGGTTGGATGGCTGCCCCCCAAGGCAGAACGAATTGACGGTAAACTTGATACCATCAAAACGTTAACCAATTTTTGAAAATGGCTGGTCATACAAGGGGTTGTCAACCTTAAAGGCGGTTAACAGGGGCTCCCGCGGGGCTGCGAGTCAACTTTCTGCGGTCGAAGCGTAAAAAAGTTTTCATAAAGAGTTTGACAGTGCCCGGGGGGCGGCCCTATAACCCGCCCTCCCGGCAGCAAACGACCCCGGTCGAGCGCTGCCGCTCTGCTGTTTGACATTGTAGATTTGGAAGGGATACGCGGGCGGCGGATCGTGCTTTTAGGGCATTGGTCCGGGGGTTTCC
>JBLWUP010000050.1:0-22135 GCA_048268885.1 Kiloniellaceae bacterium | reverse complement strand
GGCGGCTCGATCCGCCCGGTGGTGGCCGCCTCCTCGACCCTGGCGCGCCAGATCGCCCAGGGCGCCCCGGCCGACCTTTTCCTCTCGGCCAACGTGAAGTGGATGGACCACCTGGCCGGGCAAGGGGTGGTCCTGCCCGACAGCCGCGTCCCGCTGCTGTCCAACCGCCTGGTGCTGATCGCGCCGGCGGACTCGCCCCTGCGCCTGCGGTTGTCGCCGGAACTCGACCTCGCGGCCTTGCTCGGCAACGGCCGCCTGGCCGTCGGCGACCCCAACCACGTGCCTGCCGGCATCTACGCGCGCCAGGCGCTGGAAGCCCTCGGCCTCTGGGACCAGGTCGCCGACAGGCTGGCCCAGGCCAGCAACGTGCGCGCCGCCCTCGCCCTGGTCGATCGCGGCGAAGCGGTGGCCGGCATCGTTTACGAGACGGATGCAGCGATCTCGCCGCGGGTGCGCATCGTCGACAGCTTCCCCGCCGAGGTGACACCGAAGATCGTCTATCCCCTGGCCATCGTCGCCGGGCACGACCGCCCGGCGGTCCGGGCGGTCTATGACTTCCTGCGCAGCGAGGAGGCGACGCTCATCTTCAGCAAACATGGCTTTACGCGACCCGCCTTCGGCAGCTAGAGCATTGTCCGGCAGCCGACTCCTTCAAGGGACGCGACGCAAGGGACACGATGTTCGACCTCACCCCGCTGGAAATCGAGGCGCTCGGCCTCAGCCTGCGCGTGGCGCTGTGGAGCGTGGCCGTCAGCCTGCCCTTCGGGCTCGCCATGGCCTGGCTGCTGGCGCGCTACGATTTCTTCGGCAAGACACTGCTCAACGGCATTGTCCACCTGCCGCTGGTGCTGCCTCCGGTGGTGGTCGGCTATCTGCTGCTCGTGCTGCTCGGCCGCCAAGGACCGCTGGGCGCCTGGCTGCTCGCGACCTTCGGCGTCAGCCTGCCCTTCACCTGGGAGGGCGCGGCGCTGGCCGCCGCGGTCATGGCCTTCCCGCTGATGGTACGGGCCATGCGCCTGTCCATCGAGGCCATCGACCAGAACCTGGAGACCGCGGCCCGCACGCTCGGCGCCTCGCGCCGCAATGTCTTCGTCACCATCACCCTGCCCCTCATCATGCCGGGCATCCTGGCCGGCGGGGTGCTGGCCTTCGCGCGCAGCCTCGGCGAGTTCGGGGCGACCATCACCTTCGTCTCCAACATCCCCGGTGAAACGCGCACCCTGCCGCTGGCCCTCTACAGCCTGATCCAGACCCCCGGCGGCGAGGCCGGCGCCCTGCGCCTGGCGCTGCTCTCGGTGCTGCTGTCCCTGGCGGCCCTGGCGGCCTCCGAAGCCATTGCCCGGCGCCTGCGCGCCCGCATGAGCGACTGAGGCGGGGCGCGGCGATGCTGGAGGTCGATGTCACACGGCAGCTTGGCTCCCTGGCTCTGGAGGCCAGTTTTCGCTGCGAGGCCGCCGGCATCACGGCCATTTTCGGCCGCTCCGGCGCCGGCAAGACTTCGCTGATCAACATGCTGGCGGGCCTGCTGCGGCCGCAGCGCGGGCGCATCGTGCTGCGCGACCAGGTCCTCTTCGATTCGCAAAAGGGCATCGACCTGCCGCCGGAAAAGCGGCGCCTGGGCTATGTCTTTCAGGAAGGGCGACTCTTCCCTCACCTGTCGGTGCGCCACAACCTGACCTACGGCTACAACCGCGCCCCGGCCGCGGAGCGTCATATCGGCCTCGACCAAGTGGTCGCCTTGCTGGGCATCGAGCCTCTGCTGGAGCGCCGCCCCAAGGCGCTTTCCGGGGGCGAAAAGCAGCGGGTCGCCCTGGGCCGGGCCCTTCTGGCCAACCCGCGCCTGCTGCTGATGGACGAGCCCCTGGCCGCCCTCGACCAGCCGCGCAAGGAGGAGATCCTGCCCTTCATCGAGCAGCTGAGGAACGATCTGGACCTGCCGGTCGTCTACGTCAGTCACTCGATGCAGGAGATCGTGCGCCTGGCCGACACCCTGGTGCTGATGTCCAACGGCCGCATCGAGGCCGTCGGCCCGCTGGAGGAACTGACGAGCCGCCTGGATCTGCGCCCGCTGACCGGCCGCTACGAGGCGGGCGCGGTGCTCACCACGACCGTCGCCGGCCAGGACCGGACCTTCGGTCTCACGGAACTGCGGTTTGCCGGGGGCCGCCTGCGGGTGCCGCACCTGAGCCTGCCGATGGGGCAGAAGCTGCGCGTCAGGATCCGCGCCCGCGATGTCTCCATCGCCCTCACACCCCCTGAAAACATTAGTATTCTCAATATTATTCCATGCACGGTTAACACGATAGGTGAGGAAAAAAGCCCCCAGATCGACCTGCAGCTCGACGCCGGCGGGGCCCCGATCTGGGCCCGCATCACGGCGCGCTCCCGCACCGCCCTGGGGCTCAAACCCGGCATGCAGGTCTACGCGCTGATCAAGAGCATCGCCATCGACCGCCAGAGCCTGGGACGGCGCGACGCCGGGGAGCGCTTCCTGGCGGAAGAGGACTGAATACGCGACAGAAGCGAGCCCCTGCTGTATGATGCGCGCCGCGGTGGACAGGTGACCGCGAATTGTCACACGTCGGATGTGGATGAGCGGGGTTTAATTATGAGCATGCACACGCTGAACGAACTCGCCATCTTCCGTGCCCGCCTGCTTCGTGACCACCAGCAGCTCGGCAATGGCACTCTGGAAGCCACGCTCAGCCAACTCGACGCCACGATCATCTCCCGCCCTGCGACGACTCCGGACGAAGGCATCGCCAAGCTGGAGTTGGCGCGGGACCTGGCCGCCAGCGAAGGGCTTACGGACGTCGTGAAGCTGATCGAGGGCGCCCTGCTGGTGCTGCGTCACTGAGCGCCCCGTCTCCAGGCCCCGGCCGGAGTCGGGAAAACAGAGTCCACAAGATCCCCCGGTTGGGCGTACTATCACCAACGTCTTCGCGTTTGACTCTGACGGATAAGAAATCACCATAGTCACTATGAAAAAGCACGATATCCTCATCGAACCCTGGCGCGGCAATCCGGGCCCGCGGACCCAGAAGGGCAACGAAGGCTTCCGTTGGACCGTGTCCTACGAGAAAGACGGGCGCTTCTACGCCCAGGGCTTTGCCGATTCCCATGCCGAAGCGCGTGCCGCGGCGGAAGCCTATCTGAAGGAACAGGGCGTCGACCTGAACTGGCAGGCTGGCCCGAGTTCGTCCGCCAAGGTATTGACCCCAAGGTCCCGCCCGGCGACCGCGCGGAACGCCCGCTAAAAGTCCTCTCCGCTACCCCTCCGGTTTTAGTCCGGAATTCTTGGTTGCGGTGCCGGACCGATCGGCCCCACAATTCGACTAAGCAAAACGCAATGGTCCGCCGCCCTGCCCGGCAGGCGGCGCAAGACGTGATGCCTGTGACGGGGGGGGACTCATGCCAACTGGGATTTTCAGCCGCAGAACTGCGACTCCGATCAGGGTGCTGGCCGCCCTGCTCGCCACCATGCTGCTCGGCGCCTGCGGCACGCCGCGCGATTTCACGATCTATCAGGAAACCATCGCGGAGTTTCAAACGGCGACGGATCGCACCGCGGCCGTCGCCCTCGACTATGTCCACAGCATCAACGAGTTCGAACGCGACTACGAGCTGAAGCTGCTGCGCGAAGACCCGGCGCGCCCGCTCGACGTCACCAAGCTGGATTCGCCGGTGCTTTCCAACGAGGCCGTGGCGGCCCGCGACCGCGCCTTTGCCGTGCTGAAGCAATACACGCAGATGCTGGCCTCCCTTGCGGAGAGCGATGCGAGCGAGCGCTGGAAAGCCGCCAGCGAGCGGGCCAAGACCGCCGCCGACCTGCTGATCGAGGACCTGTCCAACAACGCGACCACCCTCGCCAATCTGCCGCTCAGCGAGGCGCTCTCCCCGCTGAAGACGATCTCCGACGTCATCGCGACGGAAGTGATCAACGCCAAGCGCGCCGCCGCGCTCGATTCAGCCATCGAGAAAGCCGCGCCGGCGATCCAGGAGATCTCCGGCAATCTGCGCGAGGACCTGGCCTTCGTGATTCGCCAGCGCGATTCGGTAAAGCTGCTCGAGATCGCACAGCTTTCCATCAACTACGGCCAGGCCCAGGCCGACGGCAACAACGCACAGCGCCTGCGGGTCCTGAACGAGCTCGACGCGGCACTGAAGACGCGCAGCAGCGACCTCGCCACCATGCAGGGCCTGCTGCAGACCCTGGATCAGTTCGACGCGGCCCACGACGCCCTGGTGCGCTACGCCAAATCCGCCAAGGGTCCCCAGGACCTGAACGACCTGGTCGCCGTGGTGAGCAGCTACACGGCCACGGCCGAACAGATCTTCGAGTCCTTGAAGAAAGTAAAGGAAGGCGTTTCCTGATCCGGAAAGCCTGCGCCGAGCGCTAAAGGGGAGCCCTCATCATGCCTGCCAACGTTAAAGCCGAGAAGAAGGTCCGCGACGAACTCTTCAAAACCTTCGACGAGATGGTCCGCAAGGCCATGCAGCCGGATATTCCCCTGCCGCAGCGTCAGGCTTTGCTCAACCGCGCCCAGGAAATCCGCGCCCAATGGGTCGAGCTGGAAGCGGCCCGCTTCAACAGCGACGCCGCCGCCTTCAAGAAGGCGCAGGACAGAGTCTCGGACGCGATCACCGACCTGCGCCGTGCGACCAAGGAACTCGATGACATCGTAAAAATCGCCGAGAAGGCCACCAAGGTCTTCGGACTGGTGGACAAACTGATGAAGCAGGCGGTGAAGTTCGTCGCGATTTAGGCCGCAGACCACCGCGACGACTTATTGGCGGCGCCCAGGGCCTTGACCGCGCCGCCGCGCGCGCCAGTTCACCCTAAGAAAGCAGTTTTCGGATATGCGCCCGCGCGGCGGGCGCCGGCGGAGTCTGGTCAAATGCAACGTACTATCGGCGCGCTGCTCCTGCTCTACCTACTCGCGGCGGGCCTGGCGGCCTGCGAAGCTCCGAACTATTCCTCGGCCCACCCGGACGCGCTGCGCTCCGGTCCCTTCTGGGAGCGTGAGGAGCAGCGCGACTGAGGCCCGAACCCGGGGCCCAAAGGAGGCGTTCTAGTGGTGGGCGATGTCCCCGTCCTTGAACAGGAATTCCTTTAGGTACTTGTCGAAGTCCGTGCTGTTCCGGCGGATCCACTCCAGCACCATGGCGGCGTGCTCCATCTCCTCGCGCATATTGTGCAGAAGGATTTCCTTGAGCGCCTCGTCATCGCAATCGTCGGCGCGCTGACGGTACCAATCGACCGCTTCCAGTTCTTCCATCAGCGAGACGATGGCTTGATGGAGATGGACGGTTTCCTTACTCAGCCGCTCGCGCGGCGCATGCAGACTATCGCTGGAGGCAGCCATGGACGTCGTACCCTTTCTCGACCGTTGAACGCTCCGATCCTGCGGGCCCTTCGGCGGTTCTGATTCCGCCTGCGGGACCCTGCCCGTAATGTGCCGGGAAGTAGCGTCTCACGCAACGTCTGGAAGGGATAGGTGGAGGGGGTTTCGACTTAAGGACCGGAAGGTCGAAAGCCTGCTGCCGGGGCCGGTAACGGGGGCCGGAAGCGGCGCCGGCGGAAACGGGGGAAGCTCCGCCGGCGCCTGGCGCCTTAAATTGACGCCGGCTTGCCGCGGGGACCGGCAAGCAACCAGATGATCAGGCCCAGAACCGGCAACAGCAGAACCAGGATGATCCACAGGACCTTCCCGCCGGTACTGGCGCCGGATCCAAGGATGTTAACGATGGCCCAGATATCCAGGGCCAGGATGATAAGGCCAAGTATGCCGCCAACTTCTATACCCATGACTTCTTCTCCTGCATCTGCGATGCGCTGTTTTTCTGCGGGGTAAACGCCCTGCTTCGGCTTTGGTTCCCGCCGCCGGCAGCCCGTTTCCGCGAAAAAGGTGAAAAAGCGTCTGTCGCGCGTGCCTAGGACGCGAGATCGAGCGGCTCCATCGCCGCCATCACGACCTTCTTCCGGGAATCGAACTTCTCGCCCATGGTCTCGGCGGCTTCCTTGTCCAGCACCTCACGCGCCTCGGCGAAGGTCTCTTCCTCTTCCTCGTCCATGTGATGCTCCACCAGCTCCGTGAGCACACCGAACTTCGACGCCCATTCCGGGCTGTCGACCGGGACCGAGTCGAGTTCCTCGAGCAGCCCGTTGGCGACGTGATGCTCGTTCACCGCCTCGAAGGCTTCATCGCGGGTTTCGCGATGCCTGCTGAGGGTGTTGTAGAACACCGCCTCTTCCAGCTTGTGATGCACCCACATCTCGCGCTTGAAGCGATCGAAAAGCCGCCGGCGCGTCTTCACCGCCTGGTCGGAGGTGTCCTTGATCTCGGCCATCAGCTCGCGCGCGTCGTCATGGTCCTGTTTGATCCGATCGTAGATATTCATCCCAATCCTCTTTGGTCGTGCGGCGCCGCTTGTCATCTCGGCCGCGGTTTTTGCTGGCTGGACCGCGGCACCCTCAGCGCGCCGTCCGTGGATGCTTTCAAAACTCCCTGAGCCCCCTCCGCGTTCCCGTGGCGCAAAGAAAAAGGAACGGGCCCCACCGAAGGGTGGAGCCCGTCCCCGCCTTGGCCGTTCAGGCCGCCGGCAGAAGGTCCTTACTGGGGGTTCTCGACCATCTCGGCGAACATGCCCCGGGCGACGATCTCGACCCGGCGATTGGCCTGCTCGGGAACACCGTCCGGCGTGGCGACGGCCGGTTCGGTCTCGCCCTGCGCCGCGGTCTTCAACTCGTCGAGGTCACCGATGGTGATGCCCTCGCGGATCAGCGCCGCGCGGACCATCTCCGCCCGCTTCTCGGAGAGATCGAGATTATAGGTGGTGGTGCCGGCGCGGTCGGCATGCCCCTCGACGAAGACAGCGACATCGCTCAAGCCCTTCATCTCCGCGACGAACGCGTCGACCTTGGACTGAGAGGCCGGAGTCAACTCCGCCTTGTCAAAGTCGAAATAGAGGATGGTCTTGGCCAGCTCCTCGCCGATCACCATACGGGTTTCCGGCTCCGGCTGGGGCTCCGGCTTGGCTTCGGCCGCCTGCATCCGGCCCTGCAGCGCGGACATCGCGGCAGCGAACTGATCGCGGCAAGCGGCGATGTGGGTCGGCTGATGCCCCTCTTCCTGCTGCTCCACCCAGCAGTCGTACTTGGCCTGCGCGATAGCGGCTTCCTTCGGCGCTACCTCGCGGGCACCGTGATCGAAGGCGGCCATCAGGTCGCCGCGGGCGGCCTTCAGTTCAGGCATGTGCGCGTCGTCGATATCCCACTCGGCGGGGTCTTCCGGCTGCACGCTGCCGGCGCCGCTGCTGTTGGCCGCCAGCGCCTTCTCGGCAAAGTGATCGGCGTCGATCCAGTCGTACATCTCATCCGCCTCGAAGATGAAGAAGTCGCGATACTCCCGGGCGAGATAGCTGTCGAAGGTCGCGCCGCTGGTCTGCATCGCCCGCGCTTCCTCCATGTCGTCGCCGTAAAAAAGAACGGCGTTGGCGCCGCCGCTGGCCAGAACGACAAAGGTCGAAGCGACCCCACTCAGCAAAATCTTGCGCATCATGTCTGTCTCCTTTTCTTTCCGCTGTACTGCATTCGCATCGATCGAGAGACCGGCAAACGGCTGCACGATGAGGCTCTTCGTAGCTTCCAATCGCCGCGTTTCGCGGCACGGCCGCCCATGGCGGAGAAGTCGTCCTCGGCTCCGGTGCTTCACCCCAAAATCTTCAAGGGGGCGAATCAACCGCTGCGCTCTCTTGTCTCGGCATGGCAATGTCTCGACGCGATTAAAGGTTCCGAGAAAGATCGCGGGACGCGGATCAAGCCTGCGAAGCGCTGTGCCGACGGCAGCGAGGACAGTGGAATGTTGGCCCCCGGAGCCGTGGCCGTGCCGAAGCGCGGAAAAGAAGTCGTGCCGAAGCGCGGAAAAGAAAAAGGCGCGCCGCGGGGGCCGCGGGCGCGCCTTCAGACGAGAGGGATCGGCGGGTTAAGCCATGCGGGCACTGCTTTCGAAGAACAGCGCCTGGCTGATCGCGGCCTTCACCGTCGCTTCCTGGAACGGCTTGGTGATGAGGAAGGTCGGCTCCGGCCGCTCCCCCGTCAGCAAACGGTCGGGATAGGCGGTAATGAAGATGACCGGCACCTCGAAGTCGTTGAGGATATCGGTGACCGCATCGATCCCGGACGAACCGTCGGCCAGCTGGATGTCCGCGAGCACGAGTCCGGGAGTATGATCGCGCGCCGCGGCGACGGCGGAGGTGCGGGTATCGGCGATGGCGGAGACTCTGTGCCCGAGGCCCTGCACGATGCCCTCCAGGTCCATGGCGATGATCGGTTCGTCCTCGATGATGAGGACATTGGTCGTGGTCTGCCGGTCGATCTCCGACAGCGCACTGGCCAGCAATCCCACGATCTCGTCATGGTCGGCTTCCAGGATCACCGCCGCCTCTTCGCGCGTGAATCCTTCCATGGCGGTCAGCAGCAGGGCCTGGCGGGACCGCGGCGTCAACGCGGCCAAGCGCTTCTGGGCGACGAGTTCCTGCGCGTCGAAGGATTCCCCGGGCGCCTCCAGGGGCGCCTGCGCAGCAGACCAGACCTTTTGGAAGACCTGGTAAAGACCGACCCTGGGATCCGGGCTCTTCGGGAACTCTTCGGGGGCCTCGAGAATTGCTTCAAGTGAGGCTGCAACATAGCGATCACCACTCTCCTGCGTCCCGGTCAGGGCACGCGCGTAGCGGCGCAGGAGGGGCAAATGCGGCCCGATCGCTTGAGAAATTGACATCGCTGAACTGAGCTCCCTGTGCGAACTATTCTGACAAAGGCCAGACATGGCGGATTGGCGGAATCCGGGCCTCTGTTGAAAGAAAACCGCCGAACATGCGAAAAAGTTCCCTCGGCCATGGAACTTTTTTACGCCTGTATCGTTGTTCGGTCATAAAACAAAGGAACATCATGCACTTGCCTCTAGCCTCAGTCCTTTCCCAGGAACAGGATGTCGCTAAAATGGGAACTTATTCAGCCCGAGATTGAAAAGATGATGACAAAAGAACGCAAAGATAAATCGGATCTCCCCGACGGGCAGCGGCTCAGCGCCAAGCAGGCCAGCAGCGCAAAAGAGGACTGGATTGGGGCGCATTTGCGCAAAGTCTACGACGAGGCGCTCAGCGAGCCCGTGCCCGACCGCTTTCTGTCGCTCCTGCAGCAGATCGAAAAGAAGGAGCGCGGTTCGTGAAAGCAGATCCGTCCCATAATGCGCTTCACGACCAGATCGTCGAGGTTATTCCCAACCTTCGCGCCTTCTCCCGCTCGCTGGTGAACAACCCCTCGCAGGCGGACGACCTGGTGCAGGGCGCCTTGATGCGCGCGCTCTCCAACCTCGACAAATTCGAAGCCGGCACCAACCTGCGCGCCTGGATGTTCACGATCCTGCGCAATCTCTACTATTCCGAACTGCGCAAGCGAAAGCGCGAGGTGGAGGATGCCGACGGCGGCTATGCCGAGTCACTCTCGACCCAGCCGAACCAGATCGCGGCCATGGAACTGCTGGACTTCCGTGCCGCTCTAAACCAGTTGCCGGCCGAACAGCGTGAAGCGCTGATCCTGATCGGCGCCTCGGGCTTTTCCTATGAGGATGCGGCGAACATCTGCGACTGCGCCGTCGGTACGATGAAAAGCCGGGTCAACCGTGCAAGGGCCCGCCTGAGTGATCTGCTGCAGATCGATTCCAACAACGACATCGGCGGCAGCGACAAGGCTATGGCAGGCGCCCTCGACAGCCAGCAAGCGCTTCTCGCAGGCTGTTGATCCCTTTCCAGGCAGCCGGCTAACGTGCTTCGTTCACTCCGCTCTCGGCTGATCTTGCTCCTGGCATTGGCGCTGCTGCCTGCCAGTACGCTCGCCGTCATCCAGGCCGTGGCCAACTACCGGCAGGTCAAAGCCCTGACTGAGCGGAACATGCTGCAGTCCTCCGCCATCATCGCGGGGCAGGAAAAAAACGAGATCGATGCCGCGCACGACACCCTGGCGCGGCTTGCGGGACTTTCCGAGATCCGGCGCTTCGCCCAGGGCTCCTGCGCCGAAATACTGCGGGCAGAGCTCCGGGAGATCGATAAGTACGAAGAACTTATGGTTCTTCGTCTGGACGGCAGCATCGCCTGCGCGAGCAGCGAAGAAACCTCGACCTTCGGCGACACGGAATGGTTTGCCCGGACCCTGCGCAACGAAACCTTCACCGTCAGCGGCAACGTTACGCTGCACGGCGAAAGCGAGCCCGCGCTGCTGACAACCCTGCCGCTGCGCCGCGACGACAGCAAGATCGTCGGCGTCATCGCCATAGCGCTGCGCAATGTCTGGCTGCAGGACCTGCTGCGCAACGACAACGGGCGTTCCCTGTCGAACACCAGTGTCGCCTTGCTGGACCGCCGTGGCAGCATCATGGCGGAATCCGCCGTCGAGGGTGAAAACGGCCAGTGGATGCCCGCCGCCTTCGTCATCGGCACCCGCATGAGCGGCCAGGCCCAGGTGTTCCGTACCGAAGGGCGCGACGGGGTCGAGCGCATCTTCGCCCTGGCCCCGATGTATGAAGAGCAGGTCTTCATCGTGCTTGGCGGCGTTTCAGGCCATCTGCTGCGGGACCCCGGCCTGCACCTTCTTGCGGGCCTCAGCTATCCGGTGCTGATGTGGGGTATCGCCATTGCCGTCGCCTGGTTCGCGGTGGACCGACTGGTGCTGCGCCAGATCCTGCGGCTGCGCAGGACCGCCAATGCCTACGCCGAGGGGCACCTGGAAGCCCGCACGCCGGGGATCGAGCATGCGCCACAGGAAATCCGCGAGCTGGGCATGACCATGCACAAGATGGCCGACGTCATCGGCATGCACGAGGCCGAGTTGCGGGAGTCTCTGAAGGAGCAGAAGACGCTGCTGCGCGAGGTCTATCACCGGGTGAAAAACAATCTGCAGGTGGTCTCCAGCCTGGTGAACCTGCAGGTCACGGGCGCCAAGAACGAGCACGAGAAGGCGGCCCTGCGCACCACGCAGGATCGCATCTACGCGCTGTCCATGGTGCACAGCAATCTCTACCAGACCTCGGAACTGCACCGCATCAAGCTGGATGAGTTCGTCCCCCAGCTCTGCGAATACCTGCGGCAGGCCCAGGGCGAGGCGGCGGAGGACGTCAGGATGGCCTTCGACATCGATCCGATCCAAAGCGAACCCGAGCGCGCCGTGCCGCTGGCCCTGCTGATTACGGAAGTCGTCAGCAATGCCTTGAAGCACGACCGTCCGGACGACGGAGAGGCCCTGCTGAGCATCACCCTGAAGCCGCAGGATGACGGCGAACTGGTCATGACGGTCACCGACAACGGCAGCACAGCCGAGGCAACCTCGGCCGAAAGCCTCGGCAACCGGCTGATCCAGGCCTTCGCCCGTCAGCTGGGGGGAACTGTGCGCATCGAGGACGGGGACGGCTTCCGCCTGACCCTGAAGATGCCGGCCACCTAGACATACACCGGGACACCAACGGGTGTTCCCCCAGGCAAAATCCGGAACCTTCCTGCCGACGTCGCGTTTTCAAACACAACGGCAAGCCGAGCCCCGCTAGGGAGCTCCAAAGGGTCACCACTGCGGCGGCCCCTGCCCTGAAACCGCTATTAGGAGTGTTCCATGCTTTATTGGGCCTTGGTCTTCTTCATCGTCGCGATCATCGCCGGCGTGTTCGGCTTTGGCGGCATCGCCTCTGCCACCGCAGGCATCGCGCAGATCCTCTTCTTCATCTTCCTGGTGCTGCTGGTCGTTTCTCTGATCATGCACCTGGTACGCGGCCGTGGCGGCTCGTTGTAAGCCGCGCCCCGTTAAGCCCCGACAAGCCTCAACCTGCGGCAAGCCTCAACATGGGGCCCCTCGCCCGGCGCCGGACAGTGTTGGCTCCAAAGCACTCTCCGGCGCCCCCCGGGCCCTGACTCCGGGCCCTAAACCTCGGGGGCCTGCAGCTGGGCCCCCCTTCTGAGTAAAAGTCCGCCTCCTCTTCCCGCCACAGCTTTTCCACAGCTTCCCATGCCCGCTGAGAGCAAATCGCCTCCGTCCGGCAGCGTGACTTATCATATGTTGCAGCGCAGAGTTAAACGGCGCCCTATTTTATTCGCCTGTTCAATCCTGATCGGGTAGGCACAAGTGAGCCGTAGACCGTCGACCTTCATCTTTTCAAACCGTCAGCCCTCCTCTCCTCGCCGCGCCGAGCGGACATAGGGGGAGGAGTTGGATTTGGATGATTCCGGCGGCAGGATCTTTAGCTTTGCGCGAGAGATTGCAGACAACGAGCGCACGCGCACAGCCGGCGAAGGCTCCCCTGCGTCCCTCAGCCATCACGCCCGCCTGAAACGGGGCACGGCCGCCCAGCACAGCGAAGCCGAAGAGGCTGTCGACCGTTTGAACCCCTTTGCCTCCACCGAGCGCTATCGCCGCTTTATCCTCAACAATCTTGCGTTCTATCGTGCCTTGGAAGGCTGGGCCGAGGCCTGCGGTGTCCGCAGCCTGCTGGACGACTGGCCGGAGCGCCGGAAACAGGATGTCCTGGTCGCCGATGCGCAGGCGCTCGCGGCTTTCCCCGACGAGGTTCCTGAAACGTTGCATGGGATCATGCCGGCGGCGCCGGCGAGCCAGGCCATCCTCCTGGGCGCTCTGTACGTCACCGAAGGCGCCACGCTGGGGGCTGCCGTCCTGGCCAACCGCGCCCGGCGGATCGGCTTCAGCGCGACCTGGGGCGCGCGCTTTTTCCATGCCTACGGCGACGCCCGCAGCAGCCGCTGGCTGGCCTTCCTGCAAGTGCTGAATGCAGCGCCGCTTGGCCGCCGGGATGTCGATGAAGCCGTGCAATCCGCTCGTCATACCTTCGAGACATACCGATGCTACGTGGTTGTGCGATGATAGAACCTGCCCCCCCCTCTGCCGCCTCCGGCGGCTTGCCTTTGACCGACTGCGATCGGGAACCGATCCACATCCCCGGCGCCATCCAACCGCACGGCTGCCTGCTGATCTGTTCCCTTCCGGAGTGGACCATCGTTTCCACCTCGGGCAATGCCGAAGCCATCCTCGGCACGCCGCCCGGCGGCCTGCGCGGCCAGACCTTATCGTCCGTCCTGCCCTCCGAGACCGTTCACCGGCTGCGCAACACGCTTCAGTACTCATCGGTCATGCGAAGCCTCGAGCGGGTCTCCAACCTCGAGAACGGCGACGGTCCTTTGCTGGACGCCGCCGTTCACCTGCAGGGCGAGACCGTGATCCTGGAATTCGAGCCCCAAGCAGCGCGTAAGGGGCAGGAGAGCGATCCGATCAGTCTGGTCAAGTCGATGCTATCCCGTCTGCAGCAGGCCGACTCACTCGAGGGCCTGTTCCAACAGGCAGCGCAGCAGTTTCGCGCCATGACGGGTTTCGACCGTGTCATGATCTACAAGTTTCTCCACGACGGATCCGGAAAGGTCATCGCGGAAACACTGCGCGCCGGCATGCCGCCTTACCTGGGGCTGCATTATCCGGCCACGGACATTCCCCGCCAGGCCCGCGAGCTGTACAAGCGCAGCTGGCTGCGCCAGATACCGGACGTGAACTACACGCCGGTCCCGCTGGAACCCGCCGTCGATGCCGATGGCCGGCCTTTCGACCTGAGCCTTTCCACCCTGCGCAGCGTCTCGCCGGTCCACCTCGAGTATCTGCGCAACATGGGCGCGGGCGCCTCCCTGTCGGTTTCGGTCATCGTCGAGGGAAAACTCTGGGGCCTCATTTCCTGCCATCACAAAGATCCCAAGCCGTTGCGGCCGAACCTGCACGCCGCCGCCGAGCTCTTCGGCCAGATGTTCTCCCTGCTGGTCGAAGTCCGGCAACGCGCCGAGGAGCACCAGTACGAGATCAAGGCCCGCGCGGCGCATGACCGCCTGGTGAGCAGCATGGACCCGAAGGACGCGCTGTTCGAGAACCTGGAGAAGTACCGTCCACTGCTGGACGAGCTGGTGGCCGCCGACGGTATCGGGGTCTGGAGCAACGCCCGCTTTTCCGGCGTCGGCGTGACGCCGCCGCCCGACGCCTTGACACATCTGATCGAGTTTCTGAATACGACGAGCAGCGCGCGAGTCTTCGCGACGGACCAGCTCTCCGCCCATCTGCCGGAAGCCGCCGCCTACGCCGATGACGTAAGCGGCATCCTCGCGGTGCCGATTTCCCGGGTGCCGCGCGACTATGTCATCTTCTGCCGCCGGGAAGTGGTCCAGAGCATCACCTGGGCCGGTGATCCGCGCAAACAGTCCAACAGCGGTTCCGGGGACCTGCGCCTGTCACCCCGCAAGAGCTTCGAGGCCTGGCGCGAGACCGTCCGCGGACATTCGCAACCCTGGACCGACGCGGAACAGCGCGTCATCGAAGGATTGCGGATCGCCCTTCTGGAAGTCGTGCTGCGCCATACCGACATGGCGGAGAAAGAGCGACGGGAGGCGCAGGAGCGCCAGGACTTCCTGATCGCCGAAATGAATCACCGGGTGAAGAACGCTCTGGCGCTGGTGCGCTCTCTGGTGCGCAAGAGCCGCAACACGGCCAGTTCGCTCGGCGACTTCACGACAAACCTCGAACTGCGCATCGGGGCGCTGTCCTTCGCCCACGACCAGCTCACACAGCGTGACTGGAGCGCCGGTCCGCTCCGCGAGCTCCTGGAAGCGGAACTCGAACCCTACCTGAAAGGCCAAGAAGACAGAGTGCGGCTGGAAGGCCCCGCGGTTCTGCTTGCGCCGCGGGCTCACACCGCGATGGCCATGGTGATCCATGAGCTGGCAACGAACGCCACCAAGTACGGCGCGCTGAAGGACCAGCAGGGAAAGCTCGCCATCTGCTGGACGCTCGAGCCGGACGGCGAGTTCCGCCTGGACTGGATCGAAAGCGGCGGCCCGCCGGTGACGCCGCCGGCGCGCCGGGGCTTCGGCTCCACCGTGATCGAGCGCTCAATTCCCTATGAACTCGACGGTAACGTCGACATCTCGTATGAGCCCCAGGGCGTGCGTGCGGAGCTGACCCTGCCCGGCGAACTGGTCAGCCGGAGCGATGAGGTCGAGAAGCCGGCCGTGACGCAGAAAAAACGCCGGACCTTGCGCGCCGGGCTCAAGTTCCTCGTCGTCGAGGACAACATGATCCTCGCCCTGGACGTCGAAGAAATGCTGCTGCGCAGCGGCGCCGCGTCGGTCGACGTCGTCAGCACGGCGGCCGAGGCCCTGCAGCTGCTCGAGCGAAAATTCTGCGATGCGGCTTTGCTCGACCTCAAGCTCGGGCGCGGCGACAGTCTGCCCGTGGCACGGCGGCTCGACGAGCTGGGCATTCCGTTTGTCTTCGCCACCGGTTACGGAGAGCGGGCCATAATCCCGCCGCAGTTCGCCGACATTCCCGTTGCCGGAAAACCCTACAGCGAACACCACCTGACCTCGGTCCTCAGCCAGGTCCTGCCCTGACGACGATTCAGGCCGGAGCCTCAAACCGCGGGCATCGTCGCGGCGGTCTCCTTTGGCAGAGCCTCCGGCGTCAGGTACTCCGGCGAAAACTCGGCCACACTGGCAAGCTTGTCGAGATCATCGATGATCAGCCTGTCGCCGGAGATGTGCAGCAGGCCATTTTCACGCAGCCGGCGCAGCGTGCGGTTCACGTGAACGATGCTGAGCCCCAGGGTATCGGCGAGGATCTCCTGCGTCAGCGGAATTTCAAAAGACCGTTGGCCGGCTTCGCCGACCAGGCGCAGCCGGTGCAGCAGTTCCATCATGATATGGCCGGTCCGCTCATAGGCACTGCGCCGCCCCACCCTCACCACCTGCTCAGAGAGCAGCGCCTCGTCGCGCCCCGCCGACCAGGCGACAGCCGCGCCCAGGCGCGGGCAGTTCGCGAAGAGCTTCACCATGTAGGTGGGTTCGACCGGATGGACGGTGAGATCCGTCAGGGCTGCCACGTTGTGATCGGCCGTCTCGAAGAGGGGCGAAAACAGTCCGACGAAATCGCCCGGCAGCACGAAATTGAGAATCTGACGGCGCCCGTCGGAGAGCGTCTTGAACCGCATCGCCCAGCCGTCCTCGACGATATAGGTCGTATCGTAGGCGTCTCCGTCGCGCACCAATTCACAACCCGCGTCGAAGATCTTCACTTTCTTCTGCATCACCTCGATGCAATCGATCTCGGCGTTGCTCAGCGGCAGAAAGGCGCTCAACTTGCGGCCAAGGGCCCCATGTGTCTGCTCGGCCTTCATGCTTTCCGGTCCACATCGGCGTGAAACTGCCGAAAACCGCGGTCGCTTAGCATAAGTTAACCCCTGCCTCCCAATGCGCTGTCATAGTCATGTTCATGCAAGACGACGACATGGACGACCAATTTTAGCGCGCCTTTACGCCAACGGAAAGCCGAACCAATCGTCAAGAATGAGTCCAAATGCAGGAAAAAATGGCCTCGTAGCGACGCGCCGTGCTCACCTTCCGCCGAAGCGGTGGCGCTCGCTGCCTTGAGCGTCAGTGAGTCGCTGATTCTCGCGCTTGCCGACTCAGGCGTCGTTGACCGCGACGAGCTCTGCCGCTGCCTGCTCGACGCCATCAATGCCTACGAGACCAACTGCGACGACCCGGCGCGACAACGTGTCCGGACGGAGGCTGGGCAGCTCATCGACCACCTCCTGAGCCAGCTCCACGCCGTCGCCCCGGCGCGTTCCGCGCGCCACGATGACAGCGCCGCAGAGCGCCAGCGTTCCGGGCGCCACGACGACAGCGCCGCAGAGCGCCGGCGGGATCAAAGAAAGCAGTAGCGCCCGCGGAACCTTTCCCTTGCTCGCGCATTTCCTTAGCAGACCCCGGCCGCAGATATTGCTGTCCGGGATGGGAAACGACTATGCGATGGAGACCAGACATGACCAGCGTTGTGAACAGTGTCGAACTCAATGCTCGCCGGCTCTTGCTTTGTCTCGCACTGGCCACCTTCTCCGCGGCGTCCCTCTCGGCCTGCAATACCGTTGAGGGTGCCGGCGAAGACATCGAGGCGACGGGCGAAGCTATTCAGGATAGCGCTGACGGCGATAACTAAGATCGCACGCCCCTCCCCCAATCCAGCTTATCGAGGCATCGAGACATGACTGGCAACAGTAAGAACGAAGGCGAAGGCAGCCGTACGGCCGCCCGCGAGTACAACAAGGACACGCGCGATTTCGTGAAGTCCGGCAAGGTCGACGAAAGCGCCGAGAGGGCCCGTAAGGCCGTGGAAGGCGACGACGCGGGCAAGCTGCGGGAGGCCGAAGAAAAAGGCCGCTCCCCGGCCCGCAAGTAGCCCCCGCAAGCAGGCCCCACATTAGGAGCGACATGACAATGTTCAAGACGATGAAAGTAGCCATCCCGGCGACGGTCGTGGCTTTCACCGCGGCGCTGGCGCTGAGCGCGTGCGAGGAAGAGGGTCCGGCGGAACAGCTGGGTGAGTCGATCGACGAGTCGGCTGAGGAAGTCGGCGACGCCGTGGAAGACGCCACGGATTAAAAGACAAAGATTTTCCAACCAACCTACGGGGCGCTTCGGCGCCCTTTATTTTTGCGTGCTCCATATTGTTTTCCGTCGACGCACCCGACGTGCTGCTTTCTATCGTTTGTCACGGAACGATTCATATGAACCCGCCGTTCTCCCTTCATACCGTACCTTTCACATATCAAAGGGTAGAACTCATGAGAAAACTACTTCTAGCCACCGCCGCCGTCACCGCCCTCGGTGCCGCCGCGCCGGCCTACGCTGCCTGCAACGAAGACCTCCAGGCCCTCAATGACAAGATCTCCTCCAGCGAGGAGAACTATCGCGTCGCCCTGACCGGCAGCATGGCCAACGACGTCCGCACGCTGCGTACCGCGGCCCGCATCTTCCAGAGCAACGGGATGGAAGACGCCTGCGAGGAGACCGTGGCGTCGATCAACGACTTGGTGGAGCAGCGCACCGACGACGTGAACGAAGAGGGCATGACCCTCGGCAGCTGGTCCGAGAAGGAAGTCGAGCGCCTGAAGACCGCCGTGCCGGTCGAGCAGCGGAACAAGCCGCTGCGTGCCGCCTCGGTCGTCGGCGCCGACGTGCGTAACATGGAGAACGAAGATCTCGGCGAGATCCAGGACGTGGTGATGGACCCGCAGAGCGGTGACGTCGCCTACGCGATCCTGGCTCACGGCGGCTTCCTCGGCATCGCCGAGAAGCAGATCGCCGTTCCCTGGAAGCAGCTGAAGGTCACGGACAACGCCGAGGCGCCGATCTTCGTGCTGGACGTTTCGGAGAAGGTGCTCGACGAGGCGCCGAGCTTCGAGCGGGATTCCTGGGCCGAGATCGACAACGCCGAGTGGCGCGCTCTGAACGACGCCTACTACCAGGACCAGGGCAACTAAAAGCCGCCCTGCCTTTCTCCTCCCTCCCCGGGCAGCGAGAAGTCAGCGTTGAACGCTAGAGAAGGAGGGGTGGCAACCGCCGCCCCTCTTTTCTTGTTCGGATCACCTTTTCACGCTCCGAGGACTGGACACACAAAAGAAAAGGCGGCCGCTTGCGCAGCCGCCTTTCGACTTGGCAGTGGGATTTGCCGTCTGCTCAGACGGTGCTGGCCCAGCGGTCGGCCTCTTTCTCGGCTTCCTCGCGAGCCATCCCGTAGTGTTCCTGCAGCTTGCCGATCAGCTGGTCGCGACGCCCTTCCATCTCGTCCAGCTGGTCATCGGTCAGGCGGCCCCACTTTTCCTTGGCCTGCCCCTTAAGCTGCTTCCAGTTTCCTTCGACCTGGTCCCAATTCATCGTTCCACTCCATAGTGCGTTTCAGGGATTGCGCGCGGTTTCGGCCTCGCGCCAGATGCAGGGAAAACGCCCACCGGGTTCGGTAAGTTCCTGGAACCGCGATGACAAAAAAGGCGCGCCCGCAGCGGGCGCCCCCTTTCCAGACAGTGACGGCAGGATCAGCCGGCATCCGGGGTCATGGCCTTCTCCGCTTTTTCGATTGAATCCAGGCAGGCCTTCTCGTTGCCGGCCTGCTGTTCGTCCTTGGCCGTCTTGAGATGGGCCAGCACGGCCGCCTTCTTCGGCGGGCTGCCGAACCAGTTCTCTCGCGGCGTCGCCGGGCCGCCCTCCGCGTAGACCGTCTCGCCGCCGTCTTCCTGGACCGCCGCGCCGTTGCCGATCACCTCCTTGTCGACAATCTCTTCTTCCTGGCCGGGCGCGGCAGCGGCCGCGTCGCTCCGGTCGGTCTTAGCCGCAGCGCCGGCGTCTATCTCGCCGGCCTCAGCGATTGCGGGATGGTTCTCGACGGCCGAAATGCGCGTGGCACAGTCGGCAAAAGCCGGCAGCGGCAGCGCAAGGGCGCCCGCCACCAGCAGGCAAGGCAACTTGGTCATGTCACGTTCTCCTTGGAATTTTGCGATTCCTAAGACAACGTGACCGCATCGCGGGAGTTCCACGTTTTCCCAGGTCTCGGCGGACGGAACCAAGAAGCTCTCCGTCCGTTGTCTACCCACTTTGTC
The DNA here is from genome assembly GCA_048268885.1 of Kiloniellaceae bacterium. Classification (GTDB taxonomy): domain Bacteria; phylum Pseudomonadota; class Alphaproteobacteria; order Kiloniellales; family Kiloniellaceae; genus Pelagibius. Next base: position 2,618 of record JBLWUP010000050.1, on the reverse strand, counting down.
CGTTTTATCTGATATCCAAGGGCCCCGCCGCCACGCGACCTATCGCGGTGCGTCCGGGGCACATTTTATGAAGGAGCACACAGACGTGGATCTTATTCGCATCATTCTGGCGATTCTGCTGCCGCCGCTCGGCGTCTTTCTGCAGGTCGGTATCGGTCCGCAATTCTGGATCAATATCCTGCTGACGCTGCTGGGCTACATCCCCGGCATCGTTCACGCCATCTGGATCATCGCCCGGCGCTAGCCCCGGCGGTCGGCGACAATGGCCCTCAGCTGCTCCGCCATCCGGCGGAGCTTTGCCTTGTCGGCTTCAAGCTCAAGGCCCGCGGCACCGAAATCCTCGGTCCGCTGCGCCTCGTCCTCAAGACGCTCCAGGTATTCGGGCGCGGCCTGTTCGGTCAGCTCGATGAGCACCCTCATGATCAGGAAGACGACCTCCGCCGATCCGCTGCCGTCGCGCATGATCGGCCGCAGGGCACGCTCCATGAAGGCGTCGAAGTCGGGCCGCAGGTAGTGTACCCGTCCATCGGGACTGCGGTTCGGCGGGTAATCGCCGCTCGGCTGCTCGGCCGCCATGGCCAGCAGGGCGCCGAGATGCTCGATGCAAGCCAAGGCCGATTGCGGATCGTTGATACCCGGCGACAGCGCCCGGCAGGCGACCTCGGCCAGAAGCTCGAAGCCCAGCCGTGGGTCGCCTTCATGGCTGCGCTCGAAGCCGACGACGGCGGCGGCCCGCAGGGCCTCCTTTGTCTCGTCAGACAGTTCTCCACCGCGAACTTCCATCACGCGGCGGCGGGGATGCACGAAATCACCTTCCTGAACACGAAGCCGCACAGTCAGGTTTTCCTCGCAGGCGAGAGTTTGCAGGCGTTGACCATCGACCAGTTGCACATAGCCGGTCGAGACGGGAAACAGTGCCACCGCCTCGCCGCCTGTCCCCTCCGCCGTCTCGCAAGCCTCCTGAGGTTCGGCGGCGAGGTAATTCTCCAGGACGCTGCTGGCCTGGTGGTGGATGCGGTCGATCATACGGTTGACCTTAAGGGTGTCGGCCACATGGTGGATCCACTGCACCAGGTAGCGCAGGGAGTTCATCATGAACAAGAGCGCGCAAATGAAGGTCAGGGTGACGCCGGGGCCCACCACCGAGCCGAAGCCGAACAGCAGCAGGGCGGTCAATGCGAAAACGAAGGTCGCGAGAAAGGTCCCCAGGGCATTCTGCGTCACCGGGTCGGCCATGATCTCCGGCACCGCGCGCGGCGAGGCCTGGCCGGCGGCGAGGCTGAGCACCAGCATCAGGACCGAAAGCGTCACCGTGGTCACGGTCAGCATGCTCCCGGCCAGCAGATGCAGCAGATCACGGACCGTGGAGGTTTCGACGTCCGGCAGGAAGCCCAGCGCGTCTTTCGGCAGAAAGCCGTCGATGGTGACGACGAACAGCGCGATCAGCACCGCGATGATGGAAAATGCCGTGGGCCGGAACCAGAGGGCGCTGCGCACTGTCCTGATTTCGTTCTTCAAAACCGGGAACAGCGACTTGCCCGACGCCTTCACTGGCATACCCCCTCCTGACAAGGCACAGACAATCGCCGGCAGGTGCGCCTGCGACTCTGCATTCTTAGGGAACGATTGGCCCGCTGGAAAGTTCCCTCTAGGGCGCCGTCAATCCGCGCGCCCCGCAAAACCAACGACGACCAGCCCGCCGCGAGGAGAAAAGCCAGTGGCCATGGAGACGCAACAAGGCGAAAACCGGACCTTGACGGTGGCCGCAGTGGTCATCGCCGTCGTCGCGATGATCTCTGCCCTCTTCTTCGCCCGGACCCTTTTCATCCCCATGACCCTGGCCTGCGTCCTGGCCTTGGTCCTGGCGCCCATCGTGCGCCTGCTCTGCAAAGTTGGCCTGAATCGGGGCTTTTCCTCCGGCATCGTGGTGATTGCGGCCGGGGCGGCCGTGTCGGCAATCATGGTGCGCCTCTCGGCGCCCGCCGTCGAATGGTTCGCCCGGCTGCCCGAGGCGGTGTACCGGGCCCGCTATACCTTCCGGGAGATCGTCGGCGCGCTGCAGAACGTCAAGGAAATCAGCGAGGACGTGGCCCGCCTCTCCCCCGGATCGGAGAACAGCGAGGTCGTCATGCAGGGGCCGGACCTGACGCAGATTTTCCTCGCCAATACCGGCCAGTTGCTCACCATGGTGGCCATCACGAGCATCCTGCTTTTCTTTTTGTTGGCCAGCGGCAATCTCTTCCTGCTGAAGACCGTGCATATCCTGCCGCGTTTGAGCGACAAGAAGAGGGCCGTTGAGATCGGCCGCGACCTCCAGGTCGAGGTGTCGCGCTATCTCTTGACCATCACCCTGATTAACGCCGGGCTTGGCTGCGTGACCGCCATCGTCATGGCCTCTTTCGGGATCCCCGACCCGCTGCTGTGGGGCGTCATGGCGGCAACACTGAACTTCATTCCCTACGTCGGGGCGATCCTGACCTGCAGCGCCCTGATGCTGGCCGCCATCCTGACCTTCAACACGCCTCTGGACGCGCTGCTGCCGCCCCTCGTGTTCATCGGGATCACGGCCTTGGAAGGCAACCTGGTGACACCTTCCCTGGTCGGCCGGCGCCTCACCC
>JBLWUP010000049.1:0-22226 GCA_048268885.1 Kiloniellaceae bacterium | reverse complement strand
TCGTCTCGCTGTCGGTGTCTTCGATGTCGTCGTCGCTCGAGCGGCTCGACAGAGCCAGCCAGAGGATGCCGGCGCCGATCATCGCCACAGGCACCGGATTGTCGCGCAGGGTGCGGCCGACGCTGCCGGCAACGGCACCGCCGTTGGTCCTGGCGAAGTCGATCGCATTGTCGACCATGTCGCCCGGCGACAGCTTGCGCTGGATACGGTCCAGGTTGTCGCCGATGTTCTTGCGAGTCGTGCGGATGCCCGCCTCGATATCGTCGGTGCTTTTGTCGGTATTCTTACCAGGATCGGAGTCCGGGATGCTCGAATAGGTCTGGGTCATTGGAGATTTTCCTTCATCGTATGGGTGTCTTCGCGCACATTGCGCAAGGTGCGCTGAGGAACGAGGTTCTTCGGTGCAAGGCTGTTGCGCCCCTGCCGAATGAAGACGAAAGCCAAGACGGCCAGAACGCAGCCGACACTGACGGCCGCGAGCCAGGGCGGCATGATGTTGCTGAGGGCCAGAACCAGCGCCTGCAACAGGATCAGCAAGCCGCAGAATGCCAACAGCAATCCGGTGATCACGGCGTAGATGCCGTTTTCGGCCTGCTTGATCTTCTCCGCCGCCTCGGCCTGCGCCAGGCGCAGTTCCTGGCGCACCAGTTCGCCGAGATCGCCAATCAGGTCCCCCAGCAAGCGGCCGAGCGAAGCCTCCGCCATGGTCAGAAACTGCCCGCAGGCGGGGCCGTGGCCGGCAGTTCGTCAATCGCCGGCTCGCCGCTGCTCTTCAAGAAGCGGGCGACGCCAAAGGCGGCCGCGAAACCGGCGCCGAAGACGAGCGCGGGATGATCCCTGGCGAAGTCTTCCAGGTCGCTCCACAGCTCGCCGGGCTCACGCGCCTGCAGGCGGTCGGCAAAACCACCGACTTCGTCGGCGGTGCGGGCAACGGCGGCGGCACTGCGGCCATAACCGGCGGAGTCCAAATCATCGGCGCCGCGGTCGGCCGCGTGAGCCAGGGCCGCAACGTAGTCGGCCAGGACGTCGCGCTGGTCGCGCACCGCCTGATCGGCCGCGGACTTGGCCGCGTTTTTCGCCTCGCTGGCGAGGTGGCGGCTTTCACGCTTGATCGCCGCCCCGGCGTCCTGCAGGGCCGACGTTTCGGAATTTTCGCTCGGGGAGCGTTCGCTCATGACTTTAGCCCTTTCATTGTCTCGGTTTGGCTGGACAACGTGGGCCGCTCCCGATTGGTTCCGCGAACCCGTCAGGGCAAAAAAGAGCCCGGGTTCCGGCAACCTGCAGAAGGCGCTGGAACCCGGGCCCATAGGACTTTATTCGGCGTGTCAGGCGCCGGCGAAGACTTCCTCGACCGCCTCGCGCATGGCGGCGACGACGATGTCCGCCTCGTCCCGGCTGAGGCAGAGGGGCGGCGCGAAACCCAGGATATCGCCCTGCGGCATGGCGCGGGCGATGACGCCACGCTTCAGCAGACCCGCCGCCACCTTGGGGCCGTACTGCCCCGCGGGCTCGAAGAACTTGCGGGCGTCCTTGTCCTCGACCAGTTCGACGGCGCAGAGCAAGCCCTCGCCGCGCACCTCACCGACGTTGGGATGGCCGCCCAACGCCTTTTGCATCGCCGTCTTGAAATAGGCCCCCGTCGAACCGGCGTTCTTCACCAGGTCCAGCTCGTCCACCAGCTTCAGGTTGGCGACGCCGGCCGCCGCGCCGATGGGGTGCGCCGAATAGGTCCAACCATGCCCGATGGCGCCGTTCTCGTCGGTGCCCTGCTCCAGCACCTTCCAGACCTTGTCGCCGATGATCGACGCGGACAGCGGCGCGTAGGCCGAGGTGAGGCCCTTGGCCGAGGTGATGATGTCCGGACGGATGCCGTAGTGGTCGGAACCGAACATGGAGCCGAGACGCCCGAAGCCGGTCACCACCTCGTCGGCGATCAGCAGGATGTCGTACTTGGCCAGCACGTCCTGAATTGCCTGCCAATAACCGACCGGCGGCGGCACCAGGCCGCCGGTGCCCAGCGCCGGCTCCCCGATGAAGGCGGCGACCGTATCCGGCCCTTCGGCCTGGATCAGCTTGTCCAGTTCGGCGGCGCAGTGGGCGGTGAACTCCTCCTCGCTCAGGGCGTCGTCCTCGCGCCGGTAGTAGTACGGCGCCTCGGTATGGATCACCTGGGCCAGCGGCAGGTCGAACTTCTTGTGGAACAGCTCCAGACCGGTCAGCGAGCCGGTCATCAGGCCGGAGCCGTGATAGCCGCGCCAGCGGGAGATGATCTTCTTCTTCTCCGGACGCCCCAGGATGTTGTTGTAGTACCAGACCAGCTTGATGTTGGTCTCGTTGGCGTCGGAGCCGGAAAGGCCGTAGTAGACCCGGCTCATGCCTTTCGGCGCCCGGTCGATGATCATCTTCGACAGGGTGATCGAGGCCTCGGTGCCGTGGCCGACATAGGCGTGGTAGTAGGCCAGCTCCTCGGCCTGCTTGGCGATGGCCTTGGCGATCTCCTGGCGGCCGTAGCCGACGTTCACGCAGTACAGCCCGGCGAAGGCGTCGAGCAGCTTGTTGCCCTCGCGGTCGCGGATGTAGACACCTTCACCGCCGGTCACGACGCGCTGCGGCGCCTCGCCGCGCGCGAACTGCGCCAGGTGAGTCGAAGGATGGAAAAAGCATTCCCGGTCCCAAGTCTCCAGTTGATCGTTCTTCAGCATCCTTCTTCTCCTCTTAGGACCAGTCGCGGCATACGTACTTCACATCGGAAAAGGCCTCGATGCCGAGCCGCGATCCCTCGCGCCCGAGACCCGATTGCTTCATCCCGCCAAAGGGGATCGGCGCGCCCGTCACCTTGGTGCGGTTCACCGCCACCATGCCGAACTCCAGCGCCCGGCTGAGGCGGTAGATGCGCGCCGGCTCCTTGGTGTGCAGATAGGCGACCAGGCCATACTCGGTGGCATTGGCGCGCTCGATCACTTCGGCCTCGCCGTCGAAGGGCGTCAGCGCGGCGACCGGGCCGAAGGTCTCCTCCGACATGATCTTGGCATCCGCCGGCACGTCGGCCAGCACCGTCGGCTGGAAGAAGAGCGGGCCCAGATCGTGCCTCTCCCCGCCGCAGAGCAGGCGCGCGCCCTTGGAAAGCGCGTCGGCCACGTGGTCCTGCTGCTTGGCGACGGCGGCCGGGTTCATCAGCGGGCCGATGTCCGGATCGTCGAGGCCCTGCCCCACGGTCAGCGCCTCGGCCCGCGCCGTGAAGCGGCGGCAGAAGTCCTCGTAGACCGGACGCTCGATGAAGAAGCGGTTGGCGCCGAGGCAGTCCTGGCCGGAGGTGGCGAACTTGGCCCCGATGGCTTCGTCCACCGCCTTGTCGAGATCGGCGTCAGCGAAAACGATGAAAGGTGCATGCCCGCCCAGCTCCAGGCTCAGGCGTTTGATCGACGGCGCCGACTGCTCGTAGAGCAAGCGGCCGATCTCCGTCGATCCGGTGAAGGAGAGCGCCCTCACCCGGCTGTCCGCCGTCCAGGCACCGACAATGGGCGCGGGCTCGCCCACCACCACGTTGAAGACGCCCGGCGGGAAGCCCGCGCGCTGCGCCAGCTCGGCCAGAGCCAAGGCCGACAGGGGCGTCTCCTTGGAAGGATGGATCACAACGGTGCAGCCGACCGCCAGGGCCGCCGCCGCCTTGCGGGTGATCATGGCGTTGGGGAAGTTCCACGGCGTCACCAGGGCCGCCACGCCGACCGGCTCGCGCCATAGCTCGACCTCCGCCGAGGGCAGATGCGAGGTGACGCTCATGATGTCCGGGCGCTTGGCCTCTTCGGCGAAGTACTCGGCGAAGGAGGCGCCGTAGTCGATCTCGCCGCGCGATTCGGAGATCGGCTTGCCCTGCTCCAGGGTCATGATGCGCGAGAGGTCTTCCTTGTGCTCGATCATCAGCACGTACCAGCGGCGCAGGATGTCGCTGCGCTGCTGCGGCAGCAGGGCCGCCCAGGCGGGAAAAGCCTGCTGCGCCGCGTCGACCGCGCGCCGGGCCCCTGCCTCGCCCAAGGTGGCGATCTCGGCGATCCGATCGCCGTTCGCAGGATTGGTGACGGGAAGCAGGCCGGTCCCGGCCCCTTCGTCCCCGGCCCCTTCATCCCAGGCGCCGTCGATATAGGACGCGCTGGCCAGCAGGCCCGGGTCCTCCAGGCCAAAGGTCCCAAAGGGGGAAACGTTGGGCACGTCTTTAAAGCTCGGCGACTGCGGCATGGCGCTTCCTCCTGCCAAATCAACACGACTCTGCTGGCTGAATGGGGCGGATGGTAAAGGTCCGCCGGAGGAATGTGGGTCGGATTTAAGCGTGGCCCGCCGACGATTCCGCGGCGCCGGAGGCCATGAGGCTAAGATTATTCGGCACTTGACCCCAGCAGACCCCGGCCCCTTCAGCCCCGGTATCGCCGATGCAGCCGCCGGCCCTCACCGGCGCCGGCGCGCCCGCGGCGACCCTGGCTGTCTGGCCCGCTCTTTCACGGCCCGGCTGTCCTGCCACTCCTGCAACTCGGTGAGCGTTGAGATCAATCCGAAATAGTCCTCGATAGCGACGAATTGCTCCACTTCCCGGCCGCCCCGCCGGAGCGGAAACAGACCGAACTCGTAAGTGAAGCGTCCGCCGCTGAGGGTCGGGGCCTCGCTGCAGCCGAAAACCGGCGCGCGTTCCTCGTAGGCCCGGCGGTAGTACTCCAGCCAAGGCTCCTCCGGATTGGGCGGCAGAAGCTCGTCGAGATAAAGACCTGTGATGTTCATGCCGGTGGCATCGACCACCTTGGTGCCGACCAGCCGATAGCGGATACGAAACGGCTCGCGCTCGACATCGGCAATGAAAAGGTACGGCAGCAACGGCTTGAAGTCCGCCGGGTCGAAATCGGCACGATCGGGGATGTCGCCGGCGCATTTGCTGAGCCACCAGCCATGCAAAAACCGGATCATCGCCGACTTCACGGCTCTGTCATCTGCATAGAGGCCCATGGTTGCCCTGACGCGTGAGATGCACTCCCGTCGCGGTCAATCCTAGCACCCGCGCGTGGCGGCGGACAGCGGAGGCGGCGGCCCTGAGGCCAAGCCGGGCTAGGATTCCTCTGTGCCCCCGCCGCGCAGCAGTTCCAGGGGCGGCGGGGCGTCCTTCACCGGCTTGGTCACCACGAAGGTGAAGTAGCGTTTCACGCCGACTTTGCTTTCCAGGATCTCGTCGATCAGTTCCTGGTAGCCGGCGACATCGCGGGCCACGATCTCCAGGAAGTAATCGACGCCGCCGCCCACCGCCACACAGCGGGTGACCTGCGGAATCTCCTGCATCGCGTCTTCGAAGCGCTGGAAATCGCCCGCCTGATGGCTCTCCAGCTCGATCTGGACCAGGAACAGCGAGACCGGGGTGATTTTCTCCAGCGCCACCTCGGCGTGGTAGCCCCTGATGAACCCGGCCTGATCGAGGCGCTTCAGCCGGTCCCAGCAGGCCGCCGGCGACAGGCTGATCCGCGCCGCCAGCTCGGATTTCGTGATCCGTCCCTCCTGTTGCAGGATGGCCAGGATCTGCAAGTCACGCTTGTCGAGTTTCATGGGATCCGGAAACACCGCCGCCGTTCAGACAACCTCATGCTTTTAAGCCAGCTTTGGCCGCCGGTCGACAGGAAACCGAAGAATCTTCGGCGGGCGCGGCCGCTGGCCCACCCCCGCCGAGATCGCCGTTCTGTACCCCCAGGAGCGCTACGAGCAGACGTCGTCGATCCATAGCTCCTGGCCGCCGATGAAGAAGCTGTCGACCTGCCCGGTAATGGTCAGGGTGCCGAGCTGGTTCTGGGCGCCGCCGGTGACCGAGACCTGCGTGCCGCCGATCACGGTATTGTGGATGTCCGGGAAGTTCTGGAAGTTCCGGAAGTCCCCGTTGATCAGGATGTTGATGTTGCCGCCGTATTCACCCACCGCGACGGTCAGATCCTCCGCCCCCCAGGGCCCGAAGTCGAAGCTCAAGTTCACGTTGTTGAGGTTGATGTCCTTACCCGAGCCGCCGGCCATCTGATCGGTATCGGCCCGCGCCTGGTTGCCCATCACCCAGGTGCTGTTGCTCCACTGGAACAGGTCGACCGTCATGGTGGCGCCGGAATCGGTGAAGCTGTTGAAGGTCACGTAGTTCACGCCGAGCGGTACACTCTCGAAATCGACGCAGCCCTCGAAGGCCTTGTGATGCCCGGTGCAGGCCGCCAGCGGCAGCGCGAGAAGGACCACCGTCCCCAAACACTTCAAGCTGCGGCCTGACATCGTCTTTTTGTTGATTGCACGGTCTTCCATGGCTTTCCCCTCTTCGAACTGAAGGCGGTTCAAACGCAAGGAAGGCTGTTGTGCATCGGCTCCGCACGGCGGCCTTTGAGCCACCCTGCGGACTGCACGCAGTCGTTGCCGTGATGCTGGCCCTACCTCGGGCAACAGCCTCCAGCTTGCGTCCCCCCGGAGACGACTGACCGAAAGCTTGCGCCTCCGCGCTTCGAAAGACAAGAAAGCGCCACCGCGACGCTCAGGCGTTCGACCGCCGCGCCGCTCAGGCGCTGGACGAACGCCTTCGCAGCCAGCCCTGCAGGGCATCGCTCAGCCGGTAGGAAGCCTCCTCGTCGGGACGGTCGCTTGGGACCGGCGGGCGCTGCCCGACGCCATCCGCCGAAGGCTCCAAGCCAGCGGGATAACGCTGCGGCAGGGTCGGGTCCTCTTCGAACTCGATGGGCCATGTGCCGTAGTGGGATCGGTGCCAGAAGCTGGCCAGCAGGAAACACGCCGCCATCGCATAGGCGCCGATACCCAAGATCAGGATTGCCATGAGCGCGGAGGCCGGGCTCCAAAAACTCAAAATAAGAGGAAAACCGATCAGACCCACCGCGGCGGCCAGATACAGCTTCGCGCTCTTGGACATCGCAATGTCCTCCAAAAGCGTCTACCTTCCCCCAAAGCGCTTTCGCTTCAAGTGCTTAGTATAGAACGGTTTCTCGCGGATGGAAGCGTTCTTGCACGCTTCTCCCTTGCCGGGAGTTCCTTCACCGCCGTCTACCTCAGCTTGCGTTTTCCCCTCGCCGGCCCGGCGCAATGCCGGGGGCCGCTGGAGAGGCCACGAGGTCGATCGACAAGCTGAAGGAAATGGTGCGCCCGGCAGGATTTGAACCTGCGACCCCATGCTTAGAAGGCACGTGCTCTATCCAACTGAGCTACGGGCGCGGAGAGGCGTGATCCGGGAGGCTTGAAAACCACGCGGCCCGAAGGCCGGCGGCGCCCTTCAATGGGTCCAGCGACCCAGGCGGTCGTACTTGAAGTTATCCGCGTAAGCTTTTGGTTTTACTTTTCTTTCGTGCGGCCGCTCGACACTGTACATGAGGCTCTCCTTCTGGGCGTAGGCGATGGCCTCTTCCAGCGTGTCGAAGCGCAGGCGCAGCTGCGCGCGGGTGTCGGCGGAGGACGTCCAGCCCATCAGCGGCTCGACCTCTCTGGCGGTCTGGGGCTCGAACTCCATGACCCACTGCTTGGAATGGGCCCGTCCCGACTGCATCGCCGTCTTGGGCGGCTGGAAGATTCGCACCTGCATGACTTGATCCCGCTTACTCGAGAGAATCCCGGTGAATTGCGCCGCATGATAGCCGCTGACCGGCCTCGCGCAACGATTTTGATGGCCTCGAAGCCCTCGTCACGCGTCCCTTCAGGTCCCTCTTCGGCTCCCCTTCAGGCCCCCTTCAGGCAGGGGCCAGAGCGGGCTCATCGGGCACCGAGGCGGCCTCGGCGGCGGCGAAGTCCACGTGGATGTGGTTGCCGTCGGGGTCGTGGATGTTGACCTGGATGATGCCGAATTCCGGCACCACGCCGATGCGGTAGGCCGTGTCGTGCTGCTTCAGGTGAGCCAGGAAGTCCGCAAGGCCCGCGGCGGAGAAGGCGAAGTGCTCCAGCCTCAGCTCCCCTTCCGGCGTCGGCTGGCGGGCGACCTCCACCAGATGAACCGCCGCCTGATCGCCGCAGTAGAGCCAGGCACCGCCGAAGGAGAACGGCGGGCGCGGCCCATCGGTCATCCCGAGGATCCCGGTATAGAAAGCCCGCATCTCGTCCAGCCGGGCCGTGCGAAGGTTCACGTGATCGAGCTTGGCGAGGGTCACGGGCTGCCTCCGGTTGCGGCGCCGTTCGGCGGGCCCATGCGGCGCCGCGGCAAAAAGGGTGGTCGGGGCGAGAGGATTCGAACCTCCGACATCCTGCTCCCAAAGCAGGCACTCTACCAGGCTGAGCTACGCCCCGATGCGCGGAAAACCTAGGGAGTCCACCCTGATTTGGCAATGCCAAAGGTCATCCCGGGGCAGCGGCCCCGCGGGCCGTCCACTTCGCGATGCAAAGCCCCTTGCACTGGTGTTGGGGCCGTTAGTCTAATGTGGGCTGAGTCGCCGCCACCGCAACCGCACAGCCGTCTATGACCGCCTCTGCTTCTCTCCCCCCCACACAGCTCGGCCGCAAGATTCTGCTGGTCGGCAACGTCTTCGGCCGCGAAATGGGCAACGAGTTCTACATGATCATGCCGAAGCTGCTGCATGGCTTCATCCGGCTCGGCTGCAACCTGCATGTCTTCAACGACCGCGAGGTCGCCCGTAGCTCTACCCCCCTGCTGTCGACCGGCGCGGGACGCGCCGCCGCAAACCGCAAATTAATCGAGACCGCCCGCAACTTCCGGCCCGACATGCTGTTGCTCGGCCACTGCGAGCCGATCGAGAACACAACCCTGGAAACCCTGCGCAAGGAAAACCCAGGCCTGCGCATCGCCTACCGCAACGTCGACACCCTGACCGACGCCGCGAACCGCGAACGCCTGACGCGCCGCGCCGCGGTCGTCGACGCCATCTTTGTGACGGCGGCGTCGCCCCTTCATGCCGTGCCGGCCGGCAGCCGCGCCAGCGTCTACTTCATGCCGAACCCGGTCGATCCCGCCGTCGACATCGGCCGCTGCTTTGACCGCAGCAACCAGGAATTCGACCTCTTCTTCGCCGTCGGCACCAGCGACGGCAGCGACGAAAGGGTGCGTTTCCTGCAGACCGCCCTGCAACGCCTGCCGAATCTGCGCGCCGACATCCGCGGCATTCCCGGCAGTGCGCCTGTCAGGGGCGCGGCTTTTCTGGAGGCCATGAACAACGCGCGCATGGGTCTCAGCATCAGCCGCCCGGACAACGTATACCTCTACGCCTCCGACCGCATGAGCCAGCTGCTCGGCAATGGCTTGCTGACCTTTGTCTCCCGGTCCACCGGCTTCCAGGACCTCTTCAGCGAAGAACAGATCGCCTTTTACGACGGCATCGACGAACTGGTCGACAAGCTGGATTTCTTTGCGCGCCACGACCGCCAACGCCAGAAGACGGCGGAGGCCGGCTGGCGCGCCGCACATTCCATGTTTGCGTCCCATCGGATCGCGAAGTACATCCTGGAACGCAGTTTCGCAGAGCCCTTATCAGAGACCTACCCTTGGCCGACAGAGATTCCGCAACCGGCAGACCAATCGCAGCGGCAAAAAAGCTCTATGGCGTAGTCACGCGCATCGAGGTTCTCTCCGCGATCTATATCCTGGTTCTCTGCGCCGCCTTCGTGCTGGAAACCCGCGGGCTGCGCAATCTCTTCTATATTCTCGCGGTCCCGGTCTTCCTGCTGAACCTGCCTGCGCTCGGCTGGCGGCGTCTCTGGGAATCGTGGATCGTCCGCCTTGCCGTCATCTATGTCGGCTACCTCCTCGTTTCCGCCGCGTGGAGCGACGGCTTGACGTGGAAGTCCATGGGCGATCTCTTGCGCGTCGCGCTGCTGGCAATGCTGTTTTTCTGCGTCACCCTCCTGCTGGCGGCGCGCGACGTAACCTTCGACCGGCGTCTTTTCTTCTGGTTCGCCTTGACCGCGGGGGGGAGCCTGCTGGCGGTCTATGGTTCCAAACTGTTGGACCTGCTGCCCGATAACGAGCGGCTGACCGGCTTCGGCCTCGCTACCCACCCGATCATCGGCGCCACGCTCTACGGCGTCGCCCTGCTTGTCTCCGCTCTCGTCCTGCTGCCACGCGCCGGCGCCTGGCGCGAGCGCCTGCTGTGGCTGCTCGTGATGGTCTTCTGCGCCGCCTTCATGCTGATGTCCGGCAGCAGAGGCCCTCTCGTCGCCCTCGGCGCCACCATGGTCGCCGCGCTGTGCATGGCCGAGCGGCGGCACGCGATCGCCATTGTGGTCGTCCTGGCCGGCGCTGCCGCCGCCATCGGCCTGGCAGCGGACCTCCCGACCATGGAACAGCTTTTCGCAAGAAAGCAGAGCGGCCACTTCGCGGTGTGGAGCCAGGCGATCGAGGCCATCCTTGCTCACCCTTGGCTGGGTCACGGCAGCCTTGTGGACCTCGAACTGATCAGCAAACACGGTCCAAGTCGGTCGCCCCACAACCTGTTCCTGGCCAACCAGATTTACGGTGGCTTGCCGGCGACGCTGCTCCTGGCGGGACTGCTGGGCTATGCGGCCTGGCGGGCCTTCGCCGCCGGCCGCGGCGGCGAACCGATCTACCTGCTGCTGCTTGTCTTTGGCGTCACCGCCTCGCTGTTCGACTCGCGCAGCCTGTTGCAGAACCTCGGCCGGGAGTGGATCACCATCTGGCTGCCCCTCGCGCTTCTTGCGGCGCGGGAGCTGCGGGCGGCAGAAGCAGCGCGGTCATAGGTCTTTCGGCAGCGCGCCGAAGACCGCCCGGGCCCGGGCCTTGGCATCCTCGTCCATGGGCCGCGGCGTCAGGTCGACCCCGTCGGCCAGCACCGAGGTGATGAGGCTCAGCGCCTCAATGCGGGCGAACTTCTTGTCGTTTGCCGGAATGACATGCCAGGGCGCCAGCTCGGTGGAAGTCCGCTCGACCATCTCCTCGATGGCCTTTTCGTAGTCGGGACGCCGCTCACGGTTGCGGAAATCTTCGTGGGTCAGCTTCCAGCGCTTCAGGGGATCGGACAGCCGCTTCTCAAAACGATGCAGCTGCTCTTCCGGCGTGATGTGAAGAAAGATCTTCACGACGCGGGTGCCGTCGTCGTGCAGCATGCGCTCGAACTCGTTGATCTCGCGGTAGCCACGCCGCCAATCTTCCTCGTCCGTCAGGCGCTCGACCCGTTCCACCAGAACCCGGCCGTACCAGGAGCGGTCGAAGACCGAGATGGCGCCGACCGGCGGCACCCGCTCCCAGAAGCGGTACAGGAAGTGCCGTTCCTTATGGAAATTGCGCGGCGCGGCGATCGGCCAGACCTTGAAGCCGCGCGGGTCCATCACCGAGCTCATGCGCCGGATCGTGCCGCCTTTGCCGCCGGCGTCCCAGCCTTCGAAGACGATCACCCCGCGGTCGCCCGTCGCCAGGTAGGCCTGCTGGATCTGCCGCAATAGAAGCTGCTGCTCCGCCAGCCGCTTTTCGTAAGCATCCCTGCTAAGCTTTTTGTCCATCTCGACCCGGTCGAGCCGGAATACTTGGCCTTGGTTCGATTTCTTCTTGGTTTTGCCGCCCATTCCGCAGCCTCCCAACAGCCTTTCGTTGCCCCCGTCCCCGCCGTATGCCCGCAAATATTGCAGATTTGCTTAGATTTGGCCCCCTCAAAGCGCCACCCGGGCGGCCGAAACCAAGAAATTCGGTACTATAGGCAAGCTCGCTCTTCCTTCCCGAACGCTTTCGGGATAAAGAGGGCCCTGACGTGGGAGAGTCGCCCTGAATTCGTTCGCCGGGGGGTGGACCGAAAGGTAGGGCAATGCAGTGTTGTAAGCGTGGCGTGCAGGGCGCCAGGCGTGGATTTGTGTTAGCTGGACGTTGCCGCTCCGGCCATTTTCCTTCCTCTTCCACCGGGCTGGCGACAGTCTTCCTGGCCCTTTCCCTTTGCAGCATCAGCCAGCCGGCATGGGCCCAGGCCGACTGGGTGCCCGAGCTGGCGCCGACAGGCAGCGAGAGCGGAACCGAGACCCGGGGCCGCGACGACCCTATCGTCATCCTGCTGCCGGCCGATCTCGATCCGGCCGTCTACGACAATCTGGCGGTGGAGCTGGACGATCTGGACGTCACCGCCTTCGTCCAAGTCCAAGCCGGCCGCCTCACCGTCACCCCGCCCGAAACTCTCAGCACCGGCTCCCACAGCCTGCGCCTGGTGGAACGCGGCAGCGACGGCTCGATCCTGGAGCGCGGCTACTGGAGCCTGGCGGTGCGCCACTCGGAGCTGATCCGCGACCTCTCGCTGACGGCGGATCTTGCCGGGGAAGTGAACGGACGCGTCGCCGAGAACGGCATCGACACTCCGCCGCAGCACGTCACCGCCGAGAGCGGCGGCAATGTCGAAGCCGCCGCCGGCGACGACCACTGGCGCCTGAAGGTCCAGGGCAACTACCTCTACAACAGCCAGATCGAACTTGGCCTCGACGAGCGCAACATCGATATCGGTGAATACCGGATCGACGGCGATTTCGAGCAGGACAGCTTCTTTGCCGGCTTCACCGTCGGCGATCACGATACCGGTATCGAAAACCTCATCATGTCCGGCTTCTACCGGCGCGGCGCCTCGTTCCGCGCGGGCCTCTCCGACAACAGCCTGACGGTGACCGGCTTCGTGCAGAGCAGCGAGGCTCTGGTGGGCAGCCGTCACATGCTGGGCATCAGCCACGACGAGGACCGGATCGAAGGGGCCTCGGTGGCGATCCGTCCCATCGCGGCGCTGCGCGACAACATCGTGCTGACCGGTACCTTCTACAGCGGCGAAGGGAGCGACGGCGGCTTCGGCATCGGCACCGAAGAGGTGATCAATGAAGGCGACGGCTGGTCCGTCGCCGCCGATACCCTGTGGTTCGACGAGGCCCTGCGCCTGCGCGGCGAGTACGCCCAGGCGAGCTTCGACTTCGATGGC
The DNA here is from genome assembly GCA_048268885.1 of Kiloniellaceae bacterium. Lineage (GTDB taxonomy): Bacteria > Pseudomonadota > Alphaproteobacteria > Kiloniellales > Kiloniellaceae > Pelagibius. The sequence goes on along the minus strand of JBLWUP010000049.1, from coordinate 9,330 downwards.
AAGAACGAAGGTTTCGACGCCGAAACCGCAGAGGCTTATTCGGTCCTGGCCTCCCTGGAGCCGCTGCGCGGCGCGACCCTAGACGGCAGCACCTTTACTTGGACCATCGGCGCGCAGCGCGAGCAGGTCGATACCTTTTTCCAGAGCCTCGCCAACCCCTACCTTGAGGCCGACCGCGAGACCACCTCGGTCTACACGGACTTCTTCTGGGACGAGTTTTCCGCGCAGCTGCGCGTCGACCATCAGCTCAACAACGTCGACGACCTCGACTACCTGCCGACCGACCGCAACATCAACGTCTACTTCAACGGCAACTACACGCCCTACGTCGAGCCCCTGGAAGACGGTTCCATGCCCTGGTACGGGCAGCCCTTCTTCGGCATCTCGGCGGCGCTCTACGAGATCGACCGGGTCGAGCGCTCCGCCGACTTCCCCGACGACGACGCCGACAACACGACACGCTCGGTGACCCTCTCCGCCGGCTCGAACTACGAAAGCTGGAGCTGGAACCTCTTCCACACCATCTATTCCTTCGAGGATCACATCGGCCTCAGCAGCGACACCCTGAACAACACCACGGGCCTCAGCGCCTATGTCCTGGCCGACGACTGGCTGACCCTGTCACCCAGTGTCCAGTGGGATGATTTCCGCGACAGAGATACCGGCGACGACAATCAGGCCCTGCTGATGAACCTCGGCGCCGATGTCACAGTGATTCCGGAAACCCTCACCGCTTCGCTATACTACTCTCTGAACCACCGGATGGGTGATGGCGACACACCGGACACCAACAGCCTGAACGGCGAAGTGGTGTGGACCCTGCGCCGGGCGGAAGCCAACAGACTGGGTGTTGCGCTGGCCTTCACCGGCTTCATCCAGGAAACCAACGACGACTTCGAGAACGCGGCTAGGGACGTGCAGTACCAGGCCTTCACCGCCCTCCGGCTGTCGCTCCCTGTGGTCTATTGAGAGCTGGTATGATGAAACTTCGACTCCTGCCTCTCATCGTCCTGCTGCTGACGGCCGCAGCCAGCTTCACGCTGAGTCCCAGCGCACTGGCCGGCATTGTCAGCGTGGACACCACACAGACGCGGATCCCGGTCTCCACCACCGGGCCCAGCGTGGTCACCGTGACCTGGCAAGTGGTCCGCCTCGGCGGTTCGGCCGCGACCAATCCCGGCACCATCAGTTCGCCGAGCGGCGTCCTGCTGGTCAACGGCACAGCAGTCGGCACCATCAGCCGGACCCTGTCACGCTTCGCGCCGGGTGTCCCGCCCAGCACCAACGAGTCCCTGATCTTCACCGAAACCTTCGTCGTGCCTCGGGCGGCGGCGTTCCGTGCGATCAAGCTGGGCGTGCCCATCGTCTACCAGCGCACCTTCACCGACACCGCGGGCACCTTCGGCGGCAATCCGGCGAGCTTGTCCGGCAATACCCTGCTGACGCCCTCGGGGCCGGGGTCGGTGCCGCTGACGGTCAGCCGCCTGGAACTGAGCTTCGATGACCACTCCCGCGTCAAGGTGCTGCCGAAGGGCGGCCGCTTGCGCGCCGTCGCCGAAATCAACACCGCCGGCGTCGGCCTGCTTCAGGGGGAATGGCAGGTCGCCACGGCGGCGACCACCGCCGGCACGCCGGTCTTCCGCACCTTGGCGCTGGTGCGCCAACCCGTTGCGGCCGGCCGGCGCACCCTCATCACCTCGCCGCCCCTGCCGACGCGCTTCGAAGGCAGCAACCTGGTGCGTCTGCGCCTGACCGACCCGGAAACCTTTTTCGACGAACCGGAACTGCAGTACTACGTCACGCCGGAAAGCCCCCTGCCGGAGAAGCAGGAACCGCGGCTGATGCTGGTCACCTCGCCCAGCCCCGGAACGCCCTTGACCCTGACCACGCGCTTTGCCTGGCAGGCGGTCCCCGGCGCCCATCTCTATAAGCTGGAGATCTTCGGGGCGCCGGCCGGCCCGGCGGAGATCGTCGCCGAGAACGAAACCACCACCGCCGTGCCGCTGAACCCCAGCCCCGATGCCGAGAGCATCCAGGGCCTCAGCCCCCTGACCGGCGTCGTGGTTCCGGGGGCGGTCACCGAAGTACGGCTGCAGGACTACAGCTTGGCGCACCTGCCGGCCGACCGGCGCTTTCGGTGGACAGTGAAGGCGTTGAACGAAGACGGCGCCGTGATCGGCGTGAGCCCACCGCAGGAGATCTACAAGCCCTAGGCCGGACACCGGCTGTTTGAACCTCCGCGTCGGTCCAAGCGACAAACCGGATGCAAGAGCAGCACCTGGCAGCCTGACAGGGAGCCGAGACGTTGCCCTTGCGCTCAGCTGTTATGCAAGGCCAACCGTTAGTCAAGGAATGTGAAAATGGGCGCCCGAAACCTTAAGTTCTCAGCCATAGTGGCCGCTTCTCTGGCCACGCTGTCTCTGTCTGTGCCGCAGGCGGAAGCCCTCATCAGCAATGTCACCCCGTCACCGGCTGAGACCAAGATCGCCGGTATCGGCCCCGCGTCGGTTATCGTGAACTGGAACGTAGAGCGCCAGGTCGTCAACCCGCCGCTTCCCGCTACGGTTTCCTCACCCAACCTGCGCATTCTCATCGGCGGTTCGGTGGTGGCGACCCTGCCCCACCCGCTGACGCAGAGCACCGCCGGCGAGGGCGTGAACGAGACCTTCCGCGTCCGAGAGACCGTTCTGATTCCCCAGGCGCTGGTCTACCGAGCCGTGAAGGAAGGCCATAGCCTGACGGTCCGCCGCGTCTTCTTCGACAGCGCCGACAACGGCTTTGAAGGCGGCGACGTCCTGGTGACGCCCAGCGGCAAGGGCTCGGTCGCCCTGGCCGTGCAGCGCCTGGAACTCGCCTTCGATGACGACACGCGCAGCCGCGTGGTGCCCAAAGGCGAGGAACTGCGCGTCGTCGCGGAGATCCAGACCGGCGGCGTCGGACTGCTGAACGTGCAGTGGGAGGTGGCGACGGGCGCCACTACGGCCGGCACGCCGGTGTTCCGCGCCCTGACCCGGATCCGCCAGGGTGTCGGTGGCGGTGGCCGTGCGGTCATTACCAGCCCGCCCCTGCCGACTTCCGAGGACGGCACCCACCTGGTGCGCCTGCAGGTCCTTGAGCCCGAGTTCATGTACGACACGCCGACGCTGCAGTACTACGTGACGCCGAAGCGTGCCGCACAGGTCGCCGCGGCCCCGCGTGAGATCCTGCTGACCGCTCCGCGCCCGGGTGAGGCCTTGAGCGAGGAGACCCGTTTCTCGTGGAGCGCGGTTGCCGGCGCCGACACCTACCAGCTCGCCTTCTATGCGGCACCGGCGGGGCCCGCCGAGCCTCTCGACCCAGCCCGCGACACCCAGGCCACTGCCGAGCAGATGGCCACCAAGACGCTGCCGGCGGGGGCCACCGCCATCGCCGGAATTTTCGTCCCCGGTGAGCGCCAGTCCGCCAACCTGGAAGCCTTCAGTCTGGCCCAGCTTCCCTCCGGCAAGCGCTATCTCTGGCAGGTCATCGCGATTGATGGTAATGGCGCTGTCATCGGGACCAGTTCCACCAGGGAAATCCATAAACCCTAGGCGTCCCGGGGGCCCGACCAGGCCCCCCCTGGCCGCCGCCAGCCACAGGGGCTACTCTTGACCCAGGAAGATCGAGAGCTGCTGAGCCGAATGGCGAAGGGCGACCAGGGGGCGATGGACGAGTTCTATCGCCTTTATGAAGGGCGCGTTTACCGTTTTATTCGTTCCAAATTGAACGATTCCTTCGATGCCTCCGACGTACTCAATGAGGTCATGTTCGAAGTCTGGCGCAGCGCCAGCCGCTTTGAAGGCCGATCCTCGGTGAGCACCTGGGTTCTAGGCATCGCCCACCACAAAGCGATCGACCGGATTCGGCGGCGTAAGCCAGGCGAGAGTGTGGAGCTGGATCCGGAGATCGCGGAGGACGACTCTCCGAACCCGGCAGAAACACTCTCGGCGGCCCAGGACGCGAAACAGGTGCGGCACTGTGTGGATCAACTCTCAGAGGCGCACCGCAGCGTGGTCCATCTGGCTTTCTTCGAAGACCTTCCCTACGGGCAGATCGCCGATATCGTCGGCTGCCCCGAGGGCACGGTGAAGACGAGGATGTTTCACGCAAAGAAGGCACTGATGAAGTGCCTTGCGGGGCTCAAAGAGATGGGATTTTCGTGATGGCTGACAACGAAAAGAGAGACGAAGACCTGGACCTTCTGCTGCCATGGTACGTCAACGGCACGCTGGACGCCGAGGAACGGCAGCAGATAGAAGCCTACCTGGAACGCAATGCGGAAGCGCGCGACGAGGTCGAGTTGCTGCGCGCCCTGCGTCAGCAGGTGAAGGAAAAAAAGTTCGAGAACAGCCCCGGTGAGCTCGGCCTGCAGCGTCTGAAGCGCGACATCAAGCAGGACGCCGAGCAGCACAAGGGCAGCAGTGACAAGATGACCGGCAGGGTCGTCACGGTGGCCAGCTTCTGGCGTCCCCTCGCCGTCGCCGCCTGTCTCGCGGTGGTGATCCAGGCCGGCGTCATGATCGGCTTCGCCGGTGGGCCCGGCGGCGAACTCGAACCCGCCGGCAAAACGATCTCCGTGCTGCAAGTCACCTTCGCGCCGGACGCCACCGAACAGGACATCCGCGAAGTGCTGCAGGCGGCCGGCGCCTCCATCGCCGACGGCCCGACGGCGCTGGGTATCTACAACCTGCGCCTGGTCGATCCCGACGCCACCACGGTGGAGGAAGCCCTGGCCGCCCTGCGGGCCAACGGCACGGTCGTCACCTTCGCGGAGCGGAACTGACATCCATGTCCGCCGCGCGCACATTTCGGCTTACCCGCTTGCTCGGCAGCCTGCTGGCCGCCGTGCTGACGGTGCTGGTCTGCGTGCCGGCTGCGTCCGTGGCGCAGCAGTCCAAGCCGCAGACGCCGGTCATCATGGGGATCGGCATCACCGGCTGCGTGGACTACGGCGACAAGCTGAAGGTGCGTGGCCGCGGTCTCGGGCGCGCCGCCGGCCGCATTCTGGTCCTGCGCGATCCCAACGTCGCCGTCGCCCTGCCGGTGTCGTCCTGGAACAACATGGCGATCCGCGCCACGGTGCCGAAGAAGCCGGCGCTGGAACGGGGCAAGTGGTATGTCCTCGGCATCCAGGAGGCCCGCAGCGGCAAGTGGCTCTCCGGCCAGGGCCGGCCCGTGCAGATCTGCGAAGCCAAGAGCCCGCGGCTCGACGCCGATGCCAATGATCCGCAGCAGATCGATCCACGCCCGCCGGCGCCCCGGCAGCCCGGCAGCCCATCGGCGCGGGACGAGCAGCCGACGGGACCGGGACGGCCCGCCCCCGGACAGGCGACCCCCGGGCAGACTATCCCCGGCCAAGCCGCACCCGGCCAACCGCTGCCCGGACAACCCGCCGCGATCGACGATCCCGACCGCGTCGCCGACGAAGTCCTCGCCATCACCCGATCTCTCGCCGATGCGTCCTCCCTGGCTCAACAGCTCTCCACTCAGGGCTACGCCGTGCGATCGCTGCAGGAACTTCCCGCGCTCGGCTTCTCGCTGCTCCGGCTCGGCGTCCCGGGCGGGCAGGACGTGCCGGCGGCACTCGATGCCCTGCGCCAGGCCTTTCCGACCATCCTCTTCGACGCCAACACGCTGTATGAACCGGATGCCGCCGCTGCGGGCAGCGGCGCGCCGCGCCACTATGCGAAGGCTCTGATCGGTTGGCCGGAGGATGGCCCGGGCTGTCCGGCCACGGCCGACATCGGCCTGATCGACACCGCCGTCGACATTCATCACGAATCCCTCGCGGGCCGTGATGTCACCGCACGAAGTTTCATCGCCGGCGGCGTGCCGCCGGCCCCTCCCGATCACGGCACCGCCGTGGCCGCCATCATGGTCGGCGCGCCACAATCAGCCTCCAGCGGTCTCCTGCCCGCCGCCCGCCTTTACGCGGCGGCGATTTTCTCGTTGCGGCAGGACGGCCGCGTCGTCGGCACCACCGACGCCATCGCCCGCTCCGTCGACTGGCTGGGCCAGCAAGGCGTGCGGGTGGTGAACCTCAGCCTATCGGGCCCCGGCAACCAGGTGATGCGCCTGACCATGGAACGGGCGCACGAAAGCGGCATGATCCTTGTCGCGGCGGCCGGCAACGAAGGCCCCAACGCGGCGCCGGTCTTTCCCGCCGGCTATCCGGCGGTGCTGGCAGTCACGGCGGTCGACGCCTCCCTGCATCCCTATCAAGACGCCAACCAAGGCGACTACATCGACCTCGCGGCGCCCGGCGTTGACGTGTGGAGCGCCCGCGGCGGCCAGGGCGGCCGCTACAACAGCGGCACTTCCTTCGCCGCCCCCTTCGTCTCGGCGACAGCGGCCCTCGCCCTCTTCGAAACCCCCGATGCCTCGCCGGAGGCCATCCGCCGGTCCCTGCGCGAAGCCGCCCGCGACCTCGGCGCGCCGGGGCCCGACAGCACCTTCGGCTGGGGCCTGCTGCAACCGCCGGGCGACTGCTGAGCCGCCATTCCCACAACTCTCCGGCCCGTGTCCCCCTCGCCCTAAAGGACAGCGCTCCTGAGACACTTCCCACCACGCCGCTATGGCAGCCTGACCCTCACAAAGCCAAGTGCGCCAGAATAAAGGGGCCGGGAAACGTCATGAGCAAACCCTTCGACATCGTCGCGAGCCGTCTCAAGAACATGCTGTCCCGGATATCCGCCAAGGATGCGGATTTCGAGGACCTCTGCGAACAGCACGCGCGACTGACCGCCGACATCCGCAAACTGGATCCGCAACTCGACCCTGCCGAGGCGCAGCGCGACGACCAGCTGCGCCGCCGCCGCGCCGGCCTGGAGCAGGAGATGTTCGCCATCATGCAGGCGAACACGCGCGTCTGACGATGAGGACCTAGTCCCGCACGCAGTCGAGCAGCGGGCCGAGTTGGCGGATACGGGTGCGGATCACCCCGGCACGCCTCACCACGTAGGTGTCGGGCGGGACCGGACGCCATTCCAGCGGGTTGGGCAGGACGGCGACGAGTTGTGACGCCTGACGCGGCGTCAGGTCCTTGGCCGGCCGCTTGAAGTAGTGGCGTGCCGCGGCCTCGATGCCGTAGATGCCCGGCCCCCACTCGGCGATGTTCAGGTAGACCTCCAAGATACGCCGCTTCGGCCACAGCAGTTCCAGCATGGCCGTTAAAGGCACCTCCAGCCCTTTCCTGATGATGCTGCGTGACGGCCAGAGGAAGAGGTTCTTGGCGGTCTGCATGGAGATGGTGCTGCCGCCGCCGGCGCGTTCCCCCGAAGCGTAAGCCTTGGCCGCGGCCTCCAGGGATTCCCAATCGAAACCGCTGTGTTCGCAAAAAAGGTTGTCTTCCGAGGCCACCACAGCCTGGCGCAGGTGCGGCGAAATCTCCTCCCAGGCGGCCCAGTCGCGCTCGAGCCCCTGCCCCTGGGCCAGGCGGATCAGCATCAATGGCGTCACGGGGGGCGGCACGAAACGGTAGAGCAGCGTCAGCGCCAAGGGCGCCACCACGAAGACCAGCAGCAAGGCGACCACGACCCGGCGGGCCCAACGGCGCAGGGCTTCGGGAATGGCCTGCCAGCGTGCGGTCCAGCCCCGCTCCCGGCCGCCCTTTCGCCTGCCCGCCGCGCGGGCGGGCGCCTTGCGTGCCGTCTTGCGGCGGCGTTGCGCCTTAGCCAAGGGTCGACTCCTCGGGGCGCAGGAGCTCTTCGCCCCAATTTCTCTGCCACTTCGCCAGAACCTTTTGCGCCGTCGCCGGTGGCGTCCGATCGTACATGCGCAGGATCTCGGCGGCGCGCGCCGGGTCGTCGCCGGCGTCACCGCCACGGAGCTGGTCGGTCAGCAGGAAGATCGAACCGAAGAGCAGCTTGTCGACTCCGACCGCGCGGCAGACGATGGCCAGGTCCTCCCCCTGCCCGCCATAGGCGATCCGCTGCAGCTGCGGCGAGCGCAGGCCGGTCATCTCGCTGAACAGCAGTTCGAAGAGCGGCAGGTTGCCCTTGCGCAGCGCCTGGACGATGGGATGCGCCGCCGCGTCGCTTTCCCGACCCGTTTCCGCACCGTCCGCAGCCCCGGCAGTCGACTGGGCGGCAGTAGACCGGGCTACAGTCGCTTCTGCGGCGCGGGCTTTAGCCATCCCTGCCCGAAGGGCGGCCGTCGCCCCCGCGCTCATCGGGAAGACGCCGCTGACCTTGATGGACCCTCCCTCCATCGCGCAGGCGTTCACTCTCGGCAACTCCGGGGGCAATTCCGGCGGCAGTTCCGGAGGCGCTTCGGCGGCATCTTCCGGGGGCTGGGGGTGGCTGCCTGGTCCCGGAACGTCGATCACCGGACGCTGCGGCGTGGCGGAGTCCGACGCCTGCTTCTCCGCCGGCGCGGCGATCAACAGCGGCGCCTGCGGCTCTTCGATCACCACGATGCGCCGCCGCCCGCGCAGCCACAGCAGCAGCGCCATGAGGAAGATGACACCGATCGCCGCCATCATGTAGAGCTGGCGCTGCTCGATGCGCGACAGCAGGGGCGCCAGGTCCTCCGCAGCGGCAGGCGGCGGGGCCGCGGCGGCGGCCTTCTCCGTTTCCCGCGCCGCTGCTTCCCGTGCCGCCGCCTCTCGGGTCGCCGCTTGCTGAGCTTCCTCGCGCGCTCTTGCCTCCCGTGTCGCCACTTCCCGCGCCTCGGCTTCACGGATCGCGGCCTGCCGGGCCTCCTCGAGCGCCGCGGCTTCCCGTGCCGACGCTTCCCGTGCCTCGGCTTCGCGGATCGCGGCCTGCCGGGCCGCCTCTTGTGCCGCCGCTTCGCGGGCCGCCGATTCACGAGCCAGGGCTTCAGCGGCCGCCGTGCGCTGGCGCTCCGCTTCGGCGAGCCGCGCGCGCTCCTCGGACAAAGTCGCTTCCAGGCGCAGCGCCTCCGCCGTGCGCGCCGCCAGCAAGGCATCCACCTCCGCCATCTGGGCTCTCAGGTCCGCGAGTTCCTGCACTTCGGCGGAGAGCGCTTCGGCAGTGGCCGCCTCTTCCGCGGCGCGCCGCTCGGCCGCTTGCAGACGGCCGCGTTCGGCCGCCAGAGCCTCTTCGAGCCGTGCCGCCTCGGCCGCGCGGGCCGCCAGGGCGACATCCAATTCACCGACCCGGGCTTGCAGGGCCGCGAGCTGTTCGCTGGCGGCATCGAGATCCTCCTCCCGCGCCGCGACCGCTTCCTGAGGCGCCGGGGGAGCGGCCGGCAGAGTATCTGTTTCAGGCGGCTGCGCGCCGGCTTCGCCGCCCGCCTCCGCGGTATAGGTCTTCGATTCAGGGGCCTCTGCTTCGGGGGCCTCTGCTTCGG
>JBLWUP010000048.1:0-22370 GCA_048268885.1 Kiloniellaceae bacterium | reverse complement strand
CCGTCCTCGCCAGCCAGGGGCGCCTCAGTGTAGCCTTCCAGGCCCTGGCGCAGCAGCGCCCCCTCGAAGGCCGCCGCCTCGGCGAAGCTGACCACCAGGCGCCCGTCCTCGATGCGCGCCTCGTAGTCGACGCGGCGCGGCCAGTCGAAAACGATGCGGCCGTAGTCCTTGTGCAGGCCGCCGCGCACCGGCACCTGGCCCGCTTCCTGAGCGGTGGCGCTCAGCGGTGCCATGGCACAGAAAACCAGAAAAGCAGCCCGCAGCAGAGCACGCATCAGCGGACCTCTGCGGCGTAGTCGTGGATGATGAAGTCGACGCGGCGTGCGCGGGCCTGCCGTTCTTCGGCCGTCAGCTCGTTGTCGATATCCGAATAGCGGGAATCGCCGTAGCCGCGCACCACGATGCTGCCGGCATAGCCCAGCTCGGACAGCTGGCCCGAAACGACGGCGGCGCGCGCCAGCGAGAGTTCCCAGTTCGACGGAAAGGCCGTGTGCGGTTGAGTCGGATCGGCGTGTCCCGCGATTTCGATGACGTTGCGCAGGTTGCGCAGCACCCCGGCCAGCGCGAAGATCGCCTTCTCCCCAGACTTACCCAGTTCGATCGCGCCCGGCGCAAACAGCAGGTCGCCGGGTACGGAAACCACCAGGCGGTCCCCGTCGCGCCGCACCTGCGCCCCGGCCAGGACATTGTTGGCCGCCATCTGCTCCTTCATGACCGCGGCCAGGTAGCCCAAATCGGTGCCCGGCACCCGCTCGACTTCCTCGGCCGCCTTGTCCGTGGTCGGCAAGGCGACGGTCACCTCCTGCAGGCTGGCCATCTGCGGCGACAGCGCGTCGATCAGGTTCTGCCAGTCCTCGTCGTTGATGGTGGACATGGAAAACAGCAGCACGAAGAACGTCAGCATCAGCGCGGCGAGATCGGTGAAGGTGAGCAGCCAGGCCTGGGAATTGTCCTGCCGCTGCCCCCGATAGACCAGCACCGAGCCCGCCCACTGCTCCCAGCCGCCGGCCGGCGGCGGCGCAGACGCCTTGTCCTTGGACTTTGCGGATTGTCCGTCGGTTGCCATGCCTACTCCTCGGCGCCCCGGCTTGCGTCCGGGCCTGCACCCTGGGCCGGGGCCGGCGCTTCGAGCTCGACGGTGAAATAGAAACGCACCTTGCCGGCGAAGGCGGGCATCAGGCCGCTCGACAGACGCGCCGGCGGCAGCCCCTGACGTTCCAGCGCGCGCACCAGCGCGCCGGCGCGCTTCAGCGCCGGGCGATGCCCCTCGATGCCGCTATCGGCACTGGAAACCCCGTACAGCAGATCGACGTGGTAGCCCGGGGTGGCAAAACGCTCGTCGCCCAGCACGCCGGCGATCAAGCGCAGGGTCTCGGCGCCTTCCGGGGCCAGCGCCTCGCCGCCTTCCGCAAACAGCTCTTCCACCGGCACGTCCACGCGCAGCGTCCAGGTGCCGGGGCTTTCCGTGGTCTCGACGATCGGCAGGTTGTTGCCGAACAGCTGGTGCAGCGCCTCGACGACGTTCTCGGCACCCTCGAAGATGTCGATCGCCGCCGGCGCGGCACTGATGTTGAACTGAGCGGGGAGCACGCCCTGGAAGGCCTGGCGCACGCTGTCGACGACAGCGCTGCGCCGCTCCTCCTCGAAAGTCGCCAGGGCGTTCAAGAGGATGAAGAAAGCCAGAAGCAGGATCTTCAGGCTCAGCAGGGCGACAATATGACTGTTGCTCTTCGGATGGTTCTGTCGAGATGAGGCGCCAGCCATCGGCCCCTCCCTCACCCGAACAGCGCGTCGATATCGTCCTGGCTGATGGCGTTCTCAGGCAGCTGCGGACCGTTCAGAAGATCCTCGTCGGGGCGCGCGGGGGCACCGCTCGGCGCGGTCTTCTTCTTCTCGGCCGCCTTGGGCGCGTCATCACCCTTGATGTCGTCACCGAAGGCATGCAGCAGGGCGTCGACCTTGGATTCGACCTGCTGCAGCGCGGTCACCACCTTGGTGATGCGCTGGCCGGTGATGTCCTGGAAGCCGCAGGCCTCGAAGATCGACGTGACCGCCGCGGAGACCTGCTCGGCCACCTCGGGATCCATCTTCTCGGTCAGCGCCTCGATGCCTTCGACCGCTTCGAAGATCTGGTGCGTCGCCAACTCGGTCGAGCCGACGATCGCCGTCAGCTCGTCCGTCGCCGCGGGCAGATGCTCGGAGTTGATGTCATCCGGCCGCAGATCGGCAATCTCGGCCCGGGCGGTATTGATGTACTTCGCCAGAGCCTCGATATCGGCATAGACCTTCAGGCCAACCGCATTCAGATCGCCCTCGATGCTGTCGATCACCGACTCTACGATGGTGATCATTTCGGCGGGATCGATCGTGCCCTCGGACTTCTGCAGGTCCTGCAACTGAGCGACTATTTTTTCTTTGACGGCTGCAACAGCCATGTCTCGCCTCCTAGCCCATATACGGGAGCTTCTTGGAAAGGGCTTAGAAGTTGCCGAGAACGGCAGCGAGCTTGGTCTTCAGGGTCGCTGCGTTGAACGGCTTGACGATGTAGTTGCTGACGCCGGCCTGCTTCGCCGCGACCACGTTCTCGGTCTTGCTCTCGGCCGTGATCATGATGAAGGGCAGGTCCTTCAGCTTCGTGTCGGCACGGACTTCCGTGAGGAGCTGCATGCCGCTCATCGGTTCCATGTTCCAGTCGGAAATGACCAGAGAATATTCTTTGTCACGCAGCTTCTGCAGCGCGGCGCTGCCGTCGGTGGCTTCGTCCACGTTGTTGAAGCCGAGCTGCTTCAGAAGGTTACGAATGATCCGCAGCATGGTCTTGTAATCATCCACGATGAGGATCGGCATACCCATGTCGACAGACGACATCTCTCTACTCCCGTAATTAATCAAGCCCGTTAAAGGCACTTGTGAACCTGCCGAAAAGCTAGCTAATCGACGTTAATACTCGGTAAAAAGATCAAGAAAGGCCGGTCTTTATGCCTATTCGCGCGGCAGCGGCAGCTCGCGGCGCTGCGCCAGCTCCAGGGTCACGGTCTTGGCCCGCTCCGGATTCATCTTGGCCAGGATCGGCGCCGTCTTACGTTCCTTCATGCGTTCGACGACCTCCAGCAGGACCTCCATGTCGAGTTCCTCGAAGATTCGCGCGGCATCCTTGGGCTTCATGCTTTCGTAAATCTTGACCAGGCTCTGCATCTGGGCCTCGCTCTGCTCGTCGTGCTGGACCAGCAGATCCTCAATGGAGGCCTGCAGGCGCTCCAGCTCGCCGATGCGCTGGTCGATGCGCTGCTCGGCCGCCTTCAGCAGCACCTCGCGCTCGTCGATCTCGCGCGCGCGCTGCTCCAGTTCCTCGCGGCGCTGCGACAACGACTGCAGCAGCACCAGCTCTTCGTCGGTCATCTCGAAGATGTCGTTCGAGATCGAGGTGATCTGGTCGTCGGGGATCGGCCCTTCGGCCGCTTCCCCGGCCATCGGCTCGGCGCCGTCCACCGCGGCCTCGCCGCCCGCCGCCGTCTCCTGCGGCTCCGGCAGGTCCCCGGCGGCAAAGGCCGGCGCCGCGGCGGTGAAGTCCTGCCACAGCCCGGCGAACTTCACCCCCGCGCCGAGGGCGGCGACAAGCATGAAGACAGGCAGAAACCGAAAGCGCATCGACGTACCTCGTCGTTGAAGGGGTTCAGCGGATCGCCTGGAGGGCGCGCATCAGCTCGCTGTCGGCGTTGGACAGCTTACGTTTGGCCAGCTTGGCGATGCCGCGCGGGGCGCCGTCGCCCCCAGCCATGCCCGAGGCCATACCCCCTGCCATACCTTGGGCCGCCTGGGGCTTCATCCCCTCCAGCGCGCCACTCTCCACGGCGGCGCTGCCCAAGGTCGGCTGCGGGCCCATGGGGGCCTGGGGCGCTTCCGGGCGCAGTACCGGCGCAGTGTGGGTCGCCGCGGCCTGGCTCGCCTTGCGGGAGGCGGCAATCTGCACTTCCAGGCGGTCCGCGATCTCGTTGCCCTTCTTCACCAGAAAGGCCATTTCGTCGGCCAGGCGGCAGGCGTCGGTGACGTTCTTGGCCAGCGACTCGCCGGCAACACCGCTGCCGTCCTTCAAGGCCTGCAGGCCACCCTGCGCCTCGTTGGTCGCAGTGGCGAACTCGGAGAACAGCTTCTCCATGTCCCGCTTCGCATCGCGCAGCTGGGTCAGCTTGCGGTTCAACACCGCGGCGTAGCCGATGGCCGTCACCAGCAGCAGGCAGATGGCGGCGTCGAAAACAAGACCGAAGTCCTGCAGCCAAGAGATCAAGACTCTCCCTCCCTTACGATCTTGTCGTTGACCTGCACGGCGATATGCCCGCCGCGCCGGCCCATACGGCCCCGAAACATCGAAACATCGCCGCAGCGCAGCTCGATCTTGGAATTGGGGGTGCAGTTCAGTTCCAGCTGGCTGCCCTCGATCCATTCCAGAACCTGGCCCAGCGGCAATTCGACCTGGTCCAGCACCGCGTCGATGGCGACGTCGGTCTGCCAGAGTTCGGCGGTCAGGTGGCCTTCCCAGATGGAGTCACGGCCGAACTTCTCGCCCATGAACATCTGCAGCAGCAGCTCGCGCACGGGCTCCAGGGTGGCATAGGGAATCAGCAGCTCGATCAGGCCGCCGCGGTCCTCCATGTCGACCCGCAGCGTCACCACGATGACCGCGTTGGCCGGCCGGGCGATGGTGGCGAAGCGCGGGTTGGTCTCCAGCCGGTCGAAGCGGAAGGTGACGGGCGACAGCGGGTCGAAGGCGGCGGAAAGGTCGGCCAGCACCACGTGGACCATGCGCTCCACCAGGTTGCGCTCGATGGTGGTGTAGGGGCGGCCCTCGATGCGCATGGCCGCCGTGCCGCGCCGGCCGCCGAGCAGCACGTCGACGATCGAATAGATCAGGGCGCTGTCGACGGTCATGAGGCCGTAGTTGTCCCACTCCTCGGCCTTGAAGACCGAGAGCATGGCCGGCAGCGGGATCGAGTTCATGTGATCGCCGAAACGCGCCGAGGTGATGTTGTCGAGGCTGACCTCGACGTTGTCCGAGGTGAAGTTGCGCAGGGAGGTCGACATCATGCGCACCAGGCGGTCGAAGACCACCTCCAGCATCGGCAGACGCTCGTAGGAGACCAGGGCCGAGTTGAGGATGGCCTGGATGCCGGATTCCTCGCCCTCCTCGCCCCCGGCGCCGGCGACGCCCAGCAGGCTGTCGATCTCGCTCTGATCAAGAACGCGGGTGGAGCCGCCGCCGGCAGGCGCGGCATCCTCGGAGGCACCGGCGTCGTCTTCGCCCTCGCCTTCGTCGGCCATGGCCTCCCACTCCGCCATCATCGCTTCATCATCGGCCATATCAGCCACTAACCCTTTGATCGCAAAAACTTTTTCGCATCACACCCAGCACCCGGGCCGGCTTCCAAGTCCCTACTGGACCAACATTTCCTTGAACAGGACGTCGCGCACCTCGATCGGGTGGACCGCCGTGTTCACGCGCATCAGCAGCTCTTCGCGCAGGCGCTGCACGCCGGCGGAGCCGCGCAGGTCTTCGACCCGCAGCTCGCGCAGATAGACCTGGAAGTTGTCGACCACGCGCGGCAGCAGGTTGGTCAGCTCCGCGCGGTCTTCATCGCGCGTCAGCTCCAGGCTGATGGAGATCTTCAGATAGTTGTTCTTGCGGCCGCCGGTGTTGAGGTTCACCAGCATCTGCGGCAGGTCGAAGAACACGGCGCGGGTCTCGACCGGCGCCACCTCTTCCTCGACATGCTCCTCCTTTTGCCCCAACAGCGGGTCGAGCAGGCCAGCGAAGTAGGCCCCCGCGGCGCCGCCGAGCAACAGCAGGATCGGCAGAATGATGAACAACACCAGCTTCTTGCCGTTGAGGCCGCCCTTCGGGGTCGCCTCGATTTCCATGTTGCCGACGTCTTGTGTCACCGCCTGATCGGCCATACCAGTCAACCTATTCAGTTATCTTGAGTTTTCGCCCAGTCAGAGCCTACGGAACGTTGGTTAAGACTTGGTTGAAGGGGACTGATTCTTCGGCACTTTCCGGGCCGGGAAGGATCGCCCGCCGGGGCCGCGGCAAGAACTGCCCGGCAAGCTCTACCCCTGCCGCCCGGTCCGGTCCCTTTCCCGCCTCGAAACCCGCGGAATCCCTGGTCCGCCTTCCTGGCACGCCTCTTGCGAGAACAGGGGCGCCGGGCAGGAAGCCCAGCACTGCCCAAAAGAGGAAGTCAGGATTATGGAGAACCCCGGTTACATCGCGCTATCGCGCCAGATGACCCTGCGGCGGCAGATGGACGTCATCGCCAACAACATGGCGAACGTGAACACCCCCGCCTACAAGGGCCAGTCCATGCTCTTCGTCGAATACCTGGAGACTTCGGACTCCGGTGAGAAGATGAGCTTCGTCCAGGACGTCGCGCTGGTCCGCAACCTGACCGAAGGTCAGATGAGCAACACGAGCAACCCCCTCGACGTGGCGATCTCCGGCGAAGGCTATTTCGAGATCGAGACCCCCACCGGTCCGCGCTACACGCGCAACGGCGTGTTCCAGCTGAATGCCAATGGCGAACTGGTCACCTCCGGCGGAGAGCGGGTGCTGGGCGACGGCGGCAACCCGATCACCCTGCCGCCCAACAGCAGCGACGTGACCATCACCCGCGACGGCACCATCTCGACCGACCAGGGGCCGGCCGGCCGCCTGCGCATGGTCCGCTTCGAGAACGAGCAGGCCTTGGTCAAGCTGGCCAACGGGCTCTATGACGCCGAGGGCCAGGACGCCCTGCCGGCGGAGGACGCCGAGGCCGTCCAGGGCATGGTCGAGGGCTCCAACGTCCAGGGCATCATCGAACTGACGCGGATGATCGAGACGGTCCGCCAGTATTCCTCGGCTGGCCGCATGGCCAACGACGAACATGAACGCCAGCGCCGCGCGATCCAGTCGCTCGGCGGCTCGGCCCAGGCATAAGCGAGGCTAGAGAGATGCGATCACTGAATATCGGCGCGACGGGCATGCTGGCTCAGCAGCTCAATGTCGAGGTCATCTCAAACAACATCGCCAACATGAACACCACCGGCTTCAAGCGACACCGGGCGGAATTCCAGGATCTGCTGTACCAGAACATGCGCCGCGTGGGCTCCGCCTCCTCCGATGCCGGCACCATCGTGCCGACCGGCGTGCAGCTCGGCCTCGGCGTGAAGACGGCGGCGATCTACCGCATGTCCGGCCAGGGCAACATCCTGCAGACGGAAAACCCGCTGGACCTGGCGATCAACGGCCGCGGCTTCCTGATGGTGGAAATGCCGAGCGGCGAGACCGGCTACACCCGCGCCGGCAGCCTGCAGCTCAGCCCCGACGGCGACATCGTCACCGCCGACGGCTATGTCGTGCAGCCCGGCATCACCGTGCCCAGCGACGCGGTCTCCATCTCGGTGAACGAGAGCGGCGAGGTCTACGTCGACCTCGACGGCCAGGTGGCCCCGGTGCTGGTCGGCCAGTTCGAGCTGGCGAACTTCGCCAACGAGGCCGGTCTCGACGCCATCGGCGACAACCTGCTGCTGGAGACCGCGGCCTCCGGCGCCGCCACCGTGGCGACGCCCGGCTCCGCCGGCTTCGGCCGTATCGTGCAGGGCGCCCTGGAGACCTCCAACGTCAACGTGGTCTCGGAGATCACCAGCCTGATCACCGCCCAGCGCGCCTACGAGATGAATTCCAAAGTCATCGAGTCCTCGGACGAGATGATGCGCACCGTGACGCAGCTGCGCTAAGCGGGAGGCTGAACATGCATAAGACCAAAGCCTTCCTCACCCCGGCTCTGCTGGCCCCGACTCTGCTGGCCCCGGCCCTGCTGACTTTGCTGCTGCTGCTGGCAGCCGCCCTGCTGCAGCAGGCCCGGGCCGAGACCGCCCCGGCGGTCCAGGACCTGGTGACGCTGCGCATCAGCAGCGTCGTCGAGGACGACGTGGTGCGTCTGCGTGACCTCTTCGACGGCATCGCCGAACCGGCCCTGGCCGAGACGCCGGTCGCCAAGTCTCCGCAGCCCGGCGCCTCGGTCGAGGTGGGCGCGCGTTGGCTGGCCGCCGTGGCGCGGGCTCACGGCCTGCCGTGGCAGCCGCGCTCGCGCTACGAGCGGATCACCCTGCGCCGCGACAGTCACGATATCCCCAGCGAGGAAATCGAAGATGCCCTGCGCCTGGCCCTGGCCGACCAGGGACTGGACGGCGAGCTGCAGCTGGCCATGGACAACCCGGGTCTGCGTCTGCGCCTGCCCAGCACGGCCGAGCGCAGTCTGCGGGTGACCCGGCTGACCCTCGACCAGAGTTCCGGGCGCTTCCTGGCCCATGTGACGGCCCCGGCCCACGGCGAGCCGCAGGCCACCCTGTCGGTCACCGGCCGCGCGCTGGAACTGACCGACGTGCCGGTCCTGGGCCGCCGCGTGAAGCCGGGCGAGGTGATCCGCGCCCGCGATATCGAGTGGGTGAGCGTGCAGGCCAACCGCCTGACCCGCACCACGGTGGTCGATGCCGACAGCCTGATCGGCATGAGCCCGCGCCGGCCGATCCGCGCCCAGGACCTGGTGCGCAGCACCGACCTGCAGACCCCGGTCATGGTGACCAAGAACAGCCTGGTGACCATCCGCCTGCAGACCGCGCGCCTGCAGCTTACCGTGCAGGGGCGTGCCATGGAGGAAGGCGCCGAGGGCGACGTCGTGCGGGTGATGAACACCAAGTCCAATACCGTCGTGAACGCCGTTATCGTCGATACCGGCACGGTCGTGGTGGTGCCCGCCACCATCACCGCCGAGCGCTGAGGGGAGACAGGTAGATGACCCTGAACATCGAGAGCAAAATGACCAAGACCATGAAACTTGCCCTGAGCCTGACCGGGCGCGCCGGCCTGATCGCCGCGATCGGCCTCTCCTTGAGCGCCTGCAACATGATGAACCGCCTGGCCGCGGTGGGCGAGGAGCCGAAGCTCAGCTCCATCGAGAGCCCGGCGCCGCTGGCCGCGCCGCAGCAGGTGTCCCTGCCGATGCCGGCCGCCCTGCCCGTCGAGCGCCAGCCCAATTCGCTGTGGCGTCCCGGCTCCCGCGCCTTCCTGAAGGACCAGCGGGCCAGCAATGTCGGCGACATCCTGACGGTGATCATCGAGATCTCCGACAACGCCGCCATCAACAACGCGACGACGCGCAGCCGCGTCAACACGGAGAACTCCTCGGCCAGCGCCTTTCTCGGCTACGAGGCCAGCCTGGGGCAGTTGCTGCCGGAAGCGGTCGACCCGACCAACCTGATCGACCTGGACAGCGATTCCTCCAGCGCCGGCTCCGGTGGCGTGACCCGCAACGAATCGATCAACCTGCGGGTCGCGGCGCTGGTCACCCAGGTGCTGCCCAACGGCAACCTGGTGCTGGCCGGCCGCCAGGAAGTGCGGGTGAACTACGAAAAGCGTGAGCTGCAGGTCGCCGGCATCATCCGGCCGGAGGACATCACCTCGACCAACACCATCGGCTACGACCAGATCGCCGAAGCCCGCATCGCCTACGGCGGCCAGGGCCAGATCTCCGACGTCCAGCAGCCGCGCTACGGCCAGCAGGTCTTCGACATCCTCTGGCCTTTCTAACGCTGACCCCATCTGGACCCCTGCGCGCGTATCCTCCATCGCAGGCAAAAAAAGGGCCGCGTCACCGACGCGGCCCTTTCTCTATTGGGTTACTGCTCTGAGGGAAGCAGCTCTGCAAAAAGGTTCTCAGTCGTCCCGGTGAGTCCGTTCCATGCGTTCATGCCGTTCCTGCGATTCGATCGACAGGGTGGCAATCGGCCGGGCCTCGAGGCGGCGCAGGGAAATCGGCTCCCCCGTCTCCTCGCAATAGCCGTAGGACTCGTCCTCGATCCGCCGCAGGGCGGCATCGATCTTGGAGATCAGCTTGCGCTCGCGGTCGCGGGTGCGGAGCTCCAGCGACCGGTCGGTTTCGAGCGACGCCCGATCGGCAATGTCCGGTTCGTGCAGAGAGACCTCCTGCAAATGCTGCAAGGTCTCGCCCGATTCGCGCTGTAGGTCCGCCTTCCACTGCAACAGCTTCTGGCGGAAATACTCACGCATCTTCGGGTTCATGAACTCTTCGCCCTCTTTCGGACGGTAGTTCTTCGGCAACTTCACAGTCATCCCTGGTCCCGTAAGTGAGTACCAAAACGCGCCGGGAGTATATGGAATTTGCCTAGCCCGGCAAGTCCTTGGAATCTTCAATTTTTCTTGGGGTGATTTCAGCCGTTTTGGGACCGAAATCTTATCCCCGTGGCGGCCTCAGCGGCCGCGCTTAGCCAGTTCCACCGCCGCCCGAATCTCAATTTCATTAATGATTTGAGCCAGTTGTGGATCGTTGACGGTCTCCTGGCGCTCGGCCAGCATCCCGGCCAGGTTCTCCAGGTGGGACAGCGGCACCTCGCCCAGCATGATGGCGAGGCGCAGATCCTCCAGCCGGTCCAGCAGGGAATCGGCACGCCGGCGGGCGCGGCCGCGGCCCTCCGTCGAGTCCCCGACCTCCTGAACCGACAGCAGGGCGTTGAGGGCCTGGACCGGCGAGGTGCCGGCCGGCGCCGAGGTCTGCTCGGGCTCGTCGGCCAGGGCACGGGCGAAGCCGCCGCCCCCGCTGGGAGCCGCGCGCCCGCTGCGTTTGGAAGATGTGGACTTGGGGCCGGAAAAGCGGTCGATTTTCATTCGCAACCCTGGGTACTGGGCCTTTAAACGGTATACCCGGCAGACACTGCGCCTACGCGGTTAACAACCCGTTAAGCCTCTGAAAAACCGGCAGGAATTTCCTATCTCCCAAGGCCGCTTTTTGCCGCACGAGACCTGCCGGAGCACGAAAGGCCCACCAGGAAAGCCCGGAAATCAGCCAATCCGGCGGAAAACCGCGGTTTTCGAAGTTGGCACGGGATTCGCATTGAAAGAGCCGAGTCCAATGCCGTGGGAAAACCCTTGATGCCCGACGCACGTATCGATACCGCCGCTTTCCGGCCCCGCCTGCCCCGCTTCGGCGCGGCTCTGCTGGCCGCCCTGTGCCTGGCCCTGACGCTCTGCCTGGGCGGCAACGCCGCTGTGGCCCAGACGCAGTCGCGGATCAAGGACGTGGCCGACTTTGAAGGCGTGCGCGACAACCTGCTGGTCGGCTACGGCCTGGTGGTCGGCCTCAACGGCACCGGCGACGATCTGGACAGCGCCGTCTTCACCCGCGAGAGCCTGATCGGCATGCTGCAGCGCATGGGCGTCAACGCGCGCGACGAGGATCTGGACACCGACAACGTCGCCGCGGTGATGATCACCACCGACCTGCCCCCCTTCTCCCGCCAGGGCACCCGCATCGACGTGCAGGTTTCCGCCCTGGGCGACGCCGAGAGCCTCTTGGGCGGCACCCTGCTGGTGACGCCGCTGCTGGGCGCCGACGGCGAGGTCTATGCCGTGGCCCAGGGCCAGGTGGCCGTCGCCGGCTTCAGCGCCGCGGGCAATGCCGAGACCATCGTCAAGGGCGTGCCGACCTCCGGGCGCATCGCCAACGGCGCCATCATCGAGCGCGAACTGGGCTTCGAGCTGGAGCAGCTGCGTTCGGTGAAGCTGTCGCTGCGCAACCCGGACCTGACCACCGCGCGGCGCATCGCCGACTCCATCAACGCCTTCACCGGCGAGGCCTCGGCCCGCTCCATCGACCCCACGACGGTGCAGATCACCCCGCCGGCCCGCTACAACGGCGACGTGGTCTCCCTGATGACCGACATCGAGCAGCTGCGCGTGCGCGCCGATCAGCCGGCCCGCGTCGTCATCGACGAGGCCTCCGGCATCATCGTCATGGGTGAGAACGTGCGGATCAGCACGGTCGCCATCGCCCAGGGCAACCTGACCATCCGCATCACCGAAACACCGCAGGTCAGCCAGCCCAACGCCTTCTCCAACACCGGCGAGACCGAAGTCGTCGACCGGACCGACATCCAGGTCGAAGAAGACGGCGACAAGCGCCTGGCCGTGGTGCCCTCGGGCGTCAGCCTGCAGGAGCTGGTCAACGGCCTCAACGCCCTCGGCATCGGCCCGCGCGACATGATCTCCATCCTCCAGGCGATCAAGGCGGCCGGCGCCCTGCAGGCCGAGATCGAGGTGCTCTAGACCATGAACGACACGACGATCGCCACCGCCCTCGCGCGCTTCCAGCCCTCGCCGGCCGAGAACGCCGTCGCCTTGAAGCAGGCCAAGCAGGCCGCCGAGGAGTTCGAGGCGCTGTTCATCTCCGAGATGCTGGGCCCGGTCTTCGAGAACCTCGAGACAGACGGCCTCTTCGGCGGCGGACAGGGTGAAAAGATCTATCGCTCCCTGATGGTTCAGGAATACGGCAAGGCCATCGCCAAGGCTGGCGGCGTCGGCATCGCGGACACGGTGCAACGTGAAATCCTCAGAATGCAGGAGAATCAGCAATGACCGAGTTTCAGGCCGACACAGCCCCGCCGACCCCGGAGGAGCTGCGTCAGGTGATCCACATTATCGAGGACCTGACAGCGGTGATGAGCCGCGAGGTTGAGCTGCTGCGCGCCATGCGCGTGCGCGACTTCGGCGAGCTGCAGGACCACAAGCTGGGCCTGGTGCAGTCCTACGAGAAGCAGACCGAGGGCATGCGCAAGAACCCGGCCTTCGCCGAGGCCATCGACCCCCTGCTGCGTGATGAGCTGACCGATGTCATGGAACGCATGCACGCCGTGATGAGCGAGAACGAGTTGGCCATCAACGCCGCCCGCACCGCCAACCAGCGCATCGCCACGGCGATCGTCAAGGCGGTGGAGGAGCACCAGAGCGACAACACCGGCTACTCCAACCGCGGCAGCGCCAACAAGGCCGCCGCCAAGCCGCCGGTCTCCGTGCAGATTGACCAGCATCTCTAGGTTTTCCGTCAAGCGCCCCGCAGATCCAGCGAGACAACGACCATGACGCTCAGCATCGCCCTCTTCAACGCTCTCAGCGGCTTGCAGGTCAACCAGACCGCCCTGCAGGTCACGTCGAGCAATGTGGCGAACGTCAACACGCCCGACTACGCGCGCAAGATCCACGACCAGCAGAACCGCGTTCTGGGTGGCATGGGCGCCGGCGTGGAAACCGCTCAGATCGTGCGCCGCATCGACCAGTTCCTGCGCCGCGACCTGATGGAAGAGACCACCGTGGTGGGCAAGGCGGAGGTGCGCTCCGACTACCTGAACCGCATGCAGGCCCTCTTCGGCTCGCTGGGCAACAACAATGCCCTGGGCAATTCGATCACCGACCTCGGTGTCGCCATCGAGAACGTGGCCAACAGCCCGGAGGTCGCCGCCCACCGCTTCGACGCGGTCAACGAAGCAGCCGAAATGGCCCAATATTTCAACGACATGGGCAATCAGGTCCAGACGCTGCGCACCCAGGCCGACTCGGAAATCGCCGCCGCCGTCGATACCATCAACGACGAGCTGCAGGTCATCGCCGATCTCAACTCGCAGATCGCCAACAACCTGGTGAAGGGCCTGCCGATCGGCGACCTGGAAGATCGCCGCGACGTGGCCGTCAAGACGATCTCCGAGTACATGGACCTGCAGGAGTTCAAGGACTCCACCGGTCAGATCCGGCTGTTCACGGCCTCCGGCCGCTCCCTGGTTTCGGGCGTCTCGGTCAGCACGCTGTCCTACACCATCACGCCCTACATGACCGCCAACGAAAACTACCCGACGACCATCAGCGGCATCTATCTGAACGGCGGCGCCGCCCCGCCGCCGACCAGCGACATCACCACCGAGCTCACCACCGGAAAGCTCGGCGCGCTCATCGAGATGCGCGACGATCTCCTGCCGGCGATGACCAACCAGCTCGACCAGCTCGCCGGCCGGATGCGCGACGAGGTCAACCGCGTCCACAATCGCGGCGCCAACACGCCCTTCGGCCTGGGCACGGCCGCCGGCGATCCGGCCGCCATGTACGGCTCGCGCGAGATCACGACCCCGACCGACCCCCTCACCCTGGGGTCCGACGTTACCTTCGCCATCCTCGACGCCAACGGCAATTCGGTCATCGCCCCTATGACCATTGCCGCCGGCGCCACCACGCCCAACGCGATCCTCGGCGCCATCAACGGTCATCTGACCACCGCGCCTGGCTACGGCACGGCCACCTGGAACGCCGACCGCATGGAGATCAAGCTGGAGCCCGGCTATCGCCTGGCGATCCTCGACAACGGCCCGGTCGCCGACATGGGCGACGCCACCATCACCTTCGACGCCGACGGCGACGCCGTGACCGAAGACTATCTCGGCTTCTCCAACTTCTTCGGCCTCAACGACCTCTTCGAGACCCCGGCACTGCTCGGCGGCGGTCTGGCCATGGAAAACCAGGGCTCCGACCTGGGGATTTCCAGCACCATCCAGCTGCGCCAGTCCATCGTCGACGACCCTTCCTACCTGTCGCGCGGCATGCTGCGCGGCACCGTGCCGAACCTGACGCTCGGCGTCGGCGACAACGAGATCGCCCAGCAGCTGGCCGACGTCTTCGGGCAGAACTTCGACTATGCCAGCATCAGCGACGGCCCTTCGGCGGTGAGCACCACTTTCTCCGGCTATGCCGGCGTGATCCTGTCGTTCAATGCCTCGCAAACCTCCTCGGCAGACGAAGCCCTGGAGTTCGAGACCTTCTTCTTCGAAGACCTGCAGGCCAAGTTCCAGTCCGAAGCCGGCGTCAACCTGGACGAGGAACTGGCCAACATGACGATCTTCCAGAACGCCTACAACGCCTCGGCCCGCCTGGTGCAGGCTGTGGACGAGATGTTCGAAACCCTCTTGAGCCTGGCCTGAGGTTAGGAGCCCCCCCATGTTTCGTGTCGCCAACTTCGCACAGCACCAGCTGACGCTCTCCTACACCATGCGCACGCAGGGCAACGTCGCCGAGCGGCAGATCGAAATCGCCAGCGGCAAGCGGGCCCAGCAGTATTCCACTGTCTCGGCCGATTCCAGCCAGCTGGTGAACGTCGAGCGCGCGGTCGCCCGCACCACGCAGTTCAACCGCAACATCGATCAGGCCCTGACGCGCCTGGGCATCATGGAGTCCTCGGTGGGCATCATGGTGGAGCGTGCCACCGAGGTGCTGGCCATCATGAGCTCCGCCATCTCGGGCGAGAACATCAACGACGTGCCGCTGCAGGAGTTCGCCGCGACCTTCCTGGCGGAGGCCGAATCCCTGCTGAATACGCAGCACGAGGACCGCTATCTCTTCGCCGGCTCGCAGACCAACAATCCGGCGGTCGACCTGTCCGACGCCGCCTACACCCCGCAGGCCGGCCTGCCGGGCCTCTTCACCGCCGACTTCGACTATTTCCAGGGCGATACCCTGCAGCTGGCCGTACGGACCGACGAGACCTTCGAGACCACCTACGGCATCACCGCCGACGAACCGGCCTTCGAAGAGATGCTGCGCGCGCTGTCCTACATGGACTACGCCGGCGCCAACCTGGACGTGACGGTCCTGGAGCAGGCCTACACCATGATGAAATCGGCCGTCGACGGCCTGAGTGACATCCGCGGCCGGATCGGCGCCAGCTCCAAGGTGCTGGAGGCGGCCCACAGCGGTCACGACGACTATCTGACCTATTCGACCAACCTGGTCTCGACCCTGGAGGACGTGGACGTGGCGGAGGCCACCACCCGCCTCGCCCAGGACGAAGTCCAGCTGAAGGCCTCCTATCTCTCGCTGTCCCGGATCAGCGACCTGAGCCTTCTCAATTATTTGAGATAAATCCCGGAAATAGCGATTTCGTAACCAGATTGCCCGGATAATGGGCGTGCATAGAGTGAGGAGTTAACTTATGCCCCGCGAGACACAGGCAGCCAGGATGGCAGCTCCAGCCACCCACGGCGGGTACGCCCCGGCGCCTCCTTCCGGTGGGGAAAATACGACGACCGTCAAGACGCGGTTCGGCATCATCGAGTTCGACCTTAATCAGGCCTTAACCTTCCCGAAGGGCATCCCCGGCTTCGTCGGCTACCAGTCCTTCGGCCTGGCGATGATCCCCAGCGAGACGCAGTCCAGCTTCATGCTGCTGCAGGCCCTGGAGCCGGACGACCTTTCCTTCATCGTCCTGCCCTACGAGCCGGCCGCCGGGCTGATCGAGGACAAGGACATCGAGGCCGCCTTGCAAAGCCTGGGGGTTAGCGCGGACAACTGCGCGATCATGCTGATCGCGACCTTCCGGCGCATGGGCAACAGCTTCGAGACCTCGGTCAACATGCGCGCGCCGATCTTCATCGACACCTCGAGCCGTCAGGCCTGGCAGTACATCATGCCGAACGACCGCTACGAGGTCCGCCACACGCTCTAGCGGCCAAACGGCACAAAAGAATTCCATTGAAAAAGGGCCGCCCCGAGGGGCGGCCCTTTTTGCTGTCCTGCTGACCGGCTTTCGCCGGATCCCAGCCTCAGCCTTTCATACGGGCCTCGAGAGCACGGGCCATGCGCTCGATCAGGACCGGCCACTCCTCGGTCCAGTGGCGCCGCCAGACGATGCGGTTCTCAATGCCGAACTCGCCTTCCGGCGGCTGCATGGTCTGGCTAGCGCCCGCCATCATGAGCCAGACCTCGGCGCCAACCGCGTCACCGATACGGCTCGGCGAGGTCGAGGTCGAGATCACCATGTCGAGGTGCGAGGTGAGCGCGAAGGCACCCTCCAGGTCCTGCTTCAGATCCAGGTCGTCCCAACGGTGAATGGTGGTGCCGACCTCCTTCTCCACCGCCTGCAGCTCGTCCTCGCGCTGGTCGTACTGGACGTTGACGAAGGTGATGCCCGGAACCCGCAGGATCGATTCCCACATTTCCAGCTTGGTGTAGTGGATGTCACGGTCGCGGTGACTGAACTGACTGCGCCAGCAGATGCCGACCTTGAGGCCGTCCGGCAGGGCGGCAATACGTTCGCCCATCTCCTCCACGCGCACCGGATCGGGCACCAGGTAACCCTTGGAGCCCTTGCTGCGTTCACCGCAGACGAAGGCCGCCTCGATATCGTCTTCCGGGTAGTTGAATAGGTCCATTTCCGCCTGTGTATAGGGGAAATACTGCATCAAGTTGCCGGCCGGCAGGTGAAGATCGCAGTCCTCCCGGTACCAGTCGTTCTTGCCGTCGAGATTCTCGGGCAGCAGCTTGGCTTCCGGGAAGGAACGCTGGAAGATCGGCACCAGGCGCTTATCGGCCTCGATGATGACCTGGTCGGCCTTGTCGATGATATGGCCGAAGCGCCGGCTGAAGTCGATTTCGTCACCGACGCCCTGCTCGCGCCAGACCAGGATGCGCTTGTCGGAGATATCCTCCCCGCGCCAGCGCGGCACCTGGAACTTGCGGTTCGGCTTGCGCAGATCGCCCGTGAGGCCGGCGTCGAAATGGTCCCAGGACTCCTCATAGAATCCGTTGTTCCAGAGCGAACGGGCCAGAGAGAACTCCAGGCCGAGGTGCTCCGGCGAAAGCTCGTGCGCCAGGCGGAATTTCTCCAGGGCTTTCTTGTGCTGGCCCTGCTCCTGATAAACCAGGCCCTGATTGTGGTGGAACTCGCCGCGGTCCGATTCCAGGGCGAGCGCCTTGTTGTAGTGATCGTGGGCCTTGTCCAGGACGTGCAGCAGACGCAGCGCGTTGCCGTAGTTGAAGTAGCTGGTCGCGAAGCTCGGCTGGAACTCCATCGCCTTGCGGAAGCAGCTCAGGGCCTCCTGGTAGCGCTGCAGGTCCATATAGACGTTGCCGAGGTTCGACTGAGCCGCGCCGTTGCCCGGAGCCAACTCGACCCCCTTCCGTGCGGCCTCCAGGGCCTCGTCCAGCCGCTTCTGCTCACGCAGCACCATGCCCAGGTTGACATAGCCCTGCGCCAGCTTGGGGTCGGCTTCGATGGCCTGGCGGCAGGCGCGCTCGCCGAGTTCGAACTTACCGCGGTCGATGGCGATCTTGCCCAGGTTGACGTGCGCCTCGGCATAGTCCGGCTTCAGCGCCACGGCCATACTGTAGGCGTCGATCGCCTCCACGTCCTGCCCCAGCTTCTTCTTGATCAAGCCGAGGTGATAAAAGGCTATGGCGTCCTGCGGATTCAGCTTGATCGCCATGATCAGCGCCTCGATCGCCTGGTCGTTCACGCCGGCGTCGATCAGCAGGATGGCCAGGTCCCGGTAGGCGTCGCCGTAATCCGGTTTGAGGCGGAGGGCCTGGGTATAGGCGTTCGCCGACTGGTCCATTTCGCCGAAGTTGTGCAGCACCTTGCCGTGGTGGAGATGAACCTCCGGCTCCATCGGCGCCGCCTCCAGCGCCCGCTTCATCATCTTGCGGCAATCGACGAGCTTGCGCTGGTACATATAGGCGATCGACAGCAGCGCCATGGCAATGCCGTTGTTGCGGTCCGCACTGAGCGCCCGCTTCAGCATGCTCACCGCCTCCTTCCAGCGCTTGGCTTGGACCTTCTCCCGCGCCACCTCGATCATCTTCTCGGGGTCACGCTGGGTCTTGGCGGCCTTGCCGTCGCGCCGGCGGCCCTTGCCGGAAGGCCGGCCGCCGCTGTCCGTTTTCGGGAGATCGGGTGCTGATTGCTCGTGGCTCATGCCATCCTACTCATCGGGTCCTGGAATTGCGCGCGCGGGCGGGCGCGGCGGTGCCGCGGCCTCCCCCAAGTTAAGCTGTCATTTACTAAAAGAACCTTTCCAAGCAGAGCCTGCGCCGGGCAAAGCGGCGAAAATCCACCCCCCGCGCCCGAAAAACGATACACGGATGGGTTGCCGGGCACCAGAGACCTCGCGGCCCCGGCGGCTCGAAGCGGCCGATCCCGGCGGAAGGCTCAGATGGAAAGGGTCACGGAGGCCGACGCGGGCGGGGCCTCGGCATCGCTGGTGGGGGCGCTTTTCTGATCCGCCTTCTGTCCGCCGGCCGGCGAGCCGGAGCGACGTTCGTTCTCGGCCAGCTGGGCCCAGCTGGCCCGGACTTCGCTGAGAGCGGCAATGATCTCGTCGCAAGCAGCCGCCGAGTTCTTCATGTTGATCTCCTGCAGATCGCGGAAAATCGTATGATAGAACTGGTCGAGCATCAGGGAGACATCGCCCCCCTGCTCGAAATCGAGGTGCGACTGCAGACCCAGCAGGATCTTGCAGGCTTTCTGGGTGGCGTTGAAGCGGTCCTCGATCCGGCCTTCCTCAATGGCCGCCTTCGCCTTGCCGACCTCCTTGATCATCCCGTCATAGAGCAGCACCACGGCGCCCAACGAAGTGGTCATCTTGGAGGCCGCCTGATAGGCGGAGAGAGCATTGTAGGATTGCGTCACTTGGCGGACCTCAGCGCATCAACAGAAATCTACGGCTTCTTGTCTCCGGTCGAACGCCTCGAACGACCGGATTAGTCGTCGCCTTTCACGAAGGCTTCAAGCTGACTGGCCATGGCTTCGGCCCGGGCCACAGCCTGCTCCATGGCGGCGTACTTCTCGATCAGCGTGGCCTGATAGACGGACATGCGGGATTCGAGCGCCAGGATCTTGTCGCTGTGCGTCTCGTTCAAGGACGTCAGGCTGATCACCTCCTGGGTGATCAGGCCGTCGCCCGCATTGATGTAGTCGTCCAGCCGCTGGTACAGCCGCTCGGCGATACCGGTGCTGGTCGTGATGTCGATGTCCTGGGGCGCCGCGCCGGCATCGGAGGTGTCCCGGGTATAGGCCAGCGACATGCCCTCATAGATCGTGCCGTCCAGGCCGCGCAGGATACCGCCGTCGACCTCGAAAGCGTCGACCCCGCCGACCTGCAGGTTGGTGCCGTCGATGGCGCCACCCGGATCGGTGATCGTGAAGTCGCCGACTTCCAGCAGCCGATTACGCGAAATCAGGCGGACGTCCGGCGAACTCGACTGGAACCCGAACTCGAAAACGCCGCGGACCTCATCCAGCTTGTCGACCAGGTTGGAATCCAACTCGCCGCTGTCGATGGTCAGCAGGCCGTCGCTGGTCAACTCGATGCCGACACCACGCAGCGTCGCCAGGGCGCCGGTCTCGACGCCGTCGACCAGCTGGGCCAGGTCGGTGCCCAGGTCGCGGCCAAGGGAGCGCAGCAGGTTGTCGCCGAAGAGAATCGCCGAGGCGTCGACCTCGCCCTCCTCCGAAATCACCTGCTGCGACAGAATGAAAGACTTCACGTCGTTGTAGGCGGTGACGAAGTTCTCGATCTGCGCCTTGGCAGCCGAGAGATCGTTCTCGATCTCCAGCGTGATGATGGTGCCGTTGGCGGTGTCCTCTTTAAAGAGGTCGAGGGTGACGTTGTCGATCAGGTCGTCGATTTCGTTCGCATCGCGCTCGATCACCGTCGCGATGCCGTCGAGGCGAAGCTGCGCCGGCTGGGCCGCCTGCAGCACCGTATCGAAGGTCGCGCCGTTGTCCGCGGAGACATTCAGCGCGGCCAGGGTGGCGCCGCCGTTGTCGCCGGTGATCTGGATCTCTTTGTTGGTGTCTTCCGCCGTAAGAACAATGCGGTAGTCGCCATCGGCGATCTTCAGCGCCGAGGCGCGGACGCCCGTGGTACCGGTCACCGCGTTGATGGCGTAGACCACGTCGGTAGCGGTCATGCCGGAGGTGATCTCGATATCCGCCGTATCGCCGCCGGCGAGGCCGACGGTGATCGTCTCGTCGACGGTGAGGTCCGAGGTAACGTCCGCCAGTGTGCTGCCGGAGACCTTGTGGGCCTCGGCGATCTGCAGCACCTCGATCTCGTAGACGCCCGCCGCGGCATTGTTGGTGGCGGTGGCGCCCAGAATGTCCGTCGCCGGCGTCGTCGTGCTGGATGAGACGAACCCGGACTTCTGCTCGAAGACGTTGTTCAGAATGCCGACGGAACCCGGCGGGTTGCGCAGCCCGTCCACAGTGCTCTGCAGCGTGGAGAGAAGGGTTTTGAACTCGTTGAACGCCGCGATGCGGGTATCGTTCTGCGAGATCTTGTTCTCGAGCCGGTCAATCGGAATGCGTTTGACGGCGAGCGAGGCCTCGATGATGGCAGCCGTGTCCAGGCCGGAAAACGAACCGGTGAGCAGCGGGGAGTTTCCGACGAAGGAAACTGTGCCTTGTGTTCCTGCAAGAGGCATTGATCTTCTCCTAAGCCCCCAAGACTACTGCCGGATTCGCTTAAAATCCGTTAAGATTTCTTAGTTATCAATAAGTTAACTCTAGACCGAGAAACTCTTTTTCGGCTTCGCGGCGGCCTTTTCCAGCACTTCGGTGGCAGAGCGGAAGGCCCTCTCAGGCGGAAATTCCACCAGCACGTCACCACTTTCGCGGTCGAAAACCCGCACGATCAGCCGCCCGCTGTCCTGATCCTTGTAGGTGGTCAGGGCGGAATTTGGCGCCGACTGCTTCAGAGCCGACTTCTGGGCCGAACCGGCCGCGGGCGCCGCCTGAGGTGTTTCCACCTTTTCCGGAGCAGCCACCTTGCTTTCCGCAGCCTGAGGCTGCGTCTGCGCCGGGCGATGAGGGGCCGAAACCGACCCAGGGGTGTTGTTAATCGTGTTGTCCATCGTTCAAGCCCTCCTAATGTGGCCTGACGTGGTCGGAGGACCGGCTGGGGGGAGGCCCGAAGACCCCGCCCCCGACCAGTTCACCCGGCCTACTGCAGCACCCGCAACAATGACTGCGGGATCTGATTGGCCTGCGAAACCGCCGAGACGGCCGCCTGCACAAGGACCTGGCTAGACACCAGCTTACTTTGTTCGGCCGCCAGATCGACGTCCATGATCGCCGACTTGGCCGCGTCGATGTTCTCCAGCGAGGTGGCGATCTGCTGACCGCGGAACTCGAAACGGGAGATCAACGCACCAGCCGTGGCACGCGCCTCGGAGATCGTATCGATCGCCGTGTCGATAGCCGCCATCGCACCCGTGGCCGCGATAACGGAAGCCACGTCGACATTGACGGCCAGCGCCGTGGCGCGGAAGTCACCTGTCGCCGCAGCCAGACCGCCGAAGTCGACGTCGATCACGTCGGACACGTCGGTACCGACGAAGTACGACTGAGACGCCACCGTGCCGTCCAGCAGGGACTGGCCGTTGAAGCGCGTGGTCGTGGCAATGTCAGAGATTTCCGACACCAACTCCTGAAACTCGGCATCGATGAAGCCGCGCTCCGTGTTGGTCGGCACGCCCGACAGCGACTGGGCCGCCAGGGCCTTCATCCGCTGCAGCACGTCACCGATACGAGACAGGCCACCGTCGGCCACCTGCACCACCGAAGCACCCTGGGAGGCGTTAATGCCAGACTGGGTGAGCGCGGTGACGTCGGCCTTCAGACGGGTGCCGATGGCGAGACCGGCAGCGTCGTCAGAAGCCTTCACGAAGC
>JBLWUP010000047.1:0-22697 GCA_048268885.1 Kiloniellaceae bacterium | reverse complement strand
GTGATGTCGTCGTTGCCGGCCTCCACACCGTCGGGCGCCGTGTTGGTGCCGGTCGCCGTGGCCGTGCCGTCGGAGATGGCCTGAGCCTCGCCCGCCACCATGTTGGCGCCATCGCCGGCATCGATGGTGTCGTTGCCCGCGTCACCGCCGCCGCTGCCGCTGTTGGTCTGCGTGGCCGTGGCGGAGGAACCGCCCTTGGCCTGAGCACCGCCGGAGATCGCGTCGGCGTCACCACCCGTGGTGATGTCGTCGTTGCCGGCCTCCACACCGTCGGGCGCCGTGTTGGTGCCGGTCGCCGTGGCCGTGCCGTCGGAGATAGCCTGGGCTTCGCCCGCGACCATGTTGGCACCTTCACCGGCATCGATGGTGTCGTTGCCCGCGTCACCGCTGCTGCTGCCGCTGTTGGTCTGCGTGGCCGTGGCGGAAGAACCACCCTTGGCCTGGGCACCGCCGGAGATCACGTCGGCGCCGCCGTAGGTGGTGATGTCGTCGTTGCCGACCTCCGTGCCGTCCGGCGCCGTGTTGGTGCCGGTCGCCGTGGCCGTGCCGTCGGAGATGGCCTGGGATTCACCGGCCACCAGGTTGTCGCCCGCACCGGCGTTGATGGTGTCGTTGCCGGCCGAGCCGCTGCTGTTCGCGGTGTTGGTCTGCGTCGCCGTGGCCGAGGAACCGCCCTTAGCCTGGGCACCGCCGGAGATGCTGTCGGCCCCGCCGTCCGCGACGATGTCGTCGTTGCCGGCCGTGGCACCGTTGTTCGCGGTGTTGTTGCCGGTCGCGGTGGCCGAAGCGTTGGAGATCGCCTGTGCCTCGCCGGCAACCAGATTGTCGCCCGCACCGGCATCGATGGTGTCGTTGCCGGCATCGGCGCTGTCGTTGCCGGTGTTGGTCATGGTCGCCGTGGCCGAGAAATCGCCCTTGGCCTGGGCGCCGCCGGAGATCGTGTCGGCACCACCACCCGTGGTGATGTCGTCACTGCCGGCAGTGGAAGCGCCGCTGGCGATGTTCGTGTCGGTGGCGTTGGCGTAATCACCGATGGCCTGGGATTCACCGGCCACCAGGTTATTGCCCTCGCCGCCGTCGATCACGTCGTTGCCGGCCGAACCGCTGCTGGAGGCATTGTTGTGCGTGTCCGCGGCGGCATAGATGCCCTGGGCCAGCGAGCCGCCAGCCAGGGTGTCGTCACCCGTCCCGGCAACGATGGTGTCGTCACCGGCCGAGCCGTAGTCGCCGCCCGCGGTGTTGAAGGTGTGCGCATCGGCATAGCCGTTTTCGGCGAACTCGGCCGCGTCGCCGGCGCCGATGTTGTTGCCTTCACCCGCGTCGATGTCGTCGCTGCCCGCCGTGCCGTCGCCGTAGGTCACGTTATCGGCCGTGGCAGAGCTGACGGCCACGATTTCCAGGTCGCCGGTCTCGATCGCCAGAGCGTCACCCGCGAAGCTGTCGTCGCCCGCGCCGGTGTCGATCACGTCGTTGCCGGCAGAGGAACCGTAGTCGTAGGCATCGTTGTCGGTCCGCGCTACGGCGGTGACACCCTTAGCCAGCGAGCCGCCGGAGATGGTGTCGTTGTCGCTGCCCGAGACGATGGTGTCGTCACCAGCCTTGTCGCCCTCGCCGTACGCTGTGTTCTCAGTCACGGCATGAGCATGGCCGTTCGCGGCGAACTCGGCCGAGTCGCCAGCGCCGATGTTATTGCCCTCACCAGCGTCGATGTCGTCGCTGCCCGCAACGCCGCCGTATTCGGCGGTGTTGAAGGTGTAGGCGGAGTCCGAGTCATCCAGTTCCGGCAATCCCGGAGCGGTCTCGATTGCCAGGGAATCGCCCGCGAAGACGTCGTTGCCGATGTCGGTCTTGATGACGTCGTTGCCGGCCGAACCGTATTCGGCCGTATTGGTGGTCACTGCCAGGGCCGAATAGCCACTGGCCAGCGAGCCGCCGGCCACCGTGTCGTCGCCGGCACCGCCGTAGATGGTGTCGTCGCCGGCCTGACCGTACTCGCTGGTGGAGAAATTCCGAGTCTCGGCGTGCGCGAAGCCTTCCGCGCCCGTCGCGAACTCGGCCGAATCACCGGCACCGATGTCGTTGCCGTCGCCCGCGTAGATGAGGTCGCTGCCCGCCGTGCCGTCACCGTATTCGGTGTTGGCGGTCTCCGCCGTGCGCGGCACCTGCGCGACGTAGTCGCCGGTCTGGATCGTCAGGGAGTCACCGGCGAAGACGTCGTTGCCTCCGTCGTCCTCGCCCAGGAAGAGCTGGTCGTTGCCCGCCGAGCCGCCGTCGTTGGCCTCGTTCTCGGTCAAAGCGTAAGCGGTCTCGCCCTTGGCCAGGGAGCCGCCGGCGATGGTGTCGTCACCGGAGGCGATTTCCGAGTTGCCGGAGCCGCCATAGATGATGTCGTCACCCGCTTTCCCCCCGTAGGAGGTGTTGTAGCTCAATGCCTTGGCATTACCGTAATCGGCGAACTCGGCCGAATCACCGGCGCCGATGTCGTTGTCGCCGCCGGCATAGATACGGTCGCTGCCAGCTTCGCCGCCCTCGCCGTGATCGGTATTGCGGCTAACCGCGCCGTCATTGGACGGCGTCGGCGCCACATCGGTCGTCTCGATCGACAGGGAGTCACCGGCAAAGCGGTCCTCGCCGTAGCCCGCGTGGAGCGTGTCGTTGCCCGCGGAACCGCCGTTGTGGGCGTCGTTGTCGGTGTAGGCGTAAGCCTTCTCGCCCTTGGCCAGCGAACCGCCGGCCATGGAGTCGTCGCCGCCGGCGCCGTAGATCAGGTCGTCACCGGCCCGGCCCGAGTTGCTGTGCGAGGTGTTGTAGCTGTAGGCGTTGGCATTGCCGTTGGGCGCCAGCTCGGCGGAGTCGCCGGCCACAAGGTCGTTGCCCTGGGCGGCATCGATAGTGTCGCTGCCGGCCGAGCTGTTGCCGTATTCGGTGTTGTAGGTGTAGGCCGTGCTCTTGACGTCGCCCTCACCCGTCTTGATCGACAGGGAGTCACCGGCAACCACGTCGCTGCCATAGTAAGTGTTGATGTGATCGTCACCGGCCGAGGCGCCGTTGACGGCGTCGTTGTCGGTCGTGGCTTCGGCGCCGTGGCCCTTCGCCAGGGCGTCACCCGCTACGGAGTCATTGCCCCAGGAGCCGTGCTCGCCGTAGTCGCCGTAGTAGCCGGTATCGGCCTCGATATAGTCGTTGCCGGCCGAAGCGCCGGGGCCCGACGCGTAGTTGCGGGCATCGGCATCGGCATAGCCGCCCGAGCCGGTCGCCACTGCGGCCGCATCACCGCCGATGACGTCGCTGCCGTCGCTGACGTAGACACTGCCATAGTCGCCGTAGAAGCCGCCGATGTCGTTATCGCCGCGGATATAGTCGTTGCCCGCGGCGGCATAGCCCTCACCGCTGTCGGTCGCGTGATTGGAGGCGTTGGCACGCGCAGTTCCATTCGTGCCAGTGGCGCTCGCCACGGCATCGCCGCCAATGGTGTCGTTGCCGCCCGAGGTGGAAGCGTAGCCGCCGTAAGAGCCGCCCTCCGCGCCGTCGACCGCGTTGTCGCCGACGATGTAGTCGTTGCCGGCCGAAGCATTCGCATAGCCGCCGTAGTAGGCGTTGGACGATGCGTTGGCGTTGTTGTTGCTGTCGGCGTTCGCGTAGCCTTCGTAGCCGTCGGCCGAGGCCGCCGCATCGCCGCCGATCAGATCGGAACCGCCGCTGACGTAGACACCTTCCGCGCCGTCCGCCACATCGACCAGGTTGTCGCCGATGATCTCGTCATTGCCCGCGCCGGCCGAGCTGTAGCCTTGGTATTGCGCCTGGGCATCCGCATCATTGGTCGAGTAGGCCGAAGCGTAGCCATCGGAGCCGTCAGCCACCGCGGCGGCATCGCCGCCAATGGTGTCGGAACCAGAGTCGATGTCGCCCTCGAGGCCGCCGACGCCTTCACTGCCCTCGGCAACCACGTCACCGACGATCTGGTCATTGCCGGCCTCACTGTAGGAACCGTAATAACCGTAGCGGTAGTTGTCCGCTTCGGCGTCGTTCCAGCTGGTGGCGTAAGCGTCACCCTGGTAGCCGTTGGACACCGCCGCGGCGTCGCCGCCGATCGTGTCGTTGCCGCCGACCTGGACGCCATAATCACCCAGCGGGCCGCCGTCCTCGACGGTATCCCCGGCAATGTAGTCGTTGCCGGCCCGGGACTCCGCATAGGAAGAGCCGTAGTCCCCGCAGTCTTTGGCCTGCTCGCCGTCCTCGTAAGCGCGGTTCTCCGCATAGGCGTCAGCCTCGCCGTCGTAGGGGCTGACCATCTTCGCCGCGGCGTCGCCGCCGATGATGTCGTTGCCTTCGCCACCTTCGATGGTATCGCTGCCCACCGGCGCGGTGGACTCGCCCTCGCCGCCGAAGATCGCACGGTTGTAGCCCTCGGCACCGGCCGCCTCATAGCCGAAGCCTTCGGCGCCGTCGACGATCGCGGCCGCGTCGCCGCCGATGAAGTCGTCGCCCTTGCCGCCATCGATGGTGTCGTTGGCAAAGCCCTTGTCTTCCTCGCCGAAGCCGTCTTCCGGCCGGGAGATGCTGTCGTCGGCGTAAGATACAGCTTTAGCGCTGCCTGTGGCCGCTGAGGCCAGGGCGTCGCCGCTGACCTTGTCATCGCCGTTGCCGGCGATGATCGTGTCATTTCCGCCCATGACCGCCGTCGCGGAAACCAAGTCACCGTAGCCGCCCGGCGCGTCGGCCTGCACCTGGATCTGGTCAGTGGGCTTCTCTTCGTCTTTGCCGCCGTAGAAGCCGCCGTTGTTCAGCGCATCACCGGCGATCACGTCGTTGCCAAAGTGATCCTGGTCGCTGTCCGGCAGGCCGCCGATCTCCTCGGAGCCATCACCGTAGATCTGGTCGTCGCCGGTGCCGCCGTCCATGGAATCGTCGCCCTGGCCGCCGATCATGTAATCGCCGCCGGAGCCGCCGTACATCTGGTCATCCCCGGCTTCGCCGAAGAGAAAATCGTTGTGGTCGCTGAAGTAAGGCTGCTGATCCAAGCTGGCCGCACCTTCTTCACCGGCCTCGCCGTAGAACAGCTCGTA
The DNA here is from genome assembly GCA_048268885.1 of Kiloniellaceae bacterium. Lineage (GTDB taxonomy): Bacteria > Pseudomonadota > Alphaproteobacteria > Kiloniellales > Kiloniellaceae > Pelagibius. The sequence continues at coordinate 17,631 of JBLWUP010000047.1, read as the reverse complement.
GGCCTGGTCCAGCACCTTCTCGGCCTGGTCCTGGGCCATCTCTTCGGAACCGCCGTAGAGCGTGTCGTTACCGCCCGCACCCAGCAGGAAGTCCGGGCCGCCGCGGCCCTCGAGCTGCTCGCCGCCCGCGGCCGCCTGCAGGAAGTTCTGGCCGGCCAGAGGATCGGCATTGTTCTGACCCGGGTTCAGGTCGTCGTTCAGCGGATCCCAGGGATTCTTGTCGAAGAAGGCCGCGCCTTCCTGGCCGGACACATCGCCCAAGACTGCCGCCAGGTCGTCCGGGTTGGTGACCGCAATGGCGCTGTCGTTGTCGATGCCATCGTCAAGCAGGTCCAGGGCGCCCAGGTCGGCGCCCGCGCCGATGCCATAGGCCTGAATCACCGCATTGATGAAGTTCGGATCGGACGTGTCGTAGAACTCAGGGAAAGAGTCCGGGTTGAAGCTGGCCTGGCCGTCGCTCAGGAAGAAGACGAAATTGTCCTCACCAACATAGCGGTCGCCGTCCAGGAACCAGTCGCGCGCCGCGTCCATGGCGTCTTCGAAGTCGGTGCCGCCGCCGATCGGCATGTTGTTGAGATATTGTTCCAGCGTCAGGCCGTTCAGAGCGGGAATGCTGCTTCCCGAGCTCAGACCGTCGGCCGTCGAGAAGGTCACCGTATCCTGGGCGCTGGAGCCAAAGGGAATCACGGAAATCTCGACCTGACCGGCGAGGCCTGCGTCGATGATCGACTGATTGAGCGCCAGGAGGCCCTCAATCTCGTCTTCCAGGACGGAGCCCGAACCGCTGCCGACGGAGCCCGAAACGTCGATCACGTAGACAACGTTGAAGGGACCGTCGCCGCCGAACAGGCCGCCAGAGACGTCATTCAGGGTGCCGTCGGTCGGGGTGTTGTTGGTCGTCCAGTCGCTCTGGCTGTTCGTGTCGTCGGAATCCACCCGCGAGAAGACGTGGTGGTTACCGGTAAACTGGCCGTTGAAGGTGTCGAAGTTCAGGTCCAGCAGCGGCGAGCCGAAACCGTCCGGCGCGCCCGCGAAGTCCGGATTGGTCAGCCCACCCAGATCGCCGTCCGTCGTATTGGCCGCGAAGGTGTCGACCGACTGGTCGCCGTCCACGGCCTCGCCCGGGCGGTAGACCACGTTCACCGCGATCGGATCGGTGGTGTCGTCGCCCAGGTTCCAGAACGTCTCGTTCTCCAGCGTGTCGCCGTCGACCACGCTGCCGCCGGAATCGAACACGCGGTAGACGATGCCCTCGACGCCGAGGCCGTCATCGGCGGCGTCGTCGGCAAGCTGGTAGAACACCACGAAACCGCCCGCCGGAATATCGATGCCGTCCGGCACCGCGAAGGTCACGACCGTGCCGTCGGGATTGAGAATCTCGACGACCAGGTCCTCGGTCGTCGTGGCCGCGGTGGAATTGTTCAGCAGCTCAATGAAGTTGTACTCGTTGAGCTCGTCGCAGTCTTCGCCACCCTTCTGGCTGTCGGCCAGCGCGAAGGTCGGAACGGTGGGTTCGCCATATTCGCCGCCACCAGTGGGCTCGGCGCCCGGCAGCCCCGGGATCTCCATGGCCACGCGCACGCCGATCTCGTTGATCAGCAGCGGCGGCGGGGGGAAATCACCGGCCAGCAGAATCGGATCCGGCTCAACGTTGATCAGGCCGAACTCGAGCAGAACCGGCGGGATCACACCCTGCGCCGCCAGCAGGTCGAGCACGTCGCCCAGGTTTTCGTCGTAGGTCGATCCGCCACCGCTCGCGGGGCCCTCACCAACGGCCGTGTCCAGCGTCGCGTCTTCCTGACCCGCAAGCGCCAGAGCCTGACCCAGCAGAACCTCGGAGCCGATCTCCACACCGGCAACCTGGAACGTCGGCGCCTCACCCGCGTCGACGACGTTCACCAGATCGAGGAAGACCACCTGGCTGTCGGGCGTGCCGTCGCCATCGTCGTCGAAGGCGAGGATGAAATTGTCACCCTGCACCTGAACCTGGGCCTCACCCGGCGCGAAGTTCAGAACGTAGGTCTGCCCGGCGGCAGCCTGGATCTCAACGGTCTGGCCCGGAGCCGGTCGGCTCACGACAATCGCTTCGCCGGCCTGGCCAACCATGGCCACGCTGCTCTCGCTGCCAGTCTCAGAAGTCGTCGCCTCGGCGGACTCGGTCACGTTGTCGTCCTGACCCTCGTAACCGCGGGTGAGATCGTCCGTCATTTTCTTCCTCCGTTATAACCAGGCTGGGTGCCAAAACGCGCAATGCGTTCCCCGGGCACCCTGGTCCCGCTTAATCCAATTGCCCGGATTTTGTGGAAAGCCTGTGGTAATAGCAAGGAAACTTCCGTTAAATACCATAGTGTTGTGTATGAGTTTCCTGAAGATTTTCACCGAAAGTCACAAATAAGGTTAAGGAATATACCTCCAAAGGTTAAGAAACCGCCCTTGGGTTGAATCTGCTCTGGTAAAAATTTCCAGTGGTTTTGTTCATCTCCGTTAAGGAACGCAGTTAAAACGGGAACAAGAAATACGGTTAACTCCCGTGACTTGAAAAAAGGCCTGCGACGGGCCTCTCGAACGACCTGCCACAGGCCTCTGGGGGGAGGAGTCGCCCCGCGCCGGCCCCGGCCTTCACGCCGGCCCTCGAGGCCCTTCCTGACACGCCAAAACGCCGCCCAGCGCCCCCTAGCCGCAGGAGGCCGACCACAAAACGAAGGGGCCCGGCGGTTTCCCGCCGGGCCCCTCGCCTCTCCCCAGGCTTGCCTGGATCAGTCGACCACCAGAGCGTTGTTCGCCAGGAGGTCGTCGATGATCTGCGCATCGTTGGTGGTGGAAAAGACACTCTCCAGATCGACCCCCGTCAGGGTGATGGTTCCGTCGTTGGGCGTGCCGGCCCCATCGGTCTCGTAGGTGATGACCGTGTTGCCGCCGGACACCGAGATCGACAGGTAGTTGTCGAGCACGTTGCCGTCCGCGCCCGCCAGGGCGCCGCCCAACAGGTCGCTGAGGTCGAGCGCATCGCCCTCCGCCAGGCTGAAGTCGGTGATGGTATCCGCCTCGAAGCCACCGTCGGTGAAGGCGAAGGTGTCCGCCCCCTCGCCGCCGGTGAGGACGTCGTCGCCGGCGCCGCCGTTCAGCAGGTCCGCACCTTGCCCGCCGTCCAGCGTGTCGTCGAGGTCACTGCCGATCAGCAGGTCGTCGCCGCCCTGGCCTTCCAGCAGCAGGTCGGGGACCGTCGAGTCGGCCACGCCCGTGATGAACAGCGAGGAGCTGTCGTTGCCGCCACTGCCCGGGCCGTCGACATAGGTCCCGCTCAGGACCGTGCCGTCACTGAGGGTGATGGTGACCGGAATACCCACGTCGCCGAGGTCATCGCCGCTGTCCATGTCCGCGTTGGCGTCATCGGTATCGATCCCGAACGTCAGGGTCTGCCCGTTGGCGAAGTTCCCCTCCGGGATGTCGATGGTCAGGGTCGAGTGCCCGTCGGTGACCGCGCTGGTCACGCCGGCGACCTGGTTACTGGGTCCCGTGGTGAAGTCGTTGTCCGAAGGATCGAAGTCGCCGCTGTTGCCCAGGTCGATGACGATCTGGGTGATCGACAGGCCCGCGACCGGGGTCGACAGCGTGAAGCTGAACTGGTCGTCCCCGGCACTGAAGGTGCTGCCCTTCGCGACCGCCCCCGACACCATCACGTTGTTCGACGGCTGGCTGGCCTGACCGATGATCAGGTCGCGCCCGGCCGTACCGGTCAGGGTGGTGTCGCCGGTGTCGTTGACCAACGTCACCGCCGCCGGCGCGCTCAGATCCAGGGTGTCGTTGGCGACCAGATAGGTGAAGTCACCGCTGACGTCCGCCTGGGCGTCGGGCGCCGTATAGCTGGCCGCCCCGGCCACACCGCCCAGCACGACCGGGCCGCCGAGACCGTCATCGCCGAAGTGGGCGATATGGTCGGCCTCGACCGAGAAGGTCCCGCTCTGGTTGGTCACCAGGGTGAAGCTCTCGGCGGTGGGCGCGACCGGCTGGCCGTCGATCAGAATCTCCAGCTCCTCGAAGTTGCGGACCTCGAGCCCCAGCGCCGCGAAGCTGCCCAGCAGGCCGCTGCCGCTGCCCGAGGAGGGATCGCTGTTGGCGCCGATGAAGGCCATGAGATCCTGCACCGCCTGGACCGTCGCCGGGTTGGAGAGGTCGGCGGAGGTCAGGTTCAGCACCAGTTTGTCGGTGCCGCGGCCACCGTCGTAGTGGTTGCCGGCCGCGCCCGTCGTCTCCTCGGCGAGCGTGTGGTGCACCAAGTCGTCGCCGTCACCGCCATAGATCAGGTCGTCGCCGGCCTGGCCCATGATCGTGTCGTCACCGGCCTGCCCCATGATGCTGTCGTTGCCGGCGCCGCCCTCGATCCAGTCGGACAGACCGATGGTGTCGAGCGGCAGGCGCAGGGCCGCGCCCTCCTCGTCGTTGAAGATCTCCTCGGCGTAATCTGCTTCGCTGCCGACGAAGTTCGGGTCCACCACCAGGGTGTCGCCGAAGATCATGTCGTTGCCGCTGCCGCCGAGAATGACGTCCTCGCCCAGGTCCTCGTCGGTCAGCGAGATGCCGGAGAAGATCTGGTCGATCTTGCTAACGTCGTCGACGATGACCACCTGGTCGCCGTTGCCGGACACCCCGGTTTCCACCTCACCGAGTTCGTTGGGCGAGAAGTCGGACGCACCGGGCTCGCCGAAGCCGAAGGCCTCGATGGTCAGGTTGGAGATCGCCGGGTTCGCGCCATAGAGGTCGCTGCCCAGCGTACCGGCGTTCGGGTTGTAGCCGTTGTTGTCGCCGCCGTCGCTGAGGAAGAACACGAAGTTCTGGGAACCCTCATGGCGCTCGGTACCGCCGCCGACATCCTCGCGCAGCCAGTTCGCCGCGATCTGCAGCGGGCTCTCGTACTGCGTGCTGCCGTCGGCGTTCAGGCCGTTGATGAAGCTCTCCAGAGCCGCGTCATCGGCACGGTCGTACTCGGGCGAGCCGGCATCCGAGGCGGACCCGGCAAAGGGAACCACCTTGATGTTGACCACCCCGGCGAAGCCGGCGTCGATGATCTGCTGGTTCAGGGTCAGGAAGGCCTGCTTGGCGTAGTCCAGGCGGCTCTCGCCCGAAGCCGGGTTGCTGCTGCCGTCGAAGCCCCAGGCCATCGACCCGGAAACGTCGATCACGTAGACCACGTTGAAGGTCGGCACCTCGCCCTCGATGATGTTGTCACCGACCAGCAGGTCGCCTGAGCTATCGGTCACCGCCACGCTGCCGTCGAGCCGTTCCTGCCCGCCGATCAGCACGTCGTCGCCGGCGCCGCCGATGAGCAGATCCGCGCCGTCCACATCGACCAGCAGGTCCGCGCCGCCCTCGCCTTCCAGACGGTCATCGCCGCGATCGCCGAACAGGAAGTCGTTGTGGTCGCCGCCCTGCAGCGTGTTGGCGTCGTCGTCGCCGAAGAGGTAGTCCTGGCCACGCCCGCCTTCCAGCAGGTTGTCGTCGGCTTCGTTCGCCGCATCGGCTTCGCCGCCGTCGCTGACGTCGATCACCGTCTGGCCGGCCACGTCGTCGTTGGAGCCGGCGCCCTGGGCCGGGTCGAAGTCGTCGGTGTCGTCCTGCGGATTCTGGTCGTCCGCCGCCTGGTTGATACCGCCCTGGGTCGACTGATTACTGGTCGTCCAGTCGAGCTCCTGGTTGGTGTCGATATCCGGATCGCCGCCGTTGATGCTGTCGCCGGGGATCTGCGCCTGGCCCGGCACGTTGTCCGAGTAGACGCGGGCGAAGACCTTGGTGGCGTCGTCGACGCCGTCGTTCACCTGGCTCCCCAGGGTCTCCGGATCGTCCAGCACCGCCTGGTCGGCGGCCAGGATCGAGCCGAGCACCGTCCACTGGTCGCCGGCCTGCCCGTTGAACTGGGCGTTGTCGACGAAGCCGCCGAACAAGGCCTGGGCCACGGCGGAGCCGTCGCCGGCGCTGTCCCAGATATCGGCGGCCGTATGCGTCAGGCTGCCGGTATCGGCGCCGTTGGCCAGCAGGCCATCGATATGGATGAAGTTCCCGCTGGTGAACTCCTGGATCATGTTGACCGCCAGTTCGTCGCTGGTGGTCTCACCGAAGCCCCAGGGCGAATTGGCCGTGTAGCTGCCGAAACTGTTGGCGTTCTTCAGATCGCCGCCGGCATCGTAGATCGCCCAGGTGCCGTCCTCGTAGAGCACCAGGTATTCCTTGGCCGCCAGGCCATGGCTGCCGACCGAGCCCGAAAGCGTCGAGAGGTCGAGGGTGACCTTGGTGCCGTCGGGACCGACAATCTCGATGTCGAGCTGCTCGATCGACTGGCCGTTCACGCCCGAGGCGTTGTTGGCGATATTGCGGATCTCGATGAAGTTCAGCCCGGCATCGACATGGAAGTCGTGGGGACCGTTCAGGTCCACCGTCTGCTCTTCGCTGACGCCCAGGCCCACCTCGTTGATGACGATCTTGCCGAGCAGGGATTCCGTCGGCTGGACGTCGGCGTCATCGGAAGCCACCGCGGTCGCTTCATTGTCGCCCGTCGTGCACTCCAGGTCGCCCGCGTTCGGGTCGGTATTGCTGTTCTGCTCCACCGTCTTGGCTGTCGCCGTGAAGCTGTAGGTATCCGGGTTCGCGATGGAACCGGAAGCCGTGACCTCGAAGACGTAGTCGCTGAAACCCGCCGTGCCGTTCTGCACCACGAACTCGACATCGCCATCGGCGTTGACCGAGGCAATCACCCCGGCCGGGGTCACCGGCAGCGGCTGGCCGACCGTGAAATCGTCGGGGATGTCGACCAGAACGCTGTGCGTCTCCGACCCGTCCGTCGCGTCCCCGAAGGAGGCGGAGACTTTGACCGTGCCGGTCTCACCCGCCCCGAAGAGCGAGTCCGGGTCGCCGCTGTCGTTCACGTCGATGGCGACCGACAGGCCGTCGCTCTGGCCATCGGCCACCGCGTCGACCACGATGTCGATCGCCTCGCCGCCCGAGCCCGTCTCCGAGTTGTCGGTCTTGTCCTGGGCGTAGGCCGTGATCTGGATGTCCTCCAGATCGAGGTCGCTGTCCGCGACAGGAGCGTCCAGCGTGAAGGAGCTGGAGAAGCTGTCCGGCTCGGAGCCACTGATGAAGGTGATCGTGACGGTGGTGGTGCCACCCGCCTCGCTCACCGAGGCCGTGCCGGCGGCACCCAGATCCGTGTTGATCTGCGCGATGTTCACGTCACCGGTGGCCACGCCCGGCAGCTCGATCACCACCGAGGTCAGCTCGTCGGTGCTGTCGCCGGCATTGGCCGTGAAGTTCACCTGGTTGTCGCTGGAATCTTCCTTGATGCAGTCGCCGCCGCTGGCCAGCGCCAGGGCCGCCGTCGGGGTCACGTCGCCGCCGCTCACGGTGACCGTGAAGTTGACGGAGTCCGTCCGGGTGTTGTCACCCGTATCGCTCTCGACCCCGCTGGCCGGCGCGACGCTGCCCGGAGGCGTGTTGGCCTCGTGGCTCTCGGTCGACACCGTGCCGGAGATCGCGCCTTCGTAGCCGCCCGGCACCTGCACCTGCAGGCCGTCGACGGCCGCCGCCAGGTCCGGTCCCGTGATGGTGTAGACCAGCGGACCGCCGGTCACCGTGCCCGCCGCCGAGGACAGTACCGCCCCCGTGGGCAGCGGGCTGTCCAGCGTCAGGGTCACCGTGGTCGACTCGGAGCTGTCGGTATCCGCCCCGCCGGCCAGCGACAGCGGGAAGCCCGCCGTGCCCAGCGTGGCGTCCAGGCCCAGGCCGATGGTCTGCGGCGCCGCCTGCTCCGAACCGCCCGTCGTACCATCGGTGCCCAGCTCGATGCCCTGATCCAGCACCGCGTCCACCGCGATGGTGGTGGTCTGGCCGCCCGAGCCGGTCTCCGAATTGTCGGACTTGTCCTGAGCATGGGCCGTGATCTTCACGCCCGTCAGGTCGACGTCGCTGTCCTCGACCGGGGCGTCCAGCGTGAAGGAGCTGGAGAAGCTGTCCGGCTCGGAGCCACTGATGAAGGTGATGGTGATGGTGGTCGTACCGCCCGCCTCGTTCACCAGAGCCACACCGTGACCCGACAGATCACTCACGATCTGCGCGACGTCGACGTCAGCGGCGGCCACACCCGGCAGCTCGATCACCAGCGAGGTCAGTTCGTCGGTGCTGTCGCCGGCCTTGGCCGTGAAGTTCACCTGGTTGTCGCTGGAATCTTCCTTGATGGCCGCCGCCTGGCCCGCCAGGCCGATGGCCGCCGTCGGGGTCACGTCGCCGCCGCTCACGGTCACCGCGAAATTGACGGAGTCCGTCGAGACGTTGTCGGCGGTGTCCGGCTCCAGACCGCTGCCGGCCACCGTGCCCTCCGGCGTGTTGGCCTCATGGCTCTCGGTCGACACCGTGCCCGAGATCACGCCCTCGTAGCCGCCCGGCACCTGCACCTGCAGGCCGTCGACGGCCGCCGCCAGGTCCGCACCGGAGATGGTGTAGACCAGCGGCCCGCCGGACACCGTGCCCGCCGCCGAGGACAGCACCGCCCCCGTGGGCAGCGGATTGTCCAGCGTCAGCGTCACCGTGGTGGACTCGGAACCGTCCGTATCCGCCCCGCCGGCCAGCGACAGGCCGAAGCCCGCCGAGCCCTGCGTGGCATCCAGGCCCAGGCCGATGATCTGCGGCGTCGCCTGCTCCGAACCGCCCGTCGCACCGTCCGCACCCAGCTCCAGCGCCTGGTCCAGCACCGCGTCGACGGTGATATCGACCGTCTCGCCGCCCGAACCCGTCTCCGCGTTGTCGGACTTGTCCTGAGCATGGGCCGTGATCTGGATGTCCTCCAGATCGACGTCGCTGTCCTCGACCGGGGCGTCCAGCGTGAAGGAGCTGGAGAAGCTGCCCGGCTCCGAGCCGGCATTGAAGGTGATCGTGATGGTGGTCGTGCCACCCGCCTCGCTCACCAAGGCCGTGCCGGCGGCACCCAGATCCGTGTTGATCTGCGCGATGTTCACGTCACCGGAGGCCACGCCCGGCAGCTCGATCACCAGCGAGGTCAGTTCGTCGGTGCTGTCGCCGGCGTTGGCCGTGAAGTTCACCTGGTTGTCGCTGGAGTCTTCCTTGATGGCCGCCGCCTGGCCCGCTAGGCCGATGGCCGCCGTCGGGGTCACGTCGCCGCCGCTCACGGTCGCGGAAAACTGGTTCACGAGGGTCTTGCTGTTGTCCGAGGTGTCCGGCTCACCGCCGTTCGGCGAGACCTCGGCCGTCGTCACCGAGATCGACCCGGTCACGGTGCCCTCGTAGCCCGCCGGCGCCTCGACCTGCAGCGCCGCGATGGCGTCCGCATAGTCCGCCGGATCGACGACGTTCAGCGTGTAGCTGCCGCCGCCGTTGGGGGTCAGCGACGCCCCGGCCGGCGCGCCCGCGCCGAGCTCCAGGACACCGCCCGAGATCGTCACGGTCACCGCGGTCACGGCCTCCGAGCCGTCGCCGTCCTCGCCGCCCGCGCCCGAAAGCGCATAACCGGCCGACACGAAGCCCAGCGACAGATCCAGGTTGATCTCCTGCGCCGAGGCGGACTCGCTCTCGGCGGGCGCCGTGCCCTGGGTGACGGAACCCGCCTCGTCCAGTACCGCGTCGACCACGAGGGTCGTCGTCGCGTCATTGGAGCCGGTCGCCGAGGGATCCGTGATGTCCTTGGCATGGGCCGTGATCTTCACGCCCGGCAGATCAACGTCGCTGTCTTCGACCGGGGCGTCCAGCGTGAAGGAGCTGGAGAAGTCCTGTACGTTCGAAGCATCCACGAAATTGATCGTGATGGTCGTGGTGCCGCCCGCCTCACTCACCGAAGCCGTGCCGATACCGGCGAGATCGCTGTTGATCTGCGCGATGTCCACGTCGCCCTGAGCCACCCCCGGCAATTCGATCACCACCGAGGTCAGCTCATCCGTCGCGTTGTCGGCAGAGGCGGAGAACTCGACAACGTTGTCGGTCGAGTCTTCCTTGATGGCCGCCACCGCGTCCGGCAGACCGATCGCGGCATCCGGCGTGACCTTGCCGCCGCGCACTGTCACGGTGAAGTCGACCGAGTCCGTCGACACGTTGTCGGCGGTATCCGGCTCCAGCCCGCTGCCGGAAACCGTGCCCTCGGGCGTGTTGGCCTCGCGGCTCTCGCTGGAAAGCGTGCCGGAGATCACCCCCTCGAAGCCGCCCGGCAGCTCGACCTGCAGGCCGTCGATGGCCGCTTCCAGGTCCGTACCGGTGACGGTGTAGCTGCCGCCGCCGTTGTCGGTTACCGTCGCGCCAAGCGCCGTGGTCGACAGCGCCGCGCCGGCCGGCAGCGGGGTGTCGAGCGTCAGCGTCACCGAGGTCGACTCCGAACCGTCCGTATCGGCACCGCCGTCACCGGAGCCCGTGAAGGGCGCCACGAAGGAGCTGTCGAGATTCAGGCTGAAGGTCTGCACGCCGACCGCTTCGTCCCCGCTGTTGCTGCTGTCCGCGCCGAGTTCCAGCGCCGCGTCGAGGATCGCGTCGACGGTCACCGGGAAGTCGTTGGCGCCGTCGGCGGAGTCGAGGCCGTCGACCGCGGTGGCCGTGACCGTGAAGTCGGCATCGACGTCGCTGTCCTGCGGCGGGGTCGCCTGGATCACCTCGGAGAAGTTCTCCACGCCGCCAACCAGGGTCAGGGTCAGGCTGTTCGAGCCGTCGCCGGAGACCGAGGCAATGTCGCCGCCGGCCACGGCGTTCAGCACCCAGCCGGCCGGCGCGGTCACCACAACCTGGCTCAGCGTGTCGCCGACCGTGGTCGTGTCCGCCGTGATCTGCATGTCGGTCTGGGCGTCTTCCTTGACGCCGCTTTCGCCGAGCACCAGCAGGCCGACCTCCGGCTCGCCGGCGGCTTCGCCGCGGACTTCCTGGCTCGCGACGTCGGTGGCGACGTTGTTCGCGTCGCTGCACTCGGCGTCACCGGTCGAGGTTTCCTCGGCCTTGGCCGTGGCGGTGAAATTGAAGCTGTCCTCGTCGGTCACGCCTTCGGGGGCCGTGACCTCGAAGGTGTAGTCGAGCGAGGACACACCGGCGCCGGCGATGAAGACGACATCGCCCTCGCCATTGACCTCGGCCGTCACGCCGTCGGGCAGCCCGTCGAGCGTGCCGACCGTGAAGCCTTCGGGAATCTCGACGGTCACGCTGTGGGTCTCGGAGCCGTCATCGACATCGCCGAAGCTGGCTTCCACCTTCACCGAGCCGGTCTCGCCGGGCGAGAACTGGTTCTGCGCATCGGCGGGGTTGTCGTTCACCGTGATATCGACCGTCACCGGATCCGCCACCGCGTCCAGCATCACGTTGATCGTCGCGCCGGTCTCATAGCTCGCGACCTCGGCGCCGACACCGTCGTCGTCGTACTCGGTGGTCGTGGTGTTGATCTGGACCGAGAAGTCGTCGTCGGAGTGCTGCGGCACCTGGACGCCGATCGCGGAAAGGTCGACGGAATCCTCGCCCGGCGCCGCGAAAGTCAGCACCAGCGTCTCGCCATCGAAGGAAACCGTGCCGCCGGCAACCTCGTCGCCGGCCGCCAGCGGCGTGCCGTTGGCAACGAAGACCGTGCCTTCGGCGGCGCCCTCAAGGCTGAGGCTCACCTGGGTGACCTTCTCGGAACCGTCGGAATCCTGAGCCGCCGCAGTAAGGAAAAGCGGCAGAATCTGCGGGCCGGCCTCGCCACCCTCGCCCGCCTGGTCCGCCACGGCGGCTTCGCCATCCTCGAAGAGGTGCAGAGTCAGGGTGTTGCCCTCGACCGTCGGCTCGCCGCAGCCGGGGAAATTGTCATAGTCGCCGAAGGCCACGGCCGCCGGACCGGCCACGCCGCCGACATGGACGTCGTAGCTGGTCTCCGTGGTCTTGGACTCGCAGGCCACATCGCCTTCCGGATGCACTTCGGTGGTGGTGGCCTCGACCTTCACCGTGAAGTCGTCGCTGTCGTCCACCGGCAGTTTCACCTGGATCAGGCCGGACACGTCGATGTCGTAGCCCGCGGCGTCCTCGCCGAAGGTCAGGGTCAGGGTCTGGCCGGCGATCTGGACGTCGGCGGTCACGAAAACGCCGTCCGCCACCTCAACCTCCAGGGTCGACCCCAGGGCAACGCCGCTGGCATCGACGAAGGTCGCGCCGCTGTCCGCGCCCTGCAGATGAACCTGCAGCTCGGTAATCGCCTCGGAACCGTCCTGGTCGACCAGCGCCGCGCCCAGCATGCCGAGCGGGATGACCAGCCCGGTCTCACCGGAATCCGCACCGTGGTCGGCCGGGTCGATCTCGTCGTCCTCGACGAAATTCTGGGTCTCGGAGGGCGCCGAAATCTCGGCGCCGTCGGCCACGGCCTTCACCTCGACGTTCAGGACCGCCTGATGGGTCGCCTGGTTGTTGTCGGTGGTCAGTTCACCGTCGATGTCGAACTCGGTGGCCGTCACTTCCAGGTTCAGCTGGAAGTCATCGTCGCTGTGATGCGGCAGACGGACCTGGAAAGGCGTGCCGGAATCGCCGGACAGATCGACCGACTGCACGCGGTCGGCCGCATCGAAGGTCAGCGTCAGAACGCCGTCGGAGATTTCGATGGTGGCCGTCGCCGGGCCGGTGGAGCCGTCGGCGAAGGTCGCCATGACCTCCACCGTGCCGCCGTCCAGCAGAACCTGGTCGCCGACCATGAAATTGGTCGCCGCCGGGTCGTCCTCGCCGGAAAGCGGCGCTTCCAGACCCTGGGCGTCATCGCCGCCCGGCTCCGCCTCGGCGAAGGTCGCGACGGTGATCTTGGTAAGGCTCTCGGAGCCATCGCTGTCCGTCACGGCCGCGACGAAACCGGCGCCGAAGATCGGCTCCTGGTCAGCGGGACAGTCGTCGCCTCCGCCCTGGCCCTCACCCGGCTGCTGCACTTGCAAGCTGACAGGACCGCCGTATTCACCGCCGCCAAGCGGGGTGCCATTGTCCTCGTTGTAGGTCAGGTTGGAGACGATGACCTGGCAGCCGCAGGACGACGGATCGAAGGGGCCGGAAGCAACCAGCAGACCCTGGGTCGGGGCGCCCGGCATGCCTTCATTCGTATTCACGTCGCCGACGATGGCCACGAAGCCGCCGTCGAGAATGTCCCAGTTGTCGAAGGAGGTGAAGTCGTCCTGGAAGACGACGCCCTCGCCCCGGGTGACGACCAGGTTGTCGACCAGCAGGGCGGAATCGACGGACGTATCGCCCTCGTTCATCACACCGATGCCGAGCTCGTAGCTGCCGCCCTCTTCGACCGTCCCGGAGAGCGTGAAATAGCCGGACTCCTGGTCCCACGAAAGGGCGAAACCGCTGCCGACGAAGAAGGCGTCCGTGCCCTCATTGGCGTTGCCGACATTGGCGAGCGGGAAGACCTGGCCGTTGATCGAGATGAAGGCGAAATCCTGGTAGCTGCCGCCGGGGCCGCTGCCTTCCGCGTCGAGGAAGTTGAAGGTCATCTCGACGTGGTCACCGGACTCCAGCTCCAGCGTGGTCTTGATCGCCGCGCCGTCGGTGGCGTCTTCGCCGTAGAAGCTGCCGTAGCTCGCGGCATCGTCCAGCGCGCCGCTGGCCAGGCCGAGGAAGGCCTCGATCTCGTCGTCGCTGGCGCCGGCCGCACCTTCGCCGCCGTCGCAACCCTCGAGGCCGTCGGCTTCGCCGTCGAACAGGGCGAAGGGGTTGTCGGCCACGGAATCGATCACGGCCGTGGCGGAACCGGAAATGACCGAGCTGTCGCCGCTGTCCGGGTCGGAGATCGTCGCGGTGACCGTCAGGGGAATGTCATCCCCGCTGTCCGCCGGCGGCAGCAGGAAGATACCGGAGGCGAGGTCAGCCGGGGTCAGCAGCGGCGAGGAACCGCCGGTCGTATCGACGATGTTGGCGGCATCGGTGCCGCCCACATAGAGGGTGGCCCCTTCGGGGATCCCGGAGAGGGTGAAGGAGACCAGTTCCTCGTTGTCATCCGGGGTGAAGCCGATGAGGACTTCCATCGGGAAGGCCGGGGTGCCGCAGTCGTCCTGGTCGGGCTGCCAGTCCTCGAAACCGCCGTCGAAGGTGGTGCCGCCATACTCGCCGCCGGTGACGGTGCGGAAGGAGAGCGTGATCTCGCCCTCGGCCTCGTCGCCCCCCAGCGGGGCGTCTTCAAGCTCAATGAGGCTGAACTGCAGCGCCGTCGGGGGAATCACACCCTGGGCGATCAGCAGATCGAGGACATTGCCCAGATTCTCGCTATAGACGCTGGAACCGCCGCCTGTCGCGCCCGGGCCGGCCGCCACGTCGTCCAGCGGCGCCTCGCCCTGGCCGGCAAGGGCCAGGGCCTGGCCGACGAGAATGCTGGAATCGATCTCCGCGCCGCCGATCTGGAAGGTCGCGGTCTCGGCGTCCTGGGCAGCCAGGTCGAGGAATACCAGGCGGCTGTCGACGGTGCCGTCACCATCGTCATCGAAGCCCAGCACGAGGTTGCCCTCTTCGACCCGCACCTGGGCTGCCGCCGGGTCGAAATTCAGAACGACGGTCTGGTCCGGAGTGGGGTCGAGCACGACCGTGTCGCCCGGCGCCGGCCGGGAAACCACCAGAGGCGTTGCGGCCTGACCGAGGAGCACAGCGGCATCGCCGGATGCCTCGCCACGCACCACCACGTCATCCGTGGTCTGCTCGTTTTCCATCGGGGTCTGTTCGTAGCCGCGCTGCAGATCGTCTGTCATAGCCCATCTCCAAATGCCGCCTGCTCCCCCACGGCAAGCGCGAGCCACAGAAGTTGCGGCCCGGTGATCTAACCTTCGCGTCATGCGCGAAGGCGCCTGTTCAAGGCGACCGAAGTCTGTGGGAATCATGTGGCATTTACAAGAAACCTCCGGAAAACTCCCATAATGATATGTATGAGCTTCTCGCCGTATTTGGTTAATTTGCCAAATTGGAGGTCCGGGGCCGTTCTTGAGAAAACTGGATCTTTTGCAACTGCTTATGAGTTACTGATTAGGAAATTCGTTAACCTTACTGTGATATTAATAAGGCCTACCATGGGTTATGCGTCGGCTTGAACATCCCACCGGAGGCTGAAATTTTCTGAACAGAGAAGCCAGAAATGAAAAGTTTTTCCCTCATTGGTCGCGATACTAAAGAAGCCTTCCGACAGTCCGTTCCCGCGGCATGGCCTCGTCCGCCGCGTCCCGCTCCAGGCAGGGCCGCCCAGGGCCCGGCCAAGGCCCGCAGCGGGCAAAGAAAAAGCCCCCATGGCATCGCCATGGGGGCCTTTCTAAACTTGCCCGGTTCCGGTCTAGACCCCGCCCTGGAGGCGGCGCGGACCGGATCCTGGGGGAGCGTTACTGCAGGGTGATCACAACCGCACGGTTGCCTTCTTCCCGCACCCCGTCCGCCGTCGGGATCAGCGGCTGGGTCTCGCCCACCGCCTCACCGCTGATGCGGGTCGGATCGACGCCACCGCTCACCAGCTCTTCGATGACGCGGTTGGCGCGACGCTCGGAGAGGGTCTGGTTGTAGGCCACCGCGCCGGAGCGGTCGGCGTGGCCGACGATCTTCAGCGCGCTGTTCGGGGCCGCCAGAGCGGCATCCAGCGCCTCACGCACGATGGTCTGGTTGCCCGGCGCATAGTCCGTGCTATCGAAATTGAACAGCGTGATGAACTGCATCTGGGAAGGCGTCGCCGCCGCCATCGCCGGGGCCGGCGTCGTGTAGTCGATGTCGGTCAGGGCGTAGTTCGCCTGAGCCTCGACAGCGGCCATCGCCGATTCGAACTCGGAACGGCAGGAGTCGGCATCGCCGCTGCGGCCGTCTTCGGTCGCCTCGATCCAGCAATCGTACTTAACCTGGGCAAAAGCCGCGTCCTGCGGGGCCAGATAGCGGGCGCCGTGGTCGAAACCGCCGCGCAGACGCTCCAGGGCCGCCTGGAAAGTGGCCGCCTCGTCGTCCGTCAGGTCGCGATCCATGGGCGCGTCCGGCAGCACCACGGAGTTCTTCTTGGCCGTGCGGGCCTTGTGGTTGAAGAGTTCGCCGTCGACGAAGTCCCAATCAGCCCCCAGCCAAGCGTCCGAGCGCTCCTCAGAGAGCTCGGCATAGCCTTCATAGAGCCCCTGATTGAAAGCGATTCCGTTGGCTTCCAGGTCCAGACCGCTGCGGGTGTCAAAAACACTGCCGAAGGGATGGTCCCACAAACCGGTGCCGGGAACGTTGAACGGTGTAATCGCATTGGCCGGCGCGGCCAGAGAAACCGCAACCGCCAGACCGGCGCCAACGATAATTCCTGTCGCCTTCATATCGGCTTTCCCCTTTGAAAATTCCCCTGCGCAGGACATCGTGCAAGCCCTGCACAACACCCGACAGATTACATGATTAACACATAGAACAGCGGTATAGCCAGATTCTCCAGGCGACGCAAGCGAAGCTACTGCAACGTTTTGAATTAACTGGGCTTTGCAGGCCCACAATTTCGAGGTGCCGGCCTCGCCGAAAAAGCGAGTTCGCGCTCCGGTTTCCCGCTTAGGCCACGCACTCGACCGGCCGCCGGCCCCTCATTCCCGCCCCTTATTCCTCGGGAATGAGGTTGCGCCGCTTCAACCCGCCGAGACGACCTGCAGCGTTGCGGTCTCCCTGCGCCGCGGCCAGGTCATACCACTTGGCGGCTTCGGCATAGTCGGTTTCGACCCCCTGGCCGGTCTCGTACAGAAGGCCGAGATTGTACTGCGCCTGGGCCAGGCCCTGGTCGGCGGCGGCCCGCCACCAGCGCGCCGCCTCCAGCGGGTCGCGCTGCACCCCCTCACCATTCATGTAATAGAATCCGAGGTTCGACTGAGCCCGGGGCTCGCCTTGCTCAGCCGCCAGGCGGGTCCAGCGGGCCGCCTCGTCGAGATCACGGCTCACACCGCGGCCGCGGTAGTAACGCTGGCCGAGACTGGCCTGCGCCAGCATGTCGCCGCCCTCGGCCAGGCGCATCACGCGGTCCAGCTCGCTCTCGTTCGGCAGGGCGGCCTGCTGAGTTGCCGGCTGGGCGGGTGCCGGCTCGCGCGCCTGCGCCGCATCCAGGGCCCTGGCCGCGGCCTGTTCCGCGGCAGCCCGCTCCGCCGCCGCTTTCAAGCTCATCGCCTGGGCCGCGGCCTTTTCGGCAGCGGCCTTCTCCGCCGCCAGGCGGCGGGCTTCCTCCGCCCGCGCCGGGGCAGCGGCCTCGGCAAGCGAACTGCGGGTCTCCGGCAACAGATAACCAGTCGGGTCGACCCCAGCCACCCGCTGATAGGACTCAATACCTGATCTGGTGCCCGGACCGAAGCTGCCGTCGATGGTGCCCTGGTAGTGGCCCAGGGCCAGCAGATCGCGCTGGATATTCCGGCGATCCTCAGCCGACAAGGCCGCCTCGGCCGCCTGCAGCCGCTCGAGCTGCTTTTCAGCCTCCGTCGGCTCCGGCAACGCGGCGACCTGCTCTTCGGCAGCCGCCTCGGCCTCCGCCGCCAACCGGGCCTCCTCGGCCGCCTGCGCCTCTTCCGCCGCCTTGGCTTCGGCAGCCGCCTCGGCCTCCGCCGCCAGCCGGGCTTCCTCGGCCGCCTGCGCCTCTTCCGCCGCCTTGGCTTCGGCAGCCGCCTCGGCCTCCGCCGCCAGCCGGGCTTCCTC
>JBLWUP010000046.1:0-27852 GCA_048268885.1 Kiloniellaceae bacterium | reverse complement strand
CCTGGGCCTCGTCCTCGGCCGCGGTGCGCTCGGCCTCGGCGGCCACGGTCACGCCGACCGCGTTCTTCTCGGCGTCCTCGCGGGCGGCGACGATGGCCACCGACTTCTGGCGCTCGGCCTCGGCGACGCGGGCGACCGTCTTCACCTGCTCCTCCTCGCGCACGGCGGTGGCGCGGGCCTTGTTCGCCTCGGCGGCGGCCAGCGATTCCTCCTGCGACTTGGTGGCGACGGTGATGGCCTTGTCCTGGCGCGTCAGCTCGACGTCACGGTCGGACTCGATCTGCTTGCGCTCGACGGCCAGCTTGGTCTGGATCGAGGCTTCCTCTTCCAGGCGCTTGGCCTCGGCTTCCTTCTGCGCCGTCTGGGCGCGGGTCTCGGCCGCATAGTTGGCGACGTTGCGCTCGGTATTCAGGCGCGCGTAGTCCTTTTGCTGGCTGATCTCGAAGGCGCGCTCGTCGGCTTCCAGGTTGCGCTGCTCGATGGCGATGCGCGTTTCCTGCTCGATCTCGTTGCGCTCCTTGGTCTTGCGCTGGGTGATCTCGGTCAGGCGCGTCAGGCCCTCGGCGTCGAAGGCGTTGTTGGGGTTGAAGAACTCCGCCGAGGTCTGGTCCAGGGTGGTCAGCGAGACCGACTCCAGCTCCAGGCCGTTCTGCTCCAGGTCGCCGGAGACCGAGTTCTGCACTTTCTGCACGAAGTCCGTGCGCTTCTCGTGCAGGTCGGTCAGGTTCATCTGGGCGGCGACGCCGCGCAGGGCGTCGACGAACTTGGCTTCCACCAGGTCGCGCAGCTGCTCGCCTTCCAGGGTGCGCTCGCCCAGGGTCTGGGCGGCCAGGGCGATGGCTTCGCGGTTCGGCTTCACGCGCACGTAGAACTCGACGCCGATGTCGACGCGCATGCGGTCGAAGGTGATCATCGCGGCTTCGCGCTGGCGGTTCACCTCCAGGCGCAGGGTGCGCAGGTTGACCCAGGTGATGTCGTGCAGGACCGGCAGCTTCAAGGCGCCGCCGTCCTGGATCACCCGCTGTCCGCCCAGGCCGGTGCGCACGAAGGCGAGGTCCTTGGGCGCGCGGACGTAGAGTTTCGCGAAAACGATACCGATGACGATGATGACAAGGGCGGCGAACCCGCCCAGATAAATGCTTTCCATGAATCCTCTCCCCTTGCTTTGAAACTGATTGCTAGTCGGTCAGGCTGTGCGGTGGCGTGATGACGTCGAAGAGCGATCGTCGGTGGCCCACCAGCAATACCTGCTCATTCTGTTGGAAGCGCTTGCCGCGCTTGGCGGCGCGCACGCGCACGAAGTGGGTGTTGCCGTGCGAGTCGGAGACCTTGGCCTTGCCCGGCGTACGCCGGGTCACCGGGCCCAGGATGACGACGGCGAGGCGGCCGACCAGGTCGTCGTTGCCGGTCGCGTAGGTTTCGTCGCGCGGCATGATGCGGGCCAGGCCGCGGCTGGTCAGGCGCGTCGCGGGAATGGCGAGCGCCAGGGCCGCCGGCATGGCGATGACCGAAGGCAGCAGGAAGCCGAAGGTGCCGCGCATGACGAGCTGCACCCCAAAACCGCCGATGGTGAAGACGCCGAGAAAGGCCAGCAGCAGCACCAGGAAAGGAACGCGCCCGACGTTGAGCCAGCCCAGGGCCTCGCCCAGCAGAGAGCTCTCTACCTCCGGTGTGTCGCTGTCGAAGTCCGGCAGGAAGTCGTCGATCAGGTCCGACAGGCCGAGGCCCATGACCAGGCTGAGCGTTTCCACTGCGGCGATCGCCAGGGTGATGACCATGGTCACCAGAAAAGGACCGTTCTGGTCGGCGAAGAAGAATCCGGTGCCATTCATGACAAGCACTCCCTTCCGTTACGTACTGCTGCCTCGGGCCCCTACCTCGGGCCGCATGCCTGGGGGCGGCCGGCTGCCTCCCGGGTGTGGCCCCGGGAGGCGCCGTGCGGGCGCTTAGCTGCCGCCCTTGAGACGCGCCTTGTGCCGGGCGAGCCGCTCCTGGATGGCGTGCTGGCGGTGCAGTTCCGCCAAGTCGTCCAGGTCGCGGTTGGAGATGTGGCTCTCCTCGCCGGGCAGGCCGGTGAACTTCTCGCCCAGGCGCTGCGCGGCATCCATGGCGGCGGAGGCCTTTTCCTGGGCCTTGGTGCCGCCGCCGGCGCCGCCGCCGGCCCCGCCGGAGGGCGCGGCGGCCTTGAGGTCGCGCAGGCGGCTCTGCGCCTCGCGCCGGCTGGCCTGCAGGGCGGCCAGGGAGTCGGTCAGCTTGGTGACCTCCTCCTCCGCTTCCGCCACGGTGCGCTCCAGCAGCGCCAGCTGGTTCTCGATGTCGAGCTGGCGGCCGACGCCGGCCTCGGCCAGCTCCTCCTTGTCCTCCTGCACCGCCAGGGCGATCTTGTCGCTCAGCGAGTCGTGCTCCTGCTGCAGCTCCGACATGCGGTGGCGCGCATTGTGCTTGGTGACTTCGTGCTTGCCGATCTCACCGCGCACTTCCTTCACCGCGTCGTCGATGTCGCGGATCGCCTGCTCCATCATGGGGACGGAGGCGGCCTGCTCGGCCTGCTCGATGGCGTTGTGGGTCAGCCCGGAGACCAGGCGGGTGATACGGGTCAAAAGAGTATCCGGCATGACTTGCTCCCTTCTGAGGCTATGACGGTGCAACAGGTCTTCGGTCAGCTCGGTACGCACTATGAAGACCCAGTCCCCGTCGCGATGGCAGAGTTCTGCGCTGCCGACTGGAAACTCTCCCGTGGCGTAGGCGGCGAGGGTGCAAGGCACCACGACCCGACCGGCCAGGGTGGAGAGGGACACCGCATCGACCGATTTCATCGAGTAGAGATGTCGGTCGAAGGGCACCGGCCCCTCGGCGGAGAGATGCGGCGCCACCACCGCCTTGCGGCAGAGGCGGGCGATGTGCTTGAGGCACAGCACCGCCGTCTGGGCCGGCAGCTCGAAGCGGTCCCGCAGGCGGCTGTAGTAAAGGCGGTGCAGGCGGACCTGGTCGGTCACCCCGGCATCGAAGACCTTCTGGCTCAGCCAGTTGGCCGCCTCGGCGTAGCGTTCCGCGTAATCCCGCAGCAGCCCGCGCTGTTCGGCGGTCGGATGCAGCTGCAAAATCGCTTCGGTAGAATGCATCGCTCTCTCCACGCTTCATGGTTATATAAGGGCATTATTTGTCCTTTCGTCAAGGGACAGAATATGACCTTTTGAGGTGGGCGTCGCTTTTTTCTCTATTCCAGGGCCGGAATCCGCTGAAAACCTTGGTTTTTCGCGGATTCCGGGAAGCGTCTGCGGCTTGCGGTGGCCGGGGCCTTGCGTCTAGATTGTCGGCTTCTATCGGTTTTCTTTGCGGTCTGGGGCGCTCTCGATGCGTTATGTCTCGACCCGGGGCGAGGCCCCGGTGCTTTCCTTTGACGAGGTGCTGCTGGCCGGACTGGCCCGCGACGGCGGCCTCTATCTGCCCGAGAGCTGGCCGGAATTCTCTCCCGAGGAGATCCGCGGCTTTGCCGGCAAGCCCTATGCCGAGGTCGCCTTTGCGGTCATCAAGCCCTTCGTCGGCGGCGTCATCGCCGATGCCGAGCTGAAGCGCATCCTGGAGGAAACCTACGCCGGTTTCGGCCACGCCGCCGTGGCCCCCCTGAAGCAGCTCGACGAACGGACCTGGCTGCTGGAGCTGTTCCACGGGCCGACCCTGGCCTTCAAGGACTATGCCCTGCAGCTGCTCGGCCGCCTCTTCGACCACGTGCTGGCCAAGCGCGGCGAACGCGTCACCATCGTTGGCGCCACCTCCGGCGACACCGGCTCGGCGGCCATCGAGGCCTGCCGCGACCGCGCGCAGATCGACGTCTTCATGCTGCACCCCAAGGACCGCGTGTCGGAGGTGCAGCGCCGCCAGATGACCACGGTGCTGGCGCCCAACATCCACAACATCGCCCTGGAAGGCACCTTCGACGACTGCCAGGACCAGGTGAAGGCGATGTTCAACGACCTCGCTTTCCGCGACGCCATGAAGCTTTCCGCCGTGAACTCGATCAACTGGGCGCGCATCATGGCCCAGATCGCCTACTACTTCGTCGCCGGCGCGGCGCTGGGCGCGCCCGAGCGCGCCATCGCCTTTTCCGTGCCCAGCGGGAACTTCGGCAACATCTTCGCCGCCTACGCCGCCGGGCGCATGGGCCTGCCGGTGGCCCAGCTCATCGTGGGCTCCAACAAGAACGATATCCTGACGCGCTTCTTCGAAAGCGGTACCATGAAGATGGCTGGCGTCAGCCCGACCATCTCACCGTCCATGGATATCCAGATTTCCTCCAACTTCGAACGCCTGCTCTTCGATGTCTTCAATCGCGACGGCGCCCAGGTGCGCCGCGTCCTGCAGGGCTTCCGCCAGTCGGGCGAGTTCTCGGTGACGCAGGAAGAGCACCAGCGGCTGCGCCGCCTGTTCGACGCGCAGCGTTTCGACGACGCGCAGACGGGGGCGGAGATCGCCCGGCGCCTGGCGGAGACGGGCGAACTGCTGGACCCGCACAGCGCCATCGCCACGGCCGCCGCGCGCGGCGAGCTGCGTCCAGAGATTTCCGCCGTGATCGCCCTGGCCACGGCCCATCCGGCCAAGTTCCCCGACGCGGTGGAGAAGGCCTCGGGCCAGCGCCCGGCCCTGCCGGAACGCCTCGCCGATCTCTACGACCGTGAAGAGCGTTGCGACACGCTGCCCAACGACCTGGTGACCCTGCAGGATTACATCCGCGCCAAGACGCAAGACCCGCCGCAAAGCGCCAAGGCGCGCCAGAAAGGCGCCGCATGAGCGTACATATCACGCGGCTGCCGTCAGGCCTGACGGTCGCCACCGACGCCATGCCGGGCACGGCAACGGTGTCCCTCGGCGCCTGGGTCGGCGCCGGCACCCGCCATGAGACGCCGGAAGTGAACGGCATCGCCCACCTGCTGGAGCACATGGCCTTCAAGGGCACCGAGCGCCGCTCGGCCCAGGACATCGCGGTGGAGATCGAGGCGGTCGGCGGCCACCTGAACGCCTATACCAGCCGCGAGAACACGGCCTTCTACGCCAAGGTGCTGTCCGAAGACGCGCCGCTTGCCCTCGACATCATCGCCGACATCCTGCAGCACTCCACCTTCCTGGAGGAGGAGCTGGAGCGCGAGCGCGCGGTGGTCCTGCAGGAGATCGGCCAAGCCTACGACACGCCCGACGACATCGTCTTCGACCACTTCCAGGAAACTGCCTATCCCGGCCAGGCGCTGGGCCGCCCGGTGCTGGGCGAGACCCACACGGTCAGCGCGCTCCGGCGCGACTCCCTCTGGGACTACATGCGCGGCCACTACGGCCCGCAGCAGACGGTGGTCGCGGCGGCCGGCGACATCGACCACGACCGCTTCGTTGCCATGGTGACCGAGGCCTTCGTGCACGACGGCTTCCGCAGCAACGGCGCCACCGATCCCGCCGACTACCGCGGCGGCGACCGGCGCGAGGAACGCGACCTGGAACAGGTGCACCTGCTGCTCGGCTTCGACGGCGTCGGCTACCTGGACGACGACTACTACGCGATGAACCTGCTCTCCACGCTGTTCGGCGGCGGCATGTCCTCGCGGCTGTTCCAGGAAGTGCGCGAGAAGCGCGGCCTGGTCTATTCGATCTACGCCTTTCACTCCGCCTTTCTCGACGGCGGCCTTTTCGGCCTCTACGCCGGGACCGGCAGCCGCGAGGTGAGCGAGCTGGTGCCGGTGGTCTGCGACGAGCTGGCCAAGCTCACCCAGGGCGTGACGCCCGAGGAACTGGAGCGCGCCCGCGCCCAGGTGCGCGCCTCCCTGCTGATGAGCCGGGAGCGCAGCAGTTCCCGCGCCGAGCAGCTCGCCCAGCAGCTTCTGATCTATGGCCGGGCGGTGCCGCTCGACGAGGTGCTGGGGAAAATCGCGGCGGTGAACCGGGACGACATGGTGCGCGTCGCCGAGCGGGTGATGGCCAGCGCCCCCACCCTGACCGCGATCGGCCCGCTGGCGCATCTGGAAAGCGCCGAGCGGATCGCCGCGCGCTTCGGCTGAGGGGAGGGGCGGGCATGCTGTTCACGGTGTTCCGCGGCGAGAGCCCGCAAGCCATCCGCCTCGAAGGATCGCGTGTCTACCTGGTGCCGCCGCGCATGAGCGACTGGAAGGCCTGGGCCGGCCTGCGCGAGGAAAGCCGCGACTTCCTCACGCCCTGGGAGCCGACCTGGCCGCACGACGCGTTGGGCCGCCACGCCTTCCGACGCCGCCTGCGCGCCTATAACCAGGAATGGCGCCAGGGCACCGGTTTCAGCTTTCTGGTCCACCGCCTCTCCGACCACGCGCTGATGGGCGGCGTCACGCTGTCCAACGTACGCCGCGGCGTCGCCCAGGCGGCCAGCATGGGCTATTGGATCGGCGAGCGCTTCGCCCGCCAGGGCTTCATGACCGAAGCGGTCTGCGCCGTGGTGGAGTTCGCCTTCGAGGAACTGGCGCTGCACCGGGTCGAGGCCGCCTGCCTGCCGACCAATGACGCCAGCCGCAGCCTGCTGCTGAAGGTCGGCTTCCGGCAGGAGGGCTACGCCCGCCAGTACCTGCGCATCAACGGCAAGTGGCAGGACCACCTGCTGTTCGAAATGCTGCGCGACGATCCGCGGCTTTAGGCGGCTGCGCCACCTCCTCTTCGCTTCACCGCTGTCATCCCGGGGCTTGTCCCCGGGATCCATTGGTGTTGGCGGGTGCGGATGTTCTTCCTGGTCAGGGCCGGTTGGGCGGCCAGGGTGATGGGTCCCGGCAACAAGTGCCGGGAGGACAGCCCTGGTGTGTCAGCATCGAGACTTGCCGGAGACGGGTACGGGGGATCCTACGCGTGGCCGGCGTCGCCGGAGAGCATGGAGACGTCGACGCCCAGCTTACCGATGGCGCGTTCCCACTTGTTGTCGAGGGACTCGTCGAAGACCAGTTCCTCGTCGGGGGCGACATGCAGCCAGCCGTTGGCCTGGATCTCGGAATCGAGCTGCCCCGGCCCCCAGCCGGCGTAGCCCAGGGCCAGCAGCCGGCGGCGCGGCCCCTCGCCGTTGGCGATGTCGCGCAGGATGTCGACGGTCGCCGTCAGGGCCACGGCCTCGTCGACCTGCAGCGTGCTGTCCTGGCGGTACTCGCCGGAATGCAGCACGAAGCCACGGCCCGATTCGACGGGGCCGCCGAAGTGGACGCGGATTTCCTCGTCGATAGACGGCGGGGCGATGCCCAGCTGCGAGAGCAGGTCGGGGAAGGTGATGGCGCCGACCAGGCGATTGATGACCAGCCCCATGGCCCCGTCGGGATGGTGGGCGCAGAGGTAGATGACGCTGCGCGCGAAGCGGGAGTCGCGCATGCCGGGCATGGCGATCAGCAGCTGGCCGGTAAGGTATTCTTCTTCCTGCATGGTTAAAGAATCTAGCGGCAGCGCGGCATCCCGACAATGGCCCCGCGGATTTTTTCCGGCGCAATTTCGGCAGAGGGGCGAATCGCCGCGGAGACACGATGTTGTGAGACCCGCCGGCCGCGGACTGGATATTATGGCGCTGGCCGTCTATATGCCGGGGGGCGGCCCCGGAACGCGCCTGAATTGCGCCCGAAACGCGACGCGAGATGCTGAATAAGTTACTGAAACATAATAATTGTCTGGCCGGTTTCCTGACCGGCCTCCTGTCGCTGGCCGCGCTGGTCCTGGCGCCGCAGAGCGGCTTCGGCGCGGCCGGCGGCTGGGCCGAGGAGGAACAGGGCCGGGTGCGCCTCATCAGCGCCGTGGACTCGCTGGCCGGGGAAGCGGTCGACCTGGGCCTGGAATTCGACCTGCAGCCCGGCTGGAAGATCTACTGGCGCTCGCCCGGCGACGCGGGCCTGCCGCCGCGCATCGACTGGAGCGGATCTGAGAATCTCGAGCAGGCGGAGATCGCCTGGCCGGTGCCGCACCGTTTCTCGCTTTTCGGCCTGGAGACCTTCGGCTACGGCGGCCAGGTCGTGCTGCCGATCGAAGCCGTCGCCGCGCGGCCGGGCGAGGCGCTGCGATTGCGCGCCAAGGTCGACTATCTGCTGTGTGAGGACATCTGCATCCCCTACACGGCCGACCTCAGCCTCGACCTGCCGGCGGGCGAGGGCGCGCGGGCGTTGCAGGCCTTTCTCATCGAAAGCTTCCGCGATCAGGTGCCGGGCCGCGGCGCCGAGCGCGGCCTGGAGGTCACCTCCGTCGCCCTGGCGGGCTCCCTCGAGGCCCCGCTGCTCGAGGTGACGGCCCGCGCCGAGCGGCCCTTCGCCGCACCGGACCTGCTGGTCGAAGCCCCGCCCGGCTTCACCTTCGGCGTGCCCGAGGTTTCCCTCAGCGACGGTGGCAAGACCGCCAGTCTGCGCGCCACGGTCCATCAGGCGCTGCCCGGCAAGGTGCTGGAAGGCAAGGCGATCACCGTGACGGTGACCGACGGCGCGCGCGGCGTCGAAAGCGAGACCGTCGCCCGTTTCCTGGCGCCGCCGGCGCCACCTGTTACCGATTGGGCCGGCCTGGCGGGCATCCTCGGCCTGGCGCTGCTGGGCGGCCTGATCCTCAATCTCATGCCCTGCGTGCTGCCGGTACTCTCCATCAAGCTGCTTTCGGTCGTGCAGCAGGGCGGCCGTGCGCGCGGGGCGATCCGCGCCAGCTTCCTGGCCTCGGCGGCGGGCGTCATCTTCTCCTTCCTGGTGCTGGCCAGCCTGCTGGTGGCGCTGAAGAGCGCCGGCCTCGCCGTCGGTTGGGGTATCCAGTTCCAGCAGCCGCTGTTCCTCAGCGCCCTGGCCCTGATCATGACGCTCTTCGCCTACAACCTCATGGGCTTCTTCGAGGTGCCGCTGCCCGGCTTCGTCGGGCGGCTGGCCGCCCCCAGGAGCGGAACGGGCGGCGGCGAGGGCGATCAGCACTCCCTGCTGGGCAACTTCGCGACCGGCGCGCTCGCCACCCTGCTGGCGACGCCCTGTTCGGCGCCCTTCCTCGGCACCTCGGTGGGCTTCGCGCTGTCGCGCGGCGCGCTGGAGATCTACCTCATCTTCATCGCCCTCGGTCTCGGCCTCGCCTTGCCCTACCTGCTGGTCGCGGCGGCGCCGCGCCTGGTGGCCTGGCTGCCGCGCCCGGGGCATTGGATGGTGACCCTGCGCCGCATCCTGGGCCTGCTGCTGGCGGCCACCGCGCTGTGGCTGCTGACGGTGCTGGCCGCGCAGGTCGGCGTGCCGGCGGCGGTCCTGACCGGCGGTCTGCTTGTGGGGCTGGGCCTCGTGCTGTGGCGCGGTCCCGACCTGCTGCCCGGGAGCCTGCGCGGCCACCGCCTGGCCGCCTCGGCCCTGGCCACGCTGCTGGCGCTGGCCGCTTTCGCGCTGCCCGCCGCCCTGCGGGACGATGCGCCGCAGCAGGTGCAGGACGTGGCCTGGCGGCCGCTGGACGAAGCCGCCATCGCCGAGCTGGTGGCCGGGGGGCAGGTGGTCTTCGTCGACGTCACCGCCGACTGGTGCATCACCTGCCAGGTGAACAAGAAGCTGGTCCTGGAACGCAGCGATATCAGAACCCGCCTGGACGATCCCGGGGTGGTGCGCATGCGCGGCGACTGGACCCTGCCGAGTGACCGGATTTCGGCCTATCTCGCCGGATTCGGGCGTTACGGCATTCCCTTCAACGCCGTCTACGGCCCCGGCGCGCCCGACGGCCTGGCCCTGCCGGAGCTGCTCAGCGAGGACGCGGTGCTTTCGGCGCTCGCCCAGGCGGCGGGCGGCTGATTCCCTTAGCTTCCGGGTGCTTTAAGTGGCAGGCCTTGGAATGGGCCCGCCGCCGCTCTATCTTCTTGGACGGCGCCGCTGGCCGGCGCCTGCAATCAAGATCACACGGAACCAGATCCAAGGGCTCCCTGAATTGGGTAGGGGGCGGCACTTTCAGGGGACATCACCATGACGATTCAGGTTGGCGACCGCATTCCCAGCGCGACGCTCCGCTACAAGACGGACGAGGGCATCAAGGAAATCACCACCGACGAGATCTTTGGCGGCAAGAAAGTCGTCCTGTTCTCGCTGCCCGGCGCCTTCACCCCGACCTGCTCGGCCAAGCACCTGCCGGGCTTCGTGGAAAAGGCCGGGGACTTCAAGGGCAAGGGCGTCGACAGCATCGTCTGCATGTCGGTGAACGACGCCTTCGTCATGGATGCCTGGGGCAAGGACCAGAAGGTCGGCGACAAGGTGCAGCTGCTGGCAGACGGCAACGGCGACTTCGCCAAGGCGCTGGGCCTGGAACTGGACGCCACCGGCGTCGGCCTGGGCATCCGCGCGCAGCGCTTCGCTATGGTGGTCGAGGACGGGGTCGTGAAGACCCTCAACGTCGAAGACCCCGGCGCCTTCGAGGTGTCGAGCGCCGAGGCCATGCTGGCCGCGCTGTAAGCGACCGCGCTATTTCAAGAAGAGCAACGGGGGGCCTTGCAGGGCCGCCGTTTGCATTTCCGGAACTAGAACGACAGCACCAGGTCCGCGTAGACGCGGTAATCCATGATGGTGTCTTCCTTGTCGGTGATCGGCGTTTCCGCGCCGAGGCCGATCTGCACGTTGTCGGTGAAGCGGTAGCGGAAACCGCCGCCCAGGGTCACCGTGGTGCCGCGGTCGTCGCTGCCGAAGTTCAGCAGATCGACGCCGTCCAGCTTGCCGAGCGCGCCGGTCAGGCGATCGCCGCGGTCGATCGGCGTGAAGCCGTTGATCTCGATCAGCGGGAAGAAGTTCTCGAAGACCTCGTAATCGGCATGCAGCGAGTAGTGAAGGATCGAGGTATCCGCGTCACCGTCGAGGGCGATGTTGGCGCCGATACTGGCCTGCAGGCCCAGGTCGCCGAAGGTCGTCGCGCCGGTGACGAAGGGGTTGAGGAAGCCGTCGCCATCGCCTTGCAGCTCGATGCCGCCGGTTTCCAGATCGGCGATCGGGATCTCGTAGCGCAGGCCGGCGGTCACGATCGATTCGCTCGCGGGGTCCGACAGGATCGCGTACTTGAGGCCGAAGGTGATGTTGGCGAAACCGTTTTCGTCGTCCAGCACGTTGTCGAAGTTGGCGTCCGCGTAGCCATCCTTGGTGGCGATGAAGCCGAGACGTTCGGTCAGCGCCAGGCGGAGCTGCAGGGCGCCGAGATGGATGTTGCCGCCGCCGGTCACGAAGTCGTTGCCGCCGGGAATCTCGTTGTAGAGATAGATGCCGCGCGCTTCGGTGGTGATGTAGGGCGTTTCGTTGAACACCGGATTGGTGAGCGGCGGCACGTAGCGGCTGTGCCGGCCCTCGCCGAGCGAGCCCTTGAGGTCGAGGCCGAGGAAATTGTCCTCCTCAGCCACAGCAGGCAGCGGCGCGGCGGCGGCGGTGATGAGAAATGCCAGAGCGGCCAGCGGGCCGGAGCGCGCGAGAACCCCCTTCATTGTACTGTCTCCTTGGTATTCCGAGATCGGGTTGTGAGCAGGACCCCCTTTGTCCGGCTCCCCCGCGCCGCCACACCCGGGAGGCTGTGGACAGAGCCCCCAAGGCTGCGCACGGCGGTGCAGGGAACCCGGCTCCCTACATCTCAGTCCCTACATCTCAGAAAACAGGAGGCATCGGAGGTCCGCGCGCAGAAGATCATCCCGGCCGCGGACGCGCATTGATCTGGGGCAATTTTCCCCTATATATCAAGACGATAGTGGGGCAATTTGTCGCGGACGAAAGGGCTAGCGGACGCTGTCCACCGCGGCGCGGGCCAGCGCGTCGGCGCGCTCGTTCTCCGGGTGGCCGGCGTGGCCCTTCACCCAGTGCCAGGAGACATCGTGGCGTTCCAGCGCCTGTTCCAGACGCTGCCAGAGATCGACGTTCTTCACCGGCTTTTTCGCCGCGGTCTTCCAGCCGTTACGCTTCCAGCCGTGGATCCACTTGGTGATGCCGTCGCGCAGGTAGGTGCTGTCGGTGTGCAGGTCGACCGAGGAGGGCCGCTTCAGGGTCTCCAGCGCCACGATCGCCGCCATCATTTCCATGCGGTTGTTGGTGGTCGCCTTCTCGCCGCCGTTCAGTTCCTTCTCGGCGCTGTTGTAGCGCAGCACGGCGCCCCAGCCGCCGGGGCCGGGATTGCCGGAGCAGGCGCCGTCGGTGAAGATTTCCACGCGCGAGGTCTTGTCCGTCATCTCTAGAGATCCAGCCCGTAGGCCCCGGGGCCGCGGACGTCCTGATGGAATTTCAGCTTGTGCCAGTACTCCAGCGGGTCCTTCGGCTTCACGAAGGCGCCTTCCGGGTGGTTCAGCCAGTCGTACAGCCGGGTCAGCAGGAAGCGCAGGGCGGAGCCGCGCGCCAGCAGCGGCAGCGCCGCCAGCTCCTCTTGCGAAAACGGCCGCTCGCGGCTGTAGGACTGCAGCAGCAGGCGCGCCTTGGTGACATTGAAGGACTTGTCCTGCTCGAAGCACCAGGCATTGAGGCAGATCGCCAGGTCGTAGGCGAAGAAGTCGTTGCAGGCGAAGTAGAAGTCGATGAGGCCGGTGAGCCTCTCGCCGCGGAAGAAGACGTTGTCGGGGAAGAGGTCGGCGTGGATGACCCCGGCCGGCAGGTCGGCGGGCCAGTGGGCTTCCAGATGCGCCAGTTCCGCCTCCAGGGCCTCGGCCAGTCCCGGCTTCACCTCGTCCGCGCGCGCCCGGCAGGACTCGAGCAGGGGCCGCCAGCCGGCGACGGAGAGCGCGTTCTCGCGGCGCAGCTCGAAATCGGCACCGGCCAGGTGCAGGCGCGCCATGGCCTCGCCCAGGGCGGCGCAGTGAAAGGTCTGGATGCGCCGTGGCCAGAGCCCCTCGAGGAAGGAGATCAGGGCCGCCGGGCGGCCGCAGAGCCGGCGCAGCGCCTTGCCGTCGCGGGCGTGCAGCGGCACCGGGCAGTCGATGCCGCGCGCCGCCAGATGTTCCATGAGGCCGAGGAAGAAGGGCAGGTCGGCTTCCTCCACGCGCTTCTCGTAGAGCGTCAGGATGTAGCTGCCCTGGTCGGTCTGCAGCAGGTAGTTGGAATTCTCCACCCCCTCGGCGATGCCCTTGAACGACAGCACTTCGCCGAGACCGTATTCGGCGACGAAGCTTTCGATCTCTTCGGCGGAGACTTCGGTGTAGACGGCCATGCGCTCAGACGGAGAAGGGGAAGAAACCGGCGGGGTTGGCGGGGGTCAGGCTGAAGCGGTTTTGCTCGTCAGCTCGCGGGGAAGTTTGAACATCACGTCTTCCACCACGCCACTGACCTCCTGCAAGGTCACGTCGTAGCGTTTGCGGCAGGCTTCGATGACCTCCTCCACCAGGATCTCCGGGGCCGAGGCGCCGGCGGTGATGCCCAGGCGCTTTACGTCGCCCAGGGCGGCCCAGTCGATGTCCACGGCGCGCTGGACCAGCAGCGATTTGGGACAGCCTTCGCGGCGCGCGACCTCGACCAGACGCTGGGAGTTGGAGGAATTCGGCGCGCCCACGACCAGCAGGGCGTCGCAATCGCGGGCGATGGCCTTGACCGCTTCCTGCCGGTTGGTGGTGGCGTAGCAGATGTCTTCCTTCTTGGGGCCGTGGATCTCCGGGAAACGCCGGCGCAGCGCGGCGATGATCTCTATGGTGTCGTCCACCGAGAGGGTGGTCTGGGTGATGTAAGCCAGGTTGCCCGCATCCTTGACCTCGACTTTCTCGGCCTCGGCCACGTTCTCCACCAGCAGGATCGCGCCTTCGGGCACCTGGCCCATGGTGCCGATGACCTCCGGATGACCGGCGTGGCCGATCAGCAGAATCTGGCGCCCGACCCGGGCATGGCGCTCGGCCTCGCGGTGGACCTTGCTGACCAGCGGGCAGGTGGCGTCGAGGTAGAAGAGCTTGCGGTCTTCCGCCTCGCTCGGCACTTCCTTGGGCACGCCGTGGGCGGAGAAGATGACCGGTACGTCTTCCGGCACCTCGCTCAGCTCCTCGACGAAGACGGCGCCCTTGGCCTCCAGCGATTCGACCACGAAGCGGTTGTGGACGATCTCGTGGCGCACGTAGACCGGCGCGCCATAGCGCTGCAGCGCGCGTTCGACGATTTCGATGGCCCGCTCCACGCCGGCGCAGAAGCCCCGGGGGTTGGCCAGAAGAACGGTGAGCGGCTTTCTACTCATCCAAAGAAATCCCTGTCCTCGGCATGGCCCAGATCCTGGCACGCCCCTTTGTCTCGGCAGCACCCTCGGGGATATCGC
The DNA here is from genome assembly GCA_048268885.1 of Kiloniellaceae bacterium. GTDB lineage: Bacteria > Pseudomonadota > Alphaproteobacteria > Kiloniellales > Kiloniellaceae > Pelagibius. The sequence goes on along the minus strand of JBLWUP010000046.1, from coordinate 13,650 downwards.
CCCAGGAGCGGCCCGGACGGCGCCGATGCCCCCTAGGGTGGGCATCCGAAGCCGGTGCCGCAAGGGTTGTTTGGCGGCCCTGGGGTGGGAAATCCTACCTTCCGGGGGCCTTGTCGCTGCGCCGGCGGTTCCTTAAAGTCCCGCAGGCACGAAAACAGCGCCTCCCGGCGCTTTCCGGGCGTCGCCCGCGGACACTAATACAGCGCGCCAGCAGAAGGAAGGCTTCATGGCAGACCCGATTCCCGCGCAGAAGGCGCCATATAAGGTTTCCGTCGAGGCCGGAAAGAAGTACTTCTGGTGTGCCTGCGGGCGCAGCAAGAAGCAGCCTTTCTGCGACGGCTCCCATTCGGGGACCGGGCTCACGCCGGTCGTCTACGAGGCACCGGCCGGCAAGGATGTTTTTTTCTGCGGCTGCAAGGCGACGTCCAAGCCGCCGCTCTGCGACGGCAGCCATTCCCGGACCTAGGATTTGGAGCCGCGTTCCTGACCCGAGGCCCCGAACAGGGCACCGCCCCCTGACCGTTGCGCCTCACGACCCTTGCGCCCCATGACCGTTGCGACAGAGCGAGCCTTCATGACTGTTTTTTCTTCCCTGTTTGTTGCATTCCGTCCCTCGCGCGTGCTGCTCGGCCTCGCCGGCGGACTCCTGCTCGCCGGCTGCGCCAGCGAGCCGGACAACCGGCCCTGCCCAAGGGCCGTGGTTCTCAGCGACGCTTCCCGCCAGGTGAAGTTCAGCGGCCAGGGCCGTGACCTCACGGACGTGCTCTTCGAGGCCACCATCAGCACCGGGCGGCTGGTCTGCGAATACGACGATAACGTGCTGGACGTCGACCTGCAGGTGCAAGTCATCGCCGCGCGCGGCCCCGCCAACAGCGACCGCCTGGCCAACCTCAATTACTTCGTGGCCGTCGCCCGCAGCGACCAGACGGTTCTGGCGCGCGAGAGCTTCGACCTCGCGATTCCCTTCCCGGGCAACCGCACCCGCATTTCGGCGCTGGAGGAGATCGGCCAGGTCATCACCCTGACCGGCGACGAGGACGGCGGCGACTACCGCATTTACGTCGGTCTCGACCTCAGCCATGAGGAGCTGGAGTACAACCGCGCCAACTACTGAGGCCGCGCCAACTACTGAGGCCGCGCCGGGAGAGGCAGAGTGCCTGACCGTTCAGAGCAGAAAGCCCGCGCCGAGGGCGGCTGTCAGTGCGGCGCGGTCCGCTACGCCGCCGATCTTTCCGAAGCCCTGACGCTCTACCGCTGCCATTGCCGCGAATGCCAGAAGCAGACGTCGAGCGCCTTCGGCATGTCGATGATCCTGCCCGTGGCGGCCTTCGAGGTGACGCAAGGCCACCCGCAATCCTGGACCCGCGGTTCGGACAGCGGGCGCCCGGTTCACTGCTTCTTCTGCGCGCACTGCGGCAGCCGGCTCTACCACACCTCGCCCAGCCGGCCCGGCGCGGTCAACCTGAAGCCCGGCACCCTGGACGATCCCAGCGGCCTGCAGCCCATCGGCGATGTCTGGACCGACAGCCGGCAGGCCTGGGTGGAACTGCTGCCCGAGGGGCTGCACTATGCCCGCCAGCCGGCGGACATGGAGGCGTTGATGGCCCGCTACCGTCCGCGAATCGGCGGCCCTGGGAAAAGCGGCGACGCCGGCAGTTGAAATTCCCCCGGGGGCGGGCTAGCTTCCTGGGTGCAGCAAGACGGTCGTCCTTGTGTCGATCGTCTTTTGCCTTTGATCCCTTGCGGGAGAGACCGGTCTCTCAAGAAGACCGGCGCCGAAGGAGCAACCGCCCCGGAAACTCTCAGGCAAAAGGACCGCAGGGGTGAGGCGCTTCTGGAAAGCGGTCGCGTCCGGCATCTTCGCCGGTCGGGTCTCACCGAAGGAGTAAATCGGCAGCCGGCGTCATCGGCCTACCGATGAATCTCTCAGGTATCCACGACAGAAGGGGCCGGGCCACCCGCAGGGGTGGCGCTGGCGAAATGACTTTTGTCGAAGGAGGCGCGCCTTGGATCAGCCAGGCACCGCGGGCCACAAAGAAGCAGCGAAAGAAACACCACTCTTCGCCCTGCACCAGGAACTCGGCGGTAAGATCGTGCCCTTCGCGGGCTACGCTCTGCCGGTGCAATACCCTGCCGGGATCATGGCCGAGCACAAGCAGACGCGCGAGGCCGCCGGGCTGTTCGACGTCTCCCACATGGGCCAGCTGAAACTGGAAGGCGCCGACCGCACCGCCGCGCTGGAGGCCCTGGTGCCGGCCGACCTCAGCGGTCTCGCCCTGGGGCGGCAGCGCTACAGCTTCTTCACCAACGCCGACGGCGGCATCCTCGACGACCTGATGATCTCCAACCAGGGCGACTGGCTGTTCCTGGTGGTCAACGCCGCCTGCAAGGAAGCCGACATCGCCCACCTGAAGGCCGGCCTCAAGGGCGACGTGACGCTGACCGAGCTCACCGACCGCGCCCTCCTGGCCCTGCAGGGGCCGAAGGCGGCGGACGTGCTGGCGCGCCTGGCGCCCGGCGTCCAGACGCTGAGCTTCATGGACTGCAAGCCGGTGGAGGTCGACGGGGTGGCCTGCACCGTCAGCCGCTCGGGCTACACCGGCGAGGACGGCTACGAGATCTCCGTGCCGGCGGCGCGGGCCGAGGCGCTGGCGCGCCGCCTGCTGGCGGAGGATGAGGTCGAGCCCGCGGGGCTGGGCGCGCGCGATTCGCTGCGCCTGGAGGCCGGGCTCTGCCTCTACGGCCACGACATCGACGAGACGACGACGCCGGTGGAGGCCGACCTCACCTGGGCGATCCAGAAGCGCCGCCGCGAGGAAGGCGGCTTTCCCGGCGCCGCGGTGGTGCAGAAGCAGCTGGCCGAGGGCGCGCCGCGCCGCCGCGTCGGGCTGCGCCCGGAAGGCCGCGCCCCGATGCGCGAGGGGACGATCCTGCAGAACGACAAGGGCGAGGAGGTCGGCAAGGTGACCTCCGGGGGCTTCGGCCCCACGGTGGGCGCGCCGGTCGCCATGGGCTACGTGACGGCAGAGCTGGCGGCGGAGGGAACTTCGCTGCAGGCCATGGTCAGGGGCAAGCCGCTGCCCTGCAAGGTCGCGGCGCTGCCCTTCGTGAAACACAATTTCTTCAGAGGCTGATTGGGGGACCAAGAGAGATGAGCGAGAAGCGTTACACCGAAGACCACGAATGGGTGCAGATCGACGGCGACACCGCCGTGGTGGGCATCAGCAACCACGCCCAGGAACAGCTCGGCGACATCGTCTTCATCGAACTGCCGGAGGTCGGCAAGACCCTGGAGAAGGGCAAGGACGCCGCGGTGGTCGAGTCGGTGAAGGCGGCCAGCGAGATCTACGCCCCCGCCGACGGCGAAGTGCTGGAGATCAACGAGGCGCTGAACGACGAGCCGGGCAAGGTGAACAGCGCCGCCGAGGGCGACGGCTGGTTCTTCAAGATGAAGCTCAGCGATCCCTCGCAGGTCGCCGCCCTGATGGACGAGGCCGCCTACAAGTCCTTCATCGGCGACTGACGCAGAGACTTTTCGAGGCCAGGGCCGCAAGCGGAGAAAATTCATGAGTAACGACAAGCCGACACAACAGCCGTCCTTGGCCGAGCTGGAGAAGCGCGACGACTTCGTGCGCCGCCACATCGGGCCCGGCGAGCCGCAGATCGCGGCCATGCTGGAAAGCCTCGGCCTCGAGTCGCTGGATGGCCTGGTCGACAAGGCGGTGCCGGAATCGATCCGCAGCGCTGAGCCCATGGCCCTGCCGCCGGTGCGCAACGAGCGCGATACCCTGGCCTACCTGCGCAAGATGGCCGACCGTAACCAGATCATGAATTCCATGATCGGCATGGGCTACTACGGCACCTTCCTGCCCGGCGTCATCCAGCGCCGCGTGCTGGAGAACCCCGGCTGGTACACGGCCTATACGCCCTACCAGGCGGAGGTCAGCCAGGGCCGCCTGGAGGTGCTGCTGAACTTCCAGCAGATGATCATCGACCTGACCGGCCTGGAAATCGCCAACGCCTCGCTGCTCGACGAGGCGACCGCGGCGGCCGAGGCCATGGCCATGGCGCACCGCGTTTCCAAGTCGAAGTCGGAGGCCTTCTTCGTCGCCGCCGATTGCCATCCGCAGACCCTGGCGGTGATCCAGACCCGCGCGCGGCCGCTGGACATCGAAATCATCGTCGGCGATCCGGCGGCGGATCTGGAAGGCCGGCAAGTCTTCGGCGCGCTGCTGCAGTATCCCGGCACCTACGGCCATCTGCGCGACATCCGGCCCATCGTCGAGGCCCTGCACGCGCAGGACGCCCTGGCGGTGGTCGCCACCGACCTGCTGGCGCTGACCCTCGCGACGCCGCCGGGCGAACTGGGCGCCGACATCGTCGTCGGCTCGTCCCAGCGTTTCGGCGTCCCCATGGGCTACGGCGGCCCGCACGCCGCCTTCTTCGCCACCAAGGACGCCTACAAGCGCTCGGTGCCCGGCCGCCTCATCGGCGTCTCCGTCGATTCCGCCGGCCGCCCGGCGCTGCGCATGGCGCTGCAGACCCGCGAGCAGCACATCCGCCGCGAGAAGGCGACCAGCAACATCTGCACCGCGCAGGTCCTGCTGGCGATCATCGCCGCGCTCTTCGCCGTCTACCACGGGCCCGACGGGCTGGAGCGCATCGCCCGCCGGGTGCAGCGCCTGACCGGCATCCTCTGGCAGGGCCTGAAGCAGCTCGGCATCGAGGTGGAGAACGACACCTTCTTCGACACCCTGACGCTCTCCGTGCCCGGCCGCGCCGAAGTGGTGTTGGCCAAGGCGCGCGAGGCGGGCATCAACCTGCGCCTCATCGATGCCGGGCGCATCGGCATCTCGCTGGACGAGACCACGGCGCGCGAGGACGTGCAGAAGCTGTTCGACACCTTCGCCGGCTTCGGGGTCATGCCGCCGAAAGTCTCCGACCTGGACGACGCGGCGAAGGACGGCATCCCCGACGCGCTGAAGCGCACCTCGGACTACCTGACGCACCCGGTCTTCAAGCTCTATCACGGCGAGACCGAGATGCTGCGCTATCTGCGCCGCCTGCAGGCCAAGGACGTCGCGCTCGACCGCTCGATGATCCCGCTCGGCTCCTGCACCATGAAGCTGAACGCGACGACGGAGATGCAGGCCATCACCTGGCCGGAGTTCGCCGAGATCCATCCCTTCGCGCCGCTGGACCAGGTGCAGGGCTACCACCAGCTCTTCGACGAACTGGAGGGCATGCTCTGCGCGGCCACCGGCTTCGACGCCGTCTCGCTGCAGCCCAACGCCGGCTCGCAGGGCGAGTTCGCCGGCCTCATGACCATCCGCAAGTATCACGAGAGCCGCGGCGAGGCGCATCGCAACGTCTGCCTTATCCCCTCTTCGGCGCACGGCACCAATCCGGCCTCCGCCTCCATGGCGGGGATGAAGGTCGTGGTGGTGAAGTGCGACGACAAGGGCAACGTCGACGTGGCCGATCTGAAGGCCAAGGCGGCGGAGCACAAGGACAGCCTGGCCGCCCTCATGGTGACCTATCCCTCGACCCACGGCGTCTTCGAGGCGGCGATCCGCGAGATCTGCCAGGTGATCCACGACAACGGCGGCCAAGTCTACATGGACGGCGCCAATTTCAACGCCCTGCTCGGCCTCTGCAAGCCGGGCGAGATCGGCGCCGACGTGTCGCACATGAACCTGCATAAGACCTTCTGCATCCCGCACGGCGGCGGCGGCCCCGGTGTCGGCCCCATCGGCGTCGGCGCCCACCTGGCGCCCTTCCTGCCGGACCATCCGGTGGTCACCGGCGTGAACCCGGCGGCGGGCGAGGGGGAGACCATGGGCCCCGTCGCGGCGGCACCCTGGGGCTCGGCCTCGATCCTGCCGATCTCCTGGGCTTACATCGCCATGATGGGCGCCGACGGCCTGACGCGCGCGACGCAGGTGGCGATTCTCAACGCCAACTACATCGCCAAGCGCCTGGCGCCGCACTTCCCGGTGCTCTACACCGGCCAGAACGACATGGTGGCGCACGAGTGCATCATCGACCTGCGCGACCTGAAGGGGCGTTGCGGCGTCGGCGTGGAGGACGTCGCCAAGCGTCTGGTCGACTACGGTTTCCACGCGCCGACCATGTCCTTCCCGGTGGCCGACACCCTGATGATCGAGCCGACCGAGAGCGAGGCCAAGCGCGAGATCGACCGCTTCTGCGACGCCATGATCGCCATCGCCGGGGAAATCGCCGAGGTCGAGGCCGGCAAGGTGAGCGCGGAGGACAGCGTGCTGCGCCACGCCCCGCACACCCACCACCTGCTGATGGCGGACTGGGATCGGCCCTACGGCAAGGAGCAGGCCTTCTTCCCGCTGAACGGCGCCCAGGAGGACAAGTACTGGCCGCCGGTCGGCCGTGTCGACAACGTCGCCGGCGACCGCCACCTGGTCTGCACCTGCCCGCCCATCGAGGCTTACCAGGAAGCCGCGGAGTAGGGGACCTCTCGCTGCAAGGTTCGTGGTTGCGGCCCCACCCCCCACCTAACCTCCCCCCATCAAGGGGGGAGGGATCGTTGAACGGCTCGCAAAAAGCCATCCCCTCCCCCTTCGATGGGGGAGGGTTAAGGTGGGGGTGATCTCACCGCTCGCAAACCCTCTGTCATGCTCGGGCTTGTCCCGAGCACCCAGGGCGGGTGACGGGCTGGTTGCTCTGGACCCTCGGAACAAGTCCGAGGGTGACGGTCGGAGGTGCATGACGCAGGGGGATTTCCCTTTGCCCGCTTTGCTGAACGATGTTCTCCTTGCCGCACAGCAGGGGAGCTTCTTCATGACCAACCTCGCCTACCGGTCCTGGGTGCCGGAACACTGCGAGACCTACATTCAGGAGCTCGCCGGGCGTACCGCCTCGGCAGCTTCGGAAGACATCGCCGGGCGCATCGATGCGCTGGTCGAGCGCAACTGGGAGATCCACGAGCGCGAGTGCTTCAACCTCAATCCGGCGACCAACGTGATGAACCCGCGCGCCGAGGCGGTGCTGGCGGCGGGGCTCGGCTCGCGGCCGTCGCTCGGCTATCCCGGCGACAAGTACGAGATGGGCCTGGAGGCCATCGAGGAGATCGAAGTGATCGCCGCCGAACTGGCGGCCGAGGTCTTCAAGGCGCGCTATGCCGAGATCCGCGTCGGCTCCGGCGCGCTGGCCAACCTCTACGGCTTCATGGCGCTCTGCCGGCCCGGCGACAGCATCATCGCGCCGCCGGCCGCGATCGGCGGCCGCGTGACCCATCAGGGAGCCGGCTGTGGGGGGCGCTACGGGCCAGTGACGCCGCCGGCCCCGGGCGACGGCGGCGGCTATACGGTCGACCTCGAGGCCCTGCGAAAGCTCGCCGAGAGCGTGCGGCCGAAACTCATCACCATCGGCGGCAGTCTCAACCTCTTCCCCCATCCGGTGCGCCAGGTGCGCGAGATCGCCGATGCGGTCGGCGCCAAGGTGTTGTTCGACGCGGCCCACCAGTGCGGCATCATCGCCGGCGGCGCCTGGGCGAATCCGCTGGCCGAAGGCGCCCACATCATGACCATGAGCACCTACAAGAGCCTGGGTGGGCCCGCCGGCGGCCTCCTCGTCAGCGGCGAGGCGGAAATTGCCGAGCGGCTGGACGCCATCGCCTTTCCGGGGCTGACGGCCAATTTTGACGCCGCCAAGTCGGCGGCCCTGGCGCTCACCCTCATCGACTGGCGCGAGCAGGGCCGGGCCTATGCGGAAAAGATGATCGCGGTGGCCCGGGCCTTTGCCGCGGCCCTCGACGCCGAGGGCCTGCCGGTCTTCGCGCGCGACAGGGGCTTCACGCAGTCGCATCAGTTCGCCGTCGAGGCGGCGGCTTGGGGCGGCGGGCAGGCGGCGTCGAAAAAGCTGCGCAAGGCCGGCTTCCTCGCCTGCGGCATCGGCCTGCCTCTCGCGCCGGTGGAAGGCGACATGAACGGCCTCAGGATCGGCACGCCGGAACTGGTGCGCTGGGGCGTCACCGAGGACCACGTGCCGGAACTGGCGAAGCTGGTCGCCCGCGCCCTCGACAGCGACGCGCCGGAAGCCCTGGCACCCGAGGTCGCGGTGCTACGCGCCCGCTTCGACAGCCTGCACTACGTCTGCGAGGGATGACTCTGTCCACCTCCGGGGCGCTGGTAGGACTGCCGGCCCGGCCGCGCCCTTGCATCTGGGTGGACGCCGGACAGCAAAGCTCGGAAGCGCCGGAACCAGCATGCTGCGGGGCCGTTGATACCCTGTAGAAAGCAAAGGAGGTCGGATGGACTGGAGCGAAGTGTTCTTTCAGGATTGGGAAGGCGTCCTTCGCACGTTTATCGTCGGCGTTCTCGGTTATTTGACGCTGGTGGCGTTTTTGCGGATCTCTGGAAAGCGCACCCTCGCCAAATTGAATGCCTTTGATCTGGTCGTCACGGTGGCGCTCGGCTCAACGCTCGCGGCCATCATTCTCCAAGAGTCCGTCGCCCTCGCAGAAGGGGCGGTCGCTCTGGCGGTGCTGATCCTGGCGCAGTTTCTCGTGACCTTTACCTCGGTTCGCTCCGCGGCCTTCGCCGCGGCGGTCAGGTCCGAACCGGCGCTGCTCGTGCGCGGCGGCGAGTTCTGCGAGAGGACGATGCGGCGCGAACGCGTCACCAAGGATGAAGCCTTGAGCGCCATACGATCGAATGGAAACGGCCGATTGGAGGACGTCGAGAGCCTTATCCTGGAAAGCGATGGGTCCTTCAGCGTGACGTTGCACCGCTGAACCCACGACGCCCGTCTTCAGTGCGTCGGCCGCAAAGAGAAACGCCCGGCTCTCGTTTGAGAACCGGGCGTTTGTCGTTTCAGGGACTGTGTGAAGCCTGCTTAGTGCAGCTTCTGGCCCAGGTCCTTGATGGCGCGGTCGACCATGGCCTGGTCGCGCTGCGGGTCGACGTTCTCGCTCAGCAGCTTGGCGGTCGCGGCGATGGCGATATCGACGGCCTGGGCGCGGACGTCCTGCACCGCGTGGGCCTCGGCCTGGGCGATCTTCTCCAGGGCGGCCTTCTCGCGGCGGGCCAGGGTCTGCTTCAGGTCCTCGGCGGCCTGGTTGCGCAGCAGCTCGGCCTCGTGCTTGGCGCTGGCCAGCAGGTCCTCGGCCTCCTTGGCCGCGTCGCGCTGCTTGCGCTTGTACTCGGCCAGGGTCTTCTGCGCTTCCTCGCGCAGGCGCTGGGCCTCGTCCAGTTCGGCCTTGATGCGCTCGGCGCGGGCGTCGATGCCGTCCAGCACCGGCTTGCGCGCCTTCCAGACCATCAGGCCCACGAAGACGATGAAGGCGATGGCGACCCAGAATGTCGGATCGTTCAGCATCAGCGCTTCCCTCCCATCACCTCGGTCACGGCGCGGTTGATCTCCTGATCACCGGCCTTGACGCCGATCAGCTTCTCGGTGGCCGCGGCCACGACCTCGGAGACCGTGCCTTCCAGGCTGGACAGCGCCGCCGTCTTGGCCTGGGCGATGCGCGCCTCGGCTTCCTCGGTCTGCTTGGCCAGCTTGGCCGCCACTTCGCTGTTCTGGCGTTCGGCCTCGGCCTTCATGGCATCCTGGGCTTTCTGCAGCACGTTGTGCGCCGAGGCCTGGGCGTCGGCGCGCATTTTCTCGTACTCAGCCAGGATGACCTCGGCCTCTTCCTTGAGCGCCGTGGCCTTCTTCAGATCGTCGTCCAGCTTGCGCTGCCGGGCTTCCAGGACTTCGGCGATACGCGGCAAGGCGATGCGCCAGATGACCAGGTAGAGGGCGATGAAGGTAATCGCCAGCCAGATCAGCTGTGTCGGCCAGACGGAAGGATCGAGTTGGGGCATGGCCCGCGTCCTCTCACTCTGTCAGGAACTGTACCGGCAGAAACGGTGCCGGCGGGAAAAGCGGGTGCCGGCGGCGGAGACCGCCGCCGGCCGAGAGCTTTTCCGCGTCGGCGATTAGCCGAACAGGATGAGCAGCGCGATGACCAGCGCGAACAGCGCGATGGCTTCCACCAGCGCGAAGCCCAGCATGGTCATGGTGAAGACCTCGCCACGCGCCGCCGGATTGCGGCCGACCGCGACGATGAAGGACGAGAAGATGTTGCCGATACCGATACCAGAGCCGATGACGCCGATAACGGCCAGGCCCGCGCCGATCACTTTCGCGGCTTCAAGTTCCATTGTTAAAGCTCCCTTTGACGAAAAAGCTGAATGAAGGTTGTCGAGGAACGCCCTGTCCGGCCCGTCTATCAGTGCAGGTGCAGCGCGTCGTTGATGTAGAGGCAGGTCAGGATGGCGAAGACGTAGGCCTGGAGGAAGGCGATGAGGATCTCCAGGCCGGTCAAGGCCACGACCAGCGCGAAAGGCAGAATGCCGAAGACGCCGAGCAGGCCGATGAACCCGGCGATCACCTTCAGCAGGGTATGGCCGGCCAGCATGTTGGCGAAAAGACGGACAGAAAGGCTGATCGGACGCGAGAGGTAGGAAATCACCTCGATCGGGATCAGCAGCGGCCACATGGCGAGCGGCGCGCCCGGCGGCACGAAGAACGAGAAGAAGTGCATGCCGTGCTTGGCGATGGCCAGGATGGTCACGCCGATGAAGACCAGCGCAGCCAGCGCGAAGGTCACGATGATGTGGCTGGTGAAGGTGAAGCTGTAGGGCAGCATGCCGAGCAGGTTGCCGAACAGGATGAACATGAACAGCGTGAAGATGATCGGGAAGTAGCGGCGACCCTCGGCGCCGACGGTGTCCGATATCAGCCCGGCAATGAACTCGTACGACATCTCGGCAAGGCTCTGCATGCGCCCGGGAACCAGGGCGCCGCGGCGCATGCCGAGAATCAGGAAGGCGGAGATCAACACCAGCGCCGCGACCATCGTCAGCGACGAATTGGTGAAGGTGAAGGTACCGATTTCCCCGTGCGCCCCCGACAGGATGCTCTTGATCTCGAATTGCTCGAGGGGGCTATGTGCGCCGCTTTCGGCCATGCTTCGAACCCTATCCGTCCCGACTATTCGTCAACGTCATTCCCTCGGCCGGTCCCCTCGGGTTGCTTCCCCTGGGGTTTTTCACCGGGGGCGTTCTGCCCCCTGCGATAACCGACCTGACCGCCCAGTCCTCCGACAACCCGGAAAACGTTCATAAATCCCGCGGCCGCGCCGAGAACGAAAAACAGCAGCAGGAACCAAGGCTTGGTTCCCAGCCACTGGTCGAGGAAGTAACCGATGGCGACGCCGACAATCAGCGCCGCAACGATCTCAACCCCGATCCGCATGGCGAAGGCCAGTCCTTGCCCCTTATCGTCAGGGCCCGCCTTCGTCCTGCGCCGCTTGGCTTCCGCCGCACGGAGTTTTTCGTCCAGCTTTTCGAGGGATGGCAGGGGACGGTCGTCTTTCATGAAGCGCCCTCTCCCCCTGGCCCGATGACCGTTCCCCCCAAGGATTACCTGTGGTCTGAGCTGAATTCGCGCGCACAGTATGAAGACTCCTCCCTACTGTCAAGGCGAAGAAACCCCCAGCGAAGACGGCGGAATCGCGCGGATTCGGCGGCTTCTGAGCGGCGCGGAATGCCCTCTCCCCTCGCGGGAGAGGGAGGGCCCCGCGAAGCGGGAGGGTGAGGGGGGTATTTCAGCCTTCTGGGATTCGCCGCCGTGGTCCGGACCAGGCGTTGTTTCCCCTCACCCAGCTTCGCCTAAGCTCGCTCTGGCGAGCTCGCTAAGGCTGCGCAACCCTCTCCCGCAAGGGGAGAGGGAACCACACGCTAGAGCAACCCGCGTCCGGGCGGACGCGGACAAGTTGCTCTAACCTTTTAAGATAGATCAATTTATCCTCGATCAGGTGAACCCACCTGATCGAGAATTGATCTAGGCGCTCTCGCGCAGAGTTGCGGCGGCTTCCAGATCGACCGAAACCAGCTGGCTAATGCCGCGCTCGGCCATGGTCACGCCGAACAGGCGGTTGACCCGGGCCATGGTCATGCGGTGGTGGGTGATGACCAGGAAGCGGGTGCTCGTGGCCTTGGTCAGTTCGTCGACCAGGGCGCAGAAGCGGTCCACGTTGGCGTCGTCCAGCGGCGCGTCGACCTCGTCCAGCACGCAGATCGGCGCCGGGTTGGTCATGAACACGCCGAACAGCAGGGCCAGGGCGGTCAGGGCCTGCTCGCCGCCGGACAGCAGCGACATGACCTGCAGGCGCTTGCCTGGCGGGCTGGCCATGATCTCCAGGCCGGCGGCCAGGGGATCTTCCGATTCGGTCAGCTTCAGGTGGGCCCGGCCGCCGCCGAAGAGGCGCACGAAGAGCTCCTGGAAATGGGTGTTCACCAATTCAAAAGCGGCCAGCAGGCGCTCGCGCCCCTCACGGTTCAGGCTGGCGATGCCCTGGCGCAGGCGGCTGATGGCGTTGATCAGGTCGCTGCGTTCCGACTGCATGCCGACAATCTGCTCGTCCAGTTCGCGGGCTTCCTGCTCGGCGCGCAGGTTGACCGCACCCAGGTTCTCGCGCTCGCGGACCAGACGGGCCAGCTTGGTCTCGACCTCCTCGCGCGGCGGCAATTCCTTGCCTTCCTCGATCTCCGCCACCTGCAGCACGTTGTCGAGGGTGCAGTCGAGCTTCTCGCGCACCTTCTCGATCACCGTGTCGAGGGTCTGGCGGGCCTGGGAGACGGCGCCCTCGGCGCGGATCCGGTTCTCGCGGGCGCTGGTGAGGCGGGCTTCCTCGGCCTTCAGGGCCCGGTCGGCATCGTTCAGCCGGGTCTCGCCGGACGCCAGGGCGTCGGCGGCGGCGCGGCGGCGGGTTTCGGCCGTGTCGATCAGTTCGGCCAGGGATTCGCGCTGCGCGCTGAGGGCCAGCGGCACGCCGGCCAGCTTCTCGATCTCGGCCTCGGTGGCGGCGCGGCGCTCTTCCAGCTCGGCCAGGTGGGTCTTGGCCTCCTGGCCGCGGCGCGCCCAGGACTGGAACTCGTTGGCGATGTCGGTCAGGCGGCGCCCGCGGGCCTCGGCCTCGCGGCGCAGCTGGTCGAGGCGCCCCTGGCGCTCCACCAGGGTGCTGCGCGCCGCCGCCAGTTCGTCGCGCAGCTCGTCGGCGCGCTGGTGCTCCAGGTTCAGGTCGGGCAGGCCGGCTTCTTCTTCGCGGGCCTGGGCCAGGGTGGCCTCGTTCTCTTCCACGTCGCCGCCGAGGCGGGCCAGGGATTCGTCGAGGGCGGCCAGGCGCGAGGCCACGGCGCCGGCGCGCTGGGCCAGCTCGCCATGGTGCTTGCGGGCGGCGTTGACCGCCTCGAAGGCTTCGCCCTCGGCCTGGCGGGCGCCGCGCTCGGCGGCGGCGGCCTGCTCGACGGCGGCTTCCAGTTCGCCGTGGTCGGCGGCGGCGCGGGCGGTGTCCCGCTCGACGCTTTCCAGCTCGGCGCGCAACTCCACCACGCGGTTGCGCTGGGCCATGCGCTGGGCGGCGGCGGTTGGCGCTTCGGCGCGGGCGGTGAAGCCGTCCCAACGCCACAGATCGCCTTCCTGGGTCACCAGGCGCTGGCCCGGCTGCAACTGGGTCTGCAGGCGGGCGCCGGGCTCGCGGTCCCGCACCACGCCGATCTGCGGCAGACGGCGGCCGGGGGCCCGGGGGGCGCGCTCCACGCCCCTAGGCGGCCCGGGGCCCGC
>JBLWUP010000045.1:0-30361 GCA_048268885.1 Kiloniellaceae bacterium | reverse complement strand
GGCCGCGGGCGGCGATCTCCTTTAAGAGACCGCCGGCCCCCATCCGCATGACGTCGGCCGGCGCGACCGGGAGATCGGCCAGCAGGCGCTGCAGGACCCAGTCGAAGCCGTTCACCTTGGGTGAGCGCGCACAGCCGGGCAGTCCCACCACCGGGCGTCCGCCGAGTTCGCCCAGCAGTATGAGGTTGCCGGGATCCACCGGCATGCCGAAATGGGTGACCTTGCCGCCGGCCGCCTCCAAGCCAACGGGCAGCACGTCGCGGCGGTCGACGATGGCCGACGCGCCGGACATCAGCAGAATCCCGCAGGCTTCGTCGGCCAGGGCGTGCAGAGCCTCGGCTACCGCCGCGCTGTCGTGTGGGGTCCGCCGTTCAACTACCGGCTCGGTGTCCAGCCGGGCGAGGCGGCGATCCATCACGTCGCGGGTCTTGTCCAGGATGCTCTCCTTCATGCCTGGCAGGCGGGTCTGCACCAGGCCGACGCGCTGTGGCTGGATGGGCGCGACCTGAAGCATCGCGTCGCCCTCGCGGGCCAGGTTCAGGCAGGCATCGAGCACCGCGCGCGGGACGGCGAAGGGAATGATCTTGATGGTGGCCACCATCTGACGCGGCGCCACGAGATCGTAAGGGGCCAACGTGGCGAGGGTGATGGCCTCGGACACCAGGTTGAAGGCATCGATGCGGGCGCGGTCGGCGACCAGGATACCGTGCCCGGATACGGGATTGGGCGCGGCCGTCAAGTTGCAGCGCCCGGTGAAGCTGGCGCTGGCCGTGAGGTAGCGGCCGGTGAGCGCGGCGGCGAGTTCGGTGGCTGCCTCGTCTTCATGCACGTCGCCGGCTTCCAGCCGCGCGGCGATGACCTCGTCGATGCCGGCGCGCTGGAGAGTCGCGATGTCTTCCGCCGAGAGGCGCCGGCCCTTCTTGAAGGTGAAGCCGTCACCGCGCAGCGAGTGGGCGAGGATGCAATCCTCGGCCTCGGCGACGTCTGTCGGGCCGAAGATCACCCTGCCATCTCCTTGGGGGCCGTTTCCGCTTGCCCGGCTTTCACCAGGGGCGGCGCGCCATGCAGCACCTGGGTAATCTGCGCCATGATCGAGATGGCGATCTCCGCCGGGCTCTTGGCGCCGATGGCCAGGCCGATGGGCGCGTGGATACGGGCGAGCTCAGTCTCGCTGAATCCGTCCTCGCGCAAGCGGGCCAGCCGTTTGGCGTGGGTCTTGCGGCTGCCCAGCGCGCCGACGTAGAAGGCGGGGGAGCGTAGCGCCACGCCGAAGGCGGGGTCGTCCAGCTTGGGGTCATGGGTCAGCATCACCACGGCGCTGCGGTGGTCCGGCGCCAGTTCCGTCAGCGCTTCGTCCGGCCAGGCGTCGATCAGCCGGACGCTGGGGAAGCGTTCTTCGTTGGCCCAGGCCTTGCGTGGATCGACGATGATGACCTCGTAGCCCGCCACCTGCGCCATGGGCACCAGCGCCTGGGAGATGTGCACTGCGCCCACCACAAGCAGGCGCAGCGGCGGATTGTAGACATGGACGAAGAGGTTGGGATGCGCGGCCAGGGGGCCGCTGCGGGCGCCGGCAATCGCCTCCTCGACGGCGGCGTGCTGGTCGGGCGCGAGCGGCAGGTCGCCGAGGCTGCGGTCTTCCACCTGCAGCAGCTGGCGTCCGTCGGTCAGATCGGTGACCAGCGCCGTCGGCCGCTTCTGCTTGCGGGCTTCCTGCAACCTGTCGAGGGTTTCCCGTTTCATTCGACGCCCTCGACGAAGACCTTGATGGTGCCGCCGCAGGCGAGGCCGACGTCCCAGGCCTGCTCGTCGGTGACGCCGAACTCCAGCAGCTTGGGCGGCGCACCTTCCATGACGGCCTGGGCTTCGTGCACCACCGCGCCCTCGATGCAGCCGCCGGAGACCGAGCCCTGCAGGCGCAGGCCGTCATCGACGATGAGCTGGCTGCCCACCGGGCGGGGCGAGGAGCCCCAGGTCGCCACTACGGTGGCCAGGGCGACCTTGTGGCCCTCGTCGCGCCAGCGTGCCGCTTCGGCCAGCAGGTCTTCCGCCTGCGCGGTGAAGTTCTCGGGCGTCACGTTCCCGTTCGCCATGTGCTCATTCCTTCCTCACGCCGCGCCCTGGGCCGGCTCAAGACCGCTGAAAGGTCGCTCAGGCTCTGCAGGTTGTGCACCGTCCTGAAGTCGTCCACGTGCGGGATCAGGGCCTTCGCCCCTAGTGATTTTGGTTGATAGGCATCGTAGCGCAAGAGCGGGTTCAGCCAAATCAGCCGCCGGCAGGATTTGTGCAGGCGCTCCACCTCGGCTTCCAGGCCCTCGGCGTTATCGCGGTCCAGCCCATCGGAGATCAGCACCACCACGGCGCCCTGGCCCAGCACGCGCCGCGCCCAGGTGACGTTGAAGTCGTGCAGGCAGGCGCCGATGCGGGTGCCGCCGGCCCAGTCGACCACGCTTTCGGCGACCTTCTCGACGGCCACGTCGACGTCCTTCTGGCGCAGGTGGCGGGTGATGTTGGTCAGGCGCGTGCCGAAGACGAAAGTATGAACGCGGTCGCGGTCGTTGGTCACCGCGTGCATGAAGTGCAGCAGCATGCGCGAATAGCGGCTCATCGAGCCGGAGATGTCACAGAGCACCACCAGCGGCGGATGGCGCAGCTTCGGCTTCTTGAAGCGCAGCGGAATGATGTCGCCGCCCTGGCGCAGCGCCGCGCGCATGGTCGCGCGCAGGTCGGCGCGGCGGCCGCTGCCCGGCTGGAAGCGCCGGGTCGGCACCTCCATGATCGGCAGCCGCATGTTCTGGATCGCCTGCTTGGCCTCGGCCAGTTCGGCCGAGGACATCTTCTCGAAGTCGGTGGTCTGCAGCACTTCCTTGCTGGAGAAGGTGAGCGCGGCGTCGATCTCCTGCTTCTCCTCCTCCCGGTCCGGCTCCTGGTCTTTGCCGTCCTTGGGGCGCAGCACGTCGGTCAGGCGCCGGCTCAGCTCCTCGGCGTCCTCGGGGCGGTGGCCGGCCAGCGGCGTGATGTCCGGCAGCAGCAGCGCCATCATGCGCTGCAGGATTTCCGGGTTGCGCCAGAACATGTGAAAGGCCTGGTCGAAGAGCTCCTGCTGGTCGCGCCGGTTCACGAAGACCGCATGCAGGGTCCAATAGAAGTCGTCGCGCCGGCCGAGCCCCACCGCCTCGACCGCCTTCAGGGCGTCCAGCACCTTGCCCGGCCCCACCGGCAGGCCGGCGGCGCGCAGCGTGCGGGCGAAGTAGAGGATGTTCTCCGCCATCTTTCCGCGGTCGGGCGAGCCGTCGGACGGCGGGGGAGATGTCTGCGGCTGGTCCATGGCGCTGATCCTAGCGCAGCCGGCCGCCGCCGCCCAGCCGTAGCCGCAGGGCGCAGCATTAGTTTTTCTATGGAGCGGGATGAGGAGATGTCGTTTGTCGCGGCCGCCGGGAAGGGGCACATCTCTCGTCAGGAAAGCGCTAGAGCGCCACCCCGTCACAGGCGGGCAGCCCGCCGAAGGATAAGGAGACCTAGTATGTCGACGTCAAATTGCCCCGGCCTGGGACCGCAGGACAGCCTGCAGCGGGACCATCTTGTTCCCATCGATTCCGGTGGCGCGAAGCTGGTCGGGCGCCTGGCCATCGCTGTCGTGGCCGGTCTGGCCCTGGCGGTTGTCGCCAGCCTGACCACGGAACCGTCCGACGGCCAGGCCCTGCGCGACCGCCTGTCCGTGCCGGAGCGCGCGGTGCCCCTGGACGGCCCCCAATTGGACGGCCCCCGATTGGATGGCCACGGCAAGTGGGGCGGCTACACCCGCTGAAAGTAACCCGTAACCCGTAACCTGTTTCGGCGGGCCGTCTACTCGGCGGCCTGCCGGGCGGCGACCTTCTGGATCTCGCCGGATTTCAGGCGCGACCAGTAGGAGGTCAGCTCCTTCTTCACCACCGGGAAGAGGATGTAGAGGCCGATGATGTTGGCGATCGACATGGCGAAGATCGCCGAGTCGGAGAAGTCGACCACCGGCCCGAGGTTCATCGAGGCGCCGATCACCACGAAGATGCAGAAGATCAGCTTGAACAGCAGGTCCATGGAGCGGCTCTCACCGAACAGGTAGGTCCAGCATTTCGCCCCGTAGTAGGACCACGACAGCATGGTGGAAAAGGCGAAGAGGATGACCGCCAGCGCCAGCACGTAGGGGAACCAGGAAAAGGCGCTCTCGAAGGCCATCGAGGTCAGCTCGACCCCGCCCATGCCGCCGCCGGCCGTATAGGCGCCGGTGATGACGATCACCAGGGCGGTCATGGTGCAGATCACGATGGTGTCGATGAAGGGTTCGTGCAGGGCGACCAGGCCCTCGGTCACCGGCTCCTTGGTCCGCACCGCCGAATGCGCGATGGAGGCCGAGCCGATGCCGGCTTCGTTGGAGAAGGCGGCGCGCCTGAAGCCCTGGATCAAGGCGCCGACAAAGCCGCCGGCCACGCCTTCGGGGCTGAAGGCCCCGCCGACGATGGCGCCGATGGCCGCGGGCACCTGGTCGTAGTTCGTCACGATGATCACGATGGCCGCCGTGCAGTAGATGATCGCCATGAAGGGCACGATCTTCTCCGTCACCTTGGCGATCGACTGGATGCCGCCGATGATGACGGCGCCGACCAGGACCGCGACGATAATCCCGAACAGCCAGCCCTTGTCGGCCATGAAGCTGGCTTCGCCGCCGGTGACGTTCACGAACTGCTGGAAGGACTGGTTGGCCTGGAACATGTTGCCGCCGCCCAGCGAACCGGCGATGCAGCAGACCGCGAAGAAGACGGCGAGGACCTTGCCGAGGCCGGCCATGTTCTTCTCCGCCAGCCCCTTGCTGAGGTAGTACATGGGGCCGCCGGAGACGCTGCCGTCGGCATACTCGTTGCGGTATTTGACGCCCAGGGTGCACTCAGCGAACTTCAGCGACATGCCGAGGAAGCCGGCGAGGATCATCCAGAAGGTGGCGCCCGGACCGCCGATGGAGACCGCGATGGCGACGCCGGCGATGTTGCCCAGGCCGACCGTGCCCGACAGGGCTGTCGCCAGCGCCTGGAAGTGCGACACTTCGCCCGCGTCCTTAGGGTCGGAGTAGTCGCCCTTCACCAAGTCGACGGCATGGCCGAAAGCGCGCACCGAGATGAAGTTGAAGTAGACCGTCGCGAAGGCGGCGGCGACCACCAGCCAGACGACGATGATCGGCAGACCGACCTCGTCGGTGATGGGCAGGGAATAGAAGATCACGCCGGCAATGGCGTTGGTGACGGGCGAGATGGCCTGGTTGATGCGTTCGTCGAGGCTCATGGCCTCCTGCGCCCAAGCGGCGGGCACCCAAAGCAAGCTGGCGAGAAAGGCTATGACGAGTGTTCTCATGGAAGCCCCACCTTTCGTTATTTATCGCCGTGCTCTGCGGCGCGGCATAGCGCTTCGGGCCTGCGCGCCCGCTAAGGAATCACCGTGACGGGCACCGGCGAGACCTGCACCAGGGAGCTGGCGACGCTGCCGAACAACATGGCCTGCAGTTTCGAAAGGCCGCGCCGGCCGATGAAGATCTGACTGGCTTTGTGGTCGCGCGCCAGCTGGCTGAGCACCTCCGCCGCGTGACCGTGGTGGACGATGCCTTCGGCGCTTACGCCGTCCGATTTCAGCGCCCCCACCAAAGGCTGCAGGACCTCGCTGTCGGCGCGGGCGATTTCTTCCTCGCGCCGCTTGTGCCGTTGTTCGTTTTCCTGCGGTGTGTTGAAAGTGTAGGGCGACCACTCGATGACATAAGCGACGATCAGGTGCGCGCCGGTTTCCTTGGCCCGTGCCGCGGCAAACTTGGCTGCGCGCGCCCCCCCGTCACTGCCGTCGACGCCGACAAGCAAAGTATCTGTCATGTTCCCCGCCTCTGCCGCGGTGGCGCGCCGGAGCGCTCCGTCCCCCTCGGCTTCTCTTGATTGTCATCGTGACAATCTCAACGATTACACGAAAAGCTTGCGAACACCAGAGGTAGACGCAGCTCGGCCGGTGCAATCTTTAGGGCAACTCAGCGCTGCCGGAGAGAATTCGGGAGAGAGGGACGGTCTGAAGTGGAGAATCAGGCGATGGTGACGTGCGCCATCTCGGCCTTCACCTCGTTGAGGAGGCGCGCGGCCTCGCTGCCCTGGATCTTGGCGATGTCGTCCTGATACTTCAGCAGGACACCCAGCGTGTCGTCGATGGCCTGCGGGTCGAGCGCCACCTTGTCGAGCTGCGTCAGGGCGTCGGCCCAATCCAGCGTTTCGGCGATGCCGGGCGCCTTGAACAGGTCTTCGTCGCGCAGGGCCTGCACAAAGCCGACGATCTGACGTGACAGCTCGGCGGGGATCTGCGGCGCCTTCACCTTCAGGATCTCCAGCTCCCGCGCCGCGTCGGGGAAGTCGACCCAGTGATAGAAGCAGCGCCGTTTCAGCGCGTCATGGATCTCGCGCGTGCGGTTGGAGGTGATGATCACGATCGGCGGTTGCTTGGCGGCGATGGTGCCGAGTTCGGGGATCGTGATCTGGAAGTCGGAAAGCACTTCCAGCAGGAAGGCTTCGAAGGGTTCGTCGGTGCGGTCCAGTTCGTCGATCAGCAGGACCGGCGCGCCCTGCATGTCCGGGCGCAGCGCCTGCAGCAGCGGCCGCTCGATCAGGAAGCGCTCATCGAAGATGTCGTCGCTGAGGCGTTCGCGGTCCTGCTCGCCGGCGGCCTCCGCAACGCGGATCTCCACCATCTGGCGCGGGTAATTCCACTCGTAGACAGCGGCCGACACGTCCAGCCCCTCGTAGCACTGCAGACGCACCAGCTTGCGGCCCAGGGTTCCGGCCAGGACCTTGGCGATCTCCGTCTTGCCGACGCCGGCTTCCCCCTCCAGGAAAAGGGGGCGGCCCATCTTCAGGGCCAGATAAAGCACGGTGGCCAGGTTGCGTTCGCCGACGTAGGCGCCGCGCGCCAGCAGTTCTAAGGTCTCGTCGACGGAGGAGGGCAAGGGGGCCGGATCGGCCATAGAACACAAACTCGCTTTGTCTGAAGGCAGGGGTCTAAAGGTGGGGAGAGATCACAAGGCTCGCTACTTTCTCCGCCATTCGCCGTCCGCTGTCAAAAGCCAGGTGCCGTCGGGAACCTGTTGAACAATTTCGTTGGCGTAGACGGCACCGACCTGGCTGAGCGAGACCCCTTGCTTGGCGGCCTGCTTTTCATAGATGGCGCGCCGCTTGGCGTTGATCTCTTCGACCATATCGGCGTAGTTGCCGTCGCGCGCCGCGGCAAAGCCGTCGTAGCGCTCGCCGACCTTGCCGGCGGCCCGCAGTTCGTCGAGGGACTGCGCACTTGCCGGTCCGGCCAGCAGCGGCAGCACCAGCGCCGCCGCCATGAGGAGGGAGAGAAGGGAGAACCAACGCCGTGTCATGCTTCGATCCATCGGGCTTCGATCCTTTGGGCTCTGATCCTTGGAGGACTGTCGGGGAAGGCGTCTTGCTTGCGCCATCCTGCTAGAAAATATCCGGGTTGGCCTGAATATCCTTATCGGCCTGTTCTTCAATCTTAACGCGGACTTCTGCGTCGAGTTTCACATTCAGGTTTATCGTGATCGGCTCCTTCGGCGCCTCGACCTGGACCGTGGGGGTGCAGGCGGCGAGGGCGAAGCAAAGGAGAATGCCCCCGAGAGCGGCGTCACGACCGCCAAAGCAGGTCAAATCTCGTCTCCCCTTCGTTCAAGGCCCCCTCTGCGAAAGGGGCGATTTCGGCAGCTAACATAGCAATCAGCGGGCGCGGCTGCCATGCGACCTAACGGTGATTCGCATCAAGAGTGCAGTTTATCCCCGCGCGGGACAAGGCACTCATTCGCTCAGCTGCCAGGCGCGCCGCAGGGCCTCGTCGGAGAGGCTGTAACCCTGCCGCAGCGCCTCCAGCACGCTGGTGAGGTTGCTCTCCAGGTTGATGTTGAACTGGAAGGGCTGGCCGTCCAGCACCTCGGGGTTCTGGCCCAGGGTGGACAGCCGCACGGTGGCGTCGTTGGCGGCGGTCTTGGAAAGGGTGAGGGAGAGAGTCTCGTAGTGGAAGTCTTCCAGGGCCTTGATCGCCAGTTCGACCGTCTCGCCGCCGCCGGCCAGGGCCGAGCGCAGCGCTTCGAAGCGGATCGACAGCCGGCCGGGCCCCAGGGCCTCGAAACGGCCGTCATCGACGATCACGTCGCCCTCGGCGAAAACGACGGGCAGGCTGCCTTTCAGCGTGCCGCTGCCGGACAGGCCGTCAACGCCGATCAGGCGGAAGAAGGTGGCGAGATCGAGGGCCTCTGTGCCCAGCACGATGCGGTTGCGTTCCGCGGCGGGATCGAGTTGGACAGGATCGATGTACCAGCGCGCGCCGCCCAGGTCGAAGCCGCCCTTCGCGACGTCCAGCTGCGGCTTGGGGTCGAGGGAGAAATCGATCTCGATGTCTTCGACGGGAACGCCGGCTTCCAGGCGGCGGACGGTAAGTCGCTGGCCCGCCTGGCTGGCCGGCGGCAGCAGGTTGCTCAAGGCCAGCGACAGGTCGAGGCCCTCGACCTCCGCGGGGCCGCCGAAGGACAGGCCGCTGACGGTCAGCTTGCCCTGCTCCTGCGCGGGGTTGCGCGGCCAGGCGAGGCGGGCGCTCGCCGTGACCGTGCCGCGGACGTCTTCCAGGTCGGCGAGCAGAGGGGAAATCTGGGCCGGCTGCAAGCCGTCCGGGGCAAAGGACAGCACCTTGCTGGCGGCTTCGACCTGGCCGCGCCCATCGTCCGCGTAGCGTCCGCTGATATCGGCGAGCGCCGGGCCTTCGTTGAGCGCCAGTTCGGCGGTGAGGTCATAGCCGTCGCGCTGCCGTTTCAGGTCGCCGGTCAGCGAGAGCGGCGCGGTCTTCGGTTGCCCGTCGCCGATGCGGAAGGGCTTCAGCGCAATGCGGCTGCTCTCCGGCCGCAGCTCGCGATCCAGGGCGACATCGAGCTCGACGCCGTCGGCGGTAAAGCCGTAGCCCGGCAGGCTGAGCCCGCCGAGCCGCGCGGCGAAGTCCGCGTCGTGCCCGGCCTGCGGATCGAAGCGGCCGTCGAGAGTCAGGGTCAAGGCCCCGGCGGTGATGGCGATGGGCGCCCGGTCCGCGGCGGTCACGGCGAAGGCGGCGCCGTCTTCCTCGCCGCGCAGGCTGTAGTTGTAGCCCTCGGTCGCCGTTGCCGCTTTCAGGGTCATGCTGGAAATCGTGAAGTTCAGCGGCGCTTCGAGGCGCAAAGGCGCCCCCGCGCCGAACTGGCCGAGGCGCAGGGTACCGGGCTCGGCGAGAGAGAGGGCAAGGCCCCCGGCGCCGTATGCCATGGCAAGGGGCAGGCTCACGACCAGGTCGCGGCCCTCGCGGCCGCCAAGGGAGAGGCTTGGCGCTTCGGCGCGGGTCGCGAGCTTGCCCGTGAAGCCGGTGAAGCTGAGACGGTCGTCGAGCGTCGCTTTGCCCGCGATCTGCGCAGCCAGGCTCAGGCCCTGGTCGCTGTTTGCTTTGCCCGCAAGCGCAATCTCGGCTTCCCGGGGCGGCCAGGCCGGGACGGCGACCACTCGGAACGGCTGATCGCCTTTCGCCACCAGGGTCAGATTCAGCCCCGAGGCGAGCAGCGGCAGCAGGTCGTCGGGGACCCCGAGGTCGCGCAGGCTGTCGCGCGCGGGATGCTCCAGGCGAACTGCGGCGTCGTCGCTGAGGGCGAGGGTCAGGGTCCCGCCGTTGCTTTCCACGACCAGAGGCAGGTGCGCGGAAAGCCCCTCGGTCCCATCCGTGAGGGCGACCTCGGCGAGGATGGCCT
Organism: Kiloniellaceae bacterium; assembly: GCA_048268885.1. Lineage (GTDB taxonomy): Bacteria > Pseudomonadota > Alphaproteobacteria > Kiloniellales > Kiloniellaceae > Pelagibius. The sequence goes on along the minus strand of JBLWUP010000045.1, from coordinate 20,550 downwards.
CCGCTTGCAGATGCAGGCTGCTGTCGGCGAGCGTCGCCACCAGGGTCCGCAGACTGTCGGGCAGGCCGGTGCCGGCGGGCAGAGCGGCATTGCCTTCGCCCTGCAAAACCAAGGTGCCTGCCGCTGCCTTGGCGCCGGGCAGGGGCAGGAGCTGGGCCAGGCCGCCGGCGCTGCGGGCTTCGCCCTGCAGGCTGACGTCGATCCGGCGGCCCTCCGGGGTTTCGGCAAGGCCGCTGTCGAGGTTGAGGGTCAGGGACTCCCCATCGCCGTCGAGGTCGAGTGAAAGGTCGAAGTCCCCCAGGTCGCCGCGCGCCTGCAAGGTGCCGCTCTGTAACTGCAGCGGTGTCCCTTCCGGCGGGCTGTAGGCGAGGTCGCGGAGGCCGAGGTCGGCCTGCAAGGCGGGGCCGCTCTCCGGCAGCCGGGTGAAGTTCAGAGTGCCGGCCAGGCTGCCCAGGGCGAAGCCGCTCCACGCAAAGCGGCCTTCGGCGATCTCGGCTTCCAGGTTCAGCGTCCCGTCGGGACCGCGCCGGCCATTGAGATGGGCCTGCAAGCGGCCGAGCTCACTGTCCAGATTGAGCGCGGCCTCGGCGAGCAGGCCGCCGTCGTCGGCGGGACCCAGGCCGCCGGAAAGGGTGGCGCTCATCGGGCCTGAAGGTGTCTGGAAGATGACCAAGGCATCGTTCACGGCGACGGGCGGCAGCGGCGCGGTCTCCGCCGGGGCGGCCGTCTCCGGCGCCGCGGCGTCTGCGCCGCCGGTCTCGCCGTCCGTGCCGGCAAAGCGCTCCAGGACCGGCTGCAGGCTGCCGAGCGGGGCCTTGCCCTCGGCGATATCGACGTAGAGCCGCAATCCCGTGATATCGACGCCGGTCACCTGCGGCTGCAGGCCCGGCCAGGTCCACCTGACCGCAACGCTCTGCGCCGCCAACTCGCGGTGATCGCCGAGCACCAGCTGCCGGACCTCGGCGCCGCGCGGGGTCAGGCGGGTCACGGCCAGACTGCGCACGGCGACACCCTGGCCTTCCAGATAGGCGATGGCGGCGCGGGTGGCGAGGCTTTCGCGCAGCAGGACGGTCGCGGCGACAAGGCTCGCGACGGCAAGGACGGCGACTAGGAGCCAGAGGCGACGCTTGCGCGGCGGGGGAGCTTCACCTTGCGACATGAGAGAACGTTAGCGCAGCCTGCGGATGAAGGCGATGCCGCAAAAGAAAAGGGGCCGGCCCAAGCGGGCCGGCCCAGTTCTCTCTCTGCAGATATTGCGGAAGGCCGTCAGCCCGCCGCGGCGACCGCGCGCTTCAGCATCACACCCACCAGGTTGGCGCGATATTCCGCCGAAGCGTGCAGGTCGCTGTTCAGGCCGTCGGAGGACACGCTGATGCTGGCCACCGCATCGGCCGAAAAGTTGCCGCCCAGCGCGGATTCCGCGTCGCCGAGGCGGAAGACGCAAGGCCCCGCGCCGGTGACGGCGACGCGCACGCCGCCGGAGCCCTTGCTGACCATGACGCCGACGATGGCGTAGCGCGAGGCCGGGTTGGCGAACTTTGCGTAGCCCGCCTTCTCGGGGACCGGGAAGGCCACGGCGGTGACGATCTCGTCCTCCGCCAGGGCCGTTTCGAACAAGCCCGTGAAGAACTCCTCCGCCGGGATCTGGCGCTTGCTGGTGTGCACCGTGGCCCCCAGGCCGACCAGGCCGGCGGGGTAGTCGGCCGCCGGGTCGTTGTTGGCGATGGAGCCGCCGAGAGTGCCGCGGTTGCGGACCTGGGCGTCGCCGATGCCGTCGGCCAGGGCGGCGAGGGCCGGGATCTTGGCCTTCACCGTGGCGTCGCGGGCCACCGTCGCGTGGGTGGTCATGGCGCCGATGACGATGTTGCCGCCTTCCTCCTTGATCCCCTTCAGGCCGTCGATGGCCCCCAGGTCGATGACGTCGGAGGGCATGGCCAGGCGCTGCTTCATGGTCGGGATCAGCGTCTGGCCGCCGGCCATGATCTTGCCGTCACTGGCGCTGGACAAGGCCGCCACGGCGGCATCCACGGAAGCGGGGCGATGGTGATTGAAGTCGTACATGTTCTGGTTCTCCCCTTATTCCGCCGCCTGGGCATGCTGGTTGGCGAGCCGCCAGACCTTCTCGGCGGTTGCCGGCATGTCCATGGACAGAATGCCAAGCGCGTCGGTGATGGCGTTGATGGTCGCCGCCGGCGCCGCAATGGCGCCCGCTTCACCGCAGCCTTTCACCCCCAACGGATTGTGGGTGCAGGCGGTCTGGGTCATGCCGACCCGGAAGGACGGCAGGTCGTCGGCCCGCGGCATGCAGTAGTCCATGTAGGACCCGGTCAGCAACTGGCCGCTCTGGTCGTCGTAGACCGCGTTTTCCAGCAGGGCCTGGCCGACGCCCTGGGCGATGCCGCCGTGGACCTGGCCTTCGACCACCATGGGGTTGATGACGTTGCCGAAGTCGTCCACCGCGACCCAGTCGACGATCTGCGTCACGCCGGTCGCGGGGTCGATCTCCACTTCGGCGATGTGCACGCCGGAGGGATAGGTGAAGTTCAGCGGATCGTAGAAGGCGGTCTCGTCGAGGCCGGGCTCCAGATCTTCCGGGTAGTTGTGCGGCACGTAGGCGGTGAAGGCGATCTCGGCGATCGACTTCTCCTTGTCCGTGCCGGCGACCCGGAAGGTGCCGTTGTCGAACTCCACGTCCTCGACCGAGGCTTCCATCAGGTGGGCGGCGATCTTCTTCGATTTCTCGATGATCTTGTCGCAGGCCTTGGCGATGGCCGAGCCGCCGACCGCCAGGGAGCGCGACCCGTAGGTGCCCATGCCCATGGGGATGGAGCCGGTATCGCCGTGGACGATCTCCACGTTCTCGATCGGCACGCCGAGGGTCTCGGCGACCAACTGCGAGAAGGTCGTTTCATGCCCCTGGCCGTGACTGTGGGAGCCGGTGAAGATCGACACCGAACCCGTGGCGTTGAAGCGCACCTGGGCCGATTCCCACAACCCGACGCCGGCACCGAGGGAGCCGACCACCGCCGAAGGGGCGATGCCGCAGGCCTCGATGTAGGCCGAGAAGCCGATGCCGCGCAGCTTGCCGTTGGCTTCCGAGGCCTTCTTGCGGGCCGGGAAGCCGTCGTAGTCGATCATCTCCAGCGCCATGTCGAGCGAGGCGCCGTAGTTGCCGATGTCGTACTGCAGGGCCACCGGGGTCTGATAGGGGAACTGGTCCGGCTGGATGAAGTTGCGCCGGCGGATTTCCGCCGGGTCGAGCTTCATCTCGCGGGCCGCCACCTCGACCAGGCGTTCCACCACGTAGGTCGCCTCCGGGCGGCCGGCGCCACGATAGGCGTCGACCGGGGCGGTGTTGGTGAAGGCCGCCTTCACGTTGGCGAAGATGACCGGCGTGGTGTACTGGCCGGCCAGCAGCGTGGCGTAGAGGTAGGTCGGCACCGAGGTGGAGAAGCTGGAGAGGTAGGCCCCCATGTTCGCCGTGGTCTCGACCTTCATGCCCAGGAACTTGCCGTTCTCGTCCATGGCCAGCTGGGCGTGGGTGATGTGGTCGCGGCCGTGGGCGTCGGAGGTAAAGGCCTCCGAACGGTCCGCGGTCCATTTGACCGGCGCTCTCACCTTCTTGGCCGCCCAGGTGCAGACGGTCTCCTCGGCGTAGCAGAAGATCTTGGAACCGAAACCGCCGCCGACGTCCGGGGCGATCACCCGCAGCTTGTTCTCGTTCAGCCCCAGCACGAAGGCGCAGAGGATGAGCTTCAGCAGGTGCGGGTTCTGGCTGGTCGAATAGAGCGTGTAGCTGTCGGTGCCGCCGTCGTACTCGCCGATGGCCGCGCGCGGCTCCATGGCATTGGGGATCAGGCGGTTGTTGACCAGATCGATCTTGGTGACATGGGCGGCCTTGGCAAAGGCGGCGTCGGCCTCCGCCTCGTCGCCCAGCACCCAGTCGTAGCAGAGGTTGCCCGGCGCTTCGTCGTGCAGCTGCGGCGCGCCGCCGTCCAGCGCCTTGCCCAGCACCGCGGCCGCCGGCAGCTCCTCGTAGTCGACCTGGACCAGTTCGCCGGCTTCCTTGGCCTGGGCGTAGGTTTCGGCGATGACCACGGCGACGTGGTCGCCGACGTAGCGCGCCTTGTCGCGGGCCAGCGGGAAGTGCGGCGGCGCCTTGTGGGCCTCGCCGTGGCGGTCGGTGACCACCCAGCCGCAGGGCAGGGAGCCGACGCTGTCGGCCTCCATGTCGGCGCCGACGAAGACGGCGCGCACGCCGGGGCTGTTCTCCGCCTCGGCCTTGTCGATGCCCTTGATCTTGGCGTGGGCGTGCGGCGAGCGCACGAAGTAGGCGTGGAGCTGGCCCGGACGGTTGATGTCGTCGGTGTAGCGGCCCTGGCCGGTGAGGAAGCGGAAGTCTTCCTTGCGCCTGACGCTGGCGCCAATTCCGGTGTCTGACATGATCCTACCCCTTCATGCTGGCGGCGGCCGACTGGATGGCCTTGACGATGTTGTGATAGCCGGTGCAGCGGCAGATATTGCCTTCCAGCCACTCGCGGATCTCACCTTCGTCGGGGTTGGGGTTCTGCTTCAGCAGATCGACGGCCGACATGACCATGCCCGGGGTGCAGAAGCCGCACTGCAGCCCGTGGTTCTCGCGGAAGGCTTCCTGCATGGGGTGCAGCTCGCCGTTCTGGGCCAGCCCCTCGATGGTGGTCACCTCGGCGCCGTCGGCCTGCAGCGCCAGCATGGTGCAGCTCTTCACCGATTCGCCGTTGACGTGGACCACACAGGCACCGCACTGGCTGGTGTCACAGCCGACGTGCGTTCCGGTGAGGGACAGGTTTTCCCGCAGAAACTGAACGAGCAGGGTGCGGCCTTCGATTTCGCCGGTCACCGCCCGCCCATTGACTGTCATGGAAACAGTGGGCATGGGGTCTCTCCCTTCCTTGACCTCCGAACGGAATGTCCGGTTTTTATTGTTTCTGGCCGTGGGTTTACCCAGAAAACCCGGCGGCGATTGATTCCTTGCAACGGTGAAGTCTGTTGCCGCGCGCGATTCACGTCAAGTGGCGCGGGGCGCAGGCTTCATGAAATTTTGGTCACAGCGCGGTTTTCGCTTACAGGGCGAAGATCGCGAGCAGGATCAGCACGGCGACGAGCAGGCCGGTGACCCAGACCCCTAGGGAGGCGCCGGCGCCGACGTCCGCGTCGAGGTCGGCCGCTGCCGGCTGAGGCGCCGGTTCGGGCGCTTTGGGCTCCGCGGGGGCCGCCGCAGGCGCCGGGGCGGCCGCGGGCGCAGGCGCTTCGGCCGCCGGGCCGCCCACGGTCTGCGCGAAGCGGGCGAAGAAGTCGTCGGCCATCTTCTTGGCGGTGCCGTCGATCAGGCGCGAGCCGATCTGCGCCAGCTTGCCGCCGACCTGGGCGTCGACGTCGTAGTTCAGCAAGGTTGCCGCGCCGTCGTCCTCCAGGCGCACCTTGGCGCCGCCCTTGGCGAAGCCCGCCGCGCCGCCCTTGCCCTCGCCGGAAATGGTGTAGCCGTTGGGCGGATCGAGGTCGCTCAAGGTGACCGCCCCGGCGAAGCGGGCCGAAACCGGGCCGACCTTGGCGCGCACCTTGGCGGTGAAGGAGGTGTCGGAGGTCTTTTCGATCTCCTCGACGCCGGGAATGCAGACCCGCAGGACTTCGACGTCGTTCAGTGCCTCCCAAACGGTCTCGCGCGGCGCCTCGATACGGTATTGGCCGGTCATCTGCATGATTGTTTGCAAGCCCTCTTCGATTTGACGCCTCCTGTCGGGAGGCGGATCACAGGAATCAGGAATGGCGGAAACGGCCGGCGACGCGACCGCCCGCAGGCAATCCTGACTTACCGGTCAGAATTGCCGCTCCGCGGCGGAGGTTCAAGTCCCCCCTTCGACCTATATCAGCCGATTTCCGGTAAAGGCGAGGGAAGGCTACCCGCCGAGGAACAGCCGCCCAACCTCGGGGTCTTCCAGCAGGATGTCGCCCTTGTCGGCCATGGCCAGCTCGCCGGACACCAGGACGTAGCCGATATCGGCGAACTCCAGGCCCTTCTTGGCGTTCTGCTCCACCATGATGATGGTCTTGCCTTCGCCCTTCTGCAGGTCGTCCAGGATCTCGAAGACCATGTCGATGAAGCGCGGCTCCAGGCCGATGGAGGGTTCGTCCACCAGCAGCACCTCCGGGTCCATGACCAGGGCGCGGGAGATTTCCAGCAGGCGGCGCTCGCCGCCGGACAGCACCTTGGCCACGTGGCGGCGGCGCTCGGCCAGACGCGGGTACTTGGCGAAGATCTCCTCGGCCTTTTCCTTGGCCTGGGCGGGCTTGTCCATCAGGTAGCCGCCCATCCAGAGGTTCTCCTCCACGGTCATGCCGGGGAAGACCGACTTGTCCTGCAGGATGTAGGCGACCCCGGCGGTGCGCAGTTTGTCCTTCGGCGACAGTTTGGTGACGTTCTTGCCGTTCACGCTGACCGAGCCGCCGAAGATGTTTGTGAAGCCGAAAATCGAGTGCAGCACCGTGGATTTGCCGGCGCCGTTCGGCCCGATCAGGCAAAGCGACTGCCCTTTGCCGACCTGCAGATTGAAGTTGTGTAGGATCTGCATCTTGCCGTAGCCGGCGCGCAGGCCCTCGATCGTCACGAAGGGGTCCTTGCCCGCCAGGTCCGCCAGGCGGCTTTCCGGTATGCCGGACTTGGCCAGTTCCGCGGCCTGCCGGTTGACGTCCTCGACGGAAATGACCGTCTCGACGCCGCCGTGGCCATAACCGCGGATCTGCTGCTTGCTTTCGCTGTTGTCGCTCATCAGTGCGCCCCCAGGTAGGCGTCGATGACGCGCTGATCGTTCTGAATCTCGTCCGGGTCACCCTCCGCCAGCATCTCGCCGTGGGCCAGGCAGTAGATGTGCTCGGCCAGGTTCATGATGACCCGCATGTTGTGCTCGATGACCAGGAGGGTGATGCCGAATTCCTCGTTGGCCCGCTTCAGGCGGTCGATCAGGCCGTTGATCAGCGTCGGGTTGATGCCCGCCGTGGGCTCGTCGAGCAGCAGCACCTTGGGCTCGTTCATCAGCGCCATGGCGAACTCCAGCAGCTTCTGCTGGCCGAAGGAGAGGTCGCCGGAGACCAGGAAGCGCTTCTGGTAGAGGCCGACGAACTCCAGCAGCGCCTCGGCCTTTTCCTTCTGTTCGGAGGAATAGCCCTTGAACAGGTCCGCCAGCGTCGCGTTGCGGTGCGGCACCGAGATCAGCATGTTCTTCACGCAGTCCATCTCGCCGTAGATGCGGGTCTGCTGGAAAGTGCGCAGCAGGCCCAGGCGGGCGATCTGCGGCACCCTCAGCTTGGAGATCTCGCGGCCCTCGAACTTGATGGAGCCGCCGTCGATCGGATGGTAGCCGACGATCGAATTGAACAGCGTCGTCTTGCCGGAGCCGTTCGGGCCGATGAGGCCGGTGATCTTGCCCTCCGGAACGGCAATCGAGATTTCGTGGTTGGCGCGCACGCCGCCGAAGGATTTCGACACATTTTCGACGGTGATCATGGAGGGGTTCATTGGCCGGCCTCCTTCGCGCCGCCGCTTTCTGCAGACATGCGCTGGTCCACCGTGATGCCGAAGCGTTCCGGCCATCTGCGCTGCATCCAGCCCATGATGCCTTCCTGGAAGAACACGACGTTGACCACGATCAGCAGGCCGAGGGCGACCCACTGCCAGCCGAGCAGGTAGGTCCAGGTGACCTCCTTCACGACATGGAACAGCGTGGCGCCGATGACCGGACCCCAGAGGGTCCCCTTGCCGCCCAGCAGCGCCATGACCACCATGAAAATGCCGAAGGTCGCGGCCGGGAAGGCGACCTCGAGGGGTTCGACGAAGCCCGTCAGGTTGCCGAAGACCGCGCCGGACATGCCGAGGAAGAAAGCGGCCACCGACCAGGCGACCAGCTTGTGGCGCATGGTATGGATACCCATGGCCTCGGCCTTTTCCTCGTCGTCGCGGATGGCGTTGACGGCCAGGCCGAAGCGGGTCGAGTAGAGCCAGCGCAGGAAGACGAAAGTCGCTACGGCCAGGACGAGGAACAGGATGTAAAAGGCCACGGACTTCTCGTGCGGCAGGCCCGGATAGACCGGCATGGCGATGCCGCTGCCGCCGCCGATCCATTCCCAGGTCCCCGCCAGTTCACGCGCGGCAAGCGCCATGCCCAGTGTACCGATGGCGAAGTAGGGGCCGCGCAAGCCGAAGAAAATGCGTCCCAGAATGATGGCGAGGATCACGCAGCCGATGGCGGCGATCCCTGTGCCGACGGCGAGGCTGAAGAAATAGTCCGCATAGTCGAGGACCAGCTGCTCACCGCCGCGCGCCGAGGTATAGGTACCGACATCGGTGAAGATGCCGATCTGGACCACCGCGCAGATGTACATGCCGGCGCCGAAGAAGAAGATGTTGCCCAGCGAGTTGTAGCCCATCTGTCCGCCGGCGATGTCCCATGTCAGGGCAAAGAGGATCATCAGCCACAGCAGAGCGACCTGGGTCGTGTAGGCGGGGAAGAGGAAGGGCGCCGCGACGCCGAAGGCCAGGATCAGGGCATAGATGTAGAACGGCGTCCGGTCCGGGTTGAGAGCGATCTTGCCGCCGCCATGGGCCGCGCCGGTTTTGGTCTGCGCAGTTTGCGTCTGCAGAGTGTTGTCGCTGGTCATGGCTTACTGCACCACCTGTCTGTGCTGCGCCAGCTGGATCTGCCGCCAGATCAGCACCAGCAGCAGCAGGATCAAGGCCGTCGCCTGCTGGAACTCGGCGCCCAGAACGAAGCCCGAATACTGTTCGGCCACGCCGAGGCCGAGGCCGGCGATGATCACCCCGGGGATATTGCCCAGCCCCGCGGCCGTGACGATGACGAAGGCGCGGATCGAATGGGGAATGCCGTAGAAGGGCTGGATGACCCAGATCATCGAGACCAGCACGCCGGCCGCACCGCAGATGGCGGCGTTGAGGGCGTAGGTGAAGGCGTAGACCCGCTCGGTATCGATGCCCATGATCTTGGCCGCCCGGGCGTCCTGTGCCGTCGCGCGGATCGCCTGGCCCATGCGGCTGGTCTTCATGAAGGTGATGACCGCTGCGGCCAGCAGGACGCAGAGGCAGAAGGAGACGATTTTGATCTCTGCCACCGTCACCAGACCGCCGAGGATGGCGTGGGTCGCAAAGCCGGAGTCCGCCGTGCGCACCTCCGGCCCATAGGCCAGGTTCAGCGCCTGCTGCAGCACCAAGGCGATGCCGAAGGTCGCGAGAAGGGAGGTGAAGAGATCGCGTGTGATCACGTAGCGGATGATCGCCAGATAAAGCGCCCAGCCGAAGGCGAACATGATGGCGATGACGATCGGCATGGCGAGGATCGGGTGGATCCCCAGGGTGCTGAGGTGCCAGGTCAGGTAGCCGCCCATGATGACGAACTCGCCCTGGGCGAGGTTCTTGACGTTCATGACGCCCCAGACCAGGGCCAACCCATAGGCCGCCAGCACGAAGATGGCGCCGATGAAGAGGCCGTCCAGCAGCAGCTGCACGTTGAGGACAGGCGCCAGCGTCAGCAGATTAATATTGTCGAACATGTGAGTCCTTCGCCCGATCTAACCCGGAAGGAGCGGCGGCAGCGGCCGGGCCCCAAGGGAGGAAAAGCGACTGCCCCCGCCCTGATGGGCGGGGGCAGCAGGGCGAAACCTCAGTACATGGCCTCGCGCGGCCACACCAAGTCGTGCGACGCCCACTTGGAAGGGGCGACGACGTTGAAGGTGCCGTCCTGGATCTGGCGCAACACCATCGGCTTGGCGATGTTGTTGCCCGCTTCCGAGAACTTGATGCCGCCGTAGAAGGTCGTCATGTCGGTGGCGGCGATCGCATCACGCACCTTGTCGGTGTCGAAGGAGTTGGCCGCCTCAAAGGCTTCCTTCCAAACGATCACCGCGGCAGCGGCCTGGGCCGACTGGTAGGGCACGTTCTTGTAACCCTCGAAGCTCGACTTGAAGAGCTTGTCGAAGTCGGCCGCCGAGCCGAAGTACTTGTCGGAGTAGCTCAGCGTTTCGGCCCACTGGGTCGGGCAGAGGAAGCCGTCGGCAGCCGGTCCGAACTGGGCCACCACTTTGGCGCCTTCGCAGTGGGTCATGGCGATCATCGGGACGTCGACCTGCAATTCCTTGATCTGACGCGCGGCGGTGACGGCGCCCTTGTTATGGCCGGAAATCACGAGGAGGTCCGGCTTCAGGGCCTTCACCTTGGTCAGCGTCGCCGAGATGTCGGAAAGGTCGGCCGGCATCTTGTCGTCGATGACGCTCTTCATGCCGTACTTTTCCATGTTCTCGACCACGCCGGCCCGCACGTCGAGCGAGAAGGCGTCGTTCTCGAATACCATGGCCACCCGGACGTCGGACGGCTTCTTGCCGTTTTTCTCGGCGACTTCAGCTGCGAGGTCCACCGAACTGGAGAGATACTGCTCGGAGGTCGACAGCACCGCGAAGAGGTACTGGTAGCCCTTGTTGAAGAGGGCGCGGGAGGCGCCTTCGGCCTCGATCATCGGTACCTTGTACTTCTCGGTCACCGGCGCGGCGGCGATGGTGGTCGCCGAGCTGTAGGGGCCGAGGATGTACTGGACGCCGTCCTGCTCGATCAGGCGCTCCAGCAGCTGCGCGGTACGAGCCGGAGTCGATTCGTCGTCGTAGTACTGAACGGCCAGCTTGTACTGCTTGCCGTCGACGGTGACGCCGCCCATCTCGTTGATCTTCTTGATCGCTAGATCGTAGCCGTTCTGGGTGTCGACGCCATTCGAGGAATACTTGCCGGTCAGCGAGATCGCCGAGCCGAGGACGATGGTATCGCCTTCGACCTTGGCATTGGCCGGGCCGGCGGCAATCAGGCCGGCGGTGGCGCCGGCCAGGAGCAGCCCGGATACAATCCGGGCTTCAAGGACTTTCCGAGCCTTCGCAGGCGCATGAATGGATTTCATATTTTGGCCTCCCTTATTCCAAGCAGATTTTCCGCTTAGTTCATTTCTGCAACTTCATACGTGCAGTTGGCATGAATAATAGAGGGAAGGCGTTCGGACGCAAGTCCTGCAAAGCCGTGTTGCAGAGCAACAGGACTGAAAATCAGGCCGGTAGGGCGTTGAAATCCCGAGACCTCGGCCTTTGCCGCGGCGGGGCCCCTCAAGGAATTCGGCGCGCCGTCTGCCGTTTCCGGCGGCGGATCGAAGCGCGCCCGGCCGGCGTCGGTTCCGGCCGGGGGCAGATCGTTTTTCGGACTGGGTTGTCTGTATAGAAACGACTCGGCGATGAAGCCGGCAGCGAGCGGCGCCGACGGGAAGAGACACCGTGCGATCTGCCGCCCGAAGAGGAAGCCCATTGCGGCGCCACGCCTATGCGATGATCCCGCGGTGCCGGATAAACCTGCAGTAGGCGACCGCGGAGCCCCTAAAGAGGAGGCTATCGGAGCGGAGAAGGTCCCGATGATCGGCGCCGGTCAGGTGAAATAGACGAGCATGTAGCCGATGAACAGGACGGCGATCCACAAGGCGGCGGCGCCGATCGCCCAGTCGCGGGCGAGCAGGCCGTCACGGGCGCTCTTCGCCACGTCGTCGTCGGACTTGGGGGCGAGGAGGCCGCGCGTGGGCGGGCGCAGCAGCCCCCGCAGGCCGTGCAGCAGCGCTTCCAGCCCGGCCCCAAGGGCGCCGAGGGCGGCGTAGCCGGCCGCGCCCGCGCGCGCGCCGGCGACCCGCCACAGCCAGTCGAGGTCCAGGCTGAGGGTCCGCGTGCGCTTCATCAGCGGCAGCAGCAGGAAAAAGGCGAGGCCGGAGAACAGCAGGAGCTGCAGGTAGTAGACCACCTTGGCGGCCTTGTAGGGCTGGTAGTCGACCGGGTAGGGGAGAAAGCCGTAGAGCACTTCCGGATAGACGCCGATCAAGACGCAGAGCACCGCGAAGAAGACCATGGCGAGGCCCATGTTCCAGGGCGCGTCCTTGGGGCGCAGGCCGGAATCCTTCTGGAAGAAGACGAACCAGGGGAACTTGATGCCGGCATGCAGGAAGACGCCGGCCGAGGCGGCGGCGAGCAGCATGTAGACCAGGCCGAGGTGCTCCATGGCGGCCGCCTCGGAGATCATGGTCTTGGTGGTGAAGCCGGAGGTCAGCGGGAAGCCGGAGATCGCCAGCGCCCCGACAATGCCACAGACCGCCGTCAGCGGCATGGTGCGGAAGAGGCCGCCGACCTCCGTGCAGAGGGTCTTGCCGGTGCGGTAGACCACCGTGCCGGCGCTCATAAACAGGAGCGCCTTGTAGATGATGTGTGCAAAGGCATGGGCGGCCGCGCCGTTCAGCGCCATCTCGGTGCCGATGCCGATGGCGCAGACCATGAAGCCCACCTGGTTTACGATCGAGTAGGCGAGGATGCGCCTTACGTTGTTTTCCAGCAGGGCGTAGATGATGCCGTACATCACCATGAAGAGGCCGACGCCGATCAGTACCGGCTCCCCGGGGAACAGCAGGATCAGCGCCAGCACCGCGGTCTTGGTGGTGAAGGCGGAGAGGAACACCGAGCCGGTCGGACTCGCCTCCGGATAGGCGTCGGCCAGCCAGGCGGAGACCGGCGGTGCGGCGGCATTGATGAGAATGCCGATCAGGATCATCCAGGTGTCGAAGTTCGTCGCCAGCAGCGGCTGGATGTCGATGGAGCCGGTGTGCACGACGACGCCCTCGATGCCGACCTTCAGCACCACGCCGCCGAGCAGATGCATGATCGCGTAGCGGATGCCGGCCGCGCGGGCGGCGGGCGTGCCGCCGGACCAGACGATCACGGTCGAGAACAGCGCCATCATTTCCCAGTAGAGGAACATTGTGATGAGATCGCCGGCGAATGAAACGCCGACGGCGCCTGAAGCATAGGCGAAGGCGGCGGCGAGTTCCTGCCAGCGGGCCTGGCGGAAGGCGAAGAGTCCGCCCGCGAACGCCATGATGGCGAAGATCGTGGCAAATAGGCGCCGCACGGGGCTGCCTTCGACCGGCTGAAGGTCGTAATCCAGAAAATGGATGGTGCCCGGCACGCCGTCGGGGACCTGCCAGATTGCCCACAAAGTGACAAGCGGGGCGACGAGGACGATTGCCGAGCGCAGATGACCACGCGTGAGCGCGATCAGCAGGGATCCTGCAAGCAGGATCAGTGCTGGTGACGTCCACTCAGTCATCGTAATACCTCTCGTCGCGCTTCAGGACATAGCCGAGACCCTTGGCGACCAGCACCATGATCAGGCAGGACAGGAAGCCGTAGACGGCGCCGAAGCCGATCCAGCCGTCGATGCCGAAGTGGCCGTCGCTGCCGGACAGGAACTGAATGGCGATGGACAGCAGCAGAATCGCGATGAAGACCCGCCACAGCAGGCGGATCGTGCGCGGGCGGGCGAGCCAGTGGTCTTCGGATGGCTGTTGCATCATTCCTATTTTCCTACGAGCTGCGCCTCGAGCTGCAGTGCGGGCTGGTTAAAAAAGAAAAATGCGAGTGTCAGCGCTGCCGTGATCGTGAGCGCGAGCACGGCGGGGAAGGGGGCCTCGCCGTGCGGCTTCGCGGCGGCGGGTTCCTCCTTCCCGAACCAGGCCAAGAAGATGATCGGCAGGAAGTAGGCCGCATTGAGCACGGTGCTGGCGATGATGGTGAACAAGGCGACGTAGTTGTCCGCCTGAAACGAGCCCGCAAGAATGTACCACTTTGATACGAAGCCTCCCGTGGGCGGCACGCCGATCATGCTGAGCGCGCCGATGGTAAAGGCCGTCATCGTCCAGGGCATGCGCCGGCCAATTCCGTGCAGCTGATGCAGCTCGGTCTTCTTCGAGGCGGTGTAGATCGCGCCGGCGGCGAAGAACAGGGTGATCTTGCCGAACGCGTGGGCCACCATGTGGGTCGCCGCGCCGATCTCCGAGAGTGGTTTGAGGACCGCTGCCGCCATCACCACGTAGGAGAGCTGGGAAATCGTCGAGTAGGCGAGCAGACGCTTCAGGTTCTGCTGGCGCAGCGCCACCAGGCTGGCGGCGAGGACGGTGAAGGCGGTGGCGTAAAGCAGCCAGCCGGTTCCCGGGGACGCGGCGAGGAAGTCGACGCCGAAGATGTAGAGGATGACCTTGAGGATGGTGAAGACGCCGGCCTTCACAACCGCGACCGCGTGCAGCAGGGCGCTGACCGGGGTCGGCGCGACCATCGCCGCGGGCAGCCAGCGATGGACCGGCATCACCGCCGCCTTGCCGACGCCGAAGACGAAGAGGCCCAGCAGCAGGCCGACCGCCGGGCCGCTGATGTTGCCGGCCAGGATTCCGCCTTCGGTGAAGTCGCCGGTGCCGGCGATGCCGTAGGTCCAGATGATCGCCGGCAGCAGCAGGCCGATGGAGGTCGCCAGCAAGAGGCCCAGGTAGATGCGCGCCGAGCGCACCGAATTCTCGTCGCCCTTGTGGGTGACCAGCGGGTAGGTCGAGAGGGTCAGCACCTCATAGAACAGGTACAGCGTAAAGAGGTTGGCCGCGAAGGCGACGCCCAGGGCGGCGAAGATGGCAATGGCGAAGTAGGCATAGAAGCGGGTCTGGTGCTTCTCGCCGTTGCCGCGCATGTAGCCGATGGAATAGAGCGAGTTCACGATCCACAGCCCGGAGGCGATGATCGCGAAGAGCATGCCCAGAGGCTCGACCTTGAAGGCGATGTCGATGCCCGGCACCACGGTGGCGAGGTGCAGGGCAGGACGCGCGCCGGCCTGCACGTCGGGCAGCAGACTGAAGACGTTGGCCGCCAGCAGGACAGCGGTCGACAGGGTCACGGCCTCGCGCAGGTTGGCGCTGAAGCGCCCGGCCAGCAGGATGCCGAGGGTTCCGGCCAGGGGCAGCAGCAGCGCGGTCAGGATGGAGGTTTCAGGGCTCATGCGACGGGACTCATTCGGTCTGGCCTCATGGCAGGTGCTGCAGCAGGGAAGCTGCCGCCGCCTGTGAGAGAGTGATCGGCAGGCTGGGCAGCAGGCCGAAGTAGATGTTGGCGAGCACCGCGACCCAGGTGGCCGCCAGCAGCATCGGCGGCGCCTCGCGCAGTCCCTCCGCCCCGCCTGCCTGCGGGCTGTGGAAGTAAGCGGCCTCCACCACGCGCCAGACGTAGACCACCGCCATCAGCGAGCCGATAAGCACCACGACCACCACGGCGATACCGAGGTTGCCCTCTGCAAGGGCGGCGGAGATCAGCAGCCACTTGCTGACGAAGCCGGCGGTGCCGGGAATGCCGATGAGGCTGAGGGCGGCGAGAAGGAAGGCGGCCATGGTCCAGGGCATGCGCTTGGCGGCGCCGGCCAGCTCGGTGAGCCTGAGCCCCTGGAAGTGGATGCCCAGGCCGGCGACGGCGAGGAACAGCGCGCCCTTGGCGAGCGCATGGTTGAAAATGTGGATGATGCCGGCGGAGATTCCGGCGGCGCTCATCAGGCTGACGCCCAGCATGATGTAGCCGATCTGGGCGACCGAGGAATAGGCGAGCAGGCGCTTCAGGTTGCGCTCCATCATCGCCACGCCGGAGGCCAGCAGGATCGCGAGCAGGGCCAGCGGCATGAGGAAGTTGGAGAACTGCAGCTCGTGGCCGGGGAGGTTGCCCTGGAAGACCAGGAAGTCGAAGCGCAGCAGCACGTAGATCTGCACCTTGGTCGCGCAGGCGGCGAGGAAAACGGTGACCGCGTGCGGCGCGTAGGTGTAGGCGTTGGGCAGCCAGGCATGCAGCGGAAAGACGGCCGCCTTGAGGGCGAGGCCGACGATGATGAAGCCTGACGCCGCCAGGACCGGCCGCTGGTCGCTGACCTCTTGGATGCGCTGCGCCATGTCGGCGAGGTTCAGCGTGCCCGTCATCATGTAGATCAGGCCGACGCCGATCAGGTAGAAGGTCGCCCCGATGGTGCCCATCACGAGGTACTTGAAGGTCGCCGACAGCGCGCGCCGGTTGGGACCGGCGGCAATCAGGATGTAGCTGGCGAGCGAGGAGACCTCCATGAACACGAAGATGTTGAAGGCGTCGGCCGAGATCACGATGCCGCAGAGGCCGGCCAGCGCCAGCATCCAGGCGCCGTAGAACAGGGGCTGGCGCGCGTCGTCGATGTCGGCGTCGATGCTGCGCCGCGCGGCGAGCAGGGCCAGCAGCGAGGCGCCGGTGACCACCAGCAGGATGATGCTGGTGAGCGCGTCGACTCTGAGCTCGATGCCGTAGGGGGCCGCCCAGCCGCCCATGGCGTAGCGGTACTCGAGGCCGGACAGCACGCCGGCGGTCAGCATGGCGGCGATGGCGAAGGCCATGGCGCTGGCGGCGGTCGCCCCCGCCCAGGCCAGGCCGCGCGGCCGCAGCATGACGACGAAGGGGGCCGACAGCAGCGGCACGACAATCTGCAGTGCCGCCAGGTGGTAAGCTTCTGGACTCACTGCCGGTCGAGCTCCCTGATCTCGTTCTCTTCGACCGTGTCGTAGGCTTCCTTGATGCGCACGATGATGGCGAGGCCGAGGGCCAGGGTCGAGATGCCGACCACGATGGCCGTCAGGATCAGCACCGACGGCAAGGGGTTGGAAAGCGCCTTGCCGGCAACGTTCGGGTGGAAGATCGGCGCCGTGCCGCCCTCGACAGGGCCCATGGAGATGTAGAGCAGGAAGACCGCGGACTGGAACAGCGACAGCCCGATGAGCTTCTTGACCAGGTTCAGCTTGGCGGTCACCGCGTAGAAGCCAATCATCAGCAGGATCGCGAAGACCCAGTAGTTATAGAGTTCGAGGGTCTCCATCACTTCGCCCCGCGCGCCGCGAAGGCATGGAAGATGCTGATGAGCACGCCGGTGACGGTGATGCCGACGCCGGCCTCGATGATCAGGATCCCGTAGTGCTGGCCGTGCACCGGGTCGTGGGCGAGCACCGAGTAGTCGAGGAAATTGCCGCCCAGCAGCATGCAGGCCACGCCGGTGAAGCCGTACAGCAGGGGACCGGTGGCGGCCATGAGCTTCAGCAGCCAGGCCGGCAGAGCCTGCCGGGCCTGCTCCTCGCCTTCCAGCAGGGCGTAGAGCACGACGCTGGCGGCGACGATGACGCCGGCCTGGAAGCCGCCGCCTGGACTGTAGTCACCGTGGAACTGGACGTAGAGCGCGAACAGCAGGATGAAGGGGATCAGCAGGCGGCCGACCACCCGGGGGATCTGGTAGTGACGCAACCCGGTCTTGCCGGCAAAGGTCATGGCCGGCGAAACCTTTTGCTGTCCGACGGGCGCCTTGCCGAGCAGGAAGAGCACGCCGATGCCCGCGGTGAAGACCACGAAGGTCTCGCCCAGCGTGTCGTAGCCGCGGAAGCTGGCCAGGACGGCGGTGACTACGTTGGGCACGTCGATGTATTCGGGAGTCTTCTCGAGATACCACGGCGCCACGTGCAGCTGCGCCGGAGCGTTGGGATCGCCGAGGCGCGGCATGTCGAAGGTGGCGAAAACCAGCAACGCCATGATCGCCGTGACCACGCCGAGGGCGGCCAGACGCCCCGCGGTGCCGGCCCGTTCGTGCTCGGCGGTGAGCGCCAGTGCGCCGAGGAACAGCACGGTGGAGATGCCTGCGCCGACGGCGGCCTCCGTCAAGGCGACGTCGGCGGCGTCGAGCAGAAAGAAAACCATCGCGCTCATGAGACTGAAAATGCCCGACAGCATGGCGGCGGCGAAGAGGTTCTTCGTCTGCACGATCGCCAGCGCGGTGATCACCATCAAGGTGAGCAGGAAGATGATGAAGAAGACGGTGAAGACGGTCATGAGCGCGGCTCTTGTCGCCAGGGTTTCGCCAGTCCCGGGTTGATGCCCGCCAGCAGAGCCGCGCTGGCGAGCGCGTTGGCGGCCGTCGGGCTGGTGAACAGCATGAAGATCAGAATCGCCGCCAGCTTCACCGTGTCCAAGGTGAAGCCCGACTGCAGGACCAGGCCGCAGAGAACCAGCATCGCGCCCAGCGAGTCGGTGACGCTGGCGGCGTGCATGCGGGTGTAGAGGTCCGGCATGCGCAGCGCGCCGATGCCGCCGACCAGTACGAAGAAGCCCCCGGCGGTGAGCAGGACCCAGCTTATGACGTCAACGACCATAGCCACCGTGCTACTCCCCCTTCTTCTCTTCGGCCAGGCGGCGCTGGGCGCGCACGCGGAAGAACTCGAGCACCGCCAGCACGCCGATGAAGTTGATCAACGCGTAGGTCAGCGCCAGGTCGAGGAAGTCCGGCCGGCCAATGAAGAAGGCGGCCACCGCCAGCAGCAGCACGGTCTTGGTGCCGAGCATATTCACCGCCAGCACGCGGTCATAGACGGTGGGCCCGACGAGCGCGCGCGCCAGCGCGAGGGCCATGGTGGCGAGGATGGCGATAATGACGGCGTAGTAGATCATCAGCGATCCCCGAGGCTCGCGACCCGGCGGTCCATTTCGCCCGACATCAGGTCTTCGGCGCCTTCCTGCGTCAGGGCGTGGACCTTCAGTTCGCCGTGGTACAGGTCGAGGGTCAGGGTCCCGGGGGTCAGCGTGATGGAGTTGGCGAAAATCACCTGGCCGATGGGGCCGGGCGCACTGGCCTTGAGTTCGATGTAACGGGCGCTGATCGGCAGGCGCGGGTTCAGCACCACCTTGGTGACCGCCAGGCTGGACATCACGATCTCCTTGATGAGCCAGCCCCAGTAGGCCAGCAGCCGCAGGCTGATGGTCAGGGCGAAGATTTCCCGGTGGAAGTAGCCCATGCGCCAGACGATGACCAAGGTGGCCATGACGGAAAAGACGCCGAGGCCGAGCAGCAACGGATCGAAGTGGCCCGACCACAGCACCCAGGCCCCCGCGAGAAAGCAGAGCAGCACCAGCATGCCACGCAGTGTCGCTGCACGATTCTTCATCGGCCCGGCAGCGTCCGTATTCGCATCGACAGGGTGAGGATTCTCACTCGGCCCGCAGCTCCCTGTGTCTTGTCGTTTTTTTGGCCCTCTTCGGGCTCATTCTTTTTGGCCCTCTTCAGGGCTGCCCGTTTCAGGCGAAACGAGCCTACTGACGGAGCCGCGCCGGTCAAGATAAACCGGTGCAAAATCAGCCGATTCCGCTCGCCGGCCACCTCGCGGCGCCGGTTTGGTCTGGCGATCCGACCATCTCCGGCGATTTGCCGCGAAATCCGGTCTGCTGACTGGACCCGACGCAGCGGTTGAGGTCGGGCGGATCGCCGGTCGCGCGGCGGGGCCGATTCGCGCGCCCGTCTGTTCGGCGGACTGTTCGGCGGTCTGCTCGGCGGGCCGGCCCCCTTGCATGCGCTGCGTCGATGAGGCATCGCTAATAACCGGACGCTCTTTCCCCCGAGTCTTGGCCCGGGTCGTTGCCCGAGTCCTTGCCCGACACCTGGCCCGCGTGCCGAACGCCGAACTGCAGGAGGGCCGCCATGGCCGCCAGACCTATTATTATCGACACCGATCCCGGCCAGGACGATGCCATCGCCATCCTGCTGGCCCTGGCCTCCGAGGAATTCGATGTGCTGGGGCTGACCGTCGTGGCCGGCAACGTGCCGCTGTCGCTGACCGAGCAGAACGCCCGCAAGGTCTGCGAACTGGCGGGGCGGCCGGACGTGAGAGTCTTCGCCGGCTGTTCCCGTCCGCTGGTGCGCGAGCCGGTTACCGCGGAAGAGGTCCATGGCAAGACCGGCCTGGACGGCCCGGACCTGCCGCCGCCGACCATGCCGTTGCAGGAACAGCACGCCGTCGACTGGATCGTCGAGACCCTGCGGGCCGCGCCGGCCGGCAGCATCACTCTTTGTACCCTGGGGCCGCTGACCAACATCGCCGCGGCGCTGATCAAAGCGCCGGACATCGCGCCGCGGATCGCCGAGATCGTCATGATGGGCGGCGGCTTCTTCGAGGGCGGCAACACCACGCCGACGGCGGAATTCAACATCTACGTCGATCCGCATGCGGCCCATGTCGTTTTTACCTCAGGTATCAAGTTGACCATGCATCCGCTTGATGTCACCCATAAAGCCTTGATGACCAAAGAGTGGATCCAGTCGTTGCGCGACCTCGGAAGCCGGACCGGCACGGCGGCGGCGGCGATGGTCGACTTCTATGAGCGGTTCGACATGGAGAAGTACGGCGAGGCGGGCGGGCCGCTGCACGACCCCTGTGTGCTGGCCTATCTGCTGCGGCCGGATCTGTTCGGCGGCAAGGACTGCAGCGTGCAGATCGAGACCGGCTCGGAGCTGACCATGGGCATGACCGTCGTCGACTGGTGGAATGTCACCCCCCATGCTTCCAACTGCAGGGTGATCAACCGGATCGATGCGCCGGGCTTCTACGACCTGATCCGCGAGCGCCTCGCGCGGCTGCCGTAGCCGCCGCCCGACCATGCAGCCGCAATTCATCGGCAGCGAGATCTATCGGCGCTCCACCTACGGCGGACGGCACCCCCTCGCGATCCCGCGGGTCTCCACCTGCATCGATCTTTGCCGTGCCCTCGGCTGGCTCCCCCCCGAAGCCGATTCCCCCGAAGCTGATCTCGGCG
>JBLWUP010000044.1:0-35740 GCA_048268885.1 Kiloniellaceae bacterium | reverse complement strand
GCCGGGGGGGCGCCCCCGGGCGCGGCGGCCTTCGGGACGCTTCACCCCCGCCTCCAGCGCTTTGCCGGCGTGCTGGCCGGCAAGCTGCTGGAGGCCCCGCCGAAGCTGCACCAGCCGGACTGGCGCGACCTCGCCGGCCTCGCCAAGCTGGGCCTCGACCTGCGCCGCCTCGGCCGCGCCGACGCGCGGGAGTTCCTGCGGGTGCTGCTGACCAACGCCTACGATCTCGTTCTGGACGAGATTGAGGACGGTCCGCTCGCCGGCGCCTTCGCCCTCGACGCGGTGATGGGCGGCCACACCGGGCCGCGCTCGCCGGGCACGGCGCTTGCCTTGCTCTATCGTCTGGCCCAGGGCGGCGGGCGCCACCTGCCCCAGGGCGGCATGGCCGCCTTCACCGCCGCCTTGGCCGAGGCCGCCCAGAGCCGGGGCGCCGAGATCCGCCGCAACGCCGCGGTCGAGGCCGTCACCGTGGCCAACGACCGGGTGAGCGGGATCCGCCTTGCCGATGGCGAGGAACTCGCCGCGCCGCTGGTGCTCTCCAGCCTGGACGCGCCCACCACCCTGCGCCTGACCGGCGTCGAGCACTTTGACGGCGAGGCGGTACGCCGCATCCGCCAGGTGCGCGCCAAGGGCGTGACGGCGAAGCTGAACCTGGCGCTCTCCGCGCTGCCGCGTTTCGAGGGTGTCGACGAGACGCTGTTGGGCGGGCGCATTCTCATGACGCCCTCCGTGCAGGCGCTGGAAAGCGCCTTCGATGCCGTCAAGTACGGCGAACTTCCGGCGCGCCCGGCCCTGGAAGTGCTGATCCCCAGTCTCGCCGATCCGTCGCTCGTCGACGGAGACGGCCACGTCATGTCGGTCGTCGTGCAGTACGCGCCCTATCACCTGAAGGGCGGTTGGGACGAAGCGGCGCGCGGGCGTCTCGCCGCGACGGTGCTGGATCAGCTGGAGCGCCACGCGCCGGGGCTGCGCCAGCTCATCGTCGCCCAGGATCTGCTGACCCCCCTGGATATCGAGCGCGAGACCGGCGCTTCCGGCGGCCACTGGCACCACGGCGAACTCTGCGTCGACCAGATGCTGGCGCTCAGGCCGGTGAATGGCATGGCGCGCTACGCGCTGCCGGTCGGCGGGCTCTATCTCTGCGGCGCGGCGGCCCATCCCGGCGGCGACATTATCGGCGCCGCCGGCCACAACGCCGCGCGCCTTGCGATGAAGGAAGGGGTCATGAAGGAAGGGGCCCTGCAGAAGGGCCGCGCCGCATGACCGCCGGATTCCTCGACCGCCCTTTGACGGACAGCGCGACACAATCGCCGCCGATGGTGCCGCGCGGCCTGGTGCCGTCGCCCTTCGACGCCCGCACGCGTGCCCTCAACCTGCATCAGGACTGGATGCCCTGGGCCGGTGTGCTCTCGGCGCGCTGCTTCGACAGCGTCGAGGCGGAATACTTCGCCATCCGCAACCAGGCGACGCTCTTCGATATCTCCCCGATGCACAAGTACCGCGTCATCGGCCCGGATGCCGAACGGGTGATGAACCGGCTGATGACCAGAGACGTGCGCAAGATCGCGCCGGGCCGGGTCGGCTATTCGCTGTGGTGCGACGAGGATGGCTTCGTCATCGATGACGGCACGCTGTTCCGTTTCGGGCCGGACGATTTCCGCCTGTGCTGCCAGGAGCCGCAATACGCCTGGCTACTGGACATCGCCTGGGGCTTCGACGTCCAGGTGGCGGAGGAAACCGAGGAGATCGCCGGGCTCTCGCTGCAGGGGCCGACCAGCTTCGCCGTGCTGGAAGCCGCCGGGCTGGGCCAGCTTGCCGCGCTGAAGCCCTTCGACGTGGTCAAGCTGGACGACGACCTCACCGTGTCGCGCACCGGCTTCACCGGCGACCTCGGCTACGAGCTATGGGTGCCGGCGGAGAAAGCGGTGGCGCTGTGGGACCGCCTCTGGGCCGCCGGGCACGACTTCGGCCTCCGGCCCATCGGCTATGCCGCCCTCGACCTGGCGCGCATCGAAGCGGGCTTCGTGGTCTGCGGTGTCGACTTCAAGTCGGCCCACGCGGCCCTGCGGGAGACCCGCGGCCGCACGCCCTTCGAGCTCGGCGCCGGGCGCCTGGTCGACTTCGACAAGGGGCACTTCAACGGCCGGCGCGCGCTGCGGGCACATGCCGAGGCGGGGCCGCGCTACATGCTGGTCGCCCTGGAGATCGAGGGCAACAAGGCGCCGCACAGCGCCTTCGTCTATCACCGCGAGAAAACAGAGGCCGGCCACATCACCTCGACCCTGTGGTCGCCGACCTGCAAGAGGAACGTCGCTCTGGCCATGTTGAAGGCGCCTTACGGCATCGACGTCACCTCGGATCTCTGGGTCGAGATCTATCACGACAAGGAAGGCAAGTGGGAGCGGATCATGGCCAAAGCCTGGATCACCGAGCGCCCCTTCTTCCGCCATCGCCGCCGTTCCGCCACGCCGCCCGCCCACTTCTGACAGGAGTCTGACATGCGTGCGAAAGAACAGCGTCTTCCGGAGTCAGCAGGAAACCAGATGACCGAATTCAGCAACAGCGTGGCGACCATCCGCGCCTACGACAACAGAAACTTCCTCCACCCCTGGGAGATGATGGCGAGCCTGGGCGAGGCCAACCGCACCATCTCCATGCGTGCGGAGGGGATCTACGTCTTCGACGAAAAGGGGCGCCGCCTGATCGACGGGCCGGGCGGCATGTGGTGCACGCAGATCGGCTACGGCCGCCGCGACATGGCCGAGGCCATCGCCGAGCAGGTCATGAAGCTCGCCTACCACTCGCCGTGGAACACGGCGGGCGAGCCTTCGGCCCTGCTGGCCCACAAGCTGGCCGAACTGGCGCCCGGCGACCTCAACCACGTGAGCTTCACGACCGGCGGCTCCACGGCCGTGGACACCGCCATCCGTTTCATCCACTTCTACAACAACGTGCTTGATCGGCCGGAGAAGAAGCGCGTCATCTCGCGCGAGAAGGCCTATCACGGCTCGACCTATCTTTCGGCGACGGTCACCGGCAAGGAACGCCTGAAGACGCAGTTCGACACCGAAAGGCGCCTCGTCCACTTCCTGCCCAACGTCAACCCCAACCTCCGCCCGGCGGAGATGAGCGAGGAGGAGTGGTGCTCTGCGAAGGTCGCCGATCTGGAAAACGCGATCCTCGAGCTCGGCCCTGACACGGTCGGCGGCTTCATCGCCGAACCGATCCTCGCCTCCGGCGGCGTCATCATCCCGCCCGAGAACTACTTCAAGGCTTGCCACGAGGTCTGCCGCAAGTACGACGTGCTGTTCATCGCCGACGAGGTGGTCACGGCCTTCGGCCGCCTCGGCCACTGGTTCGCGTCCGAGTCCGTCTTCGGCGTGGTGCCGGACATGATCACCTGCGCCAAGGGCCTCACGTCCGGTTACCTGCCGCTGGGCGCCTGCATCATCTCCGACCGGCTGCTGGAGGACGTGCGCGTCCGAGCGTCCGACGATTTGATGTTCAACAACGGCTACACCTACTCCGGACACCCGGTGAGCTGCGCGGCGGCACTGAAGAACATCGAGATCATGGAGCAGGAAGGCATTCTGGAACACGTCCGCGAGATCTCGCCCTACTTCCTGGAGCGCCTCCTGGCCTTGGAATCCAATCCCATCGTCGGCGACGCCCGCGGCATCGGGCTGGTCGGCTGCGTCGAGGGGCGCCTGGAAGGCAGCGGCAGTGTCGACGGGGAGGGCGACCGCCTGGCGCTCGACTGCGAGTTCGGCAACCGCATCGACCGGACCTGCGAAGCCCTCGGTCTCATCGTCCGTCCGCTGGTCAACATGTGCGTGTTCTCGCCGCCCCTGGTCATCGAGCGCGCCCAGATCGACGAGATGTTCGACATCCTGGAAGAGGCGACCCGGCGGGTCGCCACCGAAGTAGGCATTTAAACCGCTCCGCCGCCTGCACGGTCGGCGCGAGAGGCGGGGGCGCCTTGCCGGCCTTGATATTTAAATGAGCGCTTAAATAATTCATTGCCGCCAGCGGAGGAGTTGAATACGGTTTTCAGGCGAAAAAAGCCGCTGGGAGACAAGAAGAGGGACGTTCGGCGTCCCAAGGCCATCGCAAGACGGGGTTTCCGGAAACGGAATTCATGAACAAGGGAGAGGCATCATGACCACGAGACTGATGAAAGGGTTGTTGGGTGGCGCCCTGCTGGCCTTGGCGGCGGGGCCCGCCATGGCGGCGGACGCGGAGTTGACGGTCTTCGACTGGGCCGGCTACGAGGACCCCGGCTTCCACGGCGCCTATGCCGCCAAGTACAGCGAGTCCCCGACCTTCGCCTTCTTCGGCGACGAGGAGGAGGCTTTCCAGAAGCTGCGCGCCGGCTTCAGGGCGGACCTCGCCCACCCCTGCTCGCAGAGCGTGGTGAAGTGGCGCAACGCCGGCCTGCTGAAGCCGCTCGACACCAGCCGCATTCCCGCCTGGGACGACCTCAATCCCGGCCTGCGCGACATGCCGGGCTTCAGTGAGGGCGGCAAGGCCTATTTCGTGCCGATCGACTGGGGCAACACCGCGCTGGTCTATCGCACCGACCTGGTGCCGGAAGCCGACGTGGAAACGCTGCAGGTCTTCGCCGACCCGAAGTACCGGGGCAAGATCTCAATCGGCGACAGCGTCGACGACGCCTATGCCCTCGCCTCGCTCGCGGTCGGTGTGAAGGACTGGAACAAGATGACCGACGCGCAGTTCGAAGCGGCTTCCGACTTCCTGCGCAAGGTGCACGAGAACGTGCGTGTCTACTGGTCGGACGGCGCCAGCCTGGCCCAGGTCATGGCCTCCGGCGAGGTCAGCATCGCCTGGGCCTGGAACGAGACGCCGGTGACCATGCAGGCCGAAGGCCATCCCGTCGCCCTGAAGCGCGACACCAACGAAGGCCTGTCGACCTGGGTCTGCGGCTACTCGCTGATGGCGGACGGTGAAGGCAGTGAGGACAAGGCCTACGACTACATCAATGCCTTCCTCGCTTCGGACGCGGCCACCTACCTGGTGGAGAACTGGGGCTACGGCCACTCGAACCAGAAAGCGATGGATGCCATGGACCAGCAGACCCTGGCCAGCATGGGCTACGACAACGTGGAGAAGTTCCGCTCCAACACCCTGTGGCAGGGGCCGCTGCCCACCGAGCTGCGCGAGAAGATGATCGCCGAGTTCGAGAAGATCAAAGCGGGCTTCTGACGCGCCGAAACGCGCAAGCCGAAAGTCGTGAAGCCGCCCCCAACCCTTTGGGGGCGGCTTTCCTTTGTCCGCGCGGTCCGGCTCAACCCTCCGGCGTCAGGGGACTGGTCAGCCGGCTTAGGACCAACGCGACGAAGACGCCGCCGAAGACCGCCATCAGAACCATGAAACCGTGCTGCGGCCAGAGATCCACGGCGACACCGGTCGCCGGCGGGCCGATGATGTTCGCGACTTCGTAGGCGACCACGAAGACCGCATTCGCCGCGGCGAGCGTCGCGCCGCGAAACCGCAGACCGAGGGCGGCCAGGGCGATGGAATAGATGCCCCAGGCCGCGCCGCCCCAGACGAAGAGCGTCGCCGCAAGCAGCGCGGGCAAGGCCAGAAGCTGCGGCGCCAGGATCGGCCCGGCCAGGCACAAGATGCCGCAGAGAATCATGGCGGGCCGGTATCCGATGACATCGGCAAGCCAGCCCAGCGGATACTGCAGAACGATGTTGCCGGTCACGAAGACGGTCAGCAGGATGACGACGAAAGACTCTTCCAGGCCGTTGCGGATGCCCCAGATCGGCAGGAAGCTGAAGAACGCGATGTCCACCACGCCGGCCATCACTGCGGCGGCGAAGATCGCCGGGGCGGCGAAGAGAATGCCCCGATAGCGCACGTTCTGCGCCACCTCCAGCTTCGGCGCGCGGCCGCGCAGCATGAGGATCGGCACCAGGGCCAGGAGATGGAGCAGGACGAAGGCGGCGAAGGGCAGCGGGCCCTCGGTGCCGAGAAGGGTGAGCAGGACCGGGCCGACGACGAAGCCCATCGCCATGACGCTGCCGTAGAGGGCGACGACACGCCCGCGCCCGCCGCTGCTGGCGATCGAGTTGATCCAGGTTTCCGTCACGATCCACGGTCCGGCGCCGGCCAGGCCGGCGACCAGGCGCAGGGCGAACCACGCCGGCAGGCTGGTGAAGACCGGCAGCAGGGCGATCGAGAGGATGGAGACCAGGTCGCAGAGCAGGATGGTGTCGACGGTGCCGAAACGGCGCAGCAGCCGCGGCACCAGCGGCGCGGCGGCGATGGTGCCGATGGGCTGCGCCGCCACGATCAGGCCGATGAGGGCCGCGTCGACGCCGCGGGCCTCCAGAGTCAGCGAGATCAGGGGGGTGAGGCCGCCGAAGGCGATGCAGAACGAGAAGACGCTGGTGAAAAGGGCGGCAAGGGGCAGCCAGTCCGGCCGTGCCGGCCGTGGGTCCCCCAAAGAACGATCCCAGATCATCGAACGTCACTCTCAGATGTACTCGCGCCGCTTTCGGCACCGGCAGATGAACTCGCGCCGCTCGCGGCGCCGGCAGATGAGCTCGCGTTACAGCAGCGGCACCAGGGACTCCGGGCCCCAGCCGACCTGTACCTTCTCGCCGGGCTCCAGGCTGCGCCGGCCGATGGTGTTGCGCATGGAAACGACCACCGGCTTGTCCAGCGCGTCGATGGTGACGGAGTAGTAGGTCATGTCGCCGTAGTAGGCGGCTTCCACGATCGTGCCGGCGACGGCGCGGTTGAGGTCGCGCTCTTCGTCGAACACCAGGGTCATGCGCTCCGGCCGCGCGCCGATGGTCAGGCCGTTCCCGTTGAAGGTGACACCCGCCGGTTTCTTCACCTCGGCGCGGCCGAAGCCAGCGACGTCGATCTCGATCATGGCGTCGTTTTCGCGCAGCAGGGAGGCCGGGAGGAAGTTCATGCCGCCGATGAATTCGGCCACCGCGCGGCTGCGCGGATGCTGGTAGATCTCCTCCGGACGGTCGCACTGGGCGATCTTGCCGGCGAACATTACCGCGATGCGGTCGGACATGGTCAGCGCTTCCTCCTGGTCGTGGGTGACTAGGATGAAGGTGATGCCGACCGCGCGCTGCAGGCGGCGCAGCTCCACCTGCATCTGTTCGCGCAGCTTCTTGTCCAGCGCCGAAAGCGGCTCGTCCAGCAGCAGGACCTTCGGGCGCATGATCAGGGCGCGGGCCAGGGCCACACGCTGGCGCTGGCCGCCGGAGATCTCGTTGCTGCGCCGCCGGCCGAGGTGCGCCATGTCGACCTGGGCCAGCGCTTCCTGCACGCGGCGCTCCCGCTCCTGCCGGTCGAGACGCAGCTTCCGCAGGCCGTAGGCGACGTTCTTCTCCACCGTCAGATGGGGAAAGATGGCGTAGTTCTGGAACACCATGTTGGTCGGGCGGCGATTGGCGGGGACGCCGGTCATGTCCTGGCCGTCGATGCGAATGGCGCCCGAGGTCGGATCGTCGAAGCCGGCGATCTGGCGCAGCAGGGTCGTCTTGCCGCACCCGGAAGGGCCGAGCAGCGAGAAGAACTCGCCCTCGCGGATCTGCAGCGACACGCCGTCAAGGGCCGTGAAATCGCCGAAGGTCCGCTTCACGCGGTCGATTTCGATGATGGTCTTGCGGCTCACAGAAAGCCTCCGCTTGTGTTGGCGTCCATCCCGGCCCGCCGCGCCGCCCGGCGCCGCATCACCTCCCCAAAGGAAAGCAGCACGAAGGAGGCCACCAGGAGCACGCTGCCCAGCGCCAGGACGTGCGGCAGCTTGGCGGGGAAGCGCAGCTGGCTCCAGATGTAGACGGGCAAGGTCGGCTCGGTGCCGCTCAGGAAAAAGGCGACGATGAACTCGTCCAGCGAGATGGTGAAGGTGATGAGCAGGCTGGAGAGGATGCCCGGCGCGACCATGGGCAGGGTGACCCGGAAAAAGGTCATCGCCGGTCCCTCGCCGAGGTCCAGCGAAGCTTCCTCCAGGCTGCGGTCGAAACCCTCGAAGCTGGAGCTCAGCACCGCGATGGAGAAGGGCACGGCCATCAGGATATGGCCCAGCGTGACGCTGAACAGCGAGAGGCTGAAGCCCAGTTGCAGCAGCACGACCAGCAGCGAGATGGCGACGATGATCTCCGGCAGGACCAGCGGCAGCATGATGAGGGCGCTGATGCCGCCTTTGGCGGGAAAGCGGTAGCGTGTGAGGGCCCGGGCGCCGCAGATGCCGAGGACGGTGGCGGCGAGCGATGAAAAGACCCCGACCTCCAGGCTGTTCCACAACGCGCCGTGCATGGCGTCGTTGTTCCACAGTTCGTCGTACCACTGGAAGGTGACGCCTTTCAGGGGGAAGGCGACGATGGACGAATCGTTGAAGGAGAAGACCGGCAGGAACAGCACCGGCACGTAGAGAAAGGCCAGGTAGCCGAAGGCGTAGATGGCGAGGGGCCGGATCTTCATGGTCACTCCGCTATCGGAACCGCGTGCCGAGGTGGCGCACCAGCCCGGCAAAGGCCAGGGAGGCGACGCCGACGATCAGCATGGTGGACACCGCGAGCGCCGCGCCCAGCGGCCAGTTGTTCGCTTTGCCGAACTGCACCTGGATCATGTTGGCGATCATCAGGCCGTCCTTGCCGCCGACGAGACGCGGCGTCACGTAGTCGCCGACCGTCGGAATGAAGACGATCAGCGACGCGGCGACGACGCCGGGCAGCGACAGCGGCAGGGTGACGCGCAGGAAACGCCGCAGGGGGCCGTCGCCCAGGTCGGTCGCGGCCTCCAGGAGGCTGCGGTCGATCTTTTCCAGCGACACGAAGATCGGCAGGATGGCGAAAGGTGCCCAGGCGTGCGCCAGGGTGATCACCACCGAGTTCACGTTGTAGAGCAGGACCTCCATGGGCTGGCCGATGATGCCGAGTTCCAGCAGGGTGGTGTTCACCACGCCGTTGTAGCCGAGGATGATCTTCCAGGCGAAAACCCGCAGCAGATAGCTGGTCCAGAACGGAATGGTGATGAGGAAGAGCCACAGCGCCTTGCGCTGGCCGACATGGAAGGACAGGTAGTAGGCCATCGGGTAGGCCAGCAATACGGTGATCGCCGTGACCAGCGCCGACACCTTGAGGGAACGGAACATCAGGGTGCGGTAGAGCGGATCGGTCCAGGCCTCCTCGTAGTTGGTGAAGGTGACCGTGCGGTCGATCGTCAGGTAGTCCTGGGTCCAGAAGCTGAAGGCGATGATCGTCAGGATCGGCGCCAGCAGCAGCAGCAGCGCATAGAGGAAGGTGGGGCTGACCAGGGCAAATCCCCGCGCGCCCTCGCTGCGCAGCAGGCGCGGCCAAGAGCCCTTTGCCCCTTGGGCAGCGGGGGCCGGGCCGGTCACCGTGGCCACGCCGCCGGCTCTCCGCGGCGGCAGCGGGTCTGACCGTGCCATCGACTGCCGCGCCGTTCGGCGCGCTCCTGCTTCACTCCCTGGTCCCCCTTTTGCTGGCCCCTCTTTGCGGCCGATTTGTCGCCGGTCCGCGTTCGTTTTGGCCTGCCGTCCCTAGGCCACGTCGGCTGTGGCGATCTCTTCGGTCAGCTGCTTTATGGTGCCGGGCGCCGGCGGCCGCTTCTCATTGACGACCGGCATCCGGTCGCGCAGATGGTCATGGAAGGCTCGCACGCCGTACTCCAGATCGGAAAGCATGATTCCGTCGTAGCCGCTCGATTTGGCCGCCTCGCAGGACCAGATCGTCAGCTGGATGTCTTCTTCCGACGTGTAGCGGTCGATCCGGTTGCTGAGATAGCGGGCCAGCCGCATCTCGCGCGTCTCGTCCTTGTACTTGTAGGTCGCCCCGCGCTGCAGCGTCAGGCCGGCGTGCACCGGGAATTCCTGATAGAACATCATGCTTTCCGGGTAGAAGGCGATCACGGTGTTGGGGAACATGCCGATATAGATCCAGGCCCGCTTGTGGCTTTCCGGCAGATTGGGCATGTCCGGCAGGATGCTCTTGTAGGCGCGTACGCTCCACAGCCGGCCGGGTCCTGCGTTGAAGGGGCCGAAGGAACGGTTGGTGCCGTCGTTCATCGGTTCGTCGAAGTAGCCGTGGCCGTAGAGATCCTGCAGGCCGGGGTGCGCCATGGGAACGTGGTAGCCCTCGTTGTCGACGTCGCGCACGGCCTTCCAGTTCACCGCCGTCTCCGCCTTCCAGAAGCTGCGGTAGGCCGGCACCATTTCCGTGGGATTGTACAGCGCGGCCTCGGCCTCGTAGGGGGCCAGGATCTGCTTCACCGAGGGCTGGTCGCCGGGCTTGAAGCGCACGAAGACGAAGCCCATCCAGACCTCGCAGTCCACCGGCTTCAGGCCGAATTCCACCGGGTCGAGCTTGGGCAGGCTCTTGGGCTTGGCGGCGCCGCGCAGCGTGCCGTCCAGGTTGTAGCTCCAGCCGTGGAACGGACAGACCAGCGCCGAGCGGCAGCTGCCCTTGGGCTCGGTGGCGACCCGTGAACCGCGGTGGCGGCAGACGTTGTGGAACGCCCGGATCGCGCCATCCTCGCCGCGCAGGATGACGGCGCGCTCGCCGCAGAGGTCAAAGCAGACGTAGTCCCCCGGTTCGGGCAGGTCGGCCTGATGGCAGGCCAGCTGCCAATGGCGGCGGAACAGTACCTCGGTTTCGAGGCTCAGCAGTTCATCGTTGAAATAGGTCCACGCCGGGAGCCCGGAGCGATCCCAGTTTTCCGGGATTTCTTGGTTTTCCAGAGAGTTGCGCAAGGCGCGCCTCCAATTTTTATATGAGCGCTCAGTTAAATTAGCACCTCTTTCGCGGCTTGTCATCCCTGTGGAAGGGCGCCGGCCTCCAGTCGCGAAGCGTGCCTTGAAGGGCTACGCCGGTGGCCCGTGGGCAGCTTGCTGCGGCCTCGGGGTCCGGGCTCAGCCGGAAATAAGCTGGACGGACGAGAGAGCTTTGGCCGATGGGTGACCCGCAGATCTTCAGCGTCGCCCTCGCCGGGCCTGATCGGCCTTGAGGTTCAGCTCAAGCGCGTTTTCGGCTCAAGGGCGTTTCAGTTCAAGGCGCGCCGTCGAGCTCGAAGGCGGTCTTCTTGCTGACGGTGCGCAGGGCGAAGCTGGAGCGGATGCGGGCGACGTAGGGAAAGCGCGACAGCTGCGTGCGGTGGAGTTGCTCGTAGTCCCCGGCGTCGGCCACGGCCATGTGGAGCAGGTAGTCGGCGTCGCCGGACATGAGGTAGGAGGCCATGACGGCCGGGCAGTCGCGCACCGCCGCCTCGAAGGCGTCGAGGGCTTCCTCGGTCAGGGTCTTCAGGGAGATCTCCACGAAGACGTTGAGCGGCAGGCCGATGGCCGCCTGGTCGACCAGCATGGCGTAGCCCTGGGCGACCCCTTCTTCCTCCAGGCGCCGCACGCGCCGCAGGCAGGCCGACTGCGACAGGTTCACGCGCTCGGCGAGCTCGGCGTTGCTCATCCGGCCGTCCTGCTGCAGCAAGGCGACGATCTTACGATCTGTCTTGTCCAGCTCCATAACGCGCAGAATATCCGAAAAATAGCAGTATTGAAGCAAGAATCTGCGGAAATGATCGCGAATCATGGCTTACTTTGCAAGGACATGCGGTGGCATTTGCGCGTATTGATCGGCTTATCGAATAACCGCCGGTCCGGGAGGAAAACCATGCTTATCGGTGTGCCCAAGGAGATCAAGAACCACGAATATCGCGTCGGCCTGACCCCCGACAGCGTCGCCGAAGCCGTGGCCCACGGCCACCAGGTGCTGGTCGAGACCGGCGCCGGCGCCGCCATCGGCTGGTCGGACGACGACTATCGCGCCGCCGGCGCGGAGATCGCCGGCACCGCCGCCGACGTCTTCGCCAAGGCCGAGATGATCGTGAAGGTGAAGGAGCCCCAGGCGGTCGAGCGGGCCATGCTGCGCGACGGCCAGATCCTCTTCACCTACCTGCACCTGGCCCCCGACGCCGCGCAGACCCGTGACCTGGTTGCCAGCGGCGCCATCTGCATCGCCTACGAGACGGTGACCGACGCCGCCGGCCGCCTGCCGCTGCTGGCGCCGATGTCCCAGGTCGCCGGGCGCATGTCGATTCAGGCCGGCGCCTACTGCCTGGAGCGGGCCCACGGCGGCCGCGGCATGCTGCTGGGCGGCGTGCCGGGCGTCGCCCCGGCCAAGGTGGTGGTGCTGGGCGGCGGTGTCGTCGGCGAGAACGCCATCTACATGGCCCTCGGCGCGGCCGCCGACGTGACGGTCTTCGACCGCAACGTCGCGGTGCTGGAGCGCCTGACCCAGCGTTTCGGCCCGGCCCTGAAGACGGTCTATTCGACCAAGAGCAAGGTCGACGAAGCGGTGGTCGGCGCCGATCTGGTCATCGGCGGCGTGCTGGTGGCCGGCGCCGCCGCGCCCAAGCTGGTGACCCGGGAGACCCTGGCCCAGATGCATCCCGGCAGCGTGCTGGTGGACGTGGCGATCGATCAGGGCGGCTGCTTCGAGACCTCGCGTCCGACCACCCATGACGAGCCGACCTACGTGGTCGACGACGTGGTGCACTACTGCGTCGCCAACATGCCGGGCGGCGTGCCGCGCACCTCGACCTTCGCGCTGAACAACGTGACGCTGCCCTACGTGCTGAAGCTGGCCGACAAGGGGTACAGCCAGGCCCTCATCGAGGACCCGAACTTCCTGAAGGGCCTCAACGTGATCAACGGCAAGGTCACCTTCGAGGCCGTGGCCAGCGCCCTCGACTATGACTACGTGGAGCCTGCCGCCGCCCTGGCGGCCTAGGCCCCCTAAAACCCTCCGGCGATGGCGTGCCCGCTTTTTAGCGGCACGCCATTCGCTTTAGAGAGGGCTCAGATTGGAAAGTCACGCGCGCTCGAGCGCGATGGCGATGCCCTGGCCGACGCCGATGCACATGGTGGCCAGCGCCCGCTTCGCGTCGCTTTTTTCGACCAACTCCAGCGCCGCCGTCCCCGTGAGGCGTGCCCCCGACATGCCCAGCGGATGGCCCAGCGCAATGGCGCCGCCGTTGGGATTGACCCGGGCGTCGTCGTCGGCGATGCCGAGCTCGCGCAGCACGGCGAGCCCCTGGCTGGCGAAGGCCTCGTTCAACTCGATGACGTCGAAGTCCGCCGCCGAAAGGCCGAGGCGCGCGCAGAGCTTCTGCGTTGCCGGGGCCGGGCCCATGCCCATGATGCGCGGCGGCACGCCCGCCGTGGCGCCGCCCAGCACGCGGGCGAGGGGCGTGAGGCCCTGGGCCTTGGCGGCGGCTTCCGAGGCGATGACGAGGGCCGCTGCGCCGTCGTTCACGCCGGAGGCATTGCCCGCGGTGACCGTCCCGTTGTCGCGGAAGGGCGTGCCCAGTTTGGCCAGCTTCTCCAAGGTGGTCTCGCGCGGATGCTCGTCCGTCTCGATCACGCTCGGCGGCCCCTTGCGGTTGGGGATGGTGACCGGCACGATCTCTTGCGCCAGGCGGCCCGACGCGATCGCCGCCGCCGCCTTCTGCTGCGAGCGCAGGGCGAAGGCGTCCTGGTCTTCGCGGGAGACCTTGTAGTCCTCGGCCACGTTCTCCCCGGTCTCCGGCATGGAGTCGACGCCGTGGGCCTGCTTCATCAGCGGGTTCACGAAGCGCCAGCCGATGGTGGTGTCGTAGATCTCGGCATTGCGGGAGAAGGCCTGGGTCGCTTTCGGCATGACGAAGGGCGCGCGGCTCATCGACTCGGCACCGCCGGCGATCATCAGCTCGGCCTCGCCGGCTTTGATCGCCCGCGCGGCGGTCAGGATGGCGTCCATGCCCGAGCCGCAGAGGCGGTTGATGGTGGTGCCGGTCACCGTTTCGGGCAGGCCCGCCAGCAGCGCCGACATGCGCGCGACGTTGCGGTTGTCCTCGCCCGCCTGGTTGGCGCAGCCGAAGATCACGTCGTCCACCGCGGCCCAGTCGACGGAGGGCAGGCGCTCCATCAGCGCCTTTAAGGGGACGGCGCCCAGGTCGTCGGCGCGCACTGAGGACAGTGCGCCCCCAAAGCGCCCGATGGGCGTGCGGACATAGGCGCAGATGAAGGCTTCGGTCATGAGTGGATCCTCAGTTCTTGCCGTGGGCGGCGGCGGTGCGCGCCTTCAGCTCGCGCAGGGTCGTCAGTTCCAGTTCGCTCGGCGCCGGCGTTTCTTCCACGCTGTCGGCGAAGCGCACGGGCCAGCCGCAGGTCTCCTGCACCTGCTCGCGGGTCGCGCCCGGGTGCAGGGAGGCGACGACGAACTCGCCGCTTCCGGGATCGGTCTTCCAGACGGCCAGGTCGGTGATCAGCAGCGTCGGGCCCTTGGTGGTGAGCCCCAGCGCTTCACGCGCCTTGCCACCGGCGCCGTGGCCGAAGGAGGTGACGAAGTCGATCTTGTCCACCATGCCGCGCCTGGACTGCTTCATGGTGATGAAGACCTGCCCGCAGGAGGAGGCGATCTCCGGCGCGCCGCCGCCGCCGGGCAGACGTGTCTTCGGCTTGTGATAGTCGCCGATCACCGTGGTGTTGATGTTGCCGAAGCGGTCGAGCTGGGCGGCGCCCAGGAAGCCGATGGTGATGCGCCCGCCCTGCAGCCAATAGCGGAACATCTCCGGCACCGAGACCGTGGTGATCGCCGTCTCGCAGAGAATGCCGTCGCCGATCGACAGCGGCAGCACGTCCGGCGCCGTGCCGATGGTGCCGCTTTCGTAGATCAGGGTGATGTCCGGCGCGTGGGTCAGGCGCGCGACGTTGCAGGCGGCCGAGGGCGCGCCGATGCCGACGAAGCAGACGTCGTCGTTGCCCAGCGCGCGCGCCGCGGCGATGGTCATCATCTCGTCAGGTGTGCAGTTCTGTTCGGTCATCGGGCGGTCCTCACCTTGGCGACGCGTTCGGCGAAGTCTTCGGGTTTGGCCGAGAGGACGTTGTCCTGCATCCACTGCCGGAAGCGCTCGCGGTCGGCGGCGATCTCGTCCCACGCCAGGTAGTGCTGATTGTCGCGCTCGTAGTAGCCGTGGGCGTAGGAGGGATGGGCGCCGCCCGGGACCACGGCGATGGCCGAAATGGTCCAGTGCGGCAGCACGCAGGCGTTCGGGTGTACGCCGCCGAAGTCCTCGACGACCTCCTCGACGGTGACGATGGCGCGCTTGGCGGCCAGCACGGCTTCCTTCTGCACGCCGACGATGCCCTCGATCAGCACGTCGCCCTTCCTGCTCGCCTTCTGGGCATGGATCACCGCGACGTCGGGACGCAGGGAGGGCACGGCGGCCAGCACTTCGCCGGTGAAGGGGCAGGTGACCGACTTGATGTTCGGATTGACCTTGGCCAGGTCCGCGCCCTTGTAGCCGCGGAACACCGCCAGCGGTAGGCCGGCGGCGCCGGCTTCGTAGGCGTTGGCCATGGCCGCGTGGGAATGCTCCTCGACCTCCAGCGGCTGCGGCCAGTCGTTCTCCACGGCATCGCGCACGCGGCGCAGCAGGCCGACGCCCGGGTTGCCGGCGTAGGAGAAGATCATCTTGCGGACCAGCCCCATGCCGATCAGCTGGTCGTAGACCACATCGGGCGTCATGCGGATCAGCGTCAAATCGCCGATCCCCTGCCGGATGACCTCGTGGGCCGCGGCGTGCGGGATCAGGTGGGTGAACCCCTCGAAGGCCACGCTGTCGCCGGCGCGCAGGTTCTCGCCGATCGCCTCGGAAAGCGGCTGAAAGGCGGATGCTTGAGAGACGGGCACGTCATTCTCCTCCACGTTTTCCTATAGGTCCCAGATCGCCGGGCCGACCTCAAGGGTGTTTGTGCGATAATTGATATTTGTTCTAATATCGCACATACTGGACGGCACACGGCAAGGGGTGGAGGTGAAATTCTTGGACAAGGACTGGCTGAGCGACCGCCGTCCCAGCGACGTCATGCAAGGCCTAGCCAAGGGGCTCGCGGTGATCGAAGCCTTTCAGGAACGCGCGGTGGGGCTGTCCGTCTCGGACGTGGCGGCGCGCACGGGGCTGGACCGGGCGACGGCGCGGCGCTGCCTGCTGACGCTCGATGCCCTCGGCTATGCGCACTACGACGGCAAGTACTTCCGCCTCGCGCCGCGGACGCTGCGCCTGGGCCACGCCTACTACCGCTCCGCCTCGCTGCCCGCCACGGTGCAGCCCGTCCTGGAAGACCTGTCGGAGCGGACGGGGGAGAGCGCCTCGGTCTCCTTGCTGGACGATACGGAGATCATCTACGTGGCGCGCGCCTCGCAGAAGCGGGTCATGGCGATCAACCTGATGCCGGGCAGCCGGCTGCCCGCCTACTGCTCCTCCATGGGCCGGGTGCTGCTCGCCGCGCTGCCGCCCGCCAAGGCGCGGGACATCCTGGAGCGCTCCGACCGCCAAGCGCATACGCCGCAGACCGTGACCGATGTCGGCGATCTCATGCAGGTTCTCGCGGCGGTGGCCGGGCAGGGCTACGCCGGCATCGACCAGGAACTGGAACTCGGCCTCTGCTCCCTCTCGGTGCCGCTGCTCGACAGCAACGGCGAGGTGGTGGCGGCCATGAACATCGGCGCGAACTCGGTCAGAAGCGCGCTGCCCGAGATGATCGAGCGCTACCTGCCCCTGCTGCTGAAGAGCCAGGAGCGGTTGCGCCCGCTGCTCGATTCCCGGATTTAGAGACCCTTCGCCGGTCCCGCCGGGCCGGCCGGAGGTCTATTCTTCGAACAGCGGCGGTATCTTGTCGTCTTCCGGCTCGATGCTTTCGACCGAGCTGCGCTTGTCGGCCGGCGTGCTCTCCTCAATGTCCACCGGTTCTTCTTCCAGCTGGGTCGGCGATTCGTCGGTGCCTTCGCTGTAGTTGGGGGGACGTTTCGGTCCCTTGCCCTTGGGTGGCGCGGTGATGCGGTTGCCAGTCATGGTCGTTCTCCTTGCCCCTGCGGTGCCCAGCAAAGCAGGTCGGGGCCGCCGCGACCTTGATGTGCGTCAAGCCTGCGGCAGGCGGCGCCTGTCGAGGCGGTGGAAGATCCAGGTGGCGATCAGCGCCAGCACCAGCAGGGCGACCGCCGTCAGCCAGTTGTCGAGCAGGCCGGGCGCCAGGATGAGCACCAGGCCGAGGCCCAGCATCATCAGACCGGACAGCAGCTTCAGCAGCCGTCCCTCCGTCTCGCCCAGCTTGCGGCTGCCCAGGGTGAGGGTGAAGACCCCGACGATGGCCAGCAGCGGCAGGACGTAGATCAGGTTGTAAAGGGCGAGGTAGAAATAGTAGCCGGCGGTCGAGAGGCCGTTCAGCGTCAAGGCGCGCGTGTAGACCAGCGGGAAGCCGCTGGAGCAGAGCAACTCGTAGGTGTTGGCGGCGAGGGACAGGACCACGGTCCCGGTCAGCATGGCCGGCAGGCTGTCGGCGGCGACCAGCCCGCGCATGCGCGCGAAGAGGCCCGCCTTGCCGCCCTCGGGGATCGCCAGGCTGGGGCCTCGGCCCCTGAGAAAGAAGTCCTTCACATTCATGGCTGCGAGGGTGCAGGCGACGATGCCGGCGACGAGGGTCACGGCGCGGATGCCTTCCAGCACCAGGAAGAGGTGCAGCCAGGCGGCCATGAAGAGGAAGTAGAGCAGGCCCGAGAAGACGACGAAGACGCCGCCGATCAGCAGCATGCGCTTGCGGCTGTGGGCATGCACCAGCAGGCTCAACAGGAACAGCAACACGAAGAAGGCGCAGGGATTGAAGGCGTCGATCCCGCCCAGCACCAGGGTGAGGACGGGCAGGGAGAGTTGCGCGGTATCGAAGTTGCCGAGCAGCGGCACGGCGACGTCCTGCCGGGGCGTCTCGGCGGGCGCCGCGCTGACCGGCTGATCCTGCAGCAGCAGTTCATGGCAATAGTCGGCGACGGAGGCCAGCATCGCGCCGGTGCCGGAGGCTTCGTCGAAACCGACGATCATCTGGCCGCAGACGAAGAAGGCGGGGACGCCGAGGATCTCCTCGTCCAGGGCCGTGGCGAAGTCGGCGAAAAGCGCGCGGTTCTCCTCGGAGTTGGAGACTTCGTAGGATTCCACTTTCAGCCAGGGGCGGCTGAGCCCCAGGCCCGGCAGGAAACGCTGGGCCTCGGCGCAGTAAGGGCAGGTCTCGGAGTAGAAGAAGTGCAGGGTGATCTCGACCTCGCCCTGCGGGCCGACGCGGTACCAGGGGTTCTCCATCTCCTCCTGCGCTTGGGCAGAAGGGATCGTCCCCAGGGCGGCGGCCACGAGGAAAAGCGTCAGAAGGAAGCGTTTCAAGGGCGCCAAGCTCTGCCGATCTCGCGGATGGTTCTGGGGCGGCCGGTGCGTCTCATCCACGTCTCATCCACCGGGCGGAAAGGCGCCCACGTCGATCTTGTTGTGCACCCGGTCGACGCCGAAGACGTACCAGGCATCGAACTCGGCCATATCGCGCTCGCTTTCGCTGGGGACGAGGCCGGCCAGGGTGACCACCGCATCGACCGTGCCGACGATGATCTGGCCGGCGTTGACGAAGGGGTCCTTTTCCAGGGCCATGCGCACCGCGCCGGTGATCTCGGCGTCGTTGTCCGGCTCGTCGGGGGTGATGCCGAGGCCGTTGATCACGTCGCGGCTGCCCGGCACCCACCAGGCCAGAACGCCGGCCAGGCGCTTGAACTCCAGGCCGGGCACTTCGCCGTCCAGAGTCACCACCCCCTCGGCGACGGAGATTCGGATCCAGCCGCGCCGGCGCTCGGCCGGCTCGCGAACGCTCTGCTCTTCACCTTTCACGATCTCGGAAAGCGCCAGCTCGGCGAAAGCCGGTTCCTGTTCCAGGGCGCGGCGCACCAGATCGCGGACCTCGCCGTCCTCCAGGCGCTCGGCCGGGGCGACGTGCAGGCGGTCGACGATGCCAGTCACGCCCGGCACCTCGGCGGCCCGTTCCAGGGCCAGCTTCTTGGCCGCGATGTCCGGCATCTCGCCTTCCAGCGTCAGCGTTCCCGCCGCGAACTCCATGTTCGCGTGCGGGGCTTTCGGGCCGATACGCGCTTCGCTGCTCCAGGCGCGGCGCACGGCGTTGAGGATGTTCTCGGTCTCGGACATTAGGCTACCCATGAAGCTTTCCTGGGGATATTTCCCTGCGGAACGATTGTATCGCATGCTGCGTTGCGCGGAGGAAAACCTCATTGACCCACGTCAAGGACGGCAAGAGCTTCGGCGGGCCGAGATAGGCGGGCGTGCGGCATGAGGGCGGCAGCAGGGAGAAGGGCGTGCCGGTCACCAACTCGGACATCGCGGAAATGTTTGAGCGCATCGCCGAGCTGCTGGAGCTCGAAGGCGCCAATCCCTTCCGCATCCGCGCCTACCGCAACGCCGCGCGCACGATCACCGGCCTGCCGCGCAGCGTGGCCAGCATGCTGGCCGAGGGCGCCGACCTCTCCGAACTGCCGGGCATCGGCAAGGACCTGGCGGCCAAGATCGCCGAAATCTCCGAAACCGGGCACTTGAAGTTTCTCGAGGAGATCGAGGGGCGCACCCCGCCGGGTCTCGCCAAGCTTCTGGGCGTGCCGGGGCTCGGCCCGAAGCGGGTGCAGGCGCTCTACACCTCGCTCGGCATCGACGACCTCGACAAGCTGGCCGCCGCGGCCCAGGCCGGCAAGCTGCGCAAGCTGTCGGGCTTCGGCGCCAAGAGCGAGGAGAAGATCCTGCGCGCCCTGAAAACGCGCGGCGCCGAGGAGCATCGCCTGCCCTGGCCGCGCGCCGAGGAGGTCGCCCTGCCGCTGGTCGCCTTCCTCGAGAAGGTGAAGGGGGTGAAGCAGGTCACCGTCGCCGGCAGTTACCGCCGCCACAGGGAGACGGTGGGTGACCTGGACATTCTCGTCACCTGCGGCAAGGGCGTGGCGGTCATCGACCGCTTCGTCGCTTACGAGGACGTGGAGGAGGTGGTCTCCAAAGGGACGACCCGCTCCACGGTCGTGCTGCGCAACGGGCTGCAGGTGGATCTGCGCGTGGTGCCGGATGCCAGTTATGGCGCGGCGCTGCACTACTTCACCGGCTCCAAAGCGCACAACATCGCGGTGCGCAAGATGGGGGTCGCCCGGGGCCTGAAGATCAACGAGTACGGCGTCTTCAAGGGGCAAAAACGCATCGCCGGGCGGACGGAGAAGGAAGTCTACGCCCAGGTCGGCCTGCCCTACATCGAGCCGGAGCTGCGCGAGAGCCGGGGCGAGATCGAGGCGGCGAAGAAGAAGCGCCTGCCCAAGCTGGTGCGCCTGGAGGACATCAAGGGTGATCTGCACACTCATTCGACCGCCAGCGACGGCCACGCCTCCCTCGAGGAGATGGCGGAGGCGGCGCAGGCGCAGGGCTACGCCTACTTCGCGGTCAGCGATCACTCGAAGAAGGTGACCATCGCCCACGGGCTGGACGCCAAGCGCCTGGGCCGCCAGA
This sequence comes from Kiloniellaceae bacterium, assembly GCA_048268885.1. Lineage (GTDB taxonomy): Bacteria > Pseudomonadota > Alphaproteobacteria > Kiloniellales > Kiloniellaceae > Pelagibius. The sequence continues at coordinate 15,334 of JBLWUP010000044.1, read as the reverse complement.
TCGATCAGATCGACAAGTTGAACGACAGGCTGAAAGGGGTCCGCATCCTCAAATCCTGCGAGGTCGACATCCTGGCGGACGGCAGGCTGGATCTGCCGGACTCGATTTTGGAACAGCTCGATTTCACGGTCTGCGCCGTGCATTCCAAGTTCGACCTGACGCGCAGCCAGCAGACCGAGCGCATCATTCGCGCCATGGACAACCCGAACTTCAATATCCTGGCGCATCCGACAGGCCGTCTCCTGGGCACGCGTCCGGCCTACGACGTCGATATGGAGCGTCTCATGCGGGCGGCAAAGGAGCGCGGCTGCGCGCTGGAGGTGAACGCCCAGCCCGAGCGTCTGGACCTCATCGACGTACATTGCCGCCTGGCTAAGGATGTCGGCGTGAAGGTGGCGATCTCCACCGACGCCCATTCGACGGGTGACCTCGATCTGCTGCGCTTCGGCATCGCCCAGGCGCGCCGCGGCTGGCTGGAACCCGACGACGTCCTGAACACCCGGTCCTGGAGGGAAGTGGCCAAGCTGCTGAAGCGCTAGATCGGATCACGTTTAGACAGAACCACTTGGTGGTTCTGCCTAAACGTGTGAATCCGATCTATTTCTAATACATAGAGCAGATTCACAGGGTTGGTGGATCGCCTTCGGCGATTCCAGCCGACCCTGATCTGCTCTAGGGCAGGGCAGCTTGTGCGGCGGGGCTCTGTCCTGCGAAGGCCTCATCGACTTCCGCGCGCAGCCGCGCCTCCTCCCCGGCGTAGCGCGGCGAGAAGTGGAAGGGCTCCAGGCGGCGCACGCCGGCCAGGCGGCCCAGCGTGCCGGCCTGGGCCGTGGTCAGGTGCTTGCGATCGGCGGCGCGTTCGCTGTCTTCCGCCGTGAAGCAGGCCTCGATGTAGAGGATGTCGGCGTCGCGGGCCAGCTCGACAATGCACTGCCGGTTCGCCTCGGTGTAGGCGGCATCGACCACGTAGGCGATCTTCTGGCCGGGGACGATCTGCAGAACCTGTTCCTTCAGTTCGCCCAGCGGCAGGGTTCGATCCTCGGCAACCTGGATCTCCGTATCGTCCGGCGCAGCGCGCAGCACCATATCCTTCAGCTCGCGCAGCCAGGGGCCGACCGGCAGGCCGAGGTCCTGCAGTTTCGTTTTCCACACGTTGACGTGGGCGGTCTCCTCGATGGCATAGGCGAGGCAGGGGATGCCGTGGTCCAGCACGGCGGCGCGCACCCGCAGGCGGCGGTCGTCCAGCACGATGCCGTCTTCGAGCTCGCGCGCTTCTTCCGCCTCGCGGCCGAAGCGGTTCTTCAGACGGAAGCGGGCGGTGATCGCCTCCGTCGCCGAGCGCACTTCCGTCACCGCGAAGGTCAGGTCGGTGGTGAAGCGCTCGGTGAGGTTCCAGGCATAGCCCGCCAGGCGGTGCTCCACCGCGTCGAGGAAACCTTCCGGGCCGTAGAGGCGGACCCTCTGCTCGCGGCCGATCAGGGCGCGTAGTACCTGGTCGAAACCGATGAAATGGTCGACGTGCATATGCGAGACGAAAATGTCGCTGAGCCGCAGGATCTTGCGCGGCGGAAGCGCGTGCAGGTCGCCGAGGTCGAGCAGCAGGCCGCGCCGCGCGAACTTCAGTTCAACATAGACCGCCGGGTCGCCGAAGGGGTCGTTCACCAGAAAGGGGTGCAGCAGGGGCGTCATGACCGGGCTATGAAAGCCCGCCGCCGGGTTCGGTGCAAGGGGGCGGAAGGCCGTGCGGGTCGGCCGAGGCCGGAGCCCAGGTCCGAGTTCGACCCGCTGCGAACCTCGGCGCTATGCACAAGTGAATGGGGTCGCTCCCGAAAAACGGCCGTCTTGATGTTCAGCTGTGCAAGACAGATTGGCACAGACCGCGCCGCCGTGCCGCGATCCCTAAGCCTGCAAGGCCGAAGACAAACAGGGCAAGTGCGGCCGGTTCGGGGACATCGAATTGATCGGCGGTGCGGAATATCGAAATGCCGAACATCTCGGGGACCGGCACTTCGAGGGTCGTGAAAGCGCCCGTGAAAGATGTGCCGTCGAAGCCGACACTGCGCAGTTGCCCGGCGGCCAGGTAGTAGAGGATGTCCGAAACGGTATCGTAGCTGATGCCGGACATCTCGGGGACCGGTACCTCCAGGGTCGTGAAGGCGCCCGTGAACGACGTGCCGTCGAAACCGACACTGCGCAGTTGGCCGGCGGCCAGGTAGTAGAGAGTATCCGAAACGGTGTCGTAGCTGATGCCGGACATCTCGGGGACCGGCACTTCGAGGGTCGTGAAGGCGCCCGTGAAAGATGTGCCGTCGAAGCCGACACTGCGCAGTTGGCCGGCGGCCAGGTAGTAGAGAGTATCCGAAACGGTGTCGTAGCTGATGCCGGACATCTCGGGGACCGGCACCTCCAGGGTCGTGAAAGCGCCCGTGAACGACGTGCCGTCGAAGTCGACGCTCCGCAACTCGCCGGCGGCCAGGTAGTAAAGACTGGAAATGGGGCCGGCTGTCGCCGCTCCCGACGAAACTAAGAGCAGCAATGCCGAGGCGACCCAAGAAAGGCTCTTGATTCTTATCATTGTTCCTTGCCCCTGTTAGCGCCGCTGTTGGTGTCTAAAACGACGCGCAATTCCCCTGATGAGATGAAGGCAAACATCTGACAGTCTGGCCAAGCTGCCATTCGGTGCCGCGCTTCTGGAGAGCCACTTCGGGCCGTGGCCGGAAGTTAACCGCCGCGGGTTCCTAGATCGCGCATTGTCCTGCGCGCCCTGAACTGGAATGCGGTGTTCGGCGTCCCCGTCGCTTTCGGCCTCAGACCTTAGAACGTCTTGACGGCTGCAATGGTGCCGATGCCGACCAGGTATTGCCCCCAGTATCCGAGCGGCGGGTACGTTCGGCCGCTGCCGAGATATTCTTTGGGCCAGTCCCAAAAGTGTGTGTTGGTGATGGTGGCAACCTTCCCCTTGTTGCGGCCGTGATACATCTCGTAGCGCACGACTTCACCGCTCTCGTCCCGCGTCACGCTGACGACGGTGCCCATGTGGTTGATCTGATCGCTGAGCAGCGGATCCAAGCCGGCGCTGGAGGCAGGTTTCTTGCGTGAGAACCATAGAACGGCGCCGGGTCGGATAAGGGTGCGGTACTTCTCAAGCGCGGTCTGTTCGTCGGGCGCACCATCATAATAGACCGGGACAAAGCGTCCCTGTTCAGAGTACCAACTGGCGAGGCCCCGCGTTGTTCGAGCGGCTGCCCTTGCGGGCTTGGAGAGGTTGTTGGCGCCGGGCTGGAAGTCCGTAATGCCCTTGGTCGCGGCCAGGCTGCTCTCCAGCTCGGGACACTCTTCGGCCAGATAACTGGACAAGCGAAGAAAGTTGCCGGAGCAATCCCGCCACTCGCCCGAGGCCGCTTGCGAATAGGGAATCTTCTGGGAAACCATGCGGGAGGTGATCGGCCCCAGCACGTCTTCCAGATCCGTCAGTTGCCCGCCGCACATGGCGTAGTAGGCGCGCGGGTCGATCTTGGGCGGTGGCGCGGCTGGAGGGACGGCCGTCTCTTCTGTTGGCTGCCTTTCGAGCGCGCCCTGTGTCGTCGGCGTCGATGGAGGCTGCGACGCGCAGCCGGCCAAGAACACCGCGAGAAGCGTCACGCCAAATCCAAGTTGATAGGATTGATTCATTTCGTCAGCCCTCCCCATAACGGCTACCGCCGGCGACGAAATCCGCGATCTTTCGGATAGACTCCCCAACCACTTGCCGACAACAGTAGCATAATCGATGTTAGTAATCGATTGGATTATTGTCACCGGCTACAAAGTCTGGCCCGTTGGATATTCAGAGAGCCGGTGGGTTGGTCTGCGGAAAGGCGCGATTGGAGACGATGCGCCCGGTCGCGGCATTGCCGCGAAGTTCCCTCTTCTTTCAACGTGTCCGCTTCGGCACCTGCTGCCGCCGGCCCTTGTCTCTTTTCTCACTGCAGTTTCCGGTATCCTCTGCCCAACTGGACGTTTTCGGACGCGATAGTCTTGCTCCTCTCGTCCGCCTGGAGTGGGCCTGCTAAAATCCGGTCATGCTCGATTTCGACACCTGCAACGCAGCCCGCCTGCGGCGTGACCCGGCCTTCGACGGCCGGTTCTTCACCGCCGTCAGGACGACCGGGATCTACTGCCGCCCGGTCTGTCCGGTAAAGCAGCCTTTGACCCGGAACGTCAGCTATTTCCCGAGCGCCGCGGCGGCGGAGCGGGCCGGCTACCGCCCCTGCCTGCGCTGCCGGCCGGAAACGGCGCCCTTCTGCGCGGCATGGAAAGGCACCCAGGTGACGGTGGAGCGGGCCCTGCGGCTCATTGAGCAGGGAGCCCTCGATAGCGGCAGTGTCGAGGATTTGGGCGAACGCTTGGGGGTCGGCGCCCGCCATCTGTCGCGGCTGTTCGAGCGCCATGTCGGCGCCTCGCCCCTGCAGACGGCCAAGACCCTGCGTCTCCAGCGCGCCAAGCGTCTCTTGAACGAGACGGATCTATCCATGACCGATGTGGCCTTCCAGGCGGGTTTCGGCAGCGTCCGGCGCTTCAACGCGGCCTTTTCAGAACTCTATGGGCGCCCGCCTTCCTCGATCCGCCGGCATAAAACCTCGCAAGCCGGCCATGCCTGATCCAAGTCTCTGCTACAGCTATATGGACAGCCCGGTCGGCCGCCTGCTGCTCGCCGGCGACGCGGACGCGCTGCACTACCTGAGCTTTCCCTCCGGCCACAAGGCCTTCGGGCCGAAACCGGGATGGCGGCAGGACGACAGTCCCTTCAAGGAAGTCAAGAGCCAGCTTGCGGCTTACTTCGCCGGCGCCCTTCGGCGGTTCGACCTGCCGCTGGTGCTGAGCGGGACGGACTTCCAGAAACAGGTCTGGAACACCTTGCGGACGATCCCTTTCGGCGAGACCCGCAACTACGGCTGGCTCGCGCGGGAAATCGGCCGGCCCAAGGCCAGCCGCGCGGTCGGCGCCGCCAACGGCGCCAACCCCATCCCGATCGTCATTCCCTGCCACCGGGTCATCGGGTCGAGCGGCGCGCTCACCGGCTTCGGCGGCGGCATCGAAACCAAGAAGTTCCTCCTGGAACTCGAAGACGCGCCGGCGGTGCAGCACGCTTCCTAGGCCCAGCGCCTGAGCGCCAGGGCGGTTTGCGAGCCGTTGGACCCGACTCTCAATGGCGTTGTCTCCGAATCGCCACGGCAGCAAGGCAAAGCAGTCCGGACAACATCAGGAGAGCCGTGCCGGGTTGGGGGATGCTGGTCAGGCTGACGGAGCCTGCGCCCCCTGTTGTCCAGTTAGCAAGGCTCGCAAAGTCGCCACCCAGGAGCCCGGGAAAGACGATGTTGTCAAGCAAGACTGTGGAGCCCGCCGGACCATCTATCTGGAATGTTAGCAGCAGATCGTTCATCCCTAAAAAGGAAGGGGCGTCGATCTCGAAGTAAGCGCGCAGAAAGTCGGGTGAGATAGTGGTCGGTGCTTCCAGGAGCCGGCCGATCGGATTGCCATCGAGCAGTACCGAAAGCGCGCCGGTGGTCGTCGTGAACCTGTAGTCGAAAACCACATTGAAGGGGTCGCTGGGAAGATCCACGGTTTGGGTCAAGGTGGCGGGAGAACCGGCTGTCAGCTTGGCAACGTTGCCGGAAGGTGCCCCAGGGCTTGTGTTCCAGCTGATCCAATTGGAAGAGCGGGTGGAAGACTGTCCCGAAGCATCGTTGTGCTGAACGATGACACGCAAGGCATAGTTGGCGTTTGGTGTGAGATTGTCTAGCTGCAGGGTTGTCGCGTTCGGCCCGAGGTTGACGCCAGATTGGCCGCTTAAGATCTGATTGGTGTCGTCATTCCACAGTTCGTAGCGGACTATTGACACCGATGGGCCGCTGGTGGGTAGGTCCCAGCTCAAAGTAGGTGATGTTGGCGATCCGGATATTGCGAGGTTCCTGACGAGCTCCATTTTTTGCACCCCATTGCGATCGGGCGTGCTGAGAAAGAGCTGATCGCCGCCATTTTCGAGAACGATCGTCCAGGGACCGAGAAGGTTGCTGGATTGGGCAGTTGTGTAAGCATACTCGATGCCAAAGAGTCCCGGCCTGCCGCCAGCGGAAAAGTTCAGCAGATTGCGGAAAGTGCCGGTTGCATCGTTTGTGGCAGTCCCGGTGGTCCCCTGAGTGACATCTGGCACCACGCCGGAAACGCCGACGCTGAAGGTCTCGCCAATTCCGGTGCCTATCGTATTGAATGTCTCGTTGTCACGTATCGCGAAAGGAAAGGCATTGGTAATGGGAGCGGCCTGTGCCGTCAGCGAACCGGCGGCTCCAAGGATCAGTAGGATGGCGGCCATCCAGCGATGGTGATGCTGGGACATCAGAAGACCCCCTCGTCTTCTCTGGTGCCACCAACCTTCCCGACAGCGCTTCCCCAATAAATATACTACTATAAAGGGCGAAGCTTGTCGATGTGCTCATCTAGTAGTGTAATGCTGTTCTCTCACAAGATGGCGTTGAATCTCTAGCGAACCGCTTTCGCCGGGCAGTACTGATTCTGCGATGCTGCGTATGAAAGCAACGGAGGAACGGCAAGCTTCATTCCGTCCGGTGCAGTTCTCGAGAAATCTCAGGCCCAGCGCCTGAGCGCCATGGCCGCCTCGACCCGTTCGCGAGCGAGGGCGTTGGCGGCTTCGCGCGGGGCGACCTTGTCGGCCCGGCTGGCTTCCAGCACCACGCGGGTGTTCTCGCGGATTTTTTCTTCGATGGTGTCGAAGGCCTGGCGCTGGCCGCCGCCGGCGTATTCGACCGCACCGCAGATGACGCCGCCGGCGTTGGCGATGAAGTCGGGAATGACGAGAACGCCCCTGGCGTGCAGCGCCACTTCGGCCTCCGCGGTGACGGGGATGTTGGCACCCTCGACCACCAGCTTGGCCTTCAGCTGCTCGACGTTGTCCGCGCGGATCACGTCAGGGCGGGCGGCGGGGATCCAGATATCGCAGTCGATGCCGATGACCGCGTCACGGTCGAGTTTCTGGCCGGCCACATATTCGCCCACGTTCTTGCCCGCCTTCTTGAGCGCGATCAGCGCTTCGATATCCAGGCCGGCCGGGTCGGCGACCGTGGCGCGCGAGTCGGCGGCGGCGACCAGGACCGCGCCCTTTTCCGCCAGAAAGCGGGCGGCATGCTTGCCGACCGATCCGAAGCCCTGTACCGCGACGCGCGCGCCCTTCAGGTCGAGGTCGCAGAAGCCGCGGGCCACGTCGACCGCGATGCCGAGGCCGAAGCCGGTGGCGCCGACTTCGTCCAGCGGGATGCCGCCCAGCGCCGACGGCAGGCCGACGCAGCGGCCGATCTCGTCGTGGACCCAGGCCATGCAGCTCTCGTCGGTGCCCATGTCCGGTCCGGCGATGTAGTCCTTCACGTCGGCGATGGCGCCGGCGAAAGCGCGGATGAGTTTTTCCTTCTGCTCGGGCGGCACGCGCGGGTCGCCGAAGATCACCGCCTTGCCGCCGCCGTGGCGCAGGCCGGCGGCGGCGTTCTTGAAGGTCATGGCGCGGGCCAGGCGGAAGCATTCCTCGGTCGAGACGTCGGGGGCCATGCGCACGCCGCCGATGGCCGGGCCGCGCGCCACGTTGTCCACCACCAGGACCGCCTTCAGGCCGCTGTGCGTCTCGTGGATGTGGATGACCTTCGCGGGCCCCAGCTCGTCGCAGAAGCGGAAGGCGTCTTCCATCGGCTTTTCCCTCAGGTCATTCCGGTTGTTCGAGATCGCGCACGACGGCGGCCAGGAAGCGCGAGGCCTCGCCGCCCATGACCGCGCGGTGGTCGAAGGTGAGTGACAGCGGCAGCACGCGGCGCACCGCCAGCTGACCGTCGTGCGCCACGGCGCGCTCGGCGATGCGCCCGGCGCCGAGAATGGCGACCTGCGGCGGCAGCACGACGAGGGCGGCATGGCGCCCCCCGAACATGCCGAAGTTGGAGAGCGTGATGGTCTGGCCGCGCAGTTCCTCCGGCGGCACGCGGCGCGCGCGCACGTCGGCCTTCATGCGTTCCAGCCCTTGGCGCAGATCGGCGGCCTCGCGTTTGCCGACGTCGCGCAGCACCGGCACGAAGAGGCCGTCCTCGGTATCCATGGCGATGCCCAGGTCCACGGTGTCGTGCAGGCGGCGGCCTTGTTCCACGCCCAGAAGCCAGGCGTTCAGCGCCGGCTCGGCGGTGCAGCCGGCGACGATGGCGCGCACCAGGCGCAAGGTGGCGTCGCTGCCCAAGGCCCAGGCATGGATGTCGGCTTCCTCCGTCACCGTGGCCGGTACGACCTCGGCATGGGCGCGGGCCATGTTCAGCGCCATGGCCCGGCGCACGCCGCGCAGCGGCTCCAGCGGCCCCGCCGCGCCGATCGCGGCGGCGGCACGTTCCACGTCACTCGCCAGGACGGCGCCGCCGGGTCCGCTGGCGGCCACGTGGGACAGTTCGACACCGAGGCGCCTGGCCAGCGCGCGCACGGCGGGCGCGGCCTTCGGGCCGGAGGCGGCTTTCGGTATTTCCGCGACCTCGGCGGGGGCGGCCTTCGGCTTTTCCGCCGCCGCGATGGTCCCGACCACGGTACCTTTGTCTTCGGCGGCGGCGCTTTCGAATTCGACCAGCGGCGCGCCGATCTTCACGATGTCGCCGGGCGCGCCGAAGACCTTGGCGATGCGCCCGGCCTGCGGCGAGGGGATCTCCACCACCGCCTTGTCGGTCTCCACCGAAACCAGCGGCTGGTCGGCCACCACGTGGTCGCCGGGGCCGACGTGCCAGGAAACGATCTCCGCGTCTTGCAGGCCTTCGCCAAGATCGGGCAGCGTGAAGGTCGTCATGTGTAGGCCAGCGTGTCGCGCGCTGCGCGCAGGATCCGCTGCTCCGTCGGCATGTAGTGGGCTTCCAGGCGCGGCAGGGGCATCACCGTGTCGTAGCCGGCGACACGCCGCAGGGGCGCCAACAGGTTCACCAGGCCGCGGTCGGCCAGGCCGGCGGCGATCTCCGCGCCGACTCCGCCGCTCAAGGGCGCTTCCTGCACGATGACGCAACGCCCGGTACGTTCCACCGAGGCGAGGATGGTCTCCATGTCCAAAGGCTTCAGCGTGGCCACGTCGATCACCTCGGCCTCCTTGCCCTCGGCGGCCAGGGTCTCGGCCGCCGCCAGGGTCTCCTGCAGCATGGCACCCCAGGAGACCAGGGTCACGTCGCGCCCCTCGCGCAGGGTGAAGCATTGATCGAGCGGCAGGGCGGCGCCGTCGTCGGCGACCTCTTCCTTGGGCGCGCGATAGACGCGCTTGGGCTCCAGGAAGATCACCGGGTCGGGGTCGCGGATGGCGGCCAGCAGCAGGCCGTAGGCCTTGGCGGGAGAGGCGGGGATCACCACGCGGATGCCGGGGATCTGGGCGAAGAGCGCTTCGGTGCTTTCCGAATGATGCTCCGGCGCGTGGATGCCGCCGCCGTAGGGCGCGCGGATCACCAGGGGGCAGGCAAGCCGGCCGCGCGTGCGGTTGCGCAGGCGCCCGGCGTGGTTCAGCACCTGGTCGAGCGCCGGATACATGAAGCCCATGAACTGGTATTCGACGACGGGACGGAAGCCCTGGGCGCCGAGGCCGACGGCGAGGCCGGCGAAGAGCGATTCCGACAGCGGCATGTCGATTACCCGTTCACCGCCAAAGCGCTCCAGCAGGCCGTCGGTGGCGCGGAACACGCCGCCGTCGATGCCGATATCCTCGCCCAGCAGCAGGACGGTCTCGTCCTCCGTCATGGCGCGGGCGAGGGCGGTGCGCACCGCTTCCACCAGGGCCAGTTCGCTCATGGGACATCGCTCTTCGCGTTCTTGAGGGCTGCGACCTCGTCGCGCTGCGCCTGCAGCGCGGCGGGCAGTTCCGCGTAGAGATGCTCGAACATGGCTTCCGGCGGCATCGGCGGCGTCGCCAGGTATTCTTCCGCCGCCGCCTCCACCTGCGCCGCGCTCTCGGCGATGAGAGTCTCTTCGGCGTCCTTGGTCCAGTGGCCGGCGTCGCTCAGGTAGGTCCGCAGGCGGGCGATGGGATCTTCCTTCCAGTGGGCGCTGACCTCGGCGTCGTCGCGGTAGCGGCTGGCGTCGTCCGCCGTGGTGTGGTCGCTGAGGCGGTAGGTGAGGGCCTCGACCAGCGTGGGGCCACCGCCCTGGCGCGCCCGCTCGACGGCCTCGCCCACCACCTGGCGCACGGCGATGACATCGTTGCCGTCGACTTGCTCGCCCGGCATGCCGGCGGCGACGGCTTTCTGCGCCAGAGTCTCCGCCGCGGTCTGACGCGCGCGCGGCACGGAGATGGCCCAGCGGTTGTTGTTCACGACGAAGACCAGCGGCAGGGCCTGCAGGGCGGCGAAGTTGATCGCCTCGTAGACGTCGCCGCGCGAGGTGGCGCCGTCGCCGAAGACGCAGACCGCCACCCGCGCCTCGCCGCGCAGCTTCAGGGCCAGGGCGACTCCGGCGGCCTGCGGCGCCTGGGTGCCGACGGGTACGCAGATCGGGAAGTCCTCGCGCGGCCCGGCGTAGTCGCTGCCGCGCTCGTCGCCGCCCCAGTAAAGCAGCAACTCGGTCATGGTGACGCCGCGCAGGAACTGGCCGCCCTGTTCGCGGAAGGAGGGTAGCAGGACGTCCTCCGGCCGCATGGCGGCGGCGAGGCCGACGGCAACGGCTTCCTGTCCCAGAGAGGAGGCGAAGGTGCCGAGGCGGCCGGTGCGCTGCAGCGAGACGGCCTTGGCGTCGAAACTGCGCGTCAGCACCATCGCCCTGTAGAGCGCTATCAGCGCTTCGGGTTCCTGCGCGAAGGCGGGCAACTCTCCGACGGCCTTGCCCTGCGCGTCCAGGAAGCCCCGGCGTTCGATGGAGAAGGACGCGACCTGTGGCATGGGACGGGCGGCTTTCGCTGGAGGGATTGTTCCCTCATTGACGCTAGGCGCGCTGGATTGCGGCCACATTGACCCAAGTCAAGGTCCCGGCGGCCGGGCGCTGCCATGCGGCATCCGCGAATTCTTTCCCGACCGTGCCGGAGGGTGCGAAGATGGCCGTGAGGGTCAGCTGCCAGGAAAAGCGCACGACATGGAAACCGAACCGCGTGAAGAGACGGAAGATGCGCTGGAAACAGCCGCCTTCCACATGGTCACCAGCATTCCCAAGGCGACGGCGGACATTCCAGTGGCGGTGGTGGTGGAGGAGCTGCGCGGACACCTCTTCGATTGCGCCGATTGCATTTTCGTGACGAACGGGCAGGGCCGCTTCAGCGGGATCGTGCGCATCAACGACCTGTTGGCCGCGCCGCCGGAGGAACAGATCGGCGCCATCGTCGAGGCACAGCACGGCACCGCGCAGCTCGACGACGACCAGGAGCATATCGCCCTGCTGGCCATGGAAAAGGACATGATCGCGGTGCCCGTGCTGGACGCCGACGGCCGGCTGGTGGGCGCGGTGCCGCCCGAAGCCCTGCTCGATATCCTGCGCCATGAGCACATGGAGGACCTGCAGCGCCTCGCCGGTATTCAACGGCATGCCGACGGCGCGGCGCAGGCCTTGGAGGCGCCGATCCATGACCGGATCCGCCGCCGCCTGCCCTGGCTGATCGTCGGCCTGGTGGCCTCGACCGCGGCCACGGCGGTCGTGGCGCTGTTTGAGGAAACGCTGAACGCCAATGTCACGGTCGCCTTCTTCGTGCCGGCGCTGGTCTACATTGCCGGCGCCATCGGTACCCAGGCGGTCTCCGTCGCGGTGCGAGCGCTCTCGGTGGTGGAGGTCGGGCTGCTCCGCCTGGTGCGCGACGAACTGGTCATCGGCCTGACCATCGGCCTGGCGATGGGGATCCTCTCCGCCCTGCCGGTTTATTTGGTCTTCGGCGACGCCCCTCTCGCGGTGGCGCTGGGCCTCGCGGTGCTGGGTGCGGGCACCGTCTCGGCGGTGGTCGGTTTCGGTCTGCCCTGGGTCTTTCTGCGTTTCGGCTTTGATCCGGCCCTCGGCAGCGGCCCGGTCTGCACCATCATCCAGGACGTGGCGAGTCTCGCCATCTACTTCGGGCTGGTTACGGCGATGGTGATCTAGGCCGTGGCGATCAACCGGCTATCCACAGGCCTGCCAACGAGTCTCTACCGAAGTGTCATAGCCCTGACACTTTCCTTTAAGCCAGAGTCGGGCAGACTGTTTTTGTCGCGGAGTTGCGCCGCAGAGTTCGTCGTTCCTCCGGCAAAGGACCCTTGGGTCGCATGAAGGCTTTCGAAGCGTGTCAGGAAGCCATTGAATTCGTTGAGGTGATCCTCAACGACCACCAGGAACTGCAGGATCTGCTGCGGCAGTTGAATGCCGCCGTCGCGGCGGGCGATCATGACGGCGCCAAGCGGCAGCTGCTGCGCTTCCAGGTCTTGGAGGAACGCCATTTCGCCGCCGAAGAGCACGCCATGCGCAGCTTCGGCTTCCCGGACTACGAGGCGCATCGGGACCATCACACCCTTCTGCGCGACAGCCTGGCCGCCATCGGCCACTACCTGCTGCTGGAACAGCCCAAGGCGCTGCACGACAGCATCGTCGACTACGTCGAACAGACCCTCACGCACGTCGAGGAACTGGACCGCCCGCTGGAAAGCTTCCTGCGGTCCTGTTCGACCTAAACGTGTGAATCCGATCTACTTCTAATACATAGAGCAGATTCACAGGGTTGGTGGATCGCCTTCGGCGATTCCAGCCGACCCTGATCTGCTCTAGGTCTTCCAGCCGCGCGAGATTTTCACCGCTTCCGCAAAGCGCTGCAGCAGGCGGCCGCGGGCGGCTTGCGGGGCGACGATTCTGGCCTCACCGCCTTCGGGTGCCGACGCGCCGCCGGCGACGGCGGCCAGCTTCGCCGTACCGCTGCCGGTCAACTCGGCGTTGGTCGAGACGCTGAGGTCGCGTTCCAGGACGTCGGCCAGGAACTGCAGGAAATAGGGGTTGGCGGACATGCCGCCGTCGATCGACAGCGGGCCGCTGGCGGGGACGAGCGTGCTCATGGCCTGCACCACCTCCGCCGCCCGGCAGGCCACGCCTTCCAGGATCGACTTCATCAGGTCGTCGCCGCCGTGGTCGATGGAGAGGCCGACCCAGGTGCCGCGCGCCTGGCGGTCCCAGTGCGGGCAGGCGAGGCCCGAGAGCGCCGGCACGAAGGCGAGGCCGCTTTCCAGGGCCGGCGGTCCCGACAGCCGGTTCAACCGGTCGAAACCGTCGAAGAGCCCCAGGCCGCGCCCCCAGTTGACCGCGGCGCTGGCCGAATAGACGCCGCCGTCCAGGGCGTAGACCGGTTTTTCTCCGGCGAACTGCCAGGCGACGGTGGGCAACAGGCCCTTGTCCGGCGCGCGCAGGATCTCCGCGCCGGTGACCATGAGGACGAAGGCCCCGGTGCCGAAGGTGATCTTCACGTCGCCGGCCGCGCGGCAGCCGTGGCCGTAGAGCGCGGCCTGCTGGTCGACGATGCTGGCGGTCACCGGCACCGCCTTGCCCCCTACGGACAGGGATCCGAAGTCGCCGGTCGTCGCGACGATCTCCGGCAGCGCTTCCGGCGGCACGCCGAACAGCCGGCAGAGCTCCGCGTCCCACTGCCCGGTCTGCAGGTTCATCAGCGAGGTGCGCGAGGCCGTGGTGATGTCGGTGACGCAGCGCCCGGTCAGGCGGTCCAGGAAAAAGGCGTCGGTGGTGCCGAGCCGCAGCTTGCCCTGGGCGAGCAGGCTCTTGGCTTCGGGCAGCGTTTCGACGATCCAGGCGAGCTTGGCGGCGGAGAAATAGGCGTCGAGCGGCAGGCCGGCGCGTTCCAGGGTCAGCGCCTCGGCGCCGTCGCGCTTCAGAGCCTCGATGACTTCCGCCGTGCGGCTGTCCTGCCAGACGATGACCGGCGAGACGGCTTCCTTGGTCTCCGCGTTCCAGGCGAGGCAGCTTTCGCCCTGGTTGTCGATGCCGAAGGCCTCGGGCGCCTCCACCGCCTCGGCGCAGGCGAGGATGCTGGCGATCAGTTCTTCGGGGTCGTGCTCGACCCAGCCGGGCTGCGGGTAGATCTGGCGGTGCTCGACGGCCTTGACCACCACCGCCGTGCCGTCCGCTTGCAGGGCCAGGGCGCGGGTGCTGGTGGTGCCTTGATCGATGGCGGCAATGGTCATGTCACGCGACCTCTGTAAAGCCGATGGTGAGGGTATCGCCGCGGACCTTGTCGATGAAGTCGCGCAGCGGCAGCAGAATCCGGCGCTCCGGCAGAGCGGCCAGGTGCTGTGACCAGACGATGTCGTCGCCGTCGCGCAGCACCATCTGGCCTCTGACGGCGCGGGTCAGGCGCAGTTGCAGCTGGGCCATGCCGCCCTCGCGCAAGGGCAGGGCGAGACGCTGCGGCAGCGCCAGCTTGATCGCCGGATGGCCGACCACGACGTCCACCATACGTTCGGCAGCCGGCAGCTTGCCGGCCAGGCTGTCGGCCAGGATGTCACCGGCGGCGACGCCTTCCTGCCAGCTCCAGCCGGCGGTCTCCACCGGGCGCAGCAGGTTGCCCGCCGCGAAGAAAGCGGGGTCGGAGCAGCGCCCGAACTGGTCGATGGCCGGGCCGCCGCTACCCCTCTCGCCGCTGCCGTCCAGGGCCAGGTGGCCCAGGCGGCAGAGCGTCGCCTCCGGCGTGAAGCCGCCGGTGACGATGACGCCGTCGGTCTCCAGGTCGCGCTCTTCGCCGTTGGGCCCACGCAGGGTCACGCCTTCGACCTGCTCGCGCCCGTGGATCGCCACCACTTCGCGGTTCAGGTGCAGCGGGATGCCGAAGAGGCGCGGCAGCGCCTCGGCGAAGCGGCGGGCGGTGACGCGCGCGCCCGGCTCGACCATCGCCACGGGGCGGATGCCGGCGTGGCGGCAGGTGAGGAGGGCGGAGAAGGAGACCAACTCGCTGCCCAGGATCACCGGCCGCCGGAAGGGGCGCTTGCCGGCCAGGTAGACCATCGATTGCAGCGCCCCGGTGGCGATTACACCTCCCGGCCGCCGGCCGCCGATGAAGCGCGCGGCGCGGCTGGTCTCGCGCACGCCGGTGGCCAGCAGGACATGGCGCGCGGTGAGCTCCGTCCGGCCGCCGGCCGTGGAGAGGGTCAGCTTCGGCCCTTCGGCGATCGCGGTGACCGTGGTGGCCGGATAGATCTCGACGCCGGCCGCCACGGCGCGTTCGACCAGGCGCTTTGCGTAGTCGGGGCCGCGCAGCAGACGGTGGAATTCGCGCAGGCCGAAGGGGTAGTGGCCGCAGTGGCGCGGAATGCCGCCGGGCTCGGGCTCGCGGTCGGGCAGGGCGGGGGGGGTG
>JBLWUP010000043.1:0-36276 GCA_048268885.1 Kiloniellaceae bacterium | reverse complement strand
GACGAGATCGAGCCAGGCCTCCGGGGCGCGGTGCTCGCGGGTCGCATGCTTGGCCCCGTCGAAGGTCAGGCGGCCGTGGGCGCCCGGGCCGACGCCGACATAGTCGCCGTAGCGCCAGTAGGTCAGGTTGTGGCGGCATTCCGCGCCGGGGCGGGCATGGTTGGAGATCTCGTAGGCCGGCAATCCGGCCTCCGCCAGCTGGGCGGCGGTGGCCTCGAACAGCTCTGCCGCCGCCTCTTCTTCCGGCAGGGACAGCTCGCCGCGCCGCCAGGCGCCGTGGAACACCGTGCCCTCCTCGATGGTCAGCTGGTAGAGCGAGATGTGCTCGGGTCCCAGGGCCAGGGCCTCGGCCAGTTCCGCCCGCCAGGCCGCGGCGCTCTGGCCGGGCCGCGCGTAGATCAGGTCGAAGGAGATCCGCGGGAAGGCAGCGCGCGCCAGCGCCAGGGCCGCCAGGGCCTCGGCGGCGGAATGTTGGCGGCCGAGAAACTTCAGCGCGTCCTCGTTCAGCGCCTGGACCCCCAGCGACAGGCGGTTCACGCCCGCCGCGGCGAAACCGGCGAAGCCTTCCGCCTCCGCCGAGGTCGGATTGGCCTCCAGGGTGACCTCGGTGCCGGGCGCGAGGCCCCAGAGCGCGTCGATCCGCTCGATCAGCGCCGCCACGGTCTCCGGCGGCATGAGCGAGGGCGTGCCGCCGCCGAAAAAGACCGAAGTGACCTGGCGCGGGCCGCTCTTCGCGGCGGCGTGGTCCAGGTCGGCCAGCAGGGCGTCGCGCCAGCGCTCCTGGTCGATGGCTTCGCGCACGTGGCTGTTGAAGTCGCAGTAGGGGCACTTGGAGCGGCAAAAGGGCCAGTGCAGGTAGACGCCGAAGCCTGCTTCCCGCGGTTCGATCACAGGCCCGGCGCTCATGGACCCGACGCTCATGGGCTCAGGGCTTCCGCAGCAGGGCCCCGGAAAGCTTCGCGAAGGCGACGGCGCGGTGGCTCATCGCCTCCTTCTTCTCCGGGTCCATTTCGCCGAAGGTGATGTCGAAACCCTCGGGCTGGAACATGGGGTCGAAGCCGAAGCCGCGCGCGCCGCGCAGCGGCCAGACCAGGGTGCCTTCGACGCGGCCCTCGAAGGACGCGGTCTCGACGGTGCCGCCCTGGCCGTCCGGCCAGGCGACCGAGAGGTTGCAGACGAAATGGGCGCTGCGGTCCGCGCTGGCGCCCAGTTCGTCGTGGACCCGTTGCATGGCGACCAGGAAGTCGCGCCCGGGCCCGGCCCAGCGGGCGGTATGGATGCCCGGCTCGCCGTCCAGCGCGGTGACGGAAAGCCCTGAATCGTCGGCGATGGCCGGCAGGCCGGTGGCGTCGCAGGCGGCGCGGGCTTTCAGCACGGCGTTTTCCTGGAAGGTCGCGCCGGTCTCCTCCGGCTCCGGCAGGCCGAGGTCGCCGGCCGAGAGCACTTCCAGGCCATAGGGCGCGAGCAGCGCGGCATTTTCGCGGTACTTGCCCTTGTTGTGGGTGGCCAGCACCACCTTCTCGCCGGGTTCGAGAGGACGCATCAGGATCGCTCCGGAATCGCTCTGGGTCGGGTCAGCCGAGGCCCAGGGCCTGGTTTTGGTGGGCGCAAAGCTCCTTCACGCCCTTCTCGGCCAGGTTCAGCAGTTCCTCGAACTGCTGGCGGCTGAAGGGCTCGTCCTCGGCGGTGCCCTGTACCTCGACCACGCCGCCCGAGGCGGTGAGCACGAAGTTGGCGTCGGCCTGGGCGGTGGAGTCCTCGGCGTAGTCCAGGTCCAGCACCTCCTGGCCCTCGAAGATGCCGCAGGAGATCGCGGCGACCTGGTCGGTGAAGGGCAGCTTCTCGATGGCGCCGATGTCCTTCAGATGCTGGAAGGCCAGGTGCAGCGCGACGTAGCCGCCGGTGATCGCGGCGGTGCGGGTGCCGCCGTCGGCCTGGATGACGTCGCAGTCGACGCGGACCTGGCGCTCGCCGAAGGCGGTCAGGTCGGTGACGGCGCGCAGTGAGCGGCCGATCAGGCGCTGGATCTCCTGGGTGCGCCCGCTCTGCTTGCCGCGCGCGGCCTCGCGGTCCATCCGGCTGCCGGTCGCGCGGGGCAGCATGCCGTATTCGGCGGTGACCCAGCCGCGGCCCGAGTTGCGCAGCCAGGGCGGAATGGATTCCTCGATCGAGGCGGTGCAGAGCACGTGGGTATCGCCGAAGCGCGCCAGGCAGGAGCCTTCGGCGTACTTATTGACGTTCGTTTCCAACGCGATGGGACGGAGTTGGTCGACGCTACGGCCGGAAGGACGCATGAAATCTACCTCTTTGGGCGCTCTGTTCTATGGCGCTTGGGGCGGGAAATGGGGTGAGAGGGCGCCCTTTCGGGGCCCTCCAGCGGCGCGCAAGCTAGACCATGGCGCCGGTATCGTCCAGCTTGGCCCCGCGCCGGCGGCCCAAATGCGCGCCGGCGGCCCCTTGGCGCCCCGGCGGCCCGGTTGCGCGCCGCGTTGACCCTTGCCCGGGGCCTCACTACATTCCGAAGGCAATGACCAAACCAATCGATATCGCCGCCAAAGCCGCAGCCCTCAAGGGCCTGAACGAGCGTTCGCGTGAGGTTCTGCGGCATATCGTGGACGCCTATGTGGATACCGGCGCCCCCGTCGGCTCGCGCACGCTCTCGCGCAGCCTTGGCCTGGGGCTGTCGCCGGCCACCATCCGCAACGTCATGGCGGACCTGGAGGACCTCGGCCTGCTCTTCGCGCCGCACACCTCCGCCGGGCGGCTGCCGACCGACATGGGGCTGCGCCTCTTCGTCGACGGCCTGCTGGAGATCGGCAACCTGACCCAGGACGAGCGCTCGCACATCGAAAGCCAGGTGGCCGCCGAAGGCCGTTCGATGTCGGAAGTGCTGGAGGAGGCTTCGGAGACCATCTCCGGCCTGTCGCGCTGCGCCGGCCTGGTGGTGGCGCCCAAGCTCAGCGACCCGCTGAAGCACATCGAATTCGTCTCCCTCGGCCCGGGGCGCGCCCTGGTGGTGCTGATCACCGTCTCCGGCGTGGTCGAGAACCGCATCATCGACGTCCCGGCGGGCCTGCCCGCCTCATCCCTGGTGGAGGCCAGCAACTACCTCTCGGCGCGGCTCACCGGGCGCACCCTGGAAGAGGCCCACGCCGAGATCCTGAAGGAACTGGAACAGCAGCGCGTCGAGCTGGACGAGCTGACCTCGCGGGTCGTGGCCCGCGGCCTCGCCAGCTGGGCCGGCAACCAGGGCGGCAGGAGCGGCGCCCTCATCCTGCGCGGTCAGTCGCAGCTGCTGGAGGACGTGAACGCCCTGGAAGACCTGGAGCGCATCCGCCAGCTCTTCGCCATGCTGGAAACCAAGGACGCCCTCATCCGCCTGCTGGATCTCACCGGCGGCGCGGAAGGCGTGCAGATTTTTATCGGCGCGGAAAACGAGTTGTTCGGCCTGGCCGGATGCTCGATGGTCATCGCGCCCTACAGCAACTCGCAGGAAAAGGTCGTCGGCGCCATCGGCGTCATCGGCCCGACGCGCATCGACTATGCCCGCATCATTCCCATGGTCGACTACACAGCCAAGCTGATCGGACGGCTGGTCGGATGATCCCCGTGACATCCGCCGCCCCGCGATCACAACTCAATTGACGAAGAAGTTAGTTCGGAAAGGAGTAGCCGTCCCGTGATGGCTCAGGACAAGAAGCAGGATCAGGAACGCGACCCGCAGGTCGAAAACCCGAATACGCAGGAAGGGGCGCCGGCCGACGGCAGCCCGGTGGATACCAGCGACGAGCCGCTGGTCGATCTCTCCAATATCGAGCACGCGCAGGAGCTGTCGCCGGACGAGGATCCGGTGACGGTGCTGGAAGGCGAAGTGGCCTCCCTGAAGGATCAGCTGCTGCGCGCCATGGCGGAGACCGAGAACGTGCGCCGCCGCGCCCAGCGCGAGCGCGAGGACGGCGCGAAGTACGCCGCCGCCGGCGTGGTGAAGGATCTGCTCGGCGTGGCCGACAACCTGCAGCGCGCCCTGGAGAGCGTGCCGGCGGAACTGGCGGCGGACAACGAGGTGGTGCAGAACCTGCGCCTCGGCGTCGAGATGACCCAGAAGGAACTGCAGACGGTCTTCGAGCGTCACAACATCCGCACCATCGACCCGCTGGGCGAGAAGCTCGACCCGCACTTCCACGAGGCGATGTTCGAGATCGAGGACCCGGAGAAACCCGCCGGCACCGTGGTGCAGGTGATCCAGGCCGGCTACCGCCTGCACGACCGCCTGCTGCGCCCGGCCCGGGTCGGCATCTCCAAGGGCGGCGCCAAGACGGCCGCCGGTCCGGAAGGCGGTGCCGAGCCCGGCGGCAAGATCGACACCTCGGCCTAGGCCACCTTTCTAGCCGCCCTCTTCGGGCGGGCGCGTCACCCGGCGCAGGGTGAGGTTGATCCGCCCGCCGGCTTCCCCGCCCTCGCGGTTGAGCAGGCGGCTGGAGCCGCCCAGCACCCGGTCGATGCCGTGGTAGGCGCGGCGCGCCTCCCCGGCCAGGATCATTACATCCCCGGAATGAAGCTTCAGGGAGCGGGTCGGCCCGCGCCGTTCCAGCCCGCCGAGGCGGAAAACGGCGGAATCTCCCAGGGAGAGCGAGACCACCGGGGCATCGAAGGTCTCTTCGTCCTCGTCGCGGTGCAGGCCCATGCGCGCCTCCGGCGCATAGAAATTGATCAGGCAGCACTGCGGCCCGGCGGGATAGGCCGCCACCTCGTCCCAGATCGCCCGCACGGCCGCCGGAATCGCCGGCCAGGGCCGCCCGGTCTGCGGGTGGCGCTCGACGTAGCGGTAGCCTTCTTTGTCGGAAAGCCAGCCGTGGCTGCCGGCGTTGGTCATGCGCACCGAAAAGGGCCGCCCGCTGCGCGGCATGACCGGGCGGTAGAGCGGCGCCTCGGCGACCAGGCCGCGCAGCTCTTCCACCAGGGCGGCCTGGGCCTCGGCGCCGAGAAAGCCCGGCAGGTAGCGGAAACCCTCGATCGTCTGCCTGTCAGTCTGCGGCTTGCTCACTCCCACCCCTTTTTCTGCGCCTCCTCGGCGCGGCGGGCCTCTTCTTGGGCGGCGCGGCGGCCGAGCAGGCGAAAAATCCAGTAGAGGACGAAGCAGAGCATGGCCATGCCCAGGCCGGCGTTGGCCAGGGCCCGGCTGCCGAAAAGGGCTTCGCCGGCCAGGGTCAGCGCGGCGCTGACAAGGATGCTGGCGATCAGAACCGCCAGGATCGCCCGGTAGATGGGTTCCCGGCGGGGGTCCCCGGAAGGCTTGGGGTTTTTCTGGGGTTGCGCCATAGGTTCTGCTTTCGTTGCCTTTCATCTGCTGGGGTTCTGCCCCCGGGTGGCCCTTAGCCACCGAAAACAGGGCGTTAGAGCCCGGATTCTCCCCCCTTTGCGACTTGCAGCGGGGCTCTTGCTGCTTATATAAGCCCAGAACCCATGGTCATGAACTCTCATCGGCGGGGATCCGCCGGACGGTGCCGTTGGACCGGGCCGCCCAAGGGGTCTGCTGATCGAAGTGAGGAGCACAAATGAGTAAGGTAATCGGTATCGACCTCGGCACGACGAATTCCTGTGTCGCGGTTATGGATGGCAAAGACGCCAAGGTGATCGAAAACGCCGAAGGCGCGCGCACGACCCCGTCGATGGTCGCCCTGACGGATTCCGACGAGCGTCTCGTCGGCCAGCCGGCCAAGCGCCAGGCGGTGACCAATCCGGAAAACACGCTGTTCGCCATCAAGCGCCTGATCGGACGGCGCTTCGACGATCCCATGACGAAGAAGGACATGGGCCTCGTTCCCTACAAGATCGTCAATCATGACGGCGACGCCTGGGTCGAGGGCCAGGGCAAGGACTACAGCCCCAGCCAGATTTCCGCCTTCATCCTGCAGAAGATGAAGGAAACGGCGGAGAGCTTCCTGGGCGAGGAGGTCACCGAGGCGGTGATCACCGTGCCTGCCTACTTTAACGACTCCCAGCGCCAGGCCACCAAGGACGCCGGCAAGATCGCCGGCCTGGACGTGCTGCGCATCATCAACGAGCCGACGGCCGCCGCGCTGGCCTATGGCCTGGACAAGAAGGGCTCCGGCACCATCGTGGTCTACGACCTGGGTGGCGGCACCTTTGACGTCTCGGTGCTGGAAATCGGCGACGGCGTCTTCGAGGTGAAGTCGACCAACGGCGACACCTTCCTGGGCGGCGAGGACTTCGATGCCCGCATCATCGACTACCTGGCCGACCAGTTCAAAAGCGAGCAGGGCATCGACCTGCGCCAGGACAAGCTGGCCCTTCAGCGCCTGAAGGAAGAGGCCGAGAAGGCCAAGATCGAGCTGTCCTCGGCCAACCAGACCGAGATCAACCTGCCCTTCATCACCGCCGACGCCTCCGGGCCGAAGCACCTGAACATCAAGCTCTCGCGCGCCAAGCTGGAATCCCTGGTCGACGACCTGGTCGCCCGCACCATGGGTCCGGTGAAGTCCGCCCTGAAGGACGCCGGCGTCTCGCCGGGCGAGATCCAGGACATCATCATGGTCGGCGGCATGACCCGCATGCCGAAGGTCTATGAGACGGTGAAGAGCTTCTTCGGCAAGGACCCGCACCGCGGCGTGAACCCCGACGAGGTGGTGGCCATCGGCGCCGCGATCCAGGGCGGCGTCCTGAAGGGCGACGTGAAGGACGTTCTGCTGCTGGACGTGACGCCGCTGTCGCTGGGCATCGAAACCCTGGGCGGCGTGATGACCAAGCTGATCGACCGCAACACGACTATCCCGACCAAGAAGAGCCAGACCTTCTCGACTGCCGAGGACAACCAGCAGGCGGTGACCATCCGGGTCTTCCAGGGTGAGCGCGAGATGGCGGCCGACAACAAGCTGCTGGGTCAGTTCGACCTGGTCGGCATTCCCTCCGCGCCGCGCGGCGTGCCGCAGATCGAGGTCACCTTCGACATCGACGCCAACGGCATCGTCAACGTCGGCGCCAAGGACAAGGCGACCGGCAAGGAGCAGACGATCCGCATCCAGGCCTCGAGCGGTCTCAGCGACGCCGAGATCGATCAGATGGTGAAGGACGCCGAAGCCAACGCCGAAAAGGACAAGGCGCGGCGGGCCCTGGTGGAAGCGAAGAACCACGCGGAATCGCTGATCCACACCACCGAGAAGACGCTTGCCGAGGCCGGGGACAAGGTTCCCGCCGCCGACAAGACCGCCGCGGAGGAGGCCGTCGCGGCCCTGAAGACGGCGGCCGAGGGCGACGACGTCGAGGCCATTCAGGCCAAGATGCAGGCCCTGCAGGAAGTCTCCATGAAGATCGGTCAGGCTCTCTACGAGCAGGGCGGCGGCGAGGAAGCCGCTGCTGGTGACGGCCAGGGCGCCGCGGGCGGCGAGAGCGAAACCGCCCAGGGCGACGACACGGTGGTCGACGCCGACTTCGAAGAAGTCGACGACGACAAGAAGGGTCAGGCCTAAAGAGCGAGCGTCATGACGAAGCAGGCCGGACAGAGGCGACCGCTGCGCACCCCGCGCCCAGTCCTGTCCGGCCTTCGCTTTGTCGGTGACGAGCTTGAGAGGCCTAGAGTGCGACCCGAGCTGTGGGGGCAGCAGACGAAGCCGTGAAAGACTACTACGAGACACTGGGCGTCGCGCGCGATGCCGATGCAGGCGCGCTGAAATCCGCCTATCGCAAGCTGGCGATGGAATATCACCCGGACCGCAATCCGGGCGACACCGAGGCCGAAGCGAAGTTCAAGGAAATCAACGAGGCCTACGAAGTCCTGAAGGACTCCGACAAGCGGGCGGCCTACGACCGCTTCGGCCCTGAGGCCTTCGCCAACGGCGGGGGCGGTCATCCGGGCGCGGGCGGCTTCGGCGGTTTCTCCGCCGGCGGTTTCGCCGACATCTTCGACGAGATGTTTGGCGACCTCATGGGCGGCCGGCGCGGCAACGCCGCGGCGCGCGGATCCGACCTGCGCTACAACATGGAAATCTCCCTGGAAGACGCCTTCAACGGCAAGACCGCGCAGATCCGCGTGCCGACCTCGGTCACCTGCGACGGCTGCGCGGGCAGCGGTGCCGAAGGCGGCGCCCAGCCGGTCGCCTGCCAGACCTGCGGCGGCAACGGGCGCGTGCGCGCCCAGCAGGGTTTCTTCACCATCGAACGCACCTGCCCCGCCTGCCAGGGCGGCGGCCAGGTGATCGACAAGCCCTGCCGCTCCTGCGAGGGCGCCGGGCGCGTGCACCGCGAGAAGTCCTTGCAGGTGAACATCCCCGAGGGCGTCGAGGACGGCACCCGCATCCGTCTGGCCGGCGAGGGCGAGGCGGGCATGCGCGGCGCGCCGCCGGGCGATCTATATATCTTTCTCTCCGTGGCCCCGCACCGCCTGTTCCAGCGCGACGGCGCGCACATCTACTGCCGTGTGCCGCTGCCCATGACCACGGCGGCGCTGGGCGGCTCGGTCGAGGTGCCGACCATCTCCGGCGGCCGCGCCAAGATCACCGTGCCCGCCGGCACCCAGACCAACCAGCAGTTCCGCCTGAAGGGCAAAGGCATGCCGGTGCTGCGCTCCAAGGCCGTCGGCGACATGTACGTCGAGGTCGGGGTGGAAACGCCGGTCAACATGACCAAGCGCCAGAAGGAGTTGCTGAAGGAGTTCGAGGAAGCCGGCGAAGGCCGCGACACCTCGCCCGAGTCCTCCGGCTTCTTCGCCCGGGTGAAGGAATTCTGGGAAGACCTGACGGACTGAACCGCCGGGTTCACGATCTTTCGATTTTCACCGCCGCCACGATGCGCCGCATCAGCCGGTGAAGGGCGTCGCGGTGGCCCGTGCGCGCCGAGGCCCGGTTTTCCGCCGAGGTCATGACGACGGTGAGGTCCAGGCCCGGCGCCACGTAGATCATCTGCCCGCCGTAGCCCCAGGCATAGGCGACGCGTTCGCCCGACATTTCGGTCAAAAACCAGCCGTAGCCGTAGAGGTCGTCGTGGAAGACCGACTGCGTGCGCGGGCGCCAGGACTCCTCGATCCACTCGGGCGGCAGCACCTGTTTGCCGCCGGCCCGCCCGCCGTTGCGGTACAGCTCGCCGAAGGCCAGCATGGAGCGCGGGCTCATCGCCATTTGGTTGCCGCCGAAATAGATGCCCTGGGGGTCGCGCATCCAATCGCCGATGGCAAAGCCCTCCAGCGGCGCCAGCCAGTCGCGCGCCAGCGCCAGGGTCGAGCGCCCGCTCTCGCGCGTCAGGATGGCCGACAGCAGGTGGCTGTTGCCGGTGGAATACAGCATGCCGCCGCCGGGCTCCCCGGCGAAGGGCTGGGCGAGCGCCGCGCGCACCCAGTCACGGCTCGCCACCCAGCGCCCGTAGTTCGGTCCGGAGGTGCGCGCCAGGCCGGCCTGCATGGACAAGAGATTCCCGATGGTGATTTCGCTGAGCCGCGGGTCGTGGTCGCGCGGCAGCTTGTCGTCCAGCAGCGGCGCGATCTTCTGTGCCGTTCCTTCCAGCAGGCCCCGGTCGATGGCGATGCCGACCAGGGCCGAGACGATCGTCTTGGAGGCCGACTTGATGTTGGTCGTCTGCGTCGTGGAATGACCGCGAAAGGCCCTTTCGACCAGGATCTCGCCGTTCCTGGCGACGATCAGGGTCTCCAGCGGCTCCAGGGTCTGCGCCTGCCGAAGGGTCTCGGCAAAGGCGGGCGGCGGTGCCTCGGCGGAGACGGCTTCGGATCGCGGAAGGCCCAGAGCCAAGAGGGCGCAAGCGAGCAGCGGGAAAACGCGCGTTCTCATGGCGGAAGTCTAGCAGCTTCGGGCGCCCGAGGCTTCTGCGCCCGCCCCGGGGACCCGGCCCCATCATGCTACCCCTTTTGCGTTTGAACACTATGCGATGCGGTCGCGACTGACCGACATAGCCGCCGAAATTCAAACTCAAGAGGATATTCCAATGAACCGACGCACTTTCGTCTCCCGCGCCCTTCTGGCCACCGTTCTCGTCGCCCTGACGGCTTCCAGCGTTTCCGCCGGCAGCCCGTCCAAGCTTCTGAAGCCGCGCCCGGGCGGCCCCGCGGCGCCGACCGGCCTCGCCGCGCCCGGCGGTGGCGGCAAGCCGAACGCCGGCTACGAACACGATTCCGACGAACAGCTGGATGTCTGGGTCGCCCGCTGCAACAAGGCCGGCGGCGGCATGGAACTGGGCCGTGACGGCAACTACCGCTGCGTCGACTCGCAGGGCAACGACATCGAGGACTGGTAGGACCTCACCGCTTGTCCTTGATGTGCGAAACGTGCCGCTCTTTGCAGCGGCACGTTTTTCGTCTTCGGTGATCCTAATAGGCGGCGAACCTCTCGTGGTACCTGAAGGGTTCTTCTATGTGAGGCATCGCGTCCGCTCCCCCGTCCCCCAACTTTGCCCGAGAGGGTAGCATAGCGGGAAAGGATCAGGCGCGGGCCGCGCGCTCCAGCAGCGGCACGGCGAGGTAGACGCCGAACTCCTGGCCGATGTCGCAGCTCACCCGGGCGTGCACCTTGCCCTGGCGGTCCAGGAAGCGCTGTTCGTCGCTCGCGGGAAAGATGCCCTCGTGCCAGATGTTGGGGTGGATGTAGAGCCCCCGGCTGCCGTCGCACCAGAAGGCGATCACCTTGTCCGGCGTCAGGTCGTCGCCCGGCAGGGCGACCGGCACCACGAAAGGTTTCTTCTCCAGCGGGAAGAACAACTGGCCGCCGTCCGGGTGGTAGTTCATATGCCACAGCAGAACCTGCTCGCGCGGCACGCTGGCCGTCTCCGCGTCGGCCTGCTGCGGGTCGCGGCTCCAGCCCAGCACGTAGTGGCCGCCCACCGCCTCGTTGCGGCCCATCAGCACGTCGCCTGTCCAGGTGCCGTGGAAAACGCCCTCGGCGACCCCGCCTTCGTCGCCGGAATCCTCGTCGACCGGCCGCCAGCCCTGGGCCGGCCAGCGGACGATCTCGATGGCGAAGCCCGCCGGGTCGTCGACCATCTGCCCGTAGCCCTCGACCGTCTGCTCGTTGGCGACGACCAGGGGCACCGCATGCAGCGGCAACGCCGGCTTGTCGCGGGCATCGAAGATGTAGGTCGGGGCGGCGGCTTGCATGGCGGGTTCCTCGAGCGCTGGCGTTGTTCCGGGTAAGACTGGCCGTCCCTGTGAAAAGCTGCAAGAGGCGAGCGCAGGCACCGGGTCAGCGCCCCTCGTTCGCCTTTCCCCCGTCCGCCTCTCCCTCATTGGCCAGGGCCGCCAGCGCGTCGCCCTTCAGCGTCATGGCGAAGACCTCGTCGTAGCGCTTCGCGCCGAGCGCTTCGTAGAAAGCCTCGGCGGTCTTGTTCCTGACCCAGACATCCCACACCAGCCAGCGCGCGCCGCGTTCGCGGCCGTGGCGGGCGACGGCGGCCATCAGGGCGCGGCCCAGGCCGCTGCCGCGCAGCGCCGGATCGACGTAGAGGTCGGCGAGGTGCAGGCCGCGCCCGCCATGATCCGTGCTGAAGCCGAAATAGCAGAGGGCATAGCCGACCGGCCTGCCGCCCTGCACCGCGAGGAAGCATTGGAACCAGGCGTCGGGGCCGAAGCCGTCGCGCCGGATATCCTCGGCGGTCAGGCGGGTCGGCGGATCCTCGACAAAGGCCGAGAGCGCGTCGATCAGGCCGATGAGGGCTTCTGCGTCGCCCGGCGCGGCGCGGCGGATAACAACGGTCATGCCTCCGGCTCCGTCACGACTGCTGCGGCAGGTAGTCTTCCGACCACTTCAGCGTGGCGTTGAAGCTGATGCTCACCCGCTTCTCGTCGGAGAGGTTGGGATGCACGAAGTGCATGAGGAAGGCCGGCCACAGCAGCAGGTCGCCCGGCTCGGGGCGATGGGTGAACTCGGCCTCGATCTGCGGGTCGCCCCGGATCGCCGTCATGTTGGCGAAGCCGCGCGGGTCGTAGAAGGAGATCGCGCCGGGGCGCACGTCCGGCCGGTTCTCCGGTGGGGTCTCACCGGCCGGCGGCACCGCCACGTAGTAGGTGCCGCTCAGGTAGGCGTGGGGGTGGTTGTGCGGGTCGTGGTAGTCGCCGCGCCGGTTCACGTTGGCCCAGCCCTGCAGGCCCCAGTTCACCGGGTAGTCCAGCCCGGCATGGCGCAGGTAGTCGATGATGGTCTTGTTGATGCAGTCGCGCAGCCAGCCGATGGCCGGGTTGTCTTGGGCCAGCAGGTTGCCCGCGCGGTAGTCGGTGGTGAAGTCCTGGCGCCCCTCTTGCGCCGTTCCCGCCTCCATCGCCAGGACCAGGCGCTGCAGTTCCGCATTGGCCAGGTCATGGCTCGGCAGGCGGCGGCGCAGGAGGGTCGTCGGCCAGAGCCGGACGAAGCCGTCGGAATCGAAACGGGGTGGCGGCATGGCGGGCTTCCGGGCGTGCGGTGAAACGACTGCCCGCGAGCAAGCCACCCCGCTCCCGCTCCGTCAAGAGCGCCCTCTCGCCTTTGTCCCGGCTGCGAGCCGTGCTAAACCGGCTGCCGAGTTGCACGACGTCCCCATGGAGAGGCTGATGAACCCCCCGTATCGCGTCGCCGTGGTCGGCTGCGCCGGCCGCATGGGCCGCATGAACCTGGCGACCATCCACGCCACCGAGGGCTGCGTCATCGCCGGCGGCAGCGACCAGCCGGGCAGCGCCGCGATCGGCGCCGACATCGGCGGCCTGATCGGCGTCGATCCGCTGGGCGTCGCCGTCACCGACGATCCGGTCGAACTCTTCGCCCAGGCCGACGCGGTGATCGACTTCACCACGCCGGAGGCGACGCGCCGCCATGCCGAACTGGCGGCCCAGGCGGAGGTCGTCTACGTGGTCGGCACCACCGGCCTGACGCCCGAGGACCAGAAGGTCATCGACCAGGCGGCGATCCAGACCGTGGTGGTGCAGGCCGCCAACATGAGCCTGGGGGTGAACATCCTGCAGATGATCACCGAGCAGGTCGCCAAGGCGCTGGACGCGGACTACGACATCGAGATCGTCGAGATGCACCACCGCCACAAGGTCGATGCGCCCTCCGGGACGGCGCTGATGCTGGGCGAGGCCGCCGCCCAGGGGCGCGGCGTGGCGCTGGACGAGGTGGCCTGCAAGGCGCGCGACGGCCAGGTCGGCGCCCGGCCGCGCGGCGAGATCGGTTTCGCCACCCTGCGCGGCGGCGACGTGGCCGGCGACCACAGCGTCATCTTCGCCGCCGACGGCGAGCGCCTGGTGCTGACCCATAAGGCCAGCAGCCGGGAAGTCTTCGCCAAGGGCGCGATCAAGGCGGCGCTCTGGGGGCGCGGCCAGCACCCGGGACGCTATTCCATGCGGGATGTTCTGGGACTGGCGGACTGAAGCCGGATGGCTGAGCCGGGTTAGCCGATCTCGGCCGGGCGGCAGGCCTCGCGCGCCCGCAGCAGGGCGGCGCGCAGGGCTTCGGCGACCTCGGCGCGCTCCTCCTTGGTCAGAAAGCTGCCGATGGAGAGTTGGCGGCCGTGAGAGCGCAGCACCAGGGGGCTGTCATGGCGTGGCGGGTTCGCCAGATCGACCTGCAGCCAGGCGGGCTGGAACTCCCAGGTGCGGGCCTGGCCGCCGGGCCAGATGCGCCGCACGGTCAGGGTTTCCTTGGTCAGATGCAGGGTCTCGACCAGGCGCCCGCTGCGGTAGTTGATGCGGAAGGCCAGGTAGATCAGCAGCACGTCGGCGCCCAGGAAGCCGATCACCGGCCAGGCGCCGGCCAGCCAGAAGGCCAGGCCGCCGGTGAAGCTGATGGCGCAGACCCCGGTCATGAGGAAGAGGAAACCGCGCGGCGAGAGGCTGCGGTGCGGCCTCAGTTCCGCGTCGAAAAGCGCCGCGTCCCGGGGCTCGGGCAGCGGGTTGCCCTTCGCGTCGACTTGCGGGCTGACGGGGGCGGGTCTGCAGATGGCGCTCATCTAAACAATATAGGCAAAGACCGGGACCGCTTCAAATGGCGGCGCCTCCCCTGCGATCTTCCTTTCCCGTCCCATCGGGTTACACTCGCCGCCTGACAGGAGAGCCAAAACCGACCCTCAAAAGCGGGCCCCCAAGAAATCCATGAAAAAAGCCGATATCGTCACCTTTTTCGACCGCCTCGCCGCCGCCATGCCGGAGCCCAAGGGCGAGCTGGAATACGTCAATTCCTATACCCTGCTGGTGGCCGTCGTGCTGTCGGCCCAGGCGACCGACGTGGGCGTCAACAAGGCGACACGCGCGCTGTTCAAGCAGGTGACCACGCCGCAGCAGATGCTGGCCTTGGGCGAAGCCGGGCTGAAGGATCACATCAAGACCATCGGCCTGTTCAACGCCAAGGCCAAGAACGTCATCGCCCTGTCGCGCATCCTGATCGCCGAGCACGGCGGCGAGGTGCCGCAGGACCGCGATGCGCTGGAGAGGCTGCCCGGCGTCGGCCGCAAGACCGCCAACGTGGTGATGAACATCGCCTTCGGGGAGCCGACCATCGCCGTCGACACCCACATCTTCCGGGTGTCCAACCGCACCGGGCTCGCGCCCGGCAAGACCGTGCTGGCGGTGGAGCAGAAGCTGGAGAAGGTGGTCCCGGCCGATCGCAAACTGCACGCCCACCACTGGCTGATCCTGCATGGGCGCTATGTCTGCAAGGCGCGCAAGCCCGACTGTTTCGCCTGCGTGGTGAACGACCTCTGCGCCTTCAAGGGCAAGACGACCCTGGAAGTGCCCCTAAAGAAGACCGCGAAGAAAGCGGCCAAGAAAGCCGTGAAAAAGCGCAAGCCGGCGCCGAAGAAACCGGCCAAGGCCCTGAAGGCGGCGGTGCGGAAGGCCTAGCGGGGCTTCCCCCTCACCCAGCTTCGGCTAGGCTCGGCCTTGGCCTCGCCAAGCCTTCGCAACCCTCTCCCGCCAGGGGAGAGGGTTTGTTGTTTCGTCCCCTCCCCATCGTGGGAGGGTGAGGGGGTTTGTCAGCTAACCGGAATGGTCTGCTGGGCGCGCAGCAGCTTGTTGAGGCAGGGGCGCGGTTCCTGGACGGCGGCGGCGTTGTCGCGGGCTTCCAGGTAGGACACGGCATAGCGCTGGCCGGCGGCGTAGAGCACCACGTCGACAACGCACTCCGAGGTGACGTACTGCCAGATCTCCGCCGGCGCTTCGCGGCGGATCAGCGCCGGGGTGCCGAGCAAGGCGGCGACGCCGCTGCGGTCCAGGCCGATCAGTTGCCGCGGGTCGTCGTTGAGGGGCGGTTCCGGGGCCCGCAGGGTAACCTGCGGCGCCGGCGCGGGCACGACGGGCGCTGCCGGAGCCGGCTCAGCCGTCGGGGTCGCCTGGGCGGTCGTGGCGGGCGGCGCGTTGCGGGCGGTCTGGCAGGCGCTCACCGCCAGGGCGGCAAACAGCAGGACGGGGGCGGAACGCAGAATTCGGGTCATGGGCTTGCCTGACATGGGGCTCGCCGGGCTCAGCCGAGGCGGCTTTTGCTTTCGGGGTTGTTGGCGTGGGCCAGCTTCGGGCCCTCGCCGCGCGCGGGCCGGTCTTCGGACCCCCGGGCGGCGCCGTCCAGGCTGTCGATGTCGCCGCTGATGCGGCCGCCGCGCGCCACGTCCAGGTCGGCATAGCGGATCTTGCCGCTCACCCGCCCGGTGGGCGTGATCACCAGGGTGCCGGTCACGGTCAGCTCGCCCTCGAAGGTGCCGCTGATTTCGCAGTCCTCGACGGTGGCGTTGCCGCGGAACAGGCCGGGCTCGCTGATTTCCAGGCTCTGGCTGTCGCTCAGGTCGGCTTCGACCTTGCCCTCGACCACCAGCTTCTCGCAGGTCTTGATCTCGCCGGACAGGCAGATTTCGCGGCCGACCACCAGCTTGCGGCCTTCGACGCCGCTCGGCAGGCGCCCTTCCTGGCGGCGCGACTGGCTCTTGGCGGAGGCACTGGCGGGTGCGCTGGTGGCACTCGCGGCGCTGCCCGCGCTGCTGCCGGCGTTGTTGCCTGGGGCGGTCTTGGCGCCGGAGGTGCCCGGCCGCGGCAAAGTTTCTTCGCCGCCCGGCAGGCCGCCTGCATCCGACAACTGCGGCTCGCTGGGTGACTTGGAACCTTTGCGCTTGCCAAACATAAACTGTCCTTTCCGGTTTCCCCGCCAGCCACTGGGTCCTTGCCGGGTGACTGCGACAGGCAGTCTAAGGCTCAACCCTTACGATATCGTTGGCCTCACCACAGGTTCGGCCCCCGTACCTGAGTATCCCCCGTACCTGAGTATGACGTACCCAGTATGCCCTACCTAGTATGCCGCCCGCCGGCGCAGGTCTTCGAAGGTGTGCAGCATGAAGGCGGTGGCGATGATCGGCGTGATCAGGTTGACCAGGGGAATGGTCAGCAGGAAGGTGATGACCGCCCCCGCCATGATCACGCGACCCCGGTTGCCGCGCCGCAGCCGCTTGGTGGCCGGCAGATCGAGCCGCCGGACGGCCACCATCTCGAAGTACTCCCGCCCCAGCAGGTAGCCGTTCAAGAGGTAGAACAGCACCAGGTTGAGCGGCGGTATCCAAATCAGAACCAAGTAAAGGGGCAGGACGAGTAAATTAAGTATTAACGTTACTGCGACGAAAATGACATTGCCGAGCAGCGCTTCGCTGAGCGGCTGTTCACGCGCCGGCGGCAGGTCCGGGTAGTAGCGGCGCTCCACCGCCTGGGCGATATCGTCCAGCAGCAGCGCCATGATCGTGACCATGACCGCGGGAAAGAGGAAAAACGAGGCGATGGCGATGGCGCCGATGGCGGCGATATCGACCAGCCACTCCATGGCATCCAGCCAGAATCCCGGCCCGGACCAGTCGCGGAACCAGGCAACCAGCCACTCTCCGGCCCAATCCAGGGCGAACCAGGAAGCGAGCCAGACCGCGATGAAGGTGACGACCGAGTACAGCAGCGAGCGGTTGAAAACCCGGCGAAAGGCCGGATCGAAGGACTGGCTGAAGGCGCGGGAGAGCGATTTGAACATGATGAAGGCTATTTAGCGTGCCCTTTGGCTCACCACAAGGTGCGACAGGCTTGCCGCCGCTGGCCTTCACCGCTAAAAGAGGCCGCGTCGCCAGAGTTTTCGCACGATTTGGCGTGCGATTTGGTAGGTATGCGAACCGCGACATATGCGAACCGCGACGAGGAAAAACGGCGCGGGCCTGTGGAGGCCCCCGTCCAGAGCTCGGTTTCCCGCTAGGAAGCCCCGCCGCGACAGTTTTCCGCTTTACGACAACACTTAAGACAAACGGCTTTTCATGACTGCACAGACCCTCGATGTCGTGGCCATCGGCAATGCCCTGGTCGACGTTCTGGCCAAGGCCGACGATGCCTTCCTGACCACCCATGAGATCCCCAAGGGCAGCATGACGCTGATCGACGAGCCGCGCGCCCTGCAGATCTACGACGCCATGGGCCCGGCGGTGGAGGTTTCCGGCGGCTCTGCCGGCAACACCGCGGCGGGCATCGCCTCCCTGGGCGGCAAGGCGGCCTTCCTGGGCAAGGTGCGCGACGACCAGCTGGGCAGCATCTTCACCCACGACATCCGGGCCACCGGCGTCGCATTCGACGTGGCCCACGCCACCGCGGGCCCGGCCACCGGCCGCTCGATGATCCTGGTGACGCCCGACGCCGCGCGCTCCATGAACACCTTCCTGGGCGCCGCCGTGGAGTTCGGCCCGGAAGACGTGATCGACGCGCAGGTGCAGGGCGCCGCCGTCACCTATATGGAGGGCTATCTCTGGGACTCGCCCTCGGCCAAGGCGGCCTTCCTGAAGGCCGCGCGGCTGGCTCACGCCGCCGGGCGCAAGATCTCCCTCACCCTTTCCGACCCCTTCCTCGTGAACCGCTACAAGGACGAGCTGAAGGATTTCATGGAAAAGCACGTGGACATCGTCTTCGCCAACGAAGAAGAGGTCTGCAGCCTCTTTGACGCCGACAGCTTCGACGCCGCCTTGCAGGGCGTGCGCGCGCACTGCGACGTGGCGGCGCTGACCCGCAGCGAGAAGGGCGCGGTCATCGTCAGCGGCGAGGAAGTCCACGTGGTCGACGCGGCCCCGGTGGCCCAGGTGGTCGACACCACCGGCGCCGGCGATCTCTTCGCCGCCGGCTTCCTCTATGGCATCACCAACGGTCACTCCCTATATGACAGCGGGCGCATTGGCGCCCTCGCCGCCGCGGAGGTCATCTCCCATGTCGGCGCGCGGCCGGAACGCAGACTCGCGGACCTGGTCGCAGCACAGCCGGGGCTGGCACAAGCAAGACGGGCATGAGGCCCCTCTTGCGACTCTATCTCTAGAAAGCAGAACGACATCATGACGGTTCAGGCCAGTAATATTCGCAATATTGCGATCATCGCCCACGTCGACCACGGTAAGACGACCCTGGTCGACGAGCTGCTGAAGCAGTCCGGCACCTATCGCAGCAATGAGCAGACGACCGAGCGCGCGATGGACTCCAACGACCTGGAGCGCGAACGCGGCATCACCATCCTGGCCAAGTGCACGGCGGTCAAATGGGGTGACATCAAGATCAACATCGTCGACACGCCGGGCCATGCCGACTTCGGCGGCGAGGTGGAGCGCATCTTGTCCATGGTCGACGGCGTGGTGCTGCTGGTCGACGCCGCCGAGGGGCCGATGCCGCAGACCAAGTTCGTCACCGCCAAGGCCCTGGCGCGCGGCTTGAAGCCCATCGTGGTGGTCAACAAGGCCGACAAGCCCGATGCCCGCGCGCACTGGGTGCACGACCAGGTCTTCGACCTCTTCGTGGCGCTGGAAGCCTCCGACGAGCAGCTCGACTTCCCGACCCTCTTCGCCTCGGCCAAGCAGGGCTGGGCGGTGACCGACCTGGACGACGAGCGCAAGGATCTGAACGCGCTCTTCGACCTCATCGTCAAGCATGTGCAGCCGCCGGTCGCCGAGGCCGACGCGCCCTTCGCCATGCTGGCGACGACGCTGGAGGCCGACAACTTCCTGGGCCGCATCCTCACCGGCCGCATCTACAGCGGCACCGCCAAGCTGAACATGCCGGTGAAGGTGCTGCGCCGCGACGGCGCGGCCATCACCGGCGGACGCCTGACCAAGCTGCTGTCCTTCAACGGCCTGAAGCGTGAGCCGGTCGAGGAAGCCGCCGCCGGCGACATCGTCGCCATCGCCGGCCTGAGCGACGCCACGGTTGCCGACACCATCTGCGCGACGGAGTTCCCGGCGGCGCTGGAATCGCAGCCGATCGACCCGCCGACCCTGGCCATGACCTTCTCGGTGAACGACTCGCCACTGGCGGGCCAGGAGGGCGACAAGGTCACCTCGCGCATGATCCGCGACCGCCTGGAGCGCGAGGCCGAGGGCAACGTCGCCATCCGCATCACCGAGACCGAGGACAAGGACGCCTTCGAGGTGGCCGGCCGCGGCGAGCTGCAGCTCGGCGTGCTGATCGAGACCATGCGCCGCGAAGGCTTCGAGCTGTCGATCTCGCGCCCGCGCGTGCTGTTCCGCAACGACCCCGAGACCGGCCAGCGCATGGAGCCGATCGAGGAGGTGCAGGTCGACGTCGATGACGACTACTCCGGCGTCGTGGTCGAGAAGATGGGCCTGCGCAAGGCGGAGCTGATCGACATGCGCCCGTCGGGCGGCGGCAAGACGCGCGTCACCTTCCTGGCGCCGGCGCGCGGCCTGATCGGCTACCACGGCGAGTTCCTGACTGACACCCGCGGCACCGGCATCATGAACCGGGTGTTCCACAGCTACGCCCCCTACAAGGGCCCGATCCAGGGCCGGCGCAACGGCGTGCTGATCTCCAACGGCACCGGCAAGGCCGTGCCCTATGCCCTGTGGAACCTGGAGGAGCGCGGCGAGATCTTCATCGATCCGGGCAAGCCGGTCTACGAGGGCATGGTGATCGGCGAGCACAGCCGCGGCAACGACCTCGAGGTCAACCCGATGAAGGCCAAGCAGCTCACCAACATGCGCGCTTCCGGCAAG
Source organism: Kiloniellaceae bacterium (assembly GCA_048268885.1). Lineage (GTDB taxonomy): Bacteria > Pseudomonadota > Alphaproteobacteria > Kiloniellales > Kiloniellaceae > Pelagibius. The sequence continues at coordinate 16,305 of JBLWUP010000043.1, read as the reverse complement.
GACGAGGCCGTGCGCCTCACCCCGCCGCGCGTCATGTCGCTGGAGCAGGCCCTGGCCTACATCGCCGACGACGAGCTGGTGGAAGTGACGCCCAAGTCGATCCGCCTGCGCAAGCGCCTGCTCGACCCGCACGCGCGCAAGAAGGAGAGCCGGCTCAAGGATGCCGTCTGAGGAAACAGCCACTGTAACCAGGCGCCGCTCCTGGGCGGAGGCTTTCGAGGTCTATCTGCACCCGCGCGTCATCGGGATGCTATTCCTCGGCTTCTCCGCCGGCCTGCCCTTCCTGCTGCTGTTCTCGACGCTGTCCCTTTGGTTGCGTGAAGTCGGGACGAGTCTCTCGACCATCGGCCTGATCAGTTGGGTCGGAATCACCTTCTCGATCAAAGTGTTCTGGGCGCCGGTTGTCGACCGTCTGGCGGTTCCGCCCTTCACCACTCTGCTGGGCAAGCGGCGCGGCTGGATGTTGCTGGCGCAGATCGGCATTGCCGCCGGTCTGCTGGGCATCGCCAACACGGATCCGGCGCAGAACCTGGAAATCATTGTCTACCTCGCATTGCTGGTCGCCTTCGCTTCGGCGACGCAGGACATCGCCATCGACGCCTATCGAATTGAGGCGGTCGACAAGTCTTTACAGGGTGCCATGGCCGGCACCTACCAGGTCGGCTACCGCTTCGGCCTTATCGCCGCCGGCGCCGGCGCGCTGAACATTGCCGCCTTTGTCTCCTGGCCGGCCGCCTATACCGTCATGGCGGCCCTGGTCGGCGTTGGCATGGTTACAGTACTGATCATCCGCGAGCCGAAGGTCGTGCGTGATCAGGCGACCCTGCTGCGTGAAGCGGAAGTGGCGAATATCGTTCAAGGCCGCTCGTCGGGTCACAACCCTTATGAGAAGACGGTGAAGCGGGCCCTGCGTATCTTGCTAGGAGTTGTCGTCTTCGCTGTGGTTGCAGCCTGGTTGGCTGGCCTGAACGTCATCTATGCCCTTGTTCCGATCGCGGTAATTGCGGTTATCGTTGCGGCGATCAGGCTCAGCGGTTCCGGCGGCAAATTCGCGCTTTGGTTTTCCAGCGCGGTGATCAGCCCTCTCGTCGACTTCTTCGCCCGCAACGGCACTTTCGCGCTGGTGATTCTCGCCTTTGTCGGACTCTTTCGTCTTTCCGACATCACCCTTGGCGTGATGGCCAATCCCTTCTACAGCGACCTTGGGTTCAGCGTCGATGTGATCGGCAACGTGACCAAGTTGTATGGTTCCGTCGCGACGCTTGTCGGGGCTCTGCTGGGCGGCGTTCTGGTGGTACGGATCGGGATGCTGAAAACCTTGCTGATCGGCGCGGTTATGGTGGCAGCAACAAATCTGGTCTTTGTGCTGCTCGCCCTCGCGGGGCCTGATATCGCCATGTTGGCGGCGGCGATTACCGCCGACAACGTTTCCGCTGGGCTGGCCGGTTCTGCTTTCATTGCCTATCTCTCCAGCTTGACCAACACGGCCTATACGGCAACGCAGTACGCCCTCTTTTCTTCGTTGTTTACCTTGCCGGGCAAAATCGTCGCGGGCGGTTCCGGATTCGTGATCGAGTCCTTCGGCTACGTGAACTTCTTCTTCTACGCCTCGGCGCTCGGTGTTCCGGCGATTTTGCTGGTGCTTTATCTCATGTACCATTACCGGCGGCAGGAAGGTTCCCCCTCCGTAGCCGGTGAGGCGGTGCATGAGCAAAGCGACTGACTCAAAGATCGAAATCCACGCCGGCGACATCACCAAGCTGGCGGTCGACGCTATCGTCAACGCGGCCAACGCGCAGCTGCGCCCCGGCGGCGGCGTCTGCGGCGCCATTCACCGCGCGGCGGGCAGGAACCTGCGCGAGGCCTGCGCCAAAATCGGCGGCTGCAAGACCGGCGAGGCCGTATCCACCGAGGGTTATGACCTGAAGGTCGAGTACGTCATCCACACCGTGGGCCCGGTGTGGCACGGCGGCGACCGGAACGAGGAGGCCCTGCTGGCCTCCTGCTACCGCACCTCTCTGAAGATCGCCAAGCAGATCGGCGCGCGTTCCGTTGCCTTTCCGGCCATCTCCACCGGCGTCTACGGTTTTCCGCTGGGGCGCGCGACGGAGATCGCCGTGGCGACGGTGCGGGCGTTTCTCGCAAGTGACGACTCCCTCGACAAGGTGATCTTCTGCACCTTCGGGCCGGAAGCCGAGGCAGCTTACCGGAAAGAACTCGGCCGCTAGCGGGCCAGCGGGCTGATCCAGATCATCGTTCCTTCATCGGAAAATGCTAAGCTGAGGCCATAGTCCAATGCTTTGTTTTCAAACAATTTCCGGGGCCGACCAGCCGTGACTGTCCGCAATCTCGATGCCCTCTTCAAGCCGCGCTCCATGGCCCTGGTCGGCGGCAGCCGCCGTGACGGCTCGCTGGGCGCGGTGCTGGCGCGCAACCTTTTCAACGGCGGTTTCGAGGGGCCGATCCTGCCGCTGCACCGCAAGCACGAAAGCCTGGAAGGGGTGCTGGCCTACCCCTCGGTGGAGGCGCTGCCCCTCGCGCCGGACCTGGCGATCATCGCGACGCCGCCCGACAGCGTGCCGCAGCTCATCGCCGATTTCGGCGCGCGCGGCACCCGCGCCGCCGTGGTCATCACGGCCGGCTTCGGCGAGGGGGGCGATGCCGCCGGCGCCGGTCTGCGCCAGCAGATGCTGGATGCGGCGAAGCCCAACCTGCTGCGCATCGTCGGTCCCAACTGCCTAGGCATGATGGTGCCGGGCCTCGGCATCAACGCCAGCTTCAGCCACATCGCGCCGCTGTCCGGCGACCTCGCCTTCGTGACCCAGTCCGGCGCCATGGTCACGGCGATGCTCGACTGGGCGACGCCGCGCGGCATCGGTTTTTCCAAGATCGTCTCCCTGGGTGACAAGGCCGACGTCGACTTCGGCGATGCCCTCGACTACCTGGCGATGGACCCGCAGACCAAGTCGATCCTGCTCTACGTGGAATCCATCGCCCATGCGCGCAAGTTCATGTCGGCGGCGCGCATCGCCGCGCGCAACAAGCCGGTCATCGTCATCAAGGGCGGCCGCCATGCGGAGGGCGCCAAGGCCGCGGCTTCGCACACCGGGGCGCTGGCCGGGGCGGACGCGGTCTACGATGCCGTCTTCGCGCGCGCCGGCATGCTGCGCGTCTACTCCCTGGAGGAACTCTTCGATGCGGCGGAAACGCTCGCCAACTATGCGGCCGCCAGCGCCACGCGCAGCGGCGACTCCCGCCTCGCCATTCTCACCAACGGCGGCGGCCTCGGCGTGCTCGCGACGGACGCCTTGATCGACGAGGGCGGCAAGCTGGCCGAACTGGCGCCGGAGACCGTTGCCGAACTCGACAAGCATCTGCCCGCCACCTGGAGCCGCGCCAACCCGGTCGACATCATCGGCGACGCCCCGGGTTCGCGCTACAAGGCGGCCATGGAAGCGCTGCTGAGCGATCCCAACACCGACGCCGTCCTCGCCATGCACTGCCCGGTTGCCGTGGCGTCGCCGGTGGAGGCGGCGGAGGCGGTGATCGAAGCGCACGCCGAAAACGAGAAGCATCATCACCGGCCGGTCTTTGCCGCCTGGGTCGGCGACCAGGCGGTGCGCGAGGCGCGCGGCCTCTTTGCCCGCCACCGCCTGCCCCACTACCCGACGCCGGAACAGGCGGTGCGCGCCTTTATGCATCTGGAACGCTACCGCCACAACCAGTCGCTGCTGATGCGCGTGCCGCCCTCGGTGCCGGAGGCCGCGCCCCCGGATACCCAGGCGGTGCGCAAGATCATCGCCGCGGCGATCGGCGAGGGACGCGAGTGGCTCAACGAGGCGGAAGCCAAGCAGGCGCTGGCCGCCTACGGCATCCCCGCGCTGCTGGCCGAGGTGGTGGCCGACCCCGAGGCCGCCGGCGCGGCGGCGGCCAGGATCGGCGGCCCGGTGGCCCTCAAGATCCTGTCGCGCGACATCACCCACAAGAGCGATATAGGCGGTGTCATGCTTGACCTGGAGGGCGCCCAGGCGGTGCAGCAGGCCGCCGAGGCCATGCTGAAGCGCGTGACCGAGGCGGCGCCGGAGGCCCGGCTGCAGGGTTTCACGGTTCAGGCCATGTGCCGCCGCCCGCAGGCCGAGGAGCTGATTCTCGGCGTGGTCAGCGATCCGCAGTTCGGCCCCGTCATGCTGTTCGGCCAGGGCGGCACGGCGGTCGAGGTGATCAAGGACAAGGCACTGGCGCTCCCGCCCCTCGATCCTGTCCTGGCCGAGTCGATGATGCAGCAGACCCGCGTCTACAAGCTGCTGCAGGGCTACCGCGACCGTCCGGCGGCGAACCTGAAGGAGATCGCCGCCTGCCTGATCCGCCTGTCGCAGCTCATCATCGACGTGGCGGAAATCAGCGAGGTCGACATCAACCCGCTGCTCGCCGACAGCGAAGGGGTGATCGCGCTGGATGCGCGCATCCGCATCGACGCGGCGGAAGCGGGCAAGCCGAACGGCAGCGCGCGCCTGGCGATCCGCCCCTACCCCAAGATGCTGGAGCAGACCTTCACCCTGGCGGACGGGCAGAAGATCTTTCTGCGCCCGCTGCGCCCCGATGACGCGCCGGGCCTGCGCGCCGGCTTCAAGACGCTCGATCCGGAAGACGTGCGCATGCGTTTCTTCGCGCAGATGCGGGAGATGACGCCGCTCATGGCCGCCCGCCTCACCCAGCTCGACTACAATCGTGAAATGGCGCTGGCCGCTTTTCCCGCCGAAGGGCCGGACCGGCGCGGTTTCGGCGTGGTGCGCCTGGTCGCCGATCCGGACAACCAGAGCGCCGAGTTCGCCATCACCATCCGCTCCGACGCCAAGGGACGCGGCCTCGGCCGCGCGCTGATGGAACGCATCATGGATTTCGCGGTGAAACGCGGGATCAGCGAGATCTGGGGCGACGTCCTGGCCGACAATGCGCGCATGCTGGCGCTCTGCGACGAACTCGGCTTCGAGCGCGCCCGGCCCGAGGACGGCATCATCCATGTGCACCGGCGCTTGCGCGGCGCCCTCGCCTCCGACTGAGCGGCTTCCGCCTCAGGCGCTGGGGCGGTCGAGGGAGTAGCCGGCGGAACGCACCGTGCGGATCAGGTCGTCTTCGCCGGTCTGGTTCAGCGCCTTGCGCAGGCGGCGGATGTGAACGTCGACGGTGCGCGGCTCGACGTAGACGTCGCGGCCCCAGACGGAATCGAGCAGCTGTTCGCGCGTGAAGACGCGCCCCGGATGCTGCATCAGATGGCGTAGCAGGCGGAACTCGGTCGGCCCCAGGTGGATGTCCTGTCCGGCGCGGCGCACCCGGTGGGCCGCCAGGTCCATCGCCAGATCCTCGAAGGTCAACATTTCGCTGCTGAGCTCCGGCTTGCTCCGGCGCAGCACCGCGTTGATGCGCGCGATCAGCTCGGCCGGCGAGAAGGGCTTGGTGATGTAGTCGTCGCAGCCGCTGTCCAGGCCGCGCAGCTTGTCGGTCTCCTCGCCGCGCGCGGTCAGCATGATGATCGGCACGCGCTTGGTTTCGGATTTGCTGCGCAGCTGTCGGCAGGCTTCGATGCCCGACATCAGCGGCAGCATCCAATCGAGCAGGATCAGGTCCGGCACTTCTTCAGCCGCGGCGACGAGGGCTTCTTCGCCGTCGCCCGCGGTGTTGACGCGGAAACCGGCGCCTTCAAGATTGTATTTCAACATCGTGACCAGGGCTTCCTGGTCCTCGACGATCAGAACAAGAGGTCTCACGAGCCCTTCTTCTCCTCCGTATCGCCACCTTCGTTGTCGTCCCCTTCGGGATTGACGACCTGGAAGCTGGACAGGTCGCTCTTGGGGCGGCCGCCGTGAATGCGCTTCCCGGTCGTCAGGTAGTGAGTCGTCTCGGCGATGTTGGTGGCGTGGTCGCCGATCCGTTCGATGTTCTTCGCGATGAACAGCAGATGCGTGCAGGGCGTGATGTTGCGCGGGTCTTCCATCATGTAGGTCAGAAGCTCGCGGAACAACGCCGTGTACATCTCGTCCACTTCCTCGTCGCGGTGCCAGACATCGAGGGCGCGGTTGGGGTCGTGGTTGGCGTAGGCGTCCAGCACGTCCTTGATGATGGCCTGTACCAGCTTGGCCATGCGCGGGATGGAGCGTGTGGCCTCATGCGGCGCCAGCTGGTTCAGCGCCATGGTGCGCTTGGCGACGTTCTTGGCGTAGTCGCCGATGCGCTCCAGGTCGCTGGAGATCTTGAGGGCGGAGATCACTTCGCGCAAGTCGTTCGCCATGGGCTGGCGCAGCGCCAGGGTACGTACCGCGTTTTCGTCCAGCTCCAGGTCCATCTGGTCGATGGCTTCGTCGCCCGCCACCACCTTCTGGGCGAGATCGGAATCGCGGCGCACCAGCGCGTCGATGGAGCCTGCAAGCTGGGCCTCGGCGACGCCGCCCATGCGCAGCACCACGGCGTTCAACTGCTGCAGTTCCTCGTCAAAGGATTTGACGATGTGTTCGCTGTTCATTGCTTGCCAGTCCTTTTGGTCCCGGATCAGCCGAAGCGGCCGGTGATGTAGCCCTGCGTGCGCTCGTCCACCGGGTTGGTGAACAACTGTTCGGTGTCGCCCACCTCGACGAGAATACCCAGATGGAAGAAAGCGGTGCGCTGCGAGACGCGCGCGGCCTGCTGCATCGAGTGGGTGACGATGACGATGGTGAAGTTCTGCCGCAGTTCGTCGATCAGTTCCTCGATCTTCGCCGTGGCGATGGGGTCGAGCGCCGAACAGGGCTCGTCCATCAGAATGACTTCCGGGTTCACGGCGATGGCGCGGGCGATGCAGAGACGCTGCTGCTGGCCGCCGGAAAGACCGGTTCCCGGCGACAGCAGGCGATCCTTCACCTCTTCCCAGAGTCCGGCCCTGGTCAGGCTGACCTCGACGATGTCGTCCAGCTCCGCTTTGGTCTCGGCGATGCCGTGCAGGCGCGGGCCATAGGCGATGTTGTCGTAGATCGACTTGGGAAAGGGGTTCGGCTTCTGGAACACCATGCCGACCCTTGCGCGCAGCTGCACCACGTCCAGCCCGCTGCGGTAGATGTCGATGTCGTCCAGCGTGATGTCGCCTTCGACGCGGCAGTTGTCGATGACGTCGTTCATGCGGTTGAGGCAGCGCAGAAAGGTCGACTTGCCGCAGCCGGAGGGGCCGATCAGCGAGGTCACCTGGTTCTCACCGATATCCAGGTCGACTTCCTTCAGGGCCTTGGTGTCGCCGTAGTAGACCGACACGCCGCGGGCGGTCATCTTCGCGCTGTTGCGCGTCATGCTGCGCGGCGCTTCCGACTCGAGGACTGCTTCCATGACTGTGTCCGTCTCCTAAGACTGATGCCTTACCACTGGCGCTCGAAGCGCTTGCGCAGCAGGACCGCGAGGGCGTTCATGACGATGAGGAAGGCCAGCAGCACCATGATGGCGCCGTTGGTCTTCTCGACGAAGGCGCGCTCCGGAGAGTCCGCCCAAAGATAGATCTGGACCGGCAGCACCGTCGCCGGGTCGGTGACGCCGCCGGGAACGTCGACGATGAAGGCGACCATGCCGATCATCAGCAGCGGCGCGGTCTCGCCCAGCGCCTGGGCCATGCCGATGATGGTGCCGGTCATGATGCCGGGCAGCGCCAGCGGCAGCACGTGATGGGTGACCACCTGCAGCGGCGAGGCGCCGATGCCCAACGCCGCTTCGCGGATCGACGGCGGCACGGCCTTCAGGGCCGCGCGGCCGGCAATGATGATGGTCGGCAGGGTCATCAGCGCCAGCACCATGCCGCCGACCAGCGGGGCCGAGCGCGGCAGGCCGAAGGTGCCGAGGAAAACGGCGAGGCCGAGCAGGCCGAAGATGATCGACGGCACCGCGGCCAGGTTGTTGATGTTGACCTCGATCAGGTCGGTCAGGCGGTTCTTGGGCGCGAACTCTTCCAGGTAGACCGCGGAGAGCACGCCGACCGGGAAGCTCAGCAGCAGGGTGATGAGCAGCGTAAAGACCGAGCCGACCACGGCGCCCCAGATGCCGGCCTGCTCCGGCTCGCGTGAATCGCCAGAGGTGAAGAAGGCCTTGTTGAAGCGCAGCTCGACGGCGTCTTGGGCCTCCAGGGTCTCGATCCAGCGGATCTCGTCGTCCTTCACCCGGCGGTCGTCCTCCGGCAGGTGCCGGTCGATGGCGCCCTTGATCAGGCTGTCGACGTCGTCGGAAGAGCGCACCCAGAGGGTCTGGGTCGTGCCGATCATCGAGGGGTCGTCCATGACCTGGTCGCGCACGTCGTAGCCGGCTGCGTTGGACACCACGCCGTAGAGCTTGAACTTGTCGCGCCGCCCGGTGACGTCCGGGAACATTTCGCGCAGCGACTGCTTCACCAGCGACTGGTAGTCGGCGGAATAGAGCGTCTGCGCAGCGCGGTCGCCCTCCGGGTCGATCGCCTGGGCGTCGAGGTAGATGGGGATGGCCAGGTAGGTCTGCTGGAACGCCGTGTAGCCGTTGGACACGATAGTGCCGATCAGCAGGCCGAGGATCGCCAGGGCCGCGACGATGGCGGAAAGGCCATAGGCGCGAAAGCGCCGCTCGGCCGCATAGCGGCGCTTGAGGCGCTTCTCCGAGAGGTCCGCGCGGCGCAGGGCCATGGAGGGGATCGTGCTCTCAGTCATATTTCTCTCGATATCTGCGAACCACGTGCAGCGCGACGACGTTGAGCGCCAGCGTGACGACGAAGAGCACCAGGCCCAGGGCGAAGGCTGCCAGGGTCTTGGCGCTGTCGAACTCCTGGTCGCCGACCAGCAGGGTGACGATCTGCACCGTGACCGTGGTGACCGCTTCCAGCGGGTCGGCGGTGAGGTTGGCGGCCAGGCCGGCGGCCATGACCACGATCATGGTCTCGCCGATGGCGCGGCTCATGGCCAGCAGCAGGCTGCCGACGATGCCCGGCAGCGCCGCCGGAAAGATCACCTGCTTGATGGTCTCCGACCGGGTGGCGCCCAGCGCATAGGCGCCGTCGCGCAGGGCGCGCGGCACCGCGTTCATCACGTCGTCGCTCAGCGAGGAGACGAAGGGGATGATCATGATGCCCATGACCGAGCCGGCGGCCAGCGCCGATTCCGAGGAAACGTCCAGGCCGATGGCTTCGCCGGTCTGGCGGATGAAGGGCGCCACGGTCAGCGCGGCGAAGAAGCCGTAGACCACGGTCGGCACGCCTGCCAGGATCTCCAGCATCGGCTTGACCACGGCGCGCATCTTCGGCGGTGCGTATTCCGACATGTAGATGGCCGAGAAAAGGCCGATGGGCACCGCCACGCACATGGCGATGAAGGTGATCATCAGGGTGCCGGCGAACAGCGGCACGGCCCCGAAAGCGCCGGAGGAGCCGACCTGGTCTTCGCGCAGGGCGGTCTGCGGGCTCCAGTTCAGGCCGAAGAGGAACTCGGTGAGCGGTACGCGGGCGAAGAAACGCCAGGCCTCGAAGGCCAGGGACAGCACGATGCCGACGGTGGTCAGGATGGCGATGGTCGAGGCGATGATCATCAGCACGGAGACGGTGCGCTCGACCAGGTTGCGCGCGCGCAAGGTCGGCGCGACGCGGCGGCGCGCGAAAGCGAGCCCCAGCACGGCGACCGAGATGGCGACCACCGCCATGGCGGCGTTGCCGATCTGGCGCACGAACTGGTAGCCGTCGGCGGCGGTCTGCAGGGCCGGATCCACCTGGCGGCTGACGATATTGCCCGAGGCCAGGTTCTCGATGTCGTTGATCAGCAGCGACAGGCGGTCGGACGACAGGGCCTGGGCGTCGGCCGGCAGGTTGGAAATCAGCAGCCATTCGGCGACATGCGGCTCGATGATCAGCCAGGCCGCCATCAGCAGCAGGCTGGGAATGCCGCACCACAGGGCGACATAGAGGCCGTAGTACTGCGGGCGCGAGTGCAGGGTCGAAGGGTGGCCGCCGCTCACGACGCGGGCGCGGCGCTGGCCGAAGGCATAGCCGACGGAGGAGAGGACCAGAAGGATCGCGATGAGGAGGAGGCTATTCATGACGGCCCATCAAGTCGGCAGTTTGCCTTGAAAGCGGGTCTTCTCTTCACCGCGGGGCCGGTCCGCCTGCGTTCCGGCGTCCCTAGGGGCGCGTTGTACAGGGACGCGCTGGCGGGGAAAAGCAGTCCGGCGATGGCGTGAAACGAAAAGAAACGTAGGTACCTCGAAGAAAAAAGGACGCCGGCGGCGGCAAGGCCGCCGCCGGCAGAACCTTCCTGCTTACATCGACAGCGGCGCGAGGCCGTTGGCCGAGTCGTGCATGGCCTTGCGGTCGGCGTCCGGCAGCGGGATCAGGCCCTTTTCCACCAGATAGCCTTCTTCGCCCCAGGCCTTCTCCGAGGTGAACTCGGCGACGTATTCCTTGATGCCGGGGATCGTGCCGACATGCTCCTGCTTCACGTAGAAGTACAGGGAACGGGAAACGCCGTACTTGCCGGAGGCGATGTTCTCGAACTCAGGCGCCACGTCCTCGACGATCGAGCCGTGCAGCTTGTCGGCGTTCTGGTCGAGGAAGCTGAAGCCGAAGATGCCCAGCGCAACCGGGTTGGCTTCCAGCTTCTGGACGATCAGGTTGTCGTTCTCGCCGGCTTCCACGAAGGCGCCGTCTTCACGCATGGAGTGGGCGACCTGCTTGAAGCCGTCCTTGTCCAGGGCCTTGATCTCCGGGAATTCTTCGGCGGCCTCTTCCATCACCAGCTCGACGAAGGCGTCGCGGGTGCCGGAGGTCGGCGGCGGGCCGAGAACCTCGATCTTCTCGTTCGGCAGCGAAGAGTCAATCTGGTTCCAGTTGGTGTAGGGGTTGTCGACCAGCTTGCCGTCGACCGGCACCTGCTTGGCGAGCGCCAGGAAGATCTGCTTCTTGGTCAGCTCGAACTGCGGGGCCGACTTGGCGTTGGCCATGACGATGCCGTCGTAGCCGACCTTCACCTCGGTCACGGTGATGCCGTTCTTCGTGCAGGTCTCGAACTCGGACTTCTTCATCCGCCGCGAGGCGTTGGTGATGTCCGGATGCTCGGTGCCGACACCGGCGCAGAACAGCTTCAAGCCGCCGCCGGAGCCGGTGCTCTCGACGACCGGAGTCTTGAAGCTGGTGCTGCGGCCGAAGTTCTCGGCGACGGCCGTGGAGAAGGGGAACACCGTCGAGGAACCGACGATGCGGATCTGGTCACGCGCCTCGGCGATCGCCGGCGCCGCCAAAACCAGACCGGCAACAGCCGCCACGGCTAGCTTGTTCTTGATCACGGGGAATACCTCCGCTGAATGCCCATTGATGAAACTCTGTCGCATTGCCCGATCCTTCGGCGGTCCAATTCTTGAGGGGGCCGCCCGGAAGAAATTGCAATGCCAGCGCCGGCCTCGTGCCGGCGGCGCCAAACTAGGGCTCCTCAGCGATGCTATTACTACACTTGGATGACAGTTCGATGACAACGGCCGGGAGGCGGGGAAAAATCCACGTTAAATTAAGGATTTCTCCCGGCATTCCCGCCCTTTGCGGTGCGGGATAGGGAAATTATCCTGGGGGCGCTCTATGACGCTTTGGGCCTCGCCAGGGCGGCCGGAGCCTCCGCCGCCGAGGGCAGGAAGACCGAGAAGGTCGCGCCTTCGTTCGGCCGGCTCTCGATTTCCAGCACGCCGCGGTGCCGGTTGATGATGTGCTTGACGATGGCCAGGCCCAGGCCGGTGCCGCCCAAGCGGCGCGAGCGGCGGCTGTCCACCCGGTAGAAGCGCTCGGTCAGGCGCGGAATGTGCTCGCGCTCGATGCCCTCGCCCTCGTTGAAGACGGCGACCTTCAGGCCGGCCCGCCCCAGGCGCCGCTCCCCGGCCCCGCCCTTGGCCAGGCGGCGGGCGGCGACGCGGATCACCGTGTTGTCCTCGCCGTACTTCACCGCGTTGTCGAGCAGGTTCTGGAACACCTGGGTCAGCTCGTCGCGCTCGCCCAGGACCGGCGGCAGGTTCTCGCAGGCGATCTCGATGCGCATGCCGCGCCGCGCCGCTTCCAGCTCCAGGGTCGAGGCGACCGAGCGCAGGATCTGCTCCATGTCGCTCTGGCTCGAGGGGGCGGTGTGCTCCTGCAGCTCGATGCGCGACAGCGACAACAGGTCGTCGACCAGCCGCGACATGCGGTGCGACTGCTCCTCCATGATCTTGAGGAAGCGCTCCTGGGCCTCCGGGTCCTCGCGCGCCGGGCCGCGCAGGGTCTCGATGAAGCCGATCAGGCTGGTCAGCGGCGTGCGCAGCTCGTGGGAGACGTTGGCGACGAAGTCGGCGCGCATGCGCTCGCTCTGCTTCACTCCGGTCAGGTCGTAGAGCGCGATCATTACACTGGCGCCCTGCTGTTTTGCGCCGGGCAGGCGCAGCACCCGGGCCGCCATGGCGCGCTCCACCTTGCCGGGGATGGTGAATTCCACGCTCTCCTGCTCGCCGCCCTCCAGCACCGCATCGACGGCGGCCAGCAGGTTGGGGTTGCGCACGCCCAGGGCGAGGTCGCGGCCCGTCAGGTCGTGGCCCAGCAAGGCCTCTGCTGCCGGGTTGAGGCGCAGCACGCGGCGGTTGTCCGCCACCAGGATCAAGGGGTCCGGCAGCCCCGCCAGCACGGCGGCGTTCATCGCCATGGTGATTTCCAGGTCGTGCCGCCGGTCGCGCTGCTCGCGCGCCGTCTCGGCGATGGCTTCGCTGAGGCCGGGCGAGAGCAGGTCGCCGCCCGAGGGCGCCGCCGGCAGCGGGCTGTCGTCGCCCGCCTGACGCACCCGGCCGAGATAGTGGCTCAGCGCCCGCACGCGGCGGAAGTGCTGGTTCAGCATGACGAGCATCAAGCCCAGCACCACGGCGGCGGAGATCACGGCCGCCACCGGCGCCAAGTAGCCGGCGAGCAGCAGGCCCGCCAAGATCAGGGCGCAAGGCAGCCACAGCACGGCGGCGGCCAGCAGCAGGCGGCCCCTGTCCGGCTCCGGACTTTCGTTCGCTGGCGACCCTGTTTCGGGCCCGTTTTCCGGCGCCGCCTCGCTCATGCTCTTGCCTTGGTTGCGCAACAAAGTGGGGCGCGAGTCTAGCACGGCCCCACCGCCCCGCGCGTGAAGCTTTTGCAACGGCTTAACCGGCGCCCGGCACCAGACGCCGCTTGATATAGCGGTGCAGCAGCCAATAGACGAGCACGATAACGCCTGTGGTCGCGAGGAACAGCAGCGCGAACTCGTCCGGCCGCTCTCCGATCAGCATTTCCAGCGGAAAAGTCCAGAGCATCCCGAGCATCGTGCACAGCAGGACCACGCCCCAGGCGCGAAACGCCGTCAGGCCCCACGATCTCATGCGCCACAGACCGACCGCGGCGGCGCCGGCGGTCGCGGCATAGGCGAGCGCCAGGGCGATCATGGGGGCGGGAAACCCGGCTACCGGCATCAGAAAAGCGGCGTTGCCCAGGGCGCCGAGAGTCAGCCATCCCAGCCCCAGACACAGGATGGTCATGCCGATCGGGCGTTTCGTTGGGCCGGGCGTTTTGGCCGCTTCCCTGCTCATCGTCGCTCTCTCAATCAAACTCTAGATTGAGCAAGTCTAGCACAGAAACGTCGAAGAGTTGCTTATGCCCAGGCGTCCACGGGGGCTCAGCCCTGCTCTTCCAGAATCTGGGCTTCGTAGGCGGCCAGCGCCGCGGCGGTCACTAGGTCGTTCACCGTGGCGCCCAGCTGCACCACCTGGGCGGGCTTGCCCAGGCCGATGAGGATCGGGCCGATGACCGTGCCGCCGCCGGTCTGCTGGACCAGCTTGGCGGTGATGTTGGCGCTGTGCAGGCCGGGCATGACCAGCACGTTGGCCGCGCCGGTGAGGCGGCAGACCGGATAGTGCTCGCGCATCAGCTCGTGGTTCAGCGCCACGCTGGCCTGCATCTCGCCGTCGTATTCGAAGTCGGGCTCGCGCAGATCGAGCAGCTGCACCGCGTCGCGGATGCGCTGGGCCTCCGGATGCCAGGGGTTGCCGAAGTTGGAGTAGGACAGCAGCGCGACCCGCGGCTCGTGGCCCATGCTGCGCGCCGCCTCGGCGCTCTGCACGGCGATGTCGGCCAGCTGCTCCGCGTTGGGCAGTTCCTGCACCGAGGTGTCGGCGATGAAGACCGAGCGCCCGCGCAACACCAGGATCGACAGGCCGAAGACCCGGCGCTTGGGCTTGGGGTCGATGGCGCGGCGGATGTCGTCGTAGGCCACGCCGAAGCTGCGCGTCAGGCCGGTGACCATGGCGTCGGCCTCGCCGCAGGCCAGCATGCAGGCGGCGAAGACGTTGCGGTTCTGGTTGGCCATCCGCTGGCAGTCGCGCCGCAGCTTCCCGCGCCGGCCGAGGCGCTGATACAGATAGTCGACGTAGCGGGCGTTGTTCTTGGACAGGCGCGCGTTGTGGATCTCCAGGCTGGAGTTCTCCAGGCCGATCGACTTCATGGTGGCCAGCACGTGCTCCTCGCGGCCGACCAGCACCGGCGTCCCGTAGCCGGCCTGCTGAAAAGCCAGGGCCGCGCGGATGGTGCGTTCCTCCTCGCCCTCGGCGAAGACCACGCGCTTGGGATGGTCCTGCACCTTGGCGAAGATGCGCTGCAGGTTCGCCGCGGTCGGATCGAGCCGCCCGGAGAGCTGCTGCTCGTAGGCCTTCAGGTCCTTGATCGGCTTGCGTGCGACGCCGCTCTCCATGGCCGCTTTTGCCACGGCTTTCGGCACGTCGACGATGAGGCGCGGGTCGAAGGGCGCCGGGATGATGTAGTTGCGGCCATAGCGCAGCGCCTTGCTGTCATAGGCGCGGGCGACCTCGTCGGGCACGTCCTCGCGGGCCAGCTTCGCCAGCGCTTCGGCGGCGGCGATTTTCATGTCCATGTTGATGGCCGAGGCGCGCACGTCCAGCGCCCCGCGGAAGATATAGGGAAAGCCCAGCACGTTGTTGATCTGGTTGGGGTAGTCGGAGCGTCCGGTGGCGACGATGGCGTCGTCGCGCAGTTCGGCCACCTCCTCCGGCGTGATCTCCGGGTCCGGGTTGGCCATGGCGAAGATGATCGGCTGGTCGGCCATCGACTTGATCATCTCCGGTGTGAAGGCGCCCTTCGCCGACAGGCCCATGCAGACGTCGGCGCCCTTGAAGGCGTCTTCCAGGCTGCGCGCCTCGGTCTTGGCCGCATGGGCCGACTTCCACTGGTTCATGCCCTCGCTGCGGCCTTCGTAGATGACGCCGCGGGTGTCGCACAGCACCACGTGGTCGTGCGGCACGCCCATCGCCTTGATCAGCTCGGCGCAGGCGATGCCCGCCGCCCCGGCGCCGTTGATCACCACCTTGACCGCGCTGATGTCGCGCCGCGTGAGCGCCAGGGCGTTGATGAAGCCGGCGGTGGTGATGATGGCGGTGCCGTGCTGGTCGTCGTGGAACACCGGAATGTCCATCAGCTCCTTCAGGCGCGCCTCTATGACGAAGCACTCCGGGGCCTTGATGTCCTCCAGGTTCACGCCGCCCCAGGACTTGCCGAGGAAGCGCACGCAGTTCACGAACTCGTCGACGTCCTGGGTATCGACCTCCAGGTCGATGCCGTCGACGTCGGCGAAGCGCTTGAAGAGGACCGCCTTGCCCTCCATCACCGGCTTGGCCGCCTGGGCGCCCAGGTTGCCCAGGCCCAGCACGGCAGTGCCGTTGGAGACGATGGCGACGATGTTGCCCTTGGCCGTGTAGTCGTAGGCCTTGGACTCGTCCTCTTTGATCTTCAGGCAGGGCACGGCGACGCCGGGCGAATAGGCCAGCGACAGATCGCGCTGGGTGGTCAGCGGCTTGGTCGCCTGAATCTCGAACTTCCCGGGCCGGCCGCAGGCGTGCAGATCCAGGGCTTCCTGCTCTGTGATGCGGTCTTTTTTCATTCTCTTTCCTCCCGCGGCGGCCCGTTGTCCCGGGCTCGCCGCCTCCTGCGGCGGCCCGCCTTTGGCGCTTGGGCGCCCGGTATCGCCGGACCTCAAGCTCAGGGCCTTGATTTTTAGTGAACTTTAGAGAGCGCTTCCCGGCCCGTCAAAGACCCCTTCGGGGCTGCGGCCTTTGGGTCTCCCCGGGCTTCGCCGGGGCTGTGGATGGGGCCTTTCGGGCTTGGCGGCGGCTTTTCCCGTCTATTTCACGTGGCGATGCACATCCGCGCCGCCGTGTTCCTTCAGCAGCGCCTCGGCCTTCACGGCCTCGGCCTCGTCGTCGACCCGCACCCACAGCAGGGTGGCCCCGGCCCCCCGCGCCCCGGCGGAGGCTTCG
>JBLWUP010000042.1:0-36608 GCA_048268885.1 Kiloniellaceae bacterium | reverse complement strand
TCGTTGGAAATCTGCTCAGCGGGACTCGGCTTCGGCGCCGGCGCCGGGACGGGGCGCAGCGCGGCAGGCTGGCGCAGCGCCACCGGGGCGGGGGGGACTCTCTCCGCCCCGGCCTTCTGCGCCACCGCCGGGGCCGCATCGCGCGGCGCGGCATCGTGTTGCGCTTCTGAAGCGGAGCTGTCGGACGCGGCTTCCGGTGTGGCAACGGCTTCCGCCGTTTCCTCCCCGTCTGGTTCGCTCGCCGGCGCGGCGGCGACCACGTCGGCCTCTTCGGTTTCCGGCGGCGTAGCGCGATCGGCAAGGGTCTCGGTCTCGGCGTCAGCCGCAGCGGTCACGGCCTCCTCACCGGCGGGCTCGTCCTGTGGCGCATCCTCGATGGCCGCCACGTTCGCGTCCCCGGACACGGTTTCGGCTTCGAGAACCTCTTCGCCTTGCGGCTCGCCGTTCAGGGCCGAGTCCGGCAGCGCCTGCGCGGTCGCCACGGAAGGCCCGCTCTCCCCGGCGCCGGCCTCATCTGCCGCCGCGCCGGGCGATAGATTCTCCGCTGTCGGCTCCATTGCCGGCGCGCGGCCGTTGGCTTTGCGCAAAGCGCGTGCACCGCTGTCGAGCAGACTCGCCGGCGGACGCGGCTCCTCGCCGCTTTCCCCGGCCGCAGCCGGTTTGGCGGCCGCGGGCGCGGCCTCCGGCGCTGCCGCCGTCGGTTCTTCGACGTCCGGCCCTTCCGCGGCGGACTGCGCCTCGACGAAGGCCAGCAGCGGCAGTTCCGGCTCCGCGGCCTTGGCCTTTTTCGCCGCCGCGCTGCCGTTGAGGTCCAGCTTTCGAATTCCGTTGCCCTTGAACTTGGGCAGGGGCCCCTGGTGATCCTGCGCGACCTCCTCCGGCGCCACGCCTTCCATTTCGGCGATCAGCAGGCTGGCCGGCGAGGCCCTGCCTTTTCGGGCGAAGAGGTTGTTCGTCAGGGAGGCGGCCTTGTGCTGACTCATATCAGGCTCTGCCCTCGGCCTTGGTCTGCGCCGTCATGGGGACGACCGTCCCCCCGGGGATCGACGGCAGGCGGCGGCGGCGCATCGCGCCTCCCTCCAGCCGATCCTGCAGATAGTTCCACAGCTCGGCGATCTCGTCGGCGGAGCGCGACTCGCCCGGCAACTCCATGACGGTGCGCCCGTCGATCATGGCGGCCGCGAAGTCGACCCGCTGGTGAATGATCGACGGCGCCAAGGGGCCATACTGCGACAGCAGGGCGACGGCTTCGGAGGTGATCCGGGCCCGCGCGGCGGCACCATTGACGACGAAAACCAGCGGCTTTCCGAGGTGTTCGACCAGTTCCATGGTGGAGCCGATGGAGCGCAGGTCATGCGGGCTCGGCCGGGTCGGAATCACCACCAGATCGGCCACCCGGATGACGTCGGCGATGGTTGCCGTCAGGGCCGGCGGCGTATCGATGATGAGCAGTTCCATCCCGTGGGCGGCCAGCTCCTTGATATCGTCGGCCAACCGCGGCACCGCCGTCTGGATGAAAAAGGGATTAGGCGCCGTGCGCTCATTCCACCAGTCCGCAAGGCTGCCCTGGGGATCCACGTCAATCAGGCCAACCGGCCCGCACCCACTCATCTCCGCCTGGACAGCCAGATGCCCAGCCAGGGTGGTTTTTCCGGATCCACCCTTTTGAGACGCAACAACTAAAACCTTCAACCTGCTTGCCCCCCGAGTTCTCCAGGAGCCAACTATACTTGGCGCAAAACGGCCCGATGCAGCGCCCTTGGCTCCGATCACGTCCGACACCGAAAGATTATTCGCCGGTGCCTAGCGGCGAAAGTTAATATTCAGTTAATTTCTACTATATATAGCGTATCGATGGAAGGTGAAGCTACAGGTCTTGATGCGAAAAAGGTCGCCGCCCCCCTTCTTACCCCGGGCTGTGGGCTTTGCGCAACACAACCTGTGATCAAACAATCCAACGGCACGATTATTGGAAGGCGATCAAACCCCCTGCTTGGGTACCTCAAAAGCGTGTTGAGTTCACACAAAATAACCGAGAGTTGATAATACAACAGGCCAATCTCAACACAACTTTGATAAAATTTTAGGTAGAATTAGTATAAATCAAGATAAAACTGATTTTTATTTACATCTTTACTTAAGTATCACAAGATAATATTTTATCGGGCTGATTAGATGCCTGGATTGAATGGAGGATGAGATGCAGATCCAACCAGCCCCGGTGCCTCTCGCCAATACTGGCGCAGAGACCGCCGGCAAGACCCAGGAGGTCTCTGCCGGGGCCAAAGCGGAAACGCCGCGTCCTGTTGACGCGGCTCCGAAGGATCCTCCCCCGCGGTTCCCTTATCCGGAACCGAGCCGGGGACAGGCGGTCGACATCGAAGCTTGATCGCCAAACCTTCGCGCCGCTAGCGCCGGGGAAAAAAATGTCGTTAAACCGACCGCTCCGAAGGGACTGATTCGTCTTTCCCTTCGGAGCTTTCCCCGTCGGCGCCCTCCCCTTACCGGGGCCCTTGGCGGGGCCCTTTCCGGTCCCTGGCCGGGCCGTCCGTCCCAGGGCCCCATCAAGAACACTTGTGCGCAAAGGGTTGCGCTCCATATACAGCTGGTGAGAATGTCGGTTGCGGAGTCGCCTGATTTGACGACTCGCCCGAAATCCACCGCCCAGTGGACGATCCAACAATGGCCGGCCCAAGATGACAGCCGATCTGCTATGCCCATAGAGCCGCCCCGCCTGGCGCCTCTGCGACGCAATTTCAGATTTCTGCGCCGCTGGCTGAAGAACCCCAAAGCGGTCGGCGCCCTGGTGCCCAGCGGGCGCAGCCTGGCCTGCGCCATGGTTGCCGGCATCGACCTGCAGGCCCCCGGTACGGTGGTCGAGCTGGGCGGCGGCACCGGCAACATCACCGCGGCCCTGCTGGAAGCAGGGGTTCCCACCACCGACATCGTCGTGATCGAGCGCGACCCTGTGTTCGCCCAGGTCATTTCCGCGCGCTTTCCCGCGGTGCGGGTCCTGCAGGGCGATGCCGCCGAGTTGCGGCGCCTGCTGCGCGACGCCGGCATCGGGCCCGTGAAGGCGGTCATCTCAGGCCTGCCGCTGCTGTCCATGCCCGACCGCATCTGCCTGCGGATCATTTCGGAAGCGACCCAGGCGCTGCAGGAAGACGGCGTCCTGGTGCAGTTCACCTACGGCCCCGCCTCGCCGGTCTCGCGGCGCATCCTGACCCGGCTGGGCCTGCAGGCGGAGCGCATCAACTGGGTCGTCGACAACATCCCGCCGGCCAGCGTCTGGCGCTACCGGCCGCCTCAGAGCGTCGCAATTCTGCAGCAGCACAGCGCCTGACCCGGCGCCGTCCTCCCCTCTCGCGAAAATGTAAGGCGGCTATTCCGCCGCTTCGATACGCCGGATGATTTTGGCCGGCTTGGCCTGGGTCCGCCGCTTGAAGTCGGTGGTGCGGATCATCTCGCGCACCCGCGGCTGGATTTCCGTGCGCCAGCGCGTGCCATTGAACACGCCGTAGTGGCCGACACCGGGCTGGACGTAGTGGTAGTGGTCGTCGATGGGAATGTTGACGCAGAGATCGTGCGCCGCCTCGGTCTGGCCCAAGCCGCAGATATCGTCCAGTTCGCCTTCCACCGTCATCAGGGCCGTCTTGCGGATCTTGCGGCAGTCCACCAGGGCGCCGCGATGCATCATGCGGCCTTCCGGCAGGGCGTGATCCTGGAACACGGTCTTCACCGTCTGAAGATAGAACTCCGCCGTCAGGTCCATGACCGAGAGATACTCGTCATAGAAGTTCTGATGCTGATCGACGGAATCGCAGTCGCCTTCGACCAGGTGGCGGAACAGGCCGGCATGGGCCTCCATGTGCCGCTCCAGGTTCATGGTCATGAAGCCGGAGAGCTGAACGAAACCGGGGTAGACGCGCCGCATGGCGCCGGGGTTCGGCAGGGGCACGGTGTGGATGACCGACTGCTCGAACCAGGAGATCGGCCGCGAGGCCGCCAGCTCGTTCACCGCGGTGGGATTGCGCCGCGTGTCGATCGGGCCGCCCATGAGGGTCATGGAAGCCGGCTGCATCGGATCGTCGTCCGCCGCCATGGCGGCCACGGCGGCCAGCACCGGCACCGAGGGCTGGCAAACGCCGACCACATGGGTGTTCGGTCCGATGAACTGCAGAAACTCGATGATGTAGTCGATGAAGTCGTCGAGGTCGAAACCGCCGTACATCAGCGGGACCAGGCGCGCATCGCGCCAATCGGTGACGTAGACGTCATGCTCGGGGAGCATCGCCTTCACGGTGCCGCGCAGCAGCGTGGCGTAGTGTCCCGACAGCGGCGCCACGATGAGGACCTTGGGGTCGTAGCGTTTGCCGGCCACGCTCTCGTCGCGCTTGAAGTGCAGCAGATCGCAGAACAGCTTGGAGTGCACCACCTCCGGTTCGACCGCCACCGGCAGGCCGAAGATGTTGGTTTCCTCGATACCCCACTCCGGCTTGCGGTAGCGCCGGGTCACATTCTCGAAAACCTCGCAGGCCGCCGCCACGGCCTTGCCCACCGGCGTATAGGCCACCGGGTTGAAGGCGCTGCGGCAGAGATAGCGTAGGGCATCGGACTGCAGGCGCAAGGGCTGCACTGCAGCATGGGTCATCTCATAAGCATGATAAAGCAAAGCTACTCGGTCCCCAGAGTTGGCGCACCCTGTAGGGCACTCCCGCTTGCTGCCTTGATTATTTTGCCGGGCCGGGTTTCCACCAGGCCCGCAGCGCCGTCCGGACAGCCGATGTTGCGACGCAACAAAACTTTAGCATTCCGCCCCCCTGCGACGAAGCAAAAAAGGGGCGCCCCGGAAAGGCCGGAAACGCGCCCCTTTTGGCATCACTTGACCCAAGTCAATGCCTTGGCATGCCAGGAAAAATACGGTTTTAACCAATTCCGGCGCCTTGTCCGCAAGCGCAAGCGGAAGTCCCGTCAACTCTCGCCTAGGTGGATGAGATGGCCAGCATCATTGATGCACTGCGCAGTGACCACTCCCGCTTGACCAAGCTTCTCGACGCCTTGGAGCGCCAGATCGACGCCTTCGCCGAGGGCGGCACCCTGGATTTCGAGATCGTCGATGGGGTGCTGCACTACTGCCGGACCTATCCGGACCTGCACCATCACCCCCGCGAAGACCTGGTGTTCGACCGCCTGAAGGCCCGCGACCCGGCAGCCGCGGGGGCGATGGGCGACCTCAGGACCGAGCACCGCAAGCTGGCCGAGCTGACGGCGGCATTCGGCGAGGCTCTCGCCGCCGTCGAGCAGGACATTCCCATGGAGCGGCACGAATTCACGGAGGCCGCCGCGGCCTTCCTCAAGGGCTACCGGCACCACATCCTGATGGAAGAAAAGCACTTCTTCCCCGCCGCCCAGCGCAGCCTGACGCCGGAGGATTGGCGCCAGCTCGCGGGTCAGCTCGGACATGTTGAAGATCCTCTCTTCGAGCGCAGAGAGGACGACCGATTCGATGCCCTCTACGACGAGATCGTCGCCTGGGACCGCAACCTGCCCGCCGGCGCCTGAGAAGCGATATCCGTCCCGATCGGATTCACCTTTAAGTTTTATTAGGAACTCGCTGACAATTTTGCCTTAAGGCTTATTGTCGTAAGCTGCCGCGTTCATTATCAAAATTGAGAATCCAGGAGACCAGGCGCATGAGGCCCGGTGAGTTGATCCGCCGCATATTCTTCGCAGCCTGCCTTGCAGGGACCGTGGTGGTTTCAACCATCGCACCGGCAACCGCGGCCGACCCCGCCGTGACCGTCGGGACCGGCAGCCGCGCCGGAGTCTACTTCCAGATCGGCCGCGCGATCTGCCACCTGCTGAAGGCCTCCGGCAACGCCGCCGCGCCCGCCTGCACCGCCCTGCCGACGGCTGGCTCCATCGCCAACCTGCGCGCCCTGCGCGCCGGCGAGCTGCAGTTGGCGGTGGCCCAATCCGACTGGCAGTACCATGCGTTCAACGGCACCAGCGACTTCACCGAAGACAAGCCCGACCCGGACCTGCGGTCGCTCTTTTCGGTTCACGGCGAGGCCTTCACCCTGGTCGCCCGCCGCGACGCCGAGATCGAGAACCTGCGCGACCTCATCGGCAAGCGGGTCAACATCGGCAACCCCGGCTCCGGCCAGCGCGGCACCATGGAGATCCTCATGTTCGCCATGGGCTGGGAGAAGTCGACCTTCAGCCTGGCCGAGGAGCTGCCGGCCAGCCAGCAATCCCTGGCGCTGTGCCACGACCGGGTCCAGGCCATGGTCTATACCGCCGGCCACCCGAACGACTCCGTCAGCCAGGCCGTGCGGCTCTGCGACGCGGCTCTGGTCGACGTCGCCGGTCGGCCCATCGATATCCTGGTGGCCAGGTATCCCTTCTACGTCCGCATGACGATCCCGGGCGGCCTCTACGCCGGCAACCCCAACGACGTGCGCACCTTCGGCGTGAAGGCGACCGTGGTCAGCTCCACCAAGGTCGACGCCGATACGGTCTATGCCATCACCAAGGCGGTGTTCGAGAATCTCGCCAGCTTCCGCCGCCTGCATCCCTCGTTCAGCAACCTGCTTCCCGAGCGCATGATCGCCGACGGCCTCAGCGCGCCGCTGCATGAAGGCGCCCGCCGTTACTACAAGGAACGCGGCTGGCTGTAGCGCCTGCAACGGCCTATGATCACGGCCACCGCGGCGTGACAACAGGCGGCGTGACAACAGGTTGAAGGCGCATCCGACATGAGTGAAGACAATACCGCCCAGAACATGGCCCAGAACATGGCCGTGTTCTGCGACTTTGAAAACGTCGCCCTCGGCGTCAAGGACGCCAAGTACGCGGCCTTCGACATCGGCAAGGTGCTGGAGCGCCTGCTGCTGAAGGGCGACATCGTCGTGAAGAAGGCCTACTGCGACTGGGCGCGCTACAAGGAATTCAAGGCGCCGATGCACGAGGCCGCCTTCGAGCTGATCGAGATTCCCCACGTGCGCGTCTCGGGCAAAAACTCCGCCGATATCCGCCTTGTCGTCGACGCCCTCGACCTCTGCTACACCAAGCCGCACATCGACACCTTCGTCATCATCTCCGGCGACTCCGATTTCTCGCCCCTGGTCTCGAAGCTGCGCGAGAACAACAAGACGGTGATCGGCGTCGGCGTGAAGAACTCGACCTCGGAGCTGCTGACGGCGAACTGCCACGAGTTCATCTACTACGACGACCTGATCCGCGAGTCGGACAAGCAGCAACGGGCCAAGCGCAAACGCAGCGCCTCCAAGAAGACGGCCAAGGCCAAGCCCAACAGCGAAGAGGTGCTGAAGCAGGAAGCCTTCGACCTCGTCACCGAAGTGATCGACGACCTGTTCAAGGAACGCGGCCAGCAGGAGAAGGTCTGGGGCTCCATGGTCAAGCAGACCCTGAAACGCCGCAAGCCCGGTTTCAGCGAGAGCTATCACGGCTTCCGCTCCTTCGGGCAGCTGCTGGAGGAAGCCGAGGACCGCAAGCTGCTGGAGCTGCAGCACGACGAAAAGTCCGGCGGCTACACCATCACGCGCCTGCTCGACTAGCCTGCTGGATTGGCCTGCTGGATTGGCCTGCTGAATTGGCCTGCTGGATGGGGCGAAAACCGTTCCACGGCCAAGCCGTCGATGGGGGGCGCTCGGTTCCTGAAGCAGGACGAGCACCACTTGGGTTGATTCTGCCCAGCAGAGTTGTTGCAATGTTGGTTGCATTGCTGGCGCCAGCGGCGGAGGTGCCCCCTCAACGAAGGGCCGACACACAAGTGTCTTCAACAATTTCCAACGCGACCGCCCCTGTTGTACGGCGTGCCGGAAGGGAAATAGGGATTCCGTGAGGAAACCGACAACAGCGGTGTTTCAGGGCCAGAGGAGGACGGCATGAAGAAGTTGGCACTCTTGTTTGTCATCCTCCTTGCCGCGCTGCTCTCGCCGGCCCTGGCTCAGATCCTTCCGGAGGCCTGGCAGGCGCCTGGTGAAGAACTGCTGGCGGATCTCGACCTGCTGGCTGACCGGCACGATCCAAGTTTGGACCCGACCCGTGTCGACCGTCCCGACGACCCGGTGCCAATCGGACCGCGCTACGGTGAGAAAATTCAGACGGCGGACTTTGCCGAGCGCTGCGCTGCAGAAGGCGTTTTCTTCTGCCAGGGGTTCGACAGCCCGGATGACGTGCCCCTGGGAGCACGCAAACCGGAGGGCCTGTCCATCAGCCGCTCCGCGGCCCGCAACGGCGGATTGCGCCCCGTGATCTTCGATGGTGTCGTGCGCCATATGTACCCGAATCGCTCCGGGCAATCACAGAGCGGCTTCTATTTCTTCGACTGGGTGGAAGCCGGCCTTCACGATCCAATTGGCCCCGGCGGCAGTCTCTACACCCAATGGCGCCAGTTCATGCCCGCGGATTACCTGCAGACGGTCTTTCGTCATGTGAATGGGGGGCGGACCAAACCCAAGGCGGTGATCATCAGCGAATCAGGCGGCGAGTCCTGTACGCCGACACATGTGGTGGTGACGAGCAACAACCTCTTTCCTCTTGGCGCGACGGGACCGGAGGTGACGCGGACGCCCTTCCTCTACAATCGCTGCCGCCCCACGCAGACCATGGTATTCGCGGGCGACAACCAGCCGATCTGCGATCCGGGGCCGGGGTCCCGCAATCCCGGCGCCTGTGCCGCGCGACGCTTGCCCGAGGATGATGCGCGCTGGAATTTTCCGAAAGACGTCTGGGTAACCTATCAGCTGGGCTTGGACGTCGATCCCGAGGATGCGGCCTATACTGAAGATCCTTCCGGCCGCCTGGTCTGGAATACCCATGTCAGGCTCTGGGCAACCGTGGACGGCGGCCCCACGGTTCTCGTGGTGGACTACATCCACCCCACGAGCGCCTTCTATACCTACAACGACGACGGGTCGGTGAAGGCGTATCGTCCGTGGGGACGTGTGTGGCTGATCGACTTCATGACAAAGAAGGATGCGACCCAGGAGCATTCACCGACCTATACGGACTACGACGAGTTGATCGTCGGCACCCAGAGGATTCCCCATCCGCAGTGAGTCGGCGAAGGGTGTCGAGTCGTTGCGCGACAACCTCGATCATTCAGCCAGGCTCTACCCCGCCAGCGCCACCTCGCTGAACACCGCCGTGAAGTGGCAGGCCGCGGCGGCCAGCACGAAGGCGTGCCAGATGGCGTTCTGGTAGGGCAGCCGGTTCCACAGGTGGAACACGACGCCGAGGCTGTACAGCAGCCCGCCGGCCAGCAGCAGGCCGAGGCCCGCCGCGGAGACGGCGCCCCACAGCGGGCCGGCCGCGACGACGATGCTCCAGCCAAGCAGCAGGTAGGCCGCGACCGAAAGACGGTCGAGGCGGTGCGGCCAGAACAGCTTCAAGACGACGCCGGCCAGCGCCACCGTCCAGACGAAGGCCAGCAGGCCCAGCCCCACGGCATCGCCGAGCACGACGATCGTGAAGGGCGTGTAGGTGCCGGCGATCATGACGAAGATGGCGGCGTGGTCGAGGCGCCGGAAGATCACTTTCCAGCGGCCGTGATTGGAGAGGTTATACAGCGCCGAGCAGCCGAGCATGGCCAGCAGGCCGAGGCCGTAGAGCGCCAGGGCCAGGTGCAGCAGCACATCGTTGCGGGGCCAGGCGGCGATGGCCAGGGAGATGCAGCCGGCCAGTCCGAAAACCAGCCCCAGACTATGGACGACGGCGTCGGCGATCCGCTCGGCGCGGCTGTAGCGCGGATAGGTCGCGTAGGTCTCGCGCATGGTCTTGTCTTCGATGGCCTTGTCGTCCATGGGCTTGTCTTCGGGCACACCCCTTCCCCGGCGGAAATGCTAGCGCGGGCCCTCCAGGTCCATCTTCAGGCTGAACAGCTCCAGCATGTCCTTCAAGGCCACGATACCGACCAGACGGTCGCCGACGGCCACGATCAGGCGGCTGGCGCCGGTGCGACGCATGAGGCTCATGGCCTCGATCGCGTCCATGCCGGGATCGACGGTGTTTTCCTCCGTGCAGGGCGACATGAGGTCGCCGACCGTTCGCCTTTGCCACTCCTCGCGCGGCACCGTCTTCACCTGGCGGGTGCTGATGCAGCCGACGAGGCTTTGACCCGACACCACCGGGAAGAGGTCGTAGTGGTATTCGTAGACGAAGTCCTCGATGAAGCCGGCGAGCGGCAGGGCGGGCGGCACCGCGACGGTCTCATGGGTCATGAAGCGGCGCACCGGTTCGCCCTCGAAGAGGCGGCGGGCGATGAGCTGCTGATAGGAAGCCGCGGCGGCGCCACGCACGAACAGGCCGATGAGGAACCACCACATGCCGCCGATGAAGTTGCCGGTCACGACGGAGAGCACCCCCAGCATCATCAGCAGCATGCCGAAGCCCTGGCCGGCGCCGGAGGCAATGCGGGTCGCCTGGCGCAGGTCGCCGCGCCAGTACCACAGCGCCGCGCGCAGCACCCGGCCGCCGTCCATCGGGAAAGCCGGGATGA
Organism: Kiloniellaceae bacterium; assembly: GCA_048268885.1. Classification (GTDB taxonomy): domain Bacteria; phylum Pseudomonadota; class Alphaproteobacteria; order Kiloniellales; family Kiloniellaceae; genus Pelagibius. The sequence continues at coordinate 26,083 of JBLWUP010000042.1, read as the reverse complement.
GATTGAAGGCGCCGAGCAGCAGATTGATGAAGGCGAGATAGCCGAGCACGCCGGTCACCGGCACCGGCAGGCCCTGGGCCGTGCCCAGCCAAGTCAGCACCTGGAAAACCAGCGCCAGGAAAAAACTGGCGATGGGGCCGGCGATCGCCATCCAGAACTCGACCTTGGCGCTCTTCGGCTCCTCGGTCATCTCGGCGACGCCGCCGAAGATGAACAGCGTGATCCCCTTGATCGGCAGGCCATAGTGCCGCGCCACCAGGGAATGCGACAGTTCATGGAAAATCAGCGAGAAGAACAGACCCAGCATGCCGGCGACGCCCATCCACCAGAAGGTCGCGTCGCTGAGGCCCGCATCGGCGAACCAGACCGGGAACGCGCCCTTGGCCAGGGACCAGGTCACCAGCAGGGCCAGGAAGATCCAGGTGATGTCGACCCGGACCTTGAAGCCCAGCAGTTCGAAAAGGGTGATGCCGCGTCCGTTCATAGGGGCGTGTTTCTCATTATCGCATGCTTCCGTCAGGCGGATCGCGCCGCGTGCGATCTCTCAATCTTGCATATAATCACCGAAAGGTGATTTCCAACCAATCCCCTATCCGCCCCTACGGCCCCCCTTATGCGGACAAGGCAAGCGCAGGCCCTTCGCGCGACGCCTCCGGTCCGCTAGGATGGGGCCAGAGACCCCGGAGAGTTGTGAAGGGCCCCTGGCATGCGAAAGCTGATTCTGTCGTTCCTGCTGGCCGTGGCGGGAACCTGCGCCGCGGTTTCCCCCGGCGCTGCCGCCGAAGAGCTGCGCATCGGCATCTCGCAGTATCCCACGACCCTGCATCCCAGCCGCGAGCCCTCTGTGGCCAAGTCCTACGTCGCCTCCATGACGCGCCGGCCGATGACGGTCTACGACCAGCAGTGGGAGCTGATCTGCATGCTCTGCACCGAGCTGCCGTCGATCGAGGCCGGCACCGCGGTGCCGGAAGACCTGCCCGAGGGCGTCGAGGGCGCCGGCGACGGCCGCGGCATCGCCCTCACCTACACGATCCGCCCGGACGCCACCTGGGGCGACGGCACGCCGGTCAACACCAAGGACGTGCTTTTCACCTGGAAGGCCGGGCGCCACCCCACGGCCGGCATCGGCAACCTGGAGCTTTTCCGGCGCATCCACGCCATCGACGTGATCGACGACAAGACCTTCGTCATGCACGCCGACCGCATCTCCTTCGAATATGCGGCCATCAACGACTTCCGGATCCTGCCCGCGCACATCGAGGAACCGATCTTCGACGCGGCGCCGGAGGACTACCGCAACCGCACCGCCTTCGACACCCATCCGACCGAAAGAGGGCTTTACTACGGCCCCTACCGGATCACCGAGATCGTTCCGGGCTCGCGCGTCGTGCTGGAGCGTAACGAGACCTGGTGGGGCAAGCCGCCGGCCTTCGAGCGCGTGACCGTGCTGACCATCGAAAAGACCACGGCGCTGGAAGCGAATTTGCTGTCCGGCAATATCGACATGATCTCCGGCGAGCTGGGCCTCACCCTCGACCAGGCGCTCGCCTTCGAAAAGCGCCACGGCGACCGCTTCAACGTCATCTACAAGCCGGGCCTGCTGTACGAGCACATCGACCTGATGCTCGACAACCCGATCCTGGCCGACAAGCGGGTCCGCCAGGCGCTGGTCTATGCCCTCGACCGCGAGGCGATCAACGAGCGCCTCTTCGAAGGCCGCCAGCCGGTCGCCCATACCAGCGTCTCGCCGCTGGACTGGGTCTATTACAAGGACGTGAAGAAATATCCCTACGATCCGGCCAAGGCCGCCGAACTGCTGGAGGCAGCCGGCTGGAGCGACCTGCGCGGCGGCGTGCGTCATAATGCGGCGGGCGAGGCGCTGCAGCTGGAGTTCATGACCACCGCCGGCAGCCGCGTGCGCGAGCTGGTGCAGCAGGTTCTGCAAAGCCAGTGGAAGCAGCTCGGCATCGACGTGCGCGTGCGCAACGAGCCGCCGCGCGTGTTCTTCGGCCAGACGGTGCATGAACGCCGCTTCACCGGCCTCGTCATGTTCGCCTGGGGCTCCTCGCCGGAAAACGCGCCGCGCTCGACGATGCATTCGGAGGAGATTCCGAGCGAGGAGAACGGCTGGTCGGGGCAGAACTACACCGGCTTCAAGAACGCCGAAATGGACGCGCTGATCGAGGCCATCAACCTGGAGCTCGACCGCGCCAAGCGCGAGCAGATGTGGCACCGCCTACAGGAGATCTATGCCGAGGAGGTACCGGTGATCCCGCTCTACTGGCGCGCCAATCCCTACATCCTGCCGAAATGGCTGAAGGGCCTGCGCCCGACCGGCCAGCAGGCCTCGTCCACGCTGTGGATCGAGGACTGGACCGTCGAGGGACGCTGACAGCGGATGCTCTCCTACCTCGCCCGGCGGCTGACGGAATCCTTCCTGGTGCTCGCCGTCATGTCTCTGGTGATCTACCTGCTCATCGGCCTCATGCCGGGCGACCCCATCGACATCATGATCTTCTCCGACCCGGAGATGACCTCGGCGGAGGCCGAGCGCCTGCGCGCCATCTACGGGCTCGACCAGCCGATCCTGCAGCGCTACCTGGCCTGGCTCGGCAACGCGCTGACCGGCGATTTCGGCTACTCGCGGCTCTACAACCAGCCGACCCTCGATATCCTGCTGCCGCGCCTCGGCAACACCGTGATCCTCATGGGGCTCAGCTTCCTGCTGGCCCTGGCCATCGCCCTGCCGGCGGGCATCTATGCCGCCACACGCCCGCAAAGCCCGGTCGACCACGCCATCAACATGTTGGCCTTCGCCGGCATCTCCATGCCGCCCTTCTGGCTGGCCATCCTGCTGATCATTCTCTTCGCCGTCACCCTGGGCTGGCTGCCGGCCGGCGGCATGGGCGACGGCCGCGACTTTTGGGCCGACCTGCGCTACCTGGCCCTGCCGGTCATGGCGCTGACCATCGCCACGGTGGGCGGGGTCATCCGCTTCATGCGCGCCGCCGCCATCGAGACGCTGCGCCAGGACTACGTCCGCACCGCCCTGGCCAAGGGCCTCAGCGGGCGCCAGGTGGTGCTGGGCCACGTGCTGCGCAACGCCATGATCCCGGTGGTCACCATCCTGGCGCTGCAGATGGGCAACCTCTTCTCCGGCGCCCTGATCACCGAGCAGATCTTCGCCTACCTGGGCATGGGCAAGACGATCTACGACGCGGTCATCGGCAACGACTACAACGTGGCCCTGGCCGGCCTGCTGCTGGCGACGCTGACCACGCTGCTGGCCAACCTGCTGGCGGACCTGGCCTACAGCTGGCTCGATCCCCGGATCAGTTACCGATGACGGGTCCGGACAGATGACGGGGACCCCGCAGCCCCCCGGCCTGCTGGCCGCCGAGGCCGGCCACGCGCGCGGCGACGCGCTCACCGTGCGGCAGATCTTCTGGCGCCGCTTCTACCGCCACCGCCTCGCCTTCTTCAGCCTGGTGTTTCTGGTTCTGCTGACGCTGGCCTCGGCCGCCGCGCCGCTGGTCGAAATGGTGCTCGGCCTCGACAGCAACCTGGTCGACCTCTTCAACGCCAAGCAGCCGCCCTCGCCCGCGCATCCCCTGGGCACCGACGAGCTGGGCCGCGACCTGCTGGTGCGGCTGCTCTACGGCGGACAGGTCTCTCTGCTGGTCGGTCTCGCCGCGGCGCTCTGCGCGGCGGTGGTCGGCACGCTGCTCGGCCTGACCGCGGGCTACTACGGCGGGCGGCTGGATGCCTTGCTGATGCGCTTTACCGACGGCGTGATCGCCCTGCCGATCCTGCCGCTGCTGATCATCCTGGCGGCCATCGACCTCGGCAAACTGGGCCTGCCGCAGGACCTGGTCACCTCGGAGAGCGTGAGCCTCTACCGCATCGTGGCGCTGATCGCGCTGGTCGGCTGGACCACCGTGGCGCGGCTGGTGCGCGGCGCCACCCTGTCGATGAAGACGCGGGAGTTCGTGCGCGCCGCCGAAGCCCTGGGGGCCTCCGCGCCGCGCATCATGCTGGTGCACATCCTGCCCAACGTGGTCTCGCCGATCATCGTCGCCACGACGCTGTCGATCGGCGGCATCATCCTGCTGGAGTCGGTCTTGAGCTTCCTCGGCCTCGGCATCCAGCCGCCGCTGCCCTCCTGGGGCAACATGCTGACCTCGGCGCAGGAACTGATCTGGGACGCACCGGCCCTGGCGATCTATCCCGGGGTGCTGATCTTCCTGACGGTCATCGCCTTCAACTTCCTGGGCGACGGCCTGCAGGACGCGCTCGACCCGCGCGCCCTGCAGAGTGAGGACTGAGCCCCGCTTCCGGCTAGTTGGTTTCCCGCAGCGGCGAATCCTGCAGCGTGTCGTCCGGCGGCCCTGCTTCGCCCTCCGGGACCGGGCCTTCCTCAGCCGGCGGCACGACGTCGGGGTCGGGCAGCGGCGCCGGCTCGGACGGCTCCGCCGGGTCCAGCGCGGGCTCCTGCGGCTCGGACTCGGGTGCAGGCTCCGGCGCGGGCGGCGCCACGGTCACCGTGGCCCGGTCGACACCGTAAAACACCATGGTCACCTCGCCCTCGAAGCTCTCGGGCGCGCGGTAGCCGATGGAGCGGACCGGCACGGTGCCGCCGCAGGGCACGCTGACGCGCTGGCCGATGCCGGCGTCATAAACCTCTCCGGCCGCCGGTCCCTGCGCGCCGTCGCCGCTGAACATCTCCTGGCTGGCGGTCTCGAAGCTCGGCGGCTCCATGCCGCAGAACTTGGAACGCACGCCATAGACCACCACGTCCGCGCCGGGCTCGATCGTGAAGGCGCCGCCGGCGGGCACTCTGGGCGGGCCGGATTCGTAAAAGCCGCGCGGGCCGCCGCAACCTGCGGTCGCCAAAACTACAACCGCAACGGCGAGCGCCCCTGCGCTCCATCGAAGCCCCCTCATCGTACCCCCTTATCCAACACCAAAATTCAATCCCGCGGCCCGGCGCCGCAAGGGCGGAGGGCGTCTGTTTCTGCCGGGCGAAAGTACTAAGAGCGGCGCCGCGCCGTCAAATCGCAAAGGGGGGCGCTCCAAAAGCGGATCTTCCGGCCGGTTCAGCGGCCCGGCGTCCCCAGGCGCGGCGGCCGCCCGCCGGGCAGCAGGAAGGACAGCGCCGCCCCGGCGAGGAAGCCGGCGGCATGGGCTTTCCAGCCGATATGGGCCCCGGACAGGAAGTCGCCGAGGCCGGAGATCCCGAACAGCAGGTTGAGTCCCAGGAAGACGAGCACGAAGGAGAGCGCCCGGCGCCGCTGTCCGGGCTGGCCGGCGGCGAACATGAAGCGCATGGCCGCGCCGGTCATGCCGTAAACCGCGCCCGAAGCGCCGATCAGGGCCAGGGGCTGGCCGCCGCGGAAGACGAACTCGGCCAAGGCGCCGATCGCGGCGGTCAGGACGAAGAGCAGCAGGTAGGGCAAGAGGCCGAGGTGGCGCTCCACATAGCTGCCGAAGGCCAGCAGGAAACCGAGGTTCAGCGCCAGATGCATGAAGTCGGCATGCAAAAAGGCATAGGTCACCAAGGTCGGCAGGCCGGACAGGCTGGGCGCGTCGCTGCCCGGCGGCCAGAAAGTGGTCGAAACGAAGGCCAGCGTGGACATGAACCACGACCAGGTCGGCCCTTCGAGGATGTTCTGCAGGGCAAAGCAGGCAATCATCGCCAGGGTCAGCCACATCGTCCCCGGCGGCAGGTTGAACATCGGCTCGCGCCCGCCATACGGCGGTTCCTCGGGAGGCGGCGATCCGGGAGGCGGCGGCCCCTGGGGCGAGCCGGGGGACATTTCGTGGGACGGATCTGGGGAAGCTGACATGAAGGCGGAACCGGCGCGGACAAAAAGGACTCTCTTCGATGTGACGCCTCCCCCTTGCAAAGGCAAGGAGAAAGCGGCCCCGCTAGGCCTTCTTGGGCCGGCCCGCCCGTTCGAAACTGCCTTCGCGGTGCACTTTGCCGCGCTGTTCCACCACGACGATGAGCAGCAGGAACTGGTCGACCGTGTCATGGTCGGAGGCCAGCGGCAGGATCAGGCGGTCGTAGCGCAGGAAACTCTCGCCGTCGCCGATGGGGAAGACGCGCTCGGAGAAATGCGGCTGCTTCGACTGGCGCAGCTCGTCGTAGAGGGACCTGGCGGTCTCCAGGTAGTCGCCTTCGTAGAGATCCTCGAACGTCTTGCCGGTCGGGTCGCGCCCGGCCCGTGAAACGACCTCCGTGCCCGCCAGGCGATAGCGGTAGCGGATCGCGCCGTCCACGGTCTCCACCCCGATCACGGCAATCCGCGGCAGCATCCTCTTGGGGAAGTCGGTGGGATCGATCTCGCGGCGGCTGGGCAGCCCTTCGGCCGGCTTGCGCGCGCACCAGTAGTCGTAAAGCCACACATGTTCCGCATGCGACAGCGCCGAAAGAGGCGCGGTCTGGGCGGGGTAACTGCGGTCTTCCGCTTTATCGGTCATCTGCAGCGCGACAGCTCAAAAGAAGTGGACAACGCTTCCCGGCACCGCCGAAGTTCGGACCGGCCGGAACACGGGAAGTATCCTGCCTCTAACTTAGTCTTTTCCGCGCCGCGAACAACTTTTTCGAGAAATTCCTAGGCCGATTTCGGCAGGGTCTGTTCGACCAGGGTGGCCCAGTAGCTGGCCCCCACGACGGAGATCTCGTCATTGAAGTCGTAGTGCGGATTGTGCACGGAGCAACCGCCAGGGCCGCCCTCGGTGCCGTTGCCGAGCCAGACGTAGCAGCCGGGCTTGGCCTCCAGCATGTAGGCGAAGTCCTCCGAGCCCATCAGCGGCTCGGCGCCCATCAGCACCTTGCCGTCGCCCACCACCTTCGCGGCCACCGCGCCGGCAATCTGCGTCTCCGCCTCGCTGTTGACCAGCGCCGGGTAGCGCCGCTCGTAGCGCAGGGTCATGGTCGCGCCCTGGGAGTCGCAGATGGCGCGGGCGATGCGGTCGATATCGCGCTCCATCTGGTCCTGGGTCTCCTTCTTGAAGGAGCGCACGGTGCCGCGGATGACGGCGGTTTCCGGAATGACGTTCCAGGTGTCGCCGGCATGGAACTGGGTGACGCTGACCACCACGGAATCGAGCGGCGCGGTGCGGCGGCTGGCGATGGTCTGCAGGGCCGTCACGATCTGCGCGCCCGTCACCACCGGATCGATGCCGAGCTGCGGCATGGCCGCGTGGGTGCCCTTGCCGGTGACGACGATCTCGAAGATGTCGAAGGCCGCCATGGCCGGGCCGCTGCGCAGGGAGACGCTGCCCACCGGCATGCCGGGCATGTTGTGCAGTCCGTAGACCGCCTCCACCGGGAAGAGCTCGAAAAGCCCCTCCTCCACCATCACCCGGCCGCCGCCCTCGTTCTCCTCGGCCGGCTGGAAGATGAAGGCGACGCGGCCGTCGAAGTTGCGCGTCTCGGAAAGGTATTTCGCCGCGCCCAGCAGCATGGCCGTGTGGCCGTCGTGGCCGCAGGCGTGCATCTTGCCGTCGTGGCGGGAGCGGTGGTCGAAGCCGTTGAGTTCCTGAATGTGCAGCGCGTCCATGTCGGCGCGCAGGCCGATGGCGCGGCCCGAGGCGTTGCTCCGCCCGTCCAACACCCCGACCACGCCGGTGGTCGCCAGACCGCGATGCACCTCGATGCCGAACTCGGCCAGCTTCTCGGCCACGAAGTCCGCGGTGCGCACTTCCTCGAAGGCGGTCTCCGGATGGGCGTGGAGGTCGCGGCGCCAGCCCTTGATCTCGTCGTGGAATTCGGCGATGCGGTTGATGACGGCCATGGATCGACTCCTGAACTTTCATGTCTCGTACCCTGCCTCGCCCTTCGAGACGGCGCTGACGCGCCTCCTCAGGGTGAGGCAGAGATTATGACTGACCTCATGCTGAGGAGCGAGCAGTCGCGAGCGTCTCGAAGCATGCGGTCAGGCTTTGGGCTTGGCGCCAGAGGGCACAGCAGCGCGCTCGACCGCCGGCAGGCGGCCCTCGGCCACTCCATGGCAGGATACCTCACCTGCCGCCGTCGCCAAGGGCTGTGGCACCTCGCGGCGGCAGCGCGCCTCGGCGAAGGGGCAGCGCGGGTGGAAGTGGCAGCCGCTGGGCGGCGCGATGGGGCTCGGCACTTCGCCGGCCACGGGAATGCGCGGGCGCCCGGTCATCTCCAGGTCGGGGATGGCGTCCAGCAGCATGCGCGTATAGGGATGCTGCGGGTGGCGGAACAGCGCCTTGGCCTCGCCCCACTCCACCAGGCGGCCCAGGTACATGACCCCGACGAAGTCGGAGATGTGATAGACCACGGCCAGGTCGTGGCTGATGAAGAGGTAGGTCAGCCCCAGCTCGCGCTGCAGGCTCTTCATGAGGTTCAGGATCTGCGCCTGCACCGAGACGTCGAGGGCGGAGGTCGGCTCGTCGCAGACCAGGAACTCCGGGTTGCTGGCCAGCGCCCGGGCGATGGAGATGCGCTGGCGCTGCCCGCCGGAGAACTCGTGCGGAAACTTCTCTCCGTCGGCGGCCGACAGCCCGACCTGCTCCAGCAGTTCGCCGACCCGCGCGGCGATGGTCTGGCGCCCCGCCATGATTTTATGGGCGCGGATCGGCTCGGCGACGATGTCGGCCACCCGCCAGCGCGGATTGAGGCTGGCGTAGGGGTCCTGGAAGATCATCTGCAGGCGCTTGCGCAGGGGCTCCGTCTCGGCGCGGCCCTTGAGGCTCGCCATGTCGACGCCTTCGAAGAGGATCTTGCCGCGGGTGGCGTTGTGCAGCCCCACCACGAGGCGCGCCACCGTCGACTTGCCGCAGCCGGACTCGCCGACCAGGCTGAAGGTCATGCCGCGCGGGATCTTGAAGGAAACACCGTCGACCGCCGTGAGCAGGATCCGCTTTTCGCCCTGCAGCAGACGGTTCAGCAGCGGCGGCGAGACGTCGAACAGCTTGGCGAGCTTCTCGACCGCGACCAGCACGTCTTCCCCAGCCGCCGGCACTGCCTGAGCTTCAGCCATCGGTGCCGCTCCGCTCCGGCGCTTCCTCATACAGCCAGCAGGCCGCCTCCGTCGCCCCGACCGCTTCCAATTCCGGCCGTTCGCGGCGGCAGCGCTCGAAGGCCTTGGGGCAGCGCGGGTTGAAGGCGCAGCCGGTGGGAATGGCGCTCAGCCGCGGCATGGCCCCGTCGATCTGGGTCAGGCGCTCGACGTCATGGCCGACCAGCGGGATCGAGCCCATCAGACCGTCGGTATAGGGATGCTTGGCACGCAACACCACGTCGGCCACCGGACCGATCTCGACGATGCGCCCGGCATACATCACCGCCACGCGGTCGGCGGTTTCGGCGATCACGCCCATGTCGTGAGTCACCAGCATGACCGCCGCGCCGTGCTCGCGGCACAGCCGCTTCAACAGCGTGATGATCTGTGCCTGAATCGAGACGTCGAGGGCGGTGGTCGGCTCGTCGGCGATGATGAGGCGCGGGTTGGCGCAGAGCGCCAGCGCGATCACCACCCGCTGACGCATGCCGCCGGAAAACTCGTGCGGATACTGGTCGACGCGCCGCTCGGCGGCGGGGATGCCGACCTCCTTCAGCAACTCGATGGCGCGCTTGCGCGCGCCCTTCTCGTTCAGGTCCGTGTGGGTGAGGATGGTTTCGGTGAGCTGCCGCCCGACGGTGTAGAGCGGATTGAGCGAGGTCAAGGGATCCTGGAACACCATGCCGATGTGGCGCCCGCGGATGCGGCGCAGCTTTTCATACGGCAGGTTGTCGATGCGCTGGCCGTCGAAGAGGATCTGTCCCCCGGCGATACGGCAGGGCGGCTCCAGTAGGCCGATGACGGCGGCGCCGGTCAGCGACTTGCCCGCTCCGGACTCGCCGACCACGCCCAGCACCTCGCCTTCGCCGATCTGGAAGGAGATATCGTCGACGGCGACAAGCGTCCCGCGCCGGCCGGGAATTTCGATCCGCAGATTATCGACCTGCAAGAGCGCCATGCCCGTCACCGCAGCTTCGGGTTCAGGGCGTCGCGCAGCCAGTCGCCCAGCAGGTTGACGGCCAGCACCAGGATCGCCAGGGCGGCGCCGGGAAAGATGGTGATCCACCACTCGCCGGAGAACAGGAAGTCCTGGCCGACGCGGATCAGGGTGCCGAGTGAGGGCGAGGTCAGCGGCACGCCGACGCCCAGGAACGACAGCGTCGCCTCGGTGATCACGGCGATGGCGAGGTTGATGGTGGCGATGACCAGCACCGGGCCCATGACGTTGGGCAGGACGTGGCGCAGCATGATCAGCAGCGGCGGAATGCCGATGACCCGCGCAGCCTGGACGTATTCCTTGCCGCGCTCGACCATGGCCGAGCCGCGCACGGTGCGCGCGTACTGCACCCAGAATGACAGGCCGATGGCCAGCATCAGCACATAGAACCAGATCTGCCCGTGCAGGTCGCGCGGCAGCACGGTGCGCGCCAGCCCGTCGATCAGCAGCGCGATGAGGATCGCCGGGAAGGTCAGCTGCACGTCGGCGATGCGCATGATGAGCGCGTCCACCGCGCCGCCGAGGTAGCCGCTCAAGAGGCCGAGGGAGATGCCCAGCACCATGGCGAAGAGCACCGAGGCGAAGGCGACCCCCAGAGAGATCCTTGCGCCGTAGATGACCGTCGACAGGATATCCCGCCCCTGGTCGTCGGTGCCCAGGAGGAAGCGCGGGTCTCCCCCGTCGACCCAGACCGGCGGAATGAAACTGTCCAGCAGGTCGATGGAGGCGAGGTCGAAGGGGTTGTGCGGCGCGACCAGCGGGGCGAAAAGCGCCGCGAAGACGAAAACGAAGGTGATCACCGCGGAGACCACCACGACCGGCGACCGGGTGAAGGAAAACCACAGGTCGCTGTCGAAGAAGCGGTGCACCCCGTCGCCGAGACGCGCGGCCAAACCCGTACCGGGCACGGCCTCGCCATTTTCTTCGCCGCTGCTCATCGCCCTCTCCTACTGATGCCCGGCGGCCACGGCCTTGTCGGCACGCAGACGCGGGTCGACCACGAAGTAGAGCAGGTCGACGATGAGGTTGATGACCACGAAGAAGAAGCCGATCAGCATGAGATAGGAGGCCATGACCGGGATATCGACCTCGTTGATCGCCTGGATGAACAGCAGCCCCACCCCCGGCCACTGGAAGACCTGTTCGGTGATCAGCGCGAAGGCGATGATGGAGCCGAGTTGAAGGCCGGTGATGGTGATGACCGGCACCAGGGTGTTCTTCAGGGCATGACCGAAGTTCACGGCGCGATTGGTCAGGCCGCGGGCGCGGGCGAACTTGATGTAGTCGGTGCGCAGCACCTCCAGCATCTCCGAGCGCACCAGGCGCATGATCAGCGTCATCTGGAACAAGGCGAGCGTGATCGACGGCAGGATCAGCGCCAGCAGGCCGGACTCGGTCAGAAAGCCGGTCGACCACCAGCCGAGCTGCACCGTGTCGCCGCGCCCGAAGGTCGGCAGCTGCGGCACCAGCGTGAAGCCGAGGGCGGCGTTGATGTCCTGCGACATCACGCCGAAGACCAGGATCAGCAGAATACCGATGAGGAAGGTGGGCAGCGAGATGCCGACCAGCGAGACGGTGAGAAAGAGCTGCGACAGGAAGCCGCGCCGGTGCAGGCCGGTATAGACCCCCATAGGCACACCGATGAAGAGCGCCAGCACGGCGGCGACGAAGGACAGCTCCAGCGTCGCCGGCACGCGCTCGGCGATCAGCCCCGCCACCGGCCGGCGGTGGCGGTAGGAGTTGCCGAAATCGCCCTGCACCGCGTTCACCAGAAAGCGGCCGTACTGCACGAGAAAAGGATCGTCGAGGCCAAGCCGTTCGCGCAGTTCCTGGCGCTGCTCCAGGGTGGTGTCCTGCCCCACCATGTTGTTGATGGGGTCACCGACGTAGTTGAACAGCGAGAAGGCGATGAGGCCGACGGTCAGCATCACCAGAATCGATTGCAGAAGCCGTCGGACGACGAAGGCGATCATACGCTGCTACCTAGGCCCCAGACAGGTGGGTTACGGCAAAGGCGAATCAAAAAGGGCCCGGACAACCTGCCCGGGCCCCCTTCTTAGCATTTAGCCCGAACTTCTTAAACTATGGTGGTCGTCACGGAGGCGAATTTGCCGACAGGCGGGGAGAGACGCGAAGAGCGTATCGGCAATACGGTCGAGCGTCTCGGCGCCGCCTGTCGGCAAATTCGCCCCGCCCCCTTCTCACTCTCTTGGCGGGTCGCCACAGGAAGCCCGCTGGGGGCGTCGAAGCCCTCAACCGTAGTCCCCGGCTACGGTTTTCGGCCTTCTCCTGCCCAGCGGGCTTCCTGTGGCGATGACGATCCGCCATAGTTTAAGAAGTCCGGGCTGGCCTAGTTCACCGTCACGTGCCGTAGATGGAACATGTTGTCGGGACGCTGGGCCACGGTCACGCCGTCGCTGACACCCCAGGACAGCGGCTGCTGGTGCAGCGGAATGTGGCCGACTTCGTCGCTGTGGATCTTGTTCGCCTCGTCGATCAGCGCCTGACGCTTCTCCTTGTCGGTCTCCACCTGGATCAGGTCGGACAGCTCGGTGACCCGCTCATTGCAGTAGCCGCCGAGGTTGAAGGCCCCCTTGCCGTCAACCCGGCAGGCCATCAGGGAAAAGATCACGTTGTGGGCGTCGAAGGTCGAGGGCGTCCAGCCCAGCAGGTAGAAACTGGTGTCGTAGCCGTTCTGGGCCAGGACCTTGGCGAAGTACTTGGACTTGGTCTGCGCCAGCAGGTCTATCTTCACGCCGATGCGCGCCAGCATGGAAGCCACCGCCTGGCAGATCCGCTCGTCGTTCACGTAGCGGTCGTTGGGGCAGTCCATGGTGACCTCGAAACCGTCGGGGTAGCCGGCTTCGGTCAGCAGGGCCTTGGCCTTCTCGACGTCGTAGGGCAGCCGCTCGTTGAGCGCCGCATCGAACCCGTTGATCTGCGGCGCGATCATCAGGTTGGTCGGGGTTGAGGCGCCGCGCATGATCTTGGCCTTGATCGCCTCGATGTCGATGGCCTGGTAGAAGGCCCGGCGCACCCGCACGTCCTTGAAGGGGTTCTTGCCCTTGATATTGGAGTAGAGCAGTTCGTCACGGTCCTGGTCGAAACCCAGGAAGATGGTGCGCGCTTCAGGGCCGGTCAGCGGGCTGACGCCCGAGGCGTCCTCGAGGCGCCGCCAGTCCTGCACCGGCACCGGGTAGGCCATGTCCACATCGCCGGAAATCAGCGCCGCCACCCGTGTCGCGTCCTGGCCGATCGGCGTGAAAATCGCCTCGGTGACATTGCTCTTGGCCGCACCCCACCAGTTGGGATTGGGCTTCAGCACGGTGCGCACGTCCGGCTGACGCTCGACGACCATGAAGGGCCCGGTGCCGTTGGCGTGGAGGTTGGCGTAGTTGCCCTGGTCGTCCCCTCTGACGTTGGTCGCCTCGATGGTGCCGTGTTCCTCCGCCCACTCCTTGTCCATGATCATGAAGATCTCGAGCTGCAGCGGCAGGATCGGGTTGGGCTGCGCCGTCTTCAGGTCGACGGTGTAGTCGTCGACCTTCACCGCCTCCTCGATGAGGCCGGAGATGACCTTCATGTCCGACCCTTCGGTGCGGATGCGGTCGATGGAGAAGATGACGTCGTCGGCGTTAAAGGCATTGCCGTTGTGAAAGGTCACCCCCTGGCGCAGCGTGAAGCGCCAGACCGTCGGCTCGACATTCTCCCAGGAGACCGCGAGCCCGGGCTGCAGTTCCAGATCCGCCGCCCGGGAAACCAGGCCCTCGTAGAAGTTCAGCTGAAACCCCAAAGTGAAGGTCTCGAAGAGACCGTGCGGGTCGAGCGTCTGGACGTCGCCCTGGAAGGCCCACTTGAAAGTCTTGGCCTCGGCAGCCTCAGTGCCGGGCAGTGCGCCCGCCGTCAGAAGTCCCGCAACCATCGCTGCTGTCAGGAAACCGCGCTTCATAGCCCACCCCTCTCGCAGAAACATTTCTGCTTCTCCCTGTTCGTCCCAAGTTGCGCGCAGCCGAACAAGTGCGTTGATTTACATACTCGGACTACAACCCCGAATAAGTTCCGTTTTTACTCGGCAAGTTCGAATCAGCCTATTACGAGGCGGTCCGCGAAAACAAGCGGCTTACCGTTGTCCTCTTAGCCTTCGACATAGGATTCAAAGCATCTGCTTGACGAAGCGTCCGCCCTTCATGATCACCGGGATGTGTGCGCCCTGTTCCTGCAAGAGCGTGAGGTCCGCCAGCGGGTCGCCGTCGATCACCAGCAGGTCGGCGAAGGCGCCGGGCGCGACGACTCCGAGATCGCCCTCCGCATTCAGCAGCGCCGCGTTGACCGAGGTGGCGGAGCGCAAAATCTCACTCGCTGAGAGAACCTCGGCGCGAATCGTGAACTCACCGGACTGGTGCACCTGCATGGCGCCGAGCAGGTCGGTGCCGAAGCCGGTCGACACGCCGGCGGCCTTGAGAATCTCGAGCGATTTCACACCCGCCTCGCGGACAACCTTCAGCTTCTCGAGGCTGACCGCCGGCAGGCCCAACTCCGGGCCGAAGCGTTCCAGCGCTTCGTAGGTCACCAGCGTCGGCACCACATAGGCGCCCGCCGCCCAGCAAGCCTTTGCCGTTTCGGCGTCGATCAGGTTGGCGTGTTCGATGGAGCGCACGCCGAAGGCGACGCAGCGCGCGATGGCTTCGGGCGTATAGGCGTGGGCCATGACGTAGGTCCGCCAGGACGCGGCCTCCCAGACGATGGCGCGGATCTCGTCTTCCGAATACTGCAGGTTCCAGATCGGATCGCTCGGCGAGGCGACCCCGCCGGAAGCCATGATCTTGATCTGCGTCGCGCCCTTGCGCAGTTCCTCGCGCGCCGCCTTCTGCACCGCCGGCACGCCGTCGGCGATGGTGCCGAAGATGTGCGCGCTCTGGCCGCAGAAGCAGAAGTCGCCGTGCCCCGCCTCCGGCGAGCGGAAGTCGGCATGGCCGCCGGTCTGGGTCAGGGCGCGCCCGGCATAAAACAGCCGCGGCCCTTCGATGAGGCCGGCCTTGATCGCCATCGCCAGGCCGTAGTCGGCCCCGCCGGCATCGCGCACCGTGGTGAAGCCGCGCTGCAACGCGCTTTCCAACAGAACGCGCGCGTGCTGGTGCAGGTAGGAGCGCGGCAGGTTTTCCATCTTGGCGAAGTCAGGCTCCGCCGCCATGGCGTGGAAGTGCGCGTCGATGAGACCGGGCATGAGGGTGCGGCCCTTGAGGTCGATGACCTCGGCCTTGTCCGACTTGATCGGGGTGTCGGAGACCTCCCGGATGTGCTCGTCCTCGACCAGCACGTGGCAACCGTCCCGCAACTCGTCGTGCAGCCCGTCGAACAGCCGACAGTTCTCGAACAGAATCATGCTCTCACCCCTTCCCCCAGTGCGTTGTCACCCGCCGCCGCGGGGCGTTTCACTTCGCAGCTCGCGCAGCGCCGCGCGGACCAGCGGTTCGGCCTCGGCCCAGCCCATACCGGGCTTGAGGCGCGCATCGTAAAGCAGGCGGATCATGAGCCGGTCCTGCGCGGTAAGCTCAACCTGTTTTCCGGAATCGCTGAACACCGAATCCGCGTCGGGCGCCAGGTCATTCAGCAAGCCCAGGATCTGCGTCGTCTCCTGCACCAGGCAACCCTCTACCGTGCGCGCGCCGCAGTCGGTGCAGATGAAGACCACGCTGAAGTCGATGCCGCGGCCGCTGGGCCAGCCGCCCCAGAGGAAACCGAAGCAGGTCGCGCTCTGTTCCATGCGCGCCAGCAGGTCGTCGAAACTGCGAGAGTCGACGATGCGATGGGCGTAAAGGGCACGGTGACGGCGCGCCGCGGCGAAGGGGTCGTCGGCGAAAAAGATCAGCAGGTTGGCGTCCCGCGCCGCCGACTCCGTGATCTCCAGGCCGGTCAGGCGGCTGAGATCCGCCAGATGATCCCGGGCCGCCTGCCGGCTGCCGTCATCGGCCTCGCCGACATAGGCCACGCGAATCGGCGTCTCCCACTTGGCGAGGTGGTCGCGGCGCGCCCGGGGTTCGCCGTTGGTGCCCAGGACCGGCCGCTCGCTGCCGAAGGCGACGTGGCGGAAATCCGTGAGCAAGGCCCGCTCGGCCGGATCGGCAGGCGGCGGCGCGGGCGCCGCGCAGGCTGTCAGGAGCACCCCCGCCGCAAAGACCAATCCTCCGCCGATTTTTCGCATGCCTGGCAGTTCTCCTGACAAATCCTGCGCTGACGCGCCGTCCCCTGCGACTTGGGCCGTGCAAATTGGGCGGGCAGCCGCTCTGCCCGATTTGCAAGGCTCCAGAAGAGCTTACCTGCTATCATCGCCACCGGGAATGCCGTCGCGTGTTTGCCTCACGCCACCGCCGCCCCCAGATAAAGCCTGTCCACCCCGACCCCGAACTTTCGCGAGAGCCACAGCCAGATCCGCATGTACGCCTTTTTCGAGCGCCTCTTCGACCCCCTCGCCCCGTCCGACGTCGCCCGTCCGCCCACCTCGACGGCGGCGTTCTTCTGGCATTTCCTGGGGCCGGTGCGCTGGCTGCTGCTGATCACCCTGCTGATCTCCGGCATCGCGGCCGCGGCGGAGCTGGCGCTTTATGCCTTCCTCGGCGAGCTGGTCGACTGGATCACCGGGAGTGCGCCGGAGACCTTCCTCGACGACCACGGCTGGGCGCTGATCGGCATGGCCGCCGTGGCCCTGGTGCTGCGCCCGGTGGCGACGCTGGCCTCGCGCGGGCTCATCAACCTCGCCATCGTGCCGGGCTTGACCAACCGCGTGCGCTGGCTCAACCACCGCTATGTGCTGCGCCAGAGCCTGACCTACTTCCAGAACGATTTCGCCGGGCGCATCGCCCAGAAGGTGCTACAGACCGGCCACGCGGTGCGCGAAGCCGTCGTGAACGTCATCGACGGCGTGTGGTTCCTGCTGATCTACCTGGTCGGCACCCTGGCTCTTTTCGCCAACATCGACTGGCGCATGCTGCTGCCGGTGCTGCTGTGGACTGCCGCCTACGGCACCGTGATTTACTTCATGGTGCCACCGGTGCGCCGCAAATCCGCCGCCGTGTCCGAAGCCAACTCGGCGCTGACCGGGCGCGTGGTCGACAGCTACACCAACATCCAGTCGGTGAAGCTCTTCGCCCATACGGAACGCGAGGACGCCTTCGTCGCCGAGGTGATCGACCGCCACACCCGCGCCTTCCGCGGCCTGATGCGGGCGGTCTTCCTGATGACCGTGACGCTGACCCTGCTGAACACGGCGCTGATCCTGGCGGTCACCGCCCTGGCCGTGGTGCTGTGGATGAACGCCAGCGTCAGCGTCGGCGCCATCGCCGTCGCGATCGGCCTGATCATCCGCCTGACCCAGATGTCCGGCTGGATCCTGCGCACCATCACGCACCTCTTCGAAAGCATCGGCACGGTGCAGAACGGCATCGAGACCATCTCGCAGCCCTACTCCGTGACCGACAAGCGAGGCGCCCCGGCCCTGAACGTGAGCGCCGGCGAAGTGCGCTTCGAGGGCATCGGTTTCCACTACGGCCAGGAGGGCGGCATCATCGACAAGCTGTCGCTCACCGTGCAGCCGGGCGAGAAGGTCGGCATCGTCGGCCGCTCCGGCGCCGGCAAGTCGACCCTGGTGAACCTGCTGCTGCGATTCTACGACCTGGAGAGCGGGCGCATCCTGATCGACGGCCAGGACATCTCGCAAGTGACCCAGTCCAGCCTGCGCGCGCAGATCGCCATGGTGACCCAGGACACGGCGCTGCTGCACCGCTCGATCCGCGACAACATCGTCTACGGCCGCCCGGAGGCCGGCGAGGAGGAGATGCGGCGCGCCGCGGAACTGGCCGAAGCCGCCGGCTTCATCCCTGACCTGCGCGACCTGCACGGCCGCCGCGGCTACGACGCCCATGTCGGCGAGCGCGGCGTGAAGCTGTCCGGCGGCCAGCGCCAGCGCATCGCCATCGCCCGGGTCATCCTGAAGGACGCGCCGATCCTGGTGCTCGACGAGGCGACCTCGGCCCTCGACTCGGAGGTCGAGGCGGCGATCCAGAGCCAGCTGCAGCACCTGATGGCCGGCAAGACGGTCATCGCCATCGCCCACCGCCTCTCCACCATCGCCGCCATGGACCGCCTGGTGGTGATGGACAAGGGCCACATTGTCGAGCAGGGCAACCATGCCGAGCTGCTGGCGCTGGGCGGTCTCTACGCCCAGCTCTGGGAGCGCCAGTCCGGCGGCTTCATCGGCGTCGACGAAGCCGCAGCGGCGGCAGCGCTCAAGGCGTCCTGAGAGCTCAGCCGAACAGCAAGCGGTCGAGGCCGCGCACCAGTCCCTTCACCTCGCGCACCTTGCGCGCCGCCGCCAGCGTGCCCGCGACATAGGGCTCGGCCGTCTCCCCGGCGTCATGGCGCAGGGTCATGCGCGCGCCGGGCACCGCGAAGATCGCCTCGACCGAGGCGGTGTAGCTCGGCAGGCGCAGGGCATGGACCTGCACGCCGTTGACCGTGCCGCCGCGCGTCTCCGGCGTGCCGCCGACTTGATCGAGCGGATAGCCGAGCTCCGGCTGGCGCACGTCGCCCAGGCGCTCGGCCATCTCGCGCGCGGTGCCGCTGGGCGCGTCCGGCTTGGCCGCCTTGGCGTAGTCGATGACCTCGAAGTGGCCGATGTGCTGGGCGGCGATGAGGGCGAAGTGCTGCACCAGGGCGGCGGTCAGGGAGAAGTTGCCCGCCGCCAGCACTCCGACCCCGGCGGCCGAGGCCTCGGCGTCGATCACCGCGTAGTCGGCGGCGGTCAGCCCGGAGGTGCCGATGACCACGGAGATGCCGCGGTGGATCGCCGCCTTGGTATGCTCCTTCACCGCTTCCGGGTGGGTGTAGTCGATCAGGACCTCGGCGCCTTCCAGGGCTTCGCCCACGTCGGCGGTGACCGTCACGCCGGTCTCCGCGCGGCCCAGCACGTTCCCCACGTCCAGGCCCGCCGACTTGCGCGCCAAGGCGCCGGTCAGCTCCAGGTCCGCCGCCTCCAGAATGCCGGCGGTGATCGCCTTGCCGGTCCAGCCGGTCGCCCCGGCCATGCAGATCTTGGTCATGCCGCAGTTCCCCTTTTCGGTTGTTTTGCCCGACAGCCTTAGCATCTCGGGCGGCATGGTCCCAAGCGCCCCAGTCCTGTCGCCCTCAAGGCGCTGGAACACCTGTCGGAAATCGCCCCCCGCGCTGGCGGAACGGTGGCCCCACTCACTTACGGTTGAATGACCTGGCCGTTTCTATCCGCCTTCACACTTTCTAAAGCCGATAAACTTAGTTTATATTTTTTATAATCATAACGGCGGCTTTACGTGATCATTTCGGATTGTTCAGTCAAGAACAGAGGGCATCTCTGCAGCGCCGAGTGCACGCTCGCCAAAACCACCGAAGTGGCGGAACCGAAGGCGCCGGAGGGCATTTCACACGCCGCAAGCCAAGTGACCGTGATCCTGCCATGGCTGTCGCTGCTGCTTCTGCTGCTGTTCACGGCCGTCGCTTACCATCTGGTGAAGAGCGACAGCGAGATCCTGGCGCTGGAGAAGTTCGAGTTCCGCAAAGCTGAGATAACGGAGGCCATCGACCAGCGCATGGCCCTCTATACGCAGGCACTGCGCGGCGGCCTCGCCTTGCTGAAGGCGTCGGAGAAAGTCTCCCGCGACGACTGGCGAACCTACGTCGAGACCCTGAATCTCAACGAGATCTATCCGGGCATCCAGGGCATCGGCTATTCGGAATTGGTGCTTCCTAAAGATCGCGTCGCCTACGAAGCGGAAGTGCGCGCCGAGGGCTTCCCGGATTTCACCATCCGACCGGCGGGCGAGCGCGAAATCTATTCATCGATTATCTTTCTGGAGCCCTTCGACGAACGCAACCGTCAGGCCTTCGGCTACGACATGTTCTCTCAGGAGACCCGGCGGCGCGCCATGGAACTGGCCCGGGACAGCGGCGAAGCCGCCATCTCCGGCAGGGTCACCCTGGTGCAGGAAATCAGCGACGACGTCCAGGCAGGCTTCCTCATGTACCTTCCCTACTATGGACATGGTGAAACGCCGGACAGCATCGCCGAGCGGCGCGCCAGCAGCCTCGGGTTCGTGTACAGCCCCTTTCGCATGCGCAACCTCATGGAGGGCATCCTGGGGCCGGGCCTGCCGAACGTGCGCCTGGAGATCTACGATGGCGAGACGCTCGGCACCGAAACCTTGATGCATGACAGCCAAAGCAGCGCGGCGGGGCATTCGCCGCTTTTCATACATACCCAGCAGATGACCATCGGGCAGCACACCTGGTCACTCCGGATCTCCAGCCTGCCCGAGTTCGAGAAACTGCTGGACCCACAGAAATCATACATCGTCCTTTTTGCCGGCGTCTTCACCAGCCTGCTTTTCTTCGGCGTGGTCTGGTCCTTCGCCCGCACGCGCCAGCGCGCCCAGGAACTGGCGGAAGAAATGACCATGACACTCAACAGGCACTCCCGCGAACTTGCGCGCTCCAACGAAGATCTGGAGCAATTCGCCTATGTCGCTTCGCACGATTTGAAGGCGCCGCTGCGCGGAATCGATAACCTTGCCGCCTGGATCGAAGAGGACCTGGGAGAAAATCTGGAAGGTGAGTCGCGGGAGAACATGCAGCTGCTGCGGGGACGGATCAGACGGCTCGAAGCCCTGCTCACCGACCTGCTCAACTACTCGCGGGCACGACGGACCGAATCGCCAATCGAGACCGTCAACCTGTCGGACGCGATTTCGACCACCTGGAAACTGCTCAGCACCTCGAACCAGATGTCGCTGGAAATGGACCTGAACCTCCTCAAGGAAAAGGCCGATATCCAGATAACCGCCCTGGAGCAAGTCCTCAACAATCTCTTCTCCAACGCGGTCAAGCATCACGACAAGAACGCCGGCAAGGTCTTCGTAACCGTGACGGAGCGGCCCGAATGCTATGAATTCATCGTGGCCGACGACGGGCCGGGGATTCCGGCGGACCAGCGCGAACGCGCCTTTCAGATGTTCCAAACACTGCGCCCGCGCGACGAGGTCGAGGGCAGCGGCATGGGGCTTGCCATTATACGCAAACTCATCGAGCGCATCGGCGGCAGCGTCGTAGTGGAGGACCGCCCCGGCGGGCGCGGAGCGCAATTCCGCATCAACTGGCCGAAAGTGGCATTGGCTGAGGCCGCATAGGGAGCACCGGAACCGCGATGGCGCAGGTTAGAGAACACGGCGAAAAACTGAACATCCTGCTGGTCGAGGACGATGAGGTCGACCGCAAGGCGGTCCGGCGCACCTTCAGCCGCCTGGGCATCGATGCACGAATCGTCGAAGCGAGCGACGGCGAGCAGGCGCTCGACATCCTGAGAGGCCAGAGCGACATCGCCCCGCCGCAGCCCCCCTTTATCGTCCTCCTCGACATCAACATGCCGCGGATGGATGGCATTGAGGTCTTGCAGCAACTGCGCTCCGCGGAAAGCCCCCCCGAGCTGCGCAACACCATCGTCTTCATGCTGACGACCTCCGAGGCGGAAAGAGACCTCGAACGCGCCTATGCGCACAACATTGCCGGCTACCTCGTCAAGTCGGACGACCGCGGTGGCCTGAAGCGTGTCGCCGAGATGCTGCGCGCCTACCGGGAGGTCGTTCTCTTCCCATGAGCGATACACTGCGCATTCTGATCGTCGACGACGATGCCGTTGACCGCAAGCTGATCAAACGCCAACTGGCGGAAACGGCGCTCGAGGTCATCACCCAGGAAACAGCTTCGGCGGAAGAGTGCCTGAAGTGGCTGCGGGTGGCCAAGGTCGATTGCATTCTGCTGGACTACCGCCTTCCGGAGATGAATGGCATCGACTTTCTCGTCAAACTGCGCGGAGAAGGCAAAGGCTGCGGATCCGCCGTGGTGATGTTGACCGGCAGCGGCAACGAACGGCTGGTTGTCCAGGCCATGCGGCTCGGCGTCCAGGATTATCTGGTGAAAGGTGAATTCGGAGCGAGAGAACTCGAGGAGGCTATCCGCCATGCCATCGAGTCAGCGGCAGACCAAAAAGCCGCGGCGGCCGAAAGCCAACGCCTCGAAGAGCTGGCGCTCAGCGACTCTCTGACTCGGCTCGGCAATCGCAACCTCTTCAACATGCGCCTCGACCACGCCTTCAGCCGCGCGAGACGCCAAGAAGACAACATCTGCCTGCTCTATATGGATCTCGATGGCTTCAAGGAGATCAACGACAACCTCGGTCACGCGGCCGGTGATGCTGTCCTTGTCGAAGTCGCCAGGCGGCTGGAGAGTACGGCGCGCGATGCAGACACGGTTGCCAGGCTCGGCGGCGACGAGTTTGCCGTCCTCATGGAGACCGGGGTTTCCGATGAAGGCGCCCGGCGCCTCACGGCTCGCATCAAGGCGAGCCTGAGCCAACCGATCGTGATCAACGGGCAGGAAGCCTACATTGGCGTCAGCATCGGCATTGCCCACTACCCGCAAGACGCGGACAGTGTGGACTCCCTCATCCACGCGGCGGACGTCGCCATGTACGACGCCAAGTTCGGCAAGCGCCTCGACAGAGAACTGAAGAAACAACGGATCCCCGGCTAGCCGGGCGCGGCGCCCCGGCGTGGCGCCCATGCACGGCACACAGGCCGCCTATGCGCCATATATTGGGGGCAAAGGCTTGGCCCTGCCCGCAGCCTGGGAGTAGGCTGCGGCAGCGTGGACCCCGCGCGCCATTCTGTCCTAGGAGAACACCCATGAGCGTCCGGCCAAATTCGGCGGCCAGCCGTGACATCGCCTATCACCTGCACCCCTACACCAACGCCCGCAAGAACGAGGACGAAGGCTCGCTGATCCTCGACCGCGGCGAGGGCGTCTACGTGATCGACGAGGACGGCAAGCGCTACCTGGAGGCCATGGCGGGCCTGTGGTGCGCCGGCCTGGGCTTCAGCGAGAAGCGCCTGGTCGACGCGGCGACCAAACAGATGTCGAAGCTGCCCTACTACCACTCCTTCGCCCAGAAGACGGCGACGCCGGTGGTGGACCTGGCCGAGAAGGTGGTGCAGATGACCCCGGCGCCGCTGACCAAGGTGTTCTTCGCCAACTCCGGGTCCGAGGCCAACGACACCGCCGTCAAGATGGTGTGGTACTACAACAACGCGCTCGGCCGACCCGAGAAGAAGAAGGTCATCAGCCGCGTGAAGGGCTACCACGGCGTCACCATCGCCGCGGCCAGCCTGACGGCCATGCCCTACGTGCAGACCGACTTCGACGTGCCGATCCCCAACATCATCCACACCGGCTGCCCGCACTACTACCGCTTCGCCGAGGACGGCGAGAGCGAGGAGGCCTTCACCGACCGCCTGGCCCGCGAGCTGGAAGAGCTGATCGTGAAGGAAGGCCCCGACACCGTCGCCGCCTTCATCGGCGAGCCGCTGCAGGGCGCCGGCGGCGTCATCGTCCCGCCCGAAGGCTACTGGGCGAAGATCCAGGCGGTCTTGAAGAAGTACGACGTGCTGCTGATCGCCGACGAGGTGATCACCGGCTTCGGGCGGACCGGCCACCTCTTCGGCTGCGAGACCTTCGGCATCCAGCCGGACATGATGACCCTGGCCAAGCAACTCAGCTCCGCCTACATCCCGATTTCCGCCGTGCTGGTGACCGATGCCATCTACCAGGCCATCGCCGACAACTCGGCCAAGCTGGGTTCCTTCGGCCACGGCTACACCTACAGCGCCCATCCGGTTTCCGCCGCCGTGGCGCTGGAGACGCTGAAGATCTACGAGGAGCGCGACATCGTCGGCCACGTGCAGGCCGTGGCGCCGCGCCTGCAGGACGGCCTGCGCCGCTTCGCCGGCCACCCGCTGGTCGGCGAGGTGCGGGGCATCGGCCTGATCGCCGCGGTCGAGCTGGTCGCCGACAAGGCGGCCAAGACGCCCTTCGACCCGGTTGGCAAGGTCGGCGCCTTCTTCGCGGCGCGGGCCCAGGACCACGGCGTGATCTTCCGGAACCTGGGCGACACCATCGCCTGCTGCCCGCCGATGATCATCAGCGAGGCGGAAATCGACCAGGTGCTGGACGGCTTCGGCAAGGCGCTGGAGGAAACCGCTGCCTGGGCGGCCGAGGAGGGTCTCGGAAAAGTCGCCTGAGGAAACACCCTGCCGGCGGCCGCAGCAAACGCCGGCAAGAGATTGAAATAGCTATATTTTATGCCCAACCCCGGCGGAACGTGTCGATTTGACGCGGCAGAAGGGCTGACTTATTGATTTTAGTCAGGTTGAAACTTTGCCGCTTCTGGTATTCTGCCTCCGTCCTTGGCTTTCGGGTAGGGCGAGCAGACGGTCCCCGAGGGGCCAGAGTTTGGAAAATACAAGCCACTTCAAGACGTTAAGAGCATGGATTTCGAGCGTTTCTTCGCACAGGAAATGGCCGGGCTGAAGGCCGAGGGCCGCTATCGTATCTTCGCGGAGCTGGAACGCCGGGCCGGCGATTTCCCGCACGCCAGGTGCTACAACTCCCAGGGCTCCGACGCGGTCACGGTGTGGTGCTCCAACGATTATTTGGGCATGGGCCAGCACCCGAACGTCCTGGCCGCCATGCACGAAGCGATCGACAAGTGCGGCGCCGGGGCCGGCGGCACCCGCAACATCTCCGGCACCAACCACTACCACGTGCTGCTGGAGCGCGAGCTGGCGGCCCTGCACGGCAAGGAAGCGGCGCTGCTCTTCACCTCCGGCTACGTCTCCAACTGGGCAGCGCTGGGCACCCTGGCCGCGCGTCTGCCGAACTGCCACGTGTTCTCCGACGAGCTGAACCACGCCTCGATGATCGAGGGCATCCGCTATTCGAAAGCCAAGAAGGCGATCTTCCGCCACAACGACCCGGCCGACCTGGACCGCCAGCTGAGCGAGGCCGACCCCGGCGCGGCCAAGCTGGTGGCCTTCGAATCGGTTTATTCCATGGACGGCGACATCGCCCCCATCGACGAGATCTGCGACGTGGCGGAAAAGCACGGCGCCATGACCTACCTGGACGAAGTCCACGCCGTCGGCCTCTACGGCCCCAGCGGCGGCGGCATCGCCGAGCGCGAAGGCCTGATGGACCGTCTCACCGTCATCGAGGGCACGCTCGGCAAGGCCTTCGGCGTGATGGGCGGCTACATCGCCGCCTCCGCCGCGCTCTGCGACTTCGTGCGCAGCTTCGCCTCCGGCTTCATCTTCACCACCTCGCTGCCGCCGGCGGTGGCCGCGGGGGCGCTGGCCAGCGTCTCCCACCTGCGCCGCTGCCAGGACGAGCGCGACGCCCACCAGGAGCGCGCGGCGACCCTGAAGCGGCGCCTGACCGAGGCGGGCCTGCCGGTCATGCCCTCGGAGAGCCACATCGTGCCGGTGCTGGTCGGCGACCCGGTGGCCTGCCGGGCGGTGACCGACCGCCTGATGGAGCAGTACGCGATCTACGTGCAGCCCATCAACTATCCCACGGTGCCGCGCGGCACCGAGCGCCTGCGCCTGACGCCGACGCCGCTGCACAGCGATGCCGAGATGGACCGCCTGGTCGCCGCCCTGCAGGAAATCTGGCAGGCGATGGACCTGCGGCGCGCCGCCTGAGACGGGTCTAGCTGAGACCGGGCTGGCCAAGACCGGGCTGGCCAAGACCGGGCCGCCCGCTCTGCGGGGCAAGCGCATCAACTCACAATTGTTACAGCCTTGCGGACTTCGGGGCATTGCCCCCGCGGCCCTGGCAGGCAATGCTGATCGGCGTGAAAGCGACCTTTCGCGAGCCGAATCTGGGGGGAGTCAGCAAATGACCAAGGGCAAGAGCGGTGCCGCCGGCAGCCGGCGCGCCTGCGCGATGACAGCGGCGGGCCTGATGCTGTTGGGGGGCGCCATGCTGGGGAGCGCCGTGCTGGGGAGCGCCGTGCCGAGCAGCGCCCGCGCGCAGGACGCCGCCGAGGAGTCCCCCGCTGCCGCCCCTCTGGAAGCCCCGGCGGAAGCCCCTGCACAAGCCCCCGGCGCCACGGAGACGCCGAGCGCCGCAAAGC
>JBLWUP010000041.1:0-39691 GCA_048268885.1 Kiloniellaceae bacterium | reverse complement strand
GACCGGATCCGTCTAAATACGCGGTCGACCAAAAGGTCCCAGTGCCTAACCGGAAACCCCCGGACCAATGCCCTAAAAGCACGATCCGCCGCCCGCGTATCCCTTCCAAATCTACAATGTCAAACAGCCAACTCGTGCTGGAACCGCGCACAGGCGATCCGCCGAGCTCTTCGCTCGCCTCAACCACTCTCGAAGAAGCAGAAATCAGGGCGAACACTATACTGATAAGGAACCGAGCTTTCAACGCCTTCGGCTGTGGAAAACCGGTTCTATGGGAGCCGTCGCCTGGCCGGGGTTTGGAGCCCCCGGTTCTTGCGCCGGCGAAGGGGTATATAGGGGGTCCCCGAGGGGCTGTAAACACCCAAATTCACGCAGCGCACAAAATTTTTTCGCCCGATAGAGCTTTACTTTCAAAGTATCCCCAGCGACCTCAATTCGGCCTGCATTTCCGCCGGTAAATCGTCCCCGCCGGCCCCTGCCGCCGCCAGGTCCTGCGGGGCGTCGGCGGCCTCCAGATAGCGCCAGCCCTGGAAGGGCCGATGCCCGCGGGGCACCAACCGCACCAGCTCCGGCGCCAGGTGCAGGCGCGCGAAGCCGCGGCCGCTCTCATCAACTTCCGGCGTGATGTCGGTGATGGGCTGGCGCACCTGGATCAGCCCCTTGATGACCCAGTAGAGCGAGCCCCCGTCGACGATCTCGTCGCGGCGCTTCGGCATCATGCGGGTGTCGTGGCGCAGGGTCTCGGCCCGTTTCAGGCGCCGTGCCTGGAACTGCTCCAGCTGCTCGACGCTCTCGACGCCGACACAGAGCTTGCGCAGATGCAGCGTCATGACCTCCCTCTTCCTCTCTGCGATACCGGCCCCGAGACCTAGGCCGCGCGCCCGGCCAGCGCAAGGGCCACTTTGGACGCCGGCGGCCGGCCCAGCGCCGCGCAGATGAAAGCCCCCGCCGCGGCCAGGCGATCGAGATCGATGCCCGTCTCGATTCCCAGACCGTTCAGCAGATAGACCACATCCTCGCTGGCCACGTTGCCCGAGGCGCCCTTGGCATAGGGGCAGCCGCCGAGCCCGGCAACTGCGGCATCCACCGTCGCCACGCCGACCTCCAGGCAGGCCAGGATGTTGGCCAGGGCCTGGCCGTAGGTGTCGTGGAAGTGCACCGCCAGGCGCTCCAGCGGCACCTGACCGGCCACCGTCTCGACCATGGCGCGGGCCTTCAGGGGCGTGCCGACGCCGATGGTGTCGCCCAGCGACACCTCGGCGCAGCCCATCTCGTGAAGCGCCGCCGCCACCTCCACCACCTTGGCCAGCACCACCTCGCCCTCGTAGGGGCAGCCAAGGACGCAGGAGACGTAGCCGCGCACCCGCAGGCCCGCCGCCGTCGCCTGCGCGCAGACCGGCCGGAAGCGCTCCAGGCTCTCGGCAATGGAGCAGTTGATGTTGCGCTGGGTGAAGGTTTCGGAGGCCGCGCCGAAAACGGCGATCTCCTCGACGCCGGCCGCCAGCGCCCCGTCCAGTCCCTTCAGGTTCGGCACCAGCACCGGATAGCGCACCCCCGGCCGCCGCGGCAAAGCCGCCAGCACCTCGGCGGTATCCGCCATCTGCGGCACCCACTTGGGCGAGACGAAGGCGCCGGCCTCGATCACCTTGCAGCCGGCTTCGGCCAGGCGCTCGATGAGCTCGACCTTCACCGCCGCCGGCAGGCTCTGCGGCTCGTTCTGCAGGCCGTCGCGCGGCCCCACTTCCACCAGTTCGACAGACGTCGGCAGCGCCATGTTTGTCGCGCGCCCCTTCCCTCTTGCTGCGCTTCGCCAGCGCCGCGGTTCACTCCGGACCCAGGCTAAGGTCTGCGCCTCTACCGCTCAAGTCCTGGCCCTCAAGTCTTGCCCCTCAAGCCCATCCCGTCTCAGGCTGTCCCGACCACCGCCAGTTCGACGCCTTCCTCGACCAGGTCGCCGGCGGCGCAGTTCAGCGCCTCCACCGGGCCATCATGGGGCGCCGTCAAGGTGTGCTCCATCTTCATGGCCTCCAGGCGCAGCAGCGGCATGCCTTCGCTGACCTGGTCGCCGGCCTGCACCAGCACCGCGGTCACCTTGCCGGGCATCGGCGCCACCACCCGGCCGCTAGCGCCGGCTTCTCCGCCCAGGCCCTGTATCTCGTCCTTCAGGGTCAGGACATAGCTTTGGCCTTCCATAATCACCCAGCGTTGCAGGCCCCGGCGCAGCACCCGCGCGGCAAAGCTGCCGTCACCGAGACGCAGGGCCAAGGCCCCGTCCGGCAGGGTGCCGACCGCTGCCGAAACCTCGCCGCCCGGCAGGCCGAGGCGCAGCCCCTCCCAGCCGAAAACGACCCGCACGTCGAGGGTCCGGTCCCCGTGGTGGAAAGCCAGATCGCTATGGGTTTCGGAATTTAGGCGCCAGCCATTGGTGAGCTGCCAGGGCGAATGGGGGTCGCGGGAGCCGGCCGCCGCCGCCGCCGTGTCCTCCCGGCGCCAGCTCATCTCCGCCAGGGCCGCCGCCGCCAGGGCGCTCTCCGGCAGCTCCGCCTCGTCGGGCACCAGGGCGCTGCGCTGCTGGTCGACGAAGGCGGTATCCACCACCCCGGCGGCAAAGCGCGTATGGCCGAGGATGGCCTGCAGGAAGCCCACGTTGGTGACGACGCCGGCGACCTCGGTGCGTGCCAGCGCGCGGCGCAGGCGTCGCAGGGCCGTGTCGCGGTCGGCCCCCCAGGCGATGATCTTGGCGATCATCGGGTCGTAGTGCACCGTCACCTTGTCGCCGCTGCGCACGCCGCTGTCGATGCGCAGCCCTTCATCCCCTTCGGGAAAGGCCAGGTGCAGCAGCGTGCCGGTCGAGGGCAGGAAGCCGCTGGCCGGATCTTCGGCATAGAGCCGCACCTCGATCGCATGGCCGGAGGCGCGAATGTCTTCCTGAGCGGCCGGCAAAGCTTCGCCGGCGGCAACGCGCAGCTGCCACTCCACCAGGTCGAAACCGGTGATCATCTCGGTCACCGGATGTTCCACCTGCAGGCGGGTGTTCATCTCCATGAAATAGAAGTTGTCGCCATCGACGAGGAACTCGACGGTGCCCGCGCCCCGGTAGTCGATGGCTTCCGCCGCCTTCAGGGCCGCCTCTCCCATGGCTTCGCGCAGGGTGTCGCTGAGGCCCGGCGCCGGCGCCTCCTCCACCACCTTCTGATGGCGGCGCTGGGAAGAACAGTCGCGCTCGAAGAGGTGCACGCCGTTGCCGTGGTCGTCGCGGAAGACCTGCAGTTCGATATGGCGCGGCGCCGGCAGGTAGCGCTCCAGCAGGACGTGATCGTCGCCGAAGGAGGCCATGGATTCGCGCCGCGCCGCCTGCAGCGCCTCACCGAAGTCGGCGGCCTGCTGAACCACCCGCATGCCCTTGCCGCCGCCGCCGGCGGAGGCCTTGATCATCAGGGGATAGCCGACCTTCTCCGCTTCCGCCGCCAGCGCCTCCGCCTCCTGCGCGTCGCCGTGATAGCCGGGCACCAGCGGCACGCCGGCGGCCTGCATCAGGGCCTTGGCCTCGCTCTTGGAGCCCATGGCGCGGATCGCCGCCGCCGGCGGGCCGACGAAGGCGATGCCGGCGGCGGCGCAGGCCTCGGCAAAGGCCGCGTTCTCGGAGAGAAAGCCGTAACCGGGATGGATCGCCTGGGCGCCGCAGGCCTTGGCGGCCTCCAGGATCGCCTCCGCGCGCAGGTAGCTCTCGGCGGCCGGGGCCGGGCCGATGCAGAATGCGGCATCGGCCTCCTCAACATGCGCGGCGTGGCTGTCGGCCTCCGAATAGACCGCCACGCTGCGCAGGCCGAGACGCCGGGCCGTGCGCATGACGCGGCAGGCGATCTCTCCCCGGTTGGCGATCAGAACCGTCTCGAACAAACCCTCGACTCCTACTTCTTGCCGCCGCCCGCCGCAGGCCGGGCCGACGCATCGGCCAGGCTCTCGAGCCTGGCATAGTTGTCTTTACGGAACTCGTTCATTACACGGGTAATATCATCGGCACCGACCCCGACGGCGGACAAGAGAATTCCGCCGATCTGCAGACTGGCCTCCACCGTCTCCGGCACCACGGCGGTAGCGCCCTCGCTCTCCAACTCGTGGGCATGGGTCATGTCGTGCGAGCGCACGAAGACCGGCAGCCCCGGCATGCGCTGGTGCAGGGCGGCGACGGCATGGCTGGCTTCGGCCGCGCGGTCGATGGTGATCACCGCCGCCTTCGCCTGCTCGATTCCGGCGGCTTCCAGCACGTCGACCCGGCCGGCATCCCCGTAGTAAAGCGGCAGGCCATCGCTCCGACCCCGGGCGACACGGGCATGGTCCAGGTCCAAGGCGATATAGGGAACGCCGCAGGCGGCCAGCACCCGGGCCACGGTCTGTCCGACGCGCCCGAAACCGGCGATGATGACGTGCTCGGAAAACTCCCCCGCTTCCTCCTGCAAGGTATCCAAATGTGGCGCCGGCTTCGGCGTCACGATGCGTGCAAGTTGTCCCCCCAGCCAGTCCATGACCGGTGTCGCCACCATCGAAAGAGCAATGAGGGCCAGCACCAGCTGGCCGAGGCCGACATCCAGCACGCCGGTCAACATAGCGCCACCCACGAGCACGAAACCGAACTCACCGCCCTGCGAGAGCAGCGGCCCGACCCGCAGCGCCACGTCGGCAGGCAAACGGAACAGCAGGCAAAGACCGGTGATCAGCACGGCCTTCGTCAACAGCAGAGCGACCAGCGCCAGCAACAGCACCGCGGCTTCACGCGCCACCAAGGGGAGGTCGATGACCATACCGATGGACATGAAGAACAGCCCCAGCAGCAGGCCTTTGAAGGGCCGGATGTCGGCTTCGACCTGGTGGCGATATTCGGTTTCCGACAACAGCAGGCCGGCCAGGAAAGCGCCCAACGCCATGGAGATGCCGGCCTGGGCCATGAGCCAGCCCGCCCCCAGAACCACCAGCAGGGTCACCGCGACGAAAAGTTCCTGCAAGCGGGCGCCGGCGATGATGCGGTACAGCGGACGCAACACCCGCCGGCCGATCAGCACCGCCGCGGCCACCACAGCCACGGCCTTCACCGCGGCGATGACCACGGCCAACAGCAAAGAGGATTCCGGCGCACCGAGCAGCGGCAGCAGGGCCAGCAAGGGCACGATGGCGAGATCCTGGAACAGCAGCACCGAAAAGGAGACCCGCCCATAGCGGGCGATCATCTCGCCGCGTTCCACCAGCATCTGAATCACGAAGGCCGTGGAGGAGAGCGCCAGCCCGCTGCCGATCACCAGGGCCGCCTCGATGGACTGGTCGAGCGCCAGGACCACGCCGCCGAGCAGAACCGCGGTCACGCCGACCTGCAAGGCCCCTAGCCCGAAGACGTAGTGGCGCATCAGCTTCAGGCGCTCGATCGACAACTCCAGGCCGATGGTGAAGAGCAGGAAGATCAC
Organism: Kiloniellaceae bacterium; assembly: GCA_048268885.1. GTDB lineage: Bacteria > Pseudomonadota > Alphaproteobacteria > Kiloniellales > Kiloniellaceae > Pelagibius. Next base: position 34,235 of record JBLWUP010000041.1, on the reverse strand, counting down.
CCCCAGGTCGGCCAGCAGCAGGACGCTGTCCGGGTCCTCGATCAGCCCCAGCGCATGGGGCCCCACCAAGACGCCCGCCGCGAGATAGCCCAGCACCGAACTGGACTTGAACCAACGAAACAGCGGCACGACGCAAACGGCGGCGATCAGGAAAACGAGAACCTCGTCGAGATGAGTCGGAGCGTGCATCGGCGCCGCGTCCTAGTGGCGGCCGCGCCGGCGCTGATCGCGCCAGTCGCGCTCACGCGCGTAGCGCAGGACTTCCGAGAATCCGAAGATGATCAGCCAGACGCCGATCACGATCTGCAACGAGGCCACAGCCCGCACCAGAGAGCTTGCCGGAACAAGATCGCCATAGCCGACGGTGCTGAGCGTGATGATCGAGAAGTACATGCCTTCCAGGAAAGTGATCTCGCGATCAACGCCGATGATGGTGAAGTGGGGACCGGGAATCAGCTTGTCGATGATCCGGTAGAAACATCCGAAGACGACGACCACGAAGGAATAATAGGTGAAGAAGGCCAGCGTGGGCGCCAGTAGGGCGGAGGCCTGCTCGAAGAACTCCTCGAACAGCAGCCCGGTTTCCAGGAGGAAGGCGGTGACATCCCGGCTGACCACGAAAACCAGCGTGGCGATCACGGCCATGCTGAGGACCAGGAACACGCTGATGGTCTGCGGTGAGTAGCTTTGATGCGGCAGCAGGAAGGATGCCATGCCAACGGCGAAGACCGGCACCAGCCAGAGAAAAAGACGCGGGGCGTAGTGGACCCGGCTGTCGGACTCATGGCGGACCAGGCGATAGATCTCCTCGCGGTGCAGCGCCACGCCGCCGATGAAGGCGGCGATGGGCAGCACGAAAGATATCCTTATCGCCCAATCACCGGCGGTCGCGAAATTAGATTGGACGAAGAAAGTGTAGAGGCAGGCGTAGATCGACAGGAAATTCGCCAGAGCGATGGTGGTGAAGTGACTGCCGGGAAAGAGCCAGTAGAACAGCGTGACGCTCACGCCCAGAGCGCCCAGCATCACGAAGAGGAAGAGGTCTAAAGTGTCGGTGACCGCCACCGACACCAGGACATAGAGCCCCAGGGTCAGCATGAGACCGCGCAGCCAGTAGCGGTCGGGCTTCGCCATGGTGGATCAGTCCTCCTGCCAGTTCGGCCTACGCTTCTCCAGAAAGGCCGCCACACCCTCGCGGCCTTCGTCCGAAGCGCGCACATCGGCAATGCGTTTGGCGGTTTCCTCGACCAGAGCGTCGTCCACGGCCTTGCCGGAAACCGCAAAGATCAAGTCCTTGGCCGCACCGTGAGCCACCGGGCCGCCCTTCAGCAAGGCATCGATGATCTGCCGGCCCTTCGACTCCAGTGCGCCGCGGTCGACCACCTCGTGAACCAGCCCCAGGCGCTCGGCTTCCCAGGCCGAGAAGGCCTCCGCCGTCAGGAAGTAACGCCGCGCCGCGGCCTCGCCGATCTTCGCCGCGACATAGGGACTGATCACCGCAGGGATGAGGCCCAGCTTCACTTCCGAGAGACAGAACTTCGCCTCCTCGATCGCCACCGCGATATCGCAGCAGGCCACCAGGCCGACACCGCCGCCATAGGCAGGCCCCTGCACCAACGCCAGGGTCGGCTTCGGCAGTTCGTTGAGCGTTTGCATGAGGCGGGCCAGGCGCCGCGCATCCTCCACGTTCTCCGCCCGTGTGTAGCCGGCCATGGCCTTCATCCAGTTGAGATCGGCCCCGGCCGAAAAGCTGCGGCCCTGGGCCGCCAGCACCACCACGCGCACCCGCGGGTCCTGGCCCATGCCGTCCAGCGCCGCCGTCAACTCGGCAATCAGCACCTCGTTGAAGGCGTTGTGCACCTCGGCGCGGGTCAAGGTGATGCGGGCAACGCCGCGCTTGTCGATCTCCTGCACGAACAGCGGATAGGTCATACTCTACATCCGGAAAATGCCAAAACGGGTCGGCTCAATAGGCGCATTCAATGCCGCGGAGATTCCCAGCCCCAAGGTCATGCGCGTATCGAGCGGATCGATGATACCATCGTCCCACAGGCGCGCCGTTGCATAGTAGGGGTGCCCCTGCTCTTCGTATTGCGCGTGGATCGGCGCCTTGAAGCGCGCCTCCTCCTCCTCGGACCAGTCCTGGCCCTTGGCCGCCAGGCTGTCGCGGCGAATGGTCGCCAGCACGTTGGCCGCCTGCTCGCCGCCCATGACGGAAATGCGCGCGTTGGGCCACATCCAAAGAAAGCGCGGGCTGTAGGCGCGGCCGCACATGCCGTAGTTGCCGGCGCCGAAGCTGCCGCCCAGGATCACCGTGAACTTCGGCACCTTGGCGCAGGCCACCGCCGTGACCAGCTTGGCGCCGTCCTTGGCAATGCCGCCGGCCTCGTACTTGCGGCCGACCATGAAGCCGGTGATGTTCTGGAGGAAAACCAGCGGGATGCCGCGCTGCACGCAGAGTTCGATGAAGTGCGCCCCTTTGACGGCCGATTCCGAGAACAGGATTCCGTTGTTGGCGAGGATGCCGACGGGATAACCCCAGATGCGCGCAAAGCCGCAGACCAGGGTCTGCCCGTAGAGCGCTTTGAACTCGTCCATCTCGCTGCCGTCGACCAGACGCGCGATGACCTCGCGAACGTCATAGGGCTTGCGCAGGTCGCGCGACACCAGGCCGTAGAGTTCGGCCGGATCGTAGTGCGGCTCGCGGGGCGTCGCGACGTCCAGCGCGGCCGGCTTGTTCCGGTTCAGGTTGCCGACGATGCGGCGGGCGATCGCCAGGGCATGGGTATCGCTCTCGGCATAGTGGTCGGCCACGCCGGAAGTGCGGGTGTGCACTTCCGCGCCGCCCAGATCCTCGGCTGTGACCACCTCGCCGGTCGCCGCCTTTACCAGCGGCGGCCCGCCCAGGAAGATGGTGCCCTGCTCCTTGACGATGATGCTCTCGTCCGCCATGGCCGGCACGTAGGCGCCACCGGCGGTGCAGGATCCCATGACCGCGGCGATCTGCGGGATCCCCTTGGCCGACATGTTGGCCTGGTTGAAGAAGATACGCCCGAAGTGATCGCGGTCGGGAAAGACCTCATCCTGGCTCGGCAGGTTGGCGCCACCGGAATCCACCAGGTAGATGCAGGGCAGATGGTTCTGCTCGGCGACCTCCTGGGCGCGAAGATGCTTCTTCACCGTGATCGGATAATAAGTGCCGCCCTTGACCGTCGCGTCATTGGCGACGATGACGCACTCCCGTCCCGAGACCCGGCCGATGCCGGTGATCAGGCCGGCCGCCGGCACGTCATCGCCGTAGAGCCCGGTCGCCGCCAGCTGGGAGAGTTCCAGGAAGGGCGAGCCGCTGTCCAGCAGGCAGCGGACCCGTTCGCGCGGCAACAGCTTGCCGCGGCCGAGGTGGCGCTCCCGCGCGGTCTCGCCGCCGCCTTCCTTCACCTTGGCGACCTTGGCGCGCAGGTCGTCGACCAGCGCCTGATTTGCCTGCCGATTCTCGGCGAAATCCGGGTCGCGGGGGTTAGTCTTGCTGGGAATCAAGGGCATAAAAATGGCGAATCGTCAGCGAAAAGCACGACCCTAGTTTGGTCAGGCAGGCGGTGGCAGCAAGCAAAATCCACCGATGGTCCCGCCTTCCACCCTCTGCGCTGCCCGGCCCCGCCCCTTGGCCGGGCAGCGGCCGCGAGCCGGCAAGCCCCTCCCCAAGACGTCAATTGCTTACCCAAATTTAACCACTGGCTGCCTAGCTTGGCCGTTCTAGGGCCCAACCCCCTAGGAAGGAGCGAAGCTATGCCCTATGTGGCCAGAGACGACCAGGGACACATCATCGACGTCCAGGAACGCGAGACGGAAGCTGCCTACGAGCAGGTTGCGCTCGACGATCCCGAACTGGTGTCCTACCTCAACAACGGCCTCGGGGAAGCGGAGATCCAGGCGGAACTCGAAGCCTCCGACTTCGAGTTCATCCGCGTTATCGAGGACGTCATCACCGTGCTCATCGATAAGCGGGTCTTCATGCTGACCGACCTGCCGGCCCCCGCCCAGGAGAAGCTGGCCCGGCGTTACAACCTGCGCAGCAAGCTGTCCGATCTGGGCAGCATCATTTCCGACCACGAAGACATCATGCTGCCCTGAAGGCCGCCTCACAAAGCCGGCCTTACCGCGTCCCTTGCGCGGAACCCAATAACTATGTATGAGTAGTTCTCTCGCTGCCCCGGGCCGATAGAACCGCCACCATGCAATTTTCCGCGCCCCCTGCCTTCCTGAACCAGGCACCCAAGCCGCGGATCGTCCAGTACCGCAACAAGCGCTACTCGGTCCGGCTGGAGCCGATCTATTGGCAGACGCTGGAAGTACTGGCCGATCGTCACCGCATGCGTCTGGGCCGCTTCGTCGCCGAACTGGCCGAAAGCTACGAAGGCCCCAACTTCTCATCCTATCTGCGGGTCTTCTGCATGCTGGAGGGCGAACAGTCCCTGGCCCGTGAATCCCTGGGACCCACCCACCACGGCCTTCTGGACGTCGTGACGAACTGCCCTAACCCCGGATTGATCCTTTCCCGCTACCGCACGGTGATCGCCTACAACGGCGCTTTCGGCGAATGGCTGGGGCCGGCCGACGTGGCGGTCGTGGGGGCCGAATTGACGACCCTGGTGCAGGTACGTACGCGGCGCTCCCTGACCGACGTCTGGCAGGATCTCGTCAGCGGCCGCGAGCCCAAGGCCGACGCCAAGCTGCTGTATGTGGCGCCCGGGCGCGTCAATGCCGCGCAGGCGACCATTCTCGCCCTGCGCTCCCCCGCCTATCAGGAGTTCTATGCCGTGATGTGGCTGTCGCCGCAGTCGCGCCGTGTCGGCCCCGGCGGCGGCAACACGCCGCCACCGCCCCTGGACAGCTAGCCGGCAGGACGGAAGAGGCCGTTAAAGGCCCCCCAGCGGTATGAAAATCAGATTGGGAGTCAGGCCGGAAGTCAGGCGACGTTGGGATCGTTGATGATCAGGACGTCGCTGGCGCTGTAGACGGTGAGGCCGCCTTCGAAGCTGTAGAAATGCAGCCCAGTGACATCAACGCCGGACGCCGTGACATGGGGATCGGCGATGCCGAAGCCCGTGATGGTCTCGTGGGTCAGGATATTGACGGAAACGTCCTCGCCCATGAAAAGCACCACCTCACCGGAGGAGTCCGGAAGGAGATCGCCGAGCTCGAGCAGGACGGAATCAGCGCTGAGATCGTCCGCCGGCGACGGCGCGCCCGGCTCGACGATAATCAGCGGCAGCTTATCCGCCTCGATCTGCAGATTCAGGCTCTCTTCCGCCGGCGCTTCCGCGCTCACCGGAGCCTGAGGCAGCTCAGAATCCATCTTTTCGTCACTCATCGCACGATTAGGCCGGTGTCTTTGGCCGCTATTGTTGCATTCCTGTTCTCAGGATAGAACTTCGCTCGCAAAAGAACAACATCTCTGCACGCCGTCGCGGCAGAAAAATGGGTTAACAGTCCTACGTTTGGGTGAAATTTTCGCCTTTTCAAGGCTTTGGTCAACCCGCCCTGCAGGGGCGCCCGCCCCGGCATCTCCGGCGGCGGGACCTCCGCCCTGCCGGCAAAAAAGCCGGCGCTTGGCCGCAAAAGAAAGCGGCGCTTCCCGCCCGGGAAGCGCCGCTCTTTTTCAGCCCGGATCGCCGCGAAGGGCGACCCGAAGAGCTTTCTTAGTCGGACAAGCCGTCGATCCAGGACTTGTGCTCGACGACTGCCTGCTCAGGGGCGCTGACGCCCAGGGTCTCCAGCAGCACACCGCCGACCGCGAGGATGCGGTAGGAAGCCAGCTGCTCGTTCGTCTGAGCCGTGATCAGCTGACCTTCGGCAGTGAAGAGCTCGTTCTCCGCGTCAAGGACGTCCAGCAGCGTCCGCTGTGCCACTTCGAACTGCTGCTCGTAAGCACCCAGGGTCGAGCGGTTGAAGTCACGGGCGTCTTCCAGCGCTTCGATGCTGTCGCGCGCGGCCTCCAACTCGAACCAGGAGCGGCGCATTTCCTGCTGAGATTCCAGCACGGAACGGTACCGCCGATTCTTGCTTTCCGTCAGACGGAAGAGCGCTTCCTGACGGGCCGCACGGTCGATGCCGCCGCGGAAGATGTTCCAACGCACGCGGACCATGAGCTGGTTGTTGAACTCATAGGTGTCGAGGGCCGAGGTGCCATCGTTGTATTCCGACTGGGCTTCCAGAGTGACCGCCGGGTAGAGCGGCGCCTCCGAGAGCTCGACTTCGGCTTCGGCCGTCCGTACGTCCGCCTCGAAGATCTTCGTGGTCGGATTGTTGCGTACCGCCAGCTGCACCGCCTCGTCCAGGTCGCCCGGCAGGGCCGCCGCCTGGAATTCCGGATAGCCGAGGTCATTGCCCGGGAAGGAACCGATGATGCGGGTGTAAATCGCTTCCGCGACCCGCAGATCCTGCAACGTCGTCACCAGAGTGTTCTTGGCGCGGGATGCACGGCCTTCCGTCTGGTCGACGTCCGCCTGGCTGCCGCCGCCGCCTTCAAGACGAGCGCGCTGCGCGTCGAGAACCTGGCTGTGATAGGCAACGTTGTCTTCAGCCAAACGCACCAGATCGCGCTGGCGCAGGACTTCCAGGTAGGCGCCGATGGCGTCGAGCGCCAGCACCTCGGAATTCTCCAGGACACGGCTGGCAGCCGATTCAACGCGGGCCATCTCGCGCTCGACGGTCGCGCCGGCCTCAAAGCCGTCGAAGAGCCGCTGCTGCAAGGTGATCGAGGACTCACGACGGACCGTGTCCTCGTAGTCGCCGCCGCTGGCGCGAGAGGTCGAGTCATTGAAGGATTCGACACCTACCCCGGCCGCCACGTCGATCTGCGGCAAGTAGAGGCCGCGGGCCTGACGCAGTTCCTGATCAACCGCTTCGCGGTTGCTGGCGACGATACCAATGTCCGGGTTGGTCGCGATCGCTTGCTGGACCGCCTCTTGCAGCGTCATAGCATTCGCCGACAACGCTAGTGGAAATACCAAGGCACCGCCCAGAAGGGCCGCCTTAAAGTGGTTCAAACTCGTGCTGCGAGACCAGCGCATGCTAGCTTCCCCCGACATAAAACCTTGCATCCAATACCCCTCCCCCGTGGCGGACCTTTCGCGTCCCCGAGACGGACGATAAGGCAAACAAATCTAGAAATATGCGCGACTTGTAACCTGTTTCTAGTTTGACTGTCAACGCGGCCCCCCAAGGCAAAACAGAGTTAATTGGGGTAAGCCGGACTGACATGCCACACTGTGCCAAAAAAGCCACAATCGCCTGCAGCCAACGCCCTAAGGGGTTGAAAGAAACCCCGATTTTCCACCTTGAATAGATTGACCCGCTCTTTCGGCTGCTCCAGCCAAATCGGCCATCCACTCAACGGCTTTCAGCAATACGGCCGCTGATCGCGCCACCTGCCTAAGGACCCCCTGCCGATTCTGTCAAGCTGCCCTGAACGGCAAGCTTAAGCAGCGCCTTAGCGGTTCCGCTTCCTAATCCCCGCAAAGCTACACTGAAATCTCCCGTGACGCGAAGAAAATCAGGTCTCCTGGCCCGGGAAACCCCCAGGGGCCGAGACGGCGGCAATTCAATCCCTGCCCTTCGCTTGTGGATGTGATAAATCACACATTCATAAGAGCTTAGCGATCCTAGCTTCGCTTCACGACCGGCGCCGGGCCGGGCTTCGGCCGCGCCTCAGAGTACGAACGGCCAGATGCAGTCCGGTCGCGGCGGCCCAACCAGAGGGTGAGCGCCGCCGCGCGGGGCGCCTGGACGACGACGTTTGACCCGGCATGGCCGGAGCGGCCGCAAGGGACAGAAGTATGTGGAGTGAGATATAGATGCCGCGCCCGGGTTCACGAGCCCTATCGGCGAAACCCCTGGCCCGCAGATCAAAGTGTGTTATTAACGCTTTTCGAATGATGCAACGTTACTTTTCGGGGGTTGATCAGAGTATTAACCCCCCTCGTCCTTTTGCGAATTCGTAACTCTTCTCATGAAGCTTTGGGCACGAGAACTCTTGGATCACCAAGGTAAAGCGTATCCGGAACTTCGGGTCGGCGCCGCAAGCGCTCGCTGCCGCCGAAGCGGTCTCACAGGCCGTACGCACCAAGCAACACGTTGATATAAGGCATAGGGATAGTATGGCTGCCCGCGACGATACGACGGCCTTCAAAGACAATCTCGATTCAGGCGACGGCAAGTCCGAAGACGCCGGCCTGGAAAAGGACGGCCGGCAAGACGCCGCCGCGCCGGGGCCCGGCGCCGCGAAGGGGGCCGGGGCTGCGAAGGGGACGATGTCGGCCAACCTGGCGGACGCCCCCGAGGAAGACGGCGAGGAAGACGGCGACACCGTGCCGGATACGGCAAGCGACCCCGCCAAGGCCGCCGCGATCCTGAAGGCCAAGGACCTCATCGAAGGGGCGCAGGTCGAGAAGGGCTGGGATGTCGTCCCTTCGGACGTGGATTTCGAAGATCCGCTGGTGCGCTGCCTGTCGATGCTGGCGGGCCTGCTGCAGCGCCCGATCTCGACCGAGGCGCTGAAGGCCGGACTGCCTCACGCCAACGAAGCCTTTACGCCGGAGCTCGCGCTGCGTTCGGCCCAGCGCGCCGGGCTGTCCGCGCGCATCGTGCGCCGCCCGCACCTCACCCGCATCCTGCCGGTCACCCTGCCCTGTATTCTGCTGCTGAAGAACGGAAACTGCTGTGTGCTGCAGAACGTCAGCCGCGGCAATGCCGACATCCTGCTGCCCGAGGCCGGCGGCACTTCCAAGACCATCGACGTCAAGTCCCTGCAGGAGCAGTTCTCCGGCTACGCCATCTTCGCCCGCACCGAAGCCCGCTTCGACGAGCGCGCGCCGGAGACCAAGCTGGCCGAGCCGCGCGCCTGGTTCTGGGGCACGCTTTGGCAGTTCTGGCCGATCTACAGCCACGTGATGCTCGCCTCGGTCCTGATCAACTGCTTCGCCATCGCCAGCCCGCTGTTCATCATGAACGTCTACGACCGCGTGGTGCCGAACCAGGCGATCGAGACCCTCTGGGTGCTGGCGGTCGGCGTGGTCATCGTCTTCGGTTTCGAATTCATCATGCGCAACCTGCGCACCTACTTCGTCGACATCGCCGGCAAGAACGCCGACGTCATCATCGCCAGCCGTCTGCTGGAGCAGTTGATGTCGACGCGCCTCGATTCCAAGCCGGCCTCCACCGGCGCCATGGCGAACAATCTGCGCGAGTTCGAATCTCTGCGCGAGTTCTTCACCTCCGGCACGCTGGTGGCGCTGGTCGACCTGCCCTTCATCTTCCTCTTCATCGGCGTCATCTACATCGTCGCGGGCCCGGTCGCGATCGTGCCCCTGGCGATGGTGCCGCTGGTGATCCTCACCGGCCTCCTGCTGCAGTATCCGCTGCGCTCCCTGGTCGAGAAGAGCCAGCGCGAAGCGAGCCAGAAGCACGCGCTGCTGGTGGAGACCATCGACGGCCTGGAGACCATCAAGGCGACCGCCGCCGAGGGCCGGGTGCAGAAGTCCTGGGAGCGTTTCGTCGGCATGTCGGCCGCCTCCTCGGGCCGCGCGCGCTTCATCGCCGGCCTAGCCACCACCTTCGCCCAGATCGCCATCCAGATGTCGACGGTCATCGTGATCGTCTACGGCGTCTACCAGATCGCCGAGGGCAACATCACCATGGGCGCGCTGATCGCCGCCACCATCCTGACCGGCCGCGCCCTGGCGCCGCTGGGCGCCGTCGCCGCGATGCTGACCCGTCTGCAGCAGTCCCGCGTGGCCTTGAAGTCCCTCGACAACCTCATGAAGGCGCCGGTCGAGCGGGCGCAGAACAAGCAGTTCCTGCACCGTCCGCGCCTCAGCGGCCAGGTCGAGTTCAAGCAGGTCATGTTCAGCTACCCGGGTCAGGAGACCAAGGCGCTGGACGGCCTGTCGTTCAAGATCAATCCCGGCGAGCGTGTCGGCATGCTGGGTCGCATCGGTTCCGGCAAGAGCACCGTGGCCCGCATGATGATGGGCCTCTACGAGCCGATGGAAGGCGCCGTCCTGGTCGACGGCACCGACATCCGCCAGGTCGATCCCGCAGACTTGCGCCGCAATGTCGGCTACGTGTCGCAGGACAACTACCTGTTCTTCGGCTCGGTGCGCGACAACATCAGCTTCGGCGCCCCGCACATCGACGACGAGAGCATCCTGCGCGCCGCCGAGGTGGCCGGCGTCAGCGATTTCCTGCGCACCCATCCGCACGGCTTCGACCTGCAGGTCGGCGAGCGCGGCATGGGCCTGTCGGGCGGCCAGCGCCAGTCCGTGGCCATCGCCCGCTCGCTGCTGCTCGACCCGCCGATCATCCTGCTGGACGAGCCGACGAGCCATATGGATAATTCGTCGGAAGCGGCCTTCAAGCGGCGCATCGAAGGCACCCTGAAGGGCAAGACGCTGTTCCTGGTGACGCACCGCAGTTCACTGCTGTCGCTGGTCGACCGTCTGCTGATCATCGACAACGGCAAAATCGTCGCCGACGGTCCCAAAGACGACGTGTTGAAGGCCCTGCGTCAGGGTCAGATCCGCGCCAGCAACGGATGACCGGAACAGGCCGCCAGCGCCCCCGGGCGCCGATGACGGCCACCAAAGAGCGACGGCGCAAAACCAAGGTTTGACGAGGACCATAAAGACATGAGCGCACACGGCGTTTACGACCGCGACGATCTGGACTTCATGCCGGATGTGCATGCCGCAACCCGGCAACGCGGCCGACGCTTTGCCTATATTCTGACCGTCCTGTCGGTGACCTTCTTCGGCGTGATGGGCGTCTGGGCAAACTATGCGGTGCTCGACGAGGTGACCCGCGGCGAAGGCACCATCATTCCCTCCTCGCGCACCCAGGTGATCCAGAACCTGGAAGGCGGCATCCTTGCCGAGATTCTCGTCCATGAGGGCGACATCGTGGAAACCGGCGACGTGCTGGTGCGCATCGAGAACACCCTGGCGCAGGCGAACCTGGAAGACGCGCGTTCGCAGTACCTGACGCTGCTCGCGACCGAGGCCCGTCTGCTGGCGGAGATCGAAGCCAAGGACGAGGTCGCCTTCCCGCCCGCGGTTCTCGACGAGGCCCCGACCGTGGCGGCCGACCAGCAGCGCCTTTTCAACGCCCGCAAGCGCCAGCTCAACGCCCAGGTTTCCGTGCTCAAGTCCCAGGCCACGCAGCGCAAGCAGGAAGTCGCCGAGATGGCCAGCCGGCGCCGTCAGCTGGAGCAGAGCCTGAGCCTCGCCCGCGACGAGATGGCGATCACCGCGCCGCTGGTCCAAAAAGGCGTCATGCCGCGCATCGAGTTGATCCGCATCGAGCGCCAGGTCGCCGACCTGGAAGGCGAGATCCGCACCATCCGCACCGCCATTCCGCGCCTGCAGTCCGCCCAGGAGGAAGCCAACCAGCGCATCGAGGAGATGCAGCTGACGGTGCAGACCGAGGCTTCCGATGAACTCAACTCGACCCGCGCCGAATTAAAGTCGATCTCTCAGTCGCTCTTCGCCGGCCAGGACCGGGTAACGCGCACCGCCGTCGTCTCGCCCGTGCGCGGCACGGTCAAGGACATGAAGATCAATACCGTGGGCGGCGTGATCCAGCCCGGCCAGGACATCATGGAAATCGTCCCGCTGGACGACAGCCTGATCGTCGAGGCGCGCGTCCGCCCGGCCGACATCGCCTATCTGCGGCCGAACCAGAAAGCGGTCATCAAGGTTTCGGCCTACGACTTCTCCATCTACGGCGGCTTGACCGCCAAGCTGGTGCGCATCTCGGCCGACACCATCAAGGACGAGCAGGGCGAGAGCTTCTATCACGTCTATCTGCGCACCGAAGAAAACTCGCTGCGTCACCGCGGCGAGACGCTGCCGATCATCCCCGGGATGACGGTGACCGCGGAGATCCTGACCGGCGAGAAGTCGGTGCTGGACTACCTGCTGAAGCCCATCCTGAAGGCGAAGGATTCGGCCCTCAGGGAACGCTGAGCGCGCCGGCCCGCCACCCGATCCTCCGGTCAACGTCCCAGGCCGCCAGCCGCCAGGCTCGGCGGCCCGGCAGCCGGTTTGCAGCCGGTCTGGGCGTTAACCATCGTCAGCCGCTCCAGCACTGGCGAAATGGCGTGAGTCGCCGCCTCGGGCGCCGCCTCCGTAAACCACCTTTGGCAAATCTCCATTAACGCAAAACGGCGATCCTCTAGAAGGCCCGGAGTTGACCTCAATCCCCGGGCTTTCGGCCTTGCTACGGGGAGCTTCCTTCTTGGATCGCCGCGCCTTTCTTCGTCAGTCCGCAATCTTCGCGGGGGCCGCTGCCGGCGGCCTGCTCGTCGATTCGTGGCGCAACGACGTGGCGGCGCAGACCCTGAACGACCTGCTGAAGTCGGCGCCCGACGCCGGCAATGCCCTCTTCGGCTCGACGGAGGTCTCGGCGCATAACCTGAAGGCCCTGCCCCAGTGGGCGCGCGTCCTCTCCAAGATGAAGTCGGAGCGCAAGCTGTTCCACGCCTGCCTCAACAACCCGGCCGCCTGCACCACCGCCGGGCTGCGGTCCTGGCGCGAGGTCGCGGCGCAAGCCAAAGGCAAGCCGCAGCTCGAGAAGCTGAAAGTGGTGAACCGCTATTTCAACCGCTGGCCCTACAAGATCGACCGCGAGCTCTACGGCGTCAGCGAGTTCTGGGCCACGCCTCAGGAATTCATGAAACGCTCCGGCGACTGCGAGGACTACTCCATCGCCAAGTTCTTCGCCCTGCGCGATCTCGGCATGGCCAACGACGACCTGCGGGTGGTGATCCTCATGGACCGTATCCGCCGCCTCGGCCACGCGGTGCTGGCCGTCTATGCCATGGGCGATATCCTGATTATGGACAGCCTCACCGACCTGATTTTCTCGCACAAGAAGTACAAGCACTATGTGCCGCAGTATTCGATGAACGAGACCACCCGCTGGGCGCATTTTTACGGTAAGAATCGCACCGCATCTTTGTAAACAATCGTTAATTCCTTCTGTGGGATAAGATCAGAATGATTAGTCAAGGCGACCCGGTCGGCACAATGCTGGACTATTCGACGCTGAGCGAGCTGCCCGAGCAGGAGCAGCGCGAGCGCGGTCGCCTGCTGCTCTGGGGCGCGGCGGTGGTGGCCGTCATCGCCCTCGCGGCGGTGCTGGTGCCGAGCCTGACCATCGGATCGAAGAAGGCGCAGCTGTCGGAGCAGATCGCCGAGCGCCTGGAGCTGACCGCCGCCGGCCAGGCCGGCGTCATCTCGACTTGGCTGCAAGGCAGCCGCCGGCTCGCCGACCCGGTGGTGGAAAGCGAACTGCTGCGCCTCTTCTCCGCCGAGATGGATCTCGCCGGCGGGGACATGAACAAGATGGTGGCACCGCAGAGCGACGACAGCGGCCTCGGCGTTCCCCTGGTCGAGCAGGTTCCCTTCATCGAGCGGATCATCACCGACTTCGCCGCCAACGCGGACTTCCTTTCCGCCTACCTGGTCGGACGCAAGGGCGACGCCTTCGTGACCTCCAGCGGCGCGCCGCCCTTCTCCATTGCGCAGCGCCACTTGGCGGAGGAGAGCTTCGAGCGCGGCCAGACGGCCTACGGGGCCGCCCGCACCCTTCCTGCCGGCCTGGTCCTGGACATGGCCGTACCGATCTTCGCGGCACAGGTGGAGCCGGGCCGCGGCAAGCCGGTCGCGGTCCTTCTGCTGGTCACGCCGCTGACCAGCGGCCTCGCCGAGTTCCTGTCGCGGGATCCCCTCGCCAGCCCCGGCACGGATCGTGTTCTGGTGCAGCTGGCCGACGGAGCCCTGGCGCGCATCGCGCCCGGCACCGCCGCCCCCATCGCACCGGTGACCATCGAAGGCTTCGACCTCGCCGCCGGCGAGATCCCCTTCGCCAGGCGTCCCTCGCTGGCCGGCCCCGGCGAGGTCTACTCTGCCGGCGCCATGGTTTCCGGCCCCACCTGGTGGGTGCTGGAGGAGGTCTCCGTGGCGGCCGCCGAACGCCCCCTGGCCACCTACACCACCGCGGCGGTCATCGTCGCGGCCCTGGTCGTGATCGCCGTCGCCGTGGCTTTCGGTGCCTTCTGGTGGCGCCTCGCCAGCCTGCACAACCGCGCGCTGGCGGAGCAGTACCGGACGCTGGCCAACCGCATCCAGACGCAAAAGCAGTTGCTCGACAGCATCAACGGCACGATTTCCGAGTTCATTGGCCTGAAGGCCCCCGACGGCAGCTACCGCTACACCAACCCGGCTTTCGCCAAGGCCGTCTCCCGCGAGCCGGAAGCGATGGTCGGCCTGGACGATGCGGCGATTTTCGGCCAGGGCACGGCCAAGCGCCTGGCGGTGAGCGACCGGCGCGTGCTCAGCAGCCGGGAGGCCATGACCACCGACGAGGAGGTCTACCTCGACGGCCAGCTCCGCTACCTCCAAATTTCCAAGGTGCCCTTCATCGGGTCCGGCGGCGAGCCGAGCGGCATCGTGTCGGTGACCCGGGACGTGACCGAATTGGTCGAGCAGCAGCGCAAGAAAGAGCGTGCCATCCAGCAGATGGTCGCCGCCCTGGTGCGCGCCATCGAGCTGCGCGATCCCTATCTGGCCGGCCACTCGCGCCGCGTAGCGGAATTCGCCGCCGCTGTCGGCAAGCAGCTCGGCTGCAACGAGGAGCAACTGTCGACCCTGGAGCTGGCGTCCAATCTCTCGCAGATCGGCAAGCTTTCCGTGCCCAAGGAGCTGCTCTCCAAGCCGGCGCGCCTGACCCCCGCGGAGCTCCGGGAGGTCGAGGCTCACGTCGACCACGCCATCGAATTCCTCCACGGCATCGATTTCGAGCTGCCGGTGGTGGAGACCATTTCCCAGATGCACGAACGCCTCGACGGCCAGGGCTACCCCAAAGGATTGAAGGGCGACGAGATTTCCCTGACCGGGCGGATTCTCGGCGCCTGCGACGTGTTCTGCGCCCGACTCGAGCCGCGCTCCTATCGTGCCGGCCTCAGCCCCGAGGCCGTCCTGGATATTCTCGAAGAGAACCTGACGCGCTATGATCCGAAAGTGATCGAAGCCCTGAAACAGGTTGTAGCGACAATTCCCGGTGAGAAACTTATTGCCAGCATCGCGGCCGGCTGACCCGGTCAAGCGCCCCGGCGCGGTCCTTTCCCGCCTGGCGGCGGCCCTGGTGCTCTTCGCAGGACTGGCCGCCCTGCCGTTGAGCCCGCTCGCGGCCGTGGAGCTGCGGGTGAAGCCCCCGGAACGGCGGGTGGCGGTCAACGCCATGGAATACCCCTGGAGCGCCATCGGCCGGGTCAACACCGGCGGGCGCGGCCACTGCACCGGCTTCCTGATCAGCGAGCGCCACGTGATCACCGCCGCCCACTGCCTCTACGACCCCGTCGTCGGGCGCTGGCGCGGCGCCATCGAGCTGCACTTCATCGCCGGCTATCAGCGCGACCGCTTCATCCTGCACTCCAAGGTCGTCAGCTACAGCAAGCCCGCGAATTTCACCTACACGGCGCGCCCGGACTTGGAAGCCGCCGCAAACGACTGGGCGATCCTGACACTGGCCGAACCTCTCGGCCGTCAGGCGGGCTGGCTTGGCGTGAAGGCGATCGACAGCCTGATGCTGTCGCGGATCGCGGCCGGCGACGCCCTGCTGCTGCAGGCCGGCTACCGCCGCGACCTGTCCCATGTCATGACCGCCGGCTGGGCCTGCCGCATTGCCGGCGTCACTCAGGGTGGACGCGTGCTGCTGCATGACTGCGACGTGATCAAAGGCGATTCCGGTTCGCCGCTGATGCTCTACGCCGATGGCGCCTTCTATGCCGTAGGCCTGCACTCGATTGACCTAGTCACCTCCGAGGAACGGCACCTCGCGGGCGTTCTCTCGCTTAGCATTTTCCATCCCCAGGGCGGCCGGAGAGACGCGGTGAGCGCGCTTTCGGACACCAGTGCCCGCTGGTTGCGCGGACAACTGCCGGAGACGAGCAGCCAAGCCGCCCGGGTTCCCTTGGCGACCATCGACAACCTGCTGGTGAAGCTCGGCTACCTGCAGGCATCCGAGGGGCTGGCCTCCGGCGGTGGCATTACCGCCGCCGCCCGCGCCAAGGCACTCAGCAGCTTCCAGTCGGAAAACGGGCTGGCGCTGCAGGGCCCGCCGTCTCTCGAAATGATGGGGCAATTGCTGCACGCAACATCACCCTAGGTGCAGCCCGCCGTCTTCCTGACCCGCCGTCTTTCTGGATTGTCAGCGGCGAGACTGTTATCCAGAAGCGGGCCGGGCAGTTGGTGGGCGGCGTGGCGCCGGGACGGAGACGTCCTTCATAGAATTATGCGTTTGATGGAAGGAATGAGATTCATGACCGAGATTTTTGCAGACGGGACCGGCTCCATCGTCGTGTCCAATGGGGTGGTCCGGATCGAGCTGGTGCAGCTCCGCCGCAAGGACAAGAAGACCGAGCTCACCGCGCAGCAGGCCGGCACGCTTCTCATGCCGGTCGGCTCGCTGAAGAACCTGACGCTGCAGCTGGCCAAGGCCCTGGAGCAGCTGCAGGAGCGCAGCGCCGAAAAGGACAGGCTGGAGAGCGAGACCAAGAAGGGCGACGAACTAGACGAAGCCCTCTCGAATCTCTAGCCCCTCCTCTCAGGCAGTGCCGTTTCCGGCGGTCCCGGGCCGTGGGGCCGTCCCCCCGCCGGACGCCCGGGCAGCGCCGGCGGGAAAGCGCCCGGACTCCGCTCCTTTTGTGTGCTTTACCGAAAATTGAGTAAATTCGCCGAATCTGGCAATAAGCCAGCCGTGTCATTTCACCGAGTTTCTAAGTATTCGGTCAAAATCCGGGCCCAATTTCATGAAATACCTATTCGTTCATCAAAACATGCCGGGGCAGTACAAGCATATCTGCCAGCGCCTCGCCGCCGACAAGGACAACACGGTTGTCTTCATCACCAAGCGCGAGGGCATCGAACTGCCGGGCGTCAAGAAGGTGCTCTACAAGCCGCACCGTGAACCGGCGGAGTCCACCCACCGCTATATCCGTGAGGCCGAACGCGGCATCCTCCACGCGCAGGAGGTGGCCCGCAAGGCGGTGGCCCTGAAGACCCAGGGCTTCGTGCCGGACATCATTATCGGCCACCCCGGCTGGGGCGAGACTCTGTATCTGAAGGACGTCTTCCCGGACACGCCGCTGCTGAACTTCTTCGAGTTCTACTACCACTCGGTGGGCGCGGACGTCGGGTTCGAGCCGGAGACCCAGGTCAACCTGGACACCCACTGCCGGATCCGCACTAAGAACATCGTGCAGTTCCTGGGGCTGGAGGCGGCGGACGCCGGGATGACCCCGACCCACTGGCAGTTCGAACAGTACCCGCCGGAATACCGCTACAAGATCTCGGTCATTCACGACGGCATCGATACCACCATCTGCGCCCCCGATCCGGACGCCACTATCGAGATCAAAAACACGGACGGCGTCACCACGACCCTGAGCCAGGGCGAGGAGATCGTGACCTTCGTGGTGCGCAACCTGGAGCCCTACCGCGGCTTCCCGCAGTTCATGCGCGCCGCCGAGATCATCCTCAAACGGCGGCCCAACGCCAAGATCATCGTCATCGGCGGCGACGAGGTGAGCTACGGCCGCGCCCTGCCCGAGGGCCAGACCTACCGCAAGCAGATGATGGCGGAAGTCGACCTCGACATGAGCCGCGTGTTCTTTATCGGCCGCGTGCCTTATTCGACCTACCTCAAGGTCATCAAGGTCTCGGGCGCGCACGTCTACCTCACCTTCCCCTTCGTGCTGTCCTGGTCGATGCTGGAGTCCATGTCGGCGGGCTGCCTGCTGATCGCCTCGGCCACGCCGCCGGTGACCGAGGTGGTGAAGGACGGCGTCAATGGCCTGCTGTTCGATTTCTTCGATCACACCGCCATCGCCGACCGCGTCGACGAAGTCTTCAGCCACAAGGATCGCATGGCGTCCCTTCGCAAGAAGGCGCGCCAGACCATCGAGCAGACCTACGAACTCGAGAAATGCCTGGCCGAGCAGTTCAAGCTGATCGACAACCTGACCGGCGGCAAGCGTCCGGCAGCAGGCAGCAAGCCCGGTGTGCCGAGCTATCGCCTGCCCAAGGGCGCCACGGCGAAGAAAGCCGCCGCCAAGAAACCCTCCGGCGCCAAGAAAGCCGCGGCGAAGAAAAGCGCCAAGCACGGCGGCGGCAAGAAGAAAGCGGCGCCTGCGAAGGCATCGAAGTCCCGCGCCAAGGCGAAATAGAGAAGTCGTGGCAAGAGCGCTGCGAAGTGTTTGTTTCAGCGTTAACGAAGCATTATTTTCGCCCCGCTAGTCCTTTGGGATGGCGGCCTTTCCAGGGCCTGGCCTAGGCCCTCAAGCGATCAGAGGCGGACGCGCGCGTGGCAAGAATTCTGGTTGGTTACGAACGAGGCGACAACCTCGGCCACTACCGGCGGCTGACGCCGGTCGCCGAAGCGCTTGCCGCCGAGGGACATCAGGTGACCTTCTTTCTGCGCAATCCCTACGACTGCCGGGCGCAGATCACCAAGAACCCTTTGCCCTTCCTGCAGAGCCCCGACCTGGTGCCGCCCAACCCGGCCGAGCGCGAGCCAAAGAAGATGGGCGCCTACAGCGACATCATGGTCTACTGCGGCTTCGGCAAGCTGGAGACTCTCTTCACCGCCACGCTGGGCTGGCGCAGCATCTTCGACCAGGTGCGGCCCGACCTGATCGTCTGCGACCACAGCCCGGTGATCTGCTTTGCCGCCTATGGCCGCATCCCGGTGATCCAGGTCGGCTCCGGCTTCACCATTCCCCCAGCCCAGGGCGATGCCTTTCCCGGCTTCCAATCGACAAAGACGGCCACCGTCTCACCGGACCACATCGTCGCCCTGATGAACGAAGTGCAAAGCCGCCTGGGCGGACCGAAGGTGCCGAGCGTCACGGCGCCGCTGCGCACCACCGGCCGGCTGGTCTGCACCCTCAAGGGCCTCGACCCCTACAAGGACCTGCGCCAGGACCCGGTCGTCGGGCCGACCGAAGGCCTGCAGTCGCCCATGCCGCTGCCGGACAAGCCGGCGGTCTTTGCCTACCTGGGCATCGAACACACCATCACCACGAAGATGCTGGCGGTGTTGAAGGAATCGGAACTGCCTGTCGAGGCCTACGTGCGCGGCATGACGTCAGCGACGGCGAAGAAGTACGCCCGGCCCGGCCTGACCTTCTATAAATCACCGCAGCCTATCGACCAGGTGCTGTCCCGGGCGACACTGGCGATTCACCACGGCGGCAGCGGCATGAGCCTGGCCTGCTGCAGCGCCGGCCGGCCGCAGCTCGCCCTGCCGATTCACGAAGAGACGCTGTTGAACTCGCGGGCCCTGCAGCGCATCGGCGTTGGGCAGACGATGAGCGCCAAGGAGGTCACAGACGGCGGCGCCGCGGCCCTGGCTGAAGCGGAAGCCGATCCGCGCAAGCGCGAGCGCGCCGCCATCATCGCCGACGAAATCGCCACGGCCGGGCCCTTCCGGCCCATGGACCATATTCTCGAGGCCTGCCGCGCCTCGCTGGGCAACGCCTGAAGCGGCACGAGGAGAGACGAAGACCATGGCGCATGTGCTTGTCGGCTATGAACTGGGTGCCGGCCACGGCCATGTGCACCGGCTGATGCCGGTGGTGCGCGCCCTCGAGGCCCGCGGCCACGAGGTCACCTTCTTCCTGCGCAACATCAAGGAAAACGCCATCCTGCTGGCGCGCGAGAACCGGGCCATCCTGCCGGTGCCCGACATGGTCGATCGCATTCCCGGCGCGCCGACGCCGGCGCCCATCGTGAGCTATCTCGACATCATGTGCCACTCCGGCTTCTTCCGCCGCCAGAGCCTGCACGCCGGGCTGATGGCCTGGCGCACGATCCTGAAACACGCGAAACCGGACCTGGTGGTCGCCGACCACAGCCCGCTGCTGCTGCTCGCCTGCTTCAAGGAGATCCCGGCGGTGCAAGTGGCCGACGGCTTCACCCTGCCCCCGGCGCAGGACGCCGAGTTTCCGATCTACCGCAAGGGACGCAAGCCCATGGTCAGTCCCGCCCATGCGCTGCGCGTCATGCAGGACGTGCAGAAGCATCACGGCCTGCCGGTCCCGCAGTCGGTGACCGAACCCTTCCGCACGGCCGGGCGGCTGGTCTGCACCCTGCCGGAGCTCGACCCCTACGCGGAACTGCGTCAGGACCCGGTGATCGGCCCGGTGGAAGGTCTGCAGGAGCCTAAGCCTCTGCCGGACGGCCCACCGCGCTTCTTCGCCTACGTCAGCCTCGAGCACAAGAAGACCAAGCCGTTCCTGCGGGGACTCAGGGCCAGCAGGATGCCCGGCGAGATCTTCGCCCGCGGCATGACCGACGCTGTCGCCAAGAGCCTGGAGCGGCCCGGCCTGACCGTGCACCGGGAGCCGCAGCCGATGACGGAAATCATCGCGCGCTCCAGCGTGCTCATCCACCACGGCGGCAACGGCACCTGCTGCGCCGCGCTTAGCGGCGCCCGCCCGCAGGTTCTGCTGCCGACCCACATGGAAGCGCGCCTCAGTGCCGACTCCCTGGTGCGTCTCGGCGTCGGGCGGCTGCTGGCCACCAAGGAACTGGACAGCGACGGCCTGCCGCCGGTCCTCGATGATGTCGCCGGCGATGCCGCCATGGCCGAGCGCGCGGTGGCCTTGTCCCAGGACATCAAGGCACGCGGCCCGCAGAAGACCGTGGAGAAAATTCTCGCCGCCTGCCTGCGCGCGCTCGAACAGAAGACAAAACCTGACGCAAAATCAATTACTTAAACAAGACGTGAAAATGAGCGCGGCGGCCCGAAGACCGCCGCACCACGCGCCCGCCGGCGAAGAGACAGAGGGCTACATGCCGGTCAGGTTACCGCCGTCGATCATCGCCTGCAGGATCTGGTCCTGGGTCCCGCCCAGGCTGGTCAGGTCCTGCCCTTCGACAACGACGAAGTGGTCGGTAAAGCCGCTGGCGTCGCCGTTCACATCAACGCCGATGGTGGTGTTCAAACCGTCCCAGCTGACTTCCAGGTAGTCGTCCAGGGTCAGGCCATCGTTCGCGCCGACGCCCAGCAGCAGGTCGGAAAAGTCGAGCACGTCACCCTCCCCCAGGCTGAAGTCGGTGACGGTGTCGGTCTCGCCGGGCAGGGCACCGCCGAAGCCGAAGCTGTCGGCGTCCTGGCCGCCGACTAGGGTGTCCGCCCCGGCGCCGCCGACCAGCGTGTCGTTGCCGCTGCCGCCGAAGAGGAAATCCCCGCCGCTGCCGCCGAAGAGGAAGTCGTCGCCGAGGCCGCCGCTGATGAAATCCGACCCGAGGCCGCCGAGCAGGTTGTCGTTGCCCAGCTCACCGTCCAGGACGTCGTCACCCTCATCACCGGCCAGCAGGTCGTTGCCGCTGCCGCCGACCAGGGTATCGTCGTCGGCGCCACCGCTCATGGTGTCGTCTCCGCCGTTGCCGAAGATGGTGTCGTTGCCCTCGCCACCCAACAGCGTATCGTCGCCGCCGGTCAGCTCCGCGCCCATCAGGTTGGCGTCGCCGTAGATGAGATCGTTGCCGGCCCCGCCGGAGATGCTGTCGTTACCCCCCTGCCCCGTCACCTCGGCCGTGCCGACGCCGAGCACCAGGGCGTCACCGGCAATCACGTCGTCGCCGCTGCCGCCTTCGATGGTGTCGCTGCCGCCGAGGCCAACGCTGGCGGTGCCGTCGATGGCCAGAGCGTCACCGGAGATGCTGTCGTTGCCGTTACCGCCGAAAATGCTGTCACCGGCGGGCGGCGTGGCGAAAGCGCCGATATGGTCCACGATCGCCATGCCGCCATTCAGCGCCAGGGCGTCGCCGGCGATCAGGTCGGCCCCGCCGCCGCCCAGGATGGTATCCTGACCGACGGAAGGCTGGCCCAGGGCGAACTGGTTGATGACCGAGACGGTGCCGCCACCGTTACCGGCCAGCAGGCCGTCACCGCTGATAACGTCAGAGCCGCCGCTGCCGGAGATAGAGTCGCTACCGGCCGCACCGGCATCGCCGCTACCGGCGTTCAGGACCTCCGCCGTCGATTCCGCGACAGCGTCGACCAGCAGTTCGCCGGCGATGACATCACTGCCGCCACCGCCGACAATCGTGTCGTCGCCGGCGATCCCGCCATCGCCTTGGTTCACGACGAAAGCCGATACCGAGCCTTCACCGCTTCGGGCCAGCAACTCACCGGCCAGGACGTCGGCGCTGGCGCCGCCATGGATGATGTCGCTTGCCGCGATCGCCTGATCGGCAACCTCGGTGTGCACCAAGGCGGCGACGTCTTCGTCAGACTGAACCACGGCTTCGCCGCCGATCAGATCCTGGCCGGCGCCCCCGGTCAGCGTGTCGTCGCCGGCAATCGCCGCGGCGCCGCTGGCCGCGATCTCCACCGTCATCTCCATAGAGGCGTTGCCGAAGGCGACGGCCTCGCCGCCGATGACGTCATTGCCGGCCCCGCCGATGATCGTGTCGTCGCCGACGATGCCGTTACTGGCCTCCAGGCCGACGTGCCCGGCGCCTTCTTGGCCTTCGGCGGCCACCAGGGCCTCGCCGGCCAGGCAATCGTCGCCTGTTCCACCGTCGATGGCGTCGTTGCCGACCACGCCGCCATGGTGGCCGGTGTTGAGCACCGACGCCAGAGCGCTATCAAACCCGCTGTAGGCCACCGCCTCACCACCGATGAGGTCGTTGCCCGCGTCACCGAAGAGAACATCGTTGCCGTTGGGGTCGAAACCGCTAGCCTGATCGTCGTTGCGCGCCAGTCCCTGGGCAAAACCGTCTTCGCTGTAGGCCACGGCCTCGCCACCGATGACATCGCCGCCGTCGCCGCCGAAGATGAGATCGCCGCCGCCCATGTTGGTCAGCGCCATAACGACGATACCGGCGTCGACCATGTTGTTGAGGCCGTCACCGGCCAGCACGTCGTCGAGGTTCGCACTCAGATTCACCGCGTCATCGCCGATGATCACGTCGCCGCCGGTGCCACCGTCGATGGAGTCCGCGCCGTCGCCGCCCAACAGGCCGTCATTGCCCGAACCGCCGTAGATGGCGTCATCGCCAAGTCCGCCGTCGATCACGTCGTTGTGGTCGCTGAAGCCTTCATCGGCAGTGTCGCCCGGCTGCTCGTCGATGATCGCCGCCTGAGCCGCCACGTCGGCCTGGCTGCCGCCATAGAGCGAGTCGTTGCCGGCGCCGCCGAAGAGAAAGTCCGGCCCGCCGAAGCCTTCCAGCAGGTCGTCGCCATCCTCGCCGAAGAGAATGCTCTGGCCGGCCAGGGGATTGGCATTGGCCTGCTGCGGATCGGTATCATCGTGCTGGGGATCGCCGCTGTTGGGGTCCTGCGGGCCCGGCGCGACGAGGTTCTCCACGTCGTTGAGGGCACCGTCGGTGGCGGCCTGATTGGCCGTCCAGTCGGCCGCGCTGTCGCTGTCCAGCGGCGCACCGGAGCCCGGGTCGCCGTCCGTGAAGACCCGCGAGAAGATGTTCTGCATCGCGGTCGAGAGGCCGTTGAAGGTCTCGAAGCTGGGCTGGAATTCCGCCGGCACCTCGCCCCAGGTCGGGCTGGCGAGGACCGCCAGCTCGGCGTAGCTCAGGTTGGCCGCGAAGGTGTCGAGCCCCTCCTCCTGCAGCGTGCCGAGGCCCGCCACCAGGTTCACCGCCAGGGGGTCGCCGGTGGTCCCGCCCAGGTTCCAGTTCGGCTGGTCGAACAGTACGGTCAGGCCAACCGCCATGCCGTCGGCATCGAAGACCTGGACCGCCACGTTCAGCAGGGCGGCCGGGTTCGGCTCCCCGGCGGTCTGGTAGATCACCAGGAAGCCGCCCGGCGGCACCGCCCACCCGTCGGGCAGGAGTTGCGTCACCACGTCGCCCGTGGGATTGAGGAATTGCACGGCGTGGCCGTCGGTGGTGAAGGCAACGTTGGAATCGTTGAACAGCTCGACGTAGTTGCGCGGCGGGGCGTCGCCCTCGACCGGCGCCGGCAGCGACATGACCGCCGCGCCCAGGCCAATCTCGTTGATAACGAGGATGCCCACTTGCGGCACTTCCTCGCCGTCGCTCAGGCCTGTGGCCTCGCTGCCGATGAAGTTTTGGGTGTCGATCAGGCCAAACTGCAGGTCGGTGGGATCAATGACGCCCTGCGCGCTCAGCAGTTCGAGCGCGTCACCCAGGTTCTCGCTGTAGGCCGAGACGCCGCCGCCCAGGGTGCCGTCGCCCTCGGCTGCGGTCTCCAGGGGAGACGCCTCGCGTCCCGCCAGCAGCTCGGCCTGCTCCATCAGCAGGGCGGAGGAGATCTGGGTTCCGCCGATCTGGAAGATCGGGGCGTCCCCGCCCCCGTCCCCGTCCTCTCCCTGGGCCAGGTCGCCCAGGTCCTCGAAGACGATCTGGCGCAGGCCTTCGCTTCCCGTATCGCCGTCGCCAGCCCCCGCTTCGCCCTGAGGCACGAAGACCAGCTTCAGGTGCCCATTCTCGCTCAGCAGGGAAACGTCCCCTGCCGCGAAGTCGAGCAGGTAGGTCGCGCCGGCCTGCAGCGCGATGACCAGGGTTTCGCCCGCCGCCGGCGGTGAGACAACCACAACCCCGCCGGCCTGGCCCTTCAGGGCCTCGGCGCCACTGTCCATGCTGTCGGCGGAGTTCGCTTCTTCGCCGTTCTCAAGCGAGGAAGCCCCTGAGGCCGGGATGGCCGGGATAGCCGCGATGGCCGCGGACGCGCCAAGAGAAACCGTCATTCAAGTAACTCCCCAGTAGAGCTGTCGAGGCCTCACGGAGCACAGCGGCGGCGCTGCCTGCCCGCCCGTCCCCCCTTGGGACGGCGGTCGCGAAACCCATTGATCTGCTCATCTGTCGGGGAGAGGGGCGAAAAGGTTCAAAAAATGGTTGGCGGCGGTTAACCAAAAGGCCTGCCGAGGCAACCGGCGTTGGCCTTTTAGGGCGTTGATTCGGCGGTCCTTTTCCGCCACCGCCCGGTGAAAGTGTTAGCCTCGGTCGCCGCCCCTTCGGCCGGCGCAAAGAAAAAGGGCCCGGCGGTTTCCCGCCGGGCCCCTTCGAGGCGTTGGATGTCTATCCGTTAGCTCGGATCGACATGGATGTTGTCGGCCAGGTCGGCCACGTTGACGTTCTCGATCGTCACCGTCACACCCAGCGACGGATCGACGCCCAAGGTGCCATCAAGATCGACCGAGACATCGACGTCGGCGCCGTTCTGCGTCAGCGTGACGTAGCCATCCGCGACGGCCTCGGCCAGCGTCGTCCCGGCGAAGTCGCCGTCGGCCAGCAGGTCACCCAGGTCGAGGATGTCGCCGCCGCTGGACGGGTCGCTGGCATCGAAGCCGCTGACGGTGTCGCCGAGGTCGCCGTCATCCTCGAAGATGATGGTGTCGGTCTCACCGTCGGCCTCGAGGATGATCGTGTCAGCCCCGTTGTCGCCGATGATCACGTCCTCACCGAACCCGTCGTAGATGACGTCGGCCGCACCGTCGCCGTCAATGGTGTCGTTGCCTTCACCACCGTAGAGCAGATCGCCGTTGTTGCCACCATTGATCTCGTCGTTGCCGAGACCGCCGAAGATGGTGTCGTTCTGCGATCCACCGTCGATGGTGTCGTTGCCGTCGTCACCGTAGATCAGGTCGTCCTGGTTGCCACCGTCGATATTGTCGCCGCCGTCACCGCCGTAGATGGTGTCGGCCCCGTTGTTACCGTTGATGGTGTTCCCGAAGGAGTTGCCGGTCAACTCGTTGGCACCGCCGTCCCCGAAGAGGTTGGACGAGCCGGCGGCCTCCAGCAGCTCGGCGTTTTCGATGAAATCGAAGTCCGAGTTGTTGAGGTTGATCGTGAAGGACCCGACGATCGTGTCGTTACCCTCACCCGAGTTCTCCTCATAGTGATCGAAGATATCGCCGATAAGGCGGTCGTCACCGAGGCCACCGGCCAGCACGTCGACGCTGTCGCCACCGTCCAGGGTGTCGTTGCCGGCACCCCCGTGCAGGATGTCCTGATTGTCGCCGCCACTCATGGAGTCGTCACCGCCACCACCGTAAAGGGTGTCGTTGCCTTCCTCACCGAAGAGGTAGTCGTCGTCACCCGTCAACGGATCGGCATCGGAGGGATCATCACCGTAGATGATGTCGCCGCCATTGCCGCCGTGCAGCGTATCCCGGGTCGTCGGCAGGGCACCCTCGCCACCGTAGATGGTGTCGCCGCTGTTGCCGCCGAAGACGAAGTCGCTGCCCTGGCCGCCGTCGATGCTGTCTGCAGCGTCGGTGCCGGTGATGGACTGCGATTCCGGCTGGCCCGGGAAGGAGTCCGCCGGGGGCACCAGGATGACGTTCTCGACGTTGGAGAGGTCGCCGGTGTAGCCCGACACGGAGATGTAGACCGTGTCGTTGCCCTCACCCGACAGCTCCGTCACCACATCGCCCAGATCGTCGATGTAGTAGGTGTCGTCTCCGGTGCCGCCTTCCATGACGTCCTGACCCGTGCCGCCGTCGAGGGTGTCATTGCCCTCGCCGCCGACCAGGCTGTCGTTGTCGGCGCCACCCTCGAGGGTGTCGTTGCCACCGTTGCCTTCCAGGGTGTCGTTGCCACCGTTGCCTTCCAGCCAATCGTTGCCTTCGCCGCCGACGATGCTGTTGGGATCGTCGTTGCCGATGACATGGGCTCCGTCGGTACCGGTCACCACCACGTTCTCGATGCTGGTCAGGTTGTTCAGGTTCACGCCGGTGGCGGTGTACACCGTGTCGCTGCCGGTACCGCCGTCGATCGTGTCGCTGGCATCCACATCGTGGAACTCGTCGTCGCCGGCATCGCCGTACATCTCGTCGGCACCCTGGCCGCCGTAGAAGACGTCGTTGTCGTCGCCGCCGTAGAGGTTGTCGTTACCGTCGCCGCCGTAGAGGACGTCATCACCGGCATCGCCGTAGATGTCGTCGTCGCCGCCGCCGCCGTAGACCACGTCGTTGTCGTCGCCGCCGTAGATCAGGTCGTCGCCACCGGTGCTCTCATCGAGATCGTTGGTGTCGCCGTAGATCACGTCGTTGCCGGCACCGCCGTAGATGGTGTCGAAGCCGACATCCTCGTCGTCGGTGACCAGGGTCTCCGCACCGCAGAGGCCCAGGGCGTCACCGGCGATCACGTCGTCGCCGTCGCCACCGTCGATGGTGTCGTCGCCGGCCCCATTGATCTCGGCCAGACCGCCGTCACCCATGGCCAGGGCGTCACCAGCGATGGTGTCGTTGCCGTCACCGGAGCTGATGCTGTCCGAGCTGCCGGTGAAGTCGGCACCGGTGTCACCGTCCGTGGTCACCTTGGCGTGGCCGCCGTTGGTGGCCATGGCGTCACCCGAGATCAGGTCGTTGCCAGCACCCGAGACGATCTCGTCGCTGCCAACCACCGCGGCCAGGGTCGTCGCCGTCGCCGAGGTGTTGTTGTTGACGAAGGCAGAGCCCTTGTAGCCGGTTGCGAGGACGTCGCCGGCGATGGTGAAGCCGCCGTCACCGGCCGTGATTGTGTCGTTGCCGGCACGCTCCTCACCATCGTCGTTGTTGTCGTCGCCGTAGACCATGTTGGTGGCATGGGCCTCGCCGTAGTCACCCAGGGCCAGGGAGTCACCGGCGATCTGAGCGGCCGGGATGAAGCACTCGTCTTCACCCAGATACTCACCCTCACCGGCACTGTTGCCGGCGATGATGGAGTCGTTACCGGCACTGGAGCCTGCACCGTAGGTCGCGTTCTCCGCTCTGGCCTGGGCGTAGTCACCAAGGGTCACGGCGTCACCGCCGATCTTGTCGGTTTCAATCCCGTCGTAGGTCGAGTGGATGACGTCATCGCCCGAAGAGGCCGATCCACCCTCCGCCGTGACGAAGGCGTCGTTGTCCGCCAGCGCGTCAACTTCATCCGCAACGGTCAGGGCGTCACCGGCGATGGTGTCGTCACCCGCGTCGCCGCTGATGTAGTCGTCGCCGGCCTTGGCATGGTCATCGCCGTTCGACGTGGCCGTGTTGTTGGCCGTCGCTTCACCGCTGGTGTCGCCGATGGTCATGGCATCGCCGGAGACCAGGTCGTTGCCCTCGCCGGAGTAGATCTCATCCCCACCGGCTTCGGCATGACCGGAGCCATTGCTCGTCGCCTCGTTGTTCGAGGTCGCCGTGCTATCCGTGCCGTCGGCCAGGGCATCGCCCGCGACCTTGTCGTCACCGTCGCCGCTGTCGATCAGGTCGTTGCCAGCCTCGGCCCGGCTGGAACCGGAGGCCGTCGCCTTGTTGGTGATGACCGCCTCGCTGTCCGAGCTGGACGCCAGAGCACCGCCGGACACCGTATCCTCGTAGTCGCCGGTTTCGATGTAGTCGTTGCCGGCATAGGCCTCGCCGTCCAGCAGACCGGTCGCCGTGTTCTCCACGTCCGCCGTGCTGTTGCTGCCGAACGTCAGGGAGTCGCCGGCCACCAGGCTGTAGGCGGAGTCTTCGAGATCGATGTAGTCGCTGCCGGCCACGGCTTCGGAGCTGCCGTTGGCCGTAGCCTCGTTGTTGGTCTCCGCCAAGGAGCCGCTGCCGTAGGTCAGGGCATCGCCCGCGACCCGGTCGAAACCGGTATCCCAGAACTCGATGTCGTCGTTACCGGCACCGGCAAAGCCTTCGGACCCATCGGCCGTGGCCGTGTTGTTCGCCTGGGCCGTGACATCATCGCCCCAGGTGAGCGCGTCACCCGCGACGAAGTTGGAACCACCGCTGGCAAGGATGGTGTCGTTGCCGGCGTTGGCCACGCCCTCGGCACCCTCGACCATGGCCAGGTTGTTGGCCGTGGCATCGCCGCTGTCATTGTGGGTCGCGGCCGAGTCGCCGGAGAGGATGTTGCCGCCCTCGCCGCCATCGATGAAGTCGTTGCCCGCATTGGCCCAGAAGTAGGACCCGTTGGAGCCGTCCTCCGCCGTAACATTGACCGAGGCCGAGTTGTTGGCCGTGGCTGTGCCGTACTCGCCGGTGGCCAGGGCGTCGCCGGCGACAACATCGCTGCTGCCGAAGAAGCCCTCGGCGCCGTCGGCGAGGATGGTGTCGTTGCCGGCACCCGAGATCATGTCGAGCTCGGCGTCGGCCGCCAGGGTGCCCGTGGAGCTCGCGACATTGGTCGCCAGCGCCGCGGCCGCCACACCGGCCGCCAGGGCCCCACCGGAGATGGTGTCGTTCTCTTCACCACCGACGATGAAGTCGCTGCCGGCTTCGGCCCAGGCCAGCGGATAGTTGTCCATCTCGCCGGTGCCTTCGCCGACCACCGTGCCGTAGTTGGACACGGTCGCATCGCCGCCGAACTCACCGGAGGTCATGGCGTCACCCGCCAGCAGGTTCGAACCCTCGCCGCCGTCGATGGCGTCGTTGCCGGCAGAGGAGGTCGCAGCACCTTCGCCGCCGTCGACCGTCGCCTCGGTGGTGGCCCGGTTGGTGGTCGTGGCCACGCCGCCTTCGCCGGACGCCAAGGCGTCACCGGAGATGGTGTCGTTGCCGTCGCCGCCGTTGATCAGCATGTCGGCCATGTAGGACACGAAGCCGAGGGCATCCAGGGCGTCGCCGTAGTCGGCACCCAGACCGATGGCCACGTCGGCCAGCTGATGGCCGTAGTCCGGCTGCGGACCGACGGGACCGAACGGTGCCGCCAGGGTCACCGGACCCGGGAAGCCGAACCCGTCATAGGGTAGGCTCGTGCCGAGGCCCAGCAGGCCGCCGAAGGGCGAGCCGATGCCGTCGTCGCCGGCAGAGGTGATCGCTGCCCCCTCGCCGCCATCCGTGGAGCTGTAGACCGTGGTCGCGGTGTTGTCCGCCGTGGCCGTCGCCGCCTGCGGATCGCCCTCGGTCGCCAGGGCATCGCCGGTCGCCAGCGCGTCGCCGGCCACCAGGTTGTCGCCCTCACCGGTATCGATGATGTCGCTGCCGGCCATGGCCAGATCCAGACCCAGGCCGCCGTCGACCGTGGCACCGGCGTCGTTGTCGGTGTTGGCCGTGGCACCCGCGCCGACGGCCAGGGAGCCGCCGGAAACGGTGTCGTTGGCGTCACCGGTCGCGATCAGGTCGCTGCCGGCGATGGCCGCGTTGACGTAGGTGCTGCCGCTGTCAGTCACCGAGGCGTCGTTGTTGGCATAGGCCGTGTGGTCGATGCCGCCGCTGAGGGCGTCACCCGCCACCAGCTCGCCGTATTCGCCGCCAGCAGCACCGCCGCTGAGGATGAGGTCGTTGCCGGCCAGAGCCACGGAGGCCCAGGAGTCGCCCTCGGCGCCGACGACGGAGGCCAGGTTGTTGGCCGTGGCGTCGGAAGCTTCGGAACCCGCGTCACCGGCGATGACGTCGCTGGCATCACCGGTCACGATGGCGTCGTTGCCGGCCAAGGCGATGCCCACGCCGTCCGTACCGGCGGTGACCGAGGCCGTGTTGTCGGCCGTGGCGTTGCCGCTCTCCGCACCCAGGGCCAGGGCGTCGCCGACGACCACGTCGCCGTATTCGCCGGAGGCCCCCAGGATCACGTCGTTACCGGCCAGAGCCAGCGACGGATCCAGGCTGTCGAGCACGTCCGCGGCATCCTCGATGAACTCACCGAGTTCGCCGCCGACCATGGCGCCCAGGTAGGCCAGGGCATCGGCGTCGCCGTTGGCGGAGCCCACGACAGCCGCCGTGTTCTCGGCCTTGGCCTCGCCGCCGGCACCCAGGGCCAGGGCGTCACCGGCCAGAGCATCGTCGCCATCCTCGCCGAGGATCACGTCGTTGCCCGCGAGAGCCGCACCGAAGGCGCTGGTCACCGTGGCGTCATTGTCCGCCAGGGCCTTGCCGTTGGCACCGGTCGCAACCGCGTCACCGCCGACATCGTCGGAGCCGTTGCCGGCGTCGATGATGTCGTTGCCGGCCAGGGCCAGCGCCGCACCGTCTTCGCCGTCGGCGTCGAGCGTGGCGTCGTTGTTGGCCGTCGCCGTGCCGTAGTCGCCCATGGCCAGGGCATCGCCCGCGGCCAGGTCGTCGCCGTAGCCGAGGGTGATGTCGTCGTTGCCGGACATCGCGATGCCGACACCTTCCTCACCCTGAGTGGCAGAGGCCGAGTTGTTGGCCGTGGCATCGCCCTCGTTGCTGGAAGTGCCGCCCGGGCCCGCCGCCGCGTCACCGGAGACGATGTCGTCGCCGAAGTCGCTGTCGGTATCGCCCTTGTCGGCCACCAGCAGGTCGTTGCCGGCCATGGCCACGCCCAGGCCGTACTCGCCGGCCGCCGCCGAGGCGGTGTTGTTCGCCGTGGCGTCGCCACCATCAGAGGTGTCGAAGACCAGGGCGTCGCCGGCGATGGCGTCGTCGCCGGTGCCGGTGCGGACCTCGTCGTTGCCCGAACGGGCCGTGCCGCCGTAGTCGGAGACGTCGGCGTCGTTGGTCAGCGTGGCGCTGCCGTAGAGGCTGCCGACGCCGCCGGAGACCACGTTCCCACCGTTGCCGGCGGTGATGGTGTCGTTGCCGGCGTTGGCCGACCCGGCGCCACCCGTGGTGCTGGAGGTATTACTCGCCGAGATGTCGCCCATCGTGGCGGCCTCACCGGCGATGGCATTCCTGCCGTCGCCCGCGGTGATGACGTCATCACCGGAGTGCGCGTCGCCCTCGCCCGCCGTGGCTTCGTTGGTCAGCGTGACGCTGCCGTTCAGGCCCGTCGCCATCGCGTCGCCGGCCACCAGGTTGTCGCCCTCGCCAGCAGTGATGTGATCGCTGCCCGCCGAGGCCGTGGAACTGGCCGAGGAGGTGTTGAGCACGTTGGCCACACCGTTGTCGCCCGTCGCCAGCGCGTCGCCGGAGATGGTGTCGTTGCCGTCGTCGGCCGAGATGGTGTCGTCACCCGCCGAGGCCGAGGCCCCGCCGGTCGCCGTGGCGTTGTTGTCGACGTCGGCGATGCCGTAGTCGCCGGTGGCGAGAGCTTCGCCCGCCACCGTGTTGGCACCGTCGCCGGCTTCGATGGAGTCGTCACCGGCAGAAGCAACCGCACCGGCCTGGTCCGCCGTCGCCGTGTTGTCGACCTCGGCCGTCACCGCACCCGCGGCAGCCGCGGCCACACCAGCCGCCAGCGCACCGCCGGAGATGGTGTCGTTGCCGCCGCCGGCCAGGATGGTGTCGCCACCGGCCTTGGCCGTGTTGCCGTCACCGGTCGCCGAGGCACCGTTGGTCACCGTGGCGTTGCCGCTGTCGGTGCTGACGCTGGCCGCATCACCCGCGAGCACGTCGGCAAGGTCGTCGTCGTCGGCATCGATGCTGTCGTTACCGGCATTGGCCGAGCTCGGCGTGCCCGTCGCCAGGGCGTCGTTGGTCGCCGCGGCGGTCGAACCCTCGCCGCTCGCCAGGGCATCACCGGCCGCCGTGTCGGCACCGATATCGACCTGGATATTGTCGTTGCCGGCACTGCTGTCGCCGCCATCCTCGGCATCGGCGTCGTTGGTCGCCGAAGCGGCCGCCGCGGCCCCATCGACCAGCGCGTCGCCGGCAACCAGGTCGTCACCGCTACCGCTGGAGATGAGATCGGAGCCCGCATAGGCGGAGCCGCCGTCGGTGGAAGCCGTGTTGGTCACCGTGGCATCGCCGCCGAAGCTGGCGCCGTCACCGGACACCGTATCGTTGCCGCCCGAAGTGGTGATGGCATCGTAGCCGGCCGTCGCGCCGGCCCCGCCGGTCGCCGAGGCGTTGTTCTCGACCTCGGCGGCAGCACCCGTGCCCATGGCCAGGGCGTCGCCGGCGACCTTGTCGTCGCCGTCGCCGCTGTCGATGGAGTCGTTGCCCGCATTCGCGATGCCGAGGCTCGCCAGAGCCTTGTTGGCGATCTTGGCAAGCGCCGACATGCCGGAGGCCAGGGCACCGCCGGAGACGGTGTCCGCACCGTCGCCGGCAACGATGTTGTCCTCACCGGCCGTCGCGCCGCTCGCAGTGGTGGCGTTGGCGTCGTTCAGGACGTTGGCTTCGCCGTAGTCGCCCACCGCCGTGGCTTCGCCGGAGACCCGGTTGTTGCCGTTCTCGACACTGATGATGTCGCCACCCGCGTTGCCGCCGGTCTTGGCGATGTTGTCGACATCCGCCAGGACGTCGCCGGCCGTGTCGGCGGAAGTCGCCGCCGCATAGGCGTCGCCCGCCACGTCGTCGTCGCCGCCGCCCAGCGAGCTGTCGGCAGTGATGGTGTCGCTACCCGCCGTGCCGCCGTAGTCGCCTTCGTTGAGCGCGGTCGCCAGCGCGCCGGCGACACCGCTGGCCAGGGCACCGCCCGAAAGGGTGTCGTTGCCGTTGCCCGTGGTGATGCTGTCGCCACCGGCGTTGCCGTTGTTGTCGGCGTCATTGTGCACCGTGGCGTTGGCTACGCCGGTCGAGACCTCGGCCGCGTCGCCGCCGCCCAGGTTGCCGTCGTCACCGGCCGTGATGGTGTCTTGACCGGCACGCGACCCACCACCGTCGGCGGTGTTGTTCGCCGTCGCCGTGGAACCGCTGCCGTTCTCGATGGTCAGAGCATCGCCACCGAAGACGTTGGCACCGGCACCCAGATCCAGGGTGTCGTTGCCGGCGTCGCCACCGGGGACAGTCGCCGTGTTGTTGGCCGTCGCGGAAACCGTGCCGCCGACCGCCATGGCGTCGCCGGCCACGGAGTCGTTGCCGCTGCCCACGGTGATGTCGTCGTTACCGGCACCGGCACCACCGTTATTGGAGGTGTTGTTGGCCGTCGCCGTGGCCGAGCCGCCGGAGATGGCCTGGGCATCGCCCGCCACCATGTTGGCGCCGTCACCGGCATCGATGATGTCCTCACCGGCATCGCCGCCACCGCTTGCGGTGTTGTTCTGGGTCGCCGTGGCCGAGGAACCGCCCTTGGCCTGGGCACCGCCGGAGATCACGTCGGCATCACCACCCGTGGTGATGTCGTCGTTGCCGGCATTCACGCCGTCGGTCGCCGTGTTGGTGCCGGTCGCCGTGGCCGTGCCGTCGGAGATGGCCTGAGCCTCGCCCGCCACCATGTTGGCGCCGTCGCCGGCATCGATGGTGTCGTTGCCCGCGTTACCGCCGCCGCTGCCGTTGTTGGTCTGCGTGGCCGTGGCCGAGGAACCGCCCTTGGCCTGGGCACCGCCGGAGACCGCGTCGGGGTGACCACCCGTGGTGATGGCGTCGTGGCCGGCCCCCACACCGCCGGGCG
>JBLWUP010000040.1:0-40893 GCA_048268885.1 Kiloniellaceae bacterium | reverse complement strand
GATCCCGAAATCCTGGAGCACAGCCATCCCGATCTGCCGGCGGATCACCCGCACTGGTCGCGCGGCGAACAGCGGGCGCACCGCCGCCATGCCCACACCTATGTCATCGATGACCTGCATTTCATGTGGCCGCATGGCCGCTGACCGTCACGCCGGTCTGCACGTCCATGGCTGAACTCGGCATCTACGCCGGTCTTTTTGCCGTCGCCTTCCTGGCCGCCACCATCCTGCCGGCCCAGTCCGAGCTCGGGCTGGCCGGCCTGGTGGTCTCGGGCCATCACAATGTGATCCTGCTGGTGGCGGTGGCCAGTGTCGGCAATACCCTCGGTGCCGTGGTCAACTGGGGCCTCGGGCGCGGCGTCGAGCGCTTCTCCCGGCGCCGCTGGTTCCCCGTCAAGCCGGAACAGTTGAAGCGGGCCTCCGGCTGGTATCACCGGTACGGCCGTTGGAGCCTGCTGCTCAGCTGGGCGCCCTTCATCGGCGATCCATTGACCGTCGCTGCCGGCGTGCTGCGCGAGCCTCTGGCGAGCTTCCTGATTCTCGTGACCCTCGCCAAGACCGGCCGCTACATCGCAGTGGCTGCGCTGGCGCTCAGCTAAGCCCAAAACTTCCAAGTCGGGCCACAATTGGACGCCATCACTTGGCGGGGGAATGGTTCGTCAAGTTGCCAGGAGCAGAAATGCCCCATAGGACGCTTTAAAATCCTATCCAAACATCTCACTGTGCCGGCATTGACATGAAGACTTCGGAATTGCCGTCGCTCGCGAAACTGTAAACCGTATAGGCTTCCGGCGACCCGCCTTCCATGCCGGGCGAACCAATCGGCATGCCAGGCACGGCAAGGCCCTTCACTTTTGCACCGCTGCCCAAAAGGCTTCGTACCGCATCCACCGGCACGTGTCCTTCGAGGACGTAGGCACCGATCATGGCGGTGTGACAGGATTGCAGCCTGGACGGCACCCCCGCCATTGTCTTGATGGCGGAAAGATCATCCAAGTCGTGCACTTTCACACTGAAACCGTGCCCGCGCATATAGTCGACCCACTTGCCGCAACAGCCGCAGTAAGGCGACTTGTATACTGTTAGTTCGTTTGCCGGCATCGCGGCTTGTGCCAGTGCGGCGGAGTGGAGCGCGGGGGATAGAGCCAAGCTCATGACTATAGCTAGTCCAAAAGCCAGAAAGATGTTCGTCAGTTTGCGCAGCATAGGTCTACTCCGTGAAGGAATCTGGGAAGCC
Organism: Kiloniellaceae bacterium; assembly: GCA_048268885.1. Classification (GTDB taxonomy): domain Bacteria; phylum Pseudomonadota; class Alphaproteobacteria; order Kiloniellales; family Kiloniellaceae; genus Pelagibius. Next base: position 39,656 of record JBLWUP010000040.1, on the reverse strand, counting down.
CGGCTTCTCATCGGCTTTTCCTCAACGCTGAGCCCCAAGCGACGTGGCCGACTGCCGGGCCAGATCATTGAGAATTGGGCAATCCGGCCGATGGTCGCCACGACAGGCATCGATCAACTCGGAGAGAGCGGCCCGCATGCCGCGCAGTTCCGCTATCTTAAGATCAATGTCGGCGAGCCGCGCTTCGGCGAGTTGCTTCACCTCGGCGCTTGCCCGGTTACGATCCTCATACAGCGAGAGAAGATTGCGGCATTCGTCGACCGTAAAGCCGAGACTGCGTGCGCGCTGGATGAACCGCAGCTTGTGCACATGCTCTTCGGCATAGTCGCGGTACCCATTGCCGCGCCGGTCGGCAACGACGAGGCCGATATCCTCGTAGTAGCGGATCGTCTTGGCCGGCAGGCCACTGGACTCGGCCGCTTCTCCGATGTTCATAGCTCGACCCTCCTCAATCTCAGGGCATTGCCTACGACCGATACCGATGAAAGGCTCATTGCTGCGGCCGCGATAATCGGCGACAGCAGGATACCGAGAACGGGATAGAGGATGCCTGCAGCGATCGGCACCCCGGCCGCGTTGTAGACGAAGGCGAAGAAGAGGTTCTGGCGGATGTTGCGCATGGTCGCCTCGGCCAGTTTGCGTGCTCGCACGATACCGGTGAGGTCACCCTTTACCAGGGTGAAGCCGGCGCTTTCGATGGCAACGTCGGCGCCGGTGCCCATGGCGATGCCGACATCGGCCTGGGCGAGAGCCGGCGCATCGTTCACCCCGTCCCCGGCCATGGCAACTCTTGCGCCCTCCGCCTGAAACTCCTTCACAATGCGCGCCTTGTCTTCGGGCAGCACATCGGCGCGGATCTCGTCGATGCCGAGGCGCGCGGCTACGGCCTTGGCCGTGCGTTCGTTGTCGCCGGTGACCATGACGATCCGCAGGCCTTCCGCGTGCAATGCCTTGAGCGCTGCGGGGGTGGTTTCTTTCACAGGGTCAGCGACGCTGACCAGGCCAGCGATCTTCTGGTTGATGACTACGAACATCACCGTCTCTCCCTGGTCGCGGCGGCTGTCCGCCGCTTCGGCGGCGTGGCGCGCCTCAAGACCCAGGTGGGCCAGCAGAGCCGCATTACCGAGAGCAACGGCCTTGCCTTCGACCCGGCCGGTTACGCCCTTGCCGGTGACCGACTGGAAGTCCTCGGCTTTCGGCAGGGAGAGGCCGCGATCCTCGGCGCCGCTCACGATAGCTTCGGCCAGGGGATGCTCGCTGCCGCGCTCCAGGGCGGCGGCGAGGCGCAGCAGTTCGTCTTCTTCTATTCCATTCTCGGGCAGCACCGCGGCCAGCTTCGGCTTGCCGAGGGTAAGGGTGCCGGTCTTGTCGACGATCAGGGTGTCGACCTTGGCGAAGCGCTCCAGCGCCTCGGCATTCTTGATCAGTACGCCGGCCTGGGCACCGCGCCCGGTGGCGGTCATGATCGACATCGGCGTGGCAAGGCCCAGGGCGCAGGGGCAGGCGATGATCAGCACCGAGACCGCCGCCACCAGGGCGTAGGCCAGCGCCGGAGACGGCCCCCAGATCGACCAGGCGACGAAGGCGACCACAGCAACCGCCACTACAGCCGGGACAAAGACGCCGGCGACCTGGTCGGCCAGCTTCTGGATCGGCGCACGGCTGCGCTGGGCCGCGGCTACCATCTCGACGATCTGCGATAGCACGGTATCGGCGCCGACGCGCCGGGCCTCGATCACGAGGGAGCCGCTGCCGTTCAGGGTGGCGCCGGTAACCTTGTCGCCGGCAGCCTTCTCCACCGGCACGGGCTCGCCGGTCAGCATCGACTCGTCGATCGAGGAGTGACCCTCCACTACCGTGCCGTCGACCGGCACCTTGTCGCCCGGGCGCACGCGCAGGTGGTCACCGACCTTCACCTCCTCCAGGGGGATCTCTTCCTCGCGGCCATCCGGGCGGATCACGCGGGCGGTCTTGGCGGCGAGATCGAGCAGGGCACGTATGGCACCGCCGGTGCGCTCGCGCGCGCGCAGCTCGAGCAGCTGGCCGAGCAGCACCAGCACGACGATGACCGCCGCGGCCTCGTAGTAGACCGCGACGTGGCCCTGGGCGTCGCGGAAGCCGGCCGGGAAGATCTCCGGCGCTAAGGTCGCCACCAGGCTGAACAGGTAGGCCGCACCGACGCCCATGGCGATGAGGGTGAACATGTTGAGGCTGCGGTTGACCAGCGACTTCCAGCCGCGCACGAAGAAGGGCAATCCGGCCCAGAGCACCACCGGCGTCGCGAGGACCAGCTCCGCCCATGAAGCCGTGGCCTCGCCCAGCATCTGGCGCAGCGGCAGACCGAGATGCGGCGCCATGGCGAGAACCAGCACCGGCAAGGTGAGTGCCGCACCGATCCAAAAGCGGCGCGTAAAGTCCACCAATTCGGGATTCGGCCCCTCCTCGCCCGTGGGAATGCCCATGGGTTCCAGCGCCATGCCGCAGAGCGGGCAGTCGCCCGGGCCGTCCTGCACGATCTCGGGGTGCATCGGGCAGGTGTACTGGGTGCCCTTCGGCATCGGTTCGGGAGCCGGGCGCCCGTCCAGGTATTTCGCCGGCTCGGCCTCGAACTTCTCCTGGCAGCGGCTGGAGCAGAAGTAGAAGCGCCGGCCCTCATGCTTCGCCATATGGCGGGCAGCGGCCCGATCCACCTTCATGCCGCAAACCGGGTCCTCCGCCGTCAGGTAGTCGGCAGGCGACTTGGCGAACTTGTCGCGGCAGCCGGGATTGCAGAAGTGGAACAGGCGCCCGTCATGTTCGTGGGTCGGTTTGTCGGCCGCCGGGTCGACGGTCATGCCGCAGACCGGGTCGCGCACCACGTTCCCGGCGCCGGTCTCCTTCGGGTCGGAGCCATGGCAGTGGCACGAGTGGCCGGCATGGTCATGAGGCTGCGGCTTGGCTGTCATAACAGGAGTGTCCCAAAGTTCGGCGGCACCAATACCGACCGTGCCTCAGATGTGGGGTTTCCAGTCACTGGAAGGTCAAGGGGCAATATGATCCTGGCCTTGATTTTCATCTTGGCTTAACCAATTCGACAGCAGGATGCCGGCGCCCAGTGGGACGTGCTTTATCGCTTGACCTTCCAGTAGGTGGAGGCCCCAGATAGCATCCTCTGGTGGTGGGCTAGATCAACGGGTGGAGATGGGACTGGGACTGAGCATAGCCAAGCGGTGGCGGGCCGCCGCCCGAATGCTGGCTCTGGCCGCGGCCATTGCGATGGCTTTCGGCGTCCATCCCCCGCACGCTTCAGCCACACAGGCTGACGGACACCACAGCTCCAGCCACCAGAGTATCGCCAGCCACAGCCATTTCGGTGCCTCGTGCCTGCAGGCTGAACTCGACAGGCCACAGGCCGAAAGCAAGGGCGCGGTGGCACCCGGCCATGCCGACTGCAGCCAGGTCTTCACCCCACTGGTCCGGCCGCTAGCTGCCGCCGCTCCAGCCTATGTGGTTGTCGCCGTCACGGCGCCGCACGACCTGCCCTTTCGGCAGCTCACGACTTCCTTCGATCCGCCCCCACCCCGCCGCAGCTGACCGCTACACCGTTGCGCGCGCCCTTGGCGCCCGCTGCCGCAAATTCCTCGCAGATTCTCTGACGACTGTCGGTCCGCAGCGCCCTTGGTGCGCTGTGCCTGCCGGGCCGTATGAGATCGATTCCAATGGAGTTCATTTGATGCCTGTTCAGCTTTCCAAGTTCCTTGTCCTCGCTCTTGCTCTCTCAACCTTTGCCGGTGCAAGCGCGGCACTGGCCGCCGGTTCGCATAGTGGCGGTCACGGCCCCGCCATCGGCGAGCCGGGTGACGCTGCGGCCGCCGACCGCACCATCGAGGTCGTCATGAGCGACAACTATTTCGAACCGGAGCACCTCACCATCGCAGCCGGCGAAACCGTGCGCTTCGTGGTGAAGAATGACGGCGAGTTCCTGCACGAGTTCAACCTCGGCACCGCCGCCATGCATGCCGCCCACCAGAAGGAAATGGCGACCATGATGGAGCACGGCATGATCACGCCGACCGGCATCGACCACGAGCAGATGAAGATGGATCATGGCGGCCACGGCATGGAACACGACGACGCCAACAGCGTGTTGGTCGAGCCTGGCGAAACGAAAGAACTGGTGTGGAAGTTCTCCGCCGACACGCACCTGGAGTTCGCCTGCAACATCCCCGGGCACTACGAGGCGGGGATGATGGGCGAAATCGACGTCACCAAGCCGGCCGGCGGCGGCAGCTGAGCGGCGTCGAGGAACGGAGGAGACCAACATGAAAACTTGGCTGAATGCCTGCAACGGTCGGGCGGCCCGCAACACCCTGGCGGCCTTCGCGGCCGTCGGTGTGGTCGCGGCGCTGCTCGGCGTCCCGCCCTCCCTGGCGGGCACCTACGACCTCACCATCGGCGAGACCACCATAAACGTCTCGGGCAAGGACCGCACCGCCCTTGCCATCAACGGCACCGTGCCGGGGCCGACCCTGCGCTTCAAGGAAGGCGAGGACCTGGTCATCAACGTCACCAACACCCTCGACGAAGACACCTCGATCCACTGGCATGGCCTCATCGTGCCAACCGCGCAGGACGGCGTTCCGGGACTCAGCTTCGACGGCATCAAGCCAGGCACGACCCACACCTACCGCTTCCCCGCGCAGCAGAATGGCACCTACTGGTTCCACAGCCACTCCGGACTGCAGGAGCAGTCGGGCGTCTACGGCTCCATCGTCATCGAGCCGCAGGGCCGCGAGCCCTTCCGCTACGACCGCGATTACGTGGTGGTGCTGTCCGACTGGCACGACACCAAGCCGGAGAAGATCCTCGCCAACCTGAAAAAGCAGTCGGACTATTACAACTACAACCAGCGCACCCTGCTGTCGTTCTTCGGCGAGGCCGAGGAGAAGGGCTTCGACGCCGCCCTCGCCGACCGCCTCGACTGGGGCGAGATGCGCATGACGCCCACCGACATTGCCGACATCAGCGGCTATACCTTCCTGGTCAACGGCAAGAACCCGGAGCAGAACTGGACCGGCCTCTTCGCCCCCGGCGAGCGGGTGCGGCTGCGCTTCATCAACGCCGCCGCCATGACCTACTTCGACGTCCGCATCCCGGGCCTCGAGATGACGGTGGTGCAGGCCGACGGCAACAACGTGCAGCCGGTGAAGGTCGACGAGTTCCGCATCGCGGTGGCGGAGACCTACGACATCATTGTGCGGCCGATGGAGGATCAGGCCTATACCATCGTCGCCGAGCCGCTGGAGCGCGGTGGCCTGGCCCGCGGCACCCTGGCGCCGCGCGACGGCATGGCCGCGGAGGTTCCCGGGCTGCGTCCGCGTCCCCTGCTCACCATGGCCGACATGAGCCATGGGGATATGGCCGGGATGGATCATGCAGCCATGGGCCACGCGATGCCGCTTGCTGCGGATACCCCGGACCAGCCGCCGCCGGCCGAGATGGACCACTCCGCCATGGGTCACGCGATGCCTCAGGCGGCGGAGCCGGCACCCGACCCGCAGCCGATGTCCGGCATGGACCATGCGGCCATGGGCCACGGCGCCACGCCGCCGAACGATGAGCCGCCGGCCGATGAGCCGTCGGCACAACAGCCTATGAGCGGGATGGACCACGCCGCGATGGGGCACGCGATGCCGCCGGCTTCGGCGGACGCTGACCCCTTCTACGCACCCGGCAGCGGCCTCATGCCCAAGGCCGCCAACGGCGGCAAGTTCCTCTCCTACGCCGACCTCAAGGCGCAGCGCCCGCTCTACGAGGTCCGCGAGCCCACGCGGGAGATCGAGATCCGCCTGACCGGCAACATGGAGCGCTATTTCTGGTCGATCAACGACAAGAAGTACTCCGAGGCCGAGCCGATCCGTCTCACCTACGGCGAGCGCGTGCGCTTCCGGTTCGTGAACGAGACCATGATGACCCACCCCATGCACCTGCACGGCATGTGGACCATCCTGGATAACGGCAACGGCAAGTGGAACCCGGTGAAGCACGTGGTCAGCATCGCGCCGGGAACCACCGTCCTGGCCGAGGTGGAGGTCGACGCCCCCGGGCGCTGGGCCTTCCACTGCCATCTCATGTACCACATGGCGACCGGCATGTTCCGCGAAGTCATCGTCGAGGGCGGGCCCCAAGCCGCCGTCTTGAACTAGGGAGCGGGCGATGACCTTGCTTGCGAAACGGGGCCGCCGCCTGGCGGTCCTGGGCGGGGCGCTCGTCCCGGCCCTCCTCTCGCCGCCGGCGTCGGCCGCGGAGATGGACGACCAACTCTATACCTTCTTCCAACTCGATCAGAACGAGTACCGGCTGAACGACGAGGGGGAGGACCTCTACGCCTGGGATGCCCAGGGCTGGGTCGGCACCGACTACGACAAGCTCTTCCTCAAGTCCGAGGGCGAATACGTCCTGGAAGGTGAGTGGGAGAAGGCGGAAGTCCAGGTTCTCTATAGCCGTCTCATTTCGGACTTCTTCGACGTGCAGGCCGGCGTGCGCTACGACTTCGAGCCGGACCCGGAGCGGGCCTATGGCGTCATCGGCCTGCAGGGCCTGGCGCCGCAGTTCTTCGAAGTCGATGCCGCCCTCTTCGTCAGCAACAAGGGCGATGTCTCCGCCCGCTTCGAGGCGGAGTACGAGCTGCTGATCACCCAGCGGCTGGTGCTGCAGCCCTCGGCGGAGCTGGACTTGGCAGTGCAGGAGGTGGATGAGCTGGGGATCGGGTCAGGACCGAGCAGTATCGAGCTCGGCCTGCGCCTGCGCTACGAGATCACCCGGGAGATCGCTCCCTACATCGGCGTCCACTACGAGAGCGACCTCTTCGACACTGCCGACTTCACGCGGGAAGAAGGCGGCAAAGTCGATGCGGTCTCCTTCGTCGCCGGCGTGCGGTTATTCTTCTAGCAGCAAGGAATAGAATCGTGAAATCACGGCGGGAAGCGATCACGCGATAAGGCGCCTTGGCTTGATCAGAATTCGGCCAGATGGCGTGATCGACGTTGCAACAAATTGCCTATGGATTAAGCTTGAGCCAATCTCCCGCGCGTCTAAGAAGTGGGGACTGACCCAAGTCGAATTGCTCTCTACGCGCAAAAGTACGCAAGCCCAGGGGCACGCGCATGGTGCTGATGAGTGACGCATGACCTGCGCTGCCCACGAGTGGTATATGGCCTGGAAACAGGCATGTGCTGCGGAGATGAGTAGAAAGGATGCACTTCCCGTGATGGAGAAGTACCAGGCCAATAGCTTGACGCTCCTCGGCGCTGTCTCGATGGGAACCGGCGTGATGATCGGCGCCGGCATTTTTGCACTTACTGGCCAAGTCGCCGAACTCGCTGGCCCGCTCTTTCCGCTCGCATTCCTGGTTGCCGCGGGCGTAACCGGTTTTAGTGCCTACTCCTACATCAAAATGGCGAATGCATATCCCTCAGCGGGCGGTATTGCGATGTTCTTGGAGCGCGCCTATGGCCCCGGCGTTATTACCGGCACGTGCGCACTCCTAATGGCCTTGACCATGGTCATCAACGAAAGCCTGGTTGCCCGCACATTCGGCACCTATACCCTGCTAATCTTTAACATCGAACAAAGCAGCTCGCTTGTGTCGGCCCTCGGCGTCGGACTGATCATGCTTGCCTTTCTCATCAATATCTCCGGCAACCGGACGGTCGGCGTATTTTCCTTCTCCATGGCGCTTCTCAAGATTGGTGGCATCGTGGTATTTGCCGTGGCAGCGCTATGGGCGACCGGGATGAACTTCGACGCTGCGAAAGGCGCACAGAACGTCGCAGCGCCCGGAGGCTTTCTTGCCGCCGTGGCGCTCGCGATCCTCGCCTATAAGGGATTCACAACAATCACAAATAGCGGCTCGGAGATCGTCGACCCACACCGCAATGTCGGCCGTGCCATCGTCATCTCAATCGGCGTCTGCGTCGTCATTTACACGCTGGTAGCATTCGCAGTCGGTGCGAGTCTGAGCCTTCCAGAGATCATCCATGCTAAGGACTTCTCCCTCGCCGAGGCCGCGCGCCCGGCGTTCGGTGAATACGGCCTGTGGTTCACGGTGGTGTTGGCGATCGTCGCCACCGCGTCAGGTCTGATCGCCAGCGTCTTCGCAGTGTCACGCATGCTCGCAATGCTAACCGATATGGCGCTGATCCCACACCGGCACTTCGGTATGCCGGGACGCATCCAGAAGCACACGCTGGTTTATACCGTGATTATCGCCTCCCTGCTGACGGTGTTTTTCGACCTCACCCGCATAGCTTCCCTCGGCGCCATCTTCTATCTGATCATGGATATTGCGGTGCATTGGGGCGTCTTCCGCCACCTCCGGGGGGAGGTCCGCGCGAACACAGCAGTACTTCTCGGCGCAATCGTGCTCGACGCCGTGGTGCTAAGCGCCTTCCTTGCCATGAAAGTGCAATCCGACCCGCTGATCGTCGTGGTCTCAATCGTCGGTGTCGGCCTGATTTTCGCCTTTGAAGCGTTTTTTCTCCGGCCGCGCCGGCAAGCCGGCCAGACGCCTGGCCAGCACTCATAGTCATCGCCCCCAATTTCGGCGTCCACTACGAGAGCGGCTCCTTCGAGACCGCCGTCATCACGCGGGACGAAGGCAGAGAGGTCGACGCGCTCTCCTTCGTCGTCGGCCTACGCCTGTTCTTCTAGGAGACACAATCTAGCGGCCAAAGACGTGGGAGCGGTGTGCACTGGCGAATCCGGCGCACCCTTCCCAGCACCGAATTTCCCAGAACCTAACGCGCAGACAAAACCTGCGAAGGGTCAAGGGGCGCCAGGTCGCTCGCACTCGTCGGCGGCGGGTTCTTCTCGAGATCGGCGATCAGCCGCTCCATCTCCTCGATCTCGCGCACCTGCGCCCTGATGATCTCGTCCGCTAACTCTCGGACCCGCGGGTCGCGGATGTGTGCCCGCTCACTCGTCATGATGGCGATGGAGTGGTGCGGGATCATCGCCTTCATGAATGAAACGTCATCTACCGTCTCCTGGCTGCGCACCAGCCACAAGGCGCCGGCGAAGACCACGATGCCGCCCAGGAAGATCGCGGCGTTGGCCGCCTTGCTGCGATACATCGCCAGCATGAAGGACAGCATGACGATCGCCATGGTCGCCCCCATGACGAAGGCCATCCACATCCGCGTCTGGCTGAACCAGACGTGGTCACCGGCATAGGTGTTGAGGTACATCAGCCCGAACATCACGACAGTCGAGGTCGCGATCATGGCGCCAAAGCGGGCGTAGCTCACTGATTTCTCCTCTGGTGTCGTCTGACGAGAGATCTCGTGAGATCCTGCTTTTAAACGACGAGGCGGCGGAATGGTTCCCACCCCAACGCTGAAGATCCCCCGCCAAGCCTCCCTGCCCACCACGGGTCTTCGCCTTCACCGATGCTCACCATTCAATGATATCGGGAGGCCCTAGGGAGCGATGGACCCGTCCTCGAGGTGATTCTCACCGTAGCTAAAGACAATCTGCGGATCAGCGCCCAGCAGAGATGCCTTCTTGTCGCCATAGTGGAGACGCGACAGCAGGTCGCGAATTAGACTGAGGCGCGCCACTCTTTTGTTATCGGCCCGGACCACAGTCCAGGGCGCGACGGCATTGTGGGTCCGCGCAAACATATCGTTGCGCGCGGCACTATAGTCGGTCCAGCGCTTGACGGCTTCGGCATCGACCGGACTCATCTTCCATTGCTTCAACGGGTCCTTTCGACGATCCCTCAGTCGCGTCTTCTGCTCGCTGCGGCTGATATCAAGGTAGTACTTGAAGAGCCTGGTGCCGGAACGCACCAGCATCTGCTCGAAATCCGGCACCGTCTCCATGAATTCCTCGTACTCCGCCTCGTCGCAGAACCCCATTACCCGCTCAACGCCGGCTCTGTTGTACCAGCTTCGATTGAACAGCACGAAATCCTGCGCCACGGGCAGGTGCGGCACGTAGCGCTGAAAATACCAGGCACCGCGGTCGCGGTCAGAGGGGCGGCCCAGCGCCACAACCCTCGTTTCCCGCGGACTCAGGTGCGCGACGATCCGCTTGATAACCCCATCCTTGCCGGCGGCGTCGCGCCCCTCGATCAGCACCAGGATCTTGTCGTTGCACTGGATGAAGTGCTTCTGCAGCTTGACCAGTTCGATCTGCAAGGTGCGCAGCGCCTGCCGATACTCCTTCTTGCTCAGTTCTGGCGACGACTCATCCTGCCTGCGCTTCCCATTCCTCTCTCGCATCGGACGGTACTCCGACAATCACCTCTATAGTGCCTCTTCCATCCTATTGCGCCCGCTGAAATGCGCCGCTGTGCCGGTCGACCTCGAGGCGATCGACCAAGGAGTTGTCGACAGTGACGATGTCGACCGTGATCAATTCGTCATTCGTCTCCGCCACTTCGCCGAGTTTCAGCCGATCGTTGCCGATCTGCGTCAGCCGGTGCTGGAAGTAGTGCCGGACATCATCGGTCGAGAGGTGCTGGATCGGTGTGACGATCCCGGCGTCCAGGCCCATTCCACCCGGGCGCATCATTATGCCCGACCGACCACCTTGCATCATCATTTCTGAATCCGGGTCCCGGCCCATCATCTCGCCACCGGGTCGCTTCTGGCCGTGCATCATGGCCATCATCTCAGGGTGCATCCGCATCATTTGGGACATCATTCCCGGATGCATCCGCATCATCTGCGCCATCATGGGGCAATCCATCATGTCCATTTCGGCGGCATTGCCGTCCATCATCATTGACCCGCTCTCCGGCATGGTACCCTCCGGCATTCGCTGCATTTCCCCGCCCCCCTGCGCGGGCGGTGCGGCAGAGCCGGGACCGCTCTCGGGATGGTGTTCCTCCGCCCTCTGCCCCTGCGCCAGAGCCGGCAGGGGCGCGGTCAGCAGAAGCGCAATTATCGCCAGGGAGGTCCTGAATTGTCGACTTAGCATTATCGTTCTCCTCTTTGATATATGACCACCAGGACCGTGGCGGCCCAGTAGGCAGTCCGGAACATCACAGTGACCGACCGCTACCCAACTGCGAGAAGGTCGGGATAAAGGCCGGCACACGGTCGGCATAGTTGCGATACGCCTCACCAAAGCGCGCAATCGATTCCCTTTCTTCTGTACGGGCAAGGCGCAGGTACATCCAGACCAGGACCGGGAACATGACGAGCGTCAGCAGCGTCGGCCACTGCAGCAGGAAGCCGAGCATCACAAGGACGAAGCCGTCGTACTGGGGATGCCGTACCCAGGCGTAAGGACCAGAAGTCGCCAGCCGGTCCTGCTGCTGGGCGGCATGCAGCTCACGCCAGGCGACAGAGATCAGGATGAATCCTCCGCCGATGAAGGCAAAGCTCAGCACATGGAAAGGCCCGAAATGCGGATTGACCTTCCAGCCGAAGAGCATCTCGAGCAGGTGTCCGGCGTCGTGGGAAAACCAGTCGACGCCGGGGTAGTTGGTCTGCAGCCAGCCCGAAAGCAGATAAATGGTCAGCGGAAAGCCATACATCTCGGTAAAGAGCGCGACGAGAAAGGCACTGAAAGCCCCGAATGAGCGCCAGTCCCGCCTCGTTCGCGGCTTAAAGAAGCTGAAAGCGAAAAGAATGAAGATCGCCGAGTTGACGATCACCAGGAGCCACAGGCCATAAGCTGAGGCGCTTTCGCTCACGACCGGCCTCCGCCACTTGAACTGTCACCGCCCCCATGGCCCCCGTGTCCACGATGCATGAAGAAGTGCATGCCGATACAGACGAGCAAAAGCAGGATTGGAAACAGATCACCGCTGAACAGGTGCACCCGGTGCTCATAGGCCATCAGAAGGCCGCCGATTACCAGGAAGGCCAAAAGAACTGCGCCGAACCGCGATCTCCAGAACGACCCCTGAACTCGGTTGGACTGATCGGGAGCATTATCGTCGTTCATTGGCTGCCTCCTTTCCGGGGCAGAGTAATCACTGGGTTGGAAAATGCCGTTTCGGCGTCATCCTGGGCATCGAGTTGCGCACCTGGCAACTCGCAGAACCCCTGTGGCGGGACATCAAGGGCTGCATTGAACTTGCTGGAGAGGTTCTGAAAGGCGATGAGCCCGGTTAGCTCGATGATGGCGTCTTCGCTGAACTGCCGGCGCAGATCCTCGAACTGCGGCTCCTGGGCGCCCGGCCCGGACAAGGTCATCGCCTCGGCATAAGCCAGCACGATCCGCTCGCGCGGCGTGAAGAGGTCGCTGTTCCACCAGTTCCCGAGAGCCAGCGCCTTCTCCGTGGAAACGCCACGCTTCAGCAGAGTCGCCGAATTGAGGTCTACGCAGAAGGCGCAGCCATTCAACTGTGAGACCCGCACTGTGACCAGGGAGCGCAAGGCCGGCTCTATGGGGGAGGAGCGGCGGTCGATGGCCCCATAGAGGGCGGCCACGCCGAGGAAAAGCCGCGGCGAGCGCGCCCACAGCAAGGCGGCATCGAGGGCCCTGCCATACTTGCGCCGCTGGTTCCAGAAAAAGGGCTTCAGATACCAGGGACAGCGGCCCTCGGCCATCGGAGCTATGCGCATTTCGGTGACCTCCTTTCGCCGCGTCACATCTGGTGTTGCTGCCAGACGATGCCGTTGGCGCGCTGCAGTTCGCGCACGTATTCTATGATCGACGCCAGTTCCTCGTCGCTCACCTGCGGCTGAGGCGGCATGTCGCCGAACTGCCAGTGGTGCTGGCGGGCGCCGCGACGGGCGGCCAGGTAGAAAGCAGCATCGGCGTGGTGGCCGGGGTTGTAGATGTTGTGCACGAGGGGCGGTCCCTTCTCGCTGCCGGCGGCGTTCGCGCCATGACAGGCCGCGCAGACCGCATCGAAGGCCTGCTTGCCGTCTGTCGCCGTTGGGGACAGCTGCGGCACAGTCACGGCAACGGCTTCTCCGGCCTTGCGGTCGGTGCCCCCGACCGCCTGCAATAGGAAGATGCCCAACCCGCCGGCCAGGACGGCCAGAACTGCGTACATGGCGAGGTTCTCTCGAAGTTTCTTGATCATTTTTTGTCTGCTTTCCTTATCGATGCTCTACTCGGCGGCTACCGCCGCCGTGCTGGCAACGAGCTTGCGCGCGCGCTCAAGCAGCTTGGCATTGATGGCTACGATTACGGTGCTGAGGGACATAAGGGCCGCGCCGAGCGCCGGTGTCAGCAGAAGCCCCCAGGGATAAGCAACGCCCGCCGCCAGTGGTATGGCGAAGGTGTTGTACCCGGTGGCCCACAGCAGGTTCTGGATCATCTTCCTGTAGGTCGCCCGGGATAGCGCCAGGATGGCAAAGACGTCCCGCGGATCGCTGCGCACCAGCACCACATCGGCCGATTCGATGGCAACATCGGTGCCGGCGCCAATGGCGATGCCCAGGTCGGACTCGACCAGGGCCGGCGCGTCGTTCACGCCGTCGCCGATCATGGCAACGGTGAGCCCTCTGGCTTTCACTTCGCGGACCTTCTCGACCTTCTGGTCCGGCAGAACCTCGGCGAAATAGTCGTCCAGCCCCAGCTGCTTCGCCACGGACCTGGCGACCGGCGCTGCGTCCCCGGTCACCATCATGCACTGGATACCCATTTGCTTGAGGCGGGCGACGGCATCGTAGGATTCTTTCCGGATGACATCAGCCAGGGCGATGGCCCCGACCAAGCGCTCGTCCAGCAGCAGGTAGACGACCGTGTTTCCTTCCTCGGCAAACTTGCTGACGTCCGCGTTGTCGACCCCGATATGACGCTCCCTCAAAAAACCTGGACTGACTACCCGAACTGAGCGCCCTTCGATAATGGCCTCGGCCCCCTGGCCGGTCAGGTTTCGGAAGTCCTGCACCGTCTTGGGCTTGACGCCGCGCTCCTTGGCGCCACGCATGACGCCCTGTGCAATGGGGTGCTCCGACTGGCTTTCCAGGCCGGCCGCCCAGGCAAGCACTTCATCCTCGGAGAGATCCGCCAGTGCGACGATCCCGGTGACGCCGAAGCGCCCCTCCGTCAGCGTACCCGTCTTGTCGAAGATCACAGCAGTCAGTTTGCGCGCCCGCTCGAAAGCGGCGCGGTCGCGGATCAACAGGCCGTTCTGCGCGGTGAGCCGGGTGCTGACGGCGACCACAAGTGGCACGGCGAGCCCCAGGGCATGGGGACAGGTGATGACCATCACCGTGACCATGCGTTCAAGCGCGAACTCGAAGCCCTGGCCAAATCCCAGCCAGAAGATCAGGGTGGCCCCACCGGCAGAGATCGCGATGTAGGTCAGCCACAGGGCAGCGCGATTGGCGAGATCCTGGGTTCGGGAACGTGTCTCCTGCGCCTGCCTTACCATGTCGATGACCTGGCTGAGATAAGTCTGGTCGCCGGTCTTGCGGACCTCTAGGGTGACGGCGCCTTCCCCGTTGACCGCCCCGCCGACCGCCTCCTGCCCCTCGGCTTTCTCCACCGGGCGCGACTCGCCGGTGAGCATGGCCTCGTTGAAGCTCGATCTTCCCTTGATGATGACGCCGTCGATGGGCACCTTGTCCCCCGGCCTGACCAGCACGCGGTCGCCCGGCTGCAGATCGCTGACAGGCACTTCCTCGATGGAATCGTCATGGCTCAGGCGGTGCGCCGTCGCCGGCAGCAGGCGGACAAGTGCCTCCAGGGCGCCCGAGGCGCCCATGACCGACTTCATCTCGATCCAGTGGCCGAGCAGCATGATGTCGATCAGGGTGACCAGCTCCCAGAAGAACACCTTGCCGGTCAGGCCGAAGATCACGGCGCTGGAGTAGAAAAAGGCGACGGAGATGGCCAGGGCAATGAGGGTCATCATGCCCGGGCGGCGCTTGGCGAGCTCGCCGACAAGTCCCTTGAGGAAGGGCCAGCCACCATAGAAGAATACAGCCGCGGAGAGCGCGAAGAGGACGTAGGCATCACCCGGGAAAGCCAGTGCCGCCTCGAGCCCCAGGAAGCGCTGGATCATCGGCGACAGCGCGAGCACCGGGACGGACACGGCCGTCGAGATCCAGAAGCGACGACGGAAGTCCGCCACCATCGCGGCATGATCATGTCCCGCGTGAGCGTGAGAGGGATGCTCACGAGGAAGCTGATCGTGATGAGCGGCGGCGTGGTGGGTTGCGAGTGCATTCATCGCGGGCCTCCGTCATTCAGACTGGGCGCCGTACCAGCGAAGCGTCCTGGGTCGGCTGCGAAGAGCTCCTGGCAGCGATGTGAGCAGAAGAAGTAAGCCCAACCCTCGTGGTCCTCCTGGGCCGCCGCCCGGTCGAGTTCGAGCTCCTGGCCGCAGACGGGATCGACAACGCACGGCGCCCGCGCCTCGTCCAGAGCGAGACTGTCCGGAGTGATGCGGAGATCGGCCATCAGTTCCATCGCTTTGCAAGGAAATTGAAAAGCGGGGCAAAGATCAGCGCCACGTACCAGCCGTAGGCAAAGCTCTCGGCCAGCCCGAGAAAGAAGCTGGGCCAGGTAAGCCAGGTGAAGCCCGGCAGCAGCTTCAGCCAGGTTTCGTACATGGCGTAGCCGGGGAACAGCAGGTCGAAACCGACGCAGAGCGTGAAGGTGACGGCGAGGAAAAGTCCCAGGCTCATGCCGAAGGCCAGCACCGGAATTCGGGGTGCGGGTGCCGTCAGGGGCGTTCCGGCCGGCCGCCGGCCGGCAGACTTGACGGTCTCAACCATGGGCCGGGTCCAGTTGCTTCGGCTCGGCCCCAGGGCCCGCGCCGGCATAGAGATCGGGCGCCGCTTCGAAGCGCTCGCGGCACTCGCGCGAGCAGAAATAGTAGACCATTCCGTCGTGCACGGAGGGCTTGGCCTGGTCCGTGCGCACCGTCTTGCCGCAGACAGGGTCAGTATCCGTCTCCGGCGGCGTCCAGCGCATGTCACCGTGCCGGGTCTCTGCACTCTTCGGGTCATGTTTGCCGTGCCCCATGACGTGGGCCCCACAGCCGAACCGCATCATCAGGAAGATGAAGCCCGCCCAGAGGAGGAAGTAGATCAAAGCGTCCATAGTTCTGGTCTCCTCCGCATCGCCTCAGTGGCGCCCGCAAGGGCGGTCACCGGGCTTCGAGGAATGTGTTTGCGTTCAGGTCGAGTTCTCGGATGCGGATCGCTAACAACACGCAAGCAGCGGAGCCGCTTGGCGCTACAAGGACGCGATCAAGAAAACTCTACTGAGTGATCGCGGAACTGGGTCCGCGCGCTCGACAGCTTGCCGCTACTGGAGGAAGCTGGTCTTAGGAGGGTGGCGGTGGGGGGAGATCGCCCGGCTTGTGCCATGAAGATCGGCAGCGAGCTTTGTCCGGGTCATACCGAAGGCATCAGGAAAGTTGTCCGATGGAAGAATGGCTGGCACGCTGCATTGGCTCTGGTGCACGCAGTGATGCGGAACAGCCTCAGCGTCGTGGTCGGCCACGCCTTCGATGTGGTCGAGCATCACGGCCGTCGACGGGCTGTCGAGCGGCCTCGCCTGGGGCGCTTCCACGTGTCCGAACAGGGCAAGAGCCAGGGCAAGAAGGCAAAGGAACGCACCCATCCGGCGATGCAATGAACACCGCCTTCTAAAGATGCCGCTCAGGGTGTTTCCGCTCATGGCCAAGTGGTCTTTGCGCTCCTCTATCCTGTCAGTAGCGGAACAGCCAGCTTGGGGCCTTGATCTGCGTCAATACTGCCGGATTCCCGAGCATGGTTTCAACCCGCAAAGAACCCGATACCCTGACGGCTTCCGCAAAGTAGGGCAAGAGACCGCAAATCTTCAACCTTCTGCCTGCTGGAAGGTCAAGCACTACTCATGCTGGCCGAGTAGCCGGCAAGGTCCCTAATCTGCATGATGGATCGTACTGGAAAGAACGCGGAGAAACGGAAGGACCGTACAAATGACCGTCGCCGTCACCTTTGCCCTTTTTCTGGTTCTCTTCACGGCCACCTTTCACTACGGGGTTCTGCGATGGCTGTCGAGCGGGATGGCGCGCATAGCTATGAAGGCGACCCATCGGGTCCTCTGTATCGTCTTCATCATCATCCTGGCCCACCTCGCCGAGATCGTTCTCTATGCGGCGATCTACGCGCTGTCTGCAGAGGTGCTCGAGATCGGGTCCTTCGGCGGGATTGCTGTGGCAACGCCACTCGATTTTCTTTACTTCTCTATTGTGACCTATACGTCGCTCGGCCTCGGTGACGTCTTTCCCGGCGGCCATCTGAGGTTCATCGCCGGTGTGGAAGCCCTCAACGGACTGTTGCTGATCGCCTGGTCCGCGTCTTTCATCTACCTCGCCATGGGACGTCTTTGGCCTTGGGAAAGCTGCATGGAGCCACGGCATACCAGTCGGTAATGTCTACGGAAAGAACGCGTGATATGTCTGACACCCGATCACTGCTTCGTGCAGCGGAAATCGATGCCGAGAGAATCTCGGCCGTCGTTCGGCTTGTCATTTTCGCGACATTGGCGGTCGCGCTCCTTGTAGCCGGTGGCCCCGGAGGGAGCAGCGGCCTGGTTGGAATGCTGGTCGCACTCTATGGCGTCGGCGCTCTGATCGGCCTGTTTCTGGCCTGGCGCCGGATCTTTCATCCGGTCGTTCCCTATCTTTTTGTCACCTTCGATGTTGTTCTCGTGGCCGCCCAGGTGCTGATGCTGACACGTATGATGGGCATGCCGTCCGGTTCGGTTTTCGCAGTACCCGCCACCGCCTTGATCTTCGTCATCCTCATCCACGCTTCCATGCGCTTCCGACCTTGGCTGGTCATCTACGGCGCCGTTCTGTTCGCAATCCTCATCGAGATTGGATCACAGATAATGCCGACTGGGACGGCTACTGCGATGCACGGCATGATGCCAATGATGGACGGCGGCATGGCCGGATTTCTGAACCTTCAGGTCCTGCCGCTGATCCTCATCGCCCTCGCCGCCCTCACGCTCTTCGTGATCAACAGGCGGACGCAGAACCTGCTCGTAGAGTCCCTGCGCTCGGCCGCCCGGACTGCACGGTTGTCCCGCTTCTTCTCGCCGAATCTGGCGGCGCGGCTCGCGAATGACGATACCGAGGGGGCGTTGTCCGGCCGGCGGCAGCCCGCGGCAGTCCTCTTCGTTGACATCCGCGGCTTCACGGCTCTGGGAGAGACTATGTCTCCTGACGAGCTTGGTGCCTTCCTTTCGGATTATCGCCAGCGCCTCACGGAACCGGTGTTCCGTCACGACGGCACCGTGGACAAGTTCATTGGCGATGCGATCATGGCGGTCTTCGGCAGTCCGCTCCAAAGGGAGGATGATGCCGCACGCGCCGTGACCTGCGCTCTCGACATCCTCGCGGCAGCGTCGCAGTGGTCCGCAGAGCGGCGGGCCGCGGGGCTGCCTCCCGTTGCCATCGGCATCGGCGCTCACTACGGCGAGGTCTTCGCGGGCGCCGTGGGGGACCAACGACTCTTGGAGTACACGGTCATCGGTGACACGGTGAACGTCGCCGAACGGCTCGAGCGCCTCAGCCGCGACGTCGGCAGCGATTTCGTGCTCTCGCGCGCCCTGCTGCAGGCTGCCGGCCAGGCCGCGGAAAGGGCAGCGTGGCGGGAACTCCCGCCGCAGGAGCTGAAGGGCCATCGCCAGCCGGTCGAGGCCCTCTGCCTTACCTGAGGAAGTTCACTGGACAGCAAGGGAACCGCACAGATGTCCATGAAGATCACTTTCCTCGGCGGCGTGGGTACCGTCACGGGCTCGAAGTACCTGCTGGAGAGCGCCGGCGTGCGCATCCTGGTCGACTGCGGCCTTTTCCAGGGCTTCAAGCAGCTGCGCCTGCGCAACTGGGCGCCGCCTCCCGTCGATGTGAAGCGACTCGACGCGGTCGTTCTCACCCATGCCCACCTCGATCATTCCGGCTACCTGCCGCTGCTGATCAAGAAAGGTTTCAAGGGCCCGGTGTATTGTACCAGCGGCACCCGCGACCTCTGCTCGATCCTGCTGCCCGACAGCGGGCACCTGCAGGAACAGGACGCCGAGTTCGCCAATCGCCACGGCTTCTCCAGGCATCGTCCGGCTCTTCCGCTTTACACCAAGGATGATGCCGAGGCAGCCCTGGACGCCTTCGCTGCGGTCCCCTTTCACGAGGAGCGCCAAAACGCCAAGGGGCTCTCAGTCGAGTTCCTTCCCGCCGGTCACATCCTCGGCGCCGCGGTCGTCAAGGTCACCAGCGGCGGTCGTGTGGTCGTTTTCTCCGGTGACCTCGGCCGCCCCGGCACCGCTACCATGGTCGACCCGGCGGTGGTGCGCGAAGCCGATTACCTGCTGATCGAGTCGACCTACGGCAACCGCCTGCATGATCGCCGCGACCCCGAAGACGCGCTCGCCGAGGCCATCACCCGGACAGCCGGCCGCGGCGGGACCGTGCTGGTGCCGTCATTCGCCGTGGGCCGGGCGCAATCGCTGCTGTTCCACCTGCAGCGTCTCAAATCGCAAGGGCGTATCCCGGATCTTCCGGTTTTCCTCGACAGTCCGATGGCCATCAATGCCAGCGAGATCTTTTGCGAGCATCTCGGCGAGCATCGGCTCACCGCAGAAGAATGCCGCAAGTCCTGCGCCGTCGCCCGCTACACGCGCAGTGCCGAGGAGTCCAAGGCCCTCGACCGCGACGCCATGCCGAAGGTGATCATTTCTGCAAGCGGCATGGCCACCGGCGGCCGGGTCCTCCATCACCTGAAGCTGCTGGCGCCCGATCCGAAGAACACGATCCTTTTCGCCGGCTTTCAGGCCGGCGGCACCCGTGGCGCGGCTATGACCGCCGGCGCCGAGCGGGTGAAGATTCACGGCTCCTACGTGCCCGTGCGGGCGGAGGTGGCCAACCTTTCGATGTTCTCGGCGCACGCGGATGCCGACGAGATCATGGCCTGGCTGGGCAACTTCGCGCGACCCCCACGGCGGACCTTTGTGGTGCACGGCGAACCGTCTGCATCCGACAGCCTGCGCCACCGCATCGAGGAAGAGTTGGGCTGGAGTGCCCACGTCCCGGAGTACCGCGAGGAAGTCGAACTGCCATGACCGAGGACCTACGGCAGGGTCATCCTGAAGGGGCCGGCGATCACCACAGGCTCCGCGCCAGACGCCTTGGCATAGACACCCAGTACGAGGCGATCGTCTATATGCGCAGCGATTGCCATGTCTGCCGCGCCGAAGGTTTTGCTGCGCACAACCGTGTGCGCCTGAGCAACGGCAAGCGCTCGATCATCGCCACGCTGCATCATGTGACCAGTGACCTGCTGGCCCACGACGAGGCAGGCCTGTCCGAGTCCGCCTGGCACCGCCTGGGGCTCGGCGACGGCGGCAGGATCGCCGTCAGCCATCCGGATCCGCTCGACTCCCTGAGCAAGGTACGCGGCAAGGTCTATGGCCGGGAGCTCGACGATGCGGCCATTGCGGCAATCATCACCGACGTCGTCGGCGGCCGCTATTCCGACATCCATCTGTCCTCCTTCATCACTGCCTGTTCGGCCCGACCCTTGAACCTGCAGGAGATGATCGCCTTGACACGCGCCATGACGGCGGCCGGCGAGCGGCTGAGCTGGCCGATGCGGCCCATCATCGACAAGCACTGCGTCGGCGGTCTGCCGGGCAATCGCACCACGCCCATCGTGGTGGCGATCGCCGCCGCCTGCGGCCTGACCATGCCCAAGACATCGTCGCGCGCGATCACCTCGCCGGCCGGCACCGCCGATGCCATGGAAACCCTGGCACCGGTCGACCTCGATATCCCGGCCATGCGCCGTGTCGTGGAGCAGGAAGGCGGCTGCGTGATCTGGGGCGGCGCGGTGCGCCTGAGCCCGGCCGACGACACCCTGATACGGGTCGAACGGGCGCTCGACCTCGACAGCGAGGGCCAACTGGTCGCCTCGGTGCTGTCAAAGAAGATTGCTGCAGGCTCGACCCATGTCATTCTCGACCTGCCCGTGGGGCCGACCGCCAAGGTGCGCAGCGAGTCGGCAGCCGCAAGTCTCACCGAAAATCTCATGGCGGTCGCCGGGGTCTTCGGTCTCGAGGCCCGCACGCTCGTCACCGACGGCCGCCAGCCGGTCGGCCGCGGCATCGGGCCAGCGCTCGAGGCCCGCGACGTTCTGGCCGTGCTGCAGGGCGATCCGCAAGCGCCGGACGACCTGCGCGCGCGGGCCCTCGCCCTGGCGGGTGCCCTGCTCGAGCTCGGCGGTGCCGCCGGGCACGGCGGCGGCGAAGCCATGGCTGGCGATACGCTAGGCACCGGCGCGGCCTGGTCCAAGTTCCAACGCATCTGCGAGGCCCAGGGCGGGCTGCGGGAGCCGCCGCGATCCCGCCAGCGGCAACCCGTCGCCGCCGCCCGGACGGGCCGGGTGGAGGCGATCGACAACCGGCGCCTCGCCAAGGTGGCCAAGCTGGCCGGGGCACCGGACGCCAAAGCCGCGGGCGTCGAGCTGCATGTCCGGATCGGGACGCAGATTGAACGTGGCGCGCCGCTCTATACCGTGCACGCCGATGCGCCCGGCGAGCTGGCCTACAGCCTGGACTACGTCGCGGCCAACGGCGACACCATCGCCGTGACGGAGGACCCATGACACGGCCGCTGCTCGTTGCCCTCGATCACGAGGAGCCTCTGGCAACGTCGCTGGCGGACGCCATCGGCGCCGAGGTCGCGCAGTTGAGCCGACGGCAGTTTCCCGACGGCGAGAGCTATCTGCGCTATGACACCTCGCCCAACGGACGCCCGGTGGTCTTCCTGTGTTCGCTCGACCGGCCCGACGGCAAGTTCCTGCCGCTCGTCTTTGCAGCGGCGACCGCCCGCGAGCTGGGTGCCGCTTCGGTTGGCCTCGTCAGCCCCTATCTCGCCTATATGCGTCAGGACAAGCGTTTTGAGCCGGGCGAGGCCGTGACGTCGACGCATTTCGCGCGTCTTCTCAGTCAGGAGCTCGACTGGCTGGTGACCGTCGACCCGCATCTTCACCGCCACCGTTCCCTTGCGGAGATCTACAGTGTGCCGACCATCGCCGTCCACGCAGCGCCGCTGCTCGCCGACTGGATCCGCGAGAATGTCGAGCGGCCGCTGCTCATCGGGCCGGACAGCGAGAGCGCCCAATGGGTCGGAGCTGTCGCCGAAGCTGCGTCAGCGCCCCACGTGGTGCTCGAGAAAGTTCGTCACGGGGACCGTGACGTTGAGGTTTCCGTGCCCCAAGTTGATCGTTGGAAAACCCACATCCCGGTTCTGGTGGACGACATCGTCTCGAGCGGACGGACCCTGATCGGGACGCTCGAGCATCTCCAGCATGCCGGCATGCAACCGCCCATCTGTGTCGCCGTCCACGGTATCTTCGCGGGCGATGCCTACCGGGATTTGATCGCTGCCGGGGTGGCGCGGATCGTGACCACGAACACTGTGCGTCAC
Source organism: Kiloniellaceae bacterium (assembly GCA_048268885.1). GTDB lineage: Bacteria > Pseudomonadota > Alphaproteobacteria > Kiloniellales > Kiloniellaceae > Pelagibius. The sequence goes on along the minus strand of JBLWUP010000040.1, from coordinate 17,275 downwards.
CAGAGCAACGCCATAGATGTCGCCCCCCTGCTCGCCGGCGCCGTGCGCGATTCTATGGGCGACGCATAGCTACGGTCGTTAAGGGCATATCAGGTGAAATTCTCGGCAGCTGGGCTCCCAATCTCGCCATACCGGAGTTGAGCGGCCTCCCTCTGCCTGCCATCGGATGTCAGGGTCGTGCCAGATCCGGACCTGCCAATGCGTCGGCGCTGCTGGAGCAAGGGCGCTACCGGCCTACCCTAAGGCAGAATCATCGGCCCAGAGAGCGTCTATCACGGGGCATTCGGGGACCGCACCGCCACTGCATTCCTTGGAGATCTTCGCGAGGGTCCGTTCGAGCTTCTTGAGATCGGCGATCTTCTGCCGAACGCTTTGGAGATGTTCGATCGTCAGATCGGAGATCTCACCGCAAGTGTAGTCCTGGGAATCGACAAGCGAAAGCAAGCTGCGAAGTTCCTCGATGCTGAATCCAAGTTCGCGGCCACGCAGAATGAAGCGCAGGCGGCGCTGATCGTCGATCGTGTAGAGACGGTGTCCGCCGGGTGATCGCATCGGGGGCGGCAGCAGCCCGATTTTCTCGTAGTACCTCACGGTCTCCAGATGACAGCCAGACCGGCCGGCGAGCTCGCCACGGGTAATCGGCGCTCCCGAAGGTGTGAACGGCATCAGTGCGGGGCCCTCTTGTACCTGTAGTTACTACAGGGTGCAAGCTTACCAGACCTCGCAAAGATGGAGCAATCGTCGTGGCGCAAGTTGATGAACGAACCACGTGGTCAGAGCCGCAAGCCGAGGGCCGGCGCAAGTCCTGGGTGGCCGCCGGCGGCCTTCTCGGGGCCGTCGCCGCTTCGTCGTGCTGTATTCTGCCCGTTGCGCTTTTCAGTCTGGGCATGGGCGGCGCCTGGATTGGCAACCTGACGGCACTCGCGCCCTATCAGCCGATCTTCGTCGCCATATCCCTGGGCTTGCTCGGCTACGGCTACTGGCTCGTCTATCGCCGGCCGAAGGCCGCCTGTGCCGAGGCGGCCGCCTGTGCCAGGCCGATGCCCAACCGGATGGTGAAATTGGTCCTCTGGATTGCGACCGTTCTCGTTGCGGCCGCCGTCGCCTTCCCCTATGCAGCGCCCTACCTGCTGGGCGTTTAGATGCCTGAGAAGTGGAGAATCTAAAAATGCGCGCTTTTGCAATACCGGCCCTGTTACTTGGCTGTTTGGTGGCGGCCTCTGCCGCACAGGCCGCAGAGCGGACGGTCACTCTCAACGTCGAGGGAATGACCTGCGCTTCCTGCCCCTACATCGTCCGTCAGTCCCTGGCATCGGTCGACGGTGTGGTCGCAGTCGACGTCTCCTTCGACGACAAGACCGCTGTGGTTACCTTCGACGATTCCAAGGCGGGGGCAGCGGACCTCACCCAGGCAACGGCCGAGATGGGGTTTCCATCGCAGGTCGCACCGCCGGCACAGTGACGCCCAAGAGGCACTCCGGCCGAGACCATCTGTTCACCGCAGGATTATTTGGCAAAGAGGTACCCGATGAATGACCGCAAGCTGCTGGGTATCGGAATAGTCGGTAGCGCGGTAGCTGTGCTCTGCTGCTTCACGCCGATCCTGGTCGTGCTGCTCGGTGCTGTCGGGCTCTCGGCCATGCTGGGTTGGCTGGACTATGTGCTGCTGCCATCGCTGGTGTTCTTTCTCGGCCTCACGGCCTATGCCCTGTATCGCCGTCGGCGCCAGGAAAATACCTCGGGGCAGAGGCCATGACGACGCCACTGTGCACCGATAGCCCCTCGGGAAAGCGATACGATCTCGCGGTGATCGGTGCAGGCTCCGCCGGGTTCTCGGCCGCCATCACGGCGGCGGAAGCGGGTGCCCAGGTCGCCCTCATCGGCCAGGGCACCATCGGGGGGACTTGCGTCAATGTCGGCTGTGTGCCGTCGAAAACCCTGATCCGCGCGATGGAGGCGGTCAGCCACGGCGAGCGGGTCGGCCGCTTTGCCGGCATTGAAGGGGGTGGGCGCCTCGCCGACTGGAACGCACTGCGCCGGCAGAAGGACGAGTTGGTTGGCACCCTGCGGCAGAGCAAGTACATCGATCTGCTGCCCGCCTACAACGGCATCGCATATCTCGAGGGCGGAGCCCGACTGGACAAGGGCGCTGTCAGACTCAACGGTGAACGGATTGAGGCCGGCAAGATCATCATCGCCACCGGGTCGCACGCCTCCGTGCCTTCGATTCCCGGGCTCGGCGAGGTTCCCTACCTGACCAGCACGACTGCCTACGAACTCGAAAGACTACCCGGGTCTCTGCTGATGATCGGTGGCGGCTATATCGGCTGCGAACTCGCGCAGATGTTCGCCCGCGCCGGGGTCGCAGTGACCCTGCTGTTCCGCAGCCGCCTGCTGCCGGAGGCCGAGCCGGAAATCAGTGAGGCTTTGACCGGCTATCTGGTCGAGGACGGCATCGCCGTCCGAAAGGTCCGGGACTATCGGAAGGTTTGCATGGTCGACGGCGGTGTAGCCCTGTCTGTGCAAGACGAGGATGGCGACGAGACCCTTGATGCGGAACGCCTGCTGTTGAGCACGGGCCGCAGGGCCAACACCAGGGGGCTGGGTCTGCAGCAAGCTGGTGTGGCCTTGGCACCGAACGGGGGAATCCGGGTCGACGAGCGGATGCGGACAACGAAACCTGGTGTTTATGCGGCCGGCGACGTCACCGGCCGGGACCAGTTTGTCTACATGGCCGCCTACGGGGCGAAAATCGCGGCCGCCAATGCGCTGAACGGTGACAGCCAAGTCTACGACAATACCGCCATGCCTGCCGTGGTTTTTACCGACCCGCAGGTGGCCAGTGTCGGCCTGACGGAGGCGATGGCCCGTGATCGGAATCTCGATGTGGCAACCACGATTCTGCCATTAGACCACCTGCCGCGTGCCCTGGCTGCCCGCGACACGCGCGGCCTCATCAAGCTGGTTGCCGAGCGGGCGACGAAGAAGTTGCTCGGTGCGCATATCCTGGCGCCGGAGGGCGCCGACGCGATCCAGACGGCAGCCCTGGCGACAAAGCATGGCATGACCTACATCGGGCTCGCCGAGATGATCTTTCCCTACCTGACGACGGTGGAGGGATTGAAGCTTGCCGCTCAGACCTTCGAGACGGATGTCTCGAAGCTCTCCTGCTGCGCCGGGTAGCCTGCGATGAGTAAGTCCGTCAGTGAGCAGCAACAAGATTGGGTTGGCACCACCCGCAGCTTCACCCTTGCCTGGGGCCTACCGATCTTAGTGATTGTCGCCAGCGCTTTTGCCGAGAACCCCCTGCGCACCTTGGTTTGGGCGGCCGCCCTGGCGTGGATGGGGACTGCCTGCCTTTTGAACGCGCGTCGATGTGGCCGCACCCATTGCCGCTACACCGGCCCCTATTATCTGCTGCTAACGATACCTGTGGTCCTGCATGGAACGCAGGTGGTGTCGCTTGGCGCCCACGGTTGGTGGATCTTGGGCATCGCGATCCTCGTCGGCGGCAAATTCATCTGGTGGGCAAGCGAGCGGACGTGGGGACGATACTCGGAGTAGGCAGTTGGACGTAGAGCGTGGGGTCTATCGGGGTCATCAACTGTCTGACTCCCATTCCTCATCAGATAGCGGCCGGAGGTCGCCCTTCTGTTGGCACGAACCTTATTCTCCTGAGGCAAACTGCCGTCAAGCCGGCCGCGGCGCCCATAGAATGATGGACGCGCCAACGAGGCAAATGAGCGCGCCGACAAGGTCCCAGCGGTCGGGCCGGAAGCCCTCGGCCAGCCACAGCCAGGCAAGACTGGCGGCGATGTAGACGCCGCCGTAGGCCGCGTAGGCGCGGCCGGCGAAGGCAGCAGGACTGAGGGTCAGCAGCCAGGCGAAAGCCGCCAGCGAGATCATGCCGGGTATCAGCCAGAGCGGTGATTTCTCGAGTCGCAGCCAGGCCCAGAAGGAGAAGCAGCCGGCAATCTCCGCCACGGCGGCGGCCAGGTAGACAGGGACTGTCAGCATGCCTCGTCTTCTCCTTCGCCGGGCGATAAGGCCTCAATGATGCGGCAGTCGGCGATAACGCGGACACCCTCGCAGCGGCTGATGATGTCGCGCAGGCGTGCCGCCAGCCGCGTCAGATCGGCGATCTTTTCCTCCGTCTCGGCCAGGTGGGCAGCGGCGATGCGGTCGACCTCCTCGCAGGACTTGCCCTCCTGCGAGGAGAGTCGCAGCAACTCGCGGATCTGGTCGAGCGTGAAGCCGAGATCGCGGCAGCGTCGGATGAAACGCAGACGTTCCAGGTGCTCCGGCTCATAAGCGCGATAGTTGCCGGCCGTGCGCGCCGGCGGCGGCAGCAGGCCGATGCGCTCGTAGTAGCGCACCGTCACTACCTTGGTGCCGGTCGCCTTGGCGAGGTCGCCGATCGTCAGGGAGTTGTCCGTCATCGTAGCTTGACCCTATAGCGACTATAGACCCCATGTTAGCGCGAGTCACTTGGATCGAGGGAGAAGCTCACATGAGCGCCAAATGCTGCGCCCATGGCGATTACCGCAATCCGCAGGACCCGGAGCGAGACGCCCGCTATCGCCGGGTGCTGTGGATGGTTCTCGCAATCAATGCGGCCATGTTCCTGGTTGAGATCGTCGCCGGCCTCGCCGCCGGATCGGTGTCGCTGCAGGCCGACGCGCTGGATTTCCTGGGCGATGCCGGCAACTACGGGATCAGCCTCTTCGTGGTCGGCATGGCGCTGCACTACCGGGCCAAGGCCGCGCTCGTGAAGGGTGCAACCATGGGCCTCTTCGGGCTCTGGGTCGTCGGCGCCACGACCTGGCAAGCCGTCAGTGGCACCATTCCTCATGTCGTCACCATGGGCGCGGTCGGCTTGGCGGCACTCGTAGCCAATGCCGCGGTCTTTGCCATGCTCTGGGCCTACCGTGACGGCGACAGCAACATGCGCTCGGTCTGGATCTGCTCGCGCAATGACGTGATCGGGAACTTCGCCGTGATGCTGGCCGCATTCGGCGTATTCGGCACCGGCACCGGCTGGCCGGACGTGATCGTGGCCGCAGCGATGGGCCTGCTCGCCCTGCAAGGTGCATGGCTGGTGATCCGCCAGGGGTCCGAAGAACTACGGCAATCCCGCATCGCTGCAAGTGCGGCTGAGTAGCGAATTCGGAAAGACTGCATCAGGGCACTTGAGTCACATTTGCGTGAACCGACCGCTGTTTGCCACCGGCCCGGCTGCGGCGATTTGGCCATCGACAAGTCAGAAGGGGAGTCATACATTCTGACCATGCTTGCGCTCCGCCGCCTCCTGCTCATTGCCGTTCTGGCCACCTACGTGGTCGGACTTGGCGTCCTTGCGGCGACCTCCAGCGCCATGGCTGGGAATATGCTCATGGGCGAAGCCGGCGAAATGGGCGACTGCCAGGGCTGCGACCCTGTCGGTGGAGACGATCCAGTCTCAGCCTGCGACACGCCCTGCCTGACCCCCTTGATGGCGACTCTGACCTCTGATGCCGCACTGCGGGTCCCCCTGTCAGAGCAAGCCGTCGACGCGGCCGGCTCCAGTTTTGCGAGCCGCACCGGACCTCCGGATTCCTCACCGCCCAGATCCATCCGCTTGAGCTGACGCCGCCCGGACTCTGTCCGGCATAGCAGCGTCATCGGCACCGCACACGCCGCCATGGCGTGATCGGTTGTGCCAATCCGCAGATTTCGGCTTCAGCCGCGCCCTGCGGTGCAATTGCAGCCTTCAGGATGGCCCCTCGATGTCAACATATCTCGCGCCGGCGCTGACTCGCCGCGCCTTCATCGCCACATCGGCCGCGATTGCGGCGGCCGCGATGCTCCCCTTTTCACAGTCGCGCCCTGCACGGGCGGCCCCGATAACGGAGGTGCGGCTGCGGGCCGCCCCCGGCCGTGTTCGCCTGGTCCCCGAGCCGCATGGCGACACCCCTGCCTGGTGCTACAACGGCCAGGTCCCGGGGCCGGAGATCCGCGTGCGCCAGGGCGATCGCTTGCGCGTGAATGTCGAGAACGGCCTCGCCGAGGAGACGACGGTGCATTGGCACGGCCTGCGCGTGCCGAACGCCATGGACGGCGTGCCGCATCTGACACAAACCCCGATCGGGTCCGGCGAAGTCTTCACCTACGAGTTCGACGCGGTCGACGCCGGCACCTTCTGGTACCACCCCCACCAGCGCAGCTTCGAGCAGGTCGGCCGCGGTCTTTATGGGCCGCTCATCATCGAGGAGGCGGAAGCGCCCCGCGTCGACCGGGAACTCACCTGGGTTCTCGACGACTGGCGCCTCACCAGCTCGGCGGAGATCAGCGAAGACTTCGGCAACGGCCATGACCTGAGCCACAACGGACGGGTCGGCAACACGGTCACCATCAACGGCCGTGTGCCGGAGAGCTTCAGTGTGCAGCAGGGTGAGCGGATCCGCCTGCGGCTCGTCAACGCCGCGAACGCGCGCATCTTCGGGCTCGATTTCCAGGGCCACGAGCCGGTCGTCATCGCTCTCGACGGCCAGCCGATCGCACCGCACGCTCCGCAGAACGGCCTGGTGGTGCTCGGCCCCGCCATGCGCGCCGACGTCATCCTGGACTTGACGGGCAAGGCCGGCAGCCGCGTCAGCGTGATCGACCGCTTTTACGAAGGCCTTGAATACCGCCTGGTCGACCTTGCCTATGCCGATACGGCTCTCCGCGACCACCGACCCGACTGGCCGATGGCACTGCCGACCAATCCCCTGCCGGAGCCCGATCTCTCCAGTACCCTCCGCCACGACGTGGTGTTCAACGGCGGCATGATGGGCGGCATGGTCATGCAGGAGATGGGCGGCAGCATGGGCGACGGCGCGTCTGGCGGCATGATGGGCGGCATGATGGGCGGCATGGGTGGCATGGGCGACATGATGAACATGATGCACTCCGGCAAAATCTGGTTCGTCAACGGTGTCGCCGCCGAGGGTCACGTCATGGACCCGATGCTGACCCTGCGGCAGGGCCGTAGTCACGTCCTCGCCATGACCAACGCCACGGCCTGGCACCACCCGATCCACCTGCACGGCCACTCCTTCCGGGTCATCTCCCGCAACGGTGCACCCACCGCGCATCGCGAGTGGCAGGACACCGTGCTGATGGCGCCGCGCGAGCGCGTCGAGATCGCCTTCGTCGCCGACAATCCAGGTGACTGGATGTTCCACTGCCACATCCTGGAGCACCAGGCCGCGGGCATGATGGGCGTCATCCGCGTCAATGAAACGGGAGAGCGGACATGATCCGGTTGCTGTCGCTCACCTGCCTCGCCGCGATGGTCCAGGTGACGGCCGCCGGCGCCGCGGAGGGCGACCCCAAGCGCGGTGCCGAAGTCTACCGCGCCTGCGTTTCCTGCCACGCCCTGGAGCCCGGCCTGCATCAGAGCGGGCCCAGCCTGGACGGGATCTGGGGGCGCCAGGCGGGTACGGCGGAAAGCTTCGGGCGCTACTCGGCGGGCCTGCAGCAGGCCGGGTTCGAATGGAACGCCGCCGCTCTCGATGGCTGGCTGGCAGACCCTCAGGCGATGATCCCCGGCAGCTACATGGTCTTCCGCGGCATCGACGACGCCCAGGCCCGCGCCGATCTCATCGCCTTTCTCGAGGTGGCCGGCCAACCCGGCGGCGGTGAAAAGGCGGTGGCCGAAGGCCTCCTGCCGGCGGCCTGGCTCAGCGCCGGCGCACCGGAGCCGATCCGCGACGCGCCGGCAGCGGCGCGGGTTACCGCGATGCGCCACTGCGGCGACAGCTATTTCATCAGCACGGGCGACGGACGCGAGACGCCCTACTGGGAAAAGAACATCCGTCTGAAAATCGACAGCGTCGAGACCGGGCCCCCATCTGGGGTCCCGGTCATCCTGCAGGCCGGCATGGGCGGCGACCGCTTCTCGGTCGTCTTCTCCAGCCTCGCCGACATCACCTCAATCATCGAAGAGAAATGCTGAGCAGCGGTTTCGCCTCAGCCCAGAGTCACGAAAGGAACCATTCATGTACAAGCTGCTTTCCGCCCTCGCCGTCGCCGGCATCACCGCGACCACGGTTCTCGGCCATTCCGGCGCCATGGCGCAGAGCCGCGAGGTCACCCTGCACAAGAACCCGGGCTGCCAGTGCTGCGACGGCTATGCCGACTACCTGCGCGAGAACGGATTCTCCGTCACGGTGAAACCGACGCATGACCTCGCCCAGATGAGCCGTGCTGCGGGCATCCCTGACGAATTTCAGGGCTGCCACCTCTCGCAGATCGAGGGCTACGTGGTGAGCGGCCACGTGCCGGTCGACACCGTCAACCAGCTGCTCAGCGAACGCCCCGACATCGCCGGTGTCACCCTGCCGGGCATGCCCATGGGATCGCCCGGCATGTCGGGCACGAAGACCGAGCCCTTCACCATTTACGAGATCGACGGCGAGGCGCCCGAGATCTATGCAGTGGAATGAAATGATGGAGGGCATGGGCGGCATGATGTGGGCGATGGGCCTAGTCTGGCTGCTCGTCGTCCTGGTCCTCGTGCTCGCTGCGGCAGCGCTGGTCAAATACCTCTTCTTCGATTCCGACAGAAGGAAGCGCGATGACTGATTCTGTCGTCCAGCCAAGCGAAGAGACCCGGAAGTCGCGGAAGCGTTTGGTTTTCCTGCTTCCCGTCACGCTCTTCATCGCCTTGGCTGTCGCGCTTGCTTGGGGCCTTACTCGAGACCCCGGCGAGCTGCCCTCGGTCTTGATCGGCAAGCCTGTACCGGAATTTGCCCTGCCGCCTGTCCAGGGGCGGACACTGGGCTTGTCGAGCGACGATCTCCGGGGCGAGGTTTCGCTGGTCAACGTCTTCGCCTCCTGGTGCACGGCCTGCCGCGACGAGCACCCGCTATTTATGCGGCTCAGTGCGTCGGGCGTGGTCCCGATCCACGGCCTCAACTACAGGGACCGGCCGGAGGATGCCGCCGGCTGGCTGGACGAGCTGGGCGATCCCTACACGCGGACCGGTGCCGATCGGAACGGCCGCGTCGGAATCGACTGGGGCGTCTACGGCGTGCCGGAAACCTTCGTGGTCGGACCCGACGGCCGCATCGCCTACAAGCACGTCGGGCCGGTCACCGAACGGGCCCTCAAGGAGACGATTTTGCCCTTGGTGGCGCGCCTGCGCGGGGGCGATGCCGGATCTCGCCCGGAGCCGCTCCGATGAGCCGGTCACGCCGTGAGTACACACTGCTCGCCTTGGCCGCGGCCGGACTCGTCGCGCTGGTCGTCGTCGCCGTGCTGGTCTTCCAGACTGGTGATGACTCAGGCCAACCTCGCGGCCTGGCCGTGCCCGGCCCAGCAACCTCCCCTGCAGGCGATTTGGCCACTCGACCGGACGATGAGACTGCCGCCATGACCCTGCACGACGTGCCGCGCGAACTACCGGACGTCCGCTTCACGGAGGGCAGCGGCAAGCCGGTCTCGCTCGCCGACTTCCGCGGCAAGCTGGTGCTGCTCAACCTCTGGGCCACCTGGTGCGGACCCTGCCGAGAGGAGATGCCGACCCTCGACCGGCTGCAGGCAGCACTCGGCGGACCGGACTTCGAGGTAGTCGCGCTTTCCATCGACCGGGCCGGCATGGGAGTCGTCGACGCCTTCTACGCCGAAATCGATGTCAAGAACCTCGCTCGCTACATCGACGAAAGCGGCAAAGCCGCGCAGCAGCTGAATGCCGTGGGCCTGCCGACGACGCTGCTGCTCGACCGCGAGGGCCGCGAGATCGCCCGCCACGTTGGTCCGGCCGAATGGGACACCCCCGAGATGGTGACGTTCTTCCGTCAGCACCTCTCCAGAGACTCCGGCGCCCTGCGCCCCCACGACGCGACGAAGCGGGCAGCCATCCAGATGACCCGTACCGTCGCTCCATTCTTGGCGTCTTCAGCATTCCGCATCACAAACCAACAGGAAAGCTCCTCATGACCTCACCCCATCCGACGGATTCCTCCGAAACGACCCTCACGCAGGACCTGTTCAATGCTATCCGCTACTACCTGGGTGGCCGCCGTGGCCTCATCATCATTGCGGCCGTCACGGTCATTGCCGGTCTGGCGCTGAACTGGTCCTGGCTGGTCGCCGCGGGCATCGCCCCTATTCTGCTCGGCGTCCTGCCCTGCCTTGCCATGTGTGCGCTCGGTCTCTGCATGCACCGCGCCGGCGGCAAGTCCTGCTCCTCGAGCGCGGAGAGTACAAAGGTGGAGGAAGCGGCAAACGCTGCTGGATTGCCCCCGGTTGCCCGGGCGACCGATGAACGGCGCGGCGAAACGCGCGCCAAAGAGAAGGCTTCCGACCTTGGCTGAGCGCCCAAAGTTCTCTCGAAAGTCCCTCCCATGGCTGTTGGTGCCGGCGCTGGCGATTGCCGCCGCCGCCACCTGGTTCGCTCTCGATCCCGGCTTTCGCAACAGCGGCAGCGCGCAGATGACTGCGGCATCGGATGAACCGGACGAGTTCGGCCGGCGCGTCCGGGTCTATCTCCTGGAAAACCCCCAGGTGATCGTCGAGGCCATGCAGGTTCTGCAGACGCGCCAGCAGGCCGCGGAGGCCAGCGAGGTCGAAGCGGTCCTCGCCGCGCGGGCCGACGAGGTTTTTCGCGACCCGATGAGCCCGGTAGCCGGCAATCCCGACGGCGACGTCACCCTCGTCGAGTTCTTCGACTACAACTGCCCCTACTGCCGCCGGGTCGCCCCGGTGGTGGCCGACGCCGAAGCCGCCGACCCGCAGCTGCGCATCGTCTACAAGGAGTTCCCCATCCTCGGCCCCGGCTCCGCCTTTGCCGCCAAGGCCGCTCTCGCCGCCCACCGGCAGGGTCTTTACTTCACGTTCCACGAAGCGCTGATGCAGGCGGGAGGTCGAGCTGACGAGAGCAGCGTCCTCGCCGTCGCAGAAGACGTCGGCCTCGACCTGGAGCGCTTGAAGTCGGATATGAAGGATCCGGAAATCCAGGCCGCCATCGATCGCAACCTGGCGCTGGCCGAAGCCTTGCGGATCACCGGCACGCCCGGCTTCGTGGTGGGCAAGCGGATTCTGCGCGGCGCGACGGATCTGGAGACTCTGCAGTCCCTGATCCGCGAAGCCCGGGCGGCGCCGCAATGACCAAAAAGCGTATCACCATGAAGCGCCACGAGCTGGCCCTTGGCCTGCTCTTGGTCTTGGCCTCGGCAGCGCCGGCCGCAGCCCATCACCCGGGCGCCGACCTCGACCGTGTCATGGGCAGCAAGGAGAAGTACTTTCAGCTGATCGACAAGCCGGCGCCGGCCTTTCAGCTCATGGGCACCGGCGGCAAGAGCGTCAGTCTGGCGGACTTCACTGACAAGGTCGTGGTGTTGCACTTCGTTTATGCCGGCTGTCCGGATGTCTGCCCCTTGCACGCCGAGAAGCTCGCGGATGTCCAGGCCAAGATCAACCTGTCGCCGATGAAGGACGTGGTCGAGTTCGTAACCATCACCACCGATCCCGAAAACGACACGGCGGACGTGCTCGCCGACTACGGCCCCGCCCACGGCTTCGACCCGGAGAACTGGGCGTTTCTCACCACGTTGCCAGACCAGGCGGAGGACTCGACGAGGGGGCTCGCCAAGGCTTTCGGGCACAGCTTCACCGAAGGCGAGGACGGCTATCAGACCCACGGCGTGGTGACGCACGTAATCGACCGTGGCGGCCGCTGGGCAGCCAACTTCCACGGGCTGCGGTTCAATTCGGTGAACATGGTTCTCTACATCAACGGGCTCATCAACAACGCCACCGCGCCGCCCCCGAAGGAAGAACCGGGGGTGTTGGACTGGGTGAAGGGTCTATTCTGAATGACTGCGACAGCCGCAACCGTAGAACACGCCGCGGCACAGACGATCCCGGCCAATGACTGGCTGCGGGCGCTGCGGCGCTACATGGCTGGCGTAGCGCTGGCGAACCTCGTCTGGGAGTTTGTCCACATGCCGCTTTATACCCTCTGGGAAACGGGCTCCCCCTCGGAGATCGTCTTTGCCGCGCTGCATTGCACGGGCGGCGACATTCTGATCGCCCTGGCCTCGGTCATGCTCGCCCTCATTCTGGCCGGAAAGGCGTCCTGGCCACAGGTAGACAGCCGACGAATTATCGCGGTCGCCGTCGTTCTGGGCCTTTCCTACACGCTGTTCAGCGAATGGCTGAACATCGAGATCCGGCAGAGTTGGGCCTATCGTGACATCATGCCTGTCGTTCCGCTCGTCGATGCCGGCCTGTCCCCCGTTCTGCAATGGATCATTGTCCCGCTTGCGGCCTTCTGGTGGGCGCTGCTGCCGCGGTCTCGTGACCAGAGGACGGAGATCGATGCCTGAGATCTCTGGCATCGGGATTCTCACGGCCTTTCTCGCCGGCGCCATCTCGTTCCTATCGCCCTGCGTATTGCCGCTCGTCCCCGGCTACGTCTCCTACATTGCGGGGCGTTCCGTCACGGACGGATCAGGCGGCAATGCCGCCGCGCTGCGCCTGCCGGCAGTGGGGCTGAGCGCCTGCTTCATTCTCGGCTTCTCGACCGTCTTCATTCTGCTGGGTGCCAGTGCGACGGCGCTCGGACAACTGCTGCTGGCCTACCGTTATGAGCTGAACTTCGTCGGCGGCGCAGTCGTTATTCTCTTCGGCCTGTTGCTGATCGGGCTGTTGAGGCCGACGCTCCTCATGCGGGAGTTTCGGTTTCATACAGCGATCCCAGGCGGCCGGCCACTCTCTGCCTATGTTCTGGGACTTGCCTTCGCCTTCGGCTGGACACCCTGCATCGGACCGATTCTCGGCGCCATCCTGACAGTCGGCGCCGCTTCCGCCACCGTCGCCGGCGGTGTCACCCTGCTAGCCATCTACTCCTTGGGCCTCGGCGTGCCGTTTCTGTTGGCGGCGCTCTTCACGGACGGCTTGGCAGCGCGCCTCAAGTCGTTCGGGCGCGTCGGCCGTTTCCTGCAGATCGTGGCAGGCCTCATCCTGGTCCTCATGGGCATCGCCATGCTGACCGGCCAACTCTCTGCCTTCTCCTACTGGCTGCTCGACACCTTCCCGGTATTGGCTGAGATCGGCTAACCGCTCCAGTTAGCCCAGGTCATTTGCCGCGCTTGGGTCGCAGGCACCTGACCATCCGGTTCAATCTACTCCATCAGGCTTCACTGGATTGGTCCAACGCCATTCGATAGGTGGGCCGCTTTGGGTCAAAGACCCAAGCCGCCAAGGCCGGAAGCCAATTCGGCTCTCCCTCCGACAGCAGAAGTCGCCGGAACCCAGGCGCTCCTGGGATGACCTTCGCAAGATTCTGCTCGGCGAGGGTCGCTGGAAATGATCGGGTGTCACCAGTACATGGTGCGCACAGACCTCGCCTGCCTATCGACCGGCCGACACTGCAGCGCCGAAAGCGGGTCGCGCCTAAGAGTCCACACCCAAGGCACCCGCGCCGGTAGCCGGCACTCCCAGCGAAAGATCGCATTTGCGGCAAAGGCGCTGGACTGTGCCACAACGCTGTGACACAGTGCCATCCGGCGCTTCCGGAAACGGCTGCGAAATCAAGTGGTTACTGGGAACTTCGGTGAAAATCCAGGTCCCCCAGCCAAATTCCCCAAGACATTTCCGCAAAATCAGGCCCCTGCAGGGCGTGGCGTGCTTTTCCACGTCGTCCGCGGCGACTCCTCGACCTTGGCTTGGCGGCGCCGAGAAGAAGGACATTCATCGGCGCTCCTCCTCGGCATGCAGAGCGATGGGCGCGGGCTCCGGCGCCTCTTCGTGCTGCTCCGGGAAATGGCGCTTGGTCCGATTGGCCAAGGCGACCAGCGACAGCATCACCGGCACCTCGACCAGCACCCCGACCACCGTGACCAGCGCCGCGCCGGAATTGAGACCGAAGAGGCCGATCGCCACGGCGACCGCCAGTTCGAAGAAATTCGACGTGCCAATGAGCGCGCAGGGCGCGGCGACATTGTGCGGCACGCGCCAGGCCCAGGCCGCCGCATAGGCGACGGCGAAGATACCGTAGGACTGGATCAGCAGCGGCACGGCGATGAGCGCGATGAGCAGCGGCCGCTCCAGGATGACCTGCCCCTGAAAACCGAACAGCAGCACCACGGTGGCCAGCAGGCCGAGGATCGAGAAGGGTTTCACCCCGGCGGTGAAGCGGCCGACCGCCGCTTCTCCCCCGGCGCCGTTGCCGTGGCGGATCAGCGCCGCCCGCGTCATGGCCCCGGCCGCCAGCGGGATGACCACGTAGAGGACGACCGAGAGCAGCAGCGTTTCCCAGGGCACCTGCAGGTCGGTGACCCCGAGCAGCAGCGCCACGATCGGCGCGAAGGCGAAGACCATGATGATGTCGTTCAGCGACACCTGGACCAGGGTGTAGTTGGCGTCGCCCCGGGTGAGCTGCGACCAGACGAAGACCATCGCCGTGCAGGGGGCCGCGCCCAGCAGGATCAGGCCGGCGATGTACTGGCCGGCATCGGCCGGGTCGATCAGGCCGGCGAAGATATGCTCGAAGAAGAGCACGCCCAGCGCGGCCATGGTGAAGGGCTTGATGAGCCAGTTCACCACCAGCGTAATGACCAGGCCCTTGGGGCGCCGGTGCACGTTCTTCAGGCTGCCGAAGTCGACCGCCACCATCATCGGGTAGACCATGGCCCAGATCAGGACCGCGACGACGAGGTTGACCGAAGCGTATTCCCAGTTCGAGACGACCTCGAAAACGCCGGGGAAGAGATTCCCCAGGACGATGCCCGCGACGATACAGAGGGCGACCCAGAGGGAGAGGTAACGTTCAAAGGCGGACATTCAAATCTACTCCGGAAGAGCGGGTGCAGGCGCGGCCTCGACAAGCTGCAGAAAGGCGCGCAGCGGCTGGATGGCCTGGGGGTTGAGCGAATAGCAGATCCGCGGCCGGGCGATCTCTCCGACGATCAGGCCCGCTTCCTTCAGGATGCGCAGGTGCTCCGAGGTCGTGGAGGCGGCCAGGCCGATCTCCTCAACGATGTCGCAGCCGATGCAGCTGCGGCGGCGCAGCAGGGTTTGCACGACCTTGACCCGGGCGGGATGCGCCAGGGCCTTGGCCAGGGAGGCGATCCGCTGAGGGTCGAGGGAATCCACCCCGCCAACGGACTTCACCGGCAGCTTTCGCGCGGCTTTGACGGCCATGCAGCCCTCCTCATATTCGTTAATCGACGAATTACGAATAACAGTGTAGAAACTTGGCTGCAAGGTCATTGGAAAACCGTCCTCAAGAACGACCTTCTTGGCGCAGGAATCTTGCACGCGGCGGCAGGCGGTCGGGATCGCCGGTGTGCTTGACTGGCGCTGGCCTCTGCTGTTCGAACTTGCCGCCGCTCAGACGCCCGCCGGCAGGTCCAGGCCGCTGGCCTTCAGTTCGTCTCTGACCTGCCCGACCAGCTCGGCGAGCCCTGCCTCGCTCGTCGCTTCGCAGCGCACGACGAGGATGTCCTGAGTATTGGAGGCGCGCAGCAGCCACCAGCCCTCGCCGTCGCGCACGCGCACGCCGTCGATGTCGTCGACCGCGACGCCGCGGGCTTCGAGCCGCGCCTTCACCTCGGCGACCACCGGCTTCTTGCGTTCCTCCGGACAGGGCACGCGCAGCTCCGGCGTGTTGACCAGCGGCGGCAGCGCGTCGCGGAAAGCGGCCAGGCTGGTCTCGGACGATTGCAGAATCGCCAACACGCGCAGCGCGGCGTAGAGCGCATCGTCGTAGCCGTAGTAGCGGTCGGCGAAGAAGATGTGCGCGCTCATCTCGCCGGCCAGCGGGGCGTTGCGCTTTTTCATCTCGGCCTTGATGAGCGAGTGGCCGGTCGCCCACATCAGCGGCGCGCCGCCGGCTTCGGCAATGCCGTCGAAGAGGACCTGGCTGCACTTCACGTCGGCGATGATGGTGGCGCCGGGATTTTCCCGCAACACGTCGCGCGCCAGCAGCAGCAGGATCTGGTCGCCCCAGAGGATGCGCCCCTCCGCGTCGATCAGGCCGACCCGGTCGCCGTCGCCGTCGAAGGCGATGCCCAGGTCACATTCCTCGGCCAACACCGTCTCCTGCAGCTGCCGCAGGTTTTCGGGCACCGTCGGGTCGGGATGGTGGCTCGGAAAGTCGCCGTCGATCCGTTCGTTCAACAGGATGTGCCTGCCGGGCAGTTGCGCCGTCGCTTTCGCCATGGCCTCGCCCATGGCACCGTTGCCGGCATCCCAGGCCACCTTCAAGGCGCGCGACCCTGCGGCGTTCTGTGCGGGGCCGTCCTGCAGCACGCGGGCGACGTAGTCGTCGAGAACGCAGATCCGCTCGATCTTCCCCTGCCCGCTTTCCCCCTGCCCGTTTTCATAATCCGCCGCTGCCGCGATCCGGCCGAGCTCCTGGATGTCGGCGCCGTAGAATGGCGCCTTCATCAGCGTGAGTTTGAAGCCGTTGTAGTCGGGCGGATTGTGGGAGCCGGTCACCATGATGCCCCCGCCGACGTCCAGCGTGTAGGCCGCGAAATAGAGCATCGGCGTCGGCCCGAGCCCCACGTTCACGACGTCGAGGCCGCAGGCGGCGAGCCCCTCGCTCAAAGCCTCCGCCAGCATGGGCGAGGAGTGGCGGCCGTCGTAGCCGACGGCGATCGCGCCGGCGCCGCGGCGTCGGGCGACCGAGCCGAAGGCCCGCCCCAGGGCGTAGGCATCCGCCGCGGACAAGGTCTCCCCGACGATCCCGCGCAGGTCGTATTCCCGCAGGAAAGTAGGCGCGAAGTTGTGGGGCTGGTCGGTGAAGGCTGTCCGTATCTGTTCCATCGTCTCGACGTTGTCGTTTCAGGTCCAAGCGCCCCTACCGGAGCGGCGCTGGGGCTCGCGGCCGGGCATTATCATAATGCGGGCGCCGGGTCTGCCGTTACAGGCCGAAAGCCGCGCCGTTCTAGGGTTTTCGCCCCTGCGCCTCAGGGCGGCACGCTATCATAAGGGCCCGCCGCTTTCCGGTCTCCCGCCCGTTAGCCTTAATACCCCCTGCGCTGCCCGGCAAATCCGTTGGCAATTCGGGGGATCACCACCATTGGCCCTTGACGTAGGCCCTCCATCTTCCTTGACTCAAGGGCAGGAAGGGCGCACCCCCTTCGCAGCCGCAACAAATCCCCCCATCGTTAAGGACCAGCTTCTTTATGGACCATCTTGACGCCCTGGAAGCGCAATCCGTGTACATCCTGCGCGAGGCTTACGCGCGGATCGAGCCTTTGGCCATGCTGTGGTCCCTGGGCAAGGATTCCAACGTGAT
>JBLWUP010000039.1:0-45351 GCA_048268885.1 Kiloniellaceae bacterium | reverse complement strand
CCTGACCGGGGATAAATTGATCTATCTTCAAAGGTTAGAGCAACCTGTCCGCGTCCACCTGAACGCGGGTTGCTCTAACGCCCGCCGCTTCAGCCCTTGAGGTAGTCTTCCATCCCGGCCTGGTAGTCGGCGGCGCGGGTCAGGCGCTTCATCAGCTCCGGCGGCGCCACGCCTTGCAACTCCTTGGGCGGCGTGCCGTCGCGCAGCGCCTTCAGGGTGTCGTAGACCGCCTGCACCGCGGCCATGAAAGGCGCGTGACTCTGCAGGCACAGCCGCACGCCCATGCCGGAGAGGTAATCCAGGTCCATGATCTCCGGCCCGGCGCCGCCCAGGATCATCGGCAGCTTCACCGCCTCACGGCAGGCGGCGAGCTGTTCCTTGGTCTTCACGCCGATCAGGAAGATGGCGTCGACCCCGGCGGCCTCATAGGCGGCGATGCGCGTCACCGCCTCGTCGACGCCGGCGAGAGAGACCGCTGAGGTGCGCCCGGCGATCATCAGCTTGGGGTCGCGCCGTCCGGCGAGCGCCGCGCGCATCTTGCCGGCGCCTTCCTCGACGGAGATAAGCTGTGTCCGCCCCAGCGCGCCGAAGGGCTGCGGCAGGGCCGTGTCCTCGATGGACAGCCCGGCCACGCCGGCGGCTTCCAGCTCCTCCACCGTGCGGGTCACGTTCAGGGCGTTGCCGTAGCCGTGATCCGCGTCGACCATCAGCGGCAGCTCGCCGGCGCGGTTGATGCGGTAGGCCTGCTCGGCGAATTCGCTCAGCGTCAGCACGATGAGGTCGGGCGCGCCCAGCACCGTCAGCGAGGCGACGGAGCCGGCGAACATCCCTACTTCGAAACCGACGTCCTCGGCGATCCGCGCCGAGAGCGGGTCGAAGACGGAGCCGGGATGGACGCAGCGGTCCCCGGCGAAGAGGGCACGAAAGGCCTCGCGGCGCTTGCTCCAGCGCATGGGCGGTCTCCCCGTTTGTTGTCACTGGGTTTCTTTCTGTTTTCGCGGCGATTAAAGCACGAAGTGGCGTAACACCTTTGTTATTTTGCCACCGCCGGGACCCGGTGTTTAAATGCGCCGCGTCGCAAGAGAGGGTTTCGGGGGGAGTATGGCTTTCAGATCCCGACACGTGCTGCTGGCCGGCGGTCTGGCCCTGACGCTCGGCGCCTGCACGGCGCCCGGCGGCAAGTACGAGCAGATGATGGCGGAGCGCAAAGTCGACGGGGCCAGCCGCGAGGCCTTCACCGTCTGCCACGGCCACGGCTGCCGCCTGCGCAGCCAGGTCGAGTTCACCGAGCGGGAATGGGCACCGGTGGCAAATCTCTTCGCCACACCGGCGGCCAGTGCCGCCGTCGAGCGCGACAGGATCGCCACGGCCATCGGGCTGATCGAAACCGCGGCGGGCCACCAGGCCGGCACCTCCCGCGACCGCGGCGGCACGCTCAATGCCTTCGGTATTTCGGCGGGCGGCACGACCGGTTTTGACGATCAGACCGACTGCGTCGACGAGACCACCAATACCTCGGTCTACCTGACGCTGCTGGCACAGGCCGGCTATCTGAACTGGCACCGGATCGACGGCTGGGCGGGGCGCGGCTCGCTGATCGGCAGCGACGGCTGGCCGCATCAGACCGCTGTCATCGTCGAGCTGCACAGCAAACGGGCCTACGCCGTCGACAGCTGGTTCGAGGACAACGGCCACGCCGCCTACATGGTGCCGTTGGAAGAGTGGTACGCCGGCTGGATCCCGCCCGGCTTCAGTGACAGCCCGTTCTAAGGTTTCGGGGTGTCGGCAACGGTCCCCGCGCGACGCGAACGAGAGACTTAGACCCCGCCTTCGACGATGCTGACGGTGCCCTCGGTGTGGTCCCGGCGCAGCGGCATGATCGCCTGGTATTCCGGCGAGTTGTAGAAGCGCTCGGCGGCTGCTTTGTCCGGAAACTCCAGCACGATCATCTTCGGGCGGTCGGTGTCGCCCTCGACGCTGGTGATGGCGCCGCCACGCACGAGCATGCGTCCGCCGTAGGCCTCGATGATTGGCGGGGCGGCTTGACGATAGGCCTCGAAGCCCTCGCAATCGGTCACGGTGAATTGCGCAATAACATAGGCGGTCATGAAATGCGGCTCCGCTTATAAAATTCAGGTGCTGAAATAACCCCTCCAGTATCCGTCCTCGGCGGTTCCAGGTCCATCACGATGAGGGTAAAAATGCGCCGCTTAACCACGGCAGAGTTGTGGCGCGCCAAAGGCATCGCGCGGGCCTTGTGAGCGCCGCCGGGGCAGGGCGGGAATGGCGGTAGGCGCATGATCGTGGTTGAATGCGCCGAGGCGGCCTAGAGCAGGTCAGGGTCGGATGGAATCGCCGAAGGCGATCCATCAACCCTGTGAATCTGCTCTATGTATTAGGAATAGATCGGATTCACACGTTTAGACAGAACCACTTGGTGGTTCTGTCTAAACGTGATCCGATCTAGGAAGCATATCCGCCGATCATGGGTTGCAATGAGGGAGGAACGGAACATGCGGCTTCAAGGAAAGGTTGCCGTGGTCACCGGCGCGGGCTCCGGCTTCGGCGCGGGCATCGCGCGGTTCTTCGCGGCGGAGGGCGGCCGCGTCGTGCTGGCGGACATCGACGGCGAGGCGGCGGCGCAGGTTGCCGCCGAGATCGACCAGGCGGGCGGGGCGGCGATCGGCGTGAAGGCCGACGTCACCGTCAAGGCCGACGTGGCCACCATGATGCGTGCCGCACTGGACACTTACGGGCGCCTCGACGTGCTGGTGAACAACGCCGGCGTCGCCCACAAGAACAAGCCGATGACCGAGGTGACCGAGGCGGAGTTCGACCACATCTACGCAGTCAACGTGAAGGCCATCTATCTGGCCGCGCTGGAGGCCATTCCCCTGCTGCGCGCCCAGGGCGGCGGCTGCATCATCAACACCAGTTCGACCGCGGCGCTGCGTCCGCGCCCGGGGCTGACGGTCTACAACTCCTCCAAAGGCGCGGTGAACGTGCTGACCAAGTCGATGGCGGTGGAACTGGCGCCCGACAAGATCCGCGTCAACGCGATCTGCCCGGTGATCGGCGAGACGGCCCTGATGGAAACCTTCATGGGCGTGCCCGACAGCCCGGAGAACCGCCAGAAGTTCGAGGCGACCATCCCGCTGGGGCGTTTCTCGACGCCCAAGGACATCGCCCACGCCGCCGCCTTCCTGGCCTCCGACGAGGCCGAGTTCCTCACCGGCGTGACCCTGGAGGTCGACGGCGGGCGCTGCATCTGAGCCTTTTTCGGCGCCCCAAAGCAAAAGGCCCGGAACGTCGTTCCGGGCCTTCGCTTTTCTTCAAGCGGCTGTTCGGCGGCGCTTAGTTGCGGTTGCCGAAGAGCTGCAGCAGGAAGAGGAACATGTTGAGGAAGTCGAGGTAGAGACGCAGCGCGCCCATGATCGACTTCTTGGTCGCCACCTCGCCGCTGTCGGCGGCGTAGTACATGTTCTTGATCTGCTGCGTGTCGTAAGCGGTCAGACCGGCGAAGATCAGCACGCCCACCACGGAGATCACGAAGTACATCGCCGGCGACGCCAGGAAGATGTTCACCACCATGGCGATGACCAGGCCGATGAGGCCCATCATCAGGAAGGTGCCCATGCCGGACAGGTCCTTCTTCGTGGTGTAGCCCACCAGGCTCAGGCCGGCGAAGGCCGCGGCGGTGATGAAGAACATCCGCGCGACCGAGGCGCCAGTATAGGCGATGAAGATGTAGGCCAGCGACAGACCCATGACCGCCGAGAACAGCCAGAAGGTGACCTGCGCCGCCGAGGCGGACATCTTGTGAACGCGCACCGAGAGGAACAGCACGAAGCCGAGCGGCGCAAGCATGACGACCCACTGCAGCGGCGTGCCGTAGATCGTCTGCAGCAGCATGGGGCTCTGCGCGGTCAGGTAGGCGACCAGCCCCGTGATGCCCATCGCCACCGTCATGTAGTTGTAGACGCCGAGCATGTACTTGCGCAGACCCTCGTCGTACTGCGCGGCACCGGCCTGCGTCTGGGACTGCGACATGTATCTGCGGTCACCGAGAGCCATCGAGATACCCTTTCCTTAAACAAGCGTGGTCATGGGGCCACGCCAACCCGTAAAACTCGCCCTTTATATTGGCAGCCCGGGTGGTTGAATCAACCCTATTTTCGCACGGCCTATGCGCAAATTTTGTTGCGAATTCAACCGGCTAAACCACAGGCCGTTCCTGTGGTTTCGGAATCATTCGTTGCGCAGCAGGGGGGCGGCCTTCTGGCCCAGCGCCCGCCAGGTGCCGGCGAAGCCGAACCCCACGGTGATGGCGGTGGCCAGCAGGGCGGTGGTGATCACCGCGCCCGGCAGGAAGACGAAGTCGGCGCGCATGATCTCGGTCAGCACCAGGAAGGCCGCCAGGGTGCCGACGGCGGCGGCAATGGCGGCGGTGACCAGGCCCAAGAGGCCGTATTCCAGCAGGAAGGTCTGGGCGACGCTGCGCCGCGTCGCGCCCAGCACCTTCAGCACCACGGCATCGTAGACCCGGCGGTGATGCCCGGCGGCGACGGCGCCGGCCAGCACCAGAACGCCGGCCACCAGGGCGACGGCGGCGATGGCGCGCACGGCGATGGCGATCTGCCCGATCAGTTCGCCGACCTGCTCCAGGGCCTCCTTCACGCGGATCGAGGAGACGTTGATAAAGCGGTCGGTGACGGCGATCTCCAGGGCGTCCTCGGTGTCGGTGGCGGCCTTCACCGTCGCGATGTGGCTCTGCGGCGCCTGCTCCAGCAGGCCGGGGGAGAAGATCATCACGAAGTTCATGGACAGGCTCGCCCAGTCGACCTCGCGCAGGTTGGCGATGGTCACCTCGACGTCGCGGCCCAGGATGTTGATGGTCAGCGTGTCGCCCGGGCCGATGCCCAGCGCCCGGCCGACCTCGTCGTGCAGCGAGACCAGCGGCGCCCCGTCGTAGTCGGGCGGCCACCAGTCGCCGGCGGTGATCCTGTCGATCTCACGCGGTTCGCGCATCCAGGTCAGGCCGCGGTCGCCGCGGAACACCCACTTGATGTCGCCGGGGATTTCCAGTTCCGAGGGCGGCACGCCGTTCACTGCGGCGATGCGCCCGCGCAGCATGGGCATCTGCTCCACCTCGTTGACGCCGGGGAAGCCGGCGACCAGGGCGTTGAAGTCGTCGACCTGGCCCGGCTGGATGTCGATGAAGTAGAAGCCGGGCGCTTCCTCCGGCAGGCTCTGGCGCACCTGGCGGGAGAGATTGCCTTCGATGAGGGCGATGGCCACCAGCACCGTCAGGCCGAGCCCGAGCGACATGACGACGGAGCCGGTCGGCGCGCCGGGGCGGTGCAGGTTGGCGAGCGCCAGGCGCAGTCCGGGATGGCGGGGCCGCGGCAGGCGGCGCGCCAGGGTCATGATGGCCAACGCCGCCAGGCGGAACAGCAGCAGCGCGCCGATGGCGCCGATGACGAAGAAGACGGCCAGGCGCTGGTCGGCGGCGGTGAAGATGGCGAGCGCCGCCAGCAGGCTGCCGAACAGCGCGAGCGCGCCGAGCGTGCCGGCGGTGGCCCGGGCCGAGGCGGGCGTCACCAGGTCGCGGAACAGGCTGGCAGCGGCGACGCTACGGGCGCGGGCCAGGGGCCACAGCGAAAAGGTGATGGCGGTCAGCACGCCGAAGGCGGCGGCGGTCAGCAGCGGCAGGGGGTAGATGCCGAGCTCGGCCTCCCAGCCCAGGGTGTCGCCGATCAGCCCGGCGGCGATATAGGTGGCGGCGGCGCCCAGGACCAGGCCGATGACGATGCCCACCAGGGCGAGCGCCAGGATCTGCGCCATGTAGATCTGAAAGATCAGGCGGCCCGGCGCGCCCAGGCACTTCAGGGTGGCGATGGTCGCGGTCTTGCCGTCCAGGTAGCTGCGCACCGCGTTGCCGACGCCGACCCCGCCGACCAGTAGCGCGGTGAGGCCGACCAGCGTCAGGAAGAGGGTCAGGCGGTTGATGAAGCGGCCGATGCCCGGGGCCGCCTCGGTGGTGTCGCGGATGCGCCAGCCGGCCTCCGGGAAGCTCTCGCCCAGGGCCGCGCGCATCGCCGTGGCGTCCGTTCCTTCGTCGAGGCGCAGGCGGTAGTGATGCTGGATCAGGCTGCCCGGCTGCACCAGCCCGGTGTCGGCCAGGCTGTCGTGCGCCACCATGAAGGTGGGTCCCAGGGTGAAGGCGCGCGAGGTGCGGTCCGGCTCGCGCTCCAGCACCGCGGTGATGCGGTAGTCGATGTCGCCGACCCGCACCAGCTCGCCCGGCGCCACGTCCAGTCGGCGCAGCAGGCTGCGGTCGATCACCGCGCCCCAATGGCTCGCCCCGGCCGGCCCGGCACGCTTGGCCAAGGCCGCATCGAGGTCCGCGGGAAAGCCGGCGGCGGGGGTCAGCTCGACGGCGCCGAACAAGGGATAGAGGTCGTCGACGGCGCGCAGCTCGACCAGCACGCGGCGCGAGTCTTCGGCCTGACCGCGCGCCATGGCCCGCATCTCCGCAACGCGGGAGACGTCGGCGCGGCTGTCGAGGAAGGCCTGCTGGTCCGGGCTGGCCGCCACATGGGTGAGGCGCAGGTCCATGTCGCCGCCCAGCAGAATGCGGCCGTCGCGCTGCAGGCCGGCCAGCATGGACTCGGAAACCGACCCGACGCCCGCGATGGCGGTGACGCCGAGGGTCAGGCAGGCGAGGAAGATACGGAAGCCCTTGAGGCCGCCGCGCAGCTCGCGGCGCGCCAGGCGCAGGGACAGAGGCCAGGGGCTCTGCTTCGGGGAAGCGGCGCCGGCGGTGCCGCTTTGCGCGACGGCGGTCACGGGGCGGCGCTTCCAGCGGGTGCGCCGCCGTTCATGGCGTCGCCGACGATCAGGCCGTCGAGCAGCTTCACCGAACGCGCGCAGCGTTTGGCCAGCTGCGGGTCGTGGGTGATGAGCACCAGGGTGGTGCCGTGCTCGGCCTGCAGTTCGAACAGCAGTTCGATGATCTGCTGGCCGGTCTCGCCGTCCAGGTTGCCGGTCGGCTCGTCGGCCAGCAGCAGGTCCGGACCGGGCGCGAAGGCGCGGGCCAGCGCCGTGCGCTGCTGCTCGCCGCCGGACAGCTGCCCCGGGTAGTGGGTCAGGCGATGGCCCAGGCCGACGGCTTCCAGGCATTCCGCGGCGCGCTCGAAGGCGTCATGGCGTCCGGCGAACTCCAAGGGGATGGCGACGTTCTCCAGCGCGGTCATGGTCGGCACCAGATGGAAATCCTGGAACACGATGCCGACGGAATCGCGCCGGAAGCGGGCGAGGGAGTCTTCGTCCAGGCCGTTGAAGCGGGTGCCGCCCACCACGACCTCGCCTTTGCTGGCGCGCTCCAGCCCGGCGACGATCATCATCATGGAGGATTTGCCGGAACCGGAGGGCCCGACCACGCTGACCGTCTCGCCACGCCCCACGGTCAGGTCGAGGCCGCGCAGGATATGCACCGGCCCGGCGGCCGACGGCAGGGTCAGCTCCACGCCTTTCAGCCCTATCATGGTCTCTTCGGGCATGGTGTCTTCGGGACGGGGCGCGTCGTGGCGGAAAGAGGGCTCGGCCGCGCGGGCTGCCGGAGTTTCGCGCGCCGGGGAGTCGCTGGGGGTCATGGTCACATCCATTTTACGGCCTTGAAGCCATATGGCCCGATTACGGGGAAATTCAACGCGTTGCGGGCCTTTCCGGCGGCTGTCGGCGCGATTTTCGCCGCGGCGCGAAAGAGGTGCCCGGCCGCGGGCGGCTTGATCCTCGGGCGCCAAGGCCTTACCTCTTGAAAAGACAGGATTCCTTTCAGTGTGGCGCTCGGGGATCCTTGGGGGCCCAATCACCGTAACAGGGTGCAGGATGCACGTTCCCAACAAGGCCGCTTGTTCACGAACGAAGGGCCGGGCTTTGGCCCTGCCGGTCGCCCTGGCCTGGGCGCTTCTGGCCTGGGTGTTTTTGGTCGGGGTGTTTTTGGTCGGGGTCGCGCCCGTGGCCGCGGAGCCGGTCCGCCTCATGGCCTACGGCGACAGCCTGACCCACGGTTACGGCCTGCCGGCGGGCGAGACCTTTCCCGAACAGCTGGAAGACGCGCTCCAGGCCGAGGGTTTGGACGTCACGGTGATCAATGCCGGTAACTCCGGTGACACCACGGCCGGTGGCCTGGCCCGCCTCGACTGGGCGCTGGCCGACGATCCCGACGCGGTGATCCTGGAGCTGGGCGCCAACGACGGCCTGCGCGGCCTCGATCCGCAGGCGACCTACGACAATCTCGACGCCATCATGGCGCGCCTGAGCGATGAAAAGCTGCCGGTCCTCATCGCCGGCATGCTGGCGCCGCCGAACCTGGGCCGCGAGTACGGCGAGGCCTTCAACGCGGTCTATCCGCGTCTCGCCAAGAAGTACGAGGCGCCCTTCTATCCCTTCTTCCTGGAGGGCGTGGCCATGGAGCCGTCGTTGAACCAGTCCGACGGCATCCACCCCAACGCCGCGGGCGTGGCGGAGATCGTGAAACGCATCAAGCCGCATGTGGTCCGCCTGCTGGAGGCCAAGGACCTGGCCGAGCGGCCGGACGCCGGGAACTGACGGAGAGGGGGAAGCGGCCGCGTGACCATATCCTCCTCCGTGCAATGCGGGGCGCAGCGCGCCGGACGCTACAAGGCGGCTTATGCCGCGCTCGGCGACTGGGACGAGGCGCCCACGCCCGGCGCCTGGGGGACTCTCGCCAAGGCTTGCCTCGAGACGCTCGGCGACCTGCCGGAAGGCGCCAATATCGGCTTCGCCTATGCCACCGACGCGGTCTCGGAGAACCTGGGCAGCATCGTCACCTTCCTGCGCGAGCGCACGGGCATCCAGCATTGGTTCGGCACCGTGGGGGATGGAGTGGTGGCCAACGGGGTCGAGTTCTACGACCAGCCGGCCCTGTCGCTCCTGGTGGCGGCCTTGCCGGAGGACGGCTTTCGCGCCTTTGCGCCGCTCGACGCCGGGCCGCGCGCCGGCGGGCTGGAGGCTTTCGAGCGCCGCCACGGCCCTTGGATCGCGCAGCACCGCCCGGTCCTGGGCGTGGTCCACGGCGATCCCCGCAACCCGGAAATGCCGCAGATCATCGGCGGGCTGGCCGAGGCGACCTCGACCTTCCTGGTCGGCGGGCTCACCGCTTCGAGCGACGGCTTCCCGCAGATCGTCGGCGCCGAGGCGGCGGCCGGGCTCAGCGAGGGGGGCCTCTCCGGCGTGTTGTTCAGCTCCGAGCAGATGGTGGTGACGGGCCTGTCGCAGGGCTGCTCGCCGATCGGCGGCGACCACCTGGTGAGCGAGGTGGAAGGCAGCGGCGTCGTCAGCGCGCTGGACGGGCGTCCGGCGCTGGAGGTGCTGCGCGAGGACGTCGGCGAGCTGCTCGCCCGCGACCTGCGCCGCATCGGCGGCTATATCTTCGCCGCCCTGCCGATTCCCGGCAGCGACACCGGCGACTACCTGGTGCGCAACCTCATCGGTCTGGACATCGAGCGCGGCTGGCTGCAGATCGGCGCCGAGGTGCGGCCCGGCGAGCGGCTCGGCTTTTGCCGGCGCGACCATCAGTCGGCGCGCGCCGATCTGAAACGCATGCTGGAGGATCTGCGCGAGCGCGCCGGCGGCGCGCCGCGCGGGGCGCTTTATTTCTCCTGCGTCGCGCGGGGCCGGCATCTCTTCGGTCCGAATTCCGAAGAGCTGAGGTTGATCCGGCAGACATTCGGCGATATGCCGCTTACCGGGTTCTTCGCCAACGGCGAGATCAGCAACAACCGCCTCTACGGCTACACCGGCGTCCTGACGCTGCTGCTCTAGGGGTCCGTCCTTTCGGCGCCGCCCGCCTGCCGGCGGGGCTTTCCGGCGCCGCCATCCGTTTGAAGGGGATTTTCATGGAATACCGTCCGCTCGGCCGCACCGACATCAAGGTCAGCGCGATCTGCCTGGGCAGCATGACCTGGGGCATTCAGAACACCGAGGAGGAGGGCTTCGCGCAGATGGACTACGCCCTCGACCAGGGCGTGAACTTCATCGACACCGCCGAGATGTATCCCGTGGCGCCGAAGGAAGACACCTACGGGCGCACCGAGGAGATCATCGGCAACTGGATGGCCTCGCGCGGCACCCGCGACAAAGTGGTCGTCGCCACCAAGATCGTCGGGCCCAACGCCAAGCGCTTTCCCTATATCCGCGGCGGCGAGACCCGCTTCAACAGGACGCACATCACCGCGGCGGTGGACACCAGCCTGAAGCGGCTGAAGACCGACTACATCGACCTCTACCAGCTGCACTGGCCGGACCGCGCCACCAACGACTTCGGCAGCCTGGCCTACAAGCACGAGGCCGGCGCCGAGGAAACCCCCATCGAGGAAACGCTGGAGGCGCTCGCCGAGGTGGTGAAGGCCGGCAAGGTGCGTCACGTCGGCCTGTCCAACGAGAACCCCTGGGGCGCCATGCGCTTCGTGACGGCGGCGGAGCAGGGCAAGGGCCCGCGCATGGTCTCGGTGCAGAATCCCTACAGCCTTCTCAACCGCAGCTTCGAGACGCGCATGGCCGAGGTGGCGATCCGCGAGAACGTCGGCCTGTTGGCCTATGCGCCGCTGGCCGCCGGCACCCTCACGGGCAAGTACCTGAACGACCAGTGGCCGGAAGGCGCGCGCCGCACGCTGTGGCCGGACAACACCCGCTACCAGGGTGCGCAGGCCGATGCGGCCACCGCGGCCTATGTGCAGCTCGCCAAGGACCACGGCCTCGACCCGGCGGAACTGGCGCTGGCTTTCGTGCTGTCGCGGCCTTTCCTGACGGCGGCGATCATCGGCGCCACCGGGATGCCGCAATTGAAGACCAACATCGGGGCCGCGAAGGTCACCTTGAACGAGGAAACGCTGCAGGCCATCGAGGCGCTCCACAAGGTCTACACCTATCCTTGCCCCTGAGGACGGCGCCTTGACTCCGCTTCCCGTTCATTCTCGGGCCGTCCGGCCCATTTCTTGCGACAGGCTCCTTTCCAGCGATGCGTCTTTTTGTTGCGATTGCCCTGCCCGACGACCTGCGCAGCAGGCTCGGTGATCTCTGTTCCGGCCTGCCGGGCGCGCGCTGGGTGGCGCCGGAAAACCTCCACCTCACCCTGCGCTTCATCGGCGAGGTGGGCGGCCATGAGGCCGACGACATCGACGCGGCGCTCTCCGGCATCCGCTGCCGGCGCTTTTCCCTGGACCTCGCGGGGGTCGGGCAGTTCGGCGACCGGCGGAACCTGCGCGCGCTCTGGGTCGGCGTCGAGCGCAACGAACTGCTGGACCGCCTGCAGGCCAAGATCGAGCAGGGGCTGCAGCGGGCCGGCCTGCCGCCGGAAAAGCGCAAGTTCAAGCCGCACATCACCCTGGCGCGCTTCAAGTCGCATCCCGGCGCACGCCTGGAGAGCTACTTCGCCGAGCATGCGCTGTTCCGCGCAGCGTCCTTCGAGGTGACCTCCTTCACGCTCTATTCCAGCTTTCTGGCGCAAGAGGGCGCGATCTACTCGGCGGAAGCGGACTACCCGCTGGAATGACCGCGCCGCGGGGCGGCGTTCACTTCGCCTCGACCGTGCTGAGGCGCGGGTCGCCCGCGGCCTGGGCGGCGATGACCCAGGCGATGGCGGAAGTCACCTGTTCTTCCAGGCCGAAGAAGGTGTGGTGCGTTTCCACGCCGCAGGGCATGGGCCCGCTATCGAGGCCGCCGGAAAAGATCATGGCCACCGCGTAAGGGGAGGCCGTCGCCGCCTCGGCAATCTTCGCCGCGCCGCTGGGCGGCGAGCCTTGGCAGGCATCGTCGCGGTGCGCCAGGGCCAGCAGCGGCACGCCGATGGCGTTGATCCCGGGCAGGTCGTGGATCGGCCTGCCGTAGGGCGGGGCTGTGGAACTCGACACCAGAACCACCCCGCTGATGCGCTTGCTGCGCTGCATGGCGTAGGCCGCCGCGGAGCGCGTGCCGTTGCTGACCCCCAGGATCCAAACCGGCAGGTGGTAGTCGCGCTTCAGCGATTTCACCACCGCGTCGATGTCGTCGATGTGCGCGGGGGATTCCCGGAAGCGCGGGTCCAGGCCGCCCCGGAAGCCGACGTCGCGGGACGGAGTTCCGATGAGGGCGGCGCCGATCCCGTGGCGCGGGAAGAGCTCGAAGACCTTGTGGGCGAAGCCCTGGTAGCCGGGCGAGAGGCGGCCCTGGGCTCCCTCGAAGAGCAGCAGCAGGGCGGGCGCGCCTTGCGGCACCTTGACCTGAATGTCGACCGTCACGCCGGGGCGCGTGGGAATGATGTCGTCCCGCGCGAGAGCCGGTGCGGCGCGCAACGCGGCCAGAAGAAGGACCAGCAGAAGGGCCGCCGCGACCGGCAGCGCTGCCTTACCGTCCTGCGGAACTCCTGATTTCACCCCCGTCTTCACAGCTTCGGCCTCGCGGGCTGCTGTCTCTTGCCCTTGATCCTAAGCCGCTTGGGGCGGGGGCGTCCAGCCGGGGCCCCGCCCGGCAGAGGGGGCGTTTCCGCAATAAGGGGCTAGGAAGTTGGTCCCAGGGGGCCGGGCGGGGGCTGTACCGGCCTCGGTTTGCGGGTCTCGCGGTGCAGGATGTAGAGGCCGCTGGCGACCAGGATGGCGGCGCCGGCCCAGACGTTGGACGCGGGAATGTCGCCCCAGATGGTCCAGCCGAAGATCACGCCCCAGAACAGGACAGTGTAGTCGAAGGGGGCGATGACCGCCGCCGGGGCATGGCGGTAGCCCTGCGTGATCAGTGACATGCCCAGGGTGCCGATGGTGCCCATCAGCAGGAAGACGCCGGAGTCGGGCAGGCCGGGCGTCTGCCATTGCGCCGGCATCATGAAGAGCGTGACCAGCACGGCGCCGACGCTGGGCCAGAACATGATCGCGGCGGTGGAGAGGTCGCGGGTCAGCTTGCGGCCGACCAGCATGGAAAGGGCATAGGCCAGCGCGGCGCTGAGCGGCAGCAGCGCCTCGATGCGGAAGCTCGCGGTGCCCGGCTGCACCACCACCAGCACGCCCAGGAAACCGACGATGACCGCTGCCCAGCGGCGCAGGCCGACGTGCTCGCCCAGGACCGGCACGGAAAGCGCGGTGATGAACAGCGGCGCGGCGAAGACCACGGCGAAGGCGTCGGCCAGGGGCAGGTAACGCAGGCCGGTGAAGAACAGGAAGGCGGCGGCGATGTTCAGCAGGCTGCGTAGGGTGAGGAGCCCGGGCCGCCGGGGTTTGAGGCTGGCCAGCCCCGCGCCGGAGAAGACGACGTAGGCGAAGACCGCCAGCGCCCCGATGGCGTTGCGCACCAGCACGATCTGGCTGACGGCATAGCCCTCGCCCAGGAACTTGGCGCAGGTGTCCATGATGGCCATGCCGAGCATGCCGGCCACGGCGCAGCCGATACCGAAGCCGATCCGCTCCTCGGCGGCGGCGCTGCTGGAAACGTTCGTCATCCTCCTACCTAGAGCCTTTCTCCATCAGATTGAAGCAATTCTGTTTGCGAGCGGTGCGGCGATCCGCCAGGAGGAAGGCGCAGCGCGATGCGGCGCATCGGGCAAGCCTTTCGACGCCGCGGGCGCCCGCCGCTCGCAAACCCGCAGGGCCGGGCGGCTTTACGCCAATGCCGGCGGGCTTCGCCTTGGCCATAGCGCCGCTATGGCCTGCGCCAAACCCCTTGGTCTTGCCGCAAATCCACTCCGGCAGAATGGTTCAATCTGGTGGAGAAAGGCTCTAACCGTAGCGGGTCAGGATGTCCTGCACCATTTGCGCATAGGGGGGTCCACAGATCTCGGTGTGGACCAGCAGCGGGAACAGATTGTAGACGTCGCGCCGCCCTTCGTCGTAGCCGGGGCGCAGCGGCCGCAGCTCGCGGTAGCGCCGGTGGAAGGCCGCCCCGAAAGTCGACAGCAGCTCGATGTAGGCGATCTCCACTTCCGGGTCGGCATAGTAGAGCGCCGGATCGATGAAGGCGGCGACCCGGCGGCTGCCGAACAGCACGTTGCCGCTCCACACGTCACCGTGCACCAGCCCGGGGAGCGGCGGCTGGTCGATGAAGTTCTCGAGCTGCAGGCAGAAGCGCTCCAGGTCGCGGTGGGTCTCCGCCGGCAAACGGCCCGATTCGCGCGCGATGAGACCCATGACCAGCAGGCGCCGCTCGCGGTAGAAATCGCACCAGTTCTCGGTCCAGGGGTTGGGCTGTGGCAGGGCGCCGATCACCGTGTCGCGCTCGAAGCCGAATTCCGGCGCGCTCAGATCGTGCAGGGCGGCGAGACGCGCGGCGGCGTCTTCCTCGGCGGCCTCGCTGCGGCCGGGCCGGTGCTCGATGAAATCCATGAGCAGCAGTTGCTCGCTGACATGGCGTGTCGCGGGCACCGGCAGCTCGGTCTTCGCGGCCAGGTAGTCGAGCATGAAGCCTTCGATGGCGAGCCCGCTCCCGGAGTCGTTGGGCGCGGCCACCTTGGCGACCAGTGGGGCACGGTCTTCGAAGTCGAGGCGGTAGACCTCGGCGATGCAGCCGCCGAGCAGAGGCGTCACCCGGACGGGCGCCGCCCCGCAGATGGCCGCGACCGCCTCGTCCAAATTCATGTGCCCGCCGGCAGCTCTTCTTGCAGACGGGCCACCCAGGCGGGGGCCGCCGCTTCGATGATGTCGAGCATGGTCTGGTAATCGCTGTCGTCGCCGTAGTAGGGGTCGGCGACGTCGAGCCCGGCCTCAGGAAGCACGTCGAGGAAGAGGCAGAGGCGGCTGGGCGAGCCCGGCGGCTGCAACTCCGTCAGTTCGCGCAGGTGGCCGCGGTCCATGGCCAGGATCAGGTCGAAGCCGGCGAAGTCCTCCGGCGCCACCAGGCGCGCGCGCAGGGGGGTCAGGTCATAGCCGCGCCGTGCGGCGAGCCGGGTTGCCGGCTCCGACGGCGGATTGCCGACGTGATAGTCGATGGTGCCGGCGGAATCGACCTGGACCGCCCGGGCCAGTCCGGCGGCGGTCAGGTGATTGCGCAGGATGACCTCGGCCGAGGGCGAGCGGCAGATGTTTCCGGTGCAGACGGTGAGAACCTTGTAGGTCACTTTGCTCCCTGCTGGCCTGCGGGCCGATGACGTTTTTGTTGTTGTCTCTTGAGGCTGACTTTCGTCTATCATCGCCCTTCACGTCACGCAACCGCGTGCCAGCAAGCAATTCCGCAAGAGGCAAGAGCCGTCGGGCAGGCATGGAAAGCCGGCGTATCGTTATTCTGACAGGGGCGGGGGTTTCCAAGGAATCCGGGCTCGACACTTTCCGCGACCCGGACGGGCTCTGGGCGCGTGTGCGCATCGAGGATGTGGCGACGCCGGAAGCCTTCGCCCGTGACCCGGACCGGGTGCACGCCTTCTACAACCACCGCCGGCACGGCCTGCTGACGGCCGACGTGCAGCCCAACGCGGCCCATGCGGCGCTGGCGCGCCTGGAAGCCGAATGGCCGGGCGAGGTGCTGCTGGTCACCCAGAACATCGACGATCTGCACGAGCGTGCCGGCTCGAAGAACCTCATCCACATGCACGGCGAGCTGCTGAAGGCGCGCTGCCTGGTCTGCGGCACGGCCAGCCCCTGGCGTGAGCCCATGAGCCGCGAAAGCCTCTGTCCCGCCTGCGGGGCGGAGGGCACCCTCCGGGTCAACGTGGTGTGGTTCGGCGAGATGCCTTTCGAGATGGACCGCATCTACGACGCCCTGGCGGCCTGCGACCTTTTCATTTCCATCGGCACTTCCGGCAATGTCTATCCGGCGGCCGGCTTCGTCGCCGAAGCGCGCGGCAACGGCCAGGCCCACACGGTGGAGCTGAACCTGGAGCCTTCGGAGGGATCCTCCCTTTTTTCCGAGCGCCATCACGGCCCGGCCAGCGTCGAGGTGCCCGCCTTCGTCGACAAGATCCTGAGCGATGGCTGGTAAGAGCCCGGACCGGGACCTGGCAGAAATCATCGCGGCGGCGCGGGCCTGTCGGGTCTGTGCGGGACACCTGCCTCTGGGCCCCCGCCCGGTGCTGCGCGCGGCCACCGCGGCGCGGCTGATGATCGTCGGCCAGGCCCCGGGCACCCGGGTGCACGAGTCCGGCGTTCCCTGGAACGACCGCTCCGGCGAACGGCTGCGCGACTGGCTGCGGATCCCCAATGAGGTGTTCTACGACGAGACCAAGGTGGCCATCGTGCCCATGGGCTTCTGCTATCCCGGCGTCGATGCCAAGGGCGGCGACAAGCCGCCGCGCCCGGAATGCGCGCCGCTGTGGCATGCGCCGCTGCGCGACGCCCTGCCCAAGGTGGACCTGACCCTGCTGGTCGGCATGTACGCGCAGAAGCACTACCTCGGCAAGCGGCGCCAAAAGACCCTGACCGAGACCGTGCGCCACTGGCGTGACTACCTGCCGGACTTTCTGCCGCTGCCGCACCCGAGCTGGCGCAACACCGCCTGGCTGAAAAAGAACCCCTGGTTCGAGAAGGAGCTGCTGCCCGAGCTGCGCAAGCGGGTGAAGGAGCTTGTGGGGTAGCGGGCGATCAACGCGCCGTGACTGACTTGTGCTCAGGTCCTAGAGCAGATCAGGGTCGGCTGGAATCGCCGAAGGCGATCCACCGACCCTGTGAATCTGCTCTATGTATTAGAAATAGATCGGATTCACACGTTTAGACAGAACCACTTGGTGGTTCTGTCTAAACGTGATCCGATCTAAGCTGGGCGAACTTGTCGCCGGGGCGAGTTTGCGACCTGGGCCGTCCCGTCAGACCGGCTGGCTCTCGAACAGGCCGATGGCGGTCAGCAGATCCTGAATCTCCTGCCGCGCGGCGGCATGGCTGCCGGTTTCGGCGATGCCGTTGACCTCACTCGGCAGGTCCAGCGCCGTCAGGCCCTTCATGAACAATTCGCGGAAGACCACCCGCTCGCTGATGCCGGGAGCGAGGCGGAAGCCGATGCGCTTGGCCAGCAGGTCGAGCAAAGCGGAGATCTCCCGCATGTTGCGGGCTTCGATGTGGGCCAGCCGGTTGCGCAGGATGACCCAGTCGATGGGCGGCCGGCCGGCGACCACGCGCTGATTGTTCTGCTCCCAGACCAACTGGCTGTAGACGCTGGGGGCCTCGATCTCGCGGCGCTCGCGGTTGATCTGCGCCAGCACCCCGATGTCCAGGAAGCTGTCGTTCAAGGGCGTCACCAGCGTGTCGGCGCGGTTGTGACCCAGGCGGCAGAGATAGGTGTCGCTGCCCGGTGTATCCACGATGATGAAGTGGCAGTCGGCGAGATCGTCGAAGGCGTCCTGCAGGCGCCCGGCTTCGTCCGCTTCCGCCGCCGCGCGCTCAATGGCAGTGGAGCGTTCGATGGCGCGGTGCTTCGGCAGTTCCAGGGCGCGGCCGCTCTGCTCCGCCTGGGCGGCGCGGTTGCGGAAGAAAATGCTCAAGGTGGCCTGGCGGGCGTCGAGGTCGATGGTGCCGACACGGAAACCCAGCTTCATCAGGGCGACCGCCAGATGAATTGCCGTGGTCGACTTGCCGGTGCCGCCCTTCTCGCTGCCGACGACAATGACGTAGGGCACCGCGTCTTCGGGTCGGTTGCTGCTTCGCTGCATGTCCACGACGCCCCCTTCTATGGTCGGCTCACACCCACAGGGCGGCTGGCAGGGCCCACATCGGCGCCGGCCGTTTTGGAACGGCGCCCGTTGCTTTCTTGCCTAAAACAGCACGGTCCAGTTTTCAGCATCTCTTGCAGAGCCTGCTGCGGAAACCATGCGTAAGTGTTCGGGATCTGTTGGGGCGTCGTCGGGGTCGTCGTCCTCGACGCTGTCCACCTCGGCCTCCGCGGCGCCATAGGTCGCGGAGCGCTTCTCTGCTTCGGCGAGGATGCCCTTCAAGGCGGCGAGCCGGCGGGCCAGGATCTCCGTCCTGGCCCAGGCGACGTACTCCTCGCCGTCGGACGACTTGTGGACCGCGGCCCACTGTTCGCGCCGTTCCGACTTCATCACGAAAGCGATGTTCTCGCCTTCGACGCTGCTGTCGAGCGACTGCGTATAGGGCGCGACCTTGCCCTCCCAGATTTCAGAGATGATGTTCCAGGAGAAGCCTTCGTTGACCAGCAGTTCCATCATGACCTGATCGAACTCGCCCCGGGCCAATTCCAAGGCATAGCTGATCATGCAGTCCAATTCCTGGCTGCCGCGAGGCGCAGTTTCTAAAGTCGACACCACGCGCCGGATGATGCCGTCTTTTCGTTTGTATTCGCCCATCGACCCCCGTCCCTGAGCACCGCAAACGATAGTACTGATTTTGGCGGCGAAGAGAAGCGCCGCTGGCTCCCGATCGACAAAAAATAGAAAACGGTATGGTTAATATCCACCGACGTCGCAACCGCTGGATGCTGCGCTACGCGTCACGCGGAACACAGCACTGCAGGACGGGAAGCAGCTTGCAGTTGCGGCTCAGGCGCCGGAGGCACGATCCTCGCCGTCGCCCGATTCCTTGCCGCCGTGGGCGGCCGACCAGGTCTCCGGATCCTGCAGGAAGCTGCGCACCTCCTCGACCTGAGCGGGTGCCAGATAGCCGCGGTTCTCGGCAGCGGCCAGGGCGTCCCACCAGGTGGCCAGGGCGTGCAGCTTTACCCCTTTTTCTTCGAGCGCGGCGACGCCTTCCGGGAAGATTCCGTAGTGGAAGATCACGAAGGTATGCGCGATCTCGGACCCCGCGTTGCGGATCGCCTCCACGAAGTTGAGCTTCGAGCCGCCGTCGGTGGCCAGGTCCTCGACCAGCAGCACCCGGCTGCCTTCAGGAAGAAAACCCTCGATCTGCGCGTCGCGGCCAAAGCCCTTCGGCTTCTTGCGCACGTAGGTCATCGGCAGCCCGAGCCGCTCGGCGATCCAGGCGGCGAAGGGAATGCCCGCGGTCTCACCGCCGGCGATGCTGTCGATGGATTCGTAACCGGCCTGGCGCTGGATCACGTCGCAGGCGAAGTCCATCAGCTGCGCGCGGGCCCGCGGGAAGGAGATGATCTTGCGGCAGTCGACGTAAACCGGGCTGGCTCGGCCGGAGGTCAGGATGAAGGGATCGTCGGGACGAAACAGCACCGCCTCGATTTCCAGCAAGATGTTGGCGGTGATTTCGGCGATGTCGCTGGAACTGGCGGCAGCGGTCGGCAGCATGGCGGGCCCCTTCGGTTTTGATCGGCTCTATTTATCGCTTCAGCGCCGGGAAGACAATCGGAGTGCCCCATACCGACTGCCCCGGGCCGACAGTCCCGGGCCGAGCGCCTCGGGCGGGCCGCGTCAGTCCCCTTCGGGCGCGGCCAGCGGCGCGGCGCGCAGGGCCAGCGCCGAACGGGCCAGCATATAGCCCAGGAAGGCGAGGACCGCCGCCGAGCTCATCACCGTCACCATGGGGAAGGCGGTATCGTCCTGCAGCCAGCCGACCAGCAGCGCGACCAGCGCGCCGGCCATCATCTGCAGAAAGCCGGTCAGCCCGGAGGCGGTGCCTGCCAGGTCGGGCCGCAGCGAGATGGCGCTGGCCGTCGCGCTCGGCAGGCTGAGGCCGTTGCCGAGGCCCACCAGCATCACCGGCCCGAAGAGCCCCAGAGGCGTCAGCTCCGTGCTCAGCGCGATCGCCGTCAGCAGCGCGGCGCCGAGCAGGGCGGCGAGGCTGCCGGTCAGCACCATGCGGTCTGGCCCGATGCGCGTGGCGAGGCGCCCGGAGAGGAAATTGCCGGTCATGTAGCTGGCGGCGTTCAGCATGAAGTAGAGGCCGTATTCGCTGGACGGCCGGTCCATGATCTCGATCATGATGTAGGGCGCGCCGGCCAGGAAGGCGAAGAACACCGCCGTGGTGCAGGCGACGTTGATCACATAGCCGGTAAAGGCGGTGTCGCGCAGCAGCACCGGGAAGCCCTGCAGCATGGCCAGGGTGCCGCCGCCGCTGTGCCGTTGGTGGTGGGTTTCGTGCAGCATCGGCCAGGCGAAGGCCAGCACCACCACGCCGACGCCCAGCACGGCGAAGAAGGTGGCGCGCCAGCCGAACCAGTGATCCAGGTAGCCGCCCAGCAGCGGGGCGATCATCGGCGCCACCACCATGGCCATGGTGATGTAGCCGATCATGCTGGCCGATTCCTCGCGGCTGTGGGTGTCGCGCACGATGGCGCGGCCCAGGACCAGCCCGGCACAGCCGCCGACGGCCTGGACGATGCGTCCGGCGATCAGCAGGCTGATGGTGCTGGCCATGGCCGCCATGAGGCTGCCGACCAGGAACACCAGGATGCCGCCCAGCAGCACCGGCCGCCGGCCGAAGCGGTCGGACAGCGGCCCCATGAAGAGCTGCGAGATGGCGACGCCGAAGAGGTAGAGCGTCAGGGTGAACTGGATGGTGCCGTAGTCGGTGTCGAAGACCGCCACCATGCCCGGCATGGCGGGGATGAAGATGTTGAGCGCCAGGGGACCGATGGCCGTCACCGCGATCAGGATTCCCAAGGACGGCCTCGGGGAAGGCCGGGAGGAAGCAGAAGGGGAAGGCTGCGCGGACGCGCTCATGGGCAGGGAAAATCCGGATTGTGCGTGCCAGGGGCCGACGAAAACGCCGCAACCGCAGGCGGCAACCCGCAGCGCGACGCTTACCTTGATATATGGGCAGGAAGATTGCCAGTGTCCATGATGGATGATCGCCCCGAACGGACTTTTACGGGCTGCTTCCGCGGCCTAAGCTGCGGTCCGCAAAGGCACAATCATCCAGAGGGGCGAGCGGGCCAAGGGGGAGAAAGCAGTATGAGCGTAGCCGGGGCGGCGCAGCAGGCGCCATCGATTGAGCTGGAAAGGGCCGAGCTGGAGCGGGCTGGCGCGGTGGCCACCCTGTGGCTCAACCGGCCGGGACGGCGCAACGCCTTCGATCTCGCCATGTGGCAGCGCCTCGGCGATCTGGCGCTGGAACTGGCCGCGGAAAAGGATCTGCGCTGCCTGGTGCTGCGCGGGCGCGGCGGGGCCTTCGCCGCCGGCGCCGATATCTCCGAGTTTCCCGAAAAGCGTTACAGCGCCGATCAGGCGGTCGGCTACGCCAGGATCATGGACCGGGCGACGGAGGCCGTGGCCGACTGCCCGGCGCCGACCCTGGCGGTCATCGAGGGGCCTTGCGTCGGCGGCGGGCTGGAACTGGCGGTGCAGTGCGATCTGCGCATCGCCTCGGAGAACGCGCGCCTCGGCATTCCCATCAACCGCATCGGCCATTGTCTGCCCTACCCGGCGATGATCGCGCTGGTCGAGCTGGCCGGCCGGGCGGCGGCGCTGGAGATCCTGCTGGAAGGCCGCATCCTCACCGCCGAGGAGGCGCTGGCCAAGGGCCTGCTCACCCGCGTGGTGCCCGACGATGAATTGGAGGCTGAAGCGGCGGCGACGGTGAAGCGCATCGCCGCCGGGGCGCCGCTGGCCGCGCGCTGGCACAAGAGCCTGGCCAAAAAGGCCCTGCGCCCGGAGAGCCTTACCGAAGAGACCTGGCGCGAGCCGCTGCTGTCCTGCGACACCGCCGACTACCGCGAAGGCATCCGCGCCTTCCTGGCCAAGGAGAAACCGGTCTTTCGGGGGGAGTAGCAGCGCGCGCCGACACCTGAAAAAGTTGGGGCGGCGCCGCGGCCCGCTCTGCCGTGACGCCGCCCCCCCGGGGGAGCCTCCCTGGCCCATACGTCAGCCGCTACTGCAGCTGTTCCTTGAAGAAGGCGATGGTCCGGCCCCAGGCGAGGTCGGCGGCCTTCTGGTCGTAGCGCGCGGCGTTGGTGTCGTTGTTGAAGGCGTGGTTTGCGCCCTCGTAGGTGAACATCTCGTAGTCCACGCCGCTGGCGTCGAGCGCCGACTTGAAGTCGGGGATGCCGGCGTTGATGCGCTCGTCGAGGCCGGCGTAGTGCATCAGCATCGGCGCCTCGATCTCGGCCACCTGGTCCGCCGAAGGCTGGCGGCCGTAGTAGGCGACCGTGGCCGAGACGGCGTCCGAGTTCACCGCTACCTGGTTGCTCATGGCGCCGCCCCAGCAGAAGCCGACGGTGCCGACCTTGCCGGTGGTCGCCGGATGCTTGGCGAGATAGTCGACCGCGGCCACGGCGTTCTGGATCGTCGTGGCGCTGTCGAGGGCGCGGATCATCTCGCGCGCCTGGTCCTCGTCGGCGGGCGTGCCGCCGGCCGGCGAGAGAAAGTCGACGCCCAGCGCGACGAAACCCTCCAGCGCGATGCGCCGGGTGACGTCCTCGATGTGCGGGTTCAGGCCGCGGTTTTCGTGGATCACCAGAACCGCCGGCAGATTCTCGGTCACGGCGACGTCGGTGGGGCGCGCCAGGTAGCCCGTCAGTTCCCCGCTCGCGCCCGGAAAGGTCACGGTGCTGGTGGCGACGCGGCTGTCGTCCGGCGCCACCATGGCGGCCTGGGCGTAGTTGTTCTGCAACAGCGGCAGCAGGGCACAGGCGGCGGCGGTGCCGCCGGCGACGCGGGTCAGGTGATCGAAGAAGCGGCGCCGGTCCAGGGTCAGGTGGGTGTATTCGTCATAGAGGTCGATCGCCTCCTGGGTGATTTTGGGGGTTATTTTCGGCTTGGGCGTTTCCACGGCGGTCATCGTTTTCCTTGCTCCTGCAGAAGGACCCGGATTGAGCGGGATCGAGAGGGACCCCGGATCGGGCCGGGGCAGGCAGGAAACGGCGGCGCGGCGGCGCGGGGCAGGGGACAGTTCGGGGCGGTCCCGACCGGTCTCGCGATCCGGTGCTTGCTCGGGGACCTTTTTTGCCGGCGCGAGCCGCAGTCGCCGTTTCCTGGGAAAAAGGCTAATCCGGCGCGGCTTTGGGGGGTAGAGCCCGCCGTCCGCTATTTCTCGAATTGGCAGGCGCGCGAACGGCCGCGTCGACGATCACGAAAAAATCAGTGCCGCCGGAGACTTATGTTCGGGTAACATTTTCATGCAGCATGAAATTTCATGCCCGGGAGGCTTCGACGTGGCTGCTCGTGCGTCTTCGACCCTGCTGTCCTGGCCCCTCTGGGGGCTTTTGATCACGGTCCTCACCGGACTGCTGCTCGGCGGACACCAGCGCGAGGCCTTTGCCGAGTTCTCGCTGTTCTTCAGCTACGGCTATTGGATCGTCCGCCTGGCGACGGCCTATCTGCTCTTCGCCGGCTGCCTGCTGCTGCTGGAGATCGCGCCGCCGGTGGCCCGCGTCCCCTGGGGCTGGCTGGCGGCGGCCGCCGCGCTTCTCACCCTGCCGTTCTTCACGCTCAGCGTGACCATGCTGGACATGCTGCTTGGCCTGCCGGAACTGGGCCTGACGGGCTTCGGGCTGGATAGCGGCGTCGGCGGGACAACCGAAGCCGCCGGCATGCCGGCGCTTTTCGGCCTGGAGTCCCTCTATCACCTGGACAACCACCTGGTGCTTTGCGCGCTGATCGTCCTGCCCCGTGTCCTGCTCGCGCTGGGCGCGCAAGCCGAGGTGGCGGAAGAGGACGGCGCGGCCACGGCCCCGGCGGGCGGGCCTGTTCCGGCGCCGGCCATCCTGCGTCCGGCGACCGCATCGGAACTGCGCGAGGGGACGACGCCGGCGTTCTTCGAGCGTTTCGACCCGCCGCTGAAGGGGCCGGTCCTGGCGGTGCAGGCACAGGAGCACTACGTGCGCGTCATCACCGGCGAGGGCGCGTTGACGACGCTCTACCGCTTCGGCGATGCCCTGCGCGAACTGGAGGGCCTGTCGGGCCTGCAGGTGCATCGTTCCTTCTGGGTGGCCGACGCCGGTGTCGCTTCGCTGAAGCCCGACAAGCGCGGCCTGAAGATCCTGCTGCGCAACGGCGAGCAGGTCCCGGTCAGCGCCCGTCACGCGGATATGGTGCAGCGGCGCTACGGCGAACGGCTGGAGCCGGTGGCCTGATGGTTGGGGGCATCGACCACGAAGGCGACCTGGCCGCCGCCAAGCTGCGCATGAAGATCGAGCAGGGCGCGGGCTCGCTTGCCGAGAGCCAGCGTCTGCGCCGCGAGGAAGCCGCCGAACAGTTCCGCGGCCGGCTCTGGGCGCTCACTGTCGTCGCGGTACTCTACGCGCTGTACTCGCTGTTCGGATGACGGCGGAAGGGGAAAGAACAGGGACATGCTGGGAAGCAAGTTCGAAGACGAGGCGGAACTCGCTATCGCCAAGGCGCAGATGCAGCGGCGCGAGGAGTCTTTCGCTGCGGCCCAGCGCGCGCGTCAGCGCCACATGAACCTGCGTCTGCTCGGCCAGTTCGGCGCGGTGCTGGTTGCCGCGGCGATCCTGGCGGCGATGTATTTCCTCTAGCGGTCAGTCCTGCTTGGCCTCGAAGGCGTGGCGCGTGATGCTGAAGCGCCGCGCCGGCGCGCCGGCGTAGTCCACCATGCCGGTGAAGCGGAGGCCGATCTTTTCGGCGACACGCATGGATGCGATATGGTCGGGATGGATGTCGGCGACGACCTGCGTCATATCCCCTTTCGCGAAGCCTTGGGCCAGGATCGGCGCGGCCGCTTCGGTGGCGTAGCCGTGGCCCCAGGCGGCGCGGACCAGGCGCCAGCCGATCTCCACCTCGGCGCCGGCCACGTCGCAGGGACAGAGCATGACCCAGCCGAGAAAGCGCGTGGGGGCGTCCTTCGCAAAGAGGGACCAGTAGCCGAGGCCCGCCGGATAGCGCGCCTCGATGCGTTGCCGAAGAAAGACGAGGTGTTCTTCCTCGTCGGACCAGGGGATGGCGACGTAGCGGATCACTTCCGGGTCGCTGTCCAGGGCGACGCAGGCCTCGAAGTCGCTCATGCGGCGCGGCCGCAGCAGCAGACGCGGGGTTTCGCAGGTCTCCATCACGGGACCCGGCCGCCTACTTGCGCAGGGTGATGTATTTGCCCCGCTACTCACGTAGCGTGATGTATTTGAAAGTGCCCTGGCCGCTGCCGATGACGCGGCCGTCCTGGTCGCGCACGTCGCAGTGGGCGAAGAAGAGGGACTTGCCGCCGCCGCTGCGCCGGGCGCGCGCGGTCAGGCGCTGGCCTTCCTGGGCGGTGCCGATGAAGTTGGTGGTCAGCGTCAGGGTGAAGGCGCGGCGCGGCGTTTCCCCCGGCGGCGTGTAGCAGCCGCTGTAGCCGCAGGCGGTGTCGACCAGGGTCGTCAGCACGCCGCCGTGCATGACGCCGCTACGGTTCAGGTGGCGCGTCGCGACGGTCAGGCCCACTTCGGCCAGGTCGTCTTCCCAGTTCACCAGTTCGTAGCCGACCAGGTCGGCGAAGCCGCCGTGGACGTGGAGCGGATCGGCGTCGTTGCTCGGTTTTGTCGAATCATCAGGCATGGCGCGAGACTGCCGTCTTCGCCCCGCGCTGTCCAGATAGCGAAATCGTTCGTGTAGAGACTTGGTGTCGAGCCCATAAAGCTAGACCGGGGCATTGCAGCCCCGGTCTTTGGCTCTCGCTTGACAGGAACGCTCCGCACCGCGGTACGTTGGGAGCTTCCTGACGAGTCACCGCACAGGCTTTGCGGCGGCTAAATCGTCACCGGTTTTCCCCGGCCACGTGGTGATAGCTTGCGACTCATCCGGCGGTCCGGTCAAGAGGCCAATGCTAGGAATATCGGCGGATGACTGCGCCTTGCGCCGCCGTTTTCGCGTGTGCACACTGGCCGCATCTCAAGCAAGCAGCGGGGCGCGGGCATGTCGGCGAAGATCATTACCGTAGCGCAGCAAAAAGGGGGTGCCGGCAAGACGACGCTCGCCGCTAACCTCGCGATTGCTTACGCCCAAGGCAAAAAGAAAGTCGCGGTTGTGGACATCGATCCGCAGCGTTCGCTGACCATGTGGCACGCCCTGCGCCAGGAGCTGTACGGCGAGGAAGACGGCTGGAAAGGGGCGGACCTGACCGTGGTGCCGGTTGGCGGCTGGAAACTGGCGACGGCGCTGGATGACCTGCGGCGCAGCCACGACATCGTCGTCATCGACTCGCCGCCCCACGCGGAGACCGACGCCAAGATCGCCGTGCGCCAGGCGCACCTGGTGGTGATCCCGGTGCAGCCCTCGCCGATGGATGTCTGGGCGACCGAAGGGACCCTGGAGGTGGCGCAGAAGGAGAAGGTGCCGGTGCTGATGGTGCTGAACCGCGTGCCGCCGCGCGCCAACCTGACCGAAGAGATGATGTTCGAGATCGCCGATTACGGCGCCAAGGTCGCCAAGGCGCGCATCGGCAACCGCGTCGGCTTCGCCGGCGCCATGTTGAAGGGCCTCGGCGTCACCGAGCTGCAGCCCAAAGGCCGCGCCGCGCAGGAGATCTGCGCCCTGGCGCAGGAGATCCTGAAGGCGGCGGGGTAGGGGCGGGACGCCCCCTCACCCTCCCGCTGTGCGGGCCCCTCCCTCTCCCACGAGGGGAGAGGGGCTTCCCACCGCCTCGCTCATTTTCCCTCTCCCCTGGTGGGAGAGGGTTGCGCAGCCTTGGCGAGATCGCAGATCGAGCCTAGGCGAAGCTGGGTGAGGGGGAGCTACTCCACGCCGGCAGCGTAGAAGTGGGGGTTCTCGAAGCCGGGCTTGCCGTATTCCAGGGGCTCGCCGTCCAGGGTGTAGACCTGGCCGCCGGCGGCCAGCAGCACGGCGTGGCCCGCCGCGGTGTCCCATTCCATGGTGCGCCCGAAGCGCGGATAGAGATCGGCGCGGCCCGAGGCGACGAGGCAGAACTTCAGCGAGGACCCGGCGCTGACCTTGTCGGCTACCTTGTACTTGCTGAGGAAGTCGTCGAGCTCCTGGCCGGAGCCGTGGCGGCGGCTGGCCACCACGACGGCGCCGTCTTCGGGGATCTCGCGGGCGCGGATGTCCATCAGCGGCTTGTCGGTTTCCGCGAAGACGGCGCGGCCGCTGCCCTTGCTGCCGTCCTCCTGGTCACCGCAGACGCCCGCCCAGGTCATCGCCATGGCCGGGGCGTGCACCACGCCGGCGACCGGCTGACCATCCTCGATGAGGGCGATGTTCACGGTGAACTCGCCGTTGCGGTTGATGAACTCCTTGGTGCCGTCCAGCGGATCGACCAGCCAGAAGCGGCCCTCGGAGACGTCCGGTTCCTCGCCGGCGGCCATGGCTTCCTCGGCCACCACCGGAATGTCCGGCGTCAGGGTGTTGAGCGCGCCG
Organism: Kiloniellaceae bacterium; assembly: GCA_048268885.1. Lineage (GTDB taxonomy): Bacteria > Pseudomonadota > Alphaproteobacteria > Kiloniellales > Kiloniellaceae > Pelagibius. Next base: position 18,218 of record JBLWUP010000039.1, on the reverse strand, counting down.
AGGATGAAGGTCTCCGCCGCCTCGTCGGCCTCGGTCACCGGGGAGGCGTCGTCCTTCTGGCGCACCTCGATGTCCTCGCCCTCGACGTAGTAGGCGAGGATCACCTTGCCCGCCCGCTCGGCGATGAGCTGCAGAACCGTGAGGATGTCTTCGGCGCCGGCCTCGTCCTGGCCGAGCAAGGCCTCGATGTTCTTGTCCTTACCGCTCACTCCGCTGCCTCCTGTTGGCTGGCGTCCTGAAGCGCGCGCCAGACCTTTTCCGGTGTCGCCGGCATGTCGACGTGGCGGATGCCCCGCGGCGCCAGCGCGTCGACCACCGCGTTGATGACCGCCGGGCAGGAGCCGATGGCCCCGGCCTCGCCGGCGCCCTTCACGCCCATGGGGTTGGTGGTGCAAGGCGTGTCTTCGATCATGGTCAGTTCGATCTGCGGAATGTCGTCGGCGCGCGGCATGGTGTAGTCCATGAAGGAGCCGGTGAGCAGCTGGCCGTCGGCGTCGTAGACCGTGTGCTCCAGCAGCGCCTGGCCGATGCCCTGCACCGTGCCGCCGTGCACCTGGCCGGCGGCCAGCAGCGGGTTCACCAGTACGCCGAAGTCGTCGACGATGACGTAGCGCAGCAGCTTCACCATGCCGGTGTCGGGATCGACCTCCAGCTCGCAGAGGTGGCTGCCGTTGGGATAGGTCTGCGCCCCGGCGACGATGTGGTGCTGGTCCTCCAGCGGCTCTTTCATGTCGTCGGGCAGGGCCGCGTCGCCGTAGGCCGCCTTGGCGACCTCGGTCAGCGTGACGGTCTTGTCGGTGCCGGTGACGGTGAAGACGCCTTCCTGGAATTCGATGTCCGCCTCGGCGGCCTCCAGCAGATGGCCGGCGACCTTGCGGCTGCGCTCGATCACCTTGTCGGCGGCGCCGTCCAGCGCTTGGCCGCCCATCAGCAGGGAGCGCGAGCCGCCGGTGCCGCCGCCCTGCGGCAGGTCCCAGGAATCGCCCTGGTGGATGGTCACCTGGTCGGGTTCGACGCCCAGCTTGTCGGCCAGCAGCTGGCTGTAGGCCGTGAAGTGGCCCTGGCCGTTCGACTGGGTGCCGATCCACAGCTCGATGCCGCCGTCCTCCTTCACCTTCAGACGCGCCGTCTCCTCGCCGTTGGAGCCGCAGACCTCGCCATAGCAGGCGAAGCCCAGGCCGCGCAGCTTGCCGCTCTTGGCCGCTTCCGCGCGCCGCGCCTCGAAGCCGGCGTAGTCGATGGCCCTGAGGCCGCGTTCCAGCAGGCCGGCGAAGTCGCCGCTGTCGTAGGTCTGGTCGAAGGCGGTGGTGTAGGGCAGCGCCTCCTTGGGGATGAAGTTGCGCCGGCGGAACTCGTCCGGCGCCATGCCGATGTCGCGCGCTGCCGCGTCCATCAGGCGTTCCACCAGGTAGGACGCTTCCGGGCGGCCGGCGCCGCGGTAGGCGTCGACCGGCACGGTGTTGGTGAAGACCGTGGTCACCTCGGCATAGCCGGCGGGGAAGGTGTAGAGCCCGCTCAGCATCGGCGCGTAGCAGCCCGTCGGGATGAAGGGCGCGAAGTTGGAAAGATAGGCGCCCATGTTGGCCGTGGTGGTGACCCGAATGCCCAGCGCCTTGCCGTCGGTATCGGTGGCGAGCTCGGCCAGGGTGACGTGGTCGCGGCCCTGGGTGTCGCTGAGGAAGCCCTCGCCGCGCTCGGAGATCCAGCGCACCGGGCGGCCCAGACGCCGCGCCGCGAAGAGCACCAGCACGGTCTCCGGATAGACGAAGATCTTCATGCCGAAGCCGCCGCCGACATCCGGCGTGATGATGTGCATCTTCTCTTTCGGCACGTTGAAGATGCGGTCGGCCAGCAGCGGCAGCATGCGGTGCGAGCCCTGCGAGACGGTGTAGAGCGTGAAGGTCTCGCTGGCCGCGTCGTAGTCGCCGATGGCCGCGCGCGGCTCCATGGCGTTGACGATGACGCGGTTGTTCACGAACTCCAGCTTCGTCACGTGATGGGCCTTGTCGAAGGCCGCCTTGGTGGCCGCCTCGTCGCCCATTTCCCAGACCAGGCTGGTGTTGTTGGCCGCCTCGTCCCAGACCTGGGGCTGGCCCGGGTCCTTGGCGGTCTTGGTGTCGGTCACCGCCGGCAGGGCCTCGTAGTCCACCATCACCAGCTCGGCGGCGTCGCGCGCGGCGGTCGCCGTCTCGGCCACCACGAGGGCCACCCCGTCGCCGACGTGGCGCACCCGGCCGCGCGCCAGCGCCGGGCGCGGCGGCATGACGGTCTTGGTGCCGCCCTTGCCCGGCATGGGCACGACGCAGGGGACGTTGCCGACGCCGTCGGCGTCCAGGTCGTCCACGGTGTAGATGCCGAGCACGCCCGGCACGGCCTTGGCCTCCGCCAGGTCGATGGATTTGATCTCGGCATGCGCGAAGGGACTGCGTACCAGGACGCCGTAAGTCTGCCCATCGAGCTGGATATCGTCACTGTAGCGGCCTTCGCCGGTCAGGAAGCGCGAGTCTTCCACCCGCCGCAGGCCTTGGCCTACGCCAAATCGCCCCATGGCTGAAACGCTCTCCGTGTAGGTGGGTTATATGAGGAGTTGGCCTCAATGATAGGCGAGACAAGCGGCCGCGACAAAGCGGAAAGTCATGACGTTTCTATGAGATGACCCTGCTGGCGGTGCCGGCATTCGGGGGAAATTGACAGGAGCATGTCGCGAGGCCTCCGCGCTAGGGTCGCGAGCCCGGGTAGAGCAGGGCACGGGTAGAGCAGGAGCCCGGGTAAAGCAGGAGACGGTGATGGAACAGCGGCTGACCATGGTGACCCTTGGCGTGCGGGATCTCGCGCGGTCCCGGCGGTTTTACGAGGAAGGGCTGGGCTGGGCCCTGGGCGGCGGCGTCGAGGGCAACGTCGCCTTCTACCAGCTCGGCGGTATCCTGCTGGGCCTTTACGGCCTGGAGGCGCTGGCCGAGGACGCGCAGCTCGCCCTGCCGGACCTGCAGCCGGCCCGCAACTTCGGCGGCATCACCCTGGCCTATAACGTGCGCGACCGGGCGGCGGTGGACGCGACCCTGACGGAGGCCGAGGCCGCCGGCGCGACCCTGCTGAAGCCGGGCCAGGAGGTTTTCTGGGGTGGCTATTCCGGCTACTTCGCCGACCCCGACGGCCACCCCTGGGAGGTCGCCCACAATCCCTTCTGGACGCTGAAGGACGACGGCACGGTGTCGCTGGAGGCGCCGGAGTAGGGCGATACCTCTTACCTCCTAAAGCGACAGGACATTCCGGCGAATAATCGCTATGGTTGGAAGGGCCGTGGGCTTTCGGGAGGGAGAATTGCGTAGTTTTGTCTTTGGGGCGGTGCTCGCTGCCGCTGCGTTGGTGGCGCCTGCGGCCCTGATGCCGGCGGCCGCATCGGACGCCGAGGCGCGCCTGAAGCAGACGGCGCAGTATTTCGCCGAGCTGGAGGACGCCGAGGCTAAGGCGATTCTCGATGACCTCAGTGCCGAGGGTGTCGCCGATGCCGACGTGCTGCTCGGCTATCTCTATGCCGATCCGCTGTACGAAGGCCGCGACTACGTGGCGGCGGTGACCGCGTTCGAACGAGCGGCGGAGGCCGGTAACAAAGAGGCGATTTTTCAGGTCGCCGAATCCCGCTTCTGGCCGAAGTACCTCGACTGGCCGCTGGCGCCGGCAGAGGAGAAGGCCCGGCCGACCGTCAAGAAGGCCTATGGGCTGCTGGAAAGCATCGCCGGGGAGAAGCAGCCGCCTTTCGAGGGGCACAACGCGGCCAAGTGGCGGTTGGCCTGGCTCTGCACCTTCGGCGGCTACGACTGCGGCAAGAAGGCGGCGGATGAAGCCGTCAGGGCGGCCATGTTGATCGCTGGCGACAACCTGCGGGCCATAACGAACGGCTACGGCATAATGGATATCGAGAGGTCGGGGGAGGCGGACACGCCGGAGAACCGCAAGATGCTGGAAATCCGTTTGTCGATCGGCTACGCCGACGCCGACCCTTTCGTGGCGGCGCTTCAGTCCGATCCGGTTTGGGCGAGCGTGTCTGTCCGGGAAGACTGTCCGTCGCCCGACAGTCTCCAGGCGGCCGGGCGGCTCATGGCACTCATCAACCGCACAGCGTCGCAGTTTGCCGGCCGGTTGGATTTCCGGGACTGCTACGACGACGACCAGCTTGCAAAGGTGAAGAACGATCTTGGAGGCTTCCTGGACCTGCAGGTCCGGACCTATGGCTACGAGACCAGCTGGTCCCGGCGCTGGTGCTACGGCAACACCGACTGGCCGGCGATCGGCCAATGCCTGATCACCACGGTGCGCGATCACTTCTTCGCCTGCACCAAGCTGTCGATGCCGAAGTATTTCAACGAGCGCTTCGAGATCGAATACCGCGATTCCAGGCGTTACGGGATATGCCGTGAGACGATGTGGGCCGCGCATCAGAAGCAAGGCGGGATCTGACAGGGATGCCCCGGGAGGCAAGTATGTTTGGTGTTGCCGCCAGAATCAGGGTTGTTGCGACCGTCTTGTTGCTGACTTCCATAACAGTCGCCTCTCCGGTTGCGGCATGGGACCCTGGGTCAAGAATGAAGGTGGCGGCTCAGCATTTCGTCGACCTGGAAGACGAGGAGGCCGAGGCCTTGCTGGAAGAGTTGAGCGCCGAGGGCCGCGCTGATGCCGATGTGATGCTCGGCTATCTCTATTCGGACCCGCTCTATGAGGAGCGGGATGACGAGAGAGCGCTCTCCTACTTCAAGCGCGCAGCTGAAAAGGACAATGCCGAAGGCGTCTTTCAACTCGCTGAAGCAGTCTACTGGCCAGGCTACCTCGATCCAGAACCCGGTGTGCCTGCGCAAATTCTTGGCTGGTCGAATGAAGACACGTATCGCCTGCTGAAGCGCGCCATCGAACTGAAGCATGGTGGCGCCGTGTTCAGACTCGCATTGCTCTGCATCTTCGAAAACTACGACTGCAGCGAAGACGATATCGAGATGTCGCTCAACGTGCGCCGGACGGCTTTTGGCAGTGGTACCAGTTTGCTATCAGATCCCTTCCCGGCGTTTCAGATACTAAGGGATGAGAAAGAGTCTTTCGAGCGTATAGAGAGCTATAACAATTCCTTGGAGGTTGGCCTCTCCTTCGTGAACCCGCTGGTCGCAACAGTCTGGGGCGGGGGGGTGGAAGCAGGTGACAACTGCCGATCGTTGTCCCAGCCCGCACAGTCCAAGCGCGGTGAACCGGATGTTCGCGAAAATGAACGGCGTTGAACGTTCCTTTCCCGAGAATCTGGCGCTGGAAGATTGCTATAGCGATTCCGAGTTGGCCGTGCTTGAGGAAAAGGTATTCAACATGCTGGACGGCACGGTCACCCTGCAAGGGACCTTCCAGGTGGTGCACATCAACTGGTGTTTCGAGAACCGGACGGGGCGCGCCAGTGCCGCGTGCCTAGCAACAGCCACCTTCGATGATTTCTTCGCTTGTGCAAAGCTGTCGCTGTTTTCCTATCTCTATCGGAACGATGTTCCCTATGTGGGCTCGAAGCGCTACGGACGCTGCCGCGACCACATGCTGAGCGCCCGGAGGAGATAGGCGATAACCCTCCTATGTCATGCTCGGACATGTTCCGAGCATCCAGGGCGGGTGGCGAGCTGGTGGCCCCTGGACCCTCGGGTCAAGCCCGAGGGTGACGGGTGGGGGTGCGAAGGGGCAGGTGCCCATTCATCCTTCGAGACGCTTGCTGCGCAAGCTCTTCAGGATGAGGAGAGGTGGCGGAGAGGCGCGGGCAGAGTGTCGTTCCGGGGCTTGACCCCGGGACCCAATGCCTTGCCGCATTATCCTTCGAGACGCCGCCTGCGGCGGCTCCTCAGGATGAGGTCACGGTGGGTTTCAGAATTGAGAAATGAAAAGCCCCTCATCCTGAGGAGCGCTCGTTAGAGCGCGTCTCGAAGGACGAGGGGCTTAGCTCCCCTGCCAAGAGCAGGCTTTTTACTCGAAAGCCTCTTCCCAGGTGCCCTGGGTGGCGGCCTTGGAATATTCCGTCGCGCGGTTTTCGAAGAAGTTGGTGTGCTCGACGCCGTTCAGGATGGCGTCCAGCCAGGGCAGCGGGTTTTTGTCGGTGCGGTAGATCGGCTGCAGGCCCAGCTGGGTCAGGCGGCGGTCGGCGATGTAGCGGATGTAGGCCTTCACGTCGCCGGGCTCCAGGCCCTCGACGCCGCCCTGCTCGAAGGCCAGGTCGATGAAGGCGTCCTCGTGGGTGACGATGGTCTCGCAGGCCTTGTAGAGGTCCTTCTCGAATTCGTCGTTCCAGACTTCCGGGTTTTCCTCGATGAAGGTCTTGAACAGGCGGATCGCCGATTGGGTGTGCAGCGACTCGTCGCGCACCGACCAGGTGACGATCTGGCCCATGCCCTTCATCTTGTTGAAGCGCGGGAAGTTCAGCAGGATCGCGAAGGAGGCGAAGAGCTGCAGGCCTTCGGTGAAGGCGCCGAAGACGGCCAGGGTCTTGGCGATGTCCTCTTTCGTGTCGCAGCCGAATTCCTGCATGTAGTCGTACTTGTCCTTCATCTCCTTGTAGTGGAGGAAGGCGGAGTACTCGGCTTCCGGCATGCCGATGGTGTCCAGCAGGTAGGAGTAGGCGGCGATGTGCACCGTCTCCATGTTGGAGAAGGCCGACAGCATCATCTGCACCTCGGTCGGCTGGAACACGCGGCTGTAGTGGCGCATGTAGCAGTTGTTCACCTCCACGTCCGACTGGGTGAAGAAGCGGAAGATCTGGCTCAGCAGGTTGCGCTCGCCCTCGGTGAGGTTGCGGTTCCAATCCTTCACGTCGTCGGCCAGCGGCACTTCCTCCGGCAGCCAGTGCAGGCGTTGCTGCATCAGCCAGGCGTCATAGGCCCAGGGATAGCGGAAGGGTTTGTAGACCGGGCTGGCGTCGAGCAGGGACATCTTGTCGTTTCTCCCTTTGGGGGGCGGCGCGTCCTTTTTGGAAGGGAGGCTGCCGCGTGTCGGCTGAGTGGTGTCGGTAAAACGAAAACGTGAAAACGATAGGGACTCTCATTCAATCGAATTCAGGACCCGCGAATTCAGGACCTGGGGGAAGTTGGGGCCGGCGGTCCCCCCGAACCGCCGGCCCCTGTCACCCCCGAAGCGCGTCAAGCGCACCTTGGCCCTTCGAAGGTCTCTTGCGCTGCGGCCGTCAGACGGCGCGCAGCAGCCCTGTCACTGGCAGGCGAGACACTCCTCGTAGTCGGTGGTCGATGCGGCTGCCGCCGGCAGGTCCCTGGAAGAGATCTTGCCCAGGTGCGGCACGGTCGCCGCCACGGTCGCCGGCTGCGACGACTCCGCGCGCTGGATCGACTTGGAGCGGCAGTAGTAGAGGCTCTTCACGCCCTTCTTCCAGGCCTGGTAGTGGATCTGGTGCAGGTCGCGCTTGTGCACGTCGGCCGGCACGAAGACGTTCAGCGACTGCGCCTGACAGATGAACTCGGAGCGGTCGCCGGCGTGCTCGATGAGCCAGCGCTGGTCCAGCTCGAAGGCGGTCCTGAAGACGTCCTTCTCGTCGTGGTCCAGGAAGTCCAGGTGCTGCACCGAACCGCCGTTGATGGTGATCGAGGTCCAGACATCCTCGTTGTTCTGGCCCTTTTCCTCCAGCAGCGCGGTCAGGTGCTTGTTGCGCACGTTGAAGGAGCCCGACAGCGTCTTGTGGGTGAAGGAGTTCGCCGCGATCGGCTCGATGCCCGGCGAGGCGCCGCCGCAGATGATTGAGATCGAGGCCGTCGGCGCGATCGCCATCTTGTTGGAGAAGCGCTCCATGATGCCGAATTCCTCGGCATCGGGGCAGGCGCCGCGCTCCTCGGCCAGCTTCTTCGAGGCGGCATCGGCCCCTTTGCGGATATGGGCGAAGATCTTCTTGTTCCACACCTTGGCCATGACGCCTTCCAGGGGAATGCGGTTGGCCTGCATGAAGGAGTGGAAGCCCATGACGCCCAGGCCGACCGAACGCTCGCGCATGGCCGAGTACTTGGCCCGCGCCATGCCCTCGGGCGCCTTGTCGATGAAGTCCTGCAGCACGTTGTCGAGGAAGCGCATGACGTCCTCGATGAAGCCTTCCTCCTGCTGCCACTCGAAGTACTTCTCGAGGTTCAGCGAGGAAAGGCAGCAGACGGCGGTGCGGTCGACGCCGTGGTGGTCGACGCCGGTCGGCAGCGTGATCTCGCTGCAGAGGTTCGACATCTTCACCGTCAGGCCGGCCAGCTTGTGGTGCTCCGGGATCTGCCGGTTCACGTGGTCGCCGTAGATGATGTAGGGCTCGCCGGTCTCGATACGGGCGGTGAGGATGCGGATCCAGAGGTCGCGGGCGCGCACCTTGCGGATGACCGCGCCGTCCTTGGGGCTGGTCAGGCCCCATTCCTCGTCCTTTTCCACCGCGCGCATGAAGGCGTCGGAGATGACGATGCCGTGGTGCAGGTTCAGCGCCTTGCGGTTCGGGTCGCCGCCGGTCGGCCGGCGCAGTTCGATGAACTCCTCGATCTCCGGGTGGGAGACCGGGATGTAGCAGGCCGCCGAGCCGCGGCGCAGCGAGCCCTGGCTGATCGCCAGGGTCAGCGAATCCATGACCCGGATGAAGGGGATGATGCCGGAGGTCTTGCCGTTGTGGCCGACCCGCTCGCCGATCGAGCGCAGGTTGCCCCAATAGCTGCCGATGCCGCCGCCGCGCGCGGCCAGCCAGACGTTCTCGTTCCACAGGCCGACGATGCCGTCCAGGCTGTCGCCAGCTTCGTTGAGGAAGCAGGAGATCGGCAGGCCGCGGTTGGTGCCGCCGTTGGACAGCACCGGCGTCGCCGGCATGAACCACAGCCGCGAGATGTAGTCGTAGAGGCGCTGGGCGTGGGCGCTGTCGTCGGCGTAGTGCGCCGCGACCCTGGCGAAGAGATCCTGGAAGGATTCGCCGGGCATGAGGTAGCGGTCGGTCAGGGTCGCCTTGCCGAAGACCGTCAGATTGTCATCGCGGCTGCGGTCCATGTGGACCTTGATGCCGCGCTCGTTCTGGAACTCGTCGCGGATCTGCTCCGCGCCCAGAAGCGCCTCTTCGCCGGCCACCGTTTCCGAGGGATTCGCGTCGTCATTGGCCGCCTCGATGCCTTGAGGTGCGGCCGTCGGGGCTTCGGCTTGTTTTCCTAGTGGCTTTGCGTTATCCACAAGGTTCGGGTCGGATTCAACCGACGTTTCGTGCCCGAAAATCCCCGATCCATCCATGCTTTTTCCCCTCAGTCCACAGCTTGTGGAAGACTTGGCTTCGAATTGTGTGCACAATATCTGGGGCTGATGCCCATCGGCCACACCAGATATGGACCCCAATCTATACCGCCTGTCTTGAATCTGTCATCGTGAACATATCAAGAACATTTACCATAGTAGCGCCTGCCGCCGTTGCAGCAAGGCCACGGGCCGGGTTACCCACAAGAATCTCTCGTCGGACTGCGTACAGGGTGGGTTGATTCATGTGCGGGCGCTTCCTTCTGACCGCGCCGCTGGAGGCGGTGCAACGCCTCTTCGGCTTCCTCGAGTTGCCGAATCTCGAGCCGCGCTACAACATCGCGCCCAGCCAGGCGGTGGCGGCGATGATCCGCGACGACGCGGCCCGGCGGCACCTGGTGTGGATGCGCTGGGGCCTCGTGCCCTCCTGGTCGCAAGCCAAATCGGGGTCGGGGCAACATAGCGCGCCGCTCATCAACGCGCGGGGCGAGACGGTGGCGGAGAAGCCGTCCTTCCGCGAGGCCTTCGCCCGGCGGCGCTGCGTGGTCTTCGCCGACGGATTTTACGAGTGGCGCCAGGGCGGCAACCGCCAGCCCTACTGCGTGCGCCTGACCGACACCTCGCCCTTCGCCCTGGCGGCGATCTGGGAACCGGTCGGAAATGCCGGGGAAGGGGGGCCCGCCGGCAAACTCGAGGGAGGCTGCGCGCTCATCACCACCGAGGCCAACGCGAAGATGGCGGAGGTGCATCACCGCATGCCGGTGATCCTGACGCCGGAGGAGGTCGGCCCCTGGCTCGACCCGGCCAGTTCGCGCGGCGACCTGGAGGCGCTGTTGAAGCCGCTGCCGGACGACGCGGTAAGCCTGACGCCGGTCTCCAAGCGGGTGAACTCGGTGCGCGAGGACGACGCCGATCTGCTGCGGGAAGAACGACTGCCCGAGGCGCCGTCGCAGTTGGATCTGTTCTAGATCGGATCACGTTTGGACAGAACCACTTGGTGGTTCTGTCTCAACGTGTGAATCCGATCTATTTCTAATACATAGAGCGGATTCACAGGGTTGGTGGATCGCCTTCGGCGATTCCAGCCGACCCTGATCTGCTCTAGGCCGGCGCGGCCGCGCCGACCTCCGTCTGGCCGGGCGCCGTCACGCCGGGTTCTGGAATTCGAAGCCGCGCAACCCGAGGCTGCTGCGGTAGAAGCTCTCCATGAACATGACGAGGTCTTCCGGCATGGTCTGCGGCAGGCTGCTGCGCAACGGCTGCCGGGCCAGGTCCAGCGCGCCCAGCACCTTATGGCTCTCGTCCTTGCCGAGACTGCGGTAGCCCATGGACCAGTCGGAGAAGATACGGCGGCCGGTCTGCCCCTCGATCAGCCGGATCAGGCCATGGTGGCGCGTGTCGCGCTCGAGGCGGGCGACGAGCGCGTCGATCTCCGGCCGCGGCCCCTCGACGTATTGCAGGAAGTTGCCCTCGGCATAGATGAGCATGCCGGTCAGCCCGGCGGCGCGGTTGTTCGCGCGGGCCTGCTCCAGCAGCGTCTCGAGCTCCTGGTCGCTGAGAAAGTGGCGGGCCGTGCTGACGTAGAGCAGGCGATAGAGCCTTTCGCCCCCGGCGTCGGTCATCGGCCGCCCGCGGAGCTGAGGCGGCGGCGGGTCATGGGCGGGCTGTTCATGACCTCAGCCTATGAAGGTTTTGTTTAGATTCGGTTATCCAATCACGCCGGGGATCGCGTCGTGACCGGTGCCGTCGTTCCGGGCCGCCCGGCCGCGAGGCGCCGTTCCAGCCCCTAATTCAGCCCCTAATTCAGCCCCAGATTCAGCCCCAGATTCAGCCCCAGATTCAGCCCCAGATTCAGGACGTGCCGGCGTTGGCTTGCTGTCCTTCGAAGAGACGCTGAAGCAGGGCCGGGGTGACGCCGTCGCCGCCGCCGCCGCCGTCGCCGGCGCTGGTCAGGTAGGCTTTGATGGCGCTGCGCGTGCGCGGCCCCATCAGGCCGTCGACCGGTCCGGCATTGAAGCCGAGCTGGTTGAGGCTGTATTGCACGTACATCACCGTCGGCCGGTCGGCGAAGTCGTTCTCGCTTTGGGGCGTGAAGGAGCCGGCGCGGCGCTTGCCGGCGTCGATCTCCGCCGGCGTCATCTTGTTGGCGATGGCGCCGCGGATGTCGGCTGCCTTGGCGTGGCCCAGGTCGCTGGCGATATCCAGCCAGGCATAGCCGCTGGTCATATTGTTCGGCAGGCCGAGGCCGGCGGCATGCACGACGCCGTAGGAGAACGCGCCGTCGGGGTGACCCTGCGCCGCGGCCTTGCCGTACCAGCGCGCGGCCCAGGCCAGGTTCTTCGTCACGCCGCGTCCGTTGGCGTAGCACTCGCCCATCAGATACTGCGCATCGGCGTGGCCCTGGCTGGCGGCGTTGCCGAGGTAGCGCACCGCGCGGGCATAATCCTGTTCGACGCCGGCGCCGTTGTAGAGGGCGGCGCCGACCGCGTACTGCGCGCGCGGCTCGCCACGTGCCGCGGCGGTGTTGATCCACTTGGCGCCGGCATTGGAATCCTGCTCGACGCCCCGCCCGGCATTGTAGGCCTCGCCCACTTCGTAGGCCGCGGGGCCATGGCCGCGCTCGGCGGCATTGAGGAATCGTTCGAAGGCTTCGGCGTCCTTGCCCAGTTCCTGGCGCCGCAGTCCTTGCTGGTAGATGGCGTTGGTGAGCTCCGCCCCTGTCAGTCCTTCCAGTTCCGCGGCTTCCTCATCGTTCAGCGCGCCGGACAGGGCCCGGTCGGCCTCGTTCAGCGTGTCTTTCACCTCGGTACAGGCGAAGCCCCCGATGCCGAGCAGGGCCAGCATGGCGGCCAGGCTCAGCGGCTTCATGAAGCCTGTGATCATCCTCATTTAACTTCCCCCTCCGAATAGACGGCTTTCCCCGCCGGGCCGCGCTGGCGCGGCCGTCGTGTCTTCAATTTCCCCCAGCAGATCCTCGACCGCTTGCTGCACGGCACTCAGGGGGATCCGTTCCATTGCGGCGGCGTCGGTGTTGTCGCCGGCGTCGCCCGTATCGTCTTGGCCGCCCGTGTAGTCCTGCGCCCGCAGGATGCGCGCGCGGCTGACCAGCGGCGCGAACTTCTCCGGCGGCGTCGGCCCGAAAAGCGAAATCAGCGGACAGTTCGCCGCCGCCATCATGTGGCCGACCCCGGCATCGTTGGCGACGGCCAGGGCGAGGCGCTGCGCCAGGGCGATGGTGATCAGCGGCGAAGGCCCCAGGCGCTGGACCGCTTCCGACTGCAGCGGCAGCACCGCCCCCGGCAGCGCCTGCGCCACGTGCTCGGCCCAATCGGTTTCCTCGGGCCCCAGAAGCATCACGGGCGTGCGGCCCGCGGCCTGCTGCGCCGCGGCCAGCGCCATGAAGCGTTCCAGCGGCCAGCATTTGTGCTTGCCGCCCGCGCCCGGGGCGAGACCGATGTAGCTGCGCCCGGCCGGCAGCAGGCTGGCGGCCAGGTCGTCATGGCGCGGATCGCCGGGCAGCTCGCCCGAGGTGTCGGCCGGCCGGCCGCTGGCCAGTTCCGCCAGGTCGAGCAGCTGGCGCACCATGGCTGGCGGCTTCGCGCGGGGCTTCGGCGGTCGCCGGCCGGAAAAGAAAAAGTCGGCGGCGCCGGAGATGAAGCTGCCGTGGGGAATGCGCCGCAGCAGCAGGGTGGTGCCGACGCGGCGCTGGGTGTCGATGACCAGGTCGAAGCGGCGTCCTTCCAGCGGCGTTCCCTTGAGCGGCGGGGCCAGGGCCTCGCGCCAGCGCCGGCCGATCTCCGCTTCCTCGACCACCTCGTCGACCAGGCCACGGACCAGCGGCGCCAGCCCATGCGCGTAGACGGACTTGCCCTTGCCGGCAAGCCAGGTGATCCGTGCAGTCGGGAAGGCGTTACGAAGAGCACGCAAAAAAGGCAGCTTGATCAGGCCGTCTCCGACCAGATCCAAGCCGACGTAAACCAACACCGTCCCGGGCGTTCCGACAGCTGGAGTCATGACCCCCACGCGATTTCCAAAGTGCCGACGACCCGTGTGCCTCTCTATTTTCTCGAGGCCGCAGTCTACACCTTCAATCGACTGAAGCGTGAAACTACAAGAGGCAAAATAGCGGCACAAAACACATATTAAAAATGTAATTTTAAATTATTATACGGTGTGAAATAGTGGATTTAATCGATCCCTCAATCTGGCCCCTCTGGGCCTCATCCGGAAGGTCCGTCATGCAGGCACTCTTGCCCCAGAAACGGCGCTTGGCGAAATGGCGCTTGGCGAGCCGGCGCGCCGCGGCGGCTGCCGCCTTCGGTGCCCTTTGCCTCACCGCTGTTTCCACCGCCTTTTTCACGGCCGTTCCCCCCGCCGCCGCGGCGGAGACGGCGCAGCCCCTGGTCGACGTGGCCTGGCTGCTCGACAATGCCGGGCGCGACGACGTCGTGGTCCTCGACATCCGCAACCAGCTCGACGGCGGCTCGGAGAAGGTCTACCGCGCCGGCCACATTCCCGGCGCGGTCTACAGCGACTACCTGAAGGCCGGCTGGCGGACCGAGCGCGACGGCGGGCCCGGCCAGCTGCCGGCGCGCGAGACCCTGGAGGCCCTGATCGGCGAGCTGGGCATCAGCAACGACAGCCACGTGGTGATCGTCTCCGCCGGCACCGGCGCCCTCGATGCGGGCAGCGCCGCGCGCGTCTACTGGACCTTCAAGGTGGTGGGCCACGACACGGTCTCGATCCTCGACGGCGGCTACCGCGCCTACACGGCCGATTCCGCCAATCCGCTGGAGACCGGCTGGGTCGACCCGCTGCCGGATATCTTCACCGCGGAGCTGCGCCCCGAACTGCTGGCCGACCGCGCCGCAGTGGAGATGGCCCACGCCGACGGCGGCCTGCTGATCGACACCCGGCCGGCCGAGTTCTACCTGGGTAAGAAGCGCCACACCTGGGCCAAGCGCGCGGGCACCATTCCCGGCGCCGTCTCGGTCCCGGATTCCAACTTCGTCGACAGCCAGGGCCGTTTCGTGAAGGCCGAGGGCGTCGCGCACCTGCTGCAGGGCGCCGGCCTGTCGCTCGACGGCGAAGGCGAGGGCTCCATCATGTTCTGCAACACCGGCCATTGGGCGGCGCTCGGCTGGTTCGCCCAGAGCGAGATCCTGGGCCAGGAGAACGTGCGGGTCTACGACGGCTCCATGGTGGACTGGTCCGCTCAAGAGGCCTTGCCGGTGCAGCAGCAGGAGGCGGTGGCGACCAACTGAAGCGCCGCCTTTTTCAAGCCCGCTCACAATGCCGTGCGCCCGCCTCGACAGGCGGGCGTTGCGGCGCTCTTATCCCTCTATCTGAACCCTGCTTTAGAGACCCCGACGCGATGAGCCAGTCCGTTCCTCTTCCCGCGCAGCGCCCCGATTGGCGGGTGGTGCTTCCGGCCGTGATCCTACTGGCCGGCGGCGCCCTCTACATTGCCGGCAGCGTCGATCAGAAGATGGGCGGTCTTTATCTGCTGGGCGGGGCGCTCGGCCTGGCACTCTACCATGCCGCCTTCGGTTTCGCCTCGGCCTGGCGGGTCTTCCTGGCCGAAGGGCGGGGCGAGGGCCTGCGCGCCCAGATGGTCATGCTGGCGCTGGCCAGCGTCATCTTCCTGCCGCTGCTGGCCGCGGGCAGCTTCTTCGATCAGGGCCTCATCGGCTCGGTCGCGCCTTTCGCCCCTTCGGTGGCGGTCGGCGCCGCGGTCTTCGGCATCGGCATGCAGCTGGCCGGCGGCTGCGCCTCGGGCACGCTCTACACCGTCGGCGGCGGCTCCACCAAGATGGTCTTCACGCTGCTGTTCTTCCTCATCGGCTCGTTTCTCGGCGCCGCGCACCTGCCCTGGTGGTTCACCGTGCCCTGGTGGCCGGGGACCGCGCGGCCCGGCGGTATCTCGCTGCTGAACGAGTGGGGCCTCTGGCCGGCGCTGGTGGCGCAGCTTGCCGTCTTTGCCGCCGTGGCCGGCGCGACCTGGGTGATCGAGCGGCGGCGCCATCCCTATCCCGGCGCCGCGACGCGCCCGGCGGGCTCCCTGGCGCAGCGCCTGGTCAGCGGGCCCTGGCCGCTGATCTGGGGCGCCGTGGCGCTGGCCCTGCTGAACGCGGCCACGCTGGTGTCCGCGGGCCATCCCTGGAACATCAGCTTCGGCTACACCCTGTGGAGCGGCAAGCTCGCCGCGGCCCTGGGCGTGGACGTCGCGGCCTTCGACTTCTGGACCTGGCGCTATCCGGCCCGGGCGCTGGCCGGCTCGGTCTTCGCCGAGACCACCTCGGTCATGAACTTCGGCGTCCTCGCCGGCGCCTTCCTGGCGGCGGGCCTGGCCGGGCGCTTCAATCCGGCTTGGCGGCTGCCCTGGCGCCAGGTCCTGGCGGCGGCGCTGGGCGGCCTGCTCATGGGCTACGGCGCGCGCATCGCCTTCGGCTGCAACGTCGGCGCTTTCTTCAGCGGCATCGCCTCGGGCAGCCTGCACGGCTGGCTGTGGTTCCTGGCGGCACTGGCCGGCAGCTACCTGGGCACCTCCCTGCGGCCGCTCTTCGGCCTTGCCGGCGGCGTTGCCCGGCGGCCCGCACCTCAGGTTGCTTGATTCGCGATTTCCGTGTGAAACACACGCATAAGTAGTTTTTTGGGGTGGCCGGATCAGGCCATAACCTCTTGAATCGCTTGATTTGCGACATATTTAACAATCATGAAACAAGCCACTCTCAGCAAGCCCCGGCCCAGCGAGCCCCAGGATTCCAAAGTCCGGCACTGCCTCATGTGCCATGACAGCTTTGAGAGCAGCTGGCCGGGCGAGCGGATCTGCAAGCGGTGCAAGTCAACGGCCGCTTGGCGCGAAGGCTAAGCCCTGGCCAACGCCCCGCAATCCGCTGTTTTCTTCCATCGTTCTTACCTGAGCCTCTTGGGCAGGGTTGCTTCTGGCTGAAGTGATGCAAGACAAAGCCCTCGTCAGTCCCTATCTCCGGCGCCCCTTGCGCAGTCTCGAAGAAGTACTGCGCCAGCGGTTGATCAAGCTCGCCCGGCGCAAGTCGCTCGCGCCGCCGCCCGAGCCCGACAACAGCAACGAACCGCCCTCGGCGCTGCCGCCCGCCAAATCGGCCTGATCCCGCGCGCCGGGGGCCTTTCGCGCCCCGGTCAGGCGGTCGATTTCGGCCAATTCCAGATTGAAACCCCTCGAAATTGATCAACGCCCGGCTTCGCGCGCCGCTTGTGCCGTGCTAAGCTGGCCTTGGGGCTGGTTGATCGGAAGACGTTGGTAAGGGGGGTAGTTTTCTCATGCGATTTGGGTTGTTTGCTGCGCTTGTGGCGACCGTGATGTTTGCCTCCGCGGCGGAGGCGGCGCGGGGCCCCAAGGGGGGACCCTCCGACAGCTGGACCCGGATGCAGAAGTTCGAATACTACGTCGGCGAGCTCGCTGGCGCGCTCAATCTCTGCCGCATCACCGATCTTGCCTACGAACTGAAAGAGCTGTCCGACCTGACGCCCTATGGCCGCAAAGGCTGGCGCAGCATGCTGCCGTATGACTCCATCAGCGGCGGCCGCTGCACGAGCTATGCCGAGAGCGGCCGGGAGATCCTGGCCGACCGGGAGCGTCTCCTGGCCTATCTGACCGACAAGTACGACTGCCCGGGCGGCGACTGCGCTGAGGACAGCGGCGATTCTGCGTCGCGTCCCTGTGAGACGGAGTTGGATAAGCACCTGTCGTCCCTGCCGCTCGCAGACAACGACGTCAGTGGGGTTCGGGTAGTCACCAAAGAGCCGGGGGTCAACGAGAGGTTTCGGGGGAATTACAAGCACCAAGCCTGGGTGACCCTGAAATCATGCTCCGGTGGACTGCTGGTGGAGCTCACAGAATCCTGCCATCCCCGAAATACCTTCACGCGCGGCGACTGCAAGATCGAGGGCCTCAGCAGCTACTGAAGCCCGTCAGGCGCGGATTTCCGGGAATGGTGGGCGATGCTGGGATTGAACCAGCGACCTCTCGCGTGTGAAGCGAGCGCTCTCCCGCTGAGCTAATCGCCCGTCGCCGGCCCTCGTTCGGGGCCGGGCAAAAGGGATGCGTGATTTAGGACAGGCGCTGCGGCCTGTCAAGCACGGCCTCCGCATCTTGCAGAGGTCTTGGAGGGCCGGGTTTTCTGCGCTTTTTCGCCGCTGAAGACTTGCGTCGTTACAGCCAAGAAACAATCCGGTCCGGGCCATGTTCCGCTGAAGACTTCGTATGAACAGACCCAACGATATCTTTGCCTGAAGACCCCGCACAGACCATAGGGTTGGCCCTTTTTCAGGGGCGGTGATCGCCTTAAAAACATATTATTATCAAAGCGTTGTGAGGGTCTCAAATGGCGGCAGTCAATATATGGCATTCTAGATAAGTACGGACTGGCAGCTACTGTCCCCGGCTGGTTCGATACCTGGAGAGGTAATCGTTTATTAATTGAATCGGGATAATAACCATTCGCTATTAGCCGAAATCCAAATGGGTTTATAGAGTTAGACGAGGAAATAGCAATGGCTATCGCTAGCAAGCAGGCTTCCCGGAAGTCTGGTACTAAGGCGGTCCGCAAGACCGCGAAGAAGACCACCGCGCGCCGCAAGACTGCGGCCCGCAAGACGGCTGCCCGGAAGACCACGGCCCGGCGGACCACGGCTCGCAAGACCACGGCTCGCAAGACCACGGCTCGGAAGACGACGGCTCGTAAGAGCCCGGCTCGGAAGACGGCTGCCAAGAAGAAGACGACGGCGCGTAAGACGACCGCCCGTAAGACGACCGCGCGTAAGAGCCCGGCTCGTAAGACGGCGGCCAAGAAGCGCGTCGTGAAGAAGACCGCGGCTCGCAAGAGCCCGGCGCGTAAGACGACGGCACGTAAGACGACCGCCCGCAAGACGGCTGCTCGCAAGAGCCCGGCTCGCAAGACGGCCGCCAAGAAGCGTGTTGTTCG
>JBLWUP010000038.1:0-48020 GCA_048268885.1 Kiloniellaceae bacterium | reverse complement strand
ACGTGTCGATGTCGGTCGAGCTGATCGCGCCGATCGCCATGGACGAAGGCCTGCGCTTCGCCATCCGCGAAGGCGGCCGGACCGTCGGCGCGGGCGTCGTCGCCGGTATTCAGAAGTAAGTAACTTGAGAAACGCCGGCCCAATTCCGGGCCGGCGTTGAATTTTGGATGGCGCTGAAAATGGACAGCCAAGATATTCGCATTCGCCTGAAGGCTTTCGATCACCGAGTGCTCGACCAGTCGACCTCGGAGATCGTCGGTACGGCGAAGAGAACCGGTGCGCAGGTGCGCGGCCCGATTCCGCTTCCGACCCGGATCGAGAAGTTCACGGTGCTGCGCTCGCCGCATATCGACAAGAAGAGCCGCGAGCAGTTCGAAATTCGGACGCACAAGCGGCTGCTCGACATCGTCGATCCGACCCCGCAGACGGTGGATGCGCTGATGAAGCTCGACCTCGCTGCCGGCGTCGACGTCGAGATCAAGCTGAAGGGCTAGGGTAATGCGGACTGGTCTGATTGCGCAGAAGATGGGTATGACCCGCGTGTTTACGCCGGAAGGCGAGAACGTGCCGGTCACCGTCCTGCAGATGAAGGATTGCCAGGTGGTGGCGGTCCGCACCGCGGAGAAGGACGGCTACGACGCCGTTCAGCTGGGGGCGGCCAAAGCCAAGGCGAACCGGGTTACCAAGCCGATGCGCGGCCACTTCGCCAAGGCGAAGGTGGAGCCGAAGCGTCGCTTGGCCGAGTTCCGCGTCTCCAACGACGCGCTGCTCGAGGTTGGTCAGGAACTGTCGGCGGCCCACTTCGTGGCCGGCCAGCACGTGGACGTGACCGGCACCTCGATCGGTAAGGGCTTTGCCGGTGCGATGAAGCGCCACAACTTTGCCGGCCTGCGTGCCAGCCACGGCGTTTCGATCTCGCACCGTTCGCACGGTTCGACCGGTAACAGCCAGGATCCGGGCCGCGTGTTCAAGGGCAAGAAGATGGCCGGCCACATGGGCGACCGTCGTGTCACCACGCAGAACCTGGAAGTGGTCTCTATCGACGAGGACCGCGGTCTCATTCTGGTGCGCGGCGCGGTGCCGGGCGCGGAGGGCAGTTGGGTCATGGTGCGTGACGCCGTGAAGCGCAGCCGTCCGGAGAACGTTCCCTTCCCGGCGGCCTTGAAGGCCGGGGCGGAGCAGCCGGAAGCGGCCCCTGAAGAGGCGCCGGAAGCGGCGGCCGAGGCGTCTTCCGACGCGCCGGCTGAGGATAAGAAGGATCAGTAGCCATGAAGTGTCCGGTTACGACACTCGAGAATAAGAAGGCCGGCGAGATCGATCTCGACGACTCCGTCTTCGGGCTTTCGCCGCGTCAGGACATCCTTGCGCGTGTGGTGAACTGGCAGCTCGCGAAGCGCCGCGCCGGCACGCACAAGGTGAAGACTCGCGGCGAGGTTTCGGGGTCGACCCGCAAGCTCTTCCGCCAGAAGGGCACCGGCAACGCGCGCATGGGCTCGGCCCGGACCACCCAGCGCCGTGGCGGTGGCACCGTCTTCGGCCCGGTGGTGCGCGACCACGGCCACGAGCTGACCAAGAAGTTCCGCCAGCTGGGCCTCAAGACCGCGCTCTCCGCCAAGGCTGCCGAAGGCAAGCTGGTGGTGGTCGAGGACGTGGCGGTAAAGGAGGCCAAGACCGGTGATCTGGCGAAGAAGTTCGCCACGCTGGGCTGGTCTTCGGTGCTGATCATCGACGGTGCCCAGGTGGACGGCGGTTTCGTCAAGGCCGCCAAGAACCTGCCGCTGGTCGATGTGCTGCCGCAGCAGGGCGCCAATGTGTACGACATTCTGCGCCGGGACACCCTGGTGTTGACCAAGGGCGCAGTAGAAGCGTTGGAGGCACGACTGAAATGAGCCGGGCACGCGCATTCAAGAACGAGACGACCAAGGTTTCGTCGGAGCGGATCTACGAGGTGATCCGTCACCCTGTGGTGACGGAAAAGTCGACCCTCGGCTCCGAGCACAACCAGGTCACCTTCGTGGTGCCGCTGGACGCCACCAAGCCGGAGATCAAGACCGCGATCGAGGAGATCTTCAAGGTCAAGGTCAAGGCGGTGAACACCCTGCGCAACAAGGGCAAGGTGAAGCGGTTCAAGGGCCAGAAGGGCAAGCGCTCCGACGTGAAGAAGGCTTTTGTCACTCTGGACGAAGGTCACAGCATCGACGTGACCACGGGGATCTAAGCGATGGCGCTTAAGAATTTCAATCCGACGACTCCGGGCCGCCGCAACCTCGTGCTGGTGGACCGCAGCGACCTGTGGAAGGGCGCGCCGGTCAAGAAGCTGACCGAGGGCCTGACCAAGAAGGGCGGACGCAACAACACCGGCCGCATCACGGCCCGTCGCCGTGGCGGTGGCCACAAGCGGCTGTACCGCCTGGTCGATTTCAAGCGTCGCAAGTTCGACGTGCCGGCCAAGGTGGAGCGCCTGGAGTACGATCCGAATCGCAGCGCCTTCATCGCCCTGGTCCAGTACGAGGACGGCGAGCAGAGCTACATCCTGGCGCCGCAGCGCCTGGCGGTCGGCGACACGGTGATTTCCGGCGAGAAGGCCGACATCAAGCCGGGCAACGCCATGCCGCTGGGCTCCATTCCGGTCGGCACCATCGTCCACAACGTGGAGATGAAGCCGGGCAAGGGCGGGCAGATCGCGCGCTCCGCCGGGACCTACGTGCAGCTGGTCGGCCGCGACGCCGGCTACGCGCTGCTGCGTCTCGGCTCCGGCGAGGTGCGCATGGTGCGCGCCGAGTGCATGGCGTCCATCGGTGCGGTGTCCAACCCGGACAAGGCCAACGCCAAACTGGGCAAGGCCGGCCGCAAGCGTTGGGTCGGTAAGCGCCCGGCGGTGCGTGGCGTGGCCATGAACCCGGTCGATCACCCGCACGGCGGCGGTGAAGGCCGCACCTCGGGCGGTCGCCATCCGGTGACCCCCTGGGGCAAGCCGACCAAGGGCGCCAAGACGCGGCGCAACAAGAAGACGAACGCACTGATCGTGCGTCGTCGCCACAAGAAACGATAAGGGAGCGAAGGCGGTGTCACGCTCTGTTTGGAAGGGTCCGTTCGTCGACAGCTATCTGCTGAAAAAGGCAGAGGTGTCGCGCGGTTCGGGTCGCAACGAGATCATCAAGACCTGGTCCCGTCGCTCGACCATCATGCCGCAGTTCGTCGGTCTGACGTTCGGTGTGTACAACGGCAAGAAGTTCCTGCCGGTGTTGGTGACGGAGAATATGGTGGGCCACAAGTTCGGCGAGTTCGCGCCGTCGCGCACCTTCTTCGGCCACGCGGCGGACAAGAAGGCCAAGAGGGGCTAAGTAGATGGGTAAGCCGAAACATCCCGGTCTGCTGGCCGAGAACGAAGCGCGCGCCGTGCTGCGCAACCTGCGTACCAGCCCGCAAAAGCTGAACCTGGTGGCGGAGTCGATTCGCGGCAAGAGCGCGGAGCAGGCCCTGGCGGAGCTGACGTTCTCGAAGCGTCGCATTGCCAACGACGTGAAGAAGGCTCTGCAGTCGGCCATCGCCAATGCGGAGAACAACCATCAGCTCGACGTTGACCGCCTCTATGTGTCGGAAGCGACCGTCGGCAAGAGCTTTGTCATGAAGCGTTTCCGCGCCCGGGCGCGCGGCCGCGCTGGAAAGATCGTGAAGCCCTGGAGCCGCCTGACTGTGGTGGTGCGTGAGCGCGAGGAAACGGCGTAATGGGTCAAAAAGTCAATCCGATCGGTCTGCGGCTGGGGATCAACCGTACCTGGGATTCCCGCTGGTTTGCGGACGACAACTATGCGGACCTGCTGCACGAGGACCTGCGCATCCGCAAGTATCTGCGCGAGCGCCTGCACCAGGCCGGCGTGTCGCGCATCGTCATCGAGCGGCCGGCCAAGAAGGCGCGCATCACGATCCACACCGCGCGTCCCGGCGTCGTCATCGGCAAGAAGGGCGCGGACATCGAGAAGCTGCGCTCCAAGCTGCAGTCGATGACCAGCAGCGAGGTGCACCTGAACATCGTCGAGATCCGTAAGCCGGAGATCGACGCCACGCTGGTGGCCGAGAACATCGCCAACCAGCTGGAGCGCCGCGTCGCTTTCCGGCGCGCCATGAAGCGGGCCGTGCAGTCGGCCATGCGTCTGGGCGCCAACGGCATCCGCATCAACTGCGGCGGCCGTCTGGGCGGTGCGGAAATCGCGCGGACCGAGTGGTACCGCGAAGGCCGCGTGCCGCTGCACACGCTACGTGCCGACGTCGATTACGGCGAGGCCACGGCGAAGACGACCTACGGTGCCTGCGGCGTCAAGGTCTGGGTGTTCAAGGGCGAGATTCTGGCCCACGACCCCATGGCGCAGGACAAGCGGGCGCAGGAAGCCCAAACCGCTAGGTAAGGGGCGGCGCGCTAAGGCCGCTCGGGCGGCGAGAAGTTTTGAGGAACGACGGTTATGTTGCAACCGAAACGAACTAAGTACCGGAAGGCCCACAAGGGCCGTATCCACGGTAAGGCCAAGGGCGGCACGCAGCTGAACTTCGGCGCCTACGGCTTGAAGGCGACCAGCCCGGGCCGCGTCTCTGCGCGGCAGATCGAGGCCGCCCGCCGGACCATCACGCGTCACATGAAGCGTGTCGGCAAGCTGTGGATCCGGATTTTCCCGGACGTTCCGGTGTCCTCCAAGCCGGCGGAAGTCCGCCAGGGCAAGGGTAAGGGCTCGCCGGAGTGGTGGGCCGCGCGGGTGAAGCCGGGCCGGGTGCTCTTCGAACTCGAAGGCGTTCCCCAGGATCTGGCGCGCGAGGCCTTTACGCTGGCCGCTGCGAAGCTGCCGGTTCACACCAAGTTCATCACCCGCCTCGGCGGTGAGGAGCATTAAGTCATGAAGGCAGAAGACCTGCGGACCAAGTCCGCTGACGAGTTGAAGGATTCGCTAGTCGGTTTGCGGAAGGAGCAGTTCAATTTGCGCTTCCAGCAGGCGAGCGGTCAGCTCGAGAATACGGCGCGCGTGCGGCAGGTTCGCCGCGATATCGCGCGAATTAAAACGATCCTGCGCGATAAGCAGCAGGCGGCGTCTTAGGAGTTTAACGGCTATGCCGCGGCGGATCTTGCAAGGTGTGGTGGTGAGCGATAAAGGCCAGAAGACGATTACCGTCTTGGTCGAGCGTCGCGTCATGCACCCGGTCTATAAGAAATTCATCAAGCTGTCGAAGAAGTACCGTGCCCACGACGAGAGCAACTCGTGCAACGTCGGCGACACGGTCCGGATTCGCGAGTGCCGCCCCATTTCCAAGACTAAGACTTGGGAAGTGGTCACCGGCGAGCAGGCGGCTTAGTAGAGCTAGGAAAGGGCAGGACCGATGATCCAGATGCAGACCCAGCTCGACGTCGCCGATAACTCGGGTGCGCGCCGCGTGCAGTGCATCAAGGTGCTTGGTGGCTCGAAGCGTAAGACGGCCGGCGTCGGTGACGTCATTGTCGTCTCGGTGAAAGAGGCCATTCCGCGCGGCCGCGTGAAAAAGGGCGACGTGCACCAGGCTGTGATCGTCCGTACGGCGAAGGAAATCCGCCGCAACGACGGCAGCACCATCCGCTTCGACAACAACGCGGCGGTGCTGATCAACAAGCAGGGTGAGCCCATCGGGACCCGTATCTTCGGCCCGGTGACCCGCGAGCTGCGCGCCAAGAATTTCATGAAGATTATCTCTCTGGCGCCTGAGGTGCTGTGATGCCGAAGAAGTTCAAGATCAAAAAAGGCGACAAGGTGGTCGTGACCACCGGCCGCGACAAGGGCAAAGAGGGCGAGGTTCTGCGCGTGCTGCGCGAGGACGACCGCGTCCTGGTCCAGGGCGTGAACATGGTGAAGCGCCACACCGCGCCGTCGCAGATGTCTCCCGGCGGTATCGTCGAGAAGGAAGCACCGGTCCACATTTCCAATGTGGCCCACATCGATCCGAAGTCGAGCAAGCCGACCCGCGTCGGTTACAAGATCGACAAGGACGGACAGAAGACCCGGGTCGCGAAGCGCTCCGGCGAAACAATTGATTTCTAAGCGAAGGTCAGCGATATGAAACCGCGCTTGAAAGAGCACTACGACACGCAGCTGAAGTCTTCCATGATGGAAGAGTTCGGTTACAAGAACATTATGGAAGTGCCGCGCCTCGAAAAAATCGTCATCAACATGGGTGTCGGTGAGGCCGTGGCGGATTCCAAGAAGATCAAGTCCGCCGTCAACGAAATGTCGTTGATTGCCGGCCAGCAGCCGGTGGTGACCAAGGCCAAGAAGTCGGTCGCCACCTTCAAGCTGCGCGAAGGCATGCCGGTCGGTTGCAAAGTGACCCTGCGTCGCGAGCGGATGTATGAGTTCCTCGACCGCCTCATCACCATCGCGCTGCCGCGCGTGCGTGACTTCCGTGGCGTGTCGGGCAAGAGCTTCGACGGCCGTGGCAACTATGCCATGGGCCTGAAGGAGCAGATTGTCTTCCCGGAAATCGACTACGACTCAGTCGACGAGATCCGCGGTATGGACATCATCATCTGCACCACTGCGAAGACCGACCAGGAAGCCCGTGCCCTGCTTAAGGGCTTCGATATGCCGTTTCGGGCCTAAGAGGAGCGGAAGGAAAGAGTAATGGCGAAGAAGAGTGCCGTAGAGAAGAACAAGGCCCGCAAGAAGATGGTGGACCGCTATTCCGAGAAGCGGGCTGCGCTCAAGCTGGTTGCGCGTGATCGCACGCTGCCGCCGGAGGAGCGCTTCCAGGCCTATCTGAAGCTTGCTGAGCTGCCGCGCAATTCGACGAAGGGTCGTTTGCGCAACCGCTGTCAGGTGACCGGGCGCCCCCGTGGCGTCTACCGGAAGTTCAAGCTGTCGCGTATTACGCTGCGCGAGCTGGCTTCGGTCGGTCAGATTCCTGGCATGGTTAAGTCGAGCTGGTAGGAGGAAGTCGGGCGATGGCTATGAGCGATCCCCTCGGTGATATGCTGACGCGTATCCGAAATGGACAGCGGACCGGTAAGTCGAAGGTCCGCGCGCCGGCTTCGAAGCTGCGCGCCAATGTCCTTGAGGTGCTGAAGCGAGAGGGTTACATCCGTGACTACCGTACTGAAGCGGGCGATCGGGGACTTGGTGAAGTCGAGATCGAGCTGAAGTACAACGAAGGCGCACCGGTGATTCAGGAGATTGCCCGGGTATCGCGTCCGGGTCGCCGGGTCTATTCGAAGATCAAGGAGCTGCCGCGGGTCTACAACGGCCTCGGCATCAGCATCCTGTCCACGCCGCGCGGGGTCATGTCCGACCAGGAAGCGCGAGCGGCGAACGTGGGTGGTGAAGTGCTCTGCCGCGTCTATTAATGACGCATTCGTATTGAGGGACTGACTGATGTCGCGTGTAGGAAAGAATCCCGTCGAGGTGCCCGCCGGGGTCGAGGTCGCCATCAAAGGAGGCCTCGTTTCGGCGAAGGGCAAGTTGGGCACCCTGGATTTCCAGGCGACCGACGACGTGGAGATCACCCAGGAAGACAGCAAGGTCTGGGTGAAGCCGCTGAACGAGAGCAAGAAGGCCCGCGCCATGTGGGGCACGGCCCGTTCGTGCATCCAGAACATGGTGCAGGGTGTCTCGGAAGGTTTCACCAAGAACCTTGAGATCAACGGCGTCGGCTATCGCGCGGCGGTGCAGGGCAATGCCCTGAACCTGCAGCTCGGTTTCAGCCACGATGTCGCCTATCCGATCCCCGAGGGCATCACCATCAAATGCGAGAAGCCGACGTCGATTTCGATTTCCGGCGCCGACAAGCAGAAGGTCGGCCAGGTTGCCGCTGAAATCCGCAGCTACCGTCCGCCCGAGCCTTACAAGGGCAAGGGTGTGAAGTACGCGGACGAGGTTATCCTGCGCAAGGAAGGCAAGAAGAAGTAAGAGCCATGCAGACTTCAAAGCAACTACACGATCGGCGCAAGATGCGCGTGCGCAGCACGCTTGCGCGCAAGGGCAGCGGGCGTCCGCGCCTGTCGGTTTTCCGCTCCGGCAAGCACATCTACGCCCAGGTCATCGACGACAGCCAGGGCCGCACCATTGCCGCGGCGTCCAGCGTCGATGGCTCGCTGAAGAGCAAGCTGAAGAACGGCTCGGACAAGGCGGCGGCGGCCGAGGTCGGCAAGCTGCTGGCCGAGCGGGCCGTGGCGGCCGGCATCAAGGAAGTCCTCTTCGACCGCGGTGGTTACCTCTTTCATGGGCGTGTGAAGGCCTTGGCCGACGCGGCTCGTGAAGGCGGATTGACGTTTTAAGGGAAGATAGATCCATGGCACGAGCTCCCCGCGAAGGGCGGTCCCGCGACGATCGCCGTCAGCGCGACAACGACGAGCCGGAACTGATTGAGAAGCTGGTCGGCATCAACCGCGTGGCCAAGGTGGTCAAGGGTGGCCGGCGCTTCGGCTTCGCCGCCCTGGTGATCGTCGGCGACGGCCGCGGCCGGGTCGGTCACGGCCACGGCAAGGCGCGCGAAGTGCCGGAGGCTATCCGCAAGGCGACCGAGCAGGCCAAGAAGCAGATGATCCGGGTGCCGCTGCGCGAAGGCCGCACGCTGCACCATGACATCAGGGGCCGCTTCGGGGCGGGCCGCGTCATGATGCGCGCCGCCGAGGCCGGTACCGGCATCATCGCCGGCGGCCCGATGCGCGCCGTCTTCGAGGCGCTGGGCGTGCAGGATGTGGTCGCCAAGTCGGTCGGCTCGTCCAATCCTCACAACATGATCCGGGCGACCTTCGAGGCCCTGGGCCGGAGCGCCAGCCCCCGCATGGTGGCGCAGCGCCGCGGCAAGAAGGTCTCCGATATCCTCGGCAAGCGCGACACCGCGGCCGCCGAGGCGCGGGAGTAACGAGCCATGTCTGCAGCGAAGAAGACCGTGAAGGTCACCCAGATCGGCAGCCCGATCGGCCGCACCAAGGACCAGCGGGCGACCCTGGTCGGGCTCGGCCTCAACAAGATCAACCGCTCGCGGGAGCTGGAAGACACTCCGGCGGTGCGCGGCATGATCAACAAGGTGAAACATCTGGTGCGCGTCGAAGGCGAAGCCTGAGGCGGCCAAGACATCCCTGTGAAAGACCGGGACGCGGCGTCTCAAGCGGCGCCCCTGGTGAAGGATAAAGTGCTATGAAACTCAATGACTTGAGTGACAACCAAGGCGCCAGCAAGGCCCGCAAGCGTATCGGCCGCGGCATCGGTTCCGGCAAGGGCAAGACCGCCGGCCAGGGCCACAAGGGCCAGAAGGCGCGGTCCGGCGTTGCCATCAAGGGCTTCGAGGGTGGCCAGATGCCGCTGCATCGCCGCCTGCCGAAGCGTGGCTTCAACAACATCTTCGCCAAGAGCTACAAGGTGGTGAATACCGGCCGCCTGCAGGACGCGATCGATGCCGGGCGCCTGGACGCCGGCAAGCCGGTCGACGCCGCGGCGCTGAGGGAAGCCGGCCTGATCAAGACGGCGCCGGACGGCATCCGCCTGCTTGCAAAGGGTGAGTTGAAGGCCAAGATAAATATTACCGTCGCCGGGGCCTCCAAGGCCGCGGTCGAGGCGGTCGAGAAGGCCGGCGGTTCCGTGACTGTCGTGGCGAAGGCTCCGGCCAGCGAAAGCGCGCCCGCTTCCGAGTAAATCGGGCGTCTTCCGCCAACCCGCAGCTTGCGAGATAGATCCTTATGGCTTCAGCCGCCGAGCAACTTGCCGCCAATATCAATTTCAGCGCCTTCGGCAAGGCGCCGGAACTGAAGAAGCGCCTTTGGTTCACGCTCGGCGCGCTGATCATCTATCGTCTCGGCACCTGGATCCCGATTCCCGGCGTCGACCCGCAGATCCTGCAGGACGTGTTCTCGCAGCAGGCGGGCGGCATCATCGGGGTCTTCGACATGTTCGCCGGCGGCGCCCTCAGCCGCATGACGATTTTCGCCCTCAACATCATGCCGTACATCTCGGCCTCGATCATCATGCAGCTCTTGACGGCGGTCTCGCCGAACCTGGAAGCGCTGAAGAAAGAGGGCGAGGCGGGCCGCAAGAAGATCAATCAGTACACCCGCTACGGCACCGTGCTGCTGGCCATTTTCCAGTCCTACGGCATCGCGGTGGGGCTTGAGAGCACGACCGGCACCGGCGGCTCGGCGGTGATCGATCCGGGCCTGTTTTTCCGCCTCACCACGGTGATCACGCTGACCGGCGGCACCGTCTTCCTGATGTGGCTGGGCGAACAGATCACCCAGCGCGGCGTCGGCAACGGCATCTCGCTGATCATTTTCGCCGGCATCGTCGCCAACCTGCCGCTCGCCCTGGTCGAAATCCTGGAACTGGGCCGCACCGGCGTGCTCGGCCCGCTGCTCATCGTCGCCCTGCTGCTCGGCGCGGTGGCGGTGGTGGCTTTCATCGTCTTCATCGAGCGGGCCCAGCGGCGCATCGTGGTGCAGTACCCGAAGCGCCAGGTCGGCAACAAGATGTTCGGCGGCGAGGCCTCGCACCTGCCGATGAAGCTCAATCCCTCGGGCGTGATCCCGGTGATCTTCGCGTCTTCGCTGCTGCTGCTGCCGGCCACGGCGGCCGGCTTCACCGGCGCCGGCGGCCCCGACTGGCTGAGCTGGGTGACGATCTATCTGGCCCACGGCGAGCCGGCCTACATGGCGCTCTACGCCGCCATGATCATCTTTTTCGCGTTCTTCTATACCGGCATTGTCTTCAATCCGGACGATACGGCGGACAATCTGAAGAAGCACGGCGGCTTCATTCCCGGCATCCGTCCCGGCAAGAACACGGCGGACCACCTGCGCCGCATCCTGACGCGCCTGGGAACCGTCGGGGCGATCTACCTGGCCATGGTGGCCCTGCTGCCGGAGGCCTTGCGCGCCCAGTACCCCGAGCTTCCGTTCTATTTCGGCGGCACGTCGCTGCTGATCGTGGTCACCGTGACCATGGACACCGTCGGGCAGATCCATGCGCATCTGCTGGCACACCAGTACGAAGGGCTCATCAAGAAGTCCAAGCTCAAGGGACGCCGTGGATGAACGTGATTCTGTTGGGACCGCCAGGGGCGGGGAAGGGAACTCAGGCCAAGCGGCTGGAAAAGCGCCATAATCTGGTGCAGCTGTCGACCGGTGACATGCTGCGCGCGGCCGTCGCCTCGGGCAGCGATCTGGGCCAGAAGGCCAAGGCCCTGATGGACGCGGGCCACCTGGTGCCGGACGACCTGATGATCGCCATGATTTCCGACCGTATCGACCAGCCGGACTGCGCCAACGGCTTCATTCTCGACGGATTTCCGCGCACGACGGCCCAGGCCGAGGCGCTGGACAGCATGCTGGCCGAAAAGGGCCTGAAGCTGCACTCGGTTATCGAGATGAAGGTTAACGACGCCATCCTGGTGGACCGCATCACCGGGCGCTACACCTGCGCCAAGTGCGGGGCCGGCTACCACGATACCTTCCAGAAGCCCAAGGTTCCCGGGGTTTGCGACAACTGCGGCGGCACCGAATTCAAGCGGCGCGCCGACGATAACGAGGAGACGGTGCGTACCCGTCTCGACGCCTATCACGCCCAGACCGCGCCGATTCTGCCCTATTACAGCGATAAGGGCGTCTTGAAGGCGGTTGACGGCATGGCCGGCATCGACGAGGTGACCGACCAGATCGAAGATGTTTTGGGGGCAGCATGACGGTTGACTTGCTGCTTTCTCTTTCTATAATCCAGCGTTTCCGGCGCTCCCCGCGACCGGACGATTCTGCTTGTCTAGACATGGTTTTCGGGCCGAAAGTGGCCCGAGTCCGCGGCGTTTAAGGAGTTCGCGAAGTGGCACGTATTGCTGGCGTCAACATTCCGACGCAGAAACGGGTCGAGATTGCTCTGACCTACATCCACGGCATTGGCCGGACGATGGCGACCAAGATTTGCCAGGACGTGGGCCTCCCGCGGGAGCGCCGGGTCAACGAGTTGACCGACGACGAGGTGGCGCGCGTCCGCGAGACCATCGACCGCGACTACGTGGTCGAGGGTGATCTGCGCCGCGAAGTCGCCATGAACATCAAGCGCCTGATGGACCTGGGCTGCTACCGCGGCCTGCGCCATCGCAAGGGCCTGCCGGTGCGCGGTCAGCGCACCAGCACCAACGCGCGGACCCGCAAGGGCCCGGCGCGGCCGATCGCGGGCAAGAAGAAAGCCGCCAGGTAACGACGCCAGTAACGAATTACGCACCAGGAAACGGGCACCAAGGCTATGGCCAAACCTCAAGCGCGTCTGCGCCGCCGCGAGAAGAAGAATATCAGCTCCGGCATTGCGCATGTGAGCGCCACTTTTAACAACACCATGATCACGATCACCGACGTGCAGGGGAACACCATCTCCTGGTCTTCCGCCGGTGGTCAGGGCTTCAAGGGCTCGCGCAAGTCGACCCCCTATGCCGCGCAGATCGCGGCGGAGGATGCCGGCCGCAAGGCGCAGGAGCACGGCATGCGCACGCTTGAAGTCAACGTGAAGGGCCCGGGCTCGGGCCGTGAATCGGCACTGCGTGCTCTGCAGGCGGTCGGCTTCACCATCACGGCGATCCGTGATGTGACGCCGATCCCGCACAACGGGTGCCGCCCGCCGAAGCGCCGCCGCGTCTAAGACGTGGCCACTTCCGGGCCGTCGGGCCCGGGAGGTCCGCTCCGGTGATGGGGGCGGTACCGGCAGGCAGCCGGAAAGACAGCCGGGCAGATAGGGGCAATGGCGGAAGGCTGCCGGCCATCTTGCCTCTTAGAGTCGACGGAGACGCCGTCGCCGCCGGATGTGAAAACGCAACAGCCAAAAAGTCGTGAGGGCACGAGCGTGCTGCAAAAGAACTGGACCGAACTGATCAAGCCGACGAAGCTGGACATCCAGCCGGGACCGGACGCCCATCGCGTCGCCAAGGTCGTCGCCGAGCCGCTGGAGCGCGGTTTCGGCCTGACGCTGGGCAATGCCCTGCGTCGCGTGCTGCTGTCGTCGCTGCAGGGTGCGGCGGTGACCTCCATCCAGGTGGATGGCGTCCTGCACGAGTTCTCCTCCATCCCGGGCGTCCGCGAGGACGTGACCGACGTGGTCCTCAACGTGAAGGCCATCGCCCTGCGTATGGGCGGCGAAGGCCCGAAGCGCATGCGCCTGCGTGCCGAAGGGCCGGGCGAGGTGACTGCCGGTCAGATCGAGACCGGCCATGACATCGAGATCATGAACCCGAACCTGGTGCTCTGCACTCTGGACGACGGCGCCAGCATCGACATGGAGCTGACCGTCGACACCGGCAAGGGCTACGTCGCCGCCAGCCAGAACCGTCCCGAGGACGCGCCGATCGGCCTGGTGCCGGTCGACTCGATCTTCTCGCCGGTGCGCAAGGTCTCCTACAAGGTCGAGAACACCCGTGTCGGTCAGGTCACCGACTACGACAAGCTCGCCATGGAGCTGGAGACCAACGGTGCGGTGACGCCCGAGGACGCGGTGGCCCTGGCCGCGCGCATCCTGCAGGACCAGCTGCAGCTCTTCATCAACTTCGAGGAGCCGCAGCAGCGTCACGAGGAAGAGGCCGCCAGCGAGCCGCCGTTCAACCGCAATCTGCTGCGCAAGGTGGACGAGCTGGAGCTTTCCGTGCGTTCGGCGAACTGCCTGAAGAACGACAACATCGTCTACATCGGCGATCTGGTGCAGAAGACCGAGGGCGAGATGCTGCGCACCCCGAACTTCGGCCGCAAATCCTTGAACGAGATCAAGGAAGTGCTGGCCACCATGGGGCTGCACCTGGGCATGGAAATTCCGAACTGGCCGCCCGAGAACATCGAGGAACTGGCCAAGCGCCTGGAGGAGCCCTACTAAGGGCTCAGCCGGGAAGTGAGTGGGTAACGGAGCACAAGGCTCCACCCGGTCGTGCAGGCCGCAGCCTCGATGAGGCGGGCCCGGCGGGCGGCAACACAATCGGTCTCGTGCGCGAGGCCAGGGACGAAGGGACAGAAAGATGCGTCACGGTCTTCACGGCCGCCGTTTCAATCGGACGGCCAGTCACCGTAAAGCGATGTTCGCCAACATGGCGGCTTCCTTGATCAAGCATGAGCAGATCAAGACCACCTTGCCGAAGGCCAAGGACATGCGGCGCGTCATTGACCGTCTCATCACCCTGGGCAAGCGCGGCGACCTGCACGCGCGCCGTCAGGCGCTCTCCGTGCTGCGCGACGCCGAGCTCACCGCGAAGCTCTTCGACGATCTGGCGGAGCGCTACAAGGAGCGCAACGGCGGCTACAGCCGTGTGCTGAAAGCCGGCCATCGCTACGGTGATATGGCGCCCATGGCGGTCATCGAGCTGGTGGACCGCGATCCCGACGCCAAGGGCCAGGACTCCGGTCCGACCCAGGAAGCCGGGGAAGACGAGGACGAGGACTGAGTTTGCGCCTCTCCCGCCGCCCACGGCAGGAACTTCTGGAAAGGCAGCCTTCATGGCTGCCTTTCTTGTTTGACGGCCCCGCTTGCGACCCCAAATATGGATCATGCAGCCGAAACCTGATGATGACGGAGCGGGATCTGTGGGAGCGGGATCTGTGAAGGTTCTCCACGGAAAGCCCGACACCCTGCGCCGGACCGCGACGGCGGTCCTGGCGGCGTTTTGCCTTGGCGCCCTGCTGACCCTTCTGACCCTTCCGGCCGGGGCGCCGGCCGCCGCGCAGCAGCGCGCCGTGCCGCAAAGCCAGGACGAGGTCATGCTGTCCTTCGCCCCGGTGGTGAAGAAGGCGGCCCCGGCGGTGGTGAACATCTTCGCCAAGCGCCAGGTCGAACAGCGCAGCCCGGTCTCCTCTCTGCTCGACGACCCCTTCTTCCGGCGCTTCTTCGGTGACGGCCTGGGCGACCAGAAGCGCCGCAAGCGCGAAGAGTCGTCCCTGGGCTCCGGCGTCATCGTCGCCGCCGAAGGCTTCATCGTCACCAACGAGCACGTCATCAAGGGCGCGACGGAGATCAAGGTCGTGCTGACCGACCGCCGCGAGTTCGAGGCCGAGGTGGTTCTGACCGACGAGCGCACCGACCTGGCGGTGCTGCGTGTCGATCCCGGCGGCGAGGACCTGCCGGTCATCGAGATGCGCGATTCCGACGACGTCGAGGTCGGTGACCTGGTCCTGGCGTTGGGCAATCCCTTCGGCGTCGGCCAGACCGTCACCAGCGGTATCGTCTCGGCCCTGGCGCGCACCCAGGTCGGGATCACCGATTTCAGCTTCTTCATCCAGACCGACGCGGCGATCAATCCCGGCAACTCGGGCGGGGCCCTGGTGACCCTCGACGGGCGCCTTATCGGCATCAACACGGCGATCTACTCGCGCAGCGGCGGTTCCGTCGGCATCGGCTTCGCCATCCCCGCCAACATGGTGCGCACGGTGGTCGACAGCGCCCGCGACGGGCGCGTCCTGGTGCGCGCCTGGGCCGGTCTGATCGGGCAGAACCTGACCTCCGAGCTGGCCGAGGGCCTGCGCCTGGAGCGGCCCGGCGGCGTGGTCATCAGCGACGTGTACCAGGGCGGCCCGGCGGACCGTGCCGGCATCGACCCCGGCGACGTCATCGTCGCGGTCAACGACCAGCCGGTGAACGACCTGCAGTCGCTGCGCTACCGTGTCGCCACCGGCGCCCTGGGCGAGACCCTGGAGGTCGAGGTGTTGCGCAAGGGCGAGCCCCTGAGGGCCGAGCTGCCTCTGGAGGCGCCGCCGGAAGATCCGCCGCGCAGCGAGGTGCGCCTGCTCGGCCATCATCCTCTGGGTGGCTGCTACGTCGCCAGCCTGTCGCCGGCCCTGGCCGAGGAACTGGACATGCCCGATAACTGGACCGGGGTGGTCGTCACCCGGGTTCAGCGCGGCACCCCGGCCGCCCGCCTCGGCTTCCGCCCGCGCGACGTCATCCTCTCGCTCAACGGACAGAGCTATCTGAACTCCGTCGACCTCGCCGAAGCGCTCGACCGCAGCAGCGACAAGTGGCAGATCGTCTTCAAGCGCGACGGCAAGGTCCGCCGGGTCGAGTTCAGCTCCTGAGGCGTCACGTGGATCAGAGGCAGGCATGACGGGTCTCTTCGAAAGCCAGGCGCCGCGGCCCTTGGCCGACCGTCTGCGGCCGCAGGCCCTGGACGAGGTCGTCGGGCAGGACCACCTGCTGGCGGCGGAAGGCCCGGTCGGCCGCATGGTGCGCTCCGGCCGGCTTGCCTCGCTGATCCTCTGGGGGCCGCCGGGCTGCGGCAAGACCACCATCGCCCGTCTGCTGGCCGCCGAAACCGATCTGGAGTTCGAGCCGCTGTCGGCGGTGTTCTCCGGCGTCGCCGATCTGCGCAAGGTCTTCGAGCGGGCCAAGCAGCGCCGCCTGGCCGGGCGCGGCACGCTGCTCTTCGTCGACGAGATCCATCGCTTCAACCGGGCCCAGCAGGACGGCTTCCTGCCCTTCGTCGAGGACGGCACGGTGGTGCTGGTCGGCGCGACCACGGAAAACCCGTCCTTCGAGCTCAATCCCGCTCTGCTGTCGCGCAGCCAGGTCATGGTGCTGAAGCGTCTGGACGAACCGGCGCTGCGCGAACTGCTGGCCCGCGCCGAGGCGGCGGAAGGCCGCGACCTGCCGCTGACATCGGACGCCCGCGCGGCCTTGATGGCCATGGCCGACGGCGACGGCCGCTACCTGCTGAACCTGGCCGAGGAGATCTTCGCCCTCGGCGGCGGCCCTGGGGGGGAGGGCCCCTGGAAGGCGGGCGACAAGCTCGATACGGCGGCCCTGGCGGAGGTGGTGCAGAAGCGCGCGCCGATCTACGACAAGGGGCAGGAGAGCCACTACAACCTGATCAGCGCCCTGCACAAGTCGCTGCGCGGCTCCGACTGCGACGCGGCGCTCTACTGGTTCGCGCGCATGCTGGCCGGGGGCGAGGACCCGCACTACATCGCCCGGCGCCTGGTGCGCTTCGCGGTGGAGGACATCGGCCTAGCCGATCCCGCGGCCCTGACCCAGTCGGTGGCCGCCTGGCAGGCCTTCGAGCGCATCGGCAGCCCGGAGGGCGAACTGGCGCTGGCTCAGGTGGTCATCTACTTGGCGACCGCGCCGAAGTCCAATGCCGCCTACAAGGCCTACGGCGCGGCGCGGCGCGCGGCCCGCGACAGCGGCTCCCTGGCGCCGCCGGCCCACATCCTCAACGCGCCGACCAAGCTGATGAGCGAACTGGGCTACGGCAAGGGCTATGCCTACGACCACGATACCGCCGAGGGTTTCTCGGGACAGGACTATTTTCCTGAAGAGATGCCGCGCCAAACTTTCTACCACCCCGTCGAGCGCGGCTTCGAAAGAGACGTGCGCAAACGATTGGAATACTGGCAGAAGTTGCGGTCGCAGGCCGCCAAGGCCCCGGAATAACGGGTCTGGAGCCAGCTTTGCGTGTAGCGCGAATCTGCCATTCATCCTTGCCGGTTGTGTGTCACCGCAAAGGTCGTAATTTGTCACCCACACAATAATCGCCGGGCCGCTGAAGGCGCCGGCAGGCAGGTATACGAGGGTCTAAATGGCGAATTACTGCGTGCCCGAAAAGGGCAAAGCAGCTCTCCTTTGCATCTCGGCACAGCGCGATTTCGTCGCGGCCGGCTCGCCCGTGCGGGCCTGTGGATCGCACTCCGCACTGCCGAATATCGCCGCGCTGGTGGACTGTTTTCGCCACCACGGTGCCCCCATCTATCATTCGGTCCGGCTCTACAAGCCCGACGGCTCCAATGTGGACGCCTGCCGCCGCCAGGCGGTGGAGGAGGGCTTGCGCATTCTCATGCCCGGCACCCTGGGCGCCGAGCTGATCGACGACCTGAAGCCCAGCAAGGACGTGCGCCTGGATCCGGATACGCTCTTTGCCGGCGACTTCCAGGAGATCGGTACCAACGAGTTCGTCCACTACCGGCCGCGCTGGGGCGCCTTTCACAACACCGGGCTGGAAAGCCGGCTGCGCGACCAGCAGATCACCACGCTGGTGATCTGCGGCTTCAGCTTCTCGACCGGCGGCCGCGCCTCGGTCTACGAGGCCAGCGCCCGCGACTTCCGCATCGTCCTGGTGCCCGACGCCCTTTGCAATGCCACCGAGGAAGCGGTCCAGGAACTGGGGCGTATCGGCATCTATCTGATGGACACGGCAAACTGCCTGACCTGGATGGCCGGCGGCACCTCAGGGTCCGTGGCCGCGGCCTGATCCGCTTTCGCGTTCGGGGCCTGCTTTCGCATTCGGAACAGGTGCCGTTTGCACCCTCTGCGCCGCTTTGCTAGCTAAGGACGGCAGCCGGCCGTTTCGGACCGCGCCGCAGCGCCAAGGCTGATCAATGGGGCCGGTAAGAGGGCAAAGGGCATGCAGTTTCAGATTATCGCCGCCATCGCCTGCGGTGGCGCCTTGGGCGCCGTCGGGCGCCACTTCGCGGTCGCTCAGGTGGCGCAGTGGGTGGGCCATGGCTTTCCCTTCGGCGTGCTTGCGGTGAACGTGCTCGGCTCCTTCGCCATGGGGGTCCTGGTGGAGCTGGGCGCGCTGGCCTGGTCGCCCTCGCCGGAGTTGCGCGCCTTCCTCACCGTCGGCCTGCTCGGCGCCTTCACGACCTTCTCGACCTTCTCCATGGACACCGTGCTGCTGTACGAGCGGGGCGCCTACCTGCAGTGCGCCGGCTATATCGTCGCCTCCGTGGTGCTCTCTGTCGGCGCCTTCTTCCTGGCGCTCGCGCTGCTGCGCGCGGTCCTGGCATGAGGCAATTCGGATGAGCGGCGTCCAGCAGGTCCCTGTTGCCGCGGAGGCCGACGGCCAGCGCCTCGACCGCTGGTTCAAGCAGCATTTCCCGCAGGTGACCCACGGCCGTCTGGAGAAGATGCTGCGCAAGGGGGAGATCCGTGTCGACGGGCGCCGGGTGAAGGCCTCGGCGCGGCTCGAGAGCGGCCAGGTGGTGCGCGTGCCGCCGCTGCCGCCGGCGGAAGCGGTTGCCGCGGAGCGCGCGAGCCCGCCGCCGGTCTCAGCGGAGGAGGCGGCGTCGCTGCAGGCGGCGGTGCTCTACAAGGACGAGAACGTCATCGCCATCGACAAGCCGGCCGGGCTGGCGGTGCAGGGCGGCAGCGGCCAGCGCCGCCATCTCGACGGCATGCTGGACGCGCTGCGCTTCGGCGCCGCCGAGCGCCCGCGGCTGGTGCACCGCCTCGACCGCGACACCGCCGGGGTGCTGCTGCTGGCGCGCAATGCCCCTGCCGCCCGCAGCCTGACCGCGGCCTTTCGCGGCAAGGACACCCAGAAGGTCTATTGGGCTCTGGTCGCCGGCGAGCCGGCGGAACGCCGCGGGCTCATCGACCTGCCCTTGGCCAAGCAGGCCCGGGGCACAGGGGCCTCTGGGGGCCATGGCGAGGCCGTGGCGCCGGACGAGGCGGAGGGCAAGGACGCGCGCACCCTGTTCCAGGTGGTACAAAGCCACCGCGCCAGGAAGTCGGGCGAGAAGGTCACCTGGCTGGTCCTGTTGCCGCTGACCGGACGCACCCACCAGCTGCGCGTCCACTGCGCGGCCATGGGAACGCCGATCGTCGGCGACGGCAAGTATGGCGGGCGGGGGGCTTTTCCTGAGTCCCTCAGCGGGGCGAAGACCCTGCACCTGCTGGCCCGGGAACTGGCCCTGCCGGACCCGGAGGACGGCACGACCCTCAGGGTCGCCGCGCCGCTGCCGCCGCACATGGCGGCGACCTGGAAGGCGCTGGGATTTACCGAAGCGAAGGGGGAAGGGGCGCTACAGGCGCTGCTGGCCTACGCCGAGGGGCTCAGCCATTCGCCGGCCAAGGGCCAGCGGCCGCTCTGAGGGGAGCGGGGGGTCTTGGATCCTGAGGGACCTTAGAAGCGGAACTGCAGGCGCGCCGGCTCTTCGCGGTCGGCCACCTGGTTCGGCTGGGCGCCGCGGACCGTCGCGCCGGGACGCGGCAGGTTACGCAGCATGCTGGCCGTCCGGGCCCGCCAGTTCATATCGTTGACCACCGTGTTCAGGTCGAAGTCCCACTGCGGATTTTCACCCTTGGGCACGTACTTGGTGGCGTCGGCGGCTTTCTCATGTTTTTCCATGGCGCGCAGCCAGTCCTTGGCCTCGGCCGAACCGGCGGCGGCAATGACGGCGATCGCTGCGGCGGCGCTGATCTTCGAGAACTTGGAAAACATACCTACCCCTTTTGGTGAGCTTCTTACCGAACCGCATGTATAGGGGGTAGTTTTGCGCCATTCTCCTTCTATTTTGTTAAGTCACGAAGACTACACACTATGAGCCCAATTATTGTCACAGACGCATTTCCGGTAATCCTCTGAAAAATCCTATTAATACTTTGTTAATAAACAGATACCCGTGTCGTCGGCATTGAGCGCGCAAGAGAACCTTTCTTTATCAATGAGTTAAAAGCGTGCGTGGAATCTGGAGACGGAAAATTCCAGATTCTCTTCTTTCAAGATGCGGGTTGAGGCCGCCCCTTGCCCGAAAAGGCGTGTGGCAAATTAGGGCCGCACAAATTCGACCGGGGGCTCGAGAATTCAGCAGAGGAGAATCGCCGCTTGTGGCGAAAGGCTCAGTCGTCGCCGCGGTTGCGCGAGAAGATATCGCGCGCCACCTGGCGCATGAGCTGCTCGAACTTCTGGTCGCCGGGCCCTTCGACCTCCTCGGCCCAGCCGTCGACGGCGGCCAGCAGGTCGTCGCCCCGGCAGAAGCCCGCCCGCAGCTCGAGACGGCCGTCCGCCTTGGCGGGGCCGCCGGGGGGCTGTTCCCGGCAGAAAGCGAAGAGCTCGCCGCTGTTGTCCGGATTGAAGACCAGCACCAAGCGGAAACGCGGGTCTTCCGCCGCGACATGGTCGGTGGTCAGGCGCAGGACACGGCTCTGCACGGCCTTTTCCATCACCGCGGTGACCCTGCTTTCCAGTCCTTGGTCCTCACCGAAGGGCATCCCGTCGATCTCCAGGTACAGCGGGCCCTCATTCCGCGTGGCCGCGATCAGGAAGTCGAAGGCGCCGGTCGGGTGCATGAAGGGGGTGACGGTGGAGGGGCCGTCGTCGCAGCCGGCGAGGGGCAGCAGCCCGCAAAGGGCCAGGGCCGGGAAGGCGAACGGTTTGAGGCGGGGAAACTTTGGCATCGTGGTTGGAAGGCCCCCAATGGCACGCTGCGTCGGTGCGCCGAATCGCCTGCGGCACGAATCGTTTTAAGCATGCGGCCCCTTCGTGATAGAGACAACGCCCAATGACGGCATTGCCCTTTTCCCACCGCTTTATCGTATTCGACGTCGACGGCACCCTGGTCGACAGCCAGCACACGGTCGTGCATTGCATGGGCCTGGCCTTTACCGAGCACGGGCTGCCCCATCCGGGGGCCGAGTCGATCCGCGGCACCATCGGCCTGAAGCTGGAGGTGGCGATCAACAGCCTGCTGCCCGAGCCCGACGAGGCGCGGGCCTGGCAGCTGGTGGAAGGCTACCGCAAAGCCTTCTTCGCGCTGCTCGACAGCCCCGACCATGACGAGGCGCTGTTTCCGGGCACGCTGGAGGCCCTGGCGGCGCTCGACCACCCCGAGATATTCCTCGGCATCGCCACCGGTAAGAACCGCCGCGGCCTGAACCGGGTGCTGGACCGCCACGCGCTGCACAGCCGCTTCCACAACCTGAAGACCGCGGACGACGGTCCCAGTAAGCCGCATCCGCACCTGCTGGAGGCCGCCATGGGGGAAGTTGGCGCCGCTCCCCAGGAAACGGTTATGATCGGGGACACGACCTACGACATCGAAATGGCGCGCGCCGCTGGTTGTGGCGCTGTCGGCGTCAGTTGGGGCAACCATCCCCGTGAGCGGCTGCTTGATGCCGGAGCCGACTGCGTGATCGATCATTTTTCCGAGCTAAGTGAGGCACTTGTTCGGATGAGCGGAGAAAACGAATGAGAAAGCGCCGCGGCAGGCTGCGGCGGTTGCTGAGCGTCACGGTGGCCCTCATCGTGGCGGTCCTGGTCGCGGGCTACGCCATCGTCTCCTCGCTGGATC
This sequence comes from Kiloniellaceae bacterium, assembly GCA_048268885.1. Classification (GTDB taxonomy): domain Bacteria; phylum Pseudomonadota; class Alphaproteobacteria; order Kiloniellales; family Kiloniellaceae; genus Pelagibius. The sequence continues at coordinate 25,996 of JBLWUP010000038.1, read as the reverse complement.
TGCAAAAGGTGGCGGCCTTCGCCAAGCAGGAGGTGAAGGGGGCCACCGGGCGGGACCTCTTGGTCGAGGGGCCGATCGAGCTGAGCGTCTCGCTCACGCCTTCGATCGATCTCCAGGACGTCCGCTTCGCCAACGCCCCCTGGGGCAGCCGCCCCGAGATGATGACCCTCAAGCGCCTGGAGATCGAGGTGGAGCTGCTGCCGCTGCTGTTCGGCGACGTGGTGGTCAGGCGCCTCGTCGCTGTGGCACCGGACCTGCTGCTGGAGAGCGACGCCCAGGGACGAGGCAACTGGGAGTTCGAAGCAACCGCGCCGCCGGCAGCGCCGGAGACGCCGGCAGCCGGGGAGGCGCCGCGGCAGGTCTCGCTGCCCGACATCAGGGATGTCCGCGTGGAGGGGGGACAGTTGACTGTGCTGGATGCGGCCTCCGGGGAAACTCTGACTCTGCGGATCACGGAAGGCGTGGGAACGGTGCCGGCCGGTGGCGGACAGCGCAGCCTGCGTCTCGAGGCCGCCTACAACGGCAACCCCTTCACGCTTGAGGCCAGCTATCAGGGGCTCGAGGCCTTGCTTTCCGGCAGCGCGGGGCCGCTGGACGTGACACTGCAGGCGGGTGGCGCCACGCTCTCGGTCGCGGGCACGGCGGGCGATCTTCTCGGCGAGCGAAACGTCCAGGCGGCTGTTGCCGCCGAGGGCGAGAACCTTGCCGCGCTGTCGCCCTTCGTTGGTGGCGACCTGCCGCCGCTGGGGCCGTTCAAGCTGTCAAGTGACGTAAAGATTGCTGGACAATCAATTGATTTTGAAGGGTTTAGGCTGGTTGTCGGCGGTAGCGACCTGGGCGGCAACGCGACGCTTTCCCTGGCCGGCGAACGTCCCGCGCTGAAGGCGGCGCTGCTGTCCAAGGTGCTCGACCTGGAGGATTTCAGCGGCGCAGGGGAGGCTGCCGGCGGCGGTGGTGGAACGGCCGCTGCGGAGCAGGGGGAGGGCGGCGGGCGCGTCTTCTCCGAGGCGCCGCTGCCGCTGGAGGCCCTGCGCGCGCTCGATGCCCAGGTGAAGCTCGACGCCGAGGTCCTGCGCCTCAGTCCGGCGCTGGCTTTCGAGGAGGCGCAGCTCACTCTGGCGCTCAAGGACGGCAACCTGAATGTGGCCCCGCTGACGGCGCGGCTGGCCGGCGGCACCCTGGACGGCAGCCTCGCCCTGGCCGGCGCCGAGGCGGAACCGGATATGGCGCTCCGCCTTCAGGGGCGGGAGATCGACTTCGGCGAGTTGCTGAAGCGGGCGGAGGTCAGCGATCAGGTCGGCGGCGAGTTGGCGCTGGATGTGGATCTGCAGGGCCGGGGGGCAAGCCCTCATGCCATCGCCGCGGCGCTCGACGGTCACGTCCAGGCGGTCTCCGAGGAGGGCACCATCGACAACGCCCTGCTCCAGGTTCTCAACGTCGGGCTGGGCGACATCACCGGGCCGCTGTTCGGGGGGAGCGAGCGGACCCGCCTGGAGTGCTTCGTCGCCCGCTTCGACGTGGACCAGGGCCAGGCGGAGAGCCGGGCGCTGGTGCTGGACAGCGGCGCCTTCGCGGTCGCCGGGCGCGGCGGCATCGACCTGGAGGCCGAACGGGTCAACCTGGCCTTCGACACCCAGACCAGCCAGCCCAGCCTGGCCAGCCTCGCCGTGCCCTTCAAGGTGGTCGGCCCCTTGAACGATCCGGGCGTCGTGCCCGATCCCATCGGCGCGGCGGTCGGCGTGGTCGGCACTGTTGGCGACGTCGCGGAGACCGGGGGGCAGATTGTCGGCGGTGCTGTCGACACGGTCGGGAACATCATCGGCACCGGGCCGATTATCGGCCAGATCGGCGACAAGCAGACGCTCTGCGGCCAGGCCCTGGCGGCCATTGGCCGCGGCGGCGAAGCGTCCTCCGATGGAAAATCCTCGGGCGGGATCGTCGACGATGCCGGCAAGGCGTTGCGGGACGCGGGCGAGGGCATCGAGAAGGGGCTGAAGAACCTCTTTGGTAACTAGCAGGGCCTATGCAGCAGAAAATAAAGCGTTTCTATAAGCAAGCCGCCGCCGCGCCTGTGGCCGAAGGCTTCGCCGTCGAGCTGGACGGCCGTGCCGTCCGCACCCCCGCCAAGGCGCCCCTGGTGGTGCCGTCGCAGGCCTTGGCCGAGGCGGTCGCCGCCGAGTGGCAGGGCCAGGGCGAGGCGTTCGATCCACAGGTCATGGCGCTGAACAACCTGGTCTGCACCGCCATCGACATCGTGGCGCCGCATCGCCCCGCGATCGTCGCGGAACTGGCCGACTACGGCGGCCACGACCTGCTGTGCTACTGGACCGACGAGACCGGCGAGCTGCTGCGCCGCCAGCAGCAGCTTTGGCAGCCGCTGCTCGACTGGGCGGCGGAGGACCTGGGGGCGCCCCTCAAGAAGACCTGCGGCGTCACCCCGCAGACCCAGGCGCCGGAGAGCCTGCAGGCGCTGAAGCTGGCGATCGAGGAACACGGCGATCTGGAGCTGACGGGCCTGGCGGCGGCGGTGAAGGCGGCCGGCTCCCTGCTGATCGGTCTGGCCCTCTCCAAAGGGCGGATCGATGTGGCGGAGGCCGTCGCCCTGTCGCAGCTCGACGAGCTTTACCAGGCGGAGCGCTGGGGCGAGGACGCCGAAGCGGCCGCGGCCCGCGCGGCCCTGCGGCGTGATCTGGAAAGCGCCGCCAAATTTCTTCAGATAATTAAATAGATATCGGCGCTAAGCTATTATGGCTTAGGAGAATTCGCGGGTCGCCGGCGGCTCTTGAGAGCCCTTCATCATGACCTCGGCCAGGGTGGTGTAGACCTTCGCCCAGGCCTGCTCGGTCTCCGGCGTGAAGGCGTCCTGGAGGCCTTCCTTCAGGGTCCACAGCAGGGCCTTGGCGACGCTCTCGTAGTGCTTGAATTCGACGCCATAGGTCAGGTGGCGCTGACCCATGATCTTCAGTACCGGCACCAGCTGGTCGAACTTGTCCAGGCTGGCGATGGCGGTCTTCAGGACGGCCATGAGCTTGCGGCCTTGATCGGCCATGTCGCCCTTGAACAGCGGTTTGGTGCTGGGGTCGATCTCGAACAGCCGGTTGTAGAACAGCCCGGCGGCATCGTCGGCGATGGGGTCCACCAGGGCGAAACTCTCCTGCACCAACGAGATTTCCCGTGGTGTCAGGGCGGACGTCGCCAGGTCCGTCTTGGCCGGCGCCGTCGGCGCTTCTGTCTTGGCCGCCGGGGTGGGGGCCGGGGCGGGGGCAGGCGCCGTTGCCGCGACGTCGCGGGCCGGGGCGGCCGGAGCGGGGGCCGGAGCCGGAGCGGGCGCCGGGGGCGGCGCCTCCGTCACGGCCGGACGCTTCAGGGCTTCCTTCTCGGTCAAGTCGGCCAGGCGCTCGATGCGGTGGGTCAGGCTGTCGGCGATCTCCGCGATCTCGGCCGTCGTCTTGCTGGTCTGGCCCGCCAGCTGCTTCACTTCGCCGGCCACCACCGCGAAACCGCGGCCGGCCTCGCCCGCGCGGGCCGCCTCGATGGTCGCGTTCAGCGCCAGCAGGTTGGTCTGCTTGGCAATGGCCTCGATCTGGCCGGCCATTGCGGCGACGTTCTGGACCTCGCTGCGCAGCGCCTCGATCTGGACGGCGACACCCTCTTCCGAGGGATTGTCGGAGGCGGTCTTCGGGGCTGCGGCGCGGGCGGGATCTGCTGGCATCGGCGGAAATTCCTGCTGGTCGGGACGGATCGCTGGCGAATCTTGTGATTTTCCTTGAGCCTTTGTAAGCAAACGCCGTTAACGAGTGACTAATTCTAAACGTTTCCATGAGGCCGCTGGGAGGCCGCTGGGAGGCCGCCGGCGGCCGCGCCGCCGCTGGTGCCGCCGGGTCGCTCGTGCTATCAGCAAGCGCAACGGCGAAGCCGGGGACAAAGCAGGGAAAACGGTGCCATGCAGGACATCCTCCAACGACTTGAGGAAATGCGCGATCAGGCGGCCATCGGGGGTGGCCAGCGGCGGATCGACGCGCAACACGCCAAGGGCAAGCTGACGGCCCGTGAGCGCCTGCTGATCCTGCTCGACGAAGGCTCCTTCGAGGAGTGGGACATGTTCGTCGAGCACCGCTGTATCGATTTCGGCATGGAGGAGCAGAAGGTTTCCGGCGACGGCGTGGTCACCGGCCACGGCACCATCAACGGCCGCCTGGTCTTCGTCTTCAGCCAGGATTTCACGGTCTTCGGCGGCTCCCTCTCAGAAGCCCATGCCGAGAAGATCTGCAAGATCATGGACAAGGCCATCCAGGTCGGCGCCCCGGTGATCGGCCTCAACGATTCAGGCGGTGCGCGCATCCAGGAAGGCGTCGCCTCGCTGGCCGGCTATGCCGAGGTGTTCCAGCGCAACGTCATGGCCTCCGGCGTGGTGCCGCAGATCTCCATGATCATGGGGCCCTGCGCCGGCGGCGCGGTCTACTCCCCGGCGATGACCGACTACATCTTCATGGTCAAAGACAGCTCCTACATGTTCGTGACCGGCCCGGACGTGGTGAAGACCGTGACCCACGAGACGGTGACCGCCGAGGCCCTGGGCGGCGCGATCACGCACACCACCAAGTCCGGCGTGGCCGACCTGGCCTTCGAGAACGACGTGGAAGCGCTGCTGGAACTGCGCCGCTTCGTCGACTTCCTGCCGGCCTCCAACCGCGAGGCGCCGCCCTGGCGGCCGACCGACGACCCGGCGGGGCGCGAGGAGATGTCGCTCGACACCCTGGTCCCGCCCGACGCCACCAAGCCTTACGACATGAAGGAACTGATCGAGAAAGTGGTCGACGAGGGCGACTTCTTCGAGATCCAACCCGCCTATGCCGGCAACATCATCACCGGCTTCGGCCGCCTGGAGGGCAACACCGTTGGCTTTGTCGCCAACCAGCCCATGGTACTGGCCGGCTGCCTGGACATCGCTTCTTCCATCAAGGCGGCGCGCTTCGTCCGTTTTTGTGACTGCTTCAACATTCCCATCGTGACCTTCGTCGACGTGCCGGGCTTCCTGCCGGGCACCTCGCAGGAGTTCAACGGCATCATCAAGCACGGCGCCAAGCTGTTGTTCGCCTATGCCGAGGCGACGGTGCCGAAGGTCACGGTGATCACCCGCAAGGCCTACGGCGGGGCCTACGACGTCATGGCTTCCAAGCACCTGCGCGGCGACGTGAACTACGCCTGGCCGACGGCGGAGATCGCGGTCATGGGCCCGAAGGGGGCGGTGGAGATCATCTTCCGCGGCGACATCGGCGACGCGGAGAAGATCGCCGCCCGGACCGAGGCGTACCGCCAGAAGTTCGCCAACCCCTTCGTTGCCGCCTCGCGCGGGTTCATCGACGACGTGATCAAGCCGCACGGCACCCGCCGGCGGCTCTGCAAGTCGCTCAACATGCTGCGCGACAAGCAGCTGGAAAACCCCTGGAAGAAGCACGACAACCTGCCGCTTTAGGAATGCTGGTCACGGTGGAGCGCATCTCGCGAATGCTTTTCAAGGTCTTTGCACGAACACCTCTGTCGCCCCGGGGCTTGACCCCGGGGCCCATTGACGTCAGGGCGAGACGACGCCCTGCGGCGTTTGTCTCCTCATCAGCAGCCTGTGCGGCGGGGAGGGCAATGGGTCCCGGCATCAAGTGCCGGGACGACAGTCCTGGTACGGCCAGGGCTGGCCTCACCTACGGTCGGGAGTGGATGACGTCATGCTGAAACTTTACGACGATCCCGACTCAGGAAACGGCTACAAGGCACTGTTGTTGCTTTCTCTTCTGGGAACGCCTTACGACCTGGTGAAGGTCAACGCGATCCAGGGCGAGACCCGCAAGGACGCTTTCCTGAAGAAGAACCCCAACGGGCGCATTCCGCTTCTGGAACTGGAGGACGGCAGCTTCCTGGCGGAATCCAACGCCATCATGTTCTATCTCGCCGAAGGGACGTCCTATCTGCCGGACGACCGGCTGGGCCGGGCCAGGGCGCTGCAGTGGATGTTCTTCGAGCAGTACAGCCACGAGCCCTACATCGCCGTGCTGCGCTTCTGGAAGCGGCACACGGACAAGACGCCGGAGACCGAGCCGCAGTGGGCCGAGCGGGAAAAGAAGGGCTACGACGCGCTGGCCGTCATGGAGCAGACCCTGGCAAAGCAGGACTGGCTTCTGGGCGCCGAAGTATCGGTCGCCGACATCTCGCTCTACGCCTATACGCATGTCGCCGACCAGGGCGGCTTCGACCTCTCCGACTTTCCGGGCCTGCGCGCCTGGATCGACCGCTTTCCGGGACTGGACGGCTACGTCCCCTTCTCCGGCCGCCTCAAGGCGAGCGACGACCGGAAGGCTTGAACGGAATTTCGCAGACCGGCCGGGGTAGGGGCGGCCAAGAAGAAGAAACGGGGCTTTAGGGACGGATGTTCAAGAAAATCCTCATCGCAAATCGAGGCGAGATCGCCTGCCGAATCATCAAGACCTGCAAGCGGATGGGCATCCGGACCGTGGCGGTCTATTCCGATGCCGATGCCGTGGCGCTGCACGTGCAGCAGGCCGACGAGGCGGTCGCCATCGGTCCGGCCCCGGCTTCCGAGAGCTACCTGGTGATGGACAAGATCATCGCCGCGGCCAAGGAAACCGGCGCCGAGGCGGTGCACCCCGGTTTCGGCTTCCTGTCGGAAAACGCCAAATTCGTCGAGGCGCTGGACGCCGCCGGCCTGGTCTTCATCGGCCCGCCGGTCAAGGCGATCGGCGCCATGGGCGACAAGATCACCTCCAAGAAGCTGGCCGCCGAGGCCAACGTCAGCACCGTGCCCGGCCATCCCGACGCCATCGACGACGAGGCGGAGGCGGTGAAGGTCGCGGGCGAGATCGGCTACCCGGTGATGATCAAGGCCTCCGCTGGCGGCGGCGGCAAGGGCATGCGCATCGCCCGCAACGAGGTCGAGACGCGCGAGGGCCTGCGTTCCGCGCGCAACGAGGCGCGCTCCAGCTTCGGCGACGAGCGGGTCTTCATCGAGAAGTACATCGAGGAGCCGCGCCACATCGAGATCCAGGTGCTGGCCGACGCCCACGGCAACACCCTGCACCTGGGCGAGCGCGAATGCTCGATCCAGCGCCGCCACCAGAAGGTGGTGGAGGAGGCGCCGTCGCCCTTTCTCGATGCCGAGACGCGCGCCGCCATGGGCGCCCAGGCGGTGGCCCTGGCCGAGGCGGTCGACTACCGCTCCGCCGGCACGGTGGAGTTCATTGTCGATAAGCACAAAAACTTCTATTTCCTTGAAATGAATACACGAATTCAGGTCGAACATCCGGTGACCGAGCTGATCACCGGCCTCGACCTGGTGGAGTGGATGATCCGCGTCGCCGCCGGGGAGAAGCTGGATTTCGGGCAGGACGACGTGACGCTGAGCGGCTGGGCGGTCGAAACCCGGGTCTATGCCGAAGACCCCTTGCGCGACTTCATGCCGTCGATCGGCCGGCTGGTGCGCTATCGCACGCCCGGCGCGCCGGAGGGCGAGGGCGTCTCCGTGCGCATCGACAGCGGTGTCGAGGAGGGCTCGGAGATCTCCATGTTCTACGACCCGATGATCGCCAAGCTGGTGACCCACGCGCCGGACCGCGCTCAGGCCATCGACGCGATGCAGGCCGCGCTCGACGCCTACTGCATCCGTGGCATCAACCACAACATTCCCTTCCTCGCGTCGGTGATGACCAACCCGCGCTTTCGCGAAGGGAACCTCTCGACCAATTTCATCGCCGAGGAGTTCCCCGACGGCTTCCAGGGCTCCGAGGTGACCGAGGAGACGCTGGAGATCCTCATCGCCGTGGCGGCCATCCTGGAGCAGCAGCGCGCCGGGCGTTCGGCCTCGATCTCCGGCCAGATGGACGGCGGCGTGGTCTTCGACCCGGCGAAGCCCGCCGACTGGGTGGTGATGCTGGGCCAGGAGGCCCATCCGCGGACGGTGACGCCGGAGAACGGCGCCTTCCGCGTGAGCGGCGGCAAGGTGGACCTGCTGATCGAGACCAGCGGGCAGCTCGGCGACTTCGTGCTGTCCTGCTTCATCGACAGCCGCCCGGTGACGGTGCAGGCCGACCGCCGCGGCCCGGCGATCCGGCTCAGCTATGCCGGGGCGGACATCGAGGCCCTGGTGCTGACGCCGCTCGCCGCCAAGCTGGCCCAGCGCATGCCGGTGAAGGAGCCGCCCGATCTCTCGCGCTTCCTGCTGTCGCCCATGCCGGGCCTGCTGATGGTCCTGAAGGTCGAGGAAGGCCAGGCGGTGAAGGCCGGCGAGGAGCTGGCGGTGGTCGAGGCCATGAAGATGGAGAACGTGCTGCGCGCCGAGCGCGACGGCACGGTGTCCAAGGTCCACGCCGGACCGGGCGAGAGCCTGGCCGTCGACCAGGCGATCCTGGAGTTCGAATAGGACTGCGGGAGGCGAATCGCGATTGGCGCAGCGGGCGCTCTCGAATCTCGATCGTCATCTTCGCACTTGTTGCGAGGGGCCACGGGAAGTGCTGGGGCGATACCCAATTTAAGTCGTCGGATGCCAATCACGGGAATTGGGCTACGCGATGACCAGTCCTGATGAAGTTCCTCACCATCTGATCTCGACAGTCAAAATGCTGCGTAGAGCGTTTCCTCGCGGTTTGCCTGGAGATCTACGGCTACCTTTGATTGCAGTGCTGGCTGAGGAAATGGGATCAGAAGCAATCAGGAATGTGTTCGAGATTCTGAACTTTCCGGAACCAATTGCAGTCATCAATGAGGAGTTGCTTGTTCGCTCTGACCTTGCACCTCAATCGCCCACGGAAGAGGCACGTATTCGCGAGTACCTGTTCCGGTTTGGCTACGAAAGCTGGTTGGCCGAACAGTCGATGGAATGAAGAAGCTGGTCAAATTGCGCCACTGTGCCTGCCAAGCGGTAGGTTTGATCGGCTTCGCAATGACCCGATAAACACTCCACTGTCGTCCCGGGGCTTGACCCCGGGACCCAATGGGGTTGGCGTGAGGCAATGGCCTACTACGATTACATCCTCGCCAGCCGCAAGCACGGAACACTTTACATTGGCATCACCAACGACGTTGTCCGCCGGGTCTGGGAACACCGGCAGGGGCGCGGCTCCAAATTTGTTCAGAGGTACAAGGTCACGCGGTTGGTGTTCGTCGAGGCGCATGAGGAGATCGAGCGTGCGATCCAGCGCGAGAAAACCCTGAAGGAGTGGCAACGGGCCTGGAAGATACAGCTGATCGAGCGCGACAATCCGGAGTGGGAAGACCTCTATGACCGATTGAACGGCTAGGGCAATGGGTCCCGGGATCAAGTCCCGGGACGACAGCGGTGGCTGTGGCAAGCGGAAAGCTCTGATACAAATCCAGCCATGGAGCATCTCGACCGCCCCACCGAAGAAGTCTGGGACGAGCGCCGCCTGTGGTTCGAGGAGGAGCAGGCGCGCCATGCCCAGGCCGGCGTGCGGGCTCCCAGCGAGCAGGCCTGCGCCCTGATGATCGACCTGCAGGCGGTCTACTGCGCCGGCGCCTGGGCCGCGACGGTGATTCTGGCCTGCGCCGTCACCGAGGCCCAAGGCGGCTCGCGCCGCGAGAGCCTGCCCGGTGTCGCCGACCGCGACGTCCGCTGGCTGCGCGCCCTGCGCAACCGGCTCAGCCATGAGAACCGCAACAATCCCGAGCTGACGGTGGAGGACCAGTGGCTGCGCCGCGACCTCTGGGAGGAACGCGCCCGCCGCGCGGTGGCCATCGCTTTTTGCGCGCTTTATCCTGCGTCCGGTGCGGACGCGCGAGAATTGGAATAAGGGGCCTTTGACGACATGAAGCTTGGGTACAAGGCATTGCTCGAGGCGGCCGAGCGCGAGATTGAGACGCTGTCGGTGGCGGAGGCGCAGGCCCTCTTTGGCCGTGACGACGTCGTTTTCGTCGACCTGCGCGACCGCCGCGAACTGGAGCGCGAGGGGCGCATCCCGGGGGCGTTTCATTGTCCGCGGGGCATGCTGGAATTCTGGATCGATCCGGAAAGCCCCTACCACAAGCCGGTCTTCGCCGAGCCCAAGCGGTTCATCTTCTACTGCGCCAGCGCCTGGCGCTCGGCGCTGGCGACCAAGACCGCCGCCGACATGGGGCTGGCCCCCGTGGCGCATCTGGGGGGCGGCTTCGCCGCCTGGCGCGAGGCCGGCGGTGCGGTCGAAGCGCTGCACAAGTAGGCCCGCCGTGGTGGCCGGGCGTTACCGGGAGGACAGATGACCACGTCGCTGCGTGTTGTTGTTGCCGGGCGGGTCCAGGGCGTGTGGTACCGCGCCTGGACGGAGAAGCAGGCCAAGGCCCTGGGCCTGGACGGCTGGGTGCGCAACCGCCGCGACGGCACGGTGGAGGCGGTCTTCTCCGGCGACGGCGCGGTGGTCGAGTCCATGCTGAAGGCTCTTTGGGAGGGGCCGCCGCTGGCCAATGTCTCGGCGGTGGACAGCTTTGAACACAGCGATCCGGTCGAGGCGGGTTTTTCCGTTAAATCAGATAAATAAGCCAGGAAATTCTGATTCTACTTCATTTGAGGTTGGCCTATTAGTTCGATAATTCTAGAAATATCGTTGCCATGCGCGGTGCGATGAATTACGCTTCCCGGCATGAACCTGAACCAAGCCGCCCGCTGCCTCGAAAAGCTCGGCAACCCGACCCGCCTGGAGGTCTTCCGCCTGCTGGTGCGGGCCGGTCATGAAGGGCTTTCCGTCGGGGAGATCCAGGACCACCTCGGTGTCCCGGCCTCGACCCTGTCGCATCACATCGGCCACCTGGTGAACGCCGGCCTGGTGGTGCAGGAACGCGAGGGGCGCCAGCTCATCTGCAAGCCGGACTTCACGCTGATGGATGGCCTCATCGGCTTCCTCACCGACGAGTGCTGCATGCTGACCGGCAAGCCGGAGGGGCAGAAAGGCTTGGCCCGCGACGCCGGGTAGGCGTCCCTTTTTTTGACCTGACAATTCGATGATCCTAGAACGATAGAATCAACTAAGGGCCCAGAAGATGACCGATCTGACGACTGCCGCATCCTCCGCCGGAAGCTTCCTGCGATCCATCGATCGCGTCTGGCTGGCCCTCGGCCTGCTGTTCGCCGGGCTCGCCCTCGTCGTGCCGGGGCAGGCGGCCGACAGTGTTGTCTTCACCCTCGATGCCTTCCTGCGGCTGCTGCCCTTCCTGCTGCTCTCGGTGCTGCTGGCGGCCTGGCTGAAGGCCGCCGGTGCCGACAACCTGATCGCCGGCATGGTCAATCGGGCGCCGCTGGCGGCGGTGGTGATCGCCGCGGCGGCCGGCGCGCTCTCGCCCTTCTGCTCCTGCGGGGTGGTGCCTCTCATGGCGGCCATGCTGGCCGCCGGGGTGCCGCTGGCGCCGGTGCTGGCCTTCTGCGTCGCCTCGCCGCTGATGGACCCGGAGCAGTTCATCCTCATGGCCGCGACCCTGGGGCTGCCCTTCACCCTGGCGAAGACCGTGGCGGCGATCTGCCTCGGCCTGCTGGCCGGGGGCGCGACGCTGGCCCTGCAGCGCACCGGCCGCTTTGCCAATCCGCTGCGCGCGGGGGCCGGCGGCTGCGGCGGCTGCGGGGGTCCCAAGCTGCAGCCGGTCCCGCTGCGCTGGGCCTTCTGGAATGAAGCGGAGCGGCGCCAGGCCTTCGTCGGCGAAGCCCGCTCGACCGGTCTCTTCCTCAGCAAGTGGCTGCTGCTGGCCTTCGCCATCGAGAGCCTGATGGCCGCCTGGCTGCCCGCCGAGGTGGTCGCCAGCACCCTGGGCGGCGGCTCCTGGCAGGCCATTCCGCTGGCCGTCGCGGTCGGCGTGCCGGCCTATCTCAACGGCTTTGCCGCCATCCCGCTGATCGGTGAGCTGATGTCCCTCGGCATGGCGCCGGGCGCGGCGCTGGCCTTCCTTATCGCCGGCGGCGTGACCAGCCTGCCGGCGGCCATGGCCGTGCACGCGCTGGTGCGCCGGACGGTGTTCTTCTGGTATCTGGCAATCGCCCTGACGGGCTCGCTGCTGGCCGGCTTTACGCTTCAGGCGGTGCTGGCGCTGGCCGGCTGATCCTCCGGCGCCGCTTCGGGCTCCCGCCATTCGGTCGCGCCGAAGACGCCGGGGAAGCTGGCGCGCAGGGCGGCGTCGAGGTCGGCCAGGCCGACGGGCAGGCCGAGGTCGACCAGCGAGGTGACGCCGTGCTCGCTGATGCCGCAGGGCACGATGCCGCTGAAGTGCTCCAGCTCCGGCTCCACGTTGATGGCGATGCCGTGGTAGGTGACCCAACGGCGCACGCGCACGCCGATGGCGGCGATCTTGTCCTCGCGGGCGCCGTGCAGCGGGTCTTTTCTCTCCACCCATATGCCGACGCGTCCTTCGCGCCGCTCGCCGGTGACGGCGAAGCTCGCCAGCGCCCGGATGATCCATTCCTCCAGGTCCAGCACGAAGCGGCGCACGTCCGGGCCGCGGCGCTTCAGGTCCAGCATGAGGTAGACCACCCGCTGGCCGGGGCCGTGGTAGGTGAACTCGCCGCCGCGCCCGCTGCGGTAGACCGGGAAGCGGTCGGGCTGCAGCAGGTCTGCGGGATCGGCCGAGGTGCCGGCGGTGTAGAGCGGCGGATGCTCGACCAGCCAGACCAGCTCCGGCGCCTCGCCGGCGCGGATCGCCGCGACCCGTGCTTCCATCGCCGCCACGGCGGCGGGGTAGGGGGTGAATCCCGGCTCGACGCGCCACTCGACGGGCAGGCCTCGCGCGGGGACTTCCTGAAGGCTCGGCGGGTGCTCCATGACCAGGGAAGATAGCTCCTATGCCGAAGATTGCTATCTCTTTCATTTGCTTAGGCACTTGCGCTGCGGCACGGTGCCGTTCATCTTCTGACCGCTGCCGAGTGACGCCTCGGCCGGGGACGGGTAGGAACAAGAACAAAGAGTAACGAGGGACGGGATGGCAAAGGATCTTCGCGAGGCTGCCCTGGCCTATCACCGCTTGCCGAAACCCGGCAAGCTGGAGATCAGCGCCACCAAGCCGTTGGCCAACCAGCGCGATCTGGCATTGGCCTATTCGCCCGGCGTGGCCGCGGCTTGTGACGCCATCGCGGCGGACCCGGCGGAGGCCTCCACGCTGACGGCGCGCGGCAACCTCGTCGCCGTGGTCACCAACGGCACGGCGGTGCTGGGGTTGGGTTCCATCGGCCCGCTGGCCGCCAAGCCGGTGATGGAAGGCAAGGCCGTCCTGTTCAAGAAATTCGCCGGCGTCGACGTCTTCGACATCGAGCTCGACGCCAAGAGCTCCGAACACCTGATCGAGGTGGTGGCGGCGCTGGAGCCGACCTTCGGCGGCATCAACCTGGAAGACATCAAGGCGCCGGAGTGCTTCGAGATCGAAGCCGCGCTGCGTGAGCGCATGAACATCCCGGTGTTCCACGACGACCAGCACGGCACGGCGATCATCGTCGGCGCGGCGATCTACAACGGCCTGCGCCTGGTCGGCAAGGAGATCGGCGACGTCAAGCTGGTGACCTCGGGCGCCGGCGCGGCGGCGCTGGCTTGTCTCGACCTGCTGGTTTCGCTGGGCATCAAGCAGGAGAACATCTGGGTCACCGACATCGCCGGCGTGGTCTACGAAGGCCGTACCGAGGTGATGGACCGCTGGAAGGCGCGCTATGCGCAGCCGACCGATAAGCGCACCCTGGGCGAGGTGATCGAGGGCGCCGATGTGTTCCTCGGGCTTTCGGCGCCCGGCGTGCTGAAGCCGGAAATGGTGAAGGCCATGGCCGAGCAGCCGATCATCATGGCGCTGGCCAACCCGGTGCCGGAGATCATGCCGGAGGACGCCAAGGAGGCGCGGGCGGACGCCATCATCGCTTCCGGGCGCTCCGACTACCCGAACCAGGTGAACAACGTCCTCTGCTTCCCCTACATCTTTCGCGGCGCGCTCGATTGCGGCGCCACGGCGATCAATGAGGAAATGAAGCTGGCCTGCCTGAAGGCCATCGCCGACCTGGCGATGAAGGAGCAGAGCGACGTGGTCACCAAGGCCATGGGCGGCGAGGACCGCAGCTTCGGCCCGGACTACATCATCCCCAGCCCCTTCGATCCGCGCCTGGTGCTGGAGATCGCGCCGGCCGTCGCCAAGGCGGCGATGGACAGCGGCGTGGCGACGCGTCCCATCGAGGACTTCGGGGCCTACCGCAACGACCTGCAGCGTTTCGTCTTCCGCTCCGGCCTGATCATGAAGCCGATCTTCCAGCGCGCCAAGGAAGACCCCAAGCGGGTGATCTACGCCGAGGGCGAGGACGAGCGGGTGCTGCGTGCCGTTCAGGTGGTGGTCGACGAGGGCCTGACCCAGCCGATCCTGGTGGGGCGCCCCGACGTGGTGGCGACCCGGGTGGAACGCCTTGGCCTGCGCATCCGTCCGGGCGAGGACTTTCCGCTGATCAACCCGCAGGACGATCCGCGCTTCCGCACCTATTGGCAGACCTACCACGAGCTGATGCAGCGCAAGGGCGTCTCGCCGGAGGCGGCGCGCGAGATCGTGCGCACGCGCAGCACGGTGATTGCCGCCCTGGCGGTGCGCCTGGGCGATGCGGACGCGATGATCTGCGGCACCACCGGACGCTACAAGCACCACCTGGATCATGTCTGCAATGTGATCGGGCGGTCGGAGAACGTACACGACTGCTCGGCGATCAGCCTGGTCATCCTGCCGAGCGGCTCCTTCTTCATCGTCGATACCTACGTCTCGCCGGACCCGACCGCCGAGGAGATCGCCGAGATGACCATCCTGGCGGCCAAGCACGTCAGCCGTTTCGGCCTGACGCCGAAGGTTGCGCTGCTGTCGCATTCCAACTTCGGCTCGGCGCTGACGCCCTCGGCGCGCAAGATGCGCGACGCGCTGACCATGCTGCACGAGCGCTGCCCGGACCTCGAGGTCGAGGGCGAGATGCACGCCGACGCGGCGCTCAACGAGACCATCCGCGAGAACATCTTTCCCAACTCCAAGCTGAAGGGGTCGGCCAACCTGCTGGTCATGCCGACGCTGGACGCTGCCAACATCGCCTTCAATTTGGTGAAGGCCCTGGGCGAGGGGCTGTCGGTCGGTCCGATCCTGGTCGGCCCGGCGGCGCCCGCGCATATCCTGACGCCTTCGGTCACCGCCCGTGGTATTGTCAACATGAGCGCCGTCGCCGTGGTCGACGCGCAGGATCGCGCCATCGAAGACTGATGCTTTAGGGGCGCCGCCCCGAAGGCGAGCAAGGAAGACCGCCAGGCCATGTCGCAGACCCCGCCCGAGCGAGACGACGCAGATGCCTGGCTGCCGGAAGTGCAGCCGGAGAGCTATGGCATTTCCTCCGAGCTGGTGCGCGCGGTCTCCGAAGCGCTCGACGAAGGCAAGGAAGCCGAGGCGCGCGACCTCACCGCCGAGCTGCACGAGGCGGACCTCGCCGACCTGCTGGAGAACCTCGACCGCGAAGAGCGGCCGCTGCTTCTCAAGATTCTCGGGACCGACTTCGACCTGGAGGTTCTGACCTACCTCGACGACTCGGTGCGCGAGGAAGTCGTCGAGGCGCTGGAGCCCAAGCACATCGCCTCCTCGCTGTCGGACCTGAACAGCGACGATGCCGTCGACATCATCGAGGACCTTGACGAGGAGGCCCAGCAGCGCGTGCTGGCGGCGCTGCCGCAAGCCGAGCGGCTGGTCATGGAGGAGAGCCTCAGCTTTCCCGAGGACTCCGCCGGCCGCATCATGCAGCGCGAACTGCTGGCGGTACCGTCGAGCTGGACGGTGGGCGAGACCATCGACTACATGCGCGCCTCCAAGGACCTGCCCGACGACTTCTACGATCTCTACATCGTAGACCCCAAGCACCAGCCCATCGGCTACGTGCCGCTGAGCCGGGCCATGCGCACCCGGCGTCCGGTGCTGCTGACCGACATCATGAACGAGGGCATGCGGACCATTCCGGTCACCATGGACCAGGAAGAGGTCGCCTATCTGTTCCGCCAGTATGGCCTGGTCTCGGCGCCGGTCGTCGACGACGCCGGGCGGCTGGTCGGTGTGGTGACCGTCGACGACGTGGTCCACATCATCGACGAAGAGGCCGAGGAGGATCTGCTGAAACTGGCCGGTGTGCAGGAGACCGACCTCTACAGCGCGGTGCTGGACACCACCAAGGCCCGCTTTACCTGGCTGCTGATCAATCTTTTCACGGCGGTGGCCGCCTCGGTCGTCATCGCGCTTTTCGAGGATACGCTGGAGCGTATCGTCGCGCTGGCCGTACTGATGCCGATTGTCGCCTCCATGGGCGGCAATGCCGGGACCCAGACCCTGACGGTGGCGGTGCGCGCCATCGCCATGCGTGACCTCAGCTCCGGCAACGCCCTGCGCTTCGTCGGCAAGGAGCTGCTGGTCGGGCTGGCCAATGGCCTGATGTTCGCGGTCGTGGCGGGCGCGGTCGCCTGGGTCTGGTTCGACATGCCGTCGATCGGCATCATCATTGCCGCGGCAATGGTGATCAACCTGGTGGTGGCGGCGCTGTCCGGCGCGCTGGTTCCCCTGGGCTTGGAGAAGGTGGGGGTCGACCCGGCGGTGGCGTCCAGCGTGGTGCTGACCACCGTAACCGACATTATCGGCTTCTTCGCTTTCCTGGGGCTGGCGACGCTGTTCCTGCTGTAGCGGCGCGGCCCAGTTCTGTTCGATCAGTTCTGCTTGAAGCGCCCGATGTTCTTGGTGCCCGTTTTATTCGGGTCGTAGGGATCGGGGTTGACCGTATTGAGCTGACCCTCAAGGTCCTCCAATTCGCCCGACGCTTCCAGGGCCTCGCGTTCGAGGCGCATCTGGCGCTCGACGTCGGACTCGCAGGCCAGCAGCAGGCCGGCGAGGGCCAGGATCGATCCGGTGAGAACCAGCCGGTTTTTCTTTACGTGCAACATGCTCGCTTCCGTGGCGCCGTTCGGGTGCGGCGGGACTCCCGAGATGGGGTGCCGGGCCCGCCGGTGCGGGGCAATATGGCGCGTTCCTAGGGGGCTGCGCAAGCCATGAGGCGGCGATATGCTGGAACCCCTGTTCATACCAGCGCGAGAGACACCCTGCCGAAATGCCAGATTTCCAGATTCCCGACTTCCAGGCGCAGGACCCCGATTTCGCCCAGCGGGTCCGCGCCAGCTTCGACCGTCAGAGCGTCATGGGCTTGATCGGCGCGCGCTTGGCGCGGGTCGAGCCGGGGCTGGTGGCGATCGAGCTGCCGTTCCGCGACGATCTCTGCCAGCAGCACGGCTTCTTTCATGCCGGGGTGACCAGCACCATCGCCGATTCCGCCGGCGGCTACGCCGGCTACTCGCTGTTCCCCGCGGACGCGTCGGTGCTGACGGTGGAGTTCAAAATCAACCTCCTGGCGCCGGCGGACGGAGAGCTGCTGCGCGCCGTCGGGCGGGTGGTGAAACCGGGCCGCACGCTGACCGTCACCGAGGCGGAAGTCTCGGTGGTGAAGGACGGCCGGGAGAAGCCCTGCGCGCGCATGGCGCAAACGCTGATGTGTCTTGCCGGCCGCCCGGACATGCCCCAATCAGGGTGAACCTGAGAGGGGGCGTCATCATCGGCGCTTGGCGCTGGCAGCGGGCGGTTTGGCGGCATAAAGTGCGGCCAAAACAGAAGACGATTCTTGGGAGAGGTTGCAGGAGATGAGCTTGAACCAGATGCCGAGCCTGAATTTCGATTTGGGCGAGACCGCGGACATGCTGCGCGACACGGTGATGAGCTTCGCCTCGGAAGAGATCGCGCCGCTCGCCGAGGAGATCGACCGCAGCGACACCTTCCCGCGCCAGCTCTGGCCCAAGATGGGCGAACTGGGGCTGCACGGCCTGACGGTGGAGGAGGACTACGGCGGCGCCGGCATGGGCTACCTGGAGCACTGCGTCGCCATGGAGGAGGTCAGCCGCGCCTCGGCCAGCATCGGGCTCAGCTACGGCGCGCATTCCAATCTCTGCGTGAACCAGATCCGCCGCAACGGCAGCGAGGCGCAGAAGCGCCGCTACCTGCCGAAGCTGATCTCCGGCGAGCATGTCGGCGCCTTGGCGATGAGCGAGCCAGGCGCCGGCTCCGACGTGGTCGCGATGCGCACCCGCGCGGAGAAGAAGGGTGACCGCTACGTCCTCAACGGCTCCAAGATGTGGATCACCAACTGTGACGAGGCCGACACCCTGGTGGTCTACGCCAAGACCGATCCGGAGGCCGGGCCCCGCGGCATCACCGCCTTCCTGGTGGAGAAGGATTTCAAGGGATTCTCCGTCGCCCAGAAGCTCGACAAGCTCGGCATGCGCGGCTCGCCGACCGGCGAACTGCTGTTCGAGGACTGCGAGGTGCCGGAAGAGAACGTGCTGGGGGAGTTGAACAAGGGCGTGAAGGTGCTGATGTCGGGCCTCGACTACGAGCGTCTGGTGCTGGCCGCCGGGCCGCTGGGCATCATGCAGGCCTGCATGGACCTGGCGGTCCCCTACATCCACGAGCGCAAGCAGTTCGGCCAGCCGATCGGCGAGTTCCAGCTGATCCAGGGCAAGATCGCCGACATGTACACGACGATGAACGCCAGCAAGGCCTACGTCTATGCGGTGGCCAAGGCCTGCGACCGCGGCGAGACGACGCGCAAGGACGCCGCCGGGGCGATCCTCTACGCCGCGGAGAAGGCGACCTGGATGGCGCTGGAAACCATCCAGACCCTGGGCGGCAACGGCTACATCAACGAATACCCCGCCGGGCGCCTGCTGCGCGACGCCAAGCTCTACGAGATCGGCGCCGGCACCAGTGAGATCCGCCGCATGCTCATCGGCCGTGAACTGTTCAACGAGACCAGGTAGGCGGCCGCGACTCCCGGCGCGCCGCCGGCGCGCGCTTTGCCCTTGGCGAAGAAGCGCCGGGCCGACCGCCGCCTGTGCGGACATATCGACGTAATCACTAGGAATTTCAGTCTGTTGCAGAGAAAGCCCTTGGGGTGTTGTCTCGGCAGGCCAAGTGATGTTCTCTATGCCGCGAAGGAGCGACCCGAGGGAGCGGCCTATGGCGCTGCAAATGAAACCCGCCTGTGAGCGTTGCGAGATCGGTCTCGTCCTGGACGGGGAAGCCTGGATCTGCAGTTTCGAGTGCACCTTCTGCGCGGCCTGTGCCGGGGCGATGGCGCACCGCTGCCCCAATTGCGGCGGTGAGCTGGTTGCCCGGCCCCGGCGCGAAGGGCCGCCCGCCGTATCATAAGTTCGGTGTCACTAGTCGTGCCCGGACTTTTCGCGCGCCGCCGCTAATGCCCCCGGCAGAGCGGCGGTCGTTGTTAAGGAGAAAGTTTTGCCGACAGTTTTGATTACCGGTGCCAATCGCGGCATCGGCCTCGAGTTTGTGAAGAGCTTTGCGGCGGAGGGGTGGCGCGTTCACGCCTGTTCGCGCAACGCCGAGAAATCGAAAAGGCTGCGCGCCCTGGACGGCGACGTGATCTGTCATAAGCTGGACGTGACCAACGGCCTGAAGGTGGCGAGCCTGGCGCGTGAGCTGGCCGAAGAGCCGATCGATCTGCTGATCAACAACGCGGGTATCTACGGTCCGCGCACCGGCTTCGGCGAGACTGACTACGAAGAGTGGGTCGACGTCCTGCAGGTGAACACCCTGGCGCCGCTGCGCATGGTCGAACGCTTCGTCGGCCTGCTGGAGCAGAGCGAAGGCAAGACCGTGGTCAATATCTCCAGCGTCATGGGGTCCATCGGCAACAACAGCTCCGGCGGATCCTATATCTACCGCAGCTCCAAGGCCGCCTTGAACATGGTGACCAAGACGCTGTCGAACGACCTCGGCGAGCGCGGCTTCACGGTGGTCTCCTTTCACCCCGGCTGGGTCCAGACCGACATGGGGGGCGAGGAAGCGGACATCACGCCGGAGAAGTCGGTCGCGGGCATGCGCAAGGTGATCGCCGGACTGACGACGGAGGACAACGGGAAGTTCTTCGGCTATGACGGCCAGTCGCTGCCCTGGTAGAAGCAGAAAGACGGCGTGAAGAGGCAAAGGACAAGGGAGTTGGGGCGATGAGCCGGTTTCATTTGGCGCAGATCAACGTGGCGCGGGCGCTGGCGCCGCTCGACGACCCGCAGCTCGCCGGTTTCGTCGAGCGCCTCGACGAGATCAACGCCCTGGCCGACCGCAGTCCGGGCTTCGTCTGGCGTCTGCAAAGCGACAGCGGCAACGCCACCGATATCCAGGTTTCGGACGATCCCAAGTTCATCGTGAACCAGTCCGTCTGGGAAGACCTCGATTCACTCTTCGCCTACATCTACCGCTCGGACCACCTGCAGGTCATGGCACAGCGCCGGCGCTGGTTCGAAAAGCCGGCGGGCGCCTTCATGGCTCTGTGGTGGGTTCCGGCCGGCACGCTGCCGAGCGCCGAAGAGGGCATGCGGCGTCTCGCGATCCTGGATCGTGCGGGGCCGACCGCCGAGGCCTTTACCTTCAAGGCGCCCTTCGACGCCGCGGGACAACCCGTCTACCGCAGCGCCCTGGTGCGCCAGGCGGAGCCCTGCGCGTGAAGCGGGAGCGCGGCATCCCATGCTGCTGAGCGAAGAACAAAACCTCATCCGCGATACCGCCCGCCAGTTCGCGCAGGAACAGCTGGCGCCCAAGGCGGCCGAGTGGGACCGCGCGGCGCGCTTCCCGAAGGAAGCGATTTCGGCCATGGGCGAACTGGGCTTCCTCGGCATGCTGGTGTCGCCGGAGTTCGACGGTGCCGGAGCCGACCACGTGTCCTACGCGCTGTCGCTGATCGAAGTGGCGGCGGGTGACGGCGCCTGCTCGACCATCATGTCGGTGCACAACTCCGTCGGCTGCATGCCGATCGCGAAGTACGGCTCCGCCGAGCAGAAGGAGCGTTTCCTGAAGCCCATGGCGCGCGGCGAGAAGCTGGGCGCTTTCTGCCTGACCGAGCCGCAGGCCGGCTCCGACGCCGCGGCGATCAAGACGCGGGCCGAGCGTGACGGCAATCACTACGTGCTGAACGGCGTGAAGCAGTTCATCACCTCCGGCAAGAACGGCGACGTCGCCATTGTTTTCGCGGTGACCGACCCGGAGAAGGGCAAGCACGGCATCAGCGCCTTCATCGTGCCGACGGACACGCCCGGCTATCGCGTCGCTTCGGTGGAGAAGAAGCTCGGCCAGTGCTGCTCCGATACCTGTCAGATCGTCTTCGACGACCTGCGCCTGACCCCGGACCTGCTGCTGGGCGAGGAGGGGCAGGGCTACAAGATCGCCCTGTCCAACCTGGAGGGCGGGCGCATCGGCATCGCCGCGCAGTCGGTCGGCATGGCGCGCGCCGCTTACGAGGCCGCGCTGGCCTATGCGCGCGAGCGCCAGAGCTTCGGCAAGCCGATCCTGGAACACCAGGCGGTCGCCTTCCGCCTTGCCGACATGGCGACGCAGATCCACGGCGCCGAGTTGATGGTCCTGCACGCGGCCGCCTTGCGCGATGCCGGGTTGCCCTGCCTGAAGGAAGCGGCCATGGCCAAGCTGCAGGCTTCCGAGATGGCGGAGAAGGTCTGCTCCGACGCCATTCAGATCCATGGCGGCTACGGCTATCTCAGCGACTTCCCGGTGGAGCGCATCTACCGCGATGTGCGCGTCTGCCAGATCTACGAAGGCACCTCCGACATTCAGCGCCTGGTCATCGCGCGGCAGATCGCTGCCGACTGAGTGTCGCCCCAAACTGGAAGAGCTTCCTTCATGGCTGAGCCCATCGACTTCTACTTCGACTTCTCCAGCCCCTACGGCTATCTCGCCGCGGCGCAGATCGACGACCTGGCGGCCCGGCACGGCCGCGATGTGGCCTGGCGGCCGATCCTGTTGGGGGCGGTCTTCCCCCAGACCGGCAGCCAGCCCCTGCTCAACATTCCCCTGAAGGGCGACTACGCGCGCCGCGACATGGCGCGCTCGGCCCGGCTGCTGGGGATCCCCTTCCAGGTGCCCGGGAACTTTCCCTTTATGTCGGTGGCGGCCTGCCGGGCCTTCTATTGGCTGCACGACCAGGATCCGGCCAAGGCGGTGGCCCTGGCCAAGGCGCTCTACCGCGAAGCCTTCGCGGAAGGGCGCAGCATCGACTCCGCCGAGGCCGTCGTGAAGGTGGCCGAGGCTCTGGGCGTGGATGGCGGGGCGCTCTCGGCGGCCCTCACCGACCCCGCCGTGAAGCAGCGTTTGCGCGACGAAGTCGACCAGGCTATTGCCAAAGGCGTCTTCGGCTCCCCCCTAATCGTCATTGATGGCGAGCCCTTCTGGGGGCATGACCGACTGGAACAGGTTGATCTGTGGCTGAAACGGGGCGGCTGGTAGCCGTTCCTGGGGGGCCGTTGCCAAGGCTTTGTATGGCCGCGAAAAATAGGTCCACAGCAAGGGCCTGATTTGATAGATAGACACTCGAACAGCGACCTTCTCAAGATCCCATCACTTCCGGTGACATTTGCGCCATGAGCGACGGCCCGTCGGATAAGGCAGCCAAGGACGCCCAGAACCTCGCCGTACTCTTCGCCGACATCGACGGCAGCACCAAGCTGTACGAAGTCCACGGCGACGAGACGGCGCATCGGCTGACGGCCGAATGCCTGACGGTGCTCGATGCCCAGGCGGGCCTCGCCGGCGGGCGCACGGTGAAGACCTCCGGGGACGGCGTGATGTGCGTCTTCGCCACGCCCGACGAAGCCTTCCGGGCCGCCACCCTGATGCGTGACGCCCAGAAGCGCACCGAGGTCTCCATTCATGCCGGTTTCCACTTCGGGCCGGTCATCGAATACGCCGGTGACTTCTATGGCGACACGGTTAACGTCGCCTCCCGCGTCACCGACCTGGCCAAGGCGGGTGAAATTCTGGTCACCGAAGATACGGTGGTGCACCTCTCCCCGGGGCTGCGCGCGGCGACGCGCTGGCTCGACAAGGCGTCGATGAAGGGGAAGAAGGAACCGGTTGGCGTCTACATGGTCCTCTCCGAGGACGAGAACGTCACGGTGATCCGCAGCCCGCTGGTGTCGGCGGAGAGCGAGATCTTGCGCCTGGAGCTGCGCTATCGCGACAAGACCTTTACCCTTGAGGAGCCGATGCCAGAGTTCGTCATCGGGCGCCAGGACATCTGCGATCTGGAGACCGAAAGCTCCTATGCCTCGCGCCGCCACGCCACGATCCAGGCGGTGCGCGGCAAGGTCTTCTTGAAAGACCACAGCACCAACGGCACCTACGTTCGCAATGCCGAGGGCGAGGTGGTTTTCGTGAAACGCGAGATGGTTCAGTTGATCGGCAAGGGAACCATCTTCCTCGGCCGCGAGCCTGAGTTGGCCGAAGAGGATGGCATTGCCTTCAAGCTGCCGTAACCGGCCCGCTTTGCCGTTCCGAAGGACTGTTCCATACTCTATCGGAGGCGGCCGGGGCGCCGGCCGGCCGGCGGGAGGGTCTCTCCCGCGCCCGGCGCAGGGATGCCGGGACAAGAACATTGAGGCGGGGTGCTGATGCTGCAGAACGGCAATGGCAGTGACGACGGGGCAGCGGCGGGCAGCGACGCCGCGGCGGCGACGCTGGGCTCTTTGAGCGACGTCGGCCGTGTCCGGCGCCAGAACGAAGACAATTTCGCCGCCCGCGACGACCTGGGGCTATGGGTCGTCGCCGACGGCATGGGCGGGGCGGCGGCCGGCGAAGTGGCCAGTGCCATCGTCGTCGACGTGATGGCCCGCGAGGTGGAACAGGGGGCCGATCTGCCCGAGGCGATCGCCGCGGCGAACCGTTCCATCCTCGAGGCGGCGGCCAGCGGCCGGGGCAAGCCGGGCATGGGCTCCACCGTGGTGGCCGCGCGGCTGCGCGGCAGCGACTACAAGATCGCCTGGGTCGGCGATGCCCGGGCCTATATCTGGGACGACGGGCTGCGGCGGGTCTCCCGCGACCATTCCCGTGTCCAGGAACTCCTGGACGCCGGCATGATCGATGAAAGGGAAGCCCGCCAGCATCCCCATCGCAGCGTCATCACCCGGGTCCTCGGCGGTCCGGACGGCACCGCGGCGGAGTCGGATCAGGTTTCCGGGTCGCTCTCGCCGGGGCAGCGCCTGCTGCTGTGCAGCGACGGCCTGACCTCGGAAGTCAGCGACGAGGAAATCGCCCGCGTCCTGTCGGGTCATATGACCGCGAATGGGCGGGCGCTTGCGGACGGCCAGGGGCAGCAGACTGTGGACCAGCTGGTTTCCCTGGCGCTGGACCATGGCGGCAACGACAATGTCACCGTTCTCCTGATCGGCCTGCCCGAGGGTGGGACGAGCCGATGAGCCGGCAGCAGCAGGCCGCTCTGGCGGTACGGACGGGGAAAGTGCTAAAGACGGCCATTGGGCCGCGCGACGGTGAGGCGCCGCCGGGCGCCAAGTGGGACAGCAGTGATGAGTGATGAGCCAAAAAGCCGCGGCGGATCGGTCAGCCGGTTCGGGTCGGGCTCGGCCAACGACAGCCGCCAGGGCGGCATTTTCGAGCCCGGCGCCCTGATCAGCTTCACCTATGAGGTGGAGGCGTTGTTGGCCCGTGGCGGCATGGGCGAGGTTTATCGCACCCGGCACACCGAGATCGGCACCGAGCACGCCATCAAGATCGTGCGCCCGGACCTGGCCAACAACGAAAAGATCATGGAGCTGTTCCGGCGCGAGGCCTCGGTGCTGCGCACGGTGCGCGACGACGCCATCGTCGGCTACGACGGCGTACTGCGCGATGAGGAAGGCCGGGTCTACCTGGTCATGGAATACGTCGACGGGCCCTCGCTCACGTCCTTCATCGAGGACCGGGTGCTGACCCTGGAGGAAGTGCGCCACCTGCGTGACCATCTGGCCCGCGGCCTGGCCGCGGCCCACGACAAGGGCGTCATCCACCGCGATATGTCGCCCGACAACATCATTCTGGGCAACGGCGACCTGGCGCAGGCCAAGATCATCGATTTCGGCATCGCCAAGCTGGCGGACTCCTCGGCGACCACCATCATCGGCGATGACTTCGCCGGGCGCTATGCCTACGCCTCGCCCGAGCAGATCGGTCTCTACGGCGGCCAGGTGGACGCCCGCTCGGACATCTACAGCCTGGGCTTGGTCCTGGCGACGGCGGCGACCGGCAAGGCCCTCAACATGGGCGAGATCAGCGAATCCCTGGTGTCGGTCATCGAGGCGCGCAAGCGCGTGCCGGACTTCACTTCCGTGCCGCCGGAACTGCGCCCCGAGCTCGGCTCGATGCTGGAGCCCGACCCGGCGGACCGGCCCCAGTCGATGCGCGACGTCATCGGCCTGGATGAGAAGCTGCGCGTGGCGCAGGACGAGGCGGCCTCCCAGGCGGATGAGCCGGCGCCTGCGGCGGCGGGCGGCGCGACACCGCTGGCGGCCGAGCCGGCTGCGCGTCCTTCTGCCGGTGCGGAGGGCCAGCGCCGCTGGCTGATGCCCGCCTTGGTGGCAGGGATCGCGGTGATCGCCGGCGGTGGCTACTTCGTCTGGCAGCAGAGCAGCGAGGCGCCGGAACAGGCGGTTGCCCAGGCGCCCGCGGCGCCGGCGGCGCCGGCCGGGGAACTGGCCAGTGGCGAGGTGGCGCCGGCCTCCGGTTCGGCGGCGGCGGCGGAAGAGCCGACGGCAGCGGAACTGGCGGCAGAAGAAGCGAGACTCGCCGCCGAAGCCAAGGCGGCGGAAGAGGCGCGGGCGGCCGAGGAGGCCCGGCTGGTGGCGGAGGCCGAGGAGGCCCGGTTGACGGCGGAGGCCGAGGCGGCTGCCGAAGCCAAGGCGGCGGAAGAGGCGCGGGCGGCCGAGGAAGCCCGGCTGGTGGCGGAGGCCGAGGCGGCTGCCGAAGCCAAGGCGGCGGAAGAGGCGCGGGCGGCCGAGGAGGCCCGGCTGGCGGCGGAGGCCGAGGCGGGCGCCGGAGCCAAGGCGGCGGAAGAGGCGCGGGCGGGCGAGGAAGCCCGGCCGGCGGCGGAGGCCGG
>JBLWUP010000037.1:0-48470 GCA_048268885.1 Kiloniellaceae bacterium | reverse complement strand
GCCCCGGCGCGTGCGGCGCCCGGGCGGGCGGGCCTGGGCCGCTGCGGGGGCGCCCAGCAGGGAGCAGAGAAAGTTGGCGGAGGCGATGATGCCGGCTTCCGCCTGGCTGAGTCCCAAGCCTTGCACCATGAAGGGCAGAATCGGCGTGTAGACGAAGCGGCCGATCCCCATGGCCGCGGCCATGGCGATGCAGCCGCCCAGGGCCACCGCAACGACACCGCCGGAAGGCCGGGCCTGCTCCGGGGCCTGCTCCGGGGCCGCCTGCGGCGCGCCGGCCGCCCCGCCGGCTTGGGATTCGCAAGACATGGCGCGAAACTAGCACGCGGGGCGGCAAGCTGAATTGCAAATCCCGTTGGGCAGGGTCCCGCGAGAGGGGCCGCGAGGTCAAGGCGGGCCGGCCGATGCCGAGTCCAGCTCCGACAGTTCAGCGGTCCGCCGGCTGCGCCGCCGCCGTTGCCCAGATCGCCCGTCTCGACGTCCTTGCCTTAGGTCTGCGCATGACCCAGCAGGACCACGTGGCCGCCGCCTTTCAGGGACGACAGAGCGAAGTCCCCGGGCTGGGCCTCCTGGGCCGTCACCGGCTGCTTGAACGCCATGGCGAGTAGGAACAGGCAGAGCGACAGAAAACACATGAAGAGTCCGAAAACGCGCGGTCCCATGCTGCCTCCTCCACAGGCTGTTGTCGCGGCACAGACATGTTAGCGGCGCAAGCAGCGGCACCGCCCTGCACATCGGACTAGCGGCGCGGGACTTTCGCAGTAAGGGCGGACCGAATTAGGGAGGCGGCGCGTTCTACTCCGGCGCGGTGATGCGGCCGGCAACCTCCGGCGTGGCGCTGCCGTTGGGCTTCAGCACCAGGCCACCGCCCGACGGCGGTTTTTCCTGGCCGAGGGCGACAAAGGCGTGGCTGTGGGTGACCAGCACCAGCGGTCCGTCCGGCGCCTTCATCGCGGCGAAGTAGCGGCGGATCGCCGCGTTCATCTCGTCTTCGCCGCCCAGTTTCCAATGGTAGTAGTTCAGCGCCGGCTCTTCGGCCACCGGGCCGAGCTCCAAGAGTTCCGCCGTCTGCAGGGCGCGGCAGAACTGGCTGCTGAGCACCGTCGCCTGGGTGATGCCCGCGGCGTGGAAGCGCCGCGCCAGAACGGCGCCCTGCGCGCGCCCCGCCTTGCCGACCTGACGCTGGCTGCGGCAGTCCTTGAGATCGAAATCGTCGCCGTCCGCGCCGCCCGCCTTCACGTGGCGCAGCAGCACGACGTAGCCGCCGTCGTTCAGTTCGGACAGATCGAAGTCTTCGGCCTGCGCGCCGGCCGCCAAGGTTCCCAGCACGACGGCCAGCAGCAAAGACCGCACAGCACTCCGGATTCCAGATCGCATCGCTTCCCCCCTTTGTTCTGCTTCAGCGCGCCATCTTAGCGCATCGGCGCGGCCGCTCCAGCGATCGAAAGGGAATGCCGTCTAGACGCGGACCCGGCGGAAGGCGACCGGCGCGTCGAAGCCCTTGAGGGTCGTGGTCTCGGCGCTGCAGTCGAGGCCCGGCAGCAGGGCCGCCACCGCCGGATCCTCGGCCACGGCTTCCGACAGCACGATGTCGCCGCCGTCGCTCTGCCCTTCCAGGCGCGCGGCCATGTTGACCGTGGTGCCGAAGTAGTCGAGCCGCCCGTTCAGGGTGACGGCGATGCAGGGGCCTTCGTGCAGGCCGACCTTGATGGCCAGCGGCCGCGCGCCCGACACTTCCTCCGTCTGGCTGAAGGCGTCGAGCTCGCGCTGGATATCGAGGGCGGCGGCCAGGGCGTCGCCGGGCGCGGCGAAGGCGGCCATGATGGCGTCGCCGATGGTCTTCACCAGCGCCCCGTTATGGCGCCGCACGATGGCGCCCAGGAAAGCGAAGTGATCGCGCACCAGCTGGTAGGCGGCGGCGTCGCCGATGCTGCCGTAGAGGTCGGTGGAGCGCTTCAGATCGGTGAACAGCAGCGTTATCCGCGCCACCGCCACTTCGTCGCCGGGCCTCAGCACCTGCTCGGAAAAAAGGTCGCGGAAGGCCTGCAGGGCCGTCACCCGGTCGGCGGTCAGCGCGTCGCGCGCCCAGCGCCGTTCCTCGATGATGACGGTCAACGGCTGGCCGGAGTCGTTGCGCAGCAGCACCCGGCCGGGCTCACCGGGCGCGCCCGGGCGCACCGCCTCGCCGGTCACCACCACCTCCGCCAGCGGCATGTTTCCTTCCAGGGTCACCTCTTCCTGCGGCCCGGCCTCCAGCGTGCGCAGGCGGTAGCTGCCGGCCGGCAGGTCGCAGGCCTCGCTCAGATGCGCGCCCGGCGGCAGGCTCCGCTGCACCCAGATGTGTGGCGTCGACATCGGCCCGAAGAGGCAGTGCTCGCCCGTGCCCAGTGCCCGCACCGCCGGCGCCGGCGAGAAGCTCAGTTCCACGTTGCGCGAGAAGTCGCGGTCGTAGTCGATGTTGCAGGTGGCGCAGTGCGCCCCCTTGGGCAGCTGGTCGAGCGCCTGCACGGCCGCCTTGGCGACCCGGCAGCGCGGGCAGAGCAGGTCCCAGCGCATGGTGAGAAGACCCGCGCGCACCGCCTGGAGGCAAAGCTCGATGACCTCGCGCGGCTCCGCCTGCCAGTCCCGGGCCAGGGCCAGCGGGCGAAGGTGCGCCAGGTCGGCCTCCTGGGCGCTGAGCAGAAGGTCGGCGAGGCGCGCCGCCCGGCCGTGGCCGTGGCCGCTGGCCTCGATCTCCTCGATCAGGGCCGCCACCCGCCGCTTCAGCGCCGGGTCGGGCCTGGGGGCGGTGAAACTGAAGGGCATGGCCGCGGCGCCGCCGGCAAAGCGGTCGGCATCGGCGGCGAGGCCGGCGAAGGTCTTGGCGGTGTTCTCGAAGAAACCGGCTTTCAGCATCAGGCGGCCCAGCAGGTTCGCCGGGGTCGCGGTCAGCGTGTAGTCGCCCTGGCTGCCCGTGCCGTCCGGGCCGGGGCTGAGCGCGAAACGCGCGGTCAGGTCCTTCAGCGGCCCGCCGAGGAACTCACGGCGATGCTCGAACCAGCGGTTGGCCACCCAGTTCACCGGGATTTCGCGCCAGGCAATGGTGAAGGGACCGCGCTTCAGCCGCCCCTCGTAGAGGACCGTCCCGTCGTCCTGCGGGGTCTCGACGACGTCGTAGCGCGGCAAGCCCGCGGCCTCGTTGAAGCGCACGGTATCGGAGAGGATCGGCCAGATGGCGGCCGGCGGGTTCTCGAAGCGCCAGTGAAAGCTGCGGCTCTGCGGCTCGGCCATGCCTCTCTTTTCGGCTGCCCGCGAGGCGCCGGGCGCCTTACCAGCGCATGAACGGCAGCACCGCGGTGGGTTTCCATTCGGCCGCCGCGATGAAGGCGGCATAAGCCTCGGGGTCGATCAGACCCTCCCTATCTACGCCTAATTCCTCGCCGTGGATCCCTCCGGCGATAAAAATACTGGAAATGCCCGAGGCCTCGGCGCCGGCCACGTCGGTGCGCAGGGAGTCGCCGATGGCGGCGATGCGCGAGGGGTCGATGCCCTCCAGCAGCGCGAAGCAGCTGCGGTAGACCTCCGGATGCGGTTTGCCGTGCCAGCGCACGTTGCCGCCCTTCTGCTCGTAGTCGAGCGCCAGCGCCCCGGCGCAGATTTCCATGTCGTCGCCGCGCATGACGATGAGGTCCGGGTTGGCGCAGATCATCGGCAGCTTGCGCTGCAGCCCGGCATCGAGGAAGGCGCGGTAGGTCTCGACCACGTCATGATCGTTGAGGATGCCGGTGTTGAGGATGAAGTCGGCCTCCGCCAGGCTGTCGACGAAGTCGATGTCCAGCCCCTCGCGCATGCCGTGGTCGCGCGCCGGGCCCAGGTGGTAGCAGCGCCTGCCGAGGGCCTGGTACCAGGCGTCCGGGCGGGTCTTCAGATGCTGCCAGGCGTCCTCGCCGGAGCTCAGCAGGTGGTCGGGCAGCTCCTCCGGCAGGCCCATCTCCGCGTTGCGCTGGGCGATGACCGCCGCGCGGCGCGGCGCGTTGGACAGGACGACCGACTTCTTGCCGGCCTCCCGCAGCCGGGTGAGCGCCTCGACCGCCGCCGGATAGGCCTGAAGGCCGTCGTGCATGACGCCCCAGAGGTCGATGATGAAGGCGTCGTAGCGGTCGGCCACAGCCGACAGACCGGGGTAAATGGGCACCTCGGTCGTGAGGGTCTCGGATTTCATGGAATTCCGGGGTCTCCAGGCGTTTCTGGGGGCCGATTAAAAGCGAAGGGCCGCTATCGCGCGCCTCTTCTGCCACAGGCAGTCCCTTCATGCAAAGGGGGATGCCGGCCGGATCCGGTGCGAGGAGGAGGCTAAGCCGCCGGCTTGGCCAGGCGGGGTTCGCCGAAGAGGTAGCCCTGGGCACAGTCGACGCCCAGGTCCATGACCTCGACCAGGGCGTCCTCGTCCTCGACCTTCTCGACCACCAGGCAGACGCCGCTTTCCTTCAGGTTGTCGGCCAGCGACTGCCCGGCGGCGACATCGGCCAGCAGCAGTTCGGCGTGCACCTTCACGAAGTGGAAGTTGCGCCGGGCCAGGATCTCGCCGTCGATGTTCAGGTGGTGGACGCCGTCCAGGGAGAAGCGGCAGCCCAGGTCGGCCAGGCGGCGCAGGTAAACGGCGGCGCCGCTGTCCCAGGCCTCGTAGTCGCTCTGCGAGAACTCGAAGATCAGGTGCTTGGAAAGGTCGCGGTTGCTCTCCAGGAACTCCACGAAGTCGGCGAAGAAGGCGTCGTCGCCCAGGGTGTGGCTGGAGATGTTGCAGAAGAAGTCGAGCTTCTCGTTGCGGTACTGGATCTTGCGGATCAGCTGGATGCAGCGGATCAGCAGCATGTTGTCGATGGCGGCGACGATGCCCTCGCGCTCGGCCAGGGCGATGTACTGCTCCGGCAGGATCATGTAGCCGTCGGTGGTGCGCAGGCGCGAGAAGCATTCGTAGTAGCGCCGCTTGCGCTGCGGCAGCAGCACGATGGGCTGCAGCACCAGGTCGATGCGGTCGTCGCGCAGGGCCTGGCGCGCCACCTCCAGCACCGCGGACTCGTCGAGACCCTCGGCCACCGGCGGCAGGACACCGGGCTTCTGGTTGGCGTTGGCCGGCATGACCGCGATCTTGTTGGCCTCGTCGTCGCGCGCCAAGGGCTTGGCGCGGGCGGGTTTCTCCGCCGCCGCGCGGCGCTGAGGGGCGGCCATCGCCGGGCCGGCGGGCTGCGCCATCTCGGCCGGGAGCGGCGCCTTGGAGGATTTGGCGAGGCGGGTGATCAGCGACTGCAGCACCTTCACCTCGGAGATCACCTCGTCGACGCTCTTGCCGGAGCGGCTGAGGCCGCCGGCGGATTCCAGCGCCTCGCGCAGGACGGCCAGTTCGCGGCGGGTCCAGCTCAGCTGTTCCATCGCCTCGCTCTGGGCCTGGCGCAGGCCGAGCAGCTTCTCGGCCAGGAAGCCTTCGCGCCCCAGCCGGGCATAGACCTCGTGCAGCAGACCGCCGCCGATCAGCGCGGCCAGGCCGAGACCGATGGCGGCCTCGGGCCCGCTGAGCGGCAGCCAGAGGGGCGCAAAGAAGGCGAGCGCGACGGCGCCGCCCGCATAGCAGAGGAAAATCGCGAAGTGTTTAAGCATCCGCCTGCCGGGGAAGAGAGGAACTGTACCGAACCATGTCAGGCACTTTCCCCCAAGAGGCTTGAAAGATAGTTAACGGAGTCTTGAGCCGTCGCTCTAGGGGCCGGCCCTGAGGGCGCTTGACGAATCCCGGCCGGCGGCGCTTCTTTGCCGCCAAAGAGGTGCGACAACAGGAGGACGGAAACGATGGCCGTGACCATCTATCACAACCCGCGCTGCAGCAAATCCCGCCAGACCCTGGCGCTGCTCCAGGAAAAGGGCGAGGCCCCCAAGGTCGTCGAGTACCTGAAGGACACGCCGGACGCCGGGACCCTGGACGATTTCCTGAAGAAGCTGGACATGGAGCCGCGCGAGCTGATGCGCCGCAAGGAAGCGCCCTACAAGGAGCTCGGCCTCGACGACCCGGGCCTCAGCCGCGAGGCGCTGATTGCCGCCATGGTCGAGCACCCGGTGCTGATCGAGCGCCCCATCGTGGTGAAGGGCCAGAAAGTCGCCCTCGGCCGCCCGCCGGAGAACGTGCTGGAGATTCTGTAGGGCGGAGCAATCCCCCTCACCCTCCCGCTTCGCGGGCCCCTCCCTCTCCCACGAGGGGAGAGGGCACAAAATCAAACCCTCTCCCCTGGCGGGAGAGGGTTGCGCAGCCTTGGCGAGGTACGAGCCTAGGCGCAGCTGGGTGAGGGGGAGAATCCTATCCGCTATACCGGTGGTCGGCGCCCACCGCGGCACTCACCGAGTCGAAGCCGTCCTCGCGCAGCAGGCGTGCGAGTTCCGTCTTGATGCGGGGGACCAGCCCCGGCCCGCGGTAGATCAAGGCCGTGTAGAGCTGCACCAGCGAGGCCCCCGCACGGATCTTGCGGTAGGCGTCGGCCCCGGAGGTCACGCCGCCGACGCCGATCAGCGGCAGCTTGCCTTCGGTCAGGCGGTAAAGGTCGCGCAGCACCGCGGTCGAGGCCTCGAACAACGGCTTGCCGGAAAGCCCTCCGGCCTCGCCCCGCGCGGCACCCTTCAGGCTGTCGGGGCGGGCGATGGTGGTGTTGGTGGCGATGATCCCGGAGACGCCGAGATCCAGGCAGACGGCGGCGATGTCGGCCTTGTCCTCTTCGGTCAGGTCCGGCGCGATCTTCAGCAGCAGCGGCGGCGCCGGATCCGGCAGGGCGGCGATCACCCGGCCCAGCAGGCTCTCCAGCTCGCCGCGGCCCTGCAGGGCGCGCAGGCCCGGCGTGTTGGGCGAGGAGACGTTGACCACCAGGTAGTCGGCCAGGGGGCCCAGCGCGGCGGCGCCGAGCACGTAGTCGCCGGCGGCGTCGGCGGTCTCCTTGTTCTTGCCCAGGTTGACGCCCACCACGCCGCCCCGGCCCGCCCCGCTCTTGCGGAAAGCCGAGAGCCGCCTCCGCGCCGCCTCCAGGCCGCCGTTGTTGAAGCCCAGGCGGTTGATCACCGCGCCATCCTCGGGCAGGCGGAAGATGCGTGGCTTGGGGTTGCCCGGCTGCGGGCGCGGCGTGATCGAGCCGACCTCGACGAACCCCAGGCCGAGACCCAGCATGGCCCCCATCACCCGGGCGTCCTTGTCGAAACCGGCGGAGAGCCCCAAAGGGTTGGCGAAGGGCCGGCCCCAGACCTCCGTCGCCAGGATCGGATCGTCTTCGGCGGCCGCGCGCGGCGCCAGCCCGTGTCCCAGGGCCCAGAGGGTCAGGTTGTGCGCGGTTTCGGGGTCCAGCCGCCGCAGCGCCGGGCCGATCAAGGAAAAGCTGTCCAAGGGTCGGTCTAGTCCTGGATATGCGGCGGGAAGCGATGGGTCCCGTCGGCCCCCAGGGGTAGATCATCGACCCGGCGCACCGCCGTCAAGGGCAGCGCGCCATAGAGGTGCGGAAAAAGCGCCCCGCCGCGCGAAGGCTCCCACTTCAGGGCCTCGCCCAGTGCCGCCGCGTCCACCGCCAGCAGCACCAGGCCGTCCTGGCCGGCGCGGTGCTTGGCGGCCGAGGCGCGGACCTGGCCGGCGTCGGAGAAGTGGATGAAGCCGTCGGCCCGGTCCTGGGAGGAACCGCCATAACGGCCCGCCGCCTGGGCTTCCGCCCACTCCTCTTTACGGCATATGTGAAAAATCAGATCTCGATTCATGAGCGCAAAAGTAATCGAGAGTAATCAGGCCGAACAAGCCCCCGAGAGGAATAGCAATCAAAACATTATTTTGACTAGGCGCCCGCGGCTGTGACTATGTTCTTGCTGCAAAGCCGCGCAACATATAAGACAATGTTCCCATGCTGGAGCACCAGGCCGTTTGGCGGGCGATCGACCGCCTCGCCGCGAGGTACAACCTCTCTCCCTCCGGGCTTGCCCGGCAGGCCGGTCTTGACCCTACGACCTTCAACAAGAGCAAGCGCATCACCAAGGAAGGCAAGCAGCGCTGGCCCAGCACCGAGTCGCTGGCCAAGGTGCTGAACGCCACCGGCGCCTCGCTCAGCGAGTTCATCAGCCTGATCGAAGACCAGGCGCATCCGACGAACTTCCGCCGGCTGCCCAAGCTGCGCTTCGCCATGGCGGCGCAGCCCGGCTACTTCGACGGCGAGGGACGGCCGGTGCGGAGCCATTGGGAAGAAGCGCCCTTCCCCGGCGTGCCCGACCCCCATGCCTTCGCGCTGGAGATTTCCGGTGACGGCCTGCTGCCGGTCTACCGCAGCGGCGACTTGGTCATCGTCTCGCCCGGCGCCGAGGTCAAGCCGGGCGACCGCATCCTGCTGCGCAGCCAGCAGGGCGAACTGCTGATGGCCGAGCTGCTGGACAACGCCGGCGGCTTGCTGCGCCTGAAGTCGTTCAGCCGCGAGCATGTGGTGCGCGAGCTGCCCATGACGCAGGTGCAGTGGGTGTCGCGCATTTCCTGGTCGGGCCACTAGGGCACGCCGGCGCCCCGCCGGCCCCGATTGTGACCATGACAATTTCGGTGCATAGCTGCTCCGCAGGGTAGCGGGGCTGCCGACGCTTTCCCTGATGAGGCCGAGCCGCTAGGCTCTCCGAAGGTCCCGCACAACAGCAGTGGAAAGCCCCCGCCATGACAGCTCCCAAGGCCGTGCATTTCCTGGATGGACAGTGGGTTGAAGGCAACCCGCCGATC
Organism: Kiloniellaceae bacterium; assembly: GCA_048268885.1. GTDB lineage: Bacteria > Pseudomonadota > Alphaproteobacteria > Kiloniellales > Kiloniellaceae > Pelagibius. The sequence goes on along the minus strand of JBLWUP010000037.1, from coordinate 39,730 downwards.
ATGGGCCCCATGACCCATGCCGCCTGGATGGCCTCGGTCGTCTTCGATGGAGCCCGCGCCTTCGAAGGCGTGACGCCGGACCTCGACAAGCACTGCGCGCGCCTGGTGAACTCGGCCCGGACCTTCGGGCTTAAGGCGGTCTATTCCGCCGGCGAGATGTTGGAGATCGCCCAGGACGGCCTGAAGCACTTCGACAAGGACGCGGCGCTCTACCTGCGCCCCATGCTGTACGCGGAAAGCGGCTTCGTCGCACCCGATCCGGAAAGCACGCGCTTCTGCTTCACTCTCTACGAGGCGCCGCTACCGTCGGCCGACGGCCTCTCCGTCTGCCTGTCCAGCTACCGCCGCCCGGCGCCCAACATGGCGCCGACCGACGCCAAGGCCTCCTGCCTCTACCCCAACTCGGCCCGCGCGCTGAGCGAGGCCGGCCAGCGCGGCTTCGACAACGCGGTGGTGCTGGACGCCATCGGCAACGTGGCGGAGCTGGCCACCGCGAACCTCTGGATCGCCAAGGACGGCGCCGCCATCACGCCCGTGCCCAACGGCACCTTCCTGAACGGCGTCACCCGCCAGCGCGTCATGGCGCTGCTGCGCGATCGCGGCATCAAGGTCCACGAAGCGCGGGTCACATGGCAGGACGTGGTGGCGGCCGACGAGGTCTTCTCCACCGGCAATTACGGCAAGGTCGTGCCGATCACCAAGGTCGAGGACCGCAACCTGCAACCCGGCCCGATCTGCTCCACCGCCCGCGAAGCCTACTGGGATTTCGCGCACGGCGGGTGATCCAACAGCCTCGCCCTTACAACACCGAAGGCTGTCATCCCGGCACTTGTTGCCGGGATCCAATGCCCTGGCCGTCCCATCCCTGAAAACGCCTTAGGCTGTCGCCGGCAGCAAACGCCAATGGGTCCCGGGGACAAGCCCCGGGACGACAGAGGTGTGTATGGGATCACCGGGATTGCTTCTTCGTCTTGTCATGCTCGGACTTGTTCCGAGCATCCAGGGCAGGCGACGCGTTGATGGCCCCTGGACCCTCGGGACAAGCCCGAGGGTGACAAATCAGATCAATCTCAAGCAGTGGCGCGCACCGTGGTGCGGCCGAGCTTCACGTTTTCGCCGAAGACTTCCTGGGCGCGGGCGCGCGGCAGCAGGTCGAAGATCATGTGGATGCGGTCCTGGTCGCCGTCGTTCATGGCTTCGTGCATCTGCTTGTTGTCGAACCACCAGAGCTCGCCTTCGCGCAGGCGCACTTCCTCGTCGCCGGCCTTCAGCCAGGAGCCCGCGGCCGAGCGCAGCACCAGGTGGTAGCGGTCGCGCACCGCGTAGTAGTCGCCGCGGTCGATGTGCGGATAGACCCGCCGGCCCGCCGGCAGGCAGACGATCTTGGCGCGGCTCAGGAGCGCGTCCTGTTCCTTGGCGAAGTCCTTCAAAAAGCGCCGTGCGACCGGATAGAGCTTCGAGCCCGTGGTCCAGCGGCTTTCGTGCACGTCGCGGCGCTTGCGCTCGCCGATGGCGGACTTGCGCAGACCGCGTAAGGGAATGGCCAGCGCCTCACGCTGCACGTCGATCTTATCCTGGCGGCCGGTGGAAACGTCCCAGGCGCCTTCGATGGAAGCGATCTCGTCCAGAAACGGCCGCGGATCGATGCCCGCTTTGATGCGCTGGAAAAACTGCATGGCGATATCCTCAAGCTCTGGCGGTCAGTCAGGCAAGAATAACTGCCGCACAAACCTGACGGTTTGATTAAGATCAGTTCTGAAACCAACGGCCGCCGACGCCAATGGGCCCCGGGAACAAGTCCCGGGGCGACAATGGCGTATGTCTGCGTGGTGTGAGGAAACCTACGAAGAGGCCTGCAGGCTTTCACCCTGCAGCACGGAGTCGATGAGGCCGAGGCTTTCCTCCAGGCCGTAGAGCGCCATGAAGGAGCCCATGCGCGGGCCCTGATCCTGGCCCAGCAGGATCTCGTAGAGCGCCTTGAACCAGTCGCGCAGGTTCTCGAAGCCGTGCTCCTTGCCGACCGCGTAGACCTCGTTCTGGATCGCCTCGCCGTCGGCGTCTTTCGGCAGCTGCTTGAGACGGCCGGCCAGATCCTCCAGCGCCGCACGCTCCTTGTCGCTGGGCGCGCGGTAGGACTTCTTCGGCTTCACGAAGTCGGCGTAGTAGCGCAGCGCGAAGCCGACCAGGCGGTCGAGGAAGGGATCGCTCTCCGGCGAAGCTTCAGGTGCGTAGCGGGAGATGAAGCCCCAGAGAACGCCGGCGTCCTCCGTGTTGCACACGCTGGCCAGGTTCAGCAGCATGCCGAAGCTGAGCTTGGTGCCCGGCTGCGGCGGCTGGCCGTTGTGGATGTGCCACACCGGGTTTTCCAGGCGCTTTTCGTCGGCGGCGTCGAAGGCCGCGAGGTGCGAGAGGTAGTCGTCGACCGCGCGCGGAATGACGTCGAAGTAGAGCCGCTTGGCGGCGCGGGGCTTCTGGAACATGAAGAGCGAGAGGCTCTCCGGTGGCCCGTAGGTCAGCCACTCCTCGGCGCTGAGGCCGTTACCCTTGGATTTGGAGATCTTCTTGGCTTCCTCGTCCAGGAAGAGCTCGTAGTTGAACCCTTCCGGCGGACGGCCGCCGAGGATCTTGCAGATCTGGTTGCCGAGCTTCACCGAGTCGATGAGGTCCTTGCCCGACATCTCGTAGTCGACGTTCAGCGCGTACCAGCGCATCGCCCAGTCGGCCTTCCACTGCAGCTTGCACTGGCCGCCGGTCACCGGCACCTCGACCTTGGCGCCATCCTCGTCCTGATAGACGATGGTGCCGGCCTCGGCGTTCACCTCCAGCACCGGCACCTGCAGCACGCGGCCCGTCTTGGGGCAGAGCGGCAGGAAGGGGCTGTAGGTCTCGCGCCGCTCCGGCCCGAGGGTCGGCAGCACCACGTTCTTCACGGCGTCGTAGTTGCGCAGCACCTGCAGCAGCGCCGCGTCGAAGCGGCCCGAGGTGTACCAGTCGGTGGAAGACTGGAATTCGTACTCGAAACCGAAGGTGTCGAGGAAGCCGCGCAGGCGCGCGTTGTTGTGGTGCCCGAAGCTCTCGTGCGTGCCGAAGGGATCGGGGATCTGCGTCAGCGGCTTGCCGAGATGCTCGGCCACCTTCTCCTTGTTGGGGATGTTGTCCGGCACCTTGCGCAGGCCGTCCATGTCGTCGGAGAAGCAGAAGAGGCGCGTCGGCACGTCGGAGAGACGCTGGAAGGCCTGGCGCACCATGGTCGTGCGCGCCACCTCGCCGAAGGTGCCGATGTGCGGCAGGCCCGACGGCCCATAGCCCGTTTCGAAGAGGACGTAGCCTTTTTCCGGCGTTTTCCCGCCGATCCGCTTTGCGACTCGTCTTGCCTCTTCAAAGGGCCAGGCGCGGGCGCCCTCGGCCAGTTCTCTTTCGTTGCTCATGGCTCGGCTCGTCCGACGGGATGGATTGGTCGGGCGCGGCCTCCTGCCGCCCCCTCAAGTGGGGCGGACACTAGGGCCAGTCCGTCTGGGCGTCAATCTTGCCGAATCGGCCGGAATTAGCCCCGATCGCGGTGCGGACGCGGCGGAAACAGCAGGCGGCGCAGGAAATCTCGGTCCTCGGCGGCGCGCTCCAGGAAGGCGGCTTTCTGGTCGGGCGACAGCCCGGCGAGGTAGCCGTGCAGGTCCTCGGTCATATCCAGGATCATGTCGCCGGAGCCTTCGCGGCGCTGCTGCAGCGTCTGGGCCAGGGCGGCACGGTCGAAGGCCGGCTGGCGCAGGGCGTCGAGAATGATCGCCTGAAAGCCGTCCCGCTCGCCCCGACCCGCGCGGCGGCGTTCGGCCACCTTCTCCCGCAGGGCTTCCAGGGCCCGGACCTGGCGGTCGTCGAGCGAGAAGTCCTCGGCCACCGAGGCCACGGGATCACGCCAGTGCGGCGGATGGTCATGCCCCCTGAAGTGCGGATAGAAAACCACGCCGGCCAGGAAGAAGAGGTTCAGCGCCACGGAGGCGGCCAGCAGGAACCAGGGGAGTTTGCTACGCATCGGGGTGTTGCTTTCCAAAACTAGATAAGGCCCAAAACTAGATCAGGTCTTCCAGCAGCAGATCGACCGGCACGTCGCTTTCGGTGACCTCTGCGGACTGCGCCGTGTCCATCTGCTCGCCCTGATAGCGGCCCAACTCGAAGGCGCCGACGCAGGCCACGGCCAGCATCACCACCGCGGCAGCCGACACCGCCGGGCGCAGCCAGGCGCCGAAGAGATGATCGGCCCAGGAGGTCCGGCCAGCCGTCGCCCGCGCCGGTTTCTGCACGGGCCGCAGCGCCTGGGCCCGCGCCACCACGCCGGCCGGCACGGCCCCGGCATCAGCACCGCCGACTGCCAGGGTCTCGCGCAGAGCCAGCAGTTCGCCGAGCAGGGCCGGGTCGGCGGCCAGCCGCGCCTCCAGGCGCGCCGCCTCGTCCTCGGCCAGGCTGCCGTCGAGGTAGGCGGCGAGCCACAGCGCGTCGGGCGCCTCGCTCTCCGTCACCGCAGCCCGGCCTTCCCGCGCCTGGCGCCAGAGGGCCGCGCCCTCTTCGGTTTTGATCTTGTCTTCCCTCATGTCCTTCAATCTCTTGCCCTTCGAACCATTTTACGCAGCCGGGCGGCGGAATATCCCCGGGTTAACCCTCTTCCCCCAGCTCCGCCTGGAAATGCGCCCGGAGCTTGACCAACGCCTTGTGGTGCATGGAGCGCACGGTCTGCGGGTCGATCCCGATAGCCTCCGCCGCTTCGCCCGGTGTCATGTCGCGCTGGTAGAGCAGCTCCAGCACCAGGGCCTGGCGCGGCGACAGCATCCCCTCGGGGATCTTCACCTTCTCCGGCACCACCGGATCCACCGCCAGCACCGATTCAGGTTGCGCCTCGATGTCCTCGGTGCGCCGGCGCAGGCGCCGCAGGTGGTCGATCGCCGCCGAGTTGGCCACCACGGTCAGCCAGGTGGTGATCTTGGCCCGCGAGGCGTCGTAGCTGCGCAGCAGCCGGAAATCCTTCTGGCACAGCTTCACGAAAACGTCCTGCACCACGTCCTCGGCATCGGCGGTCCGGCCAGCCGGCACCAGCCGGCGGCGCACGGCGGCGAAGATCACCGCCGCATGGCGCGCCACGAAACGGTCCCAGGCCGCCTTGTTCCCGTCCAGCAGGGCGGCCAGATCGGCATCCCCCTCGCTCACGGAACCGTCTTCCACCGCAACGGCAAAACTCATCCCACTCCTTTATCGGTCGGGCGGCGCAGATCGCCGCCCCCTCGGCCTCCTGCCGAGCATAAACCGATTCTCCTCCGGCCGGCGTCCCGCACCGTGGGCCCCTCGACAGGCCCGGCCCTTAACAGAACGCGCCCTTATCAGAATGCGCGGCCCAATTGTTCCCGTTATAGTCCAATCATGAGTTCTACGTCGTTTCCGGCCCCAACATCCCCGGGGGTCTCCCCACCGCCTGCCCCTGCCGTCCGCCTGCCGGCCGCGCCGGTGCTGCTGGCCGGCATCGGCCAGGCGGTCTGGATCGACCCGGAGGAAGGCGAGGTGCTGGCCCTGCCGCCGGCGGAGGCGGCCCGGCGCGCGCGCCAGGCGCCGCCGATCCTGTGCCACGCCCGCGCGACGGCGCGGCGCCTCGAAAGCGACCCTTTTCCGGCCTTCGACCTGCTGGAGCTCTTCGCCTTCACCCGCCCGGCCAGCTTCTGCGCGCCGACCGCGCACGGCCTGGCCGCCGCCCTGGGCCGGCCCCTCGATCAATCCGGGCCGGCCGACGCGGAAGCCGCCGCCATCGCTCTGCCCGGCTTGGCCCGGGACCTGCTGGCCGAACTGGCCGCGCGCGGAACCTCAGACCCTCGCAGTCTGGGGGGCGGCGACCGCGACGCGCCGGGCATCGCCTGGCTGATGGCCCAGGCCGGCTGGCTGTGGGGACCCTACGTGGTCGCGGCGCTCGGCTATGGCGAGGGTGGCCAAGTCGACCCTAAGTCCGGGCTGCCCAAGCGCAACCTGGGTTTCCGGGTCTGGGAGCGCCTGCCGGAGTGGGAGGAACGCCCGCCGCGCGGCGCGCCGGGCACGAAGCCGGTGTTCCCCGAGGACGCCCGTGAACGCCTCGCCGCTTTCCTGGATGACGAGTCCGAGCCGCGCCCGCAGCAGGCCGACTATGCCGCCGCCGCAGCCGCCGCCTTCGCCCCGCGCGCCCAGGAGGGCGAGCCGCAGGTGGTGCTGGCCGAGGCCGGCACCGGCACCGGCAAGACCCTGGGCTACCTGGCCCCCGCCAGCCTCTGGGCCGAGCGCAACAACGCCGCCGTCTGGATCTCCACCTACACCCGCAACCTGCAGGGCCAGGTCGACGACGAGCTGGCGCGCCTCTTTCCCGAGCCGCGCGAGCGCGCGCGCAAGGTGGTGATCCGCAAGGGGCGGGAAAACTACCTCTGCCTGCTGAACCTCGCGGAAGCGGTGGCGCAGGCGCGCCCGCAGGACGCCGTGGGCCTGGGCCTCATGGCGCGCTGGGCGGCGCGCACGCGCAACGGCGACATGGTGGGCGGCGACTTCCCCGGCTGGTTCCCCGACCTCTTCGGGCCGCAGCGTACCCTTGGCCTGGCCGACCGGCGCGGCGAGTGCATCTATTCCGCCTGCCAGCACTACAAGAAGTGCTTCATCGAGCGCTCGGTCCGCTCGGCGCGCCAGGCCGAGATCGTCATCGCCAACCACGCGCTCGTTCTCATCCAGGCGGCCATGGGCGGCGGCGACGACGAGCAGTTGCCGACGCGCTACGTCTTCGACGAGGGCCACCAGTTGTTCGACGCCGCCGACAGCGCCTTCGCCGCGCACCTGACCGGCATGGAGACCCGCGAGCTGCGCCGCTGGATCCTGGGCGCCGAGGGCGGCCGCCGCGCGACCAGCCGCATGCGCGGCCTGCAACGCCGCCTGGAGGATATCCTCGGCGACGATGCCCAGGCGCTGGAGGCCCTGGAAGAGGCCTTGAAAGCGGCCCGCGTGCTGGCCGGCGAAGGCTGGCGCCAGCGCCTGGAGGAAAGCCGCCCGGAAGGCGCGGCGGAACGATTCCTGGCGCTGGCCGGGCGGCAGGTCTACGCCCGCGCCACCGGCCAGGACCAGCCCTACAGCCTGGAGGCGCCGGCCCATCCGCCGGTCGACGGCCTGCTGGAGGCGGCCGAGGATCTGGCCGACGACCTCGCCGCCCTGGCAACGCCGCTCGCCAAACTGCGCAAGCTGCTGGTGCTGCGCCTCGACGAAGAATCCGACAGCCTGGACAGCGACACCCGCCGGCGCATCGAGGCGACGGCGCGCAGCCTGGACAGCCGCGCGATCCTGCCCATCGCCGCCTGGCGCAGCATGCTGAAGGCGCTGGAGGACGACACCCCGCCGGAGTTCTGCGACTGGTTCGCCGTGGAGCGCATCGACGGCCGCGACATCGACGTCGGGCTCTACCGCCACTGGGTCGACCCCAGCCGGCCCTTCGCCGCCAGCCTGGGCCAGAGCGCCCACGGCCTGCTGATCACCTCGGCGACGCTGACCGACGACAGCGGCAAGCACATCAACGGCGAGGAAATCCACGGTACGGAACATTGGCAGGCGGCGGAGGCGCGCCTCGGCATCAACCACCTGATGGCCAACGTCTCGCGGCTCTCGCTGCCCTCGCCTTTCGACTACGCCCGGCAGACACGCATCCTCATCGTCCACGACCTGAAGCGCGGCGACCTGACCCAGCTGGCCAGCGCCTACCGCGAGCTGTTCCTCGCTGCCGGCGGCGGTGGGCTCGGCCTCTTCACCGCCATCGCCCGCCTGCGCGCCGTGCAGCGCCAGATCGCCCAGCCGCTGGCCGACCGCGGCCTGACGCTCTACAGCCAGCACGTCGACGGCCTCGACACCGGCACCCTGGTCGACATCTTCCGCGCCGAGGAGGACTCCTGCCTGCTCGGCACCGATGCGGTGCGCGACGGCGTCGACGTGCCGGGCCGTGCGCTCAGGCTCATCGCCTTCGACCGCGTGCCCTGGCCGCGCCCCGACATCATCCACAAGGCACGCCGCGAGGTCTTCGGCGGCCGCGCCTACGACGAGCGCCTGACCCGCCTGAAGCTGCGCCAGGCCTACGGCCGCCTCATCCGCCGCGCCGACGACCGCGGCGTCTTCGTGCTGCTCGATCCACTGCCCTCGCGCCTGCTCGACGCCTTCCCGCCGGAAGTCACCGCCGAACGCGTCGGCCTCGCCGAGGCGGTGGCGGCGGTGCGGGAGTTCGTCGGAGAAGCAAACGCCTAGAGCTGCGCGGCGACCGCGATGGCGACGACGATGAGCATCGACAGCGCCATAGCCATGTTGATGGCGCGCTGAACCTTCGGATCCAGATCAAGGCGGCGCAGGGTGACGCCGGCCCAGAGCCAAGCGAGGTGGATCGGAATCCAGATGGCGTTGAGGAGGGCGAACTTCACCGCCGTTTCGACGGCCAGCGCACCCGGCATGAAGGCGAAGCCGGAAAACAGAGCCGTGTTCACCGCGTAGGCCTTGGGGTTGATCGGCTGCAGGGCGAAGCCGTTCCAGAAGCCGGGCGCGCGCTCGGAATGGATGAAGGCGATGCGCGCACCAGCGAAGGCGATCTTGGCCGCCAGCCACAGCAGGTAGGCGGCCGAACCCCACAGCAGCACCTCGCGCAGGCCCGGCTGCGCCAGCACCGCGGCGGCGACGCCGGAGACGACGGCGGCGGAGACCAGCCCGTTGCCGACCCACAGGCCGCCGACATAGGCGAGCCCCGCGCGATAGCCGAAGCCCGAGCCGACGCCGGCGGTCGAGAGCACACCGGGACCCGGGGTGATGATCAGGAAGAAAACGGCGGCGGCAAATTCGAGCATGCGCGCTCGTAGCAGGCGGAGGCGCAACGATCAACTGCGGCCTTCCCCCTCACCCAGCTTCGCCTAGGCGCGCTGCGCGCCAAGGCTACGCAACCCTCTCCCACGAGGGGAGAGGGATTAGACAGCGTGGCCGCCGCAGGTTCCCTCTCCCCTTGTGGGAGAGGGAGGGGCCCGCGTGAGCGGGAGGGTGAGGGGGTTTACCCCTTCACCGCCGTCACGATGTGCGCCGGGGAGTCGAAACGCACGGTCCCGTCCGCCGCCGCGAAGCGCTTCAGTTCTTCCCGCGCTTCCTTCTGTAGCAACGCGTACTGCGCGTCATCGATGGCGTCGGCGAGCGTCCAGCCTTTCACGTCGGTGTGGACCCAGTCGGCGATGGAGGGAAAGCGCGCTTCGCCGACCTGGGTGTCGACCGTCGCGCCGGGGATGCCGGCGGCTTCGAAGAGTTCCCGCAGCTCGCCGGGCGCGCCCAGCACGAAGGGCGCGCGCAGGCCGGCGGCGATCTCCGCGCCGAAGAGGCGTTCAAGCAGCGCGACCATGGCGGCGTAGCCCGGTGTGCGCTCCAGCGCGTCCCAGGTGGCGACAACGAGACGACCTCCGGGCCTGGTGACCCGCCACATCTCGGCCAGCGCCTTCACCCGGTCCCCGAAGAACATGAGGCCGAACTGGCAGGTCACGGCGTCGAAAGTGCCGTCGTCGAAGGGGATGCCCTCGGCGACGCCGTCGCGCCAATCGACCTGCGGGTCGAGGCGCCGGGCCACCGCCAGCATGCCTTCGTTGGGGTCCAAGCCGGTGACCGCCGCGCCCCGGCGTGCCGCTTCGCGCGCGACACAGCCGGTGCCGCAGCCCACGTCGAGCAAGCGCAAGCCCGTCGCAACCCCGGCGGCCTCGCAGGTCCGCGGCGCCCATTCGCCGAACAGGGCGGGGACGAAGAATTCCTCGTAGACCTCGGCCGCCGTCTTGGTGAGCTGGCCGCTTTCCATCGCTTCCGTTGCTGCCATAGCTTGCCTCCTGTGCAGCTGAAATGAACTGCCGGAAAGCTGGCAGAGGCGGCACGGCCCGGAATAGTCCACAAAGTGTAGTTCACCGGGTCAAAAAAGGGGTGTTAAGCTCGGACCCAGGCGCAAAGGAGGAACCCATGAAGAGCTATGGCCAGTTCTGCCCCGTCGCCAAAGCTTCCGAGCTGTTCTGCGAGCGCTGGACGCCGCTCATCGTGCGCGACCTGGCGGCCGGGGCGACGCGCTTCTCCGAACTGCAGCGCGGCGTGCCGCTGATGTCGCCGACGCTGCTGTCGAAACGCCTGAAGCAATTGGAAGCCGAAGGCATCGTCGAGACTCGGCCGCAAAACGGCGGGCGCGGCAAGACCTATCACCTGACCGAACCGGGGCGCGAGTTCATTCCGCTGGTGATCGCGCTGGGCACCTGGGGCCAGCGCTGGTCGCGCCGCCAGCTGGTGGAAGGCGAGGTCGACCTGGGCCTGCTGGTGTGGTCGCTGGAGCGTGCCGCCGATGCCACCGCCTTCGGCAAGCCGCAGAGCCTGGTACAGGTGGCGTTCACCGACCAGCCCAAGGACAAGCGCCTCTGGTGGTTCATCAACCGCGACGGCCAGTGCGAGCTCTGCCTGGAAGACCCGGGCTTCGAGGTCGACCTCTACCTCGCCTGCACTTTGCCGGACATGATCTACATCGTGCGCGGCGACCTGCCGCTGACCACGGCGCTCTCCAGCGGACGGCTGGAGGCGCTCGGCACCACGCGCGCCCGGCGGGCGCTACGCGCCTGGCTGAATCTCAGCCCCCTCACAAAGATCAAGTCGCAGAATCGCCTCGAAGCCGTCGCTGCGCCCCCGCGCGGGTGAGATCAGCTCCAGCTTGCCGCCGGACTGCCCGAGGATGGTCTCGACGATGGCGAGGCCGAGCCCGGCCCCCGGCGCCTCGGCGCCGCCGCGCTCGAAACGCCGGGTCAGGGTGGCCAGGCGCTCGGGCGGCACGACCGGGCCGCCGTTGACCACATGCAGCGCGCCGTCTTCATCGAGGGACAGCACCACCGGCCCGCCTTCGCGGCCATGATGCAGGGCGTTGTCGATGAGGTTGCGCAGCACGATGGCGAAGGCATCGATGTCGATGCGCGCCACAAGCCGCCGGCGCCCGCCGTCGTCGAAGCGCAGCCGCCGGCCGATGTCGCCGCGCCGCGTGAACTCCTCGACCACCAGGCGCAGGGCCGGCATGACGTCGGTGGGATCGCGGCTGAGGGCGATGCCCGCCTCGGCGCGGGCCAGCTGCAGCAGCTTTTCCACCAGGTCGCCCAGGCGGTGCAGGGTCGCCGCGATCTGGCCGCTGCGCGCCTCTTGCGGCGTGCCGCGCAGTTCGGCGCCGAGACGCTGGGTCTGGGCCAAGGCCGCGGCCACCGGCGTGCGCAACTCGTGGGCGCTGTTGGCGGCAAAGGCGCGCTCGCTCTCCAACACTTTTTCCAGGCGCGCCAGCAGGCGGTTTACGTCCTGGATGATCGGCGCCAGCTCCTCCGGCATGGCCTCGTAGGGCAGCGGTGAGAGGTCGCTGCCGCCACGGGCATCCAGGGCGGTCCGCACCGCCGCCACCGGCGCCAGGCTGCGGCGCACGGTCCAGAAGATGACGAAGCCGGCCAGCGGGATCAGCAATCCAAGCGGTGCGGCCAGACCGGCGAGGGATTCGTAGACCGCTTCGCGGCGGTGCGACAGCGGCTCGCCCACCTGGACATAGAGATTGGCCGGCGGATAGCGTTCGGTGAAGAAGCGCCAGTCGTCGACCTCCGCATGACCGCGCTCCAGGGCCGCCGGGAAGCCTTCCGCCGGCGCGTCGTGGGACCGCAGCAACACATGGCCGGCGGCATCGCGCACCTGGTAGACCAGGTATTCCTCGTGCTCGGCGAACTCGACGTTCTCCATGACCACGCGCGCTTCTTCTCCGTGGTCCTCATCTTCGTGGTCCTCATCGTCTTTCGAGCCGAAACCGTCCACCACCAAGGGCACCAGACGCTGCGCGGTTTCCTGCAAAGCGCTGTCGAAGACTTCGTTGACCTCGTGATTGATGATGGCCGCGGCCACGCCGGCGGCAGCGAGCCACATCAGCGTGATCGCGGCGGTCAGGCCGGAGATCAAGCGCCGCGAAATGCTCCAGCGCGTGCCCGCGGCGTTCCTCATCGGCGCACGTCCTCTTAGCCCGCGCCGAGGCGGTAGCCGACGCCGCGCACCGTATGGATCGCGTCGCGGCCGAGCTTCTTGCGCAGGCGGCTGATGTGAACCTCCACGGTATTGCTCTCGATTTCCGAACCGAAGTCGTAGAGCGCTTCCTCGATCTGCTCCTTGGAGATCACCGCCGTGGCGCGCTGGGTCAAGAGGTCGACGATGGCCCATTCGCGTTTGGTCAGGTCGATGGTCTCGTCGCCCCGCAGGATCCGCCGCGCCGCCTTGTCGATCTTCAGGTCGCCCAGCGCCACCAGCGGGTTGGGCTTGCCGGCGTAGCGCCGCGACACCGCCATGACCCTGGCGCTCAGCTCATCCAGGTCGAAAGGTTTCACCAGATAGTCGTCGGCGCCGGCGTTCAAGCCTTCGATGCGGTCGCTGATCTGGTCGCGCGCGGTCAGGATGATCACCGGCCGCTGGTCGCCCGCCCGGCGCAGAGTCTTCAGAAGGTCCAGGCCACGGCCGTCGGGCAGGTGCAGATCGAGCAGCACCAAGCCGTAGTCGACCGCGCGCAGCGCCGCGTCCGCCTCGTCGAGACGGGTTACCCAGTCGACGGCATGGCCGTCGGCGGCGACCTGTTCCTGCACCGCCTGGCCAAGAACCGGTTCGTCTTCGATCAAGAGAACGCGCATGCCCTACCCGCTTGGTTTTACCCCTGCTGCCCCGAGCCTGGGGACTTCCCATAGCAAGCTTACGCCAAGCTGAACAATGTTTTCGAGGGGCGTCAGTTTCCCGTCAGCGGCCGGGCGCATACCTCCCAGCGTTGTCAGCCCACCCCGAAGTCAAAAGAGGTAAATCTATGAAGTCGATGATTCTCTCTACCGCTCTGGCCACCGCCGTCACCGCCGCTTTCGCCGTGAGCCCGGCGCTGGCCAGCGACAAATGTAACGTGCCGCAGGCCGAATGGCAGCCGAAGGAAGCCCTGCAGCAGAAGCTGGAAGGCGAAGGCTGGAAAGTGAAGAAGCTGAAGGTCGATGACGGCTGCTACGAAGTCTACGGCACCGACGGCCAGGGCAAGCGCATGGAGGTCTACTTCGACCCGAAGACCTTCGCCACCGTGAAGTCGAAGACGGAAAGCTAAGACCATGGCGGCGATGGCCACGGAAACGACTGTCAAGGAATCGACCGCCAAGGATCCGACCGTGAAGGTATGGGACCCGCTCGTGCGGATCTTTCACTGGTCCCTGGTCGCCAGCTTCGCGGTGGCCTGGATCTCCGCGGACGAATGGGACGACCTGCACATCTGGGCGGGCTATGCGGCGGCGGGCCTGATCGCCTTCCGCCTGGTCTGGGGCCTCCTCGGACCGCGCTATGCGCGCTTTACCCAGTTCCTGCGCCGTCCCGCGTCCGTCGCCGCCTACCTGAAAGACCTGGTGAGCGGCCGGGAGCGGCGTTACCTCGGCCACAATCCGGCCGGCGGCGCGATGGTCCTGGCGCTCATCCTCAGCCTGGCGGCGCTCTGCCTGACCGGCTGGATGTGCACCCTGGACATGTTCTGGGGCGAAGAGTGGGTCGAGGAAGCCCATGAGATCCTCGCCAACCTGCTGCTGGTCCTCGTCGGCCTGCATCTGGCGGGCGTGGTCCTGGCCAGCCTGAAGCATCAAGAGAACCTGGTGCGGGCCATGATCACCGGCCGCAAGAGAGCCCCAGCGGCGGGCGACGAAGCCTAGCAAAGCGGCGAGGCAAGCCGGCGGGCGTTCCCCACCGCCCGCCGGCGTTTCCTCCCAGATCCTCGACAAAACCCCGGAAAACAGCCGGAAACCCCGCATCCGCCTCTCCCCTTGACAGCTCAGCTATTGTTTCGTAACTTTCTGTCATGACAGAAACACTCGAAAAGATAGATCAAATGCCACCGGCCCTGCGGGAGTTCATCCTGCACTGGGGCGACCTCGGCGGGCAGTGGGGAGTCAACCGCTCGGTGGCGCAGATCCAGGCGCTGCTGTACCTCAGCGACCGTCCCCTGAACGCGGAAGAGATCGCCAATTGCCTGGGGATCGCGCGGTCCAACGTGTCGAATTCCCTGAAGTGGCTGGTCGGCTGGCGATTGATCGAGCGGGTGCCGGTGCCCGGCGACCGGCGCGATCACTTCGTCGCCGAAACCGATATCTGGGAGATGGTGCTGCGCATCGCCGAAAGCCGGAAGGAGCGGGAGATCGATCCCGCCACCGTGGTGCTGCGCCGCTGCGTCGCCCAGGGCGGCGAAGACCCGCGCGTGAACGCCCTGGCGCTGAAGCGCCTCAAGGCCATGCTCGAGTTCATGGAGACCGCCGACCGCTGGTACCAGCAGATGGTCTGCCTGCCCAAGGCCAAGGTCTTCGCCCTGCTGAAGATGGGCAGCCGCGTCGTGAACTTCATTTCCGCCGTCAAGAAGGGGCCGGGCGACAAGCCGACGGCCCGGGAAACCTGAACAACCCGAGCCCCTTTTTTTGCATATTGATTTCTGTTTGAACAGAAATAACGGAACAAAACGATGAGCATGATCGAAAGCACCCGGCCGCTTCCCCACGCCACCCGGCGTGCGCCTTTGGTGCGGCGGCCCTGCGCCCCTTGCCGGCCCGCCGTGACGGAAGACAACCCGCCTTACCGCGCCCTGATGGGGACGCAGGCCTGGAACGCGTTGAAGCCCGCCGTGCGCCGGCGTTTCGCCAAGCGCCTCGCGACCGGACAGAGCATCGTCTACACCGGCCAGATCGCCGAGACGCGGATGAACTTTCTCGGCCGCCTGCTGGTGCAGGCCTCGCGCCTCATCGGCTCGCCCTTCCCTCTGGAGGCCGAGGCCAAGGGGGAAGCCGCCGTCGTCGCTCTGACCGAAGACCGCGGCAACGACGGCCAGTGCTGGACCCGGCTCTATGCCTGGCGCAAAGGTTTTCCCCAGATCGTCCATTCCTCCAAGCGCTTCTCTGGCCCGACCGGCCTGGAGGAATACGTCGGCCACGGCGTCGGCGTCGCCCTGACTATCCACGAGGAGAACGGCGGGCTGCGCTTTCGCAGCGCCGGATATTTCCTCACGGCCTTCGGCCGCCGCCTGCCGCTGCCGAACTGGCTGGCGCCCGGCGAGATGGTCATCGGCCACGACGACCTCGGCGCCGGCCGCTTCACCTTCACCCTGCAACTGACGCATCCCTGGTTCGGCGCGCTGCTGCATCAGGTCGCGCTGTTCCAGGACACCGCCCCGACCCATGGCTTCAAGGAGGACTTGTTATGTCCGGCCCCCTGCTCGCCACTCTGATCGCCGTACAGATCGCCCTCGGCGCCTTCGATATGCTGTTCCATCACGAAGCGACGGAACGCCTCGCCTGGCGGCCGAGCCAGCGCCGCGAGCTGCAGCTGCACGCCGTGCGCAACGTGATCTACGGCGGCCTCTTCCTCTGCCTCGCCTGGACGCAGCCGCAGGGCCTTCTCGCCCTCGCCGTCATGGCCGTGCTGCTGGCGGAAGTAGCGATCACCCTGTGGGATTTCGTCGAGGAGGACCGCAGCCGCAAATTGCCGGAGACCGAGCGCGTGCTGCATACCCTGCTGGCGCTGAACTACGGCGCCATCCTGGTATTGCTGCTGCCGCTGCTGGCCGGCTGGGCCACCCTGCCCAGCGGCCTCGCCTTCGTCGCGCATGGCTGGATGAGCGGGTTCCTCACCCTGGCCGCCGCCGGCGTGACACTCTTCGGCCTGCGCGATTTCGCAGCCGCCCGGCGCCTGCAACGCCTCACCGCCGCCGACCCGCTCGACCTGGTCCCGCCGACGACGGCGCCTAAGCATGTACTCGTCACCGGCGGCACCGGTTTCGTCGGCCGCCGCCTGGTCGCCGCGCTGATCGCCGCCGGGCACGACGTCACGGTGATGACCCGCGACCCGAAGAAAGCCGCCGGCCTGCCGACGCCGCTCAGGGTGATCACCGACTTCAGCGAGTTCGGCGACGACCTGCCGCTGGACGCCGTCATCAACCTGGCCGGCGAACCCATCGCCAACGGCCTCTGGACCCAGGCGAAGAAGCACAGGATCGTCGCCTCGCGGGTCGGTACCACGCGCCGCCTGGTCGACTGGCTCGGCACGCGGGCGCAGAAGCCCGCCGCGCTGATCTCCGCCTCCGCGGTGGGCTGGTACGGCCTGCGCGGCGACGAGGTCCTGACCGAGAGCGACACGGCCAAGGTCTGTTTCACCCAGGAAGTCTGCGTGCGCTGGGAGCAGGAGGCCCGCAAGGCCGAACACCTGGGCCTGCGCGTCGTGCGCCTGCGCATCGGGCCGGTGCTGGGCCGCGAGGGCGGGCTGCTGGCGTCCATGCTGATGCCTTTCGAGTTCGGCCTCGGCGGACGGCTCGGCGATGGCCGGCAGTGGATGTCGTGGATCGCGCGGGACGACCTGGTGCGCCTCATGCTGCACGCGCTGGAAAACGAGAAACTCGAAGGCGCGGTCAACGCGACCGCCCCCAGCCCGGTGCGCAACGCCGACTTCACCCGAGCGCTTGCGCGGGCGCTGCGCCGCCCGGCAATCGCCGTCCTGCCGGCCTGGCTGCTGCGTCTCGGCGCCGGAGACTTCGCCCGCGAGCTGCTGCTCGGCGGCCAGCGCGCGGTCCCGGCAAAGGCCGAGGCCAGCGGTTACGTGTTCCGCTTTCCGACGTTGCAGGCGGCTTTGAATGATGTGGTCGGCGCTCCGATCCAAGGCGCCCCCAGGGCCGCCTGCCCGCTGCGCAAGGTCATTCAGACGGGCGGCTAGCGCCGCGGCCCGCACGTCGGTCTCAGCCGATGCCGAGCCAGACGAAGAGCGCCGAGAGCGTAAAGAGCGAGACCACCGTCGAGACCATGATGGCCGCGGTCGAGCGCTGCAGGTAGATGTCGTACTGCTGGGCCAGCACGAAGACCAGCGCGCCGGTCGGCAGCGCCGACTGGATCAGCGCGCCGGCGGCCCAGACCGGCTCCATGGTGAAAAAATGGAAGGCCAGCCACCAGGTGATCAGCGGCTGGATCAGCAGCTTCAGGAAGACCAGCCAGGACACCTCGGTCATGCCGGCGGTGGGCGACTTGCCGACCATGAAGAGGCCGATGGCGAAGAGCGCGCAGGGGCCCGCCGAAGCACCGAGGATATCGCAGAAGGCGGTGACCGCCTGGGGCAGCGGGATGCCGAGGCCGGAGACCAGCAGGCCGCCGGCGGCGGAAAGCACCAGCGGCGAGCGCACCACCCCGCCCAGCACGTTCTTCAGCACCACCACCGGGCTCTTGCCCTGGTGCACGTCGAGCTCCAGCAGCACGATGCCGAAGGCCATGATGACAGCGCCGTTCAGAATGGTGGAGATGATCGCCGGCAGCATACCGGCCTCGCCGAAAGCCAGCATGAGCAGCGGAATGCCCATGTAACCGGTGTTGGCGAAGATCGCCGACAGGCCCGCAAGCCCCAGCGCGCCGAGACGGTTGGGAAAGGCGAACTTGGCCACCACCACGGCGATGACGAAGGTGATCGCCGCGCCGCCACCGTAGGCGCCGAGGAAGGGCAGGTTGAAGACCTCCGCCAGCGACACCCGCGCCATGGAAACGAAGAACAGGGCCGGCAGGGCGATGAAGTAGACGAAGCGGTTCAGCGCCTCGCTGCTGGCCGATCCCAGAATGCGAAAACGGCCGGCGGCATAGCCGGCGGCCATGATGGCGAAGATCGGGAAAACGACGTTGAGAATCGGACCCATGGCGCGGACATAGCCCGCCCGGCGCGCGGCTGTCGAGCGCAAAGACCGCAACCCCCTATGCCGTGCCCGCAGGACAGGGGCGCAGGAAGGGGAGCAGGAGGGGGGCACAGGGCGGCGGCAAAAGCGCCAATCGCCGCCTTGACCTCGGGGGGGTGGGCTGCCTAGTCTCTGCCCGCTTTTGGGCCCTTCGCGCCCGACCCAACCCGCACAGCGAGAAGCGAGACGCAATGTCCCAGCATCACACGGCCCTCGTCTACACCATGGTCCTGGTTTCCGCGGCCGACCGCGAAATGACCGATGCAGAGTTGAAGACCATCGGCGAGATCGTCTCGCATCTGCCGGTCTTCGCCGACTACGATCTGAAGAAGCTGCCCAAGGAATCGCAGGCCTGCGCCGAACTGCTGAACGAGGACGACGGCCTGGAAAAGGTGCTGAGCCAGATCGTCGCGGATCTGCCGGAAAAGCTGCGGGAAACCGCCTACGCCGTGGCCCTGGACGTGGCCGCCGCCGACGGCAAGGCGAGCCAGGAAGAACTGCGCCTGCTGGAGATGCTGCGCCAGCGCCTGCCCGTCGGCCGCCTGCCCGCCGCCGCCATCGAACGCGGCGCCCGCGCCCGCTACATGCGCGCCTGACCGCCGGGCAGCCCTCCTCCTTCCCTCCCCAAGCGCCCCTTTCGGGGGCAGGCAAACACTGGCAGCACTCCCGGGTATAGGCTGCTAAGTTATTGTTTTATTAAGCTTATTCTGTTGAGATTTTTCCAACAGGTGGGCAAGCTTGGTCCCTATCAGGGGTCCTGGAGCCTTTCGAGGCTCAGGGGACGGATGGAGAGGAGGGACGATGAGCGATTTTGTTCGTCAACTGAACGACTACCGGCTGACCACAGCCGAGATTCTGTACCGTCTGCCGGATCACCCGACCCTGCTGCAGAGCTATATCTGGCAGGAATACGATCTGGCCCCGCGCTATCCCGAACTGCACAGGTTCCTGGAGTTCTGGGAAAAGAACCTGGACGGTCCGCTGCATTCGGTGATGGTGGCCAATGTTCCCATCATCAAGCCTGCCGAGGCCCGCTTTGCGGACGCCTACCTGACGTTGCACTAGCGCCTTTCCCGCGCCCAGTAAGGCAGCGCGCCCGCCGGACGCCCCCCGCCGCGGCTTTGATCGCGCAAACCGGCCGGGCTTGCGCCGGGCTGCCGCAGGGGCTTGGCGGCCCCCTTTCCGCCCATTAGGTTGTCGGCAGACCCCCAATCGGGGAAACGACCGGAACCTGGGCTCCCTCATGTCCGCCACCACGTCAGAACCCTTGAGCGCCGAAACCGCGCCCGCCCCGCCGCGGGCCGTGGGACTCTGGCTGCTGGGCTGTGCCGCCATGGTGCTGGCCATGGCCGTCATCGGCGCCATCACGCGCCTGACCGAATCCGGTCTCTCCATCATGGAATGGGCGCCGCTCACCGGCGCCCTGCCGCCGCTGAGCCAGAGCGAGTGGGAACGCCTCTTCGCGCTGTACCGGCAGATCCCCGAATACCAGCAGCAGAACGCCGGCATGAGCCTGGAAGAGTTCAAGACGATCTTCTGGTGGGAGTACATCCACCGCCTCTGGGGCCGGCTGATCGGCGTGGTCTTCGCCCTGCCGCTGGCCTGGTTCTGGTGGCGCGGCCGCATCGACCGCCCGCTCGGCAAGAAGCTGCTGATCGCCCTGACCCTCGGCGCTGCGCAGGGCGGGCTCGGCTGGTTCATGGTGGCCTCGGGCTTCGCCGAGCGCACCGACGTCAGCCAGTACCGCCTGACCGCGCACCTCGCCCTGGCGCTGCTCATCTACGGCTACCTCTTCTGGCTGGCGCTCGGCGTGCTCTGGCCGCGCCCCGAACGCAGCCGCGACCCCGCCGTGAGCCGCCTGCGCCGCGCGCTTCTCTGGCTGCTCGGCCTGGTCGCCGTCACCATCGCCTCCGGCGGCTTCGTCGCGGGCCTCAACGCCGGCCTCACCTACAACACCTTCCCGCTGATGGACGGCGAGCTGATCCCGCCGGGCTACGGCGCCCTGTCGCCCTGGATCGCGAACCTCTTCGAGAACATCGCCGCGGTGCAGTTCAACCACCGCCTGCTCGCCGTGACCACGGTGACCCTCGCGCTGGTCCTCTGGCTGCTGTCGCTGAGCCGCGACCTCTCGCCGGCGGCCCAAGGCGGCTTCGCGGCGCTGGCCATCCTCGCCCTCATCCAGCTCGCGCTCGGCATCACCACCCTGCTGCTGGTGGTGCCGGTCACCCTCGGCGCCCTGCACCAGGGCGGCGCCATCCTGGTCCTGACCGCGACGCTGTGGACCCTCTACCACCTGCGCTGCCGCCGGAGCAGTTGACCCATGAGCGCCGAAGAAGACCTCGCCATTCCCGACGAGCCGCTGGCCGTCTCCGTGCTCACCGGCTTTCTCGGCAGCGGCAAGACCACGCTGCTGCGCCACCTGCTCGCCCATCCGGGCATGGAGGAGACCGCGGTCATCGTGAACGAGTTCGGCGAGATCGGCCTGGACCACCTGCTGGTGGAAAAGGCGACCGAGGACACCGTGCTGCTGAACAGCGGCTGCCTGTGCTGCACCGTACGCGGCGACCTCATCGCCGGCATGCGCGACCTCTTCAAGCGGCGGGTGAAGCGCGAGGTGCCGCCCTTCCAGCGCCTGGTCATCGAGACCACGGGCCTGGCCGACCCGGCGCCGATCCTGCAGACCATCATGAGTGATCCGCTGCTGTCCGAGCGCTTCCGCCTGGACGGCGTCATCGCCACGGTGGACGCAGTGAACGGCATGGCGACGCTGGACCGCCACGTGGAATCGGTGAAGCAGGCCGCCGTCGCCGACCGCATCCTCTTGACCAAGAGCGACCTGGCGGAACCGGCGGTCCTGCAAGCGCTGGAGGAACGCCTGCAAGAGCTGAACCCGGCGGCGCCGGTCTATCCGGTGGTGCAGGGCGAGATCGAACCGGACCGGCTGTTCAACGCCGGGCTCTACGACCCGACGACCAAGACCACCGACGTGCAGCGCTGGCTGAAGGCCGAGGCCTACGAAGAACAGGACGACCACCATCATCATCACGGTCATGCTCATCACCACGACCCCAACCGCCACGACGAGTCGATCCGTGCCTTCTGCCTGACCTACGACCGGCCGTTGGACTGGGAGCGCTTCAATTCATGGATGGAGATGCTGATCACCCTCCACGGCGCCGATATCCTGCGCATCAAGGGCATTCTCAACGTCGAAGGCGTGGAGGAACCGATCGTGATCCACGGCGTGCAGCACGTCTTCCATCCGCCGGTGCGCCTGGAGGCCTGGCCGGACGATCAGCGCTCTTCACGCATCGTCTTCATCGTGCGGGATCTGAAGCCGGAGATGTTCGAGCACACCCTGAAGGCCTTCAACGAGGACTCTTCGGCGCCGCTGGCCTCTTAGCCCTGGATGCCCGGATCAAGCCCGCCTGGTTCTGTGGCTGCGCCAACCGAAGAGAAGAAGACAGCCTAGGCTGGTGACGAACAGGGATACCGTCGCCGGCTCCGGAACCGACGCCAGACCGAATGCATACACGAAGTTGTCGTCCGACCCTATGTAGAGAACATCGTTCGCGACGAAGGGCGATGAGTCGACAGATCCTCCGGTGAGTTCGATCCAATCGATTGCTCCGGTGAGCGCGTCGAGTGCGTAGAGAGAGCCGTCACCCGAACCAATGTATACGATCCCGTCCCTGACAAGTGGCGAGGACGCAATCGCTCCACCGACGCTCGTCAGCCAGACAATTTCTCCGGTCATTGCATCCAATGCATAGAACACCCCGTCATCTGATCCGACATAAAGGGTATCGTCCGCGACCGCCGGTGAGGAGTTGACGCTGTCACCGGTCAGCGTGATCCACAAAGGCAGGCCCGTCGATGCATCAAGGGCGTAGATTCCGCCACTGTCTGAACCGACGTAGAGGGTCCCGTCCGCTATCGTCGGCGATGAATCGACGCTCCCTCCTGTTGTCGTCGTCCAAAGTATCTCGCCGGTCTGAGCGCTCAGCGAATAAACGTCGTTGTCGGCCGAGCCCACGTATACGACACCATCGGCCACTGCGGGTGACGAGTTCACCTCTCCCCCGGTGAATGTTACCCAGATCGGAATCCCTGTTGATGCGTCAAGCGCATAGATTGAGCCATCATCTGAACCGACATAGAGGATTCCATTCGCCACGCTAGGCGATGAATCGACGCTTCCTCCTGTTGTCGTCGTCCAAAATATCTCGCCGGTCTGAGCACTCAGCGAATAAACGTTGTTGTCGGCCGAGCCCACGTATACGACACCGTCAACCACTGTGGGTGACGAGTTCACCTCTCCCCCGGTGAATGTTACCCAGATCGGATTCCCTGTGGACGCATCGAGGGCGTATATCGAACCGTCGTCGGAGCCGACGTAGAGGATACCGTTCGCAACCGTTGCAGTTGAATCGACATCTCCGTTGGTTTCAGTCGACCAGATCGGGACCGCCAGTGACACGTACTGCGATGCGTGCACAAACGCCGCGGCAATCGTCACAAGCCCGACGATGCAATCAACGGCTTTTCGTCTGAAGCGCGTTTCCAGGAACATGGCTCACCTTTTCAACCTTAGCTGCCGAAGGCAGTTTGAGATGAATTCATCGCACCAAGTATTTATTAGTACGCAATAGCCGTGCCATTTATTAAGGTCATGAAAATAATCAGAGATTTTCTTGACGATTTTTTTTATGTAAAGAAGACCGACATTCTGCGAACTGAATATCAATGCTTCCTGCGCACTTTAGTCGTGCGCTTTTCATTTCCTGGTAGCCGACAGGCATGGGGGAATACTTGCATAGAGGGAAAAGAGATCTCCTTCTTCGCTCTCCCACC
This sequence comes from Kiloniellaceae bacterium, assembly GCA_048268885.1. Classification (GTDB taxonomy): domain Bacteria; phylum Pseudomonadota; class Alphaproteobacteria; order Kiloniellales; family Kiloniellaceae; genus Pelagibius. Next base: position 17,100 of record JBLWUP010000037.1, on the reverse strand, counting down.
GGGAAGTGTGAAGAAAGAGGTCTCAGAGTGATTGAAGTCCGCGCCTAGTCGAAACCCGGTGAGCGGACGCAACGCCCAGGCCAGCTCCAGCACAACCACAAGGTCGTGGGGCACAAAGTCGTGGGGCACGACGGCCGACTGCTGGAGACGACGACTTCCGGAAACATGAGGTCAGCGGAGAGTTCCGTCTCGCTGGTCTGGCGCCCTACCTTCTTCTCCGCCTCCTCGGCGCCGCTGGCTTCCGCCTGACGGCGCCCCTTAGAAGGGGCCCGCTTATTCTTCCTGCCACTCGCGGCTGAGGCGGTCGTTGCGCCGCTCGAAGACGCGGAACCAGAACTCGAAGGCCTGCGCATCGCCGGCCCACCAGCCGGTGGTATCGATGCTGTGCACGCCGCCTTCCTCGACGATCTTCACTGCGACGATGCCGGGGTGGGCGCGATGGCCGGGCCGGGTGAAGAACAGCACCTTGGCCTGGTCGTGCAGCTCGACGCGCAGGGTATCGCCTTCTTCGGTTTCGACGCCGCCCTGCTCCTCGACCGCGCTGGTCAGCATCTCCTCGAAGGCTTCGGCGCTAATGGGCGCGATATGGCCCGACGGCGCCGGGTGCCTGTCGCCGCCTTTCGGCGAGGCGGCCAGCCCCGACAGGGGCGTGAGCAACACAACGGAAAGCAGCGCCAAAGCGGCAGAAGCTGCCTTTGCACGCATCGGTAAACACCTCTTCGAACCAAAACGACCCGCCTGGGATAGCGCCGGAATCTTGAGGAAATCTAAAATCCGGCATTTGAGGTAAATGCCGCGGTTGTGAGGCGCTGCACCTGGTGACTCGGAACAAGCCCGAGCATGACAGGAAGTGCGGTCGCAACGCCCGCTCAACCACGTCAACCGTCACCCTCGGATTCATTCCGAGGGTCCAGGGCAAGCGACGCACCGGCAGCCCTTGGATGCTAGGGACAAAACCGAGCATGACAGCAGGTGCGGTCGCAACGAGGGAGCAACCTCCCCCAACCGTCACCCTCGGGCTTGTCCCGAGGGTCCAGGCCACCGCCTCCTAAACCGCTTCCAGCACCACCACCAGGTCGTGCGGCTCGACGCGCTGGCCGGTGTGGGCCACCACCTCGGCGACCTTGCCGTCCATGTCGGCGTAGACGGCGGTTTCCATCTTCATGGCCTCGATGGTGAAGAGGCGGTCGCCGGTCTTCACCTTGCTGCCGGTATCGCAGACGTTGACGATCATGCCCGGCATGGGCGCGCCGACCTGCGCCGGGTCGGCGTCGTCGGCCTTGCGGCGGATCTTGCCGGAGGCGGCCATGGCCTTGTCCAGCACCTTCACCGTGCGCGGCTGGCCGTTCAGCTCGAAGAAGATGGTGCGCTGGCCCTCGTCGTCGGCATCGCTCGTGGCGAGGAAGGAAACGATGAGGATCTTGCCGCGCTCGATCTCCACCGCGACTTCCTGGCCCGGCTCCATGCCATAGAAGTAGACCGACGTCGGCAGCACCGCGGTGTTGGAATAGGCGCGGCGGTGGTTGGCGTAGTCGACGAAGACATCGGGATACATGAGGTAGGAGGACAGCTCCGTCTCGCTGATGTGACGGCGCACCTTCTTCTCCGCCTCCTGGCGCACCTCCTTCAGATCGGCCGGCGGCAGCAGCGCGCCGCGCCGTTCGGTCAGCGGTGCCTCGCCCTTCAGGATCTTCTTCTGCAGGGCTTCGGGGAAACCGCCGTAGGGCTGACCCACCTCGCCGCGGAACAGGGCGATGACCGAGGCCGGGAAGGCGATCTCCTTCTTCGGGTTCTCGATGTCTTCCGGCGTCAGGCCGTTGGAGACCATGTAGAGCGCCAGATCGCCGACCACCTTGGAGGTCGGCGTCACCTTCACGATGTCGCCGAAGAGGCGGTTCACCTGAGCATAGGCCTTCTCCACCTCCGGCCACTGCTGGGCCAGGCCGAGGGAGCGCGCCTGCTCCTGCAGGTTGGTGAACTGGCCGCCGGGCATGCCGTGGTCGTAGACCGAGGAGGCGCCGGACCGCATCTCGCTTTCGAAGCCCCGGTAGTGGCGCCGCGCGCCTTCCCAGTACGTCGAGATCTGGCGCAGCTTCGTGTGGTCGAGGCCCGGATCGCGCTCGCCCCCCTCCAGCGCCGCGGCGATGGAGCCGAGGTTGGGCTGCGAGGTGAGGCCGCTCATGGCGTCCATCGCGGCGTCCGCGGCATCGACCCCGGCCTCCGCCGCCGCCAGGACCGAGGCGGCGGAGATGCCCGAGGTGTCGTGGGTGTGGAAGTGCAGCGGAATGCCGACCTCCTGCTTCAGCGTCTCCACCAGCAGGCGCGCGGCGGCCGGCTTGCAGAGGCCGCCCATGTCCTTGATGCCCAGGATGTGGGCGCCGGCGGCCTCCATCTCCTTGGCCAGATCGACGTAGTACTTCAGCGTATACTTCGTTTCCTTGGGACTGGAGAGGTCGCCGGTGTAGCAGATCGCCGCCTCGCAGAGCTTGCCCGCCTCGCGGATCGCGTCGATGGAGACGCGCATGTTCTCCATCCAGTTCAGCGAGTCGAAGACGCGGAAGATGTCCATGCCCGCCTCGGCGGCCTGGGCGATGAAGTGCCTCACCACGTTGTCGGGGTAGTTCGAGTAACCGACGCCGTTCGAGCCGCGCGTCAGCATCTGCAGCAGCACGTTGGGCACCGCCTCGCGGATCGTCGCCAAACGCTCCCAGGGGTCCTCCTTCAGGAAGCGCATGGAGACGTCGAAGGTCGCGCCGCCCCAGCATTCCAGCGAGAAGAGGTTGGGCAGCAGGTGGGCGTAGTGCGGCGCGACGGCGGTGATGTCGATGGAGCGCATGCGCGTGGCGAAGAGCGACTGGTGCGCGTCGCGCATGGTGGTGTCGGTCACCAGCAGCTGCTTCTGCTCCAGCATCCACTGGGCGAATTTTTCCGGCCCCAGTTCGTCGAGCTTCTGCTTGCTGCCCGGCGGCGGGTCCTTGGCCATCTCGGCCGCGGGAACCTCCGGCAATGGCGCGGCGGCCCCCTGGCGCACCTGGGGGCCGGGGTCGGGGCGCCCTTCGACTTCGGGATTGCCGTTGACGATGACGTCGCCGATGTAGGTCAGCAGCCGGGTCGCGCGGTCGCGGCGGCGGTGGAACTCGAAGAGCTCCGGCGTCTCGTCGATGAAGCGCGTGGTCGCCTCGCCGCTCTGGAACTTGGGATGGCCGATGACCGCTTCCAGGAACCACAGGTTCGTCGCGACGCCGCGGATGCGGAACTCGCGCAGCGCACGGTCCATGCGCGCGATGGCTTCTTCCGGCGTCGCGCCCCAGGCCGTCACCTTCTCCAGCAGGGAATCGTAGAACGGCGTGATGAGCGCGCCGGAATAGGCCGTGCCGCCGTCGAGGCGGATGCCGAAGCCGGTGGCGCCGCGGTAGGCGGTGATGCGCCCGTAGTCCGGGATGAACTTGTTCAGCGGATCTTCGGTGGTGATGCGGCACTGCAGGGCGTTGCCGTCCAGCCGCAACTGGTGCTGCGGCGGCACGCCGCTTTCCGGGGTGCCGATGCGCGCGCCGGCGCAGATACGGATCTGCGCCTTCACCAGGTCGACGCCGGTAATCTCCTCGGTCACCGTATGCTCGACCTGGATGCGCGGGTTCACCTCGATGAAGTAGATCTTGTCGGTTTCGGCATCCATCAGGAACTCGACGGTGCCGGCGCATTCGTACTTGGCGGTCTGGGCCAGGCGCACGGCGGCGTCGCAGAGCTCGGCGCGCTTGGCCTCGCTGAGGTAGGGGGCGGGCGCGCGCTCGACTATCTTCTGGTTGCGGCGCTGCATGGAGCAGTCGCGCTCGAAGAGGTGGATGACGTTGCCGTGGGTGTCGCCGAGAACCTGCACCTCGACATGGCGCGCCTGGCGCACCAGCTTTTCCAGGAAGATCTCGTCGTTGCCGAAAGCGGCCTTGGCCTCGCGCCGTCCGGCGGCGATCTGCTCGTGCAGTTCCTCCGGCCTCTCGATGACGCGCATGCCGCGCCCGCCGCCACCCCAGCTCGCCTTGGCCATGATGGGGTAACCGACCTGCTCGGCCAGCTTCTCGACTTCCTTCTCGTCGTAGGGCAGCGCGCCGGTCGCCGGCATGACGGGAATGCCCGCCTCCTCGGCCAGGGCGCGCGCCGCGACCTTGGAGCCGAAGCCGCGCATGACGTCGGGCTTCGGGCCGATGAACCTGATGCCGGCTTTTCCGCAAGCTTCCGCGAAGTCCGGGTTTTCGGAGAGGAAACCGTAGCCGGGATGGATGGCGTCGACCCGCGCGTCGTGGGCGATGCGCAGGATGTCATCGATATCGAGGTAGGCCGCCACCGGCTCCTTGCCCTTGCCGACCAGGAAGGACTGGTCCGCCTTGAAGCGGTGCAGGGCGAAGCGGTCCTCGTGGGAGAAGATCGCCACGGTGCGGATGCCCAGTTCGCTGGCGGCACGCAGCACGCGGATGGCGATCTCGCTGCGATTGGCGACGAGAATTTTGCGGAAGGGCGGCGCGGCAGAGGCCGACTGGCCGCTTTGAGAAACGCTCAAATCGTGGCTCCCCCTTGTTGTTGTCGTGGAAATCACGTTCTTGTTGTTGCAGTGCAGTATAGACGCCGAATGGCTGCGCGCCTACGGTCTTTCCCCGTACCATTTCTCGGGAAAACCGGCATCCGGGCCGCCACGCCGGCCAAAAGCGGCGATTTCGGCCCCGGAGCAAAGCCGGGGAGCATAGCCGGGGAGCATAGCCAGGAGCGGTTTGGCCAGAAGGGCAATTTTTGTGCAGAGGGAACGAATCGCCATGGCCGACGCTTCACCATCGCCCGTCCCGTCGTGGGCCACGCTGCTTCTGGGAAGCCTGATCATGTCTCTCTCGACCCCCAGCGCCCCCGCGGGCGCCGCCGCGGCCGCCGAGTGGCCGACCGCCACGCTGGCCGAGGCCGGCTTCGCGCCGGAGACCGGCGATCTGCTGGACCGCGCCCACGCGGCCGGCGAACTGCCGAACCTGCACGCCGTCGTCGTCGCCCGCCACGGCAAGCTGGTGCTGGAGCGCTATTTCACCGGTCCCGACCAACACTGGGGCCAGGACCTGGGGACCGTGACCTTCGGGCCGGCGGTGCTGCACGACCTGCGCTCGGTCTCGAAAAGCGTCGTCGGGCTGCTCTACGGCATCGCGCTGGCCGAGGGCAAGGTGCCGCCGCTCGACACGCCGCTGGTCGAGGCCTTCCCCTATCCCGACCTGGCCGCCGACCCGGAACGCCGCCGGATCACCGTCGCCCACGCGCTGACCATGACCCTGGGGCTGGCCTGGGATGAGAGCCTGTCCTACAGCGACCCGCGCAACAGCGAGATCGCCATGGAGATGGCCGAGGACCGCTACCGCTTCGTCCTGGAGCAACCCATCGTCGCCCCACCGGGCAGCACCTGGACCTACAGCGGCGGCAGCACCGCCCTGCTGGCGCACCTGATCGCCCGGGGCAGCGGCCGGCCGCTGCACGACTACGCGCGGGAAAAGCTGTTCCAGCCGCTCGGCATCGGCACCAGCGAATGGACGCCGGGCACCAACGGCGAGGCGGCCGCGGCCTCCGGCCTGCGCCTGACGCCGCGCGACCTGGCGCGGATCGGCCAGCTGGTGCTGGACCGGGGCCGTTGGGGTGAGAATCAGATCGTGCCCGCCGACTGGCTGGAGGCCTCCTTCACCCATCACGCCGCCTCGGAAAACGGCCTGTTCTACGGCTACCAGTGGTGGCTGGGGGTCTCGCACCACAACGGCGAGCCCTGGATGGCCGCCTTCGGCAACGGCGGCCAGCGCCTGGTGGTCATGCCGCACCTCGGCCTGGCGGTGGTGGTGACGGCGGGCCCCTACAACGACCCGGAGGCCTGGAAGCTCTCCGTGCACCTCCTGACCGAGGTGATCTTCCCCTCGCTGCGCGAGTTCTAAACGCCCTGAAACGCGAAACGGCCCCCATCCGGGAGCCTGCGAGAGGGAGTCTGTAAGGGCCTGCGAAACCAGAAGAAGTTGGAGCGGGTAGCGGGAATCGAACCCGCGCGTTCAGCTTGGGAAGCTGACAGGCTACCATTACATCATACCCGCCCAAGAGCGCCGGAAATGCGATCTCGCGCTGGCGTTAGGATTAGTCAGCGGCCGGGCGGGATGCAAGGGGTTTTCAATTGCTAGGCCTTGGGGCATTGGGGCCAGAGCAACCTAGCGGCCAACGAGCCGAATGGCCGTCAATCTGGCCAACACTGCTGCCTGAGGCCGGAGAGGCCCTGCTTCCCATCATGCCTACCGAACGCCGCCCTAACAGCGGCCCTGGAGCAACCGCATCTGTTCGAGATTGGCCGCAACAGTCTGATATTCAACTAGAGGAGCGCTACGCTTTTGCAGGATGCCCTTTAGGTCCGATAACCGCATATCAGCGAGGCCGCATTCACCAGACCACATCTCCATGAGAGCCCAGTCGCCGTAGATATTCGCAATCACTGAGTTTGCAGCAATCGTCGACGACCTCATCGCCTCGGTGACCGCCAGCTCATAGATTTGGCGTGCATCTTCTAAGCTATCGTCTGTGCTCATTGAAGAGATTGCCCGAGCCTTGTGCCTCAAAGATTCGCTCTTTAGGAGAAGGCTTTCTGCTTTCAACACAGCTTGGTTTGCAAAACTCAGCGAGTCTTGAGTATTCCCAAAATTGAGGTGTTCAGTCGCGAGCACCATAAGGTTCGATGTCGATGCAAGCTCAGCGTCTGACTTCACCATATCCGTCGCGCGTTCCAGCAATGCTAGTTTCTCACCATTGGCGATCCGGGCGACGTTCTGAGCCTTTCGCGGATCGCTTTCAAAGCCTAGCTCGGCGAGGCGCCAGTTGATCTGGGTTATTCGCCCCACAATTCCCCGAAGTTCGGCTCTGTTCTCCAGATACTGGCGGGAAGGCGCCTGAATCACCTTCTCGTAGACATTGAAGCCGCCGGTTAAGATAGAAACCAACAGTGCGATAAGAGCGCCGTAGAGAGAGACCTTTTTGACGACGGACTTTTCTTCTAATTCGACCTTACCTTCGACTTTGCGCAGGCGAGCCTGCAGATCTACGATAAAAGCGCTATCACTGGCAGAAGCTTCATCTCCCATTGGTCGCCTCCTTGAATGCCGCAACACCTCACCAGCCGGGCCGGCTTTGCGCACAAGCTTCGACCCGCTGTGCACGCTGCAAACCGGTTCCGTGGTGATAGCCGGTTCCACCGCCTTGTAAGAACCAGCCCATCGCTGCTTCCACAGCAGGTAGTGGGGCATGTCTGGCAGCCCAACAGTCGGCTTCCGCTTCCGCTTTAAACGGGTGCGTACCCAACAGCACGTGCCCCAAGTTGACGTGACCATACTCGTGGGCTTTGTAAAATTCGCAGAGATACGGTCCCATTTGCTGGCAGATTATGGGATTGTAAACGATGGCCACTCCCACCGGACCTGGATGTGGGACTACCATAGCGATATCACCCAAGTTGGGATTGGGAATTTCTGGAACCTGAGCGTTTACGCCTGATGAGACGCTAGCGAAAATTGACAACAGGCAAAGAATTCGTACCACGCCCCTCATGTCACCCTCCGGTGTAGCTGGCTCCGATGAAAGACCTTCGCTGATCGATCAGAAGCTTGCCATACACCACACCTCTTGCGGGCTTCTATTTAGTATTAATTCCCTTTCAACGTGTCTTCTTGCAGTTCAGCCGGGCTGATGGGTCTTGTTCAGTTGCCGCCCAATTGCGAATACGGTTGCATTGCAGTTGGTTGGGGTGAACGTTGGCTGGCAAAGGCTCTAACTGCAGGCGGAAGCCATCAAAAAGCGTCCAAAGGTCTCCCCTTGCTCGACATCCTGCTGTCCATCGCCCCGATCTTTATCCTGATCGTCCTGGGGCACCTGCTGCGGCGTGGCGGGATTCCCAGCTTCGAGTTCTGGAACCTGAACGACAAGCTGGTCTACTGGGTGCTGATGCCGGCGCTGCTGTTCAACAAGACCTCGACCATCGAGCTGCAGCCTTCCGTGGTCGGCGCCTACGCGGTGGTGATCCTGGGCGCCTTCGCGGCGGCGGCGGCCTTCGGGCTGCTGGCCTCCAAGGCGGCGGGCCTCGACGGGCCGGTCGCCTCCTCCGTCCTGCAGGGCGCGGCGCGGCACAACACCTTCATCGCCCTGGCGGTGGCCGAGCGGCTGTACGGCACCGACGGCTTGGCCATCGCCGCCGTGGCCACCTCGCTGCTGATCCCCACCACCAACGTCACCATGGTGACCGGCATGGTGTGGCTGGTGCGCGGGCCGGACGAGAAGCGCATCCTGCGTTCCATCCTGCGCGACCTGGCGCGCAATCCGCTGATCCTCTCGGTCGGCGCCGGGGTCGCCTGGAACGTCTTCGGTGCCAACATCTTCGACAGGGGCGAGATCCCGGTGGTGCACGACGTGGCGCGCCTGCTCGGCGCCGCCGCCCTGCCGGTGGTGCTGCTCTGCGTCGGCGCCAACATCCGCATCCGCGCCATGGCCGCCTCGGCCCTGCCGCTGGGCATCTCCAGCGTCGGCAAGCTGGTGGTCTTTCCGCTCGCCATCGTGATCCTGGCCCAGGTCATGGACCTGAACCAGACCGAGACCCTGGTCGCCCTGCTGTTCGGGGCGGTGCCCACCGCCTCCTCCGCCTACACCCTGGCCCGCCAGCTGGGCGGCGACGCGCCGCTGATGGCCGCCATCGTCACCGTGCAGACGGCGCTGGCCTTCGTCACCCTGCCGCTGACCATGGCACTTGCAGCGCGCCTGCTCGGCTAGGGGCCGCGCGCCTGCTCGGCTGACCGGCAATTCCCTCCCAACTTGATTTCCCTCAAAGTGCCTGCGACCCTCCGCCTCTAGGTTTGAATTCCGGGGCCCGCCAAAATGGCGCCGGAAGAGGTGAATTCGGAGGAGGCTTCGGCCATGAAGGCGACGACGTTGCGGAAAACGGGGCCCGAACTCGGCTATCGGGGTCTTGGCCGGATGGGGCTCAGGTTGGGATTGGGCTTCGGTGTCCTGCTGGCCGCGCTGCTGTGGCTGCTGACCGCCGCGGCGGCCCAGGACAGTCTGCAGACCAGCCAGGCCAACGACGACGTCGAAAAGCGCATCCCCGGCCTCGACCCCTGGAACGTCGAGATCCGCCAGGGCCCGCAGTGGGACCCGCGCAACGCGCCGCCGAAGCTGGAACTGCGCGCCAAACGGCACCTGGAGTTCCTCCAGGCCGGCGTGCCCGTGGAATACCGCAGCCAGCGCAGCCCCTATCCCAACGTCACCAAGGCGGTCACCGCCGGGGCCGAGGTCTACCGCGCGAACTGCGTGGCCTGCCACGGCCCGCACGGCCGGGGCGACGGCGATGCCGGGCTGGACCTGGTGCCCTCGCCCGCGCTGCTGTCGCAGCTGATCGACAAGCAGGGCCAGGTGGACGAGTACCTGCTGTGGACCATCTCCGAGGGCGGCAAGCCCTTCGACACCGCCATGCCCGCCTACAAAGACCGGTTGACGCAGGACCAGATCTGGCAGGTCATCGCGTATATGCGCGCCGGCTTCCCGCAGCAGTAGCGCCTCCGATCATTTAGGGCGAGCAAACCGCCGGGTCTTCGCGCGAACGGCGCAACAAAGGCTTCTCTTCCTCCGCCGGACTTGCCAAAATAGCGGGTCCGGAAGGCATCTCCGGGCCGGCCGCCTTTTCACAATCGACGAGGCCAAGCTGGGCGTGGGCGTCGCAGGTTTATGCGGAGCCCCGCCGAAATGATGCCGGACGGCTGTGGTCAGCCGCCCCCCAACCGAGAACGCCGCACCACCGGTCCGACCATGCCAGACCTGTCAAAACAACACGACCCCCTCAGCTTCATCGCCGGCAACGGCGACATGGCCCAACGCATCCGCGGCTACGACTGGTCGCAGCATCCCTTCGGCCCACCGGAAAACTGGCCGCAGTCGCTGCGGTCGGCGGTCAGCATCTGCCTGCATTCCGCCTTCCCGACGGCGATCTATTGGGGCCCCGAACTGCGCCTGCTCTACAACGACGCCTGGGCGCCGATCCCCGGACCGCGCCACCCGGCCGCGCTGGGCAAGCCCGCCAAGGAAGTCTGGAGCGACATCTGGGACATCATCTGGCCGCAGTTCCGCCACCTGCTGGAGACCGGCGATGGTTTTCACGCGGAGAACCAGATGCTGCCCATGCGGCGCTACGGCTTCGAGGAGGAGACCTACTGGAACTACAGCTTCACCGCGATCCGCGGTGAAGACGGGCGCATCGCCGGTATCTTCAACGCCGGCTTCGAGATCACCGACACGGTGCTGAGCCAACGGCGCCTGAAGTTCATGCTGTCCCTGAACGAGCGGCTGCACGAGGAAACGAGTGCCGATGCCGCCATCAGGACCGCCACGGCGATGCTGGGCGAACATCTGGAAGCCGGCCATGCGGGCTACTGCGCCTCCTCCGACAATGAGGGCGGCCTGACGCTGGTGCACGACTGGGCCGCCGAAGGCGCGGCCTTCCAGCCCCAAAGCCTGCAGCTTGCGACTCTCGGAAGCGCCATCGAGGGCCGGCTCAGGGCGGGCAAAACCCTGCGTATCGACGACGTCGAGAGCTATTGCCAGGCGACAGATGACATCACGGCCGAAGCCTTTCTCGCCCAGGGCATCCGCGCCGCCCTGATCGTGCCCCTGCTGCACGGCGGCCGCCTGACCGCGGCGCTTTATCTGTTCAGCGGCGAAGCCCGGAACTGGAATGATCACGAGGTCTTGACCCTGCAGGAAGCCATAGAGTCGACCTGGGACATCGCCCAGATCCTGCGCAACGAGGAACGCCAGGAACTGCTGATGCGCGAAGTCAACCACCGCGCCAAAAACGCCCTTGCGGTGGTGCAGGCCGTGGTGCAACTCAGCCAGGCCGACGGCATGGAAAACTTCCGCCGAGTGGTGGAAGGGCGCATCGCCGCCCTGGCCCGCGCCCATGACCTGCTGGCCGGCAACCGCTGGCGCGGCGTCGATCTGCGCGGCCTGATCGAGGAAGAGCTGAACGCCTTCACCGATGAGAATGGCCGCCGCGTGACCCTGGACGGTCCGGCCCTGCGGCTGCCGCCGGAGCTGTCGCAGAGCGTCGCCCTGGTGCTGCACGAACTGGCGACCAACGCCGCCAAGTATGGCGCCCTGCGCCGGGACGGCGGCTCGCTGCAAGTGGTATGGCGCCAGGCGGAGGGTCCGCGCCTGCTGCTGGAGTGGCGCGAGACGACGACGCAGGCGATCCAGCCGCCGGGCGACCGCCACGGCTTCGGTTCCGAGCTGCTGAACCGCTCCATTCGCAGCCAGCTCGACGGCGAGATCACCTTCGACTGGGCCAGTGACGGTTTGAAATGCCGGCTGTCCCTGCCGCTGCAGGCGAAGAAGAACAAGAAGGACGCCACCGGCGCTGCGGCCAAAAAGACGCGGCCGTCGCACAGCAAAAAGAAGGCCCCGGCGAAGCCCGCGGCCCCTGCCCAGCCACGGGTGCTGCTGGCCGAGGACGAACCGCTGGTCTGCATGGACCTGGAAGCCCGTATCGCGAAGTTCGGCTTCGATGTCACGGCTGCCGTGGACAGCGTCGAGACCGCCCTGCAGGCCCTGGAAGCGGAGCTGCCGGACATCGCCCTGCTGGACGCCAATCTGCATGGCGAGAGTTCCGTGCAGGTCGCCGTCGAATTGCACAAGCGCGGCGTGCCGATCGTCTTCATCACGGGCTACGACAAGATCGAGGGGCTGCCCGCCGAGCTGGCCGCGGCCCCGAAGCTGGCCAAGCCGATCCTCGACGACGATCTGCGGCGGACCATGACCGAGCTGCTCGGCGCCACGGTCGACTGACGCTCGGCCAGGGTTCCCGAGTCCCGGACCGGGGCCCTTTTTCTTCGACATTACAGGAAATTAATGCGCCTGAAGGGGCCTGGTCAGCCCTGCCTCCCCATGTTGACGGTGAAGGCTGCGCGTGCCGCATCCCGCAGCCACCGTATTTCACCGATCAAGGGAGAGAAGAACATGTCGCAGTTTGCAGCCGCGCAGCGGCCGGACGGCGCCCGACGCCCCCTCCGGCGTGTCGGCGCCGGACTGGTTGCGGCGTCGATCATGGTGTGGAGCGGCGTCGCCGCGGCCGCCCAGGCGCCGGACAGTTTCGCCGATCTGGCCAAGAAGGTCAGCCCGGCGGTGGTCAACATCGCCTCCATTCAGGAAGCCCGGAACACCGGGAGCGGCGCGCCGGGTATGCCGTTCGACTTCCCGGAGGGCTCGCCCTTCGAGAAGTTCTTCAAGCAGTTCGGCCAGCAGTTCGGTGAGAACCAGCCCGGACAACGCAGGGCGCCGCAGCGCGCGACCGGACTGGGCTCCGGCTTCATCATCGACCCTTCGGGCTATGTGGTGACCAACAACCACGTGGTCGATCACGCCAGCGAGGTGACCATCCGCCTGGAAGACGAAAGCGTCTACACCGCGGAGGTCGTCGGCACCGATCCGCAGACCGATCTGGCGCTGCTGAAGATCGATGCCGGCAAGCCCCTGCCGGCCCTGCAGCTCGGCGACTCCGACACGGCCGAGGTCGGCGACTGGGTGGTCGCCGTCGGCAATCCCTTCGGCCTGGGCGGCACCGTGACCGCGGGCATCATCTCGGCGCGCGGCCGCAACATCCAGGCCGGCCCCTATGACGATTTCCTGCAGGTCGACGCCTCCATCAACCGCGGCAACTCCGGCGGCCCGCTGTTCGATCTGGACGGCAACGTCGTCGGCGTGAACACCGCGATCTACTCGCCCAACGGCGGCAGCGTCGGCATCGGCTTCGCCATTCCCTCCAACATGGTGAAGAGCGTCGTCGCCCAGCTGCGTGAGAAGGGTTCGGTGGAGCGCGGCTGGCTCGGCGTGCAGATCCAGAACGTGACGCCGGATCTCGCCGAGGCCCTCGGCCTCGACAATGCCGCCGGCGCCATCATTGCCGACGTCACCCCGGGCAGCCCGGCGGAGACGTCGGGCCTCAAGTCGGGCGATGTCATTCTCGGCTTTGCCGGCGAACAGATCGACGACACCCGGGAACTGGCCCGTGTCGTGGCGCAGCACCCCGCCGAGACCAAGGCGGATGTCGAGATCTGGCGTGACGGCAGCGCCGAGACCCTGGCCGTGGTCACCGGCCGCCAGCCGGCCGCCGACCGCCTGGCCGCGGCAAGCGGCAGCGAAGCTCCCGACGGCAGCTACCATGCCCCCGCCCTCAACGCGCAGCTGGCGGCCCTGACGCCGGAACGCCGCGCCCAGTACGGCATCGACGAAGCCGTGCAGGGCGTGCTGGTGCTGGACATCAAGGAAGGCTCCATCTTCGAGCAGAGCCTGCGCTCCGGCGACGTCATCGAAAAGGTCGGCGGCAGCGTGGTGACCGAGCCGCAGCAGGTCGAGCGACAAGTCGAGGCGGCCAAGGAAGCCGACAAGAAAGCGGTCCTGATGCTCGTCAACCGCAATGGCCAGGACCTCTTCCTCGGCCTGAAGCTCGGCGTCGCTTAGGGCGGTGTTCACTTGCCGGCGCCTGCTGCCCAGGCGCCGGCAACCCCCTGCCGCCCTTTGCCGGGCCTCTCGCGTGAACCCCACGGGGCCGGTGGTCCAATAGGGAGGACTCCCATCGGCCAGGCCCGAAATGCCGGGAACAGGGCCGTTCGGCAAGACCGGACGGCCCTGTCTTTCTGTCCGGCTTCCGCTTCCGGTGGCCCTGCACCAGACAGGACTGTGACGATGCCCCGAGAATTCCCATATAGTCGGAACCTCCACGAACGGGAGGAGCGGCCAGCGGCTGCCCGAAAAGTGCCCCGTTCAGGAAGTTCAGGTGCAGAAGACGACGGACCCATGCGCATTCTGGTCATCGAGGACGACAAGAAGACCGCCGACTACATCCTGAAAGGCCTGGCCGAGTGCGGCTATACGACCGACTGGGTCGACGACGGCCGCGACGGGCTGCACCAGGCCACCAGCGGCAAGTACGACGCCATCATCGTCGACCGCATGCTGCCCGGCCTCGACGGGCTGGCCATCGTCAAGGCGCTGCGGGCGGCGGAAATCCCCGTGCCGGTGCTGATCCTCAGCGCGCTGGCCCATGTCGACGAGCGGGTCACGGGCCTGCGCGCCGGCGGCGACGACTACCTCTCGAAACCCTTCGCCTTCTCCGAACTGCAGGCCCGCCTGGAAGCCCTGCTGCGCCGCCCCCCCAACATCGCCCAGCAGACCGAACTGCAGGTCGACGACCTGCGCATGGACCTGCTGACCCGCAAGGTGACCCGCGCCGGCCGGCCCATCGACCTGCGGCCCCAGGAGTTCAAGCTGCTGGAATACCTGCTGCGCCACGCCGGCAAGGTCGTGACCCGCACCATGCTGTTCGAAGGCGTCTGGGATTTTCACTTCGACCCGCAGACCAACGTGGTCGACGTGCACATCAGCCGCCTGCGCCAGAAAGTCGACAAGGGTTTCGACAAGCCGCTGATCCACACCCACCGCGGCGGCGGCTACTGCATCAGTTCGGAGCCCTAGGAACGCACCCCCGGACATGGATAGGCTGTTCCATACCTCGATCTTCCGGATCGCCCTGCTCTACCTGCTGCTTCTCGGGGTCACCCTGCTGGCCCTCATGGGCTTCGTCTACTGGTCCACCGCCAACCTGATCGAGCGCCAGACCGACGAGACCATCGAGGCCGAGATCCGCGGCCTGGCCGAGCAGTACCGCAACGAAGGCCTGCCGCGCCTGATGGAAGTGATCCGCGAGCGCAGCGGACCGCACGGCAGCCCCGAAGACGTCTACCTGCTGACCGGGCCGCGCCTCCAGCCGCTGGCCGGCAATCTGCTGCGCTGGCCCGGCGAGGCGATCGCCGCCGACGGCTGGGTGGAAGTGCCGCTGGCGCGGCGCAACGACCCTTCGGGTGAGCCGCATATCATCCGCGGCCGCGCTTTCGAGCTGGCCGGCGGCTATCACCTCTTCGTCGGCCGCGACACGGTGGAGCGCGGCGACTTCCGCGACATCGTCACGGGCGCGCTGGCCTGGGCGCTGGTGCCGGCGCTCTTGCTGGGACTGATCGGCGGCGCCCTCATCGGGCGCTACAGCCTGGCCCGCGTCGACGCCGTGCGCGCCGCCGGGGCGGACATCGTCAGCGGCGACCTGTCCCGCCGCGTGCCCCTGACCGGCAGCGGCGACGAGTTCGACCGCCTGGCCGCCACCATCAACGAAATGCTGGCGCGCATCGAAACCCTGATGGGCGGCATGCGCCTGGTGACCGACAGCCTGGCGCACGACCTGCGCAGCCCGCTGACCCGGGCCAAGAGCACCATCGAGACGGCCCTGCGGCAACGCGGCGAGGACAGCGAGGGCTACCGCGCGGCGCTGGAGCAGACGGCGGCCGAGATCGACATCATCCAGCACACCTTCGACTCCCTCATCAACATCGCCCAGGCCGAGGCCGGGCTCAGTCGCCTGACCCTCGCTGAGCTCGACCTCTCGGCGCTGGCCGGCGACCTGTTGGAGGTCTATCAGCCCATCGCGGAGGACGCGGGGCTGGAGCTGAGCGGAGAGATCGCCGAAGGGGTTTCCATCAAAGGCCACCGGCAGCTGCTGGGCCAGGCCCTCGCCAACCTGATCGACAACGCCATCAAGTACAGCCCCCAAGGCGGCGCCATCCGCTTCGACCTGCGGCGCAGCGGCGAAGGAACGATCCTCTGCGTGGCCGACCAGGGGCCCGGCATCCCGGCCCAGGACCGCGCCCGCGTGCTGGAACGCTTCGTGCGCCTGGACGACAGCCGCGGCACGCCGGGCAGCGGCCTGGGGCTCAGTCTCGTCGCCGCCGTCGCCAGGCTGCACGGCATCGTGCTCACCCTGGGCAACACGGCGCTGAACGACAATCCCTCGCCCCGCGGTCCCGGCCTGAGCGTCACGCTCCAATTTCCCGCCGCCTGAGACTATCGCCGGCACTACATTTGTAAGCGTATGAAATGACGCATTTTTTTGCCTCGAAACGGCCTTGGGGCCGTGACTCCTCGTGTTTCCTACTGATAAAATAAATCAACTGTGATGAAACGCAGACAAACGGAGACGAGGGGGTTCGGTGGCGAAATCCGGCAGCAAGACGGCGCGTGCGCCGAAGGGTCCCGTGCATCTGGGGATCTTCGATTTCACCGGCGCGTTTCGCGAGAAGCGCCTGCCGCGCGACTCCTTCGAGTCCTGCCTGCGCGACGGCTGGTCCTTCATCGACGCCCTGCCCTACTGGCTGCACGACGAAACCTGCTTCGCCGAAAAAGGCTTCGTCGATGAACCCGTCACCGTCGACCGCGACAGCCTGCGGCCCTATCCCTTCGAGCCGGAAGCGCACCTCGCCATCGGCGACTACGCCGGCCCCAGCGCCGGCCTCTCGCCGCGCCCGGCCCTGAAGGCCCAGCTCGACAAGGCCGCCGCCATGGGCTTCCAGGCGCGCGGCGGCTTCGAGTTCGAGACCATCTTCCTCGCCGAAGACGGCGGCAGCCTGCGCGCCAAGGACTGGCGCGGCCTCGCCCCGGCCTTCGCCCACAACCGCTGCTGGTCGGGCGTCGCCCCCGCGGCGGACGCCGACATCCTGGCGGAGATTCACGAGGCCCTGCTGGCCGCCGGCATCGACCTGCATCACCACTGCGCCGAGCTGGGCCCCGGCTGCTTCGAGTATTCGCTCGGCCCCTCGCCCTTCCTCAAGGCGGCCGACGACGCCGCGCTGTTCAAGGTTTTCACCAAGGCGCTGGCGCGCCAAGGCGGCATGACCGCCAGCTTCATGGCGCAACTCGATGACGGCTATCCCGGCCTCTGCGGTCACATCAACATCTCCCTGCGCAGCAAGCGGGGCGCGCCGGTGTTCTACGACGCCAAGGATCCGCACCGGCTGAGCGCCGCGGGCCGGGCCTTTCTCGGCGGGCTGACCAGGCTGACGCCGGAACTGATGTGCATGTTCGCCCCGACCGTGAACGCCTACCGCCGCCTGCGCCCCGGCAACTGGGCGCCGCGCTCGGCCACCTGGGGCCTCGGCAACTATTCCTGCGGGGTGCGCGTCGTCGCCCACAGCCCCGCCG
>JBLWUP010000036.1:0-59324 GCA_048268885.1 Kiloniellaceae bacterium | reverse complement strand
CCTGCGGATCCGCAAGGCCCGCACCGTCGATCTCGGCGATGCCGAGGCGGCCGTGCAGCAGGGCGGCGGCGACCGGGAAAGGCAGCGAGTACTGCGCGGCATCCGTCGTCGCCGGGCGCCGCGTGGCGAGCCGCACCGCCTCGGTGAAGCTGTGGATCTCCAGCCGCGCGATCCTGGCGAGGGACAAGGCGGCCGCGCCCATTTCGCGGCGCAGGGACAGCACCGCTTCCACCGCCGGCTGCGCCCAGCGGCAGACCGGATAGGCCTTGATGTATTGCTCCTCCACCCGCCACCGGCGACCGAGATCGCCCCAGATTTCCGCCACGGCCGCCGCCGTCATGGTCACGGCGGGCGCGCCGGTGAAACCGTCGGCCGCCAGCAGCGCGGCGCTGACCCCGCTCATCGCGCCCATGGTGGAGCCGTCTTTCAGCATGGTCGGGTGGTCGATCACCCGCATCATCTGGCTGCGCGGGCCGTAGTATTCGGCGATCCCCAGAGCGTGGGCCGTCTGCCCGGGCGTCAGCCGCAGCGCCCGGGCGCCGAGCGCCGCCGCGGCCAGGGCGTTCCAGGCGCCGGAGGTGTGGTAGTCGGGCGCCGTGGCGTGCAGCGCCATCCCGGCCCGGGTCGCGATCTCGTAGCCCAGCACCAGCCGGGTCAGAAACTCCTCGCCGTCGCAGGGGGCCATTTCGTCGCAGAAGGCGAGCAGCGCCGGCAGGACGGTGACGCCCGCATGGCCCTTGGTGAGGCGGTGGCCGTCATGGGCGTCGACCGCGTCGATGGTGCCGGCCCCGGCCATCGCCGCGCCCTGCGGCGCCACGCGCCGTCCGTCGAAGATCATCCGTGCGCCCGGCGCCTCGCCGCCCTTTTCGCCCGCGCCGTGAAAGCGCGCCGCGTGGTTGCGCAGAATCCGGCTCGCCTGCGTCGCGCTGCCGGCCGCCGCCGTGCCCAGGGTGTCGAGCAGGACGCGGCGGCCGGCCTGGCGCGCAGTTTCGGGAATGTCGGCGTAGCTCAGGGAGTGGATCAGCTGGACGGCGGCGTTGGGCATGGCGGTTTCCCGGGGTTATCCAGGAAAGCCTGCCGGGCGGGAGGCCCCCGGACCCGCCCGAATGCGTCCTTCCGTAGCGTAGGTTCGACCTTGCGTGCCGTACCCTACAAGCGGGCAGGCGCCTGTCGGCCTTTCCCTAGAGGAAGGGCGCCGGCTCCGGCACGGGCTCCTTGGCCACCGCCATGGCTTGCGCCAGGGTGAAGGCGCCGCCGAAAAGAGCGCGGCTGGTGATGGCGCCGGAGATGTTTTCCAGCAGCGTCAACACCGAGACGTCCTCCAGCGACTTCACCACACCGCTGGCGATCACCGGCGTCTTGATGCCCGCGGCCAGTTGCGTCACATGCGACAGGCTGCTGTCCGGCTGGTCGTCGTCGCGGTCGATGTCGGTGTAGATGATCGCCGCCAGCGGCACGTCCTCGAACTCGCGGGCGAAGTCGATCGGCGTGAAAATGGTTGCCTCGCGCCAGCCCTCGACGACGACCTTGCCGCCGCGGGCGTCGACGGAGACCACCACCTGGCCCGGATAGGCGGTCGCGGCCTCCCGCACCAGGTGCGGGTATTTCACCGCCGCGGTGGCGATGACCACGCGTTTGGCACCGGCGTCGATCCAGTGATTGACCCGCTCCATGGAGCGGATGGCTCCGCCGACCTGCACCGGGCAGTCCACTTCTTTGATGATCCGCCCGATCAGTTCGGCGTTGTCGCCGCGGTTGAAGATGGCGTCCAGGTCGACCACGTGGATCCACTCGCTGCCCTGGTTGGCGAAATCACGGGCCGCCTCGATAGGATCGATGTCGTAGACGATGGGCTCCTCCGCGCGCCCCCGACGGAGGTTCACGCAGCGCCCCTTCTGTAATTCGATGTCCGGATAGATGATCATGGTTGCCTCCCGGTTCTTCCGAGACTGATCGCCAGATCATTGTGAAACTGTCCGGCAGTCGAGGGAAGAGGAATCGGAAGGGCGGTCGCACTGGCGAAGGTGACTTAGCAGATCATCCGCTCGAAGGGATTGCCCTGTGCGCGGGTCTCGATGCAGCGGTTCCGGACGGTCATGCCGTAGACGATGATGTCGGGCGGCACCCCGAAGGTCGAGCTGGTAATGCCGCTGGCGGCATGGCGCACGAACACATCATCTAAATCTTCCAGCGGTTCCTCGCGGGCCAGAGGATGCCGGTTCCAGGCCGTAACCAGGCTTTCGCCCGGCCATCTTCGGGCATCGGCCCAATCGGGATAGACCGTGGCAAAGAGTGCCGACAGCGCCTCGAAGGTTCGCTTGCTCTCCGCCTCCGAGTGATTGACGACAGGGACCCAGATTCTCAGGGAATGAACCCGCTCGCCGTCACCGGCCATGACGGCCTGGAAGGGAAGCCCGGGCCCGGAGACGAGCCACACCGTGTCGGGGCTGAGGCGTTCCAGTTCGGCCTGCAGGTGCGCTTCGCGGCGCGCAGCGGCCCGGGAGTCCGCGGTGTCCGCTCGGCGCAGTTCCGCCAGACAGTCCTCCAGCGTTTGCACGCGCGGCGGTGCGTCCTCGCTTCCTTCGGCGAGGATCCGGAGCAGCGCGTCTTTCTTGAGGGGCAGCCAGTCCGCTTCGGAGGCGCCGGCACCGGCTGCTGGCAGCGCCAGGGCCGCCGTCAGCAGCAGGGTGCCGAGGATAGGTTTCATCACAGTCGTCCCTCAGCCTCCGCTCTGCCCGGGGTCATCGCACGGTGCGCCAGTTTTACATAGGGGGCGGCACGCGGCGACTCAAGAACCGGATACGGGTGGCTAGCCGTAGCTCTGCACCAGGCTGCCGGCGACCATGTACCAGCCGTCGACCAGCACGAAGAAGATCAGCTTGAAGGGCAGGGAGATCATCACCGGCGGCAGCATCATCATGCCCATGGACATGAGGATCGAGGCCACCACCATGTCGATGATGAGGAAGGGCAGGAACAGCAGGAAGCCGATCTCGAAGGCGCGGCGCAGCTCGCTGATCATGAAGGCCGGGATGAGGGCGCGCATCGGCGTCGCCTCGGGCGTTTCGACCTCCGCCGTGTCGGTCAGGTCGAGGAACAGGCGCAGGTCGTTCTCGCGGACGTGGCCCAGCATGAAAGTGCGCACCGGCGCCTGGGCGCGGTCGAGGGCCTCGAACTCGGTGATGTCCTCGGCGATCAGCGGCTCCAGGGCCTCGTCGTAGATCGCTTCCATGGTCGGCATCATCACGAAGGCGGTGAGGAAGAGCGCCAGGCTGACCACCACCGAGTTCGGCGGCGTCTGCTGCAGGCCCATGGCCGTGCGCAAAAAGGACAGCACCACGACGATGCGGGTGAAGGAGGTCATCATCACCAGGATCGAGGGCGCCAGGCTCAGGATGGTGATGAGCGCGACGAGCTGGATGATGCGCCCGGTGGTGGTCCCGGCGGTCTCGGCGCCGAGATCGAAGGTCAGCGCCTGGGCCAGGGCCTCGCCGGGGAGCAGCAGCAGCAAGAGGCCGGGCAGGGCGGCGAGGGCCGCCCATCGGAAGGCGCGGGACGGACGGCGGTTCACCATGACGACCTCCGCAGCCTGCCCATGAAGCGGTGCATCAGGGTCTCCGGGTCGCTGGCGGCGGCGCCGGCGGCGGGCGAGGTTCCACCGTCCGCGGCAGCCGGCGGTTCCGGCGCCGCCGGAATGTCGCCCTCGATCAGGAGATCGCTGGTGGCGCCCAGCAGAACCAGGTGTTCACGGTCGTCGCGGCGCAGCAGGATCAGCTTGTGCTTGGCGTCGAGCGGGCGCACCTCGACGAGGCTGAGTCGCCGCCGGCCGACGCTGCTGGGGGTCGCCGTGAGACGCTCGCCGAAGCCCGAGCGGCGTACCAGGGCCGCCAGGCCGGCGATGAGCACCAGGACAAAGCCCAGCGCCAGAAAGAAGCGGAAATACTCACCCAGTTCCATCAGATTTCCCAATCGCCCCCCAAAGGCGTTGCCGTCACGGCACGGCGCCCGGTCGGGCCTATCGTCCCGGCCTGTTCTATGGCTTGTCGGTCTTCGGTGCGGCGTAAGCCGTCAGCGCCTTGCGGCGCTCGCCGGCGGAACTCAGCAGCTCCGCCAGCTCGCCGAGGCCGGCGCGCAGGTTCTCGCCCAATTGATTGACTTCCTCCAGCAGCCCGAAGAGACGCGGACGCAGGTGGCGGCCTTCGTCCGGCGACAGGGCCGCGACGGCCTGGCACAGTCCCTTCACGTCCTGCTCGATGGGCGTCAGGTCGACGATGGTGCCGCTCGACAGGCCCTGGCGCGCCTTGCGCAGGCGTGCGCCCAGGGAATGCATTTCCGACTCGATGGCAGCGGTATGACTCACTCTTACTTCTCCTCGTCTTCGTCTTGTCCCGCGCCGTTCTGGCCCGCGGCTTTCCGGGCCGCGCCGGGGACGGGCTGGCCGTCGGTCCGGTAGAGATAACGCAGGATCTCCGCGACCCCCGCGAGGGCGGCGAGGGGGATCTCGCTTTCCACCTCGACGGCGGCCAGTATTTCGGCCAGATCGCTGTCGCTGCGCACCTTGACGCCGCGCTCGAAGGCGATCTGCAGGATCTGCTCGGCAACCTCTCCGCGGCCGCTGGCGACCACCCGGGGCGCGCTGCCCGCCGTTCCCTGGGACGCGCCGGAAACGGCCTCCGGCGTCACGTTCTCCAGGGCGATGGCGAGGCTGCGGTCGGGCCGGGGTTTCTGCGTCACCATCTCTTCACCGTTGAACGTTGCACGGGGCGGCATTCCATGAGTCGGCCGCCGTGCGGAAACGGCAGTCCACCAATGGTGACCGATCATGCTTAATGAATGGTTAGAGGAAGGAGCGTCGCGGCGTCAGGCGAACGGAAAAAAGCCCAGGCCTCAGAGGCTGTTAGGCGGGGCTCAGAAGGGCGGTGAGGGGGTTAAGGGCTCTAGGAGCCGCCGCTCTCGCTTTTCGGCGTGCCGGGCGCCCCGGCGCCCTTGATGGCTTCCGCCAGCGCCTCGTCGTCGGTCGCGGCGGCGGCGCGGTTTTCTTCCTGGATGCGTTCGAAGATTTCGCGGCGCAACACGGTGGCGTCGCTCGGGAAGGTAAACCCGAGCTTGATCGACTTCCCGCGGATATCGACCACGGTGACCTCGATATTGTCATTTATGATGACGGACTCGCCGATTTTGCGTGTCAGATAAAGCATAGCCCTCTTGGCTCCCCCCGCACCGCCGACCGCAGCCCCCCGGCCGGCAGAATATAGTTAATATACACAATTTAGCGCTTTTTACGGATTCTTAACAAGCCAGGCTTGATCATAAAGCCCATAGGCCCCGGAAAAGAAGGGGGAGTTCCAGGGCTGACGCCTTTGGGACGAGAAGGGGCCGAAACGGCGCTCGATGCACAAGCCAGGAACGTCATGGACGGGAAACCCGGAATTTTCAGCCTGCTCGGCAACCGCATGGAGTGGCTCGGCCAGCGCCAGAAGGTGCTGGCGCAGAACATCGCCAACGCGGATACGCCCGACTATGTGCCGCAGGACCTGAAGGCGCAGGACTTTCGCCGCATGGTGGAGCGCGACTACCTGCCGAGCCTGAAACCGGACGCGACCCAGGCCGGGCATATCCAGACCTCCACCCTGCGCGCCGACGACCGCAGCGTCGACCAGAAGGACCGCTACGAGACGGCGCCCTCCGGCAATGCCGTGGTGCTGGAAGAGCAGCTGATCAACGTGGCCCAGACGCAGGCCGACTACAACGCCATCACCAACCTCTACAAGAAGCAGGTTTCGATGTTGAAGATGGCGCTGCGCGGGCGCATGGGCTGACCGCCGATTTAGAGAAACACGACGCGAAGCGCTTAGGACGCAAGAGCGATGGATCTTGAAAAGTCACTGAATATCTCCGCCGCCGGCATGCGGGCCCAGGGTACGCGCCTGCGGGTGATCGCGGAGAACATCGCCAACGCCAACTCCACGGCGCAGACGCCGGGCGGCGAGCCCTATCGGCGCAAGCTGGTGACCTTCGACAACGAGCTCGACCGCGCGCTGGGCCTGGATACGGTGCGCGTCGATTCCATCGTCGCCGACCGCAGCGCCTTCAGCCGCCGCTACGAGCCCGGCCACCCGGCCGCCGACGAAGAGGGCTACGTGCTGACGCCGAACGTGAACTCCCTGATGGAGATGGCCGACCTGCGCGAAGCCCAGCGCAGCTACGAAGCCAACCTGAAGGCCATCGAATCCTCGCGCTCCATGCTGCAGAAGACGATCGATATTCTGCGCTGACGCGCGGGCGATATCCTGCGCTGACGCGCGGGCGACATGCTGCGCTGAGCAGCGCGAACCCTTACGCGGCGCCAGGATGGCGCTGCCGACCCGCCAGGACGGCCCCCATAGGCACCCCAGAGAAGCGTGCCTGAGGAGTGAGCCATGACTATGAACATCAACGGGGCCATTCAGGCCTATGACCGGATGTTGCGCCAGGGCGGTTCCGCGCCCGGGCTGGAGGCGCGCGACAGCGGCGGTGCCGACTTCTCCTCCATGCTGCAGCGTGCCGCCGAGCGTGCCGCCGACACCATGCTGGAAGGCGAGACCCAGACCATCCAGGCGGCGGCCGGCACGGCCGACCTGACCCAGGTGGTGATGGCGGTATCCAAGGCCGAGATGACCTTGGAGACCGTGGTGACCCTGCGCGACAAGGTGGTCCAGGCCTACCAGGAAATCCTGCGGATGCCGATCTGACCGCGCGCTCGCCCGGCGCGCCGTCGCGGCATCCATGAAACGAGGGAAGGGGGCCCTGTGAACGGCACGGAAGCCATCGAGATCGGCCGTGAAACGATCGTCGTCATGCTCAAGATCGGCGCCCCGATCATGCTCATGGCGCTGGCCGTCGGCCTGGCGATCGCCCTGTTCCAGGCGCTGACCTCGATTCAGGAAATGACCCTTACCTTCGTGCCGAAGATCATCATCATCTTCGTCGGCGTCATGCTGATGCTGCCCTTCATGCTGAGCAGCCTGACGACCTTCTCCCAGGGCCTCTTCGACCGCATGATCGCCCTGGGTTAGGGACGGGGCGCCGCCCATGCTCGCCGAGCTGCTTCCCAATCAAGCCTTCGCCCTGCTGCTGGTCTTCGTGCGTCTCGGCTCCGCGATGATGCTGCTGCCGGGTTTCGGCGAGAACTTCATTTCCCCCCGTGTCCGCCTGCTGCTCGCGCTCACCGTTGCCGCGGTCGTCCAGCCGGCGCTGCCGCCGGTCATTCCGGCGCTGCCGGACAGCGCGGTGGCGATGTTCCTGCTGATCCTGGGCGAGGCCTTCATCGGCCTTTTCATCGGCTCGCTGGCGCGCATCCTCATGTCCGCCCTGTCGACCGGCGGCATGATGATCGCGACGGTGACCGGCCTGGCCAACGCGCTGACCAACGATCCCACGGCGGCCCAGCAGGGCTCCATCGCCGGCTCCTTCCTCTCCACCCTGGCGCTGCTGATCATCATCATTCTCGACCTGCACCACCTGCTGCTGCGCGGCGTGATCGAGAGCTACACGCTCTTCGTGCCGGGGCAGTCGATCCTGGTCGGGGACGTCTCGCAGATGATCACGCGGGGTGTCGCCAAGGCCTTTCTGCTGGGTTTCCAGATCGCCTCGCCGTTCGTCGCCGTGGGGCTGATCTTCAATCTCGGCCTCGGCCTGCTGTCGCGGCTGATGCCGCAGATGCAGGTCTTCTTCATCGCCATTCCGCTGCAGATCCTGATCGGCATGGGGATCCTGATGATCGCCCTGCCGATGCTCATCGGCTGGTTCATCTCCGGGTTCCAAGAGGTCATGATGCCCTTCGCGGGCCTGAGATAACGGGGCGCGCGCATGGCCGGTGAAGACGACGATTCACAAAAAACAGAAGACCCGACAAGCAAGCGCCTTTCCGATGCCCGCGAGAAGGGCCAGGTGCCGCGCTCGCAGGAGGTCTCGCACTGGTTCATGATCCTGGCGCTGGCGCTGGTGGTCGGCATCTTCTCGCCCTCGCTGACCGCTGACATCGGCGGTCTGCTGCGGCCCTTCCTGGAACGGCCGCACACGATGGTGCTGGACGGCGGCGGCATGCGCGACATCCTGACCGGGACGGCCCTGGGCATCCTCAAGGTGTCCGCCATTCCGCTGGCCCTCATCCTGGTGGCCGGGCTGGCCGCCGGCACCATCCAGAACGGCATCATCATCACCACCGAGCAGATCCAGCCCAAGCTTTCGAACATCGGGCTGAAGCGCGGCTTCAAGAAGCTGTTCTCCAGCCGGGCGCTGGCCGATTTCATGAAGGGCCTGCTGAAGCTGGCCATCGTCGGCACCGTGGTCGCCCTCATTGTCTGGCCGGACCGCGACGACGTGCTGGTCATCCCGACCATGGAAGTGCAGGACATGCTGGCCCTGGTGCGCACCGAAGCCGCCAAGGTGATCGTCGGCGTGCTGGCGGTGATGACGGTCATCACCCTGATCGACGTGCTGTACCAGCGCTTCATGCACCACAAAGAGCTGCGGATGACCAAGCAGCAGATCAAGGACGAGCACAAGCAGTCCGAAGGCGACCCGCTGATCAAGGGCCGCCTGCGCCAGATCCGCGTCGAGCGCGCGCGCAAGCGCATGATGGCGGCGGTGCCGGAGGCCGACGTGGTGATCACCAACCCGACCCACTTCGCCGTCGCCCTGAAATACGATCAGAAATCGATGGAAGCGCCGCGCGTGGTGGCCAAGGGTGTCGACAACGTCGCCTTGCGTATCCGCGAAGTGGCCGAGGAGAACGGGGTCGCCGTCGTCGAGAACCCGCCGGTCGCCCGCGCCCTCCACGCCAGCGTGGAAATCGACCAGGAGATCCCGCCGGAGCACTACAAGGCGGTCGCCGAGATCATCGGCTACGTCATGCGCCTGAAGAAGGGCATGCCCGGGCGCGCCCCGCGCTGAACCAGGCCCGCGCCCCGCGCTGAACCAAGCCCGCGTTCCGCGCTGATGGCGCGTGCCCTCTATTCATCTTGCCCGCGACTCGGTGGCTGTGGTTAGTCTTGGGCCCATGGTTAATCTTCGTTAACCAATAGCGGGTAACTTCCGACAGAACATGGGTGGCGGAAAAGCACAGGAGCGGGCCTGCAGTTGCTGAGCCTCATTGATTTCCTTGTCGGTGGCGTCCTCGGTCTCATGGGCGGCGCGGTCGCGGCGTGGTTCTGGCTGCGCCGGCGCAGCCTCTGTGCCTCGGTCTTCGCCGCCGTGCCCAAGCCGTGGCAGGTGGTCTCGCCGGAGGGTCAGACGATCCTCGCCAATACGGCGCTGGAATCCTTCTTCGGCGGGGACGGGAGGCCGATCCCCGACCTGCTGCTGGAGCAGGTGCAGGACGACCCGGAGGCGCGCCGGCAGATCGAACAGATCGCCCAGCAGGCCAAGCAGGGCCTGCTCGGCCAGGCGGAGGTGCGCGTGCCCGCCGCCGGGGGCGGCTACGACTGGCGCTTCGTCGCGGCCTATCCGCTGCCGGACCACCCCGGCACCGTCTACTGGGTGGTCGACGACATCACCCCGCGGCGCCAGATGGAGCAGATCATGCGCGAGGAGCAGGAGCGCTTCGTCGACCTGCTGGAAAACGCGCCGGTCGGGTTCTATTCCGCCGATGCCGAGGGCCGCTTCCTCTTCGCCAACCACACCCTTTGCGAATGGCTGGGCCTGAGCCACAAGGACCTGGAACTGGGACGCGTGCTGCTGCACGACGTGGTGGCGGACCTGCCCGAGGGGGCGCAGCCCTATGATCCTTTCGGCTTGCCCGGCGCCTCTCAGGGGGAGGTGCTGCTGAAGGACTCCGACGGCGAGACCTTCCGCGCCTCGATCCGCCAGGACGTCGTCACCGGCGACAGCGGCGAGGTGCTGCGCACCCGTTCGGTGGTGCGCGACCTCTCGCGCGAGATGGCCATGGCCGCGGCGCTGGAGGAATCGGAGTACCGCTTCGAGCAGCTCTTCGCCAAGGCGCCGGCCGGGATCGCGCTGATCGACCCGGAAGGCGCGATCCACGAGTGCAACGACGCTCTCGGCCGCCTGATCGGCCGTGAGCCCAAGGCGCTACATTCGGTCACGCTGTTCGATCTGGTCGCCAAGGGCGACGTCGAGGCGCTGAAGGTCGCCCTGGCGCCGCAAGGTGAAAAAACAGGTGCCGACGAGCCGGACAGGCGTCAGGTGCCGCCGCTGGAGGTGCATCTGGCCAGCGAGGAGGGCCCGGTCTGTACCCTCTTCGTGAACCGCACCGAGGGCAGCGACGGCAAGCTGGCGGGCTTCGTGGTGCACTTTATCGATTCCACCGAGCAGAAGAACCTGGAGCGGCAGTTCGCCCAGTCGCAGAAGATGCAGGCCGTGGGCCAGCTGGCCGGCGGCATCGCCCACGACTTCAACAACCTGCTGACGGCGATGATCGGTTTCTCCGACCTGCTGCTGCTGCGCCACCGCCCCGGCGACCAGTCCTTCGCCGACATCATGCAGATCAAGCAGAACGCCAACCGCGCCGCCAACCTGGTGCGCCAGCTGCTGGCCTTCTCGCGCCAGCAGACCCTGCAGTCGCGCCTTTTGAACCTGACCGACATTCTGGCCGAGTTGTCCCACTTGCTGCGCCGCCTGATCGGCGAGAACATCGAACTGAAGATGAGCCACGGCCGCGACCTGGGCATGATCAAGGCCGACCAGGGTCAGCTTGAGCAGGTCATCATCAACCTGGCGGTCAACGCCCGCGACGCCATGCCGGAAGGCGGCGTGCTGACCATCCAGACCGGCAACGAGAAGGTCGAGAAGCGGCGCAAGTCCAAGGACGAGTCCATGCCGCCGGGCGCCTACACGGTCATCGAGGTGGTCGACAGCGGCACCGGCATCACGCCGGAGAACCTCGACCGGATCTTCGATCCCTTCTTCTCGACCAAGGAGGTCGGGGCCGGCACCGGCCTGGGCCTCTCGACGGTCTACGGCATCGTCAAGCAGACCGGCGGCTATGTCTTCGTCGACAGCGTGGTCGGCGAGGGCACGACCTTCTCCATCTTCCTGCCGCAGGCCGCCGAGCAGGAGGTGGCCGCCACCCTGCAGGACGCCGAGGCCCAGGAGCGCCGCGACCTGACCGGCGCGGGCACGCTGCTGCTGGTCGAGGACGAGGACGCCGTCCGCGCCTTCTCGGCCCGGGCCCTGCGCAACAAGGGCTACAACGTGCTGGAGGCCAACTCCGGCGAAACCGCGCTTGAGATCCTGGAAGGCGCGGGCGACCCCATCGACCTGCTGGTCACCGACGTGGTCATGCCGCGTCTCGACGGGCCCAGCCTGGTCAAGGAGGTGCGCCAGAGCCGCCCGGACCTGAAGGTCATCTTTATCTCCGGCTACGCCGAGGACAGCTTCAGAAAGCGCCTGGACGAGGACGAAGGCATCCACTTCCTGCCCAAACCCTTCAGCCTCAAGCAGCTCGCCGGCAAGGTGAAGGAAGTGCTCGACGAGTAGCCCCGGCCGCGCGGCGGAGTCGCTTTCGGCTTTTGCTGCGCCGCACAACGGCGGCCTGGGGCAATCTAGGGCAATTTGTCTCTATTTTTATGGAATGTTCTCATTTTGATCCGCTTTTCCCTTGCGTGGAAGAGAACAAACTTGGTACAAACTCCCTTCATTGCAGACCCTCGACCCCTATGACATAAGGGAGTTCAGCCCATGGCTCAGAACGCTTTACGGTTGGTGGAGAAAGACACGGTGGACAAGAAAAAGGCGTTGGACGCGGCCCTGGGGCAGATCGAACGCGCGTTCGGCAAGGGCTCGATCATGAAGCTCGGCGCCGACCAGGTGGTCGAGACGGAAGTGATCTCCACCGGCTCTCTCGGCCTGGATATCGGCCTCGGCATCGGCGGCCTGCCGCGCGGGCGCGTCGTCGAGATTTACGGGCCGGAAAGCTCCGGCAAGACCACCCTGGCGCTGCACGTGGTGGCCGAGGCCCAGAAGCTCGGCGGCACCTGCGCCTTCGTGGACGCCGAGCACGCGCTGGACCCGGCCTATGCCGGCAAGCTGGGCTGTAACGTCGAGGACCTGCTGATTTCCCAGCCCGACGCCGGCGAGCAGGCGCTGGAGATCGCCGACACCCTGGTGCGCTCCGGCGCCATCGACGTGCTGGTGATCGACTCGGTGGCGGCCCTGGTGCCGCGGGCCGAGCTGGAAGGGGAAATGGGCGATTCCCTGCCGGGCCTGCAGGCGCGGCTGATGAGCCAGGCGCTGCGCAAGCTGACCTCCTCGATCTCCAAGTCCCACACCCTGGTGATCTTCATCAACCAGATCCGCATGAAGATCGGCGTGATGTTCGGCAACCCCGAGACCACCACGGGCGGCAACGCCCTGAAGTTCTATTCCTCGGTGCGCCTGGATATCCGCCGCATCGGCGCCATCAAGGACCGTGACACCGTGGTCGGCAACCAGACCCGGGTGAAGGTGGTGAAGAACAAGATGGCGCCGCCCTTCCGGGTGGTGGAGTTCGACATCACCTACGGCGAGGGCATCTCCAAGACCGGCGAGCTGCTGGATCTCGGTGTGCAGGCGAATATCGTCGACAAGGCGGGCGCCTGGTTCTCCTACGAGGGCCAGCGCATCGGCCAGGGCCGGGAGAACGCCAAGACCTTCCTTAAGGAAAATCCGGAAATCGCGCAGCAGATCGAGCAGAAGGTCCGGGCGAACGCCGGACTGGTGTCGGCGGCGATGCTGGAAGGCGGGCCGGAAGCCCCAGCCGCCGGCGAGGGCGGTGACGACGCGGCCGAGGCCTCCTGACCGGCCGGAGCCTGGAGCGGCCGGCGGTTCTCGTCCGGCGATCCTGAAAAACAAGACGGGCCCCGCGAGGGGCCCGTTTTCGTTTCGGCGCGCAGGCTGTGACTATTGCAAACCGGGGCTACTGCAAGCTGCCGAAGCCCGCCGTGAAGCCGCTCAGCGAGAAGGGCAGGTTGAGGGGATCGCCCTGGCCGGGTTTCAGCTGGACGATGCCCTGGTTGCCGGCCTTGAAGGCCGCCAGCACCTGCTCGGTCAGCGGCAGGAAGGCCTGGCAGCCGTCGCGGCGGCAGACCTGAAAGGGCACCGCGGCAATGCCCTTCTCATCGACGCCGATCTGAACGCCGCCGGCCAGGGGAACCCCCAGCGGCATGGCGATGACGGCACCCGGGCGCCGGCCCGGCTTGAAAAAGCCGACGGTGATCTTCAGCACCGGGCGCTGGTTGTTCTGATTGACCAGCTGCTGGGTGATGAAGCAGACCTCCTGCTCCCCCTCGCGCGGCGGGGAGGCTTCTTCCGGTGGCGTCGGCGTGCAGCGCTGCACCCAGTCGCCGAACATTGTCGGCGGGGCCCCCGTTGCCTGGCCGCTCGGCGCCTGGCCCTGCGGGGCCGGCTGTTGCTGGGCCTCCGCCTGGGCGGCGCTCGCGGCGCCCGGCCCCGCGGTCAGCAGGGCCGCCGGAAGGCGGCGGACCTTGCCCCGGCCGCGGCCATGATGAGCGGCGCCAGGGATGAGGCGTTTAAAAGCAGTATGTAAAGGCATGAGGTGAACCTAACTCCTCAGGGCGGGGCTTGGCTAGGCTAATGCTGTGTCGCTTGCCGCGGCCCTCTGACATAGGCGCCAAGCGCCCGAAATGCCAGGACAATCCGGAGGGCCTTGGCGGGCCGTGGCGCGCCGGCCGCGCGCCGGGGCGCCGCCGCGCCGGGCGGGGCCTTTCGGTGGACAGCCCCCCCTGGGGCGCGCTAAAACGCTCAGCTTTCGCGCGCTTTGCCCGCCCGCTGCGAAGAAAACTAGAAGGGTTCCAGCTTGCGGTGCAAGCTCACGGATAATATCTATTTGCTATGACCTCAGGTAACGAAATTCGCTCCGCCTTCTTGGACTACTTCGCGCGCAACGGGCACGAGATCGTCTCCTCTTCGCCGCTGGTGCCGCGCAACGACCCGACCCTGCTGTTCACCAACGCCGGGATGGTCCAGTTCAAGAACGTCTTCACCGGGAACGAGACGCGTCCCTACAACCGCGCGACCACCTCGCAGAAGTGCGTGCGCGCCGGCGGCAAGCACAACGACCTGGAAAACGTCGGCTACACCGCGCGCCACCACACCTTCTTCGAGATGCTGGGGAACTTCTCCTTCGGCGACTATTTCAAGGACCAGGCCATCGAGCTGGCCTGGAACCTTGTCACCAAGGAGTACGGCCTGCCCGCGGACAAGCTGCTGGTCACGGTCTATTCCGAGGACGAGCAGGCGGCCAAGCTGTGGAAGCAGATCGCCGGCCTGCCCGACGACCGCATCATCCGGATTGCGACCTCCGACAACTTCTGGGCCATGGGCGATACCGGCCCCTGCGGTCCCTGTTCGGAGATCTTCTTCGATCACGGCGAGCACATCCCCGGCGGCCCGCCGGGCAGCCCCGATGAAGACGGCGACCGTTTCATCGAGATCTGGAACCTGGTCTTCATGCAGTACGAGCAGGTCGACAAGGAGACGCGGGTGGACCTGCCGCGCCCCTCGATCGACACCGGCATGGGCCTGGAGCGCATCGCGGCCGTGCTGCAGGGCAAGCACGACAACTACGACACCGACCTGCTGCGCTCGATCATCGAGGCCTCGGCGGAGACCTCCGGCCAGGCGGCCGACGGCGAGCACGCGGTTTCCCACCGGGTCATCGCCGACCACCTGCGCGCCAGCTCCTTCCTCATCGCCGACGGCGTGCTGCCCTCCAACGAGGGGCGCGGCTACGTGCTGCGCCGGATCATGCGCCGCGGCATGCGCCACGCCCACAAGCTGGGCTGCAAGGATCCGCTGCTGTGGCGGCTGGTGCCGACCCTGGTCAACATGATGGGCGCGCACTTCCCCGAACTGAACCGCGCGGGCGCTCTCATCACCGAGACCCTGAAGCTCGAGGAAAGCCGTTTCAAGGACACCCTCGACCGCGGGCTCAAGCTGCTGGAGGAGGAGACGGACAAGCTCGGCAGCGGCCAGGCACTGCCCGGCGAGGTCGCCTTCAAGCTCTACGACACCTTCGGTTTCCCGCTCGACCTGACCCAGGACATCCTGCGCGGCCAGGGCGGCAGCGTCGACACGGCCGGTTTCGACGAGGCCATGGCGCGCCAGCGCGCGGCGGCGCGCAAGGCTTGGTCCGGCTCCGGCGAAGCGGCGACCGAGTCCCTCTGGTTCGAGCTGCGCGAGCGTCTCGGCGCCACGGAGTTCCTGGGCTATGACGCCGAGGAAGCCGAAGGCCAGATCGTCGCCCTGGTGGTGGACGGCAAGGAGGTCCAGAAAGTGAACGCCGGCCAGGAGGTGCAGCTGGTCACCAACCAGACGCCCTTCTACGGCGAGTCCGGCGGCCAGCAGGGTGACCACGGCGCCGTGTTCAGCGCCGAAGGCGGCGAGATGGAGGTGTACGACACCCAGAAGAAACTGGGCGACCTGCACGTGCACCTCGGCAAGATGACCCACGGCAGCCTGACGGTCGGCGAGGCGGTGGAGATGCGCGTCGACGGCCGGCGCCGCGCGGCGCTGCGCGCCCATCACTCGGCGACCCATCTGCTGCACGAAGCCCTGCGGCGGCGCCTCGGCGATCACGTCACCCAGAAGGGCTCGCTGGTGGCCGACGACCGGCTGCGCTTCGACATCAGCCATCCCAAGCCCCTGACCCAGGAAGACATCGAGGCGGTGGAAACCGAGGTCAATGACCGCATCCGCAAGAACGCCGAGGTGGAGACCCGCTTCATGACCCCCGACGAGGCCATCGACGCGGGGGCCCTGGCGTTGTTCGGCGAGAAGTACGGCGACGAGGTGCGCGTGCTCTCCATGGGCGGGTCGGACCCGACCAAGGGCGGCAAGGCCTATTCCACCGAGCTTTGCGGCGGCACCCACGTGCGGCGCACCGGCGACATCGGTTTCTTCAAGCTGACCGGCGAGGCGGCCCTGGCCTCCGGCGTGCGCCGTATCGAGGCGGTCGTCGGCGATGCCGCGCGGCGCTACGTCGAGCACCAGGAACATCTTTTGAAGGATGCCGCGGCGGCGCTGAAGGTGTCGCCCGAGCAGCTGCCCGACCGGCTCTCCGGCCTGCTGGAGGACCGAAAGCGCCTGGAGCGCGAGATGGCGGATCTGCGGCGCAAGCTGGCCACCGGCGGCGGTGGGGCCGCCCAGGGTGAGGACGTTCGTGAGGTCGGCGGGCTGAAGTTCGCGGCCAAGGTGTTGGACGGGATTCCGGCCAAGGACCTGAAGCCCCTGGCCGACGACCTGAAGAAGCAGATCGGCAGCGGCGTCGTGGTGCTGGTGGCGGTGAACGACGGCAAGGCCTCGCTGGTGGTCGGCGTCACCGACGACGCCACCGGCAAGGCCAGCGCGGTCGACCTGGTGAAGGTCGGCTCCGCGGCGCTGGGCGGCAAGGGCGGCGGCGGCCGTCCCGACATGGCCCAGGCCGGTGGTCCGGACGGCGCGGCGGCCGCCAAGGCCATCGAGGCCATCGAAGCGGCGCTGGCGGCGTCTTAAGGGAAGTTAAGCTAAACTAAACCTGTTCGAAGCGAAGGCTGTCGTCCCGGCACTTGTTGCCGGGACCCATTGCCATCGCGGCGTCCCAAATCCCTGTCGGCTTTCCGCACCTCATCGCCACGTGCCGGCGCCAATGGGTCCCGGGGACGAGCCCCGGGACGACAGCGGTGTGGGTGAAACTGATTGAGCCGCTCAGTCCGCCGCCTTGCTCTCTTCGACCATCCGCACCTCGCGCTGCGGGAAGGGGATGGTGAGGCCCTCGGCCTCCAGGCTTTCCTTGGCCGACTTGTGCAGGTCGTACTTCAGCGGCCAGAAGTCATCCTTCGCGCACCAGCAGCGCAGCATGAGATCCACCGAGGAATCAGACAAGGTCTCGACCAGCACCTGCGGCGCCGGATCGTCCTTCACCCGGGCGTCGCCCTGCAGCAGGCCCAGGAGCAGCTTCTGCGCGGTCTCGATGCTGTCGCCGTAGCTGATGCTGACGACGAGGTCGAGGCGCCGGGTCGGCCGCCGGTCGTAGTTGGTGATCGTGGCGTTCCACAGCTTGGCGTTGGGCACCGTGCGGAACAGGCCGTCGAAGGTGGTCATCCGGGTGATGAAAAGGCCGATCTCCTCCACCGTGCCCTCGATGTCGTCGGCGGAGATGTACTCACCGACCTGGAAGGGGCGCAGGAAGAGCAGCATCATGCCGGCGGCGATGTTCTGCAGCGTGCCCTGCAGGGCGAGGCCCACGGCGATGCCGGCGGCGCCCAGCAGGGCGATGATGCTGGTGGTCTGCACCCCGAACTGCGCCAGGACCGCCACCAGCACGAAGACCAGCACCACGTAGCGGGCGATGCTGGCCAGCACCGGCTTCAGGGTGCGGTCCATGCGCGGCGTGCGGTCGAGAAGGCGCAGGACGATCCGGCGCGCCCAGCCGGCGAGCATCCAGCCGAACAGCAGAAGGACGATGCCGGCCGCGACGTTGAGAGCGTAGCTGAGCAGCAGCTCCGCGAGGCCGCTCAGCTTGCTCAGTTCCGCCGCATCTAGCTGCATCGTCGTTACCGCAAGGAAGAGGCGTTCGGGCCGCCGCTACTTGATGTCGGCTTGGACCTTCATGGAAACGATCTTGTCGGGGTCGCGCACCATTCCGCTCTGGTCGCCGCGCGGCGCCTTCTTGATCTCGTCCACGTACTCCATGCCCTCGATGACGCGGGCCCAGACCGTGTACTGGCGGTCCAGGAAGCGCGCCGGCGCCAGGGTGATGAACCACTGGCTGTTGGCGCTGTCCGGGTCCTGGGTGCGGGCCATGCCGACGACGCCGCGCTCGAAGGGCTCGGCGGAGAATTCAGCCGGGATGTCCGGCAGGTCGGAGCCGCCACGGCCGGTGCCCGTCGGGTCGCCGGTCTGGGCCATGAAGCCGTCGATGACACGGTGGAACACGATGCCGTCGTAGAAGCCCTGGCGCGTCAGCGTCTTGATCTGCTCGACGTGCTTGGGCGCCAAGTCCGGCAGCAGCTCGATGAGTACGGTGCCGTGCTCCAGCTCCATGACCAGAGTGTTTTCAGGATTGGCCTGAGCATCGGCCTCGCTGGTTTCAAGGGTCATGGCAAGTAGTCCGATTGCAATGAGAGACAACAGGGATTTCATGCGAGGAACTCCCTTAGGGGTTTAGCTCATGGCCTTTTGGAGGTTTTCGTCCAGCTTGTCCATGAATTCGTCGGTGGTCATCCACTTCTGATCGGGGCTGATGAGCAGCGCCAGATCCTTGGTCATGTGGCCGGCCTCGACAGTGTCGATGCAGACCTTCTCCAGGTCGTTGGCGAACTTCACCACCTCGGGCGTCTCGTCGAAGGTGCCGCGGAAATGCAGGCCGCGGGTCCAGGCGAAGATCGAGGCGATGGGATTGGTCGAGGTCTCCTTGCCCTGCTGGTGCAGGCGGTAGTGGCGGGTGACCGTGCCGTGGGCGGCCTCGGCCTCGATGGTCTTGCCGTCGGGGGTCATCAGAACCGAGGTCATGAGGCCGAGCGAGCCGAAGCCCTGGGCCACGGTGTCCGACTGCACGTCGCCGTCGTAGTTCTTGCAGGCCCAGACGTAGCCGCCGGACCACTTCATCGCCGCGGCGACCATGTCGTCGATCAGGCGGTGTTCGTAGTGGATGCCCTTGGCTTCGAAGGCGTCCTTGAACTCGTTGTCGAAGGTCTCCTGGAAGATGTCCTTGAAGCGCCCGTCGTAGACCTTGAGAATCGTGTTCTTGGTCGAGAGGTAAACGGGCCAGCCCAGGTTGAGGCCGTAGTTGAGGCAGGCGCGGGCGAAACCGCGGATCGACTCGTCCAGGTTGTACATGCCCATGGCCACGCCGGCCTCGGGGAAGTCGAAGATGTCGTAGGTGGTGGCCTCGCTGCCGTCGGCCGGCTGGAAGGTCATGGTCAGCTTGCCGGGGCCGGGCACCTTGAAGTCGGTGGCGCGGTACTGGTCGCCGAAGGCGTGACGGCCGATGACGATGGGCTGGGTCCAGCCGGGCACCAGGCGCGGCACGTTCTGCATGATGATGGGCTGGCGGAAGATGGTGCCGCCGATGATGTTGCGCAGCGTGCCGTTGGGCGAGCGCCACATCTTCTTCAGGCCGAACTCCTCGACCCGGCCCTCGTCCGGGGTGATGGTCGCGCACTTCACGCCGACCCGGTGCTTCTTGATGGCCTCGGCGGCGTCGATGGTGATCTGGTCGTCCGTCTCGTCGCGCTTTTCGACCGAAAGGTCATAGTATTTCAGGTCGACGTCCAGGTAGGGGAGGATCAGCTTGTCCTTGATCTTCGCCCAGATGATCCGCGTCATCTCGTCGCCGTCGAGCTCGACAATCGGGTCTTTGACCTTGATTTTCCCCATCTTTTTCCTCCAGGAGTGCCTGACCTCACGGGCCCGGACGCTCTGTCCTGGGCCGATTTTGCGGCGCAAGATAGCAGGCTGCCGCCGCCGTGCAAGACAGGGCGCGCGAAAGGGCGGGAAAACCTGCTACAGGGCGCCGCGCCGGCGGCTTTCTGCGTTGCGGCCAGCGGCGCGGCGGGCCTTACATGCGCTCGATCTTGTCCGGCAGGGCCGGGCGGGGCGCCTTGGCGGCGGTCTCCAGCACCTGGTCGACCCGCTCGACCACCAGGAAGAGGTCGGCCGGGTCGCCCCGCAGGTAGCCCTCGGCGACCTGATGCTCGACCAGGCGTAGCAGCGGGTCCCAGTAGCCGTCGATGTTGACCAGGATCACCGGCTTGTCGTGCAGCTTCAGCTGGCGCCAGGTGATGATCTCGAAGGTCTCGTCCAGGGTGCCGAAGCCGCCGGGCAGGGCACAAAAGGCGTCCGAGCGCTCCGCCATAAGCTGTTTGCGTGCGTGCATGGAATCGACCACCAGGTATTCCGAGGCCTGGCGGTTGCCGGCTTCCAGATCCTCCAGGTGCTGCGGAATGATCCCCACCACGCGCCCCCCGGCCGCCTGGGCGCCCTGGGCGACGGCCCCCATCATGCCGACCTTGCCGCCGCCGTAGACAATGGCCACCCCGGCGCGGGCCGCCAGCTCTCCCAATTCGCGCGCCGCCTGCAGATGGCTGTCGCGGACCTGGCTGGAGGAGCCGCAATAGACGCAAAGTGATTGAATTTCCATGATCACAAACTCGTTATCGGCGGGGAGGGAATAAGGGCGGCGTTGAAATCGTACGCCGATTCAGTAGTGTTTTATCCGCGTCACTTCATCGTGTTCGCCTTGTAGCACAGGCCTGTGATTTCCATCCACATCAGGTCGCCTCGGGGCAGGGTCCGATTGCCGCTCGGATTGACGCACTGAGAGCCTCTAATCAACAGTACGCCCAGGTGTTGAAGACACGGGGGGCGTAGACAAGGAAGGAGCGGGTCATATGAAACGAAACACTCTTCTCGCGGCTGCGGGGGCGGTTGCCGTTGCGGGAGCGATTTCCCTTGGCGCCAACTCGATGGTCCAGGCGTCCGAGGGCGTCCACCTGCAGCTGGCCGACGCGGCACAGATGTCCGCCGTGAAAGAGCGCCAGGAACTCATGAAGTCGATCGGCGGCAACATGAAGACCATCGTCGACTTCCTGAAGGAGTCCAAGGGCACAGCCGCCGAGGCGCAGGCCGCGGCGGCGAAAATCGGCGACCTGGCGAAAACGATCCCCGCGGCTTTCGAGACGGAGGCTTCCCTGGATGAAATGGATGCCGTCGGCAAGAACCGCGGCAAGCCGGAGATCTGGCTGAACTGGGAGGGCTTCGTCGAGGATGCGGAGACCCTGGAAGATCGCGCCGGCGCCCTGGCCACTGCTTTTGAAGGCGGCGATTCCGGGGCCATTCAGGCGGCTTTCGGTGCCATGGGCAAGGAAGGCTGCGGCGGCTGCCACGAAGACTTCCGCGGCCCGAAGGTCGAATAGCCACGACTGACCGGTCCCAGTCGGGACCCGTGACGGCCACCCGGGGGGAGGGGTCCTCCCGGGTGGTTCTTCATCCTTCGCCTTTCGAAGCAGACTTCCCGGAGCAGTTATCGTGATGCCAGGAACGGGTGTGTTGCGGTCCCTTGCCGTGGTTCTGGCGTTGGCGGGGGCCGCAGCGGCAGCGGCCAGTTCGCCGCTTTGGGCGCAGGAGGCCTCAGGCGAGGCGCCGGCTGAGGCTATGCCGGCTGACCCGGCGGTCGAGCGCGGGGCCTATGTCTTTCGCGCCGGCGGCTGTCTGGCCTGCCATACCGATCTCAAGGGCAAGGGCGCGACGCTGGCCGGGGGACGCGCCTTGAAGACGCCCTTCGGCACCTTCTACAGCCCCAATATCACGCCGCATCCCGAGACGGGTATCGGGGCCTGGAGCGAAGCCGACTTCATCACCGCGCTGCGCCACGGCACGTCGCCGGCGGGCGACCCCTACTATCCGGCCTTTCCCTACACCTCCTACAGCGGCATGACCGACCAGGACATGGCCGATCTCTACGCCTACCTGATGGCGCAGCCGGCGGTCGAGCAGGCCAACCGCGCGCACGAACTGGACTTCCCCTACAGCCTGCGCTTCACCCTGGGGGTTTGGCAGGCGCTGTTCTTCGAAGAGGGGGCCTTTCAGGAAGATCCCGGCAAGAGCGCCGCCTGGAACCGGGGCGCCTATCTGGTGCGCCATCTCGGCCACTGCGGCGAATGCCACAGCCCGCGCGGATTCCTCGGCGCGGTCGACGGCGACCAGGAACTGGCGGGCAACCCGGACGGGCCCGAGGGCGGCAAAGTGCCGAACCTCACGTCGGGGCCGGGCGGCCTGGGCGACTGGAGCGAATCGGACATCGCCTACGCCCTCAAATCGGGCATCACCCCCGACGGAGACTTCCTCGGCGACTCCATGGGCGACGTAATCGACGAGGCCACCAGTCACCTGACGGATGAAGACCTTGCCGCAATTTCGTTGTATCTCAAAGAGTTAGAGCCTCTTCCTACGCCGTGATCACGGCGCTGCCGGCATTGCGCCTGGGCTGCCCGCGTACTAGGCTATTTCGCGGGGGTCTGGAGGCTAGGCATTTTGCAGAGGGTTTTTGTCGCAATCGGCGCGGCTGTCATCGTGGCGGCTGCAATTCTTGGGTTCCTGCTGTTCGGCGGCGAGGAAGCAGGGACACCTGTTGCCGGAGACCCGGGGACAGCCGGGGAGCCGGCCGCGGCCGGCAGCGAGTCCACCGCAACGCCCCCAGTGCCCCCAGAGCCGCCAGTACCGGGCCAGGCGGAAGCCCGATCCGACAGCGAACCGTCAGAGACCGAGTCACAAGTCTCCTCGCAGGCTACCTCCTCCGAAGCGGCCGGCGCGTCCTCAGCCGCTCAAACATCCGAAGCTCAGCAGCAGGAAACACCGAGCCGCCCCGTCGTGCAGGTAAAGCCGCGCGCGGGCGTGCAGCAGGCCGAGGCGGAGAGTCCCGAGGGAGGGGCACCGCAGGGCGAGGCCCCCAGCTTCGACGTGGTCCGTGTCGAAAGGAGCGGCGAAACGGTGATCGCCGGGCGCGCCGAACC
The DNA here is from genome assembly GCA_048268885.1 of Kiloniellaceae bacterium. Lineage (GTDB taxonomy): Bacteria > Pseudomonadota > Alphaproteobacteria > Kiloniellales > Kiloniellaceae > Pelagibius. The sequence goes on along the minus strand of JBLWUP010000036.1, from coordinate 36,834 downwards.
GGACAGCGAAGTGAACGTGAAGACGCAGAGCGGCGAAACCATCGGCCAGGCCCGCGCCGACCGCAGCGGCAGCTGGGCCATCGTGACCGAGACGCCGCTGGCGCCGGGCAGCCACGAGATCGGAATCGAGTCGCAGGATTCCAAAGGCGGCAAACACCTCTCCAAGGACGTTGTCGTCGTGGTGGTGCCGGAACCGGCCGCGGCCAGCGCGCCGGGGGCGGGCGCCTCGGCGGGCGCTTCGGCGGCACCCGCGAGCGAGACGCAGGGGCTGGCGGTGCTGACGCCGCGCGCGGGCGGCGGTGCCAGCAAAGTGGTGCAGCAGCCGGAGCGCGAGGACGGTATCGCGCAGGGCGACCTAGTGCTCGACAGCGTCGATTATGACGAGCTTGGCCGGGTGACGATCGGCGGCCGGGCCTCCCCCGGTTCACGCATGCTGGTCTACCTGGACAACCGCCTGGTCGGCGACAGCGTCGCCGGGACGGACGGGCGCTGGAGCCTCTCGCCGCAGCAACCGGTACCCGAAGGACTGCACAACCTGCGGGTCGACCAGGTGGACCGCGACGGCAGCGTGCTGGCCCGGGTCGAGACACCCTTCTCGCGCCAGGCCGTGCGGGCGGCGCAGGCGACAGAGGATTTCGTGATCGTGCAGCCGGGCAATTCGCTGTGGCGGATCGCCCGCCGCTCTTACGGCGAAGGCATCCGCTACTCGGTCATCTATCAGGCCAACAAAGAGCAGATCCGCGATCCCGACCTGATCTATCCGGGACAGGTGTTCGAGATTCCAAAAGGCAACTAGGCCGAGGCCACCCGGCCAGAGCCATCAGGCCTCTGTCGGCGCGGTCGTGTCTTCGGTGAGGGGCTGCGGCGGCTGGCGGCGGATCGCTACCGCTTCGCCCAGCAGATCCAGATAGGGTTTGAAATCCATGATCAGGGTCACGGCCGTGGCGATGACCGCCACGGGCGTACGCGGGCTCGGCGGATTCAACTCACCCTCCAGCAGCATGTCCTGCTCGTCCGAGAGCAGAATATGGCCGCGGCGCAGGCGGTCGGTGGCCGCCATCACCGTGCGGGCGAGCCGCCGCCCTTCGGGCGATTCGGCGCTGAACGGCAGTTTGCCGAGGTTGGCGCGCAGGCGCAGCGGGGCGGACCTGCTGGCCAGGTCGGCCTCGAACTCGATGCCGCAGGCGGAAAAGCGGAAATAGAGCGGCCGGTCTTCGTCGGCATGGCGGATATGGCCGTCTTCGCCGAGAACGACACTGCCGACTTCGAGGGGCAGGGAGGTGCCGGCGACACTCTTGACCGCCGACATGCCGGAGGCCTTGTCGCCGCTCGCCGGCGTGCCGGATTCCGGCATGTCGGACCCCTGCGTGCCGGTTTCCTGGGCGCCAGTAGAATCGCTTGCGTCGATCCCCTTGTCGTCCAAAGCCTTAGCTCCCCTCAGAATAGAAGAGATTTGAGTAGCATGGCAGCGTTTAAGGATCGGTAAAGTAAGTCCTTCGCGGCATTTTTCGACTGCTTGGCCGGGCCTGCCATGTTCTATTAAGGTTTAGGCGATTCGTCCTCTTGCACAGGAAAACCGTGTGTTTCGTAGCGTTTTGGTGCCGATTCACCGGGCCGGCTGGCCCTTTGTCGGAATTGCCCTGGCAGCCGCCGTGCTGTTGGGCCTCATCTGGGGCCCCCTGTTCTGGCTTGGCCTGCTGCTGACGGCCTACTGCGTCTATTTCTTCCGGAATCCGCCGCGGGTGACCCCGACGCGGGTCGGCCTGGTGATCGCGCCGGCGGACGGCATGGTGCTGCCGATCGAGCGCGCCGTGCCGCCGCCGGAACTGGAACTGGGCGACCAGCCGTTGACCCGGGTGTCGATCTTTCTCAACATCTTCAATGTGCACGTCAACCGGGTCCCGATCGACGGCACCATCACCGCGCTGTCCTACCGCCCGGGCAAGTTCGTGAATGCCTCGCTCGACAAGGCCTCGGTCGACAACGAGCGCATGTCCCTGAAGGTGACGACCTACGACGGTGTCGATCTGGGCTTCATCCAGATCGCCGGGCTGGTGGCGCGGCGTATCATCTGCGAGCTGAAGGTCGGGGAGCCGGTGCGCGCCGGGCAGGTCTTCGGCCTGATTCGTTTCGGCAGCCGCATGGATGTCTTCCTGCCGGAGGGCGTGGCGCCGCTGGTGGTGCCCTACCAGACGACCGTTGCCGGCGAGACGGTGATCGCCGACCTGCAATCGGACGAGTCCGCCCGCCAGGGCGAGGAAAGGTAGAGAGGGAAGGTTCGCATGGCGCGCTTTCGCCGCCGCCGGGTTACGGCCCTGTCGATCAACCGGATGATCCCCAACGCCCTGACGCTCATGGCGCTCTGCTCCGGGCTGACGGCGATCCGCTTTTGCCTGCAGGAGCGTTGGGAGGTCGCGGTGGTGGCGGTGCTGGTGGCCATGCTGCTCGACGGCCTGGACGGTCGCATTGCCCGGCTGATGGGGGCGACCAGCGAGCTCGGCGCCCAGCTCGATTCCCTGTCCGATGTCATCGCCTTCGGCGTGACCCCGGCGCTGATGATCTTCCTCTGGACGCTCTCGGACGCCGGCGGCATCGGCTGGGCGGCCTGTCTGGTCTACGCCGCCTGCTGCGCCCTGCGCCTGGCGCGCTTCAACACCGCCCTGGGGGAGGAGACCCCGACGCCGCTGGCCTCGCGCTACTTCGTGGGCGTGCCCGCGCCGGCCGCGGCGGCGCTGGCGCTGCTGCCGCTGGTCCTCAGTTTCGTGTTCGGCGATCTGCTGCTGCGCAGTGACGTGGTCAATGTCCTGACCTTGCTGGGCGTCGGCATCCTCATGGTGAGCCGCATCCCGACCTTCTCTGCCAAGCGGCTGAAGCTGAAGGCGCCGCACCGCCTCTTCGCGCTGGTCGGCATGGTGATCTTCGTGGCCATGCTGATCGGCGAGACCTGGATTACGGTCTCGCTCATTGCGCTGGGCTATCTCGTCAGCATTCCCTTTTCCGTCGCCCAGCACCGCCGCGAGCTGAAAGCGGGCGTGCCCGAGACCCCGGAAGAGCCGATCCTGCCCGAGGACGAGGACTAGGTTTTCGCGATAGGCAGTTTCGCGCGCACGCGGAACCGCCGTGGGCCTGCCGCATCGCCGGAGATTTCGAGGCGCCAACGCTTGGTCGGGATTTCGCTGCCGGCGGCTGTCGTGTAGGGACCGGTTTCCAGCAGGCCCTCTGTCTTCTGCGACAGCGCCAAACTGCCCAAGGCGACAGAGCCATCCGAGAAGGCCACTTCGCAGACGACCGCCTGATCGCCCGCTGGCAGCGCGCCTGAGACGATCCCTCTAGCCCCCGGATAGAGGTGGGTGTGGCTGGCTTCCAGCTGCAGCTCCCGCGCGCTCCGTCCTTCTGCGGGCACGCTTCGCCTTACTCCGCCGCGGCGGGCATCTGGCGGCCGTCCTTCTTGGGCTGGTCCTCGCTTTCCTGAGATGGCGGCGGCTCCTGGCGCCGGCGGCGGAAGAAGGCGGCGACGTTTTCCCGGATCATCAAGGCGGAAGGCGTGACCACCAGGGTCAGCAGGGTGGCGAAGGTCAGGCCGAAGACGATGGCCGTGGAGAGCTGGCGCCACCACTGGGTCGAGGGGGCGCCGATCTGTATCGTGCGCGAGAAGAAATCGATGTTCATGGCCAGCACCATGGGCATCAGGCCGAGGATTGTGGTGATGGTGGTCAGCATCACCGGGCGCAGGCGCTGGGCGCCGGTGCGCAGGATGGCCTCGCGCACCGACGCCGTGCCGCTTTCGCGAAGCCGGTCGAAGGTGTCGATCAGCACGATGTTGTTGTTCACCACGATGCCGGCCAGGGCGATGACGCCGATGCCGGACATGATGATGCCGAAGGGTTGGCCGGTCAGCAGCAGGCCGATCATCACGCCGACCGTCGACATGATGACGGCGGTGAGGATGAGGAAAGCGCTGTAGAAGCTGTTGAACTGGGTGACCAGGATGATGGCCATGAGGAACAGCGCCACGCCGAAGGCCTTGGCGAGGAAGGCCTTTGCCGCGTTCTGCTCCTCGTCCTCGCCCTTGAACTGGATGGAAAGGCGGGAATCGAAGTCCTGGTCGGCCAGCCAGGCGCGGACTTCCTGCACCTTGTCGTCGACCAGCAGGCCCGGTGCCACGTCGGCTTTCACCGTCATCGCGCGGCGGCTGTCGGTGCGCTTCAGCAGGCCGACCTTGGGCTTGGCGATCCGGGTGACGAAGTTGGAGATCGGCACCAGTCCCGCGGAGGTCTGCATGCGGATCCGGTCGAGCTGGTCGATGTTGCGGTACTGCTTGGGCAGACGCACCACGATGTCGATTTCCTCGGTGCTGTCGTCGGGACGGTAGTCGCCCAGTTTCATGCCGTTGGTGATCATCCGCACGTAGCTGCCGATCAGGCTGACGTCGGCGCCGAACTTGGCGGCCTGGGCGCGGTCGACCTCCAGCTCCCACTCGATGCCGGGGATCTGGGCGCCGTCTTCAACGTCGACGAAGCCGCCCATCTTTTTCATGGCGGCGCTGATGCGCATGACGGCGGGCTCGATCAGGCTGGGGTCTGCGGCGGAGACCTCGACCTGCACCGGCTTGCCGACCGGCGGGCCGGCTTCTTCCTTGCGCGCCTCGAGCTGGACGCCGGCGAAGATCTCGCTGCGTTCGCGGATCTCGCCGAGGATCTCGTTGGCCGGCCGGCGCGAGAACCAGTCGGTGAACTCCAGAGTGATCTTGCCGATGACGTCCTCGGCCTCGTCGCCGCCGCGCTGGCCGGAGGAGGCCATGGACTGCGCCGTCACGGCATGAAACTCACCGTGCTCGCGCTGCACCGCCAGCACCACCTCTTCGACCTGGCGCACCAGCTGGTCGCGCTCGTCGATCGAGAGGTTGCCGCGGGCGTGGAGCTGCAGCACCGCGTTATGCGGTTCGACATCGGGGAAGAACTCGATGCCGCGGCCGAAGGCGACGTAGGACCCCATCACCGCGACGAGGATCAGCAGCGCGGCGGTCAGCACCTTGGCCGGGTGGTCGAGGGCAAGGCCCAGCACCCTCAGATAACGCCCGGTCGCGCCTTTCACGTCCTCCAGCTGGCCCGTTTCCCCGGCGGCCAGCGCCTTCATGGTCTCCGGGTCGGCGGTGCCGCCCGACTTGCCGAAGACGGACCCCAGGGTCGGCACGAAAATCAGCGCCATGAAGAGGGAGGCGGAGAGGGTGGCGATCAGCGTCAGGGGCAGGAACTTCATGAACTCGCCCACCGTGTCCGGCCAGAACATCAGCGGCAGGAAAGCGGCCAGGGTGGTCGCCGTGGCGGCGATGATCGGCCAGGCCATGCGCTTGCCGGCAAGTCCGTAGGCTTCCTTCTTGGGCAGCCCCTCGCTCATCTTGCGGTCGGCGTACTCGGTCACCACGATGGCGCCGTCGACCAGCATGCCGACGGCGAGTATGAGGGCGAAGAGCACGACCATGTTGACGGTGAGGCCGGCGACGGCGAGCACCAGGATGCCGGTGAGGAAGGAGCCGGGAATGGCGATGCCGACGAAGCAGGCCGAGCGGATACCCAGCGCCGCGACCACCACGACCATGACCAGCAGCACCGCGCTCAGCACGTTGTTCTGCAGGTCCAGCAGGTTGTTGCGGATGTCCGTCGACTTGTCCTGGCTATAGGCGACGGTGACCGTCTCGGGCCAGTTCTGGCGCGCCTCCTCGACGACGGCGCGCACATTCTCGATCGTGTCGATGATGTTCTCGCCGGTGCGCTTCGACACCTCCAGGGCCAGGGCGGGCCGGCCGTTGAGGCGGGCGTAGCCGTCGGAGTCCTTGAAGGTGCGGCGCAGGCTGGCGATGTCGCGGAAGCGGACCACCGCGTCGCCGTTCACTTTTACCGGCAGGTTGACGATGTCTTCCATGGTCTCGAAGAGGCCGGGCACCTTCACCGCGAAGCGGCCCTGGCCGGTATCGAGAGAGCCGGCGGCGATGACCAGGTTGGACTTGGAGACCATCGTCAGGATGTCGGCGGCGTCGAGGTTGTAGCTCTCCAGGGCCAGGGGGTCGATGATGACCTCCAGAAGCTCGTCGCGGTCGCCGACGATTGTGGCCTCCAGCACGCTGGAAATGCCCTCGATGCGGTCCTGCAGGTCGCGCGCGATGCGCAGCAGGGTGCGTTCGGGCGCGGTGCCGGAAAGCGAGACCGTCAGGACCGGGAAGAGCGACACGTTGATCTCGTGCACCGTCGGCTCGTCGGCGTCGGCGGGCAGCTCCGGCTTGGCCTGGTCGACCTTCTCGCGCACGTCGATCAGCGCCTGGTCCGCGTCGAAGCCGGCGTCGAATTCCAACGTGACGTTGGCGCCGCCCAGGTAGGCCGTGGAGTTCATCTCCTTGACGCCTTCGATGGCGCGCAGCTGCTTTTCCAGCGGCTTGATCAGCAGCCGTTCGGCATCCTCCGGCGCGATGCCTTCGTGGTGCACGCTGACGTAGAGCGTCGGGATGTTGATGTCCGGCGAGTCCTCCTTGGGGATCGCCACATAGGCGAAGCTGCCGGCCAGCAGGATCAGCACCAGCGCCAGGATGACTGTGCGGCTGTGGGAGATGGCGGCGTCGATGATGGCATTCACGACGACAGTTCCTTCAACCGATCCTGGATGGCGGTCTCGGGGATGGGGCGCACTTCCTCGCCGTCGCCCACGTACTCCTGGCCGACGGTGATGATGGTGACCGTAGTGGGCAGGCCGGTGATCCAGACGCCGTCGTTGTCGGTGTCGACGATGCTGACGGGGTGGAAGACGACGCGGTCGTTCTCGTCCACCGCCTTCACGCCGATCAGCCCGCTGTCGGAAAGCGTCAGGATGGCGGGCGACACCATGTGGGCCTGCACGCGGCTCAAGGGCAGGGCGATCTCCGCCGTCATGCCGTCGGAGATGGCGCCGTCGGGATTGGGCACTTCCAACTCCACGCGGAAGGTGCGGGTCGCCTCGTCGGCGATGGCGGAGATATGGCGGATGTGCCCTTCGACCGTGGTGCCGGTCATCAGGCGGGCGGTGCCGGGGGCGCCGAGCGCCAGGCGCTGCACGTCGCGCTCGTTCACCTGGGTGACGATCAGAATGGGGTCGAGCTCGACCAGCTGGGCGATGGAATCACCGCGGTCGACGAAGTCCCCGAGCTCCACCATGCGCCGGTCCACCACGCCGTCGAAGGGGGCCTCGATGCGGGTATAGGCGAATTCGACCTCGGCGATCTTCACGGCAGCCTCGGCGGCTTCCAGGGAGGCCTCGGTGGCGGCAACCTGGGTCTCGGCGCGGAACCCTTTCTTGGAGAGCTTCTGGTCGGCCTCGTATTCGATCTTGCGCTGGGCCAGCAGGGCCTTGGCCTCGGCCAGACGCGCCGGGCGGTCGCCAGGCGACAGGCGGGCGATGACCTCGCCTTCCTTTACCTGGGTGCCGTCCTCGACAGCCAGTTCGATGATCCGCCCGTCGGTCTCCGACTTCACCTCGACAAGGCGGTTGGCCTCGGTGCGGCCGCGCAGCAGATCTATGACCGCGTGGGACTGCGCCGTCGAGGGGCGCACGCGCACCGCCGGCGCTTCGTCGAGCGCCGTCAGGTCCGCCGGCGGCTTCTGCGCCTCGGGCGCGCTGCCGGTCTCGCCCAGCTGGCCCGAGATGAGCCAGCCGATGGCGGCGCCGGCAAGGGCCCCCGCGAAGATCACGGAGCGTTTCATTGGGGGCTGCCCATCTGTCGTTGATCGAAAGTTCTCATGTCCAAATCAGCTTGTGACCAAATCTGCTTCTAGAAATCTGCTTGTGGTACGTGCCGGGCGGCCGTTTCGTTTCCTTCGGCGCGCGGATTTCGGGCAGCTTCTATTCGGCGACCAGCACGGCGCCTTCGCTGATCTCCGCGATCAGCTCGTTGCGGTGGGTTTCCAGGTAGTCGGCGGCGGCGCTGTAGACGGCGATGCCCATGCCGCGCACGAAGGAAGGCCCGGCCGGAATACTGTCGCCGCAGGCACAGCTCTGCATGCGCGCCAGGGCCTCCCGGTACCAGGCGATGCGCCGGTCGATGAGCTGTTCGACGCGGGCCGGCGCCAGGAACTGGGCGAAGGAAAGGATGAACAGGAAATCGGAGCGCATGGTGTCCGGCGCCGGATCGGCCATCAGCGCCGAGAGGAGGGCGTTGCGGCCTTTCGGCGTGAGCGAATAGGTCTTCTTGTCCGGGCGCTTGTCCTGGGCCTGGGCGCGGCCGCTGATCAGCCCTTCGGCGCTGAGCGCGTTGAGGGCCGGATAGATGGACCCGAAGCTCGTTTGGTGGAAATGGCTGAAGGGGCCTTCCTCGAAGGCTTTCTTGATCTCGTAGCCGCTGGCCTCGCCGCGTGAGAGAACGCCGAGGCAGAGGGTTTTCGCATCCATGGGAAGAGGCCTTTCCGGACGGGGAACGCGGTATGCCGGCTGAATACTCTATATCGGTCTGACATATATCAAGTCTATATAGGTGGGACCCCTCCCCGCGGCCAGTGCATAACGGCGATTTCCCGTCCGGGAAGCCGGTGTTTATGTAAAAAGTACATAGAATTCAAATATTTGAACCTGTCCGGGCCGTCACGTAGAATGGCGTGTTTTTAATGGGACGAAGGGGTTGCCCATGATCGCCGGATTTTCGGCGTCCCTGTCGGGCCTGATGGCGCAGAGCAAGCGCCTGGCGGTCTCGGCGGACAATGTCGCCAACATGCGCAGCCGCGGGCTGCGTGAAGACGGCCCGGCCCAGGCTTCGGGTGAAGGGCAGCCGGGGGCCTATGTGCCCAAGCGGGTCGACGACGTGACCACGCAGGGCGGCGGCGTGCGCGCCGAGGTGCGTCCGGTGACCCCGCCGTCGGTCGAGGTCTACGCCCCGAGCCGCCCGGACGCCGACGCCAATGGCGTGGCCGCGATTCCGAATGTGAACCTGGCCGAGGAGCTGGTGACGCAGATCCAGGCGCAGCGCGCCTACGAGGCCAATGCCAAGGCCATCCAGACCCAGGATGAGCTGACCGACAGCCTGCTCGACATTAAGTCGTAGTCCGGAAGGGGCCGCCTTGGCCTCGCCGCGGACGTCAGGCGGAACTGGACTGTTTGGGGCTGGGCGGGCCGACGCCAAAAGCCGCGCCGGCGCATCAGCGCCGCGCGGCGATTGGCATAATCAATTTCCAATAATCGGACGCCAGCAATCTGACGATGGGCCGGCTCGGGCTGCCAGGGCAGGGGCCGTGGCTTTGCGCCTGTGCGGCGGAGCCCTTCGGTCGTTGCAAGACCTCCCCGAAACCAAGTGACGCCGCAGTCGGAAACCGCGGCGACAAGGTCGGGTAGAGAAGGTCGCGTGCCTTAGGCGGCCATTCCTTCGCGCCAGGCGCTGGTGGACTTGCAGGACTGGCAGACGCGTTCGCCCGGCCAAGAACTCACGAACTCGGAGCTGCACATGAGGCAGTTCCGGCGCTTCTTCTCGTAGGCGCGGTCCGATTTTGGTTTGGAGTTTTTCGTGGAGTCACTCATGGCCGCGGTGATACCGGGGACTGCATTTGAATGCAACAAAAATGTTGCACCGCAATGACGATTCCGCGCCGCTCTACCCAAAAGAAGTATAATTTCTTGATTTAGAAAATAATCATTCAGATTATTTCAAGTCTCGGGAGTTTTCCAAAGCCGCGCTACTGGCCGAGTCGCGGCGAGTCCTGACCGCGGCGCGCGCGTTAACCGCCTTCCTGTGGCGAACTGCCGCATCCGCCTTGGCTTGGTCTTTGGGGGGAGGGCACCTTGCTTGGGAAAAAATTCTGGCTTCCGCGGGGCTGCGAGGCGTTCCGCTTCCTGCGCCGCCCGCCGAAAACGTCATGACCCGGCGCTTGCTCAAAAGAGGGCGCGCCGTGACGGCTGAGAGGGCTTCTCGCCCAAATGGGCATTTGCTATCCTATTTCCGCGTGTGGGCTCCAGGCGCCGTGAGGGACGGCGCTGTTGGCTGAAATTGGACCTCACCTCAAGGGAGGCCGGAGAGCGGGAGCCGCACAGGGAGGGAGACAAGATGTATCGTTCGGTCATCGAAAGCGAACAGGAAGGCAGTGAGCGCCGGCGCCTCTGGCGTTGGGTCGAAGGCATCCTGGTTGCCGTGGTGGTCGTGGTCGGCGTGACCTATCTGTTCGGCCTGATCACGTTCTAGCATTCCTTTCTATCCGGTTCAGGAATCCGGGCCGGTTCAGGAATCCGGACCGGTTCACGAAGCCGGGCGTTGCCGCGCGGGTCTACGCTTGCGCGGCCGGACTGCGGCGTGTTCGCCGGGGCACGTGATAGTCTGGTGCTATGGCTCTTTCTCTTCGACAAGTCCGCTACTTCGTTGCCGTCGCCGAGAACGGCTCGGTCACCGGCGCTGCCCAGCAGCTCTCCGTCTCCCAGTCCACGGTCACCGAGGCCATCAAGGGGCTGGAGGACGATCTCGGCGTCAAGCTGATCGAGCGCCAGGCCCGCGGCGTCGCCCTGTCCTACAAGGGGCAGCAGTTCCTGCGCCACGCGCATCGTATCCTGGCCGAGGTGTCCGACGCCCAGAGCGCGCTGCGTGACGAGGAAACGCCGCTGGCCGGCACGCTGCACATCGGCGTGACCACCCTGGTCGCCGGCTACTGTCTCTCCGACCTGCTGGCCCGTTTCCGCCGGGTCTTCCCGGCGGTGCAGGTGAGCGCCGTGGAGGACACCCGCGACTATCTGGAACACCTGCTGCTGAACGGAGAGATCGATGTCGCCGTCATCATCGTCTCCAATCTGCGCGACAACGTGGCGCTGGAGACCGAGGCGCTGCAGACCTCCAGCTATCATCTCTGGCTGCCGAGCGGCCACCGCCTGCTGCGCAGCGGGCCGGTGAGCCTCACCGAGATGGCCGAGGAGGCGCTGATCGTACTGACGGTGGACGAGATCGAGGAAGTCACCGGCCGCTACTGGCGCCAGGCCGGGGTGCGCCCGAAGGTCGCTTTCCGCACCCGCTCCGTCGAGGCGGTGCGCAGCCTGGTGGCTACCGGGGCCGGGGTCGCCGTGCTGCCGGACCTCGCCTACCGGCCCTGGTCGCTGGAAGGCGATCGTATCGAGGCGCGGCCGATCCGGGAAACTCTGCCTGAACTGACCGTCGGCGTGGCCTGGCGCAAGGGGCTGCCCCTGCCGGCGGTGGCGGAGACTTTCATCGAGCTGGCCGTCACCCAACGTCGCCGGTGAGGGGCGCCAACGTTGGGGGGCGTTCAGGTATCGGTTTTTCCGATAATTCTTTTTAACATTTTGAATTGGCGAAAACTCTCCGGCCGTCGCTATCATCTGCCCCTCAGCGGCGGTGACACGGCCTTGAGGCGTGCCTGCAAAAGGCGGCGCCGCGCGCGAAGAAATCCGCAACGGGGAGCTTCAGGATGGTCAAATTCCTACATGCTGCGACCGCGGTCGCAGCGGTTTTCGCTCTGCAGGGGCCGCTCGCGGCCGCCGAGATGAAGACCGAGATCGGCAAGGGCGAGGGCGTCGTCGATATCGTCGCCTGGCCCGGCTACATCGAGCGCGGCGAGACCGACAAGGCCTTCGACTGGGTCACCGACTTCGAGGCCAAGACCGGCTGCCAGGTGCGCGTGAAGACCGCCGGCACCTCCGACGAAATGGTCGCGCTGATGAACGAGGGCGGCTTCGACCTGGTGACCGCTTCGGGCGATGCCAGCCTGCGTCTCATCTCCGGCAAGCGCGTGCAGCCGATCAACACCGACCTGGTCCCGAGCTGGTCCAAGGTCGACGAGCGCCTGCAGTCGGCGCGCTGGCACACGGTCGACGGCGTACACTACGGTGTGCCCTACCAGTGGGGCTCCAACGTGCTGATGTACAACACCGAGGTCTTCAAAGGGGAGACGCCGGCCTCCTGGAAGGTGGTCTTCGAGGAGACGACCCTGCCGGACGGGCAGTCCAACAAGGGCCGGGTGCAGGCCTTCGACGGTCCGATCTACATCGCCGACGCCGCGCTCTACCTCATGACCCACAAGCCGGAGCTCGGCATCAAGGATCCCTACGAGCTGAACGAGGAGCAGTACCAGGCGGCGCTCGACCTGCTGCGCGGCCAGCGCGAACTGGTCAGCCGCTACTGGCACGACGCCTTCGTGCAGATCGACGACTTCAACAACGAAGGCGTCGCCGCGTCGTCGTCCTGGCCGTTCCAGGTGAACCTGCTGGTCGCCGACGGCAAGCCGATCGCCAGCACGGTGCCCGAGGAAGGCGCCACCGGCTGGGCCGACACCACCATGATGCACGCCGAGGCACCGCATCCGAACTGCGCCTACATGTGGCTGGAGCACTCGGTCAATCCGAAGCTGCAGGGCGATCTCGCCGCCTGGTTCGGCTCGGTGCCGGTGGTCCTGGACGCCTGCAAGGGCAACGCCCTGCTGGGTGACGAGGGCTGCGCCACCAACGGCCTCGGCAACTTCGAGAAGATCAGTTTCTGGCGCACGCCGGTCTCCAAGTGCGAGACCCAGGAAACCTGCGTGCCTTACTACCGCTGGGTGACCGACTACATCGCCGTGCTGGGCGGCCGGTAGGCACCGTAGTTCCTCAACGCATCCTTCGAGACGCACGGCCGGGTTTTCGCCCGGTCGTGCTCCTCGGGATGAGGTCGCGTTTTGATGGCAGAAAGAAAAGTCCTCATGCTGAGGAGCCCGCGTCAGCGGGCGTCTCGAAGCACGCAGGATGACTATCCACCTTGGGGCCGAACGTTATGCCATTGGACAGGGCAGGGGAGACGGTGGCCGGTATGACATCTGAAATCGCCGAACACCCCACCGCCGTGCGCTTTCAGAAAGTGGCGCGCCATTTCGGCGAGGTGAGGGCGGTGGATTCCGTCGACCTCGAGATCCGGGCCGGCGAGTTCTTCGCCATGCTGGGCCCCTCGGGCTCCGGCAAGACCACCTGCCTGCGCCTCGTCGCCGGCTTCGAGCAACCGGACGCCGGCCACATCGAGATCTTCGGCGAGACCGTGGAGGGCGTGCCGGCCTACCGCCGCAACGTGAACACGGTGTTCCAGGACTATGCGCTGTTTCCGCACATGACGGTGCTGGACAACGTCGCCTATGCCCTGCGCATCCGCGGGCTGGGCAAGGCGGAGCGCCACGACAGGGCGCGCAAGGCCCTCACCCAGGTACAGCTGGAAGGTTACGACGACCGCCGCCCGGTGCAGCTCTCCGGCGGCCAGCGCCAGCGCGTCGCGCTTGCCCGCGCGTTGATCGGGGAGCCGAAAGTGCTGCTGCTCGACGAGCCGCTGGGCGCGCTGGATCTGAAGCTGCGCGAACAGATGCAGGTGGAATTGAAGGAGCTGCAGCAGCGCCTCGGCATCACCTTCGTCTTCGTGACCCACGACCAGAGCGAGGCGCTGTCCATGAGCGACCGCCTGGCCGTCTTCAACGAGGGGCGCATCATGCAGATCGGCACGCCGGAGGAAATCTACGACGCGCCGCGCAATCGCTTCGTCGCCGGCTTCGTGGGCTCCTCCAACGTGCTGGAGCCGCAGGCCGCCGCGGCGATCTGTGGGGCCCGGGGGCTCTTCAGTCTCCGGCCGGAGCGCATCACGCTGCTCGCGCCGGGCGCGGCGGCTGCCCCCGACGACATCGTGGTCGAAGGGCGGGTGACCAGTCTGCAGTTCCATGGGGCGACCCGGCGCCTGGCGGTCTCGGCGGCCGGGGCCACCTTGCTGGTGACGCTGTCCTCGGCGCTCGGCAGCCCGCCGCGGGCCGGCGAGACGGTGCGCCTCGCCTGGGCGCGCTCGGCCATGCACGGGATGGAAGAGAGCTGATGCCAGGGGATTCTGAATGAGCGCGGCGCTGACCGGCGGGGCGGTGGAGCGGGGCGGCGGCGTGCTCCGCCGGCTCTCCGATGCCCTGGTGACGCGGCCGCGCCTGCTGCTGCTGATCCTGCTGGCGCCGCCGCTCCTCTGGCTGGGCGTCGTCTATCTGGGGGCGCTCTTCGCCCTGCTGCTGCAGAGCTTCTTTTCCATCGACGAGTTCTCCGGGCTGATCCGCTACGAGTTCACGCTGAAGACCTACGGCGAGCTGCTGCAGCCGGCCAATCTCGACATCATCATCCGTACCGTGACCATGGCGGCCTGCGTCACCCTGGCCAGCGCCGCCATCGCCTTTCCCATCGGCTACTACGCAGCGCGTTACGCGCGCGGGCGCTGGAAGGCGCTGTTCTATCTGGCGATCATGCTGCCTCTGTGGTCCAGCTACCTGGTGCGCGTCTATTCCTGGAAGCTGATCCTCGCCAAGGAGGGCATCCTCAACTGGCTGTTCGCCCAGCTGCATCTCACCTGGCTGCTCGATGCGCTGCTGGCGCTGCCGGTGATCGGCGGGCCGTCGCTGTCGATCAGCTACATCGGCACCTTTCTGGTGTTTCTCTACATCTGGCTGCCCTTCATGATTCTGCCGATCCAGGCCTCGCTGGAGCGGGTGCCGGCCAGCCTCATCGAAGCCTCCGGCGACCTCGGCGCGACGCCGCGCCAGGCCTTCACGACGGTCATCCTGCCGCTGGCGCTGCCGGGCATCGTCGCCGGCTCCATCTTCACCTTCTCGCTGACGCTGGGCGACTACATCATTCCGCAGATCGTCGGTTCGTCGCGGCTGTTCATCGGCCAGGCGGTTTACACCCACCAGGGAACCGCCGGGAACATTCCGCTGGCGGCCGCCTTCACTGTGGTGCCCATCGTCATCATGGGCTTCTACCTATGGGGCGCGAAGAAGCTGGGGGCCTTCGATGCGCTCTAGCGGCCCAGGATCAAAGGCGGGAGCCTCGACCGGCCTGAAGCTGGCGGCGGCGGGCGGGCTCGCCTTCCTGCATCTGCCGCTGCTGCTGATCTTCCTCTATGCCTTCACGACGGAAGAGAAGAGCTACCAGTTCCCGCCGCCCGGACTGACGGCGAAGTGGTTCGCCGTGGCCTGGGGCCGCGACGACATCTGGCAGGCGCTCAGCCTCTCGGTGCAGGTGGCGGCGGTCTCCACCCTGGTGGCCATGCTGCTGGGCACGCTGGCGGCCGGTGCGGTGGCGCGCAGCCGTTTCTTCGGGCGTGAGACCGTCTCTCTGCTCATCATCCTGCCCATCGCGCTGCCCGGCATCATCACCGGCATCTCCCTGCGCTCGGCCTTCAGCCTGGCGGAGATCCCTTTCAGCTTCTGGACCATCGTGCTGGGCCACGCGACCTTCTGCGTCGTCGTGGTCTACAACAACGCGGTGGCGCGCCTGCGCCGGGCCTCGGGCTCGCTGATCGAAGCCTCGATGGATCTCGGCGCCGACGGCTTTCAGACCTTTCGCCTGGTCATCCTGCCGAACCTGGCGACCGCGTTGCTGGCCGGCGGCATGCTGGCCTTCGCGCTCAGCTTCGACGAGGTCATCGTCACGACCTTCACGGCGGGCCAGCAGTCGACCCTGCCGATCTGGATGTTGACCGAGCTGGTACGGCCGCGCCAGCGTCCGGTGACCAACGTGGTCGCGGTCTTCGTCGTCGCCGTGACCTTCATTCCCATCCTCGCCGCCTACTATCTGACCCGCGAAGGGCAGCACGCCGGCGGCGAAGGCAAGTAATGCAACTCGAACAGGGAGACCTGCCATGCAGACCCCAACGCAGATCCGCATGTTGATCGGAACCGACTTCGAAACGGGCACCGAAGAGGCGGAGACCGTGTTGAACCCGGCGACCGGGGAGACCATCCTGGAGCTGCCGGAAGCTTCGTCCGACCAGATCGACCGCGCGGTGGCGGCGGCGGAGAAGGCCTTCGCCACCTGGCGGCGGACGACGCCCGCCGAGCGCGCCAACGCGCTCTTGAAGCTGGCCGACAGGATCGAGGCGGAAGGTCCCGAGTTCGCCCGCTTGGAGGCGCTGAACTGCGGCAAGCCTTACAACAACGTGCTGAACGACGAGATCCCGGCGGTGGTCGACGTGCTCCGCTTCTTCGCCGGCGCGGCGCGCTGCCTGCACGGCTCGGCGGCGGGCGAGTACCTGCAGGGCTTCACCTCGATGATCCGGCGCGATCCTGTCGGCGTGGTGGTCTCTATCGCGCCGTGGAACTATCCCCTCATGATGGCGGCCTGGAAGATCGGTCCGGCCATCGCCGGCGGCAACTGCGTGGTGTTGAAGCCCTCCGAACAGACGCCCCTGACCACCCTGAAGCTGGCCGAGGTGGCGGCCCAGGTGCTGCCGGAGGGCGTGCTGAACGTGGTGCTGGGGCGCGGCGATTCCGTCGGCAACGCGCTGATCCACCATCCGAAGGTTCAGATGATCTCCCTGACCGGCGACGTCGCCACCGGCAAGAAGGTGCTCTCCGCCGCCGCCAAGTCGGTGAAACGTACGCACTTGGAGCTGGGCGGCAAGGCACCGGTCATCGTGTTTGACGACGCCGACATCGGCGCGGTGGTCGAGGGGGTGCGCACCTTCGGCTACTACAACGCCGGCCAGGACTGCACGGCGGCCTGCCGCATCTACGCCTCCGCCAAAGTCTACGACAACCTGGTGGCGGACTTGAGCTCAGCCGTCTCCTCCATTGCCTACGCCAACTCGGACGACAGCCAGAACGAGATCGGTCCGCTGATCTCGGCGCGCCAGCGCGACCGGGTCTCCTCCTTCGTGGAGCGCGCGGCCGGCCGCAAGCACATCGAAATCACCACGGGCGGCGCCGCCGCGCCCGGCAACGGCTTTTTCTACCAGCCGACGGTGGTGGCCGGCGCCCTGCAGACCGACGAGATCGTGCAGCGGGAGGTCTTCGGGCCCGTGGTCTCGGTGACCCGCTTCGACGACGTGGATACGGCGGTCGCCTGGGCCAACGATTCGGACTACGGCCTGGCCTCCTCGGTGTGGACCAAGGACGTTTCCCGCGCCATGGAGACCGCGGCCCGCCTGGAATACGGCTGCACCTGGGTGAACTGCCATTTCATGCTGGCCAACGAGATGCCGCACGGCGGGCTCAAGTCCTCCGGCTACGGCAAGGACATGTCGATGTACGCCCTGGAGGACTACACCGTGGTGCGCCACGTCATGGTCGCCCACGGCTGAATGCGGGGGAAGGACGCTCTGCGGCGCCCCTCGGGGGCGCAGAGCGTCCATTCGACGTCGCATGAGGTGTTGCGGCGGGGCGAGAATCTCGGATACTCTCGCCTCAGATGGTTCCGCCAGATCGAGCGACGCGGCGGATTAAATGGGAACACGGTGAGGCGTACCCTATAGGGACCGATGCCGTGGCTGCCCCCGCAACTGTGAGCGGTGAGCGACACCCGGCATGCCACTGGCCCGTTTCAGGGCCGGGAAGGCGGAGTGGAGCACGGACCCGCGAGCCAGGAGACCTGCCATCGGGATCTTTACTCACTCCGGGCGGGGTTGCTCGGAAGGGCGGAGTGGCAGGCCGGACGGCCGTGCCGTGCAGATGTCTTTCCAGCGCAGTCCTGTCCGAAGGTCGATAGGCAGTTGGAGGACTTGATGCAGACGGCGACCCAGACCACCACGACTTCTACCTCTTCTTTGACCCAGAGCCGGCGCGTGATCGCCGCCGCCACCCTGGCCTTCGGCCTGGGCCTGGTCTTCCTTACCGGCTTCGCCAACTCGGCGGCGGTGCACAACGCGGCGCACGATACGCGCCACGCCATGGCCTTTCCCTGCCACTGAGGCAGGGTGACATGCTGCACCGTATTCTCTTCGCGGCCCTGGCCGCCGGGATCATCGCCGGCTTGGCGACCTCGGTGCTCCAGCACTTCACGACCACGCCGCTGATCCTGCAGGCCGAACTCTACGAGAGCGGCGAGGCGGCGGCGGTCCATTCCGGGCTCGCTCCTTCCGGCTCCGAGGGCAGCTCCTTCGGCGGCGCGCGGCTCATCCTGGCCCACGCCGGTGAGGATCACGCGGACGACGGCGCCGTCTGGGCGCCCGCCGACGGCATGGAGCGTACGCTCTATACCTCGGTGGTGACCATCGGCACCGCTTTCGGCTTCGCGCTGATCCTCTTGTCCGCCATGGTGCTGTCCGACGTGCGCATCACCGCGCGCAGCGGCCTCATGTGGGGCGCGGCCGGCTTTGCCGCGGCGGGCCTGGCGCCCGCGTTGGGGCTCAGTCCCGAACTGCCCGGCTCGGCGGCGGCGGTGCTGGAGGACCGGCAGATCTGGTGGATCGCCACGGCGCTGGCCACGGCGGCCGGACTCTGGCTGGCGCTCAGGGTCTCCAAGCCCTGGGCCATCGCTGGCGGTATCGTCCTCATTGTCCTGCCGCATGCGGTCGGCGCACCCCATCCGGAGGGCTTCATCAGCGACGTCCCGGCCGAACTCTCCGGCCACTTTGCCGCCGCTTCCCTCGTGGTGCTGGCCGTCGTCTGGGCGCTTTCCGGCACCGTCGCCGCTTATGTCTGGGAACGCGGCGAGCAGAAGCGGGCCGCCCCCGCGACGGCCTAGGCCGTCCCGGTTCCTTCATGGCGGCGGTCTGCCTGCAGGTCTGTGTTCTTTGTGGTGATGCGGCCGGTGGGGAGGTCCCCGCCGGCCGCCGCCTCTACGACGCCTTGCTGGCCGCGACGTCGGACAGTTCTGATATCTCCGTCGCGCCGGTCGAGTGCTTCGCCGTCTGCGACCGCCCGGTCACGCTGGCGTTCCGCGCCGCTGGCGATGAGCCTGAAAGGTGGAGCTATCTGATCGGCGATGCCAATCCGGACGCCGACGTGGCGGACATCGTGACGGCCGCGAAGGCCGTCGCCGCGTCATCCCACGGCGTACCGGCCATGGACGATCGTCCGCCGTTCTTCCGCAAGGGCGTCATCGCCCGCGTACCGCCGCTTCTCTGATAGTCACATTGGCGCTCCCGGAACAAGCCCAAGAACGACAGATCGATTCAGAAGGCGCTCTCGCCGCCCACCGTCTCCAGCGGCAGAGACTGTCCCTGCCTGAGGGCGAAGCCGGGCTCGATGGTGGTGATGTTCTCCACGCGGTTCGGCTTGGGCTTGAGCAAGAGCTCAGCGCCCACAGTTGCGGGGGCAGCCACGGCATAGGCACCCGGTCTGGACGCCGCACCGCATTCCCTCTGGTCCGTTCCGAGTTGCCCCGTCGAGTCACTCTCTCGAGTCGCCCCATCGAGTCGCTTCAGTGCGGAACCGCCAAAATCTACCTAGCCCCGCCTGGAAGCCGGGATCAAGCGAAAAGCCGACGTCGCCTGCCTGAACAGCGCCTGGAGGGCTTGATTTTCTTTCATTTTCCGGGGGACCAAAGATCCAGGCGCTTCACTTTTGCGGCTGGAGGCCTTATATGGGCTGCATTCCGGAAAACAGACCAAGGAGCCCCTATGTCCCGCATGATCGAGGACAATGAGTTCCGCGAGGTTTTCGTCGAGTTCTGCGAAGAGAACGGCCATATGATCGTGGCCGGTACCGATGAATTCGGTGACAACACCGAGGAAACGCTCGCGAGCGTGGAAGAAATCATCGCCGAGAAAGGTAAGCCCACCGTGGACGTGGTGCACCAAGGCCACCGATTCATCGTCATCAAGGATGGGGATACCTGTACCCTGGTGGCCGACCACGGCAAGGCCCGCCTGATCTATGAGGGCAAGACCCCCAAGATCTGACTTCCGTCGGAAGATAGCTGCCCGGTTTATGTCCGCTCCAGCGGCAGGGAGTTGGTGTACTTCACCTGGCGCAGGGCGAAGCTGGATTCGATGGAGGCGACGTTGTCGACGCGGGTCAGCTTGGTCTTGAGAAAGCGCTCGTAGGCGGCCAGGTCGGCGGTGGCGACGCGCAGCAGATAGTCGCGCGTGCCGGTCATCAGATAGCACTCCAGCACTTCCGGATAGCCGCTGACCTCCGCCTCGAAGCGGTCGAGGTCCTCCTCGTGCTGGCGCTCCAGCTTGATGGAGATGAAGACCGAGACTGGCAGGCCGACGGCATCCTGGTTCAGCAGCGTCACATAACGGTTGATGACCCCGGCTTCCTCCAGCAGGCGCACGCGGCGCAGGCAGGGCGAGGGGGAGAGCCCGACCCGCTCGGCCAGCTCCACGTTGGAGAGGCGGCCGTTGGCCTGCAGGGCATCGAGAATCTTGCGGTCGATGGTATCCAGGTTCATGATTGGCAGATTATGCCATTTTTCTGATCTTAACCAGCCAAAGACGCTAAGTCATGACGTGAAAATGGCGAGTTTGGCATGAAATGCCAGCAGTTTTGGCGTATTCTCATCCTCAGCCGCCCTTCACGCAGGGAAATGCCTCATGGCGACCACCGACCAGCGGCCTGACGAGAGCCGCCTGAAGATGCTGGAAGCGCTGGAGAAGAAGATTCTCTGGCTGTCTTCCTGGATGATTCACAACGCCAACCACATCCGCCCCAAGGGCGACATCAAGGTCGGCGGCCACCAGGCCTCCAGCGCCTCGCTCGCCACCCTGATGACGGCGCTCTATCTCGACGTGCTGCGGCCTGAG
Source organism: Kiloniellaceae bacterium (assembly GCA_048268885.1). Lineage (GTDB taxonomy): Bacteria > Pseudomonadota > Alphaproteobacteria > Kiloniellales > Kiloniellaceae > Pelagibius. The sequence goes on along the minus strand of JBLWUP010000036.1, from coordinate 16,382 downwards.
GACCGCGTGGCGGTGAAGCCGCACGCCAGTCCGGTGTTCCACGCCATCCAGTACCTGCTGGGCAACCAGACCCGCGAGAAGATGGAAAACTTCCGCGGCTTCGGCGGCGCGCAGTCCTATCCCTCGCGCACCAAGGACGTGGACGACGTCGACTTCTCCACCGGCTCGGTCGGCCTGGGCGTGGCGATCACCTCCTTCGCCGCCATGGTGCAGGACTATGTGCGCCTAAAGGGCTGGTCGAAAGACCGTCCCGAGGGCCGCATGATCGCGCTGGTCGGCGATGCCGAGCTCGACGAAGGCAACATCTACGAGGCCCTGATGGAGGGCTGGAAGCACGATCTGCGCAACACCTGGTGGGTGATCGACTACAACCGCCAGAGCCTCGACGCGGTGGCGACCAAGAACCTCTACGGCCAGTTCGACAAGCTGTTCCGCTCCATGGGCTGGGAGGTCATCACCATCAAGTACGGCCACCTGCTGGAGGCGGCCTTCAAGGAGCCGGGCGGCGAGGCGCTGCGCCGGTGGATCGACGACTGCCCGAACCAGCTCTATTCGGCGCTGACCTTCCAAGGCGGCGCGGCCTGGCGCAAACGCCTGCTCGACGATCTCGGCGATCAGGGGCCTGTCTCGGCGCTCATCGAAAAGCGCAGCGACGAGGACCTGGCGCGCCTCATGACCAACCTCGGCGGCCACGACCTGCCGGCGGTGCTGGAGGCCTTTCACTCGGTCGACCACGACCGCCCGGTCTGCTTCATCGCCTACACGGTGAAGGGCTACGGCCTGCCGCTGGCCGGCCACAAGGACAACCACGCCGGCCTGATGACGCCGGAGCAGATGGAGAGCTTCCGCAGCTCCCTCGGCATCCGCGAGGGCCGCGAGTGGGAGCCCTTCGAGGCCATGGAACCGGCGCGCAAGGACATCGAAGCTTTCCTGAAGTCCGTGCCCTTCAACGCGCAGGGGCGGCGGCGCTACGACGCGGCGCGGGTCGACGTGCCGGCGACGCTGGCGACGCCCGAAGGCGAGGTGATGTCGACCCAGGAAGGCTTCGGCAAGATCCTGAACGAGATCGCGCGCGAGAAGTCGCCGCTGGCCGAGCGCATCGTCACCACCTCGCCGGACGTGACGGTCTCCACGAACCTGGGCCCCTGGGTGAACCGCCGCGGCCTGTTCAGCCATACGCCGACCGCCGACACCTTCCGCGACCAGCAGGTGCCCTCGGTGCAGAAGTGGACCATGTCGCCGGAGGGCCAGCACATCGAACTCGGCATCGCCGAGATGAACCTCTTCCTGCTGCTGGGCGCGCTGGGGATGTCGCATTCGCTGTTCGGCGAGCGCCTGCTGCCCATCGGCACGCTCTACGATCCCTTCATCCAGCGCGGCCTCGATGCGCTGAACTACGCCTGCTACCAGGACGCCCGCTTCATCCTGGTGGCGACGCCCTCGGGCGTGACGCTGGCGCCGGAAGGCGGCGCGCACCAGTCGGTGTCCTCGCCGCTCATCGGCCTGGCGCAGGACGGGCTGGCGTCTTTCGAGCCGGCCTTCGTCGACGAACTCTCCGCCATCCTCGGCTGGTCCTTCGACTACCTGCAGCGGGACGGCGAGGGTAAGCCCTCCGGCCCCTGGTTGCGTGACGAGAAGGGCGGGTCGGTCTACCTGCGCCTCTCCACGCGTCCCCTGGAGCAGCCCAAGCGCAGCATCGACGCGGACCTGGCCGCCGACATCATCAACGGCGCCTACTGGTTGCGGAAGCCGGGGCCGAACTGCGAGGTGGTGATCGCCTACCAGGGCGTGGTGGCGGGGGAAGCCATTGCCGCCGCCGGCCTCATCGCCGAGGACCGCCGCGACGTCGGCGTGCTGGCGGTGACCTCCGCCGACCGCCTCAGCGCCGGCTGGCACGCCGCCGAACGGGCGCGCCAGGAAGGCCAGGTGGAGGCGCGCTCCCACATCGAAAACCTGCTGGCGCCCATCGACCGCGACGCCGGGATCGTCACCGTGCTGGACGGCCACCCGACGACGCTCTCCTGGCTCGGCTCGGTGCGCGGCCACCGGGTTCAGGCGCTGGGCGTCGAGCACTTCGGCCAGACCGGCACGATCGAGGAGCTCTACGGCCACCACCGGATCGGCACCGACGCCATCGTCGCGGCGGCCAACGCCGCCTCGGCCGGCCGCCCGATCCGTTACCTGCGCGCGGTGCAGTAAGGGGCTGAGCGGCGGCCCATCCTTCGAGACGCCGCCTGTGGCGGCTCCTCAGGATGAGGAACAGCAAATGACCTCATCCTGAGGAGGGCCGAAGGCCCGTCTCGAAGGATGGGCCGCCGCGCAATCTTTCCTGTTGCTCCCCGCCCCGATGACGTCAGCTCCCGGACCCTCAGCTCTCGGAAAGCTGGTCGAAGGCTTCCAGGGCCTGGGCGCCGTAGACGTAGGACGGACCGCCGCCCATGTAGATCGCCACGTCGATGGTCTCCAGGATCTCGGCGCGGCTCGCCCCGTGGCGTATGGCGGCGGCGGTATGAAAGCCGATGCAGCCGTCGCAGCGGCCGGCAATGCCGATGGCCATGGCGATCAGCTCCTTGGTCTTCGGCGACAGGGTGCCGGGCACCGTCGCCGCCGACGCGAGCCCCGAAAAGGCCTGTGCCAGGTCCGGTGACGCCTTGCGGTAGTCGGTGATCGCCTTTGAAAGTGTCTGGTTGGATTTCTTCCAGTCCTTGTGCAACTCGCTCTCCTTGCTTCGTGAAAGCGCCAATGGACGGCATGCCCCGGCGCCTGTCGATGACGGAGATCAAGAGGCCGGTTCGCGCCTGTCGCTCCTGAAACACCTCTGTCGCAGATTCTGGCGCGGGCCCGTCGCGGGCGCGGAACAGTGGAAGCTCGAGATTGCGAAGTCCCCTTGCCGCGGAAGCGGCCCCATGAGGACATGGTCATGAGCCCCTGGCTACCCAGAGAGATCGAAGCGAAGCGACAGAACCTGCAGCAGGTCCTGCGGCCCATCGCGGAGGCCAGCGGCCTGCCCAACGAGGCCTACACCTCGGCGGCCTTCGCCGCGGTCGAGCGCGACGAGGTGCTGGCCAAGACCTGGACCTGCATCGGGGTGGGCAATTGGGTACCGGAGCCCGGCGGCCTGAAGCCGGTGCAGCTGCTCGGCCTGCCGTTGCTGCTGCTGCGCGACCGCGAGGGGGTCCTCAAGGTCTTCCATAACGTTTGCAGCCACCGCGGCCTGGAACTGGTCAGCGGGCCCTGCAAATCCAAGGGGCTGATCCGCTGCCCCTACCATTCCTGGAGCTATTCCCTGGACGGCACCTTGAAGGCGACGCCCTTCATCGGCGGGCCGGGCACCAAGACCTGCGAGGGTTTCGACAAATCGAAGCACGGCCTCAAGCCCGTACGCAGCGCCGTGTGGTGCGACGCGGTCTTCGTCGATCTTTCCGGCGAGGCGCCGCCCTTCGAGGACTTCATCGCGCCCATCGCCGGCCGCTGGAAGGCCTTCGACCCGGCGCGGCTGCGCCATGGCGGTGCTGATTCGGCCTTCTCCATCGAGGTGGCGTGCAACTGGAAGCTGGCGGTGGAGAACTACTGCGAGGCCTATCACCTGCCGTGGATCCATCCGGCGCTGAACCAGTATTCCCGCCTGGAGGACCACTACGCCATCGAGGAGGCGGGCCACATGGCCGGGCAGGGCAGCACGGCCTACCGCCCGACGCTCAGCGGCGATGGCCGGCAGTTCCCGGCGCATCCCGATCTTCCGAAGAACTGGTACGGCGCGGGCGAGTACCTGGCGCTCTTCCCCAACGTGCTGTTCGGCGTGCACTCCGACCACTTCTACACCGTGGTGCTGGAGCCGATCGGCCCGAACGCCACCCGTGAGCACTTCGAGATCTACTACTTCGACGACGCGGCCCTGGGCGACGCCTATGCCGACCTGCGCGCCACCAATGCGCGGCAGTGGCAGACGGTGTTCGAGGAGGACCGCGGCGTGGTGGAGGGCATGCAGGCCGGGCGCGCCTCGCCGGCCTTCGAAGGCGGCGTCTTCTCGCCGGTGATGGACGGCCCGACCCACTGCTTCCACCAGTGGATGGCCAAGGCCCTGCTGGGCGAGGCCTAGCCGGCCGCTTCATCCTTCGAGACGGCGCTCACGCGCCTCCTCAGGATGAGGCCACGGGAGCGAGCCGCACCCTGAGGAGCGGTCCGCAGGATCGCGTCTCGACCTGCCTGCGCGAAGCCGAAGCGGGTCCGCTTCGGCGGAGGCAGGAGGGCGAGGCGGACAATTCGCTACCCGGCCGCCTTGGCGGCTTCGCGGCGGCGGAATTCCTCCACCGGCAGGCCGGCGATACCCCAATCGGCGGTGTCGACCTCGTCGATGACCACGACGGTGGTCGCCGGGTTCTTGTCCAGCACCTCGACCAGCAGGTCGGTGATGCCCTGCATCAGGACGGCCTTCTGCTGCGGCGTGGCGCCTTCGCGGGTGATCTTCACGTTGACGTAGGGCATAGGCTCAACTCTCTTCTTCGATGTCGAAATGAAAGACCTTGGCGATGATCTGCCAGCGGCCGTCGACGTAGATCAGGCTCAAGAGGTCGGTGAAGAACTTCGCGCCGATGGCGCACTCCACCCGGGCGAGGGCGGTGACCGGCCCCGCGAATTCCAGTGAGACGATGCGGTCGCGCCGCGCTTCGCCACGCCCGGCCGGGGCGGGGCGGGCGTCTACCATGGGGAAGTACTGCGCCATGGTCAGATGCACCAAATCGCCGCCCGAGGCCGCTTCGCTCGCCGTGGCGTAGACGGCCAGCGGGTGGAAGACCCTGCCGAGTCTTCCCGTGTCGCTGTGGTAGAGGCCGTCGAAGTAGGTCGCCAGCGTGCTGACGACCTCTCCGTAGCGGGGATCCCTTTCCGCCGCCGCCCGACCGCCCGGATCAGGCCGCAAGGCCTTCGGCCTTGAGGGCCGCCTGCACGGCCGCGCGCGCGGCGATCCGCTGCTGGAAAGCGGCGATGTTCGGCCAGGCGTCGAGGCCGATGCCGGTCGGCCCGGTCCAGGTGGAGACCACGTAGAGGTAGATGTCGGCTACGCTGAAGCTGTCGCCCTGCAGGTAGCTGCGGCCGTCGGAAAGCAGCTTCTCCACGTAGTCGAACTTCTGCTGCGCCTTCTTCTTGGCGGCGGCCTTCTCGGCCTCGCTGCTGTCGGGTTTGAAGAACGGGCTGAACGACTTGTGCAGCTCGGTGGCGACAAAGTTCAGATAGGCCTGCAGGTGAACCCGTTCGCGGCTGCCGGCGGCCGGAGCCAGCGACGCGGCGGGCTTGCTGTCGGCGATGAACTGCAGGATCGCGGCGTTCTCGGTCAGCAGGTCGCCGTCGTCCAGGGTGAGGGCCGGCACGTAGCCCTTGGGATTGAGCGCCAGGAAGTCGCTGCCTTTGTTGGCGGCGTCGACGCGTTCCAGGTCGAAATCGGCGCCGACTTCGCGCAGGGCGATGTGGGAGGCGAGGGAGCAAGACCCGGGGAGGTAATAGAGCTTCATGGACATTCATCTCCTGTATCTTCGGTATGGCCGCCCGGGCGGCCCGGGAGGGGCCGGCGTCGGCGGTGTCCCGAAGAGGTAGGAGGTGGAGTTACTTTTGTATACCTACTGATTGATTGTTACGAGATTATCGGGTATCCGTTCGGTAACTAATGGTAACCAGTGGTAACCAAGAGGATCGAAAGGTAACCGGATGGCCCTGAAGATACGCAAGAACCGCAGCCCGGAGCCGCCCAACGAGTGTCCGCTCAGCAAATGCATGGAGGTGCTGCGCGGCGTCTGGACGCCGAACATCATCTGGTATCTCAGCGGCGGCCCGCGGCGCTTCAACGAACTGCGTGTCGACATCCCGAAGATCTCGGCCAAGGTGCTGACGACTCGGTTGCGCGACCTGGAGGCCAAGGGCGTCGTTTCGCGCGAGGTGAAGCCGACCTCGCCACCTTCGGTGGAATATTCCCTGACCGACCTGGGCCGGGAGTTGGTGCCGGCGATCAACGCCATCGCCGACGTCGGTCACAAGCTGAAGACCCGCGCCAAGCTGCGGCAAAGGGCGCCGTGCAAGGCAAAGCGCCCCGTCGCCGCGGAATAGCGTCGCCGTCCTGCGGCCTGCCGTCGCCGCTGCGCAAAGAAACCGAAGCAATCCTGTCATCATAGAGTCACAGGCGGACTGTAGAGCTTGGGGCAATTCGCTCGGCCTTTTTGGGTCGGGCTTGCCACATCCAGGGGGCTGTCTGCATGTCCGTCATTGCTCTTTCGCGCGTCCGCAAATCCTTCGGCGACAAGACCGTGTTGCACGGTGTCGACCTGGAAGTGGACGAGGGCGAGATGGTCGGGCTGATCGGCGCCTCCGGTTCCGGCAAGTCGACGCTGATCCGCCTGATCTGCGGGCTGGAGCGTATGGACCGGGGCACCGAGGGGCGCATCGCGCTGTTCGGCAAGGAGACCCAGAAGGACGGCCGCTTCAGTGAACACAGCGAGGGGCTGCGCCGCGAGGTCGGCGTCATCTTCCAGCAGTTCAACCTGATCAACCGCCTGTCGCTGCTGACCAACGTGCTGGCCGGGCGGCTGGGGCGCATCCCGCGCTGGCGCGGCACCTTCGGCCTCTTTCCGCAGAGCGACCGGGTGAAGGCCCTCATGGCGCTGGAGCGCGTCGGGCTTATCGAGCAGGCGCACCAGCGCGCCTCGACCCTCTCGGGCGGCCAGCAGCAGCGCGGCGCCATCGCCCGGGTGCTGACCCAGCAGGCCAGCCTCATCCTCGCCGACGAACCCATCGCCTCGCTCGATCCGGCCTCGGCCAAGCTCATCATGTCGACGCTTCGGGAGATCAACCGTCAGGACAAAACGACGGTCATCGTCTCGCTGCACCAGATCGACCACGCCTTCGAGCATTGCGACCGCATCATCGCGCTGAAGGACGGCCGGGTGATTCACAACGGGCCGACCGGCGGCATCACGCCGGACGACATCGCCAATCTCTACGGCGTCGAAGCGGGCAGCCTCGACCTCGTCAAGGGGCGCCCCGTCGCGCCCCCCGTCAATTCCGGACCGCCGAAGCCGGCGGCGCCCGCCTATCCGGGCAACGGATTGGACCATCAGGAAGGTCTCGCCGCCCGCGTCGCGGCCAACGCCTGACCGTTCCCACCGCTCATGCATCAGTCAAACAGGAGTAAATGATGCTCAAGACCCTTACCGCAACCGCCGCAGGTCTCGCGACGGCCTTGGCTTTTGGCGCGACCGTCGCGCAGGCCGAGATGCCGGAGCAACTCAACTTCGGCATCATCTCGACCGAGTCCTCCTCGGCCCTCGAGAAGTCCTTCAAGCCCTTCCTGGTCGACATGGAAAAGGCCCTGGGCGTGAAGGTGAAGCCGTTCTTCGCTTCCGACTACGCCGGCGTCATCGAAGGCATGCGCTTCGGCAAGGTCGACGTGGCCTGGTTCGGCAACAAGTCGGCCATCGAGGCGGTGGACCGCGCCGGTGGGGAAGTCTTCGCCCAGACCATCAAGGACGACGGCTCCAAGGGCTACTACTCGCTGCTGATCGCCAACAAGGACTCCAAGGTCAACTCGCTGGACGACGTCCTGACCTGCGACAAGACCCTGACCTTCGGCAACGGCGACCCGAACTCTACCTCGGGCTTCGCGATCCCCGGCTACTACGTCTGGGCGCTGAACAACAAGACCCCCGAAGACTGCTTCGCGCGGGTCACCAATTCCAACCACGAAGGCAACGCCATGGCCGTCGCCAGCGGCAAGGTCGACGTGGCCACCAACAACACCGAGTCGATCTACGCGCGCCTCGCCAAGACCAACCCGGAAGCCGCCTCCAACATCAAGGAGATCTGGCGTTCGCCGATGATCCCCTCCGATCCGATGGTGTGGCGCAAGGAACTGGCCGAGGACGCCAAGCAGAAGATCTACTACTTCTTCATGCAGTACGGCCGTTTCGGCGGTGCGGACAAGGTGAAGCACGAGCGTGAAGTGCTGGCCAACATGTCCGACGGCTGGGGCCCCTTCCTGGCGTCGTCCAATGCCCAGCTGCTCGACGTGCGCCAGATCGAGGCCTTCAAGGCCAAGATCAAGGCCCAGAACGCGGGTGACGAGGCGGGCGTGAAGGCCGCCGAGGAGAAGCTGAAAGAACTGCAGGCCTACGCCAAGATCGTCGGCGAAGCCGGCTACTGAGCCAGACCTGAAAGAGGGTGGGGGCGGTCCCACGAGGTCCGTCCCCCTCGTCTTATCCGTTTGAGATTTTCTTTTCCGGTTTCCTGATCCGCCACCTTTCGGAGCCTCTTCACCGATGAGCCTCGCCACCGCCACCGCTAAGTCTTCGGGCAAGTCTTCGGCCAAGTCTGCGGGCAAGACCGCCGGCACCGCCGTAAGCCTCGACGACCTCTCGCCGGAGGTGCGCCAGGCGCTGCAGCCGCGCTGGAGCGGCTTCCTCAACCGGGCGGGCGTGGCGCTGGTCCTCGCGGTGCTGCTGGGCATCTCCTACTACCCGGCGGAGGTCGACCGCTGGACCTTCCTGATCACCGACGCCGACAACATGGCGGTCTTCCTCAGCGATTTCCTCACGCCGGACTTCACCGACCTCGACACTTTCATCGTGAAGATGGTCGAGACGGTGCAGATCGCGCTCTGGGGCAGCGTGCTGTCGATCATCGTCGGCGTGCCCTGCGGTCTGCTGTCGTCCAACAACATCGCGCCGATCTGGATCGTGCAGCCGATGCGCCGCATGATGGACGCGGCCCGCGCCATCAACGAGCTGGTCTTCGCCATCCTCTTCGTCGCCGCGGTGGGTCTCGGCCCCTTCGCCGGCGTCATGGCGCTGTTCATCCATAACCTCGGCGTCATCTCCAAGCTGTTCTCCGAGGCCGTGGAGGCCATCGACCCGCGCCCCGTCGAAGGCATCCGCGCGACCGGCGCCAGCCGCCTGCAGCAGGTGATCTACGGCGTCATCCCGCAGGTGCTGCCCCTGTGGAGCAGCTTCTCGCTCTACCGCTTCGAGACCCTGGTGCGCTCGGCCACGGTGCTGGGCATCGTCGGCGCCGGCGGCATCGGCTTCACCTTCTACGAGTCCTTCCGCGCCTTCCAGTACGACCGGGCCGCGGCGGTGATCATCGTCGTCGTGCTCGTCGTGTCGGTCATCGACATAATCTCCTCCCAGCTGCGCAAGCGCTTGATCTGACGCAGCCCCGGCGTACGCGGCTTCGCGCCCGGTCATCACCGGGAGCGGGAAGCGCGCCGCTGGATCCAGGCGGGGCTGGGCGTGTTCTTCGGAATTGCGGGGACCAAGCTACTGACCAGCCGGGTGTAGGCCTAGCTGAAGGGCCAGTCTAAGGCCGGGGCGAACCCCTACGCAGGCTCGACGGTGACCTTGTCGGGATAGAAGGCGACATAGCCCTTCACGGCGCCGACCTGCCGCTGCGGCTTGGGATAGGTCCAGGCGGCGTTCTTCAGGCGCGTGCCCTCGGCCTTCACGGTGAAGTAGCTGGCATCGCCCTTGATCGGGCAGTGGGTGCGGTGATCGCTGGCCTCCAGGGAGTCCGGATCGATGTCGTCCATCGGGAAATAGACCACCGGCGGGTAGGTCTTGTCGCCGTTCACTTCCTCCAGGATCATGACGCGGTCCGACAGCGCGACAGTGGCCTCGCCGACCTTGGCGACGTAGGGCTCTCCGGCCATGGACACGGTGGCGCTATGGGTATCGGTCTTCTGCGTCATCGGCAAACTCCTGCTCTTGAAGGGAACTCCCTCACACCTAGGGATTCAGCCGCCGGGTGCAAGGTGTCGCGGCAAAACGGCCGGCCCTCTTGTCTACAACAGCCCCCGCTGCGCAAGGTTCCGCATCAAGGCGGTGCTGCCGAAGCTCCAGGGCGCGATCTTGTCGCAGTGGTTTACCCGGTTCACCAGCGCGCCCAGGGCCCTGCTGCGGATGGTGACCCGGTCGCCCGGCTTGTGGGTGAAGCCCTCGCCGGGGCGGTCGCGGTCCTGGGTCGGCGCGAACATGGTGCCGAGCATGAGGACGATACCGTCAGGGTATTGGTGATCGGCATTCAGCGCCTGGGCCACCAGGTCCGTGACGTCGCGGCTGATGGCGCTTAAGGGATAGGCGTCTTCGATGCGGAAGCCGTCCTCGCCGGTGACTTCCACCTCGATGACCACGTTGCGCAGGGCGTCCAGGTCGAAGGTCCCGTCGATGAGGCGGATGAAGGGGCCGAGGGCGCAGGAGGCGTTGTTGTCCTTGGCGCGGCCGAGCAGCAGGGCGCTGCGCCCCTCCACGTCGCGCAGGTTCACGTCGTTGGCCAGGGTGGCGCCGACGATCTCGCCGCGGCTGTTCACCACCACGGCGACTTCCGGCTCCGGGTTGTTCCAGACGGAGGTCGAGAGGATGCCGATCTCCGCGCCGCTGCCCACGGCGGACATGGGCTGCGCCTTGGTGAAGATCTCCGCGTCGGGGCCGATGCCGACCTCCAGGTACTGCGACCACTGTCCGCGCTCGATGAGGGTCGCTTTCAGCCTGGCCGCTTCCGGCGAGCCGGGCTTCAGGGCGGCCAACTCGGTGCCGATCTCCTGGGCGATGCTGTCGCGGATCGCCTCGGCCTGCTGCGGGTCGCCCTTGGCCTGCTCCTCGATCACCCGCTCCAGCATGGAGTCGACGAAGGTGACGCCGCTGGCGCGCAGCGACTGCAGGTCCGAGGGGGCGAGGAACCAGGGCGTGCCCTCGTGTTGCGCATCCCACGGCGTGTTCGCCAGCACCGCCTCGACCATGCCGATCGCCGGCAGGCTCTCGTCCTGCAGGGCGGCGTGGATCCGCTCGGTCAGGCTCTCCATTTCAAACAGCGCCGAGGTGGTGGGCGCGAGGCCGGAGAGGTCGCGCACCAGGTCTCCATCCAGCACCACCGGGCTGGGCCCGGCCGGCGGGCCGGGCAGCCAGACGCGGCCGATGAGCAGGCCGGCGGTTTTGTCGTCGGGCAGAATGTGGTCGGCGGTCAGGTCCATGGGGCTTCTTCCTCGAGGTGCGCTCCTATGGAGGCGCTATTACGGCGCGCTCTCATGGGAGCGCTACCACAAAGTGTTTAGGGTGGTTATAGAGCCTTCCGCGGCGGGATTGAACCGTCCTGATGACCAAAAAGCCCCCGGGCCGCGCTTCCATGAAAAAATCACTGGAATTTTCACGATAGGGGAGTCAGCATCCGGGAGAGATCGAGCCGGGGAGGAGGGGCAGCGTGGCCAGCAGCCGCAAGAAAGCCAGCTGCAAGGAAGAGGACCTGACGGGCGCGCCGCTGCCGGGCGAGAGGCTCGGCGCCGACCTGCGGGCGCTGCGCAAGACCCGTGGCCTGACGCTCACCGAACTGGCCGTGAAGGTCGGCCGCTCCGTCGGCTTCCTCAGCCAGGTGGAGCGCGGCCTCTCCGAACTGGGCATCGACGACCTGCGCGCCCTGGCCGTGGCCCTGGAGGCGCCGTTGTCTTGGTTCCTGGTCCATGAAGACGTGCCGGAGGCCGAGCGCGGCCACGTGGTGCGCGCCGCCGGGCGCCGCCGTATCGGCTCCGCGGACACGGGGCTCACCGAGGAACTGCTGTCGCCGGACCTGGGCGGCAGCTTCGAGGTGATGCGCAGCGTCTTCGCGCCCGGCGCCGAGCGCAAACAGTTCCTCACCCGAGACACCGAGGAGACCGGCTACCTGGTCTCCGGCGAACTGGAGCTGTGGATCGGCGACAGGCATTTCCACCTGCAGGCCGGCGACTCCTTCCGCAGCGCGCGGGAGCCGACGCGCTGGCGCAATCCCGGCAAGATTCCCTGCGAGGTGATCTGGGTCATCTCGCCGCCTGTTTACTGAGAGAAAAGCCATGTCCGAATTTCCTAGCTCTGCACGCGCCGTGATCATCGGCGGCGGCGTCATCGGTTGCTCCGTCGCCTACCACCTGGCGAAGCTCGGCTGGACCGACGTGGTGCTGCTGGAGCGCAAGCAGCTCACCTGCGGCACCACCTGGCACGCGGCGGGCCTCATCGGCCAGCTGCGCGCGACGGCCAACATGACCCAGCTCGCCAAGTACTCGGCGGAGCTCTACACGACCCTGGAGGCGGAGACCGGCGTTGCCACCGGCTTCAAGCAGAACGGCTCGCTCTCGGTGGCGCTGACCGACGCGCGCCTGGAGGAGCTGAAGCGCGGCGCCTCCATGGCCAAGACCTTCGGCCTGGAGGTCGAGGTGCTGACGCCGGACGAGGTGCAGGCGAAGTATCCGCTGCTGAACCTGGCGGGGGCGACCGGCGGCGTTTTCCTGGCGAAGGACGGCCAGGCCGATCCCGCCAACATCGCGCTGGCCCTGGCCAAGGGCGCGCGCCAGAAGGGTGTGCAGATCTTCGAGCAGACCAAGGTCACCGGCATCACGCAAGATAAGGGCCGCGTCACCGGCGTCGAGACCGACAAGGGGAACATCACGGCGGACTATGTCGTGAACTGCGCGGGCATGTGGGGGCGGGAAGTGGGCCTTATGGCCGGCGTCGCGGTACCCTTGCAGGCCTGCGAGCACTTCTACATCGTTACCGAAGACATCCCCGAGCTGCCGCGCGACCTGCCGGTGCTGCGCGTGCCCGACGAGTGCGCCTACTACAAGGAGGACGCCGGCAAGATCCTGCTCGGCGCCTTCGAGCCCAAGGCCAAGCCCTGGGGCATGGAAGGCATCTCCGAGGACTTCTGCTTTGACCAGCTGCCGGAGGACTTCGACCACTTCGCGCCGATCCTGGAGGCCGCCGTCGCGCGCCTGCCGATCCTGGAGACCGCCGGCATCCATACCTTCTTCAATGGGCCGGAGAGCTTCACGCCGGACGACCGATACCTGCTGGGCGAGGCGCCGGAGCTGACGAATTTCTTCGTCGCCGCCGGCTTCAACTCGGTGGGCATCCAGTCCGCCGGCGGGGCGGGCAAGGCGCTCGCGGAGTGGATGGACGCGGGATCACCGCCCTTCGACCTCTGGGATGTCGAACTCCGGCGCATGCAGCCCTTCCAGAACAACCGGACCTATCTCTACGAGCGCGCCAAGGAGTCCCTCGGCCTGCTCTACGCCGATCACTTCCCCTACCGCCAGTACGACACGGCGCGCGGCATCCGCCAGAGCCCGCTGCACGAACGCCTGGCCGAACACGGCGCCTGCTTCGGCGAGACCGCGGGCTGGGAGCGCGCCAACTGGTTCCTGCCGGCCGAGGCGCGCGAGAAGGGCGAGAAAGCCGAGTACCGCTACGCCTGGGGCCGGCAGAACTGGTTCGAGCATGCCGCGGCCGAGCACAAGGCGGTGCGCGAAGGCGTCGGCCTCTTCGACATGACCTCCTTCGCCAAGATCCGCGTCGAGGGCCGCGACGCCGAAGCCGTGCTGCAGAAGGTCTGCGCCAACGACGTCGCCGTCGAACCCGGGCGCATCGTTTACACCCAGTGGCTGAACGCGCGCGGCGGCATCGAAGCGGACCTCACCGTGACGCGGCTCAGCGAGACCGCGTTCCTGGTCGTCACCGGCGCGGCGGTGGGGCGGCGCGACATGGCCTGGCTGCAGCGCCACATCCCGGAGGACGCGCACTGCATCGCCACCGAGGTGACGGCGGGGGAGGCGGTGCTCTGCGTCATGGGGCCCAAGGCGCGCGACCTCTTGCTGCCCTTGACGCCGTCATCACTGTCGAACGACGCCTTTCCTTTCGGCACGGCGCAGACCCTCGAGATCGGCCTGGCCCTGGCCCGCGCCCACCGCGTCTCCTACGTCGGCGAGCTGGGCTGGGAGCTTTACGTGCCGGCGGACACGGCGCGCCATGTCTTCGATACGATCATGGAAGCGGGTCAGGGGCAGGGCTTGAAGCTCTGCGGGATGCACGTGCTGGACTCCTGCCGCATCGAAAAGGCCTTCCGCCACTTTGGCCACGACATCTCCGACGAGGACCACGTGCTGGAGGCCGGCCTCGGTTTCGCGGTGAAGACGGAGAAGCCGACCGGCAAGTACGGCCTCTTCCTCGGTCGCGACGCGGTGCTGCGCAAGAAGGAGGCGGGGCTTGCGAAACGCCTCGTCCAGTTCAAGCTCACCGACCCCGAGCCGCTGCTCTACCACAACGAACCCATCTGGCGCGACGGCGCCATCGCCGGCCACCTCACCAGCGGCAACTACGGCCACCACCTGGGCGCCGCCATCGGGTTGGGTTACGTCGCGTGCGAGAAGGGCGAGAGCGCGGCGGACGTGCTGGGCTCAGCCTACGAGATCGAAGTGGCGGGCGAACGCTTCTCGGCGGAACCCAGCCTCAAGCCGCTGTACGACCCCAAGGGGGGGCGGGTGAGGGGGTAGGGCCGCTCCAGGAGCGCGCGTGCCGCCCCATGGCACAGCCCGCGGACTTGGGCTAACCTTCGGGCGCAAGCGGCGGCTGCCCGTGCAATGGGCGGGCCGGCGGGCAGGAGGGACCATGAAATTTCTGCACTGGCTTACGGACGAACTGAAGCTGCTGGTCGGTGTGACGGTTTATTTCACCGCCTGCTTCTGCCTGATCATGGTGTTGAAGCAGCTGCTGCTGGCCCAGTACGGCATCCAGTTCAGCGGCATCGCCACGGCCATGCTGGTCGCCCTGGTGACCGCCAAGGTCGTCATCGTGCTGCAGAAGGTGCCGATCGGCCAGTGGCTGCAGCACAAGCCCCCCATCATCGATGTCGTGGTGCGCACGGCCTTCTACACCGTGGCGACGATGGTCGCCCTGCTGCTTGAGAAGGCCTTCGAGGCGCGGGGCGAATACGGCGGCTTCGGCGCGGCGGTGGCCGGCGTCTTCCAGCATCGCGACATGCACCAGGTCTGGGCGACGACCATCTGGGTCGGCGTCGCCTTCATGGCCTACAACGCCTTCGGCGTGCTGCGCCGGGAAGTGGGCGGCCGGCAGCTCTGGCGGATCTTCTTCGAGAGGCCTGCTGCGCCACACTAGCCAGCCGAGCGGACGGCGGAGGTGCCGGGCTCGAGCTAGGAGATCGAGGTGGCGGGGGAGAGGTTCGCGGCGAAAGTCAGTCTCAAGCCGCTCTACGACTCGAAGGGGGAGTGGGTGGGGGGATAGGCGGTACGTGCAGCCCCAAGAGCGCCACCTTTGCCGACCGCTTTTGCCTTCTGGCATTTCCGACAAATGCCGACTCCCTTCGACCGTGGTATGTGAGAACGCCTGCGCAAGCGGGCTCAACTCCCCTCGCATTCACCTCAAATGCAAAACGATAGCTCTCCGTTGCCACATCTTTATGAACGATCGCTTTACCCCTTGGGGCGGACAATAGGGGCCTGATGCGATCGCGGTCTCGCCCGGAAGAAAACCCAAAAACCGGGGGCCGCCGAAGGATGATGCGATGAGCGATGTGACCGCTGCCGTCTCCGGCCCGGGTGAAGACACCGCGCCGGAAGACGAAGAGTCTCTGGTCGGTATTGCGCTGGACCTGGCCCCGCTGCTGCAGCCCTTTGCGCAGTACCGGCGCCTGCTGCTGCGCCTCGTGCAGCTGCCGCGCCGCGCGCAGTTCAACAAAGGCCATGGCAACGAGGACGGCAGCTGGACGCTGACGCCCGACGAACTGGATGGCGTCGAACTGCTGTTGCCGCAGGACGTCGAGCCGCCGGTGGCGCTGGCGGTGCGCGTCGTCGGCATCGACCGCGACGAGAACGCGACCATCGTTGGCCAGTTCGACGTGCCGCTGTGGTCCATCACCCGCGCCGAGGCGGGACCGGTCGTCTCCGAGGCGCGCATGGAACGCCGGGTGAAGGCGGCGCTGCGCCTGGCCGCGCGCAAGGCGGCGCTGGCCCGGGCGGAGGCCGAGGCCGACTGGCGCAAGACGGCTGAGGCCGAGCACACGGCGCAGTTGGCCGAACAGGCCGCGCGTCTGGAGCAGGACTGGCAGGCGAAGCTCGCGGCCGAGCGGGAGGTGCGCGAAGCGGGCGAGCGGCAACTGGCCGAGGCCGAGCAGGCCGCCGCGGCCGCCGCCGGGGAAGCGGAGCAGAAACGGGCCGCGCTCTCGGCAGACCTGGAGCAGGCGAAGGCCACCGCCGCCGAGGCGGCCGAAGCGGCGAAGGCCGCGAAGGTCGAGAGCGGCGCGCGGCATGCGGCTGCCGTGGAGGAAGCCGTCGAGGAGGCCGTCGCCCAAGCCGTCGCGCAGGCGAAGCAGGAGGCCGAGGTTATGGCCGTGGCGCGGCTGGAGGACTCCTATGCCGGTTGGCGCGAGGAGACCGACCGCGTGCTCGACGAGGAACGGCGCCAGCGCGCCGAGGCGGAATCGAGAGTGCAGACTCTGGAATCCCGTTTGGCGATGGCCGAGGCGAGAGGGAGCGGCGGCGCCCGCGGCCCCAGCGAGGCGGAGATCAAGGAACGCATCGACGCGGCGGTCGCCGG
>JBLWUP010000035.1:0-60462 GCA_048268885.1 Kiloniellaceae bacterium | reverse complement strand
CGCCCTGGCGGCGGCCAAGGCCAGCCTGCCGGGCGGCCGCCGGCGCTGGTTCCTCATTTCACTGGGCATCTCCGCACTCACCACCGCCGCCATGGCGCTGGACGCCTCGGTGCCGCTGTTCCTCATTCTGCGTTTCGCCTCCGGCGTCGCCAGCGCCTTCGTGCTGGTCTTCGTCTCGGCCCTGGTGCTCGACCGCCTGGCGGCTGCGGGGCGGCCCGGCCTCTCGGCGCTGCACTTCGCCGGGGTCGGGGTCGGCATCGCCGGGTCCGCGGTGCTGGTCGCCCTGCTGGCGGCCGGGGGTGTCGGCTGGCGCGGCCTCTGGCTGGCCAGCGGGGCTCTGGCGCTGCTGGCCTTGCTCGCGGTGCTGCGCCTGGTGCCGGCAGAGCAGGAACCGCCGCCGCCTCCGCGTCCGGCGGGCAAGGTGCGGCCCAACCCGCGGCTCGTCGCGCTGGTCGTCGCCTACGGGCTCTTCGGCTTCGGCTATGTGATCACCGCCACCTTCATCTCCACCCTGGTGCGCCTGACGCCGGAACTGCAGTGGCTGGAGCCCTACGTCTGGCTGGTCGTCGGGCTGGCCGGGATTCCCTCGGTGGCGGTCTGGGGCTGGGTGGCCCGGCGGATCGGCAATGCCCGCGGCTTCGCGCTGGCCTGCCTGGTGGAAGGCATCGGCGTGGCGCTCTCGGTGTTGGGCAGCGGCGCGGTCGCGGTGCTGCTTGCCGCGGCGATGCTCGGCGGCACCATCATGGGCATCACGGCGCTGGGCCTGGTGCACGCGCGCAGCCTTTCCTCCGGCGATCCGCGCCGCTCCATGGCGCTGATGACGGCGGCCTTCGGGCTCGGCCAGATGGTCGGGCCGAGCTTCGCCGGCTTCGCCTACGGCATCGGCCAGTCCTTCACGCTGCCGACCCTGGTGGCGTCGGCCGCCCTGCTGCTGGCCTTCGCCCTTACCATGGAATGGCGCCGGAAGGCCTAGGTCTCCCTAGGACCCGCCTAGGTCTCCACCCTCAAACAACGTAGCCCTGGTAACAGAGCCAGCCGCCGAAGATCACCGCGAAGAGGCCGAAGCCGCGGAACAGGCCGGGCGCGAGGAAATTTCCCGCCAGCTGCTGGCCGGCCTGCGGGAACAGCAGGCGCACCACGCCTTTCAGCACCGACAGCCAGCCGATGATGGTGATCACCACCCGCCAGTCGGCGACCCAAATATTGTGGAACAGCAGGATCGCCACGCCGACGGTCAGCGCCAGCGCGCCGGAGAAATAGTAGAGCGCAGCGTCGGTCAGGAAGCGGTGCAGCATCTTGCGGTAATGGGTCTGGTTCAGCAACAGGCCCAGGCCGGCGGCCAGGAACAGCGGGCCCATGAGCCGGGCCAGCAGGAGAGACGCGTCCATGGAAACCTCGCTTGGCAGGTGCCTGCCGGCGGTTTGGAACGGAACGGACGGCAGTTTCCCCCGCTGTTGCCGATGACGCTTTGACCAGGATCAACGGCCCGTTGTCTCATGCCTTCAGCGGCAGGTGGATTTCGGTGATGTTCTCCGCCGCCGGCACTTCGCGCGGGTTGGTCTGTCTTGCGGAATTGCCCGAAGAAGGCCTAGTTGCCGAGGCAGCCCGCCGTTTGCGTCACCGGCGCCGCGCCGGCTTCGGCGGTGGGCATGTAGAGGCGGAAGATCGTGCCGCGCTCGCCGGCGCGCTTGATTTCGATGCGTCCGCCCTGGGCCTCGATGTAGGAGCGGGCGATGGTCAGGCCCAGCCCGACGCCGGTGTTCTCCGCCACGAAGGAGTTGCCCTCCTGCCAGAAGGGTTCGAAGACCTTGGCGATGCGCTTGTCGTCGATCCCGATGCCGTTGTCTTCAACGGTGGCGACCGTGAAGCCGTCTTCCTGGTGGGCGCTGCAGATCACCGTGCCGCCGCGCTGGGTGTATTTGATGGCGTTGGAGATGCCGTTGATCAGCGCCTGCTTGGTCAGCCGGCAGTCGCAGAGCATCGGGCAGGGCTGGGTCGCGCGGTTGTCGAGGGTGATGTCCTTCTGGTCCGCCAGCGGGCGCAGGATGCGCAGGATATCGCCGAACATCTCGCGGAGGTCGCAGGTCTTCTGTTCGATGTCGAGGGCGCCGGCCTCGACGCGCGAGAGGTTCAGGATGTCGTTGATGATGGCCTGCAGGCCGCTGGCCGCCTCGTGGATGTTGCGCGCGTAGTCGCCGACCTTGTCGACGATCTTCTCCTTCGGCAGCACGGCCAGCACCTCGGAGAAGCCGAGGATGGCGTTCAGCGGCGTGCGCAGCTCGTGGCTCATGTTGGCGAGGAACTGCGACTTGGCGGCGTTGGCGGCCTCGGCGTTCTGGCGGGCGTGGAGGTATTCTTCATTGCGCCGCTCCAGGCGCAGCATCAGCTCTTCGCTGTTGTGATAGGCCTCGATCAGCTCCTGCTCGTGCCGCTTCAGGCCGTTGTAGGCCTTGCTGAAGCCGGCCATCAGCATGCCGACGCCGGCCAGAAGGGTGAAGACCTGGCCGATGGCGTAGGCGGCGTAGACCATGCCGTAGGCCTCCCACAGGGGGTAGAGCAGGATGGAGGCGGTGCGGCCGAGGAAGGCGCCGGCGATGAAGATGTTGAGGCCGCCGCCCTCGCGGAAGAACAGAGCGGCGGCAGCGATGTAGCCGACGGCGATGCAGGCGGTCAGGTAGATATAGCCCTGGGTCTTGCCCAGGAACTCACCCAGTCCGTAGCCGGGCAGCGCGATGGCGGCGAAGAGCAGCAGGAAGGCGTAGCGCGGCGGCTCTGTCTTCTTGCGGTAGCCGAAAACGCCGAGCAGCAGCAGGGGCACGGCGACGCCCACGGCCAGGGAGGCCGGCAGCATGTTGCGATCGACGATGACCGCCACGACCAGGGCGAACTCGTAGGCGCTCCAGTGCAGCAGCCAGGGCGTGCGGTCGGCCGAGCGCCAGAACACGAAGAGCGCACCGCCGATGACCAGCAGCACGGCGACGTTCAGCGCCTTGATGATGACGAAGGGATCCATGGCCCCCCGAGGCTTCCTCCCGTTCGATCCGTGCCCCCGCCCGGCACGGCTCCATAATCACTCATAAGCTGAATGAGTGTTTAAAGTAAATGATTTAACAGGGCCTTAAAGCGCGAGTATGCGCCATAGGTCCATCACCGGAGGGTTGTGTCCGGCGCCGGAGCCCGGGCGCTACGGGGCGCCACGGGGCGTTCCAGGGCGCCGCCGCCGCGCCTCGCCCGCTTGGCTCTTTCCCCGTCTTCGTTTGCGCGCTTATACTGCACCTGCGAAATAAAGCCGTGACGCCGGGAGAATTCGGGGGGGAGAATTCGGGACGTCCGGTATGGGAGAATGCGGGGAGCAGAGGCGGAGATCATGACCGATTGGCCGGAGAAAAAAGCCGAGGATTGGCGCGCCCTGGCGGCGAAGGAGCTGAAGGGCGCCGAGCCTGAGAGCCTGACCTGGGAGACTCCCGAGGGCATCGCGGTCAAGCCGCTCTACACCGCCGCCGACCTGGAAGGCCTGGAGACGCTCAACTCCCTGGGGGCCAGCCTGCCCGGCCTCGCGCCCTTCACCCGCGGGCCCCGCGCCACCATGTACGCCGGCCGGCCCTGGACCCTGCGCCAGTACGCCGGCTTCTCCACCGCCGAGGAGTCCAACGCCTTCTACCGCGCCAACCTGGCCGGCGGGCAGAAGGGGCTTTCGGTGGCCTTCGACCTGGCGACCCACCGCGGCTATGACTCCGACCACCCGCGCGTGGTCGGCGACGTCGGCAAGGCGGGCGTCGCCATCGATTCCGTGGAGGACATGAAGATCCTCTTCGACGGCATCCCCCTTGACGAGATGTCGGTCTCCATGACCATGAACGGCGCCGTGCTGCCGGTGCTCGCCGGCTACATCGTCGCCGCCGAGGAACAGGGTGTCGGGCCGGAGAAGCTCTCCGGCACCATTCAGAACGACATCCTGAAGGAGTTCATGGTCCGCAACACCTACATCTATCCGCCCGAGCCCTCGATGCGGATCGTCGCCGACATCATCGGCTACACCTCGCAGCACATGCCGCGCTTCAACTCCATCTCGATCTCCGGCTATCACATGCAGGAGGCCGGGGCGACCTGCGTGCAGGAGCTGGCCTTCACCCTGGCCGACGGCGTGGAATACGTGCGCGCCGCGCAGTCGAAGGGCCTGGACGTCGACGCCTTCGCGCCGCGCCTGTCCTTCTTCTTCGCCATCGGCATGAACTTCTTCATGGAGATCGCCAAGCTGCGCGCCGCGCGCTTCCTCTGGGCCGAGCTGATGGAAGAGAATTTCCAGCCCAAGGACCCGCGCTCGCTGATGCTGCGCACCCATTGTCAAACGTCCGGGGTCTCGCTCACCGAGCAGTCGCCCTACAACAACGTGGTGCGCACGGCGGTGGAAGCCCTGGCCGCGGCGCTGGGCGGCACCCAGTCGCTGCACACCAACGCCCTGGACGAGGCGGTCGCCCTGCCGACGCCGTTTTCGGCGCGCATCGCCCGCAACACGCAGCTCATCCTGCAGGAGGAGACGGGCATCACCAAGGTGGTCGACCCGCTGGCCGGCAGCTACTACGTGGAGAGCCTGACCGCGTCGCTGGTCAAGGAAGCGCGCAAGCTGATCGGCGAGGTGGAGGAGCTGGGCGGCATGACCAAGGCGGTCGAGTCCGGCATGCCCAAGCTGCGCATCGAGGAGTCCGCCGCGCGGCGCCAGGCGCGCATCGACCGCGGCGAGGAGGTCATCGTCGGTGTGAACAAGTACCGCGCCGAGCAGGACGACCCGGTGGAGATCCTCGACATCGACAATACCTCGGTGCGCGAGCAGCAGGTGAAGCGCCTGGAGAAGATCCGCGCCGAGCGCGACGACGCGGCGGTACAGTCCGCACTGGAAGCGCTGACCCAGGCGGCGGAGGACGGCAGCGGCAACCTGCTCGACCTCGCGGTCAAGGCGACGCGGGTGCGCGCCACGGTGGGCGAGATCTCCGATGCTTTGGAGAAGGTCTACACCCGCCATCGCGCGATCATCCGTTCGGTGACCGGCATCTACGGCTCGGCTTACGAGGGCGACGAGGGTTTCCAGCTGATACAGTCGGAAGTGCTCGCCTTCGAGGCCGAGGAAGGCCGCCGTCCGCGCATGCTGGTGGTGAAGCTGGGCCAGGACGGCCACGACCGCGGCGCCAAGGTGATCGCCACCGCCTTCGCCGACATCGGCTTCGACGTCGACGTCGGCCCGCTGTTCCAGACTCCCGACGAGGCGGCGCGCCAGGCCATCGAGAACGACGTCCACATCATCGGCGTCTCCAGCCAAGCCGCCGGCCACAAGACCCTGGTCCCGCAGCTCATCGAGGCCCTGAAGCGGGAGGGCGCCGACGACATCATCGTGGTCTGCGGCGGCGTCATCCCGCCCCAGGACTACGACATGCTGATGAAGGCCGGCGTTTCGGCGATCTACGGCCCGGGGAGCAACATCCCTCACGCCGCCAGCGAGATCCTCGGCATCGTGAAGCAGCGCCGCAAGGCGGCCTGAGGGAGTAGTCCCCTCACCCTCCCGCTGACGCGGGCCCCTCCCTCTCCCGCGAGGGGAGAGGGAAATCTTGGCGGCCCCAACAGTTTACCCTCTCCCCTGGTGGGAGAGGGTTGCGCAGCCTTGGCGAGCCAACCGGGCGAGCCTAGGCGAAGCTGGGTGAGGGGGAACCCGTCCCCCCAAGAGAAAGATTGGCCCCGGGCCTGCCGCGCCCTATATCCTTAGGTCCATGCGTCCCACCACCCTCGATCGTGACCAGCAGGTCGGCTTCGGCCAGCTCAAGGTCCTGACCAACCTGCTGCCCTACCTCTGGCCGGCCGGCCGCACGGACCTGAAGGTCCGCGTCGTGGCGGCCATGGTGCTGCTGGTCTGCGCCAAGCTGGCCATCGTCACTGTGCCCCTGGTGCTGAAGCAGGCGGTCGACGCCCTCACGCCGGAAGGGGTTGGCGACGCCGCGGCAAGCGCCGTGCTGGTGCTGCCGCTGGGCCTGCTGCTGGCCTATGGCGCGGTCCGGGTCGCGGCGCTGGCTTTCGGCGAGTTGCGCGACACCCTTTTCTCCCGCGTTTCCCAGAACGCGGTGCGCCGGGTGGCGCTGGCCACCTTCCGCCACCTTCATGCGCTCTCCCTGCGCTTCCACCTGGAACGCCAGACCGGCGGCCTCAGCCGCGCCATCGACCGCGGCACCAAGGGCATCGAGTTCCTGCTGCACTTCACCGCCATCTCGGTGATCCCGACGCTGATCGAGGTGAGCCTCGCCTGCGGCATCCTGTGGTACATGTTCGACTGGCGCTTCGCGCTCATCCCCTTCGCGACCATCGCCGGCTACGTGGTCTTCACCTTCAAGGTGACGGAGTGGCGCATCGAGATCCGCAAGCAGATGAACGACGCGGACAACGACGCCAGCACCAAGGCCATCGACAGCCTGCTGAACTTCGAGACCGTGAAGTACTTCGGCAACGAGGAGCACGAGGCGCGGCGCTTCGACCGGGCGCTGGCCAGCTACGAGGGCGCCGCGGTGAAAAGCCGCTCCAGCCTCTCGGTGCTGAACACCGGCCAGTCGCTGATCATCGCCGTCGGCATCACCCTCTTGATGATCCTGGCGGCCCAGGGCGTGGTGGCCGGGACCATGACGGTCGG
Source organism: Kiloniellaceae bacterium (assembly GCA_048268885.1). GTDB lineage: Bacteria > Pseudomonadota > Alphaproteobacteria > Kiloniellales > Kiloniellaceae > Pelagibius. The sequence continues at coordinate 53,795 of JBLWUP010000035.1, read as the reverse complement.
CGACTTCGTCATGGTGAACGCCTACCTGCTGCAGCTCGCCATGCCGCTGAACTTCCTCGGCACGGTCTACCGCGAGATCAAGCAGTCGCTGATCGACCTGGAGACCATGTTCAAGCTGCTGCACTCCGATGCCGAGGTGCGCGACGAAGAAGGCGCGCCGGCGCTCGGCCTGCAGAAGGGCGAGGTGGTTTTCGAGAACGTCTCCTTCGGCTACGACCCGCGCCGGCCGATCCTGAAAGACGTCAGCTTCACGGTGAAGGCTGGCAACACCGTGGCCATCGTCGGGCCTTCGGGGGCCGGCAAATCGACCATCTCGCGCATCCTCTTCCGCTTCTACGACGTGCTGGACGGCGCGGTGAAGATCGACGGCCAGGACATCCGCGCGGTGACCCAGGCCTCCCTGCGCGCGGGCATCGGCATCGTCCCGCAGGACACCGTGCTGTTCAACGACACCGTCGGCTACAACATCCGCTACGGCCGCCCCTCGGCCAGCGAAGAGGAAATGCGCGAGGCCGCGCGCCTGGCGCAGATCGACGGCTTCGTCGAGAGCCTGCCCGACGGCTACGACACCATGGTGGGCGAGCGCGGGCTGAAGCTCTCCGGCGGCGAGAAGCAGCGCGTCGCCATCGCCCGGACCATTCTGAAGGCCCCGAAGATCCTGCTGTTCGACGAGGCGACCTCCGCCCTCGACACCAAGACCGAGCGCGAGATCCAGAAGTCGCTCAAGCAGGTCTCGCGCGACCGCACCACGCTGGTCATCGCCCACCGCCTCTCCACCGTGGTGGAGGCCGACGAGATCCTGGTGCTGGAGGCCGGCCGCATCGTCGAGCGCGGCCGCCACGAGGCGCTGCTGACCCGCGGCGGCGTCTACGCCCAGATGTGGGCCCGCCAGCAGGCCGCGGTGGAGGATGAGTCCAAGCCCGCCGTCGCCGTCCCCGGCAGCGCGGCGGAGTAAGTCCGCTCCTCTCGTCACCCTTGGGCTTATCCCGAGGGTCCAGGGCCACCGCTTGAGCACCCTCGCCTGGATGCTCGGAACAAGTCCGAGCATGACGATTGAGAAGACGCTGGGACCAAGCCACCACTCCTTCTGTCACCCTCGGACTTGATCCGAGGGTCCAGGGCCGCCGCAGGGTGCTTGGGTCAGATCAGCGCCAGCGCCACCGAAGCCACCAGCAGCACGGCGAAGGCGATGTTGGTGATGCGCGCTTTCCTGGGATCGTGCAGCAGGGCGGCGATCATCGAACCGAAGACCAGCCAGGTCGAGTTCACCAGCACGATGACGAGGCTGAGCGCCGCGACTTTCACCACGGCGTCTGTGGCGAAGTCGCCTGCCACTACCGTATGCCCGGCGTAGACCGCGCCGATGGCGGCGAAGGCCTTGGGGTTGGCGAGGGCGAGGAAGAAGCCGCCGGGGAAGGCGGGGGCCTTGGCTTCCGCCGTGTCCTTGGAGAGCGGCGGCGCCGTGGCGATGCGCCAGGCGAGGTAGAGGATGTAGGCGGCCGCGGCCAGGGTGATGGCGGCGGCCAGGGCCGGAACGGCGAGGATCGCCGCCGTCACCCCGGTGGCGATGAGCAGCAGCACGCCCGCCGTGCCGGCGATGATGCCGGCGAGGTAGGGCAGGCCGCGGCGCGGGCCGAAGCTGGCGCCGACGGCGGCGGTGGAGAGCGTGGCAGGCCCTGGGCTGCCCATCAGCGGCAGAGCGGCGAGCCACAGCAGGACGAGATCACCGAACATGAGCGGGATTGTCATTCATCGTTTGGTCTTGTCCCAGCCTCGCACAGGCAGGGCCCTTTGCGCGAGGGCTCTGGAGCGTTAGCCTTCCCCCATGACATCCAATGTCAGAACGCCCGCCTTCACCCACCTGGCGCTGCATGTGCGCGATCTGGCGGCCTGCCTGGCCTTCTACCGGGACTACTGCGGCATGAACGTGGTGCACGAGCGGAATGACGGCGGAGTGCGCGTGGTCTGGCTGGCCGAGCCGGGCAAGGAGAAGGACTTCATTATCGTGATGCTGCCCGGCGGGCCGGGCCGCGACCAGCCGGAAGGCGACTTCAGCCACCTGGGCTTCGCGCTGGAGAGCAAGGACGCGGTCGACGCGATCGCCGCGCGGGCCGAGGCCGCCGGCTGCCTCGCCTGGGCGCCCCGGCAGGAGCCCTATCCCGTCGGTTACTACTGCGGCCTCAAGGACCCCGACGGCAACTTCGTCGAATTCAGCTACGGCCAGCCGCTGGGCCCCGGGGCTGAAGAAGCGGTCGCGGAGGACTCGGGATAAAGGGGCTTGCCAGCGTCGGCGCCTTCGGCCCATAAGCGGGGCATGACGAATGCGGGGGTGCAGGACACGGCGGCACTGGCCGAAAAGGTGACGGCGGGCGACCGCCGGGCGCTGGCGCGCGCCATTACCCTGATCGAGTCCACCAAGCCGGAACACGCCGGAGAGGCCGAGGCCCTGCTGGAGGCCCTGCTGCCGGCCAGCGGCAACTCGGTGCGCATCGGCATCAGCGGCGTGCCCGGCGTCGGCAAGTCCACCTTCATCGAGCGCTTCGGCCTGCATCTGGTCGAGCAGGGCCACCAGGTCGCCGTGCTGGCGGTCGATCCTTCCTCCAAGGTCTCCGGCGGCTCGATCCTGGGTGACAAGACCCGCATGGAAGAGCTGTCACGCCATCCCCGGGCCTTCATCCGGCCGTCGCCGACCGGCGGCACTTTGGGCGGCGTCGCCCGGCGCACCCGCGAGGCCATGCTGGTCTGCGAGGCGGCGGGCTTCGACGTGGTGCTCGTCGAGACCGTCGGCGTCGGCCAGTCGGAAACGGCGGTGGCGGAGATGGTCGACATCTTTCTGCTCATGCTGCTGCCCGGCGGTGGCGACGAGCTGCAGGGCATCAAGAAGGGCATCGTCGAGCTGGCCGACGCGGTCATCGTGAACAAGGCCGACGGCGACCTGATCCCGGCGGCCGACCGCGCGGTGGCGGAATACTACGGCGCGCTCGGCCTGCTGCGCGCCGCCAACAAGGACTGGCGCCCGCCGGTGCTGAAATGCTCGGCGCTGCTGGGCGAGGGCATCGACGAGGTCTGGCAGACCGTCCTCAAGCACCGCGAGGTCATGGAGGCCAGCGGCGCCCGCGCCGCCAAGCGCGCCGCCCAGGCCGGGGCCTGGATGTGGGCCGAGATCTCCGACGGCCTGATGCGCCGCTTCAAGGCCCAGCCGGAGGTGGCCCGCGAGCTCCAGGGCCTGGAGCGCGAAGTCCGCGCCGGCAAGACCACCCCGACCGCCGCGGCGCGGCGCCTGGTGGCGCTGTTTATCAAGGGTTAACCTGATTTCCGGGTATTTTCGCGGCTGACGCCCCCTCACCCTCCCGCTGACGCGGGCCCCTCCCTCTCCCGCGAGGGGAGAGGGGGTTTTATATGCGATTTCAATATCTTAACCCTCTCCCCCGGTGGGAGAGGGTTGTGGAGCCTTAGCGAGATCCTTGATCGAGCTTAGGCGGAGCTGGGTGAGGGGGAACCTTCGCCCGCAAAGGACCCGGAATCGGCTTGACGGGGCCCTGCCGCTGCCTTAGAAACCAGCCCGCACCGGGTGGCTTGCCGCCCGGTATCCCATTTTAATGGCTGCCCAGCATCCCGCCAGCAACAGGGGCGCGGGCCACAGACCTAGGAATTGCGATCATGGCACGACGTTGCGACTTCACCGGCAAGGGCGTTCAGACCGGCAACAACGTGAGCCACGCCAACAACCGGACCCGCCGGCGCTTCCTGCCGAACCTGCAGGACGTCAGCCTGATGAGCGACGTGCTCGGCACCACCGTGCAGCTGCGGCTCTCCACCCGGGCGATCCGCACCGTGGAAAAGCGCGGCGGCATCGACGCCTACCTGCTGTCGACCTCCTCGGAGAAGCTCGGCACCAAGGCCCGCGAACTGAAGCGCCGCATCAAGAAGGCCTCGGAGAAGCAGGGCGCCGCCGCCTAAGGCATCGCTCCGCCGCAAGGCAGCTCATAAGAGTACCGAAAGGCCCGCTTCCCGCGGGCCTTTTGTTTTTCCGGGCCGCTGAGCTCCGGGATTCCCAGCCCTTTCGGGCGGCTGGCCGAGGTCCTCTCGGCAACGTCCTAATCAGATCGCTAATGACTCCAGTGAAAATCGCTTTATTCTTTTGCTTGGAAAGCCCTTTAGCGGCTGTTGCCTGGCGGCCCCTGGGGCGCCTGGCGGCATGCCTCGGAAAGTGCATTGCCCAATGCAGAGCGTCGAGATCATTGACGTCGACAGCGATCCGGAGGAGGCGCGCCGCGCCTTCTGGCGCCGGCTGGTCCGTTTCGGCCTGCCCGCCGGCGGCATCGTTCTGGTGGCTGCCGGGCTGATCGCCACGGCGCTCTACACCAACGCCAGGAACAAGGCCGACGTCCTCGCCCTGTCGCGGGACTTCATCGGCGCGCTGAACGCCCGGGTCCACAGCGAGGTTCGGGCCTACCTCGAGACCGCCGAGGCGGCGGTCAGCAGCCTGGCCGCCGTGGTGCCGCCCGAGGCCCCCTTCTCCCAGGAAGGGCGCGCGCTGTTCGAGCGCCTGGCCCGCGATCTGCTGCGCCACCATCCCCAGCTCGCCTCGGCTTACCTCGGCACGGACCAGGGCGAATTCCTCATGGTCCGGCGCAATACCGAGGGCACGACCGACACCAAGCTGATCCAACAGAGCCCGGCAGGCCTGCGCTCGACCTGGACCCGGCGCGACGGCGACGGCCGGGTGACGGCGGTCGAGGTGAACGAGGACGACCGCTACGACCCGCGGACGCGCGGCTGGTTTCAGGACGCCCGGCAGGAACCGGGCACGGCCTGGAGCAAGGTCTACATCTTCTTCACCGACAAGGCGCCGGGCATCACCGCGTCGACGGCGCTGTCGCCCGGCAGGCCGTCCGCCGGCGGCGCGGTGGTCGGCGCCGACATCTCCCTCGCCACTCTCAGCGGCTTCCTGGCCGACCTGCAGGAGGAAGCGCGCGGCATCCTCGCCATCGTCAACAGCGACGGTCAGCTGGTGGCTTTTCATGAGCCCGACAAGGTCATGCTGGGGAGCGGCGATGCGCTGCGCACGCGTACGGTCCGCGAACTCGGCTCCCCGACCTTCGTCGAGGCCTTCGACCGCCTGCGCGTCGAGGGGCCCGGCCGCTCGATCATCGAAATCGACGGCGACCGCTACGTGTTCGGCGCCGCCTCACTGAAGGGCGCCGTGTCACGCGACTGGTGGCTCATGCTGCTGGCGCCGGAGAGCGCCTACCTCGGCTTCATTTCGGCGAACGGGCGCAGCGGTCTGATCGCGGCCAGCGGCATCATCGCCCTGGCCCTGCTGCTGGCCGGACTGCTGGCCTATCAGGGCATGGTGGCCGAACGCCGCGCCCGCACGGTCCGCGCCGAGGGGGAGCGGCAGGAGGCGCAGCGGCGGATCTTCGACGAGCTGGCCGGTCTCACCGCCCTGGCGGATCCCGACGAGGAACAGGACCTGCGGCGGGCCAGCGAGATCCTGGCCCGGGCCGAGGGCGCCCGGCGCACCAGTTTCTGGCGCATCGTCGGCGAAGATCGTCTGCTCTGCCTCGATGCCTTCGAGGCGCAGACCGGCGGCCACACCGGGGGCACCGCGATCCAGGCCGCGGACTTCGCGGCGATCTTTGCGCGGCTCGCCGACGGGCAACGGTTGGAGATCGAGGAGGCGCGCAGCGGCCCGCAGCTGACCTACCTGCGAGCGGTGGAGACTACCTCGCTGCTGTCGTTGCCGGTGACCGCCGGAGAGCGCGTCCTCGGCGCCGTCTGGATCGAGGATGCCGACCCCGACGCGGCAGTGGTGGCCGACCACAGCGTGGCGCAGATGCTGGCGACCCTGCTGGCGCCGCGCCTGGCGCTGATGGCGGCGGAACCGGCGACGGCGGCGGCAAGACTGCCGAAGGCCGCGGTCAGCGCCGCGCTGGTCATCCCCCGTGGCGAGAACGGCGCGACGGCCTCGAAGCAGATGTTCCGCAAGGCTTCGCTCCTGGACCTGCGCCGCCACCTCACCGGTGACGACAGCAAGGCGGAGATGACCGGGGCCACGCTCTATCGCGACGCCAGCGTGCTGGCCCTGAAGCTGCTCGACGACAATGCCCTGGCGGCGCGCTCGGCCGGCGGCCATGACGGCGCGGTGATCCGCGAGGTGGTTTCCCTCTTCAAAGAAGCGGCGGATTCCCTCGACGTGCCCTATGTGAAGATCCTGACCGACCAGGTGCTGGCGGTCGACGGTTTCGAGGGCGACATGGCCGAGGCTGCCGCGCGCCTGGTCGACGTGGCGCTGACCGTGCGCGAGCGCTGCAACGCGATCTTCCTGGCCTCCGGCATCGGCCCGCAATTCACCCTCGGTCTCGACAGCGGCACGGTCTTCGGTTCGGCGGTCGGTTTCGGCGACAGCCCTTACAACGTCTGGGGCGAAGCCGTGCGCGTCGCCATCACCATGGCCGACACGGCGGACCCCGGCACCATCCAGGTCAGCGAAGCGACCTATGACCTGCTGCGCGGCGACTGCATCTTCCGGCGGCGCGGCGCCTTCTATCTCGGCCAACTCGGCGAGATGGCGACCTTCACCCTCAGGAGCCGGCTGTGAGCGCCGTGGCGAGCACCGCCAACTGGCTGTTCATGGCCTTCGCCATGGCGACGGCGGTACTGCGCCAGAGCCTGCGTCCGCTCACCTGGCGGCGCCCGGCGCGCCTGGAGTTCTGGCGCTTCATGGAGATCGTCTGCCTGCGCAACCTGCTGGCCGTCTGCATCGCCGCCGCGCTGATCGGCCTCACGCTGGTATCGCAGGGTCTCTACTGGCTCGACCGCTTCGGCCAGGCCGATGCCGTGGGCCAGGTCATTGTCTTCGCCATGGTGCGCGAGATCGGGCCGATCATCGTCGGCCTGCTCGCGCTGGGCAGCGGCGGCATCGTCTTGCTGGGCGAACTCAGCACCATGCGTGCCAAGGGGCAGTTGGAGGCCCTGGACCGCCAGGGCGTCGATCCTTTCCTGCTGCTGGTGGTGCCGCGCGTGCTGGCCATCATCGCCGCGGTCTTCACCCACAGCATCCTCTTCATCGTCGTCGCCCTGGCCACCGGCTATTCCGTTGCCCATGCGACCGGGGCGACCGCCGTGCCGCCGCTGCAGTTCCTGGCCGACATGCTGACGGCGATCGGCGCCGTGGGCTACCTGATCCTGCCAGTCAAGTCGCTGGCCATCGGCCTGACCATCGGCGCGGTCTGCGCGCTCACCGCGCTCGACGCGGCCGAGGGCGCCGGCGAGGCGACGCTGACGGCCACCGGCTTCATCCGCGCCATCTCCGGCGTTCTGCTGGTCAGCGCCCTGATCAGCCTGGCGATCTGAGGGAGGTCGATGATGCAGCCGGAACAGATGCCGACGCCGCAGGACGAAAGGGCGGTGCTGCAGTTCGAGGCCTGCCGCCTGCCGTTTTCCGACACCACGGAGGAAACCGTCACCCTGGATCTCAGCCTCTATCCCGGTGAACTCGCCCTGCTGCAGGTCGAAGACGCCATCCACGAGGAGGCGGTGACCCAGGCAAGCTGTGGCCTCTTGCTGCCCTTGAGCGGTCGGGTGCGATTCCTGGGCCATGACTGGAACGAGCTGTCGCCCGACTGGGCCAACGCCTCGCGCGGGCGCATCGGCGTGATCTTCCGCTCCGAAAGCTGGGTGCCCCATCTCTCCTTGATGGAAAACGTCATCCTCGCGCAGCTCCACCACACCCGGCGGCCCGTCGAGGAGATCTGCCAGGAAGCCGCCCTCTGGGCCGGGCATTTCGGCCTGCCGGGTCTGCCGCGCGACCTGCCCGCGGCGGTCTCGCCGGAGGACCGCGAGGCGGCGAACCTGGTCCGCGCTTTCGTCGGGGCGCCTTCGCTCATCGTCGTCGAGCACCTGGCGGCGCAACCCTCCGCCGCTTTCCTGCAGAACCTCATCAACGCCATGCGCGACGTCCGCGAGCACGGCGCGGCGATCCTCTGGCTGACGCAGGACCTGGCGTTGGCGCGCAACGAGTCGATTCCCGCCACCCAGCGGCTCGTTCTCGACGGGCGCTGGCGCAGTGGGGAGGAGTCGGCGGCATGAAGCGCTCAGCCCCCAAGCTGCGCTACGTGAACCGCTGGTCGGGCGCCGTGGCCCTTGCCGCCGTTGCCTTCTTCTTCGCCGCGCTGCTGCAGGCCGGCGTCCTGCAGGATCTCTTCCGGCGCACCTTGGAATTGCGGGTCGTACTGCCGGAATCCGGCGTCTCCGGCCTTTCGGCGGGCGCGCAGGTGGAGGTCTTGGGCACCACTGCCGGGCGCGTGGAGGAACTCGTCCTCGATCCCGAAGCCGGGTTCCACGCCAGGGTCAGCATCGAGGAGTCGATGGAGCCTTTCGTGCGCAGCGACTCGGTCGTCTACATCCGCAAGCAGTTCGGCATCGCCGGCGCCGCCTATATGGAAATCCTGCGCGGCTACGAGGCGCCGCTGGACTGGGACTACGCGGTCCTGACGGCCCGGGTGGAAGCCGCCCCGGCGGCCAGCATCGGCGAACTGATCGAGGATCTGCGCGCCCGCATCCTGCCGGTACTGGACGACACCCACCGCGCCATCCAGGCGACCGCTCAACTCGTCGAGGGCCTGGTCGCGCCCGACAGCGGCCTGCAGGTGGCGCTCGGCAATCTCTCGACGGTGACGACCGAGGTCGCCGAGGGCAAGGGCAACGTCGGCCGGCTGCTGCGCGACGACCGCCTGATGGTGGAACTGGAAACGACGGTCGCCGGCTTGAAGGATACCGTTTCTTCCTTCTCCGTGATCGTCGCCAATCTGCAATCGACCAGCAGCGACGTCGCCAGCATGACCGCCGGCTTCGGCGCGCAGTCGCGCAAGCTGCCCGAGATGATCGACACGATGAACACGACCCTGAAGTCGCTGAACGGCGTGATGCTGGAGGTCAGCAGCACCATGCCCGAGATCACCGCCATGGTGAAGAACTCGGCCGACGCGTCCAACACCATGCCGACCCTGATGGCGCAGACCCAGCAGACGCTTTCGGAGCTGGAGCGCCTGCTGGTGCAGCTGCAGGGCAACTGGCTGATCGGCGGCGGCGGCGATCTGCCGCCGAAACGGATCGACCGCCTGTCGCCGATCGAGGCGCGGCCATGACGCGGTTCCGCCTCCCGGCCTGGCTGCTGTTCGGCGCCGTCCTGCTGCTTTCGGCCTGCGCGTCGCAGGCCCCGCAGGAAGCGGCGGAGCCGAGCGATCCCAAGCTGGAGTCGGGCTGGCGCCTGGCGCGCTTCGCGCTGCAGAACGGCCAATACGATCAGGCCGTGGTTCTTTACGAGCGGGTGCTGGCGCGCGCCTATGCGCGCGACGACGCCGAGGCCATCGGCAACATTGGCTACGAATACGCGCTGGCGCAGTTGCGCGCCGGCGAACCGGCGGCGGCGGCGGAGCAGGCGGCGCGGACGCGCTGGGAGCTGGAGCGGCGCGATGCCGATCCCTTCGCCGAGCTGTTCCTCGTGGAAGCGGTGGCGCAGTACGAGGAAGGGCAAGCCGCGCTGGCCGGCGAGGCGGCGCAGACGGCGATCGATCTGGCCCGTGGCGACGACATCGACACGCGCGGGCGCGCGCACTTCATCCTCGGCATGCTGGCGGCCGATGCCGGCGACACCGCCCGTGTGGGACGGGCCCTTGCCGCCCTCGGCGCGCCGGCACAGGACGCTCTCATGGCGGACCGGGACGAGCTGGAAGGACGCCGCCGCCTGTTGGCGGGTGATGCGGCTGGCGCGCAACGCTCTTTCGAGACCGCGGCCGCCCTGCGGCGGGAGCTGCGCGACTACAGCGGCATGGCACGGGGGCTGGCGGCGGCCGCCGCGGCGGCCGAGGCGGCACGGAATCCGACCGCGGCAGCCGACCTCTACTACCGCGCGGGCCTCAGTGCCACGGTGCAGGAGGATGCCGAACGGGCAGAGGTCTGGCTGACCAAGGCGCTTCGGCTCGCCGCGGAGAACGGTCTCGACGGCATTGAGGCGGATGCGCGGGCGCGTCTGCTGTCGCTGGCTGAATAAGTGGGGCTGTGCCGGGGGCAGCCTAGAGGAGAACAGGTCCTAGGGGAGATGTTTTATGTGGAATGGAACGGTCCGGCTTCTCGGCGCACTGCTTTTTCTTGCTGCCGCCGCGGTAACGAGTCCTCTTGCGGCGCAGGAGGCGCCGGAGAGGTCTATCGTCGTCACGCTGCCCGCCGGCATGGCGGCGGAGGAGCGTCAGGCCCTGGTCGAGGCGCTGGCGGCTCTGGACCAGCCCGTTACGGTTGATGGTGCCGCCTCGGCGGCGGGAACGCTGCCGCCCGAAGGTCAGGTCACCGTGGCGATGGCGCGCTGGGACGCCGCGCTGGCGAGTTGGCGCGATCTGCCGGCGCTGGTCGAGACGTGGTGGCTGGGGCTCTCCGCCGAGCGCAGCGGCGGCGCGAGCCTGCTGGTCCTTGCGGTGATGATCCTGGCCGTCGCTTTCGGCGCGGTCTGCGAGTGGCTGCTTGACCGTCTGCTGGCGGGCTGGCGCCGCCGCTGCAACGAAGCCAGCCCGACCCGCTTCTCGCGCCGCGCCGGCTATGGGCTGGCCTGGGTCGGCTTGGAGGTCCTGGGTATCGCCGCCTTCGCGGCCGGCGCCCTGCTGCTTGCCTGGGCCCTGCTGCCGGCCCTTCCGACACCGCGTCTGACGCTGGTGATCGTCGTCGCCGCCATTGCCAAGGCGCGTCTGGTTCTGACGATTGCCCGCTTCATCCTCGCGCCGCACCGCTCGGCCCTGCGCCTTGCGCCCATGCCTGATCCCGACGCCCGCTTGGCCTGGTTCTGGGTCTGCGCTTCGGTGATCGTGATCGCGACGGCAAGCGGCCTGCGCGACGTTCTGCTGGGCGCGGGTGCGGCCTGGGAAACGGGGGCGCTCATGGGGGTCTGTGTCGCCGCTTTCGCGGCGGCGGTGCGGCTGCTCGCCATCTATCGCATCCGCGCGCCATTCCGAAACCTCATCCTGAGCGCCTATACCCCCAAGGGCGGCGAGCCTTCGGGCGGCGCGAAGCTCTCGGCCAACCTCTGGCATATCTTTTATTCGGTCCTGGTGGTGGTCGACTTCGCCGGGATCATCTATGCCGGGCTGCTGTCCGGCGAGACGCACTTCGCCACCCTCGCGGTGGGCTCCTTCCTGGTCCTCTCCCTCGCGCCTTTCGTGATCGGCGGCTATGGCGCGTTGATCGACGATCTGCTGCTGGCCCGTGAACGGGACGGGCGGCATCTCGGGGCCGCCGGGGCGCTGAAGGCCTTCGGTCAGGGCGTTCTGCTGCTCGCCGCCTTCGCCTTCCTCGCCCGGACCTGGGGGGCGGACCCCTTCGCCGGGCCCGACGCCAGCCTGCTCTCCCGCTTCGCCGCCGCGGTGCTGCAGATCGGCGGCGCCGCCCTGCTCGGCTGGACCATCTGGCAGGGCAGCAAGCTGGCGCTCGATTACTATGCGGAGGATGAGGGGGGCGAGGAGGTCAGCGAAGACGCGATGGGCAAGCCGGGCTCGCGGATCGCCACGGTGCTGCCGGTCATCCGTGCCTTTCTTTTCGTCGCGATCATCACGCTCTCGGTCCTGATGGCGCTCTCCGCCATCGGGGTGAATATCGGGCCGCTGCTGGCCGGCGCCGGCGTCATCGGCCTGGCGATCGGCTTCGGCGCGCAGACCCTGGTGAAGGACATCATCACCGGCCTGTTCTATCTGCTGGAGGACGCCTTCCGCAAAGGCGAGTACGTGCAGTGCTCCGCCGGCAAGGGGGTTGTCGAGAAGATCTCGCTGCGCTCGGTGCAGCTGCGCCATCACAACGGGCCGCTGCACACCATTCCCTTCGGCTCCATGGGCAACATCACCAACCACAGCCGCGATTGGGTGCGCGTGAAGTTCAAGATCAAGGTGCCCTTCGACACCGACCTCAACAAGATGCGCAAGGCCATCAAGAAGGTGGGCGAGGCGATGGAAGCCGATCCGGAACTCGGTCCCATGTTCCTGCAGCCGCTGAAGTCGCAGGGCGCCTTCGATACCGACGATACCGGCTTCATCACCAGCGTGAAGTTCATGTCGCGCCCCGGTGAGCAGTTCATCCTGCGCCGCGAGGCCTTTGCCCGCATCCAGAAGGCCTTCCAGGAGAGCGGTATCGAATTCGCCGCGCCGCGGGTCATGGTCGACTCGGACGATGACGAGCACCGTCACGCTGCCGCTGCCGCCGGGGCTGCCGCCGCGGCGCGGAACTAGCGCCCAGGTTCAGCTGGCGCTCAGCTGACGCGGACGATGAAGTCCTTCTTCTCGCCCGTTTCCAGGTTGTACTGCGCGCGCGGTGTGTGATTGACGTGGCGGCCGTAAGTGTGCAGCGAAAGAGTCACGGCATCGCTGTCGTTGTGCACGGAGTGGATGCCGCCCGACTTCATGCAGATCAGCTCCCCGGCGTCGGCATGGATCACGTGCTTCACTTCCAGCTCGGCATAGTCGGGCCGGCTGCGGTCGTCGAGACGGCGGTAGCGCGTATTGCGCTCGACCCCGTCGACACCGGCCACCACGGCCCAGGTACCGTGATCGTGCGGCGGCGCGCCGCGGCCCGGCAGCCAGTTGACGGCGAGCACCGCCAGCGCGTGGTCCGGCTCCTCGTGCAGCAGGAAGGTGCCGAAGCCCTGTTCTTCGTCGGTTTCGTAGTGCCGATCCTGAAGCCAGCTCTTGTCGCGGGCGAGGCGCTGGGCCAGCGGCCCGACACGGCGGATGATCTCGTCCTCGTCGTCGGTCTCCCCGGTGATCCGCCGCAGGTCCTCGACGTAGTTCTCCAGGGTGTAAGGTGTTGACACGATGCTTCCCCCACGCTGCTTGTGACCTGCAAAGGGTAGGGGATCGCCGGTGACTTGGGAACGTGAAGAGGGCCGCTACCTCTTCATCGACACGTTGATCGTGTTTTGGTTGTCGCGACTCAGCTTGCTCAACCGTCCGTCAGCTCGAACTGCACGATGAGGGTGCGCTGCAGGGGGTTGAAGTTGTCGTCGGAGATGAGGGTGATCCGCGTGGTGCCGTCGCCGGGCTGGTGGACGGCGACGCCCTCGAAGTTGTCGAGGGTGACCGGCGCCCTCAGCTCGGCGATCTCGGTGCCGGTCAGCAGGGCGCCGGGCTGGATCGAGGCCAGGGAGATGCGCCTGAGGCGCGCGCTCAGGCCGCCCAGCAGGGTGAAGCGCCGTTCCAGCAGGATCACGTCGCCGGAGGGCAGCTGCGCCGCCCCGGTCGGATAGAAAAAGCCCTTGGGCTTCAGGGCCAGGGCCTGCCACTTGCCCGTGGTTTCCCGCAGGTAGACGGCGTAGCTGTCGTCGCCCTTCAGGCCGCCCAGTTTCTGGCCCTCGGTGAAGCCGAGCAGCCGGTCGCCGGCCAGGGCGACCAGCGCTTCCAGGCCGGCGTTTCTCCCGGCGCCGGCCAGACCGGGCGGCGGCGGGACGGCCCCCGGCACAGCGGCAAGCCCGGGCCCGGACGCGTCGCGCGGAAAGCGGCGCAGGCGGTGCTTGTGCTCGAAGGCGACCATCAGGCTGCCGTCGGAAAGACGGGTCAGGGCCTCGGCATCTTGCGACGACTTGCCCGACAGCAGCAGGCCGGTGGTCTCGCGCAGCGCCCCCCAGCGGCCGTCCGCGACGCCGGCCAGATTGCCGGCCTTGTCGTAGGTGAGGCGGGCGGTCAGCCAGCGTCCGGCGTCGGTGATGGCGGTAAGGGTTTGGCCGTCGGGGGAGAGCACCAGGTCGGACAGCCCCCCGAAGCGCGGGTCGTCGGCGCTGAGCCGCAGGCCGCCGCGCCAGCGCAGGCCGCCGACGGTCTGCTGCGCCTTGTCCTCGGGGTTGAGGCGCAGCGGGCTGGCCTGCAGGGCCAGAGGCGTCTGCGCCCAAGCCGTGGCCGGCAGCGCGGCTGGCAGCGCTGCGGTCAGCAGCCAGAGGAGGGCGGCGAGAAGCGCCGGCCGCGAGAGGCAGGGGCGCAAGGCGGCCGGGCGGTTAATGCAGGCGGGCGCCGCGGCGCGGGCCGCGCGGGGCCATGGCGGCGGCGTTTTCTTCCTCGAACAGCTCGGCGAGCTTCTCCATCACCGTGCCGCCCAGCTGTTCGGCATCGACGATGGTGACGGCGCGGCGGTAGTAGCGGGTCACGTCGTGGCCGATGCCGATGGCCAGAAGTTCCACCGGCGAGCGGTTCTCGATGTAGTCGATGACCTCGCGCAGGTGGCGCTCCAGGTAGTTGCCCGGGTTCACCGAGAGGGTGGAGTCGTCGACCGGCGCGCCGTCGGAGATCACCATCAGGATGCGGCGCTGCTCGGGGCGGCCGATCAGGCGGTTGTGCGCCCAGAGCAGGGCCTCGCCGTCGATGTTCTCCTTTAGGATGCCTTCGCGCAGCATCAGGCCGAGGTTCTTGCGCGCGCGGCGCCAGGGTGCGTCGGCGCCCTTGTAGACGATGTGGCGCAGGTCGTTGAGGCGCCCGGGGTTCGGCGGCTTGCCGGCGCCGATCCAGCGCTCGCGCGCCTGACCGCCCTTCCACATGCGGGTGGTGAAGCCGAGGATCTCCACCTTCACGCCGCAGCGCTCCAGGGTGCGCGCCAGGATGTCGGCGCTCATCGCCGCGACGGTGATGGGCCGTCCGCGCATGGAGCCGGAGTTGTCGATCAGCAGGGTCACCACGGTGTCGCGGAACTCGGTATCGCGCTCCTGCTTGTAGGTCAGTGAGTGCATGGGATTGACGATGACGCGGGCGAGGCGCGCGGTATCGAGCATGCCTTCGTCCAGGTTGAAGTCCCACGCCCGGGTCTGCATGGCCAGCAGGCGGCGCTGCAGCCGGTTGGCGAGGCGGGCGATGACGCCCTGCAGGTGGGCGAGCTGCTGGTCGAGCAGCTGGCGCAGGCGCGTCAGCTCGTCGGGATCGCAGAGCTCCTCCGCCTCGATGGTTTCGTCGAAGTCGGTGGTGAAGGCGTGATAAGGCTCGTTGTCGCGGGCGTTGTGGCCGAAGAGTTCCGGCAACTGACCGGGGCGGCCCGGCTCTTCCTCGCCTTCGCCCTCCATCATCTCGCTTTCGCTCTCGGCGGCCTGCGGCTCGGCGTCTTCCGACTGGTCGCCGTCGCTGTCCTCGCCTTCCATGGTGGTCGGCGTCTCGGCGCTTTCGTCGCCGTCGGTCTGGGTGCCGCTGTCGTCCTGGTCGGACTCTTCCTGCTGCTGCTCCTGGTCCTCGTCTTCCTGCTCCAGCTCGTCTTCCAGGCCGATGTCGATGTCCAGGTGCTGCAGCATGTCGCGCACCGTCTCGGCGAAGAGCGCCTGGTCGTCGGCGCGCCGCCCCAGTTCCTTGATGTCCTGCAGGATCTCCTGGCCCAGGATCGGACGCCAGAGGTCGATGACGCCCTTGGCGCCGGCCGGGACCGGCGCGCCGGACATGGCCTCGCGCGCCAGCAGGCGCAGCGCCTCGGAGAGCGGCACGTCCTCGCGGCTCTGGGCGCGGTTGAGGCCGCGCACCCGGTACTGCTCCTCCAGGGCGGCGTCGAGGTTCTGCGCCACGCCGCACATGCGCCGCATGCCCAGCGCCTCGCAGCGCGCCTGCTCCACGGCGTCGGAGATCTCGCGCGCCTCCCGGGGGCGCGGCCGGGGAGGGGGCGGCAGTCCGCCGTCCGGGGGGGGGTGGGGCATGGGCGCGAGGGCATGGGCGTGCAGTCCGCCGTCGTGGTGGCGCAGGCGCAAGGCCGCGGCGTCGGCCTCGCCGCGCACCAGGGCGGCGTCCTCGACCGGCAGGTTGCGCGCCGGCAGCGTCACCTTCACTTCCTTGCCGACCAGCCCCTGGCCGCGCGGCGCATAGGCGACGTTGATGTCGTCACGCTCCGCGATGGCGCGCACCGTCGCGGCGGTGGTGCGCCGGAAGAGGTCGAGCGGGTTTTCGGGCTGGCTCATCTAGAGGCGTCTCGGGTCCGGTAGATCCTCAGGTCCAATCAATCCTCAAGTCCAATCAATCCTCAAGTAACGTGCGCCGTGACGCCGGATTCCGGCAGCTCGCTGCCGAAGCAGCGCTGGTAGTACTCCGCCACGACGGGGCGCTCGATCTCGTCGCACTTGTTCAGGAAGGTGACGCGGAAGGCGAAACCGACGTCGCCGAAGATGCGCGCGTTCTCCGCCCAGGTGATCACCGTACGCGGGCTCATCACCGTGGAGATGTCGCCGTTGATGAAGCCGCTGCGGGTCAGGTCGGCCAGCGCGACCATGGCGGAGACGGTCTCACGGCCCTCGGCGCTGTCGTAGTCGGGCGACTTGGAAAGGATGATCTCCACTTCCTCGTCGTGCTCCAGATAGTTCAGCGTGGCGACGATGTTCCAGCGGTCCATCTGCGCCTGGTTGATCTGCTGGGTGCCGTGGTAGAGGCCGGTGGTGTCGCCCAGGCCGATGGTGTTGGTCGTGGCGAAGAGGCGGAAGGCCGGGTGCGGGCGGATGACACGGTTCTGGTCGAGCAGCGTCAGCTTGCCGTCGACTTCCAGCACGCGCTGGATGACGAACATCACGTCCGGGCGGCCGGCGTCGTACTCGTCGAACACCAGGGCCGTCGGGCGCTGCAGCGCCCAGGGCAGCAGGCCCTCGCGGAACTCGGTGATCTGCTTGCCGTCCTTCAGGACGATGGCGTCCTTGCCCACCAGGTCGATACGGCTGATGTGGCTGTCCAGGTTGATGCGGATGCAGGGCCAGTTGAGGCGCGCCGAGACCTGCTCGATGTGGGTCGACTTGCCGGTCCCGTGGTAGCCCTGAATCATCACCCGGCGGTTGTGGGCGAAGCCGGCCAGGATGGCGAGCGTGGTGTCGCGGTCGAAGCGGTAGGTCTCGTCCACCTCCGGCACGTAGTCGTTGGCCTGGCTGAAGGCCGGGACCTGCATCTCGCAGTCGATGCCGAAGGTCTGGCGCACCGAAACTTCGATGTCGGGGCCGCTGCTGGGCATCTCGCTGCCACTGGCCATGGGGTCTGCTGTCGCCATGAGGTAGGAATTCCGTCGTTTAGGATTAAGGATTTACCGGGGCCTCGCCAAAAGGCCTGGGCCTGTTGAACATCAGTCGAAGGCCGCCTTCAAGTCCGAATACGCCAGGTTGATGATTTTCAGCCGCTCTTCGGAGCGCGCGTCGCCGCCGGTGATGTCGGGGTGCAGTTCCTTGACCAGCGACTTATAGCGCGTCTTGACCTCGACAAGGGAGGCATTGGGGGCCAGTTCCAGGGTCCTGAGCGCCTTGGCCTGGCGCGATCCGGGGGGAAAGCGGCCTTTCTGCTGTTCCTTGTCCGCGGCTTCCTCGGTGAAAAAGCCGAAACCGTCGCGGAAGGGTCTGTTGTGCGGACCGGTCCGGCGGTCCCCGCCGCTGCGGCCGAGCCCGCCGCTCAGCGGCCAGGTCGGGCGCTGCCAGGTGGCGTCGCCGCGGCGGATCTGCTCGATCGCGGCCTCGTCCATGTCCTTGAAGTAGTCCCAGGCCAGGTTGTACTCGCGGACATGCTCCAGGCAGAACCAGAAGTAGCTGTTCAGCGCGTCGCGCGAGCGTGGCGCCCGGTGCACGCCCTCCGCCGCGCAGCCCGGGCGGTCGCACCGGCGCGCGCCCGCGTCCGCCCCGTTGTCTCCCGGGGTGGCGGTTCTGAAAGGGCCCTCTTGGAAAGGATCACGCAGGGGCTTTTGGGGCGAGCCGGACATCCGCGGATTATGTGGGATCGGGCCGTCCCTGTGCAAGGGAGGTGGCTGTGGGATCCGCGCGATTCCAGGCTTTTAGTCCGCATTCCCGCCGGCTTCCGGTCCGGCGCCGCCGCTGGTTTTCGCCGCTGATTTCCGGCCGCGGCCCCGCCGCACGTCGGCAAGGTTGACCAGGACCGTGCCGCCGAGGATCAGCACCAGGCCGCCGACCAGGGTCGGGGTCAGCGTCTCGCCCAGGAAGACCGCCGAGGCCAGCACCCCGGCCACCGGCACCGCCAGCAGGCTGAGCGAGGAGGTCACCGCCGGCAGGGCCCGCGTGACGCTGACCGTGGCCCAGAAGCAGAAGGCGGTGGCCAGGGGGCCGTTGTAGGCCAGGATCAGGCCCAGCTCGTTCGACCAGCGGATCGTCGACCAGTCCTCGCTGAACCACGACAGCGCCGCCAGGGGGATCGCCGCCAGCACCATCTGCCAGGGCGCCAGCTGCAGCGGCGAAGAGTCCCACTTATGGGCACGCACATGAAGGATGGGGATCGAGCCGATCAGCGCGGCGGTCATCAGCAGGGCATTGCCGAGCAGCGCGTCGCGGCTGCCCCAGTCGAAGCCCAGCGGATTGAACAGCACGGCCACGCCGCAAAGGCCCAGCACCAGGCCCAGCAGCTTGCGCCGGTTCATGCCTTCGCCCAGCAGCAGCATGGCGCCGGGCGTCACCCACAGCGGCGTGGTGTAGGCCAGGATCGCGGAGCGGCCGGCCTCGACGTACTGCAGGCCGCTGTTCACCAGCACCAGGAAGACCGCCATCTGCAGCCCGCCGACAGTGAAGACCACCGGCAGGTCGCGGCGCGTCGGCAGCTTCAGGCGGCCGAGAAAGGCCAGCAGGGCGAAGAGGCTGGCGGCGCCGAGCGTCATGCGCGCCGCGGCGAACCACACCGGCGGCATGGATTGCATGCCGAGCTTCATGACCGGCCAGTTGGCGCCCCAAAGGATCACCACCGCCACGAGCAGCAGGCGCGCGGCGGCCGGGCTGAAGGCGACGGAGGGGGCGGCGCTACGGGGCATCGGCCAAAAGGGTCATCAAAGCGTGTTCCTGGTTGTCGGGTCAGGCCCGCGATGTCGGGCGGCCCGGCGAAGTCGTTGACAGTCCGGCACGGGCGACCCACTTTCTGGGCGCGCCAAGACCGGCGCGCCGGACCGCAGGTGGAGGAGCAGGACCTTGGCTGTTGCAGAGACGATCGAGCACAAACTGACGCAGGCCCTGGCGCCGCAACGCCTGAAGATCGTGGATGATTCCGAAAAGCACAAGGGCCACGCCGGGTATCGCGACGGCGGCGAGACCCACTTCCGGGTGGAGGTGGTCTCCGAGGCCTTCGCCGGGCAGAACCGCGTCGCGCGCCAGCGCCGGATTTACGAGATTCTGGCCGAGGAGCTGGCCGCCGGCGTCCACGCCCTGCAGCTGAAGACCCTGACGCCCGAAGAGGACCAGAAGGCCGGCTAGGCCACGGGCAGGGCCGAAGGCGCATGATCGAGTTTTTCGCCGCCATCGCACTCTTCCTCGCCGCCCACGTGCTGCCGGCTGCGACCGGGCTGCGCGGGCGGCTGATCGCGAAGCTCGGCCGGCCGGCCTATCTCGCGCTCTATTCGCTGGTTTCGCTGGCGACCATCGCCTGGGTCATCGCCGCGGCGCTGGACGCCCCTTACATCGAGCTTTGGGCGCCGGGTCCTGAGACGGCCCTGGTGCCGCTGGTCGCCATGCTGCCCGCCAGCATCCTGCTGGCCGGGGCGCTGTGGCAGCCGAGCCCGCTGTCGGTCTCCTTCCGCGGCGGCGCGGTCGACCCGCGCAGGGGCCGTATGGGGGCCGGCCTGGTGGCGCAGATCCGCCACCCCCTGCTTTGGGGCTTCTTCCTCTGGGCTGGCAGCCATCTCGTGGCGAACGGCGACCTGGTGGGCCTCATCCTCTTCGGCAGCCTGGCGGTGTTCAGCCTGGCCGGCATGAAGCGCCTGGAACAGCGCGCGCGCCAGCGCCTGCCGGCGGCCGAGATCGCCGCTGCCGAGGCGTTGACCCGCGGCGGACCGCTGGACCGCATAAAGCGGATCGCGCCGCTGCGCGGCGTGCTGGACATCGTCCTTGGCGTGGTGCTCTACGGTGCGCTGCTGCACCTGCATGAACCGGTGATCGGCATCGCGCCCCTGGCCTACTTCGCCTGAGGCCGCGCGCCTACTTGTCCTCGCCGGTGTAGAACTCCGGCCAGGAGCGCTTCACGATGGGGCTGTCGGTGGCGAAGGCGTGGCAGGTTTCCAAGAGGCCCGGGCGTTTGCCGGAGGGCCGCGCGGCTTCCCGCGCGGCGCGTACCGGATACAGCGTCTGGAAGGCGACGGTGGCCATGGCGATCAGCAGCTCCACCAGATGGGTGCAGCCCTCGACTCCGCCCAGGTGCTTGCGCACCTGCCGCGTCCAGCCGAGCTTGATCTCGGCGCCGATCATGCGCTTGAAGTTCGGCGTCACGTTGGGGCAGATGTGGAAGGGGCTGAAGTCGGTCACCGCCTCGATGTCGTGGACCTTGAAGTCCTCGTCGATGGTCATGCGGATCGACATGTCGTGCAGGGCCTCGCCCGGCGGGATCTCGCCGCGGTCCTGGTTGCGGAAGGTATAGGTCTTGGTGTCGACGATACGGCCTTCGATGTCCCACAGGCCGTCGGCCCGCTGGTAGCCCTGGAAGTCATATTTCCGATTGTGCAGGCAGGTTCGCTCGACGGGGGGCGAGAGGGGCATGGCCAAATACCGCGTAAGGTTCACGAGAGGGAACCCGCGACTATAGGTCGCCCGGGCGCCCCGTCAACCGAGGGACGTCAACCAGGGGGCGTCGGCCGAGGCAGCGGACCGCGCGGGGCGCGGTCAGCCGGTGCCGTAGCCGGTGTCGAAAATGAAGGCCTCGCGCTGCTGCAGGTCTTCCTCCAGCTCGCGCTTGGCGGCGGCATAGAGGTCGCGCAGCGAGACGATGCCGACCACCGCGCCGTCCTCGACCACGGGCACGTGGCGGTAGCCGGCGGAGCGCATGCGCTCCAGGGCCAGCGACGCTAGGTCGTCGGGGCCGATCGTGTCGGGGTCCGGCGTCATCACCTGTTCCAGCTTCGTGGCGTCGATGTCGAGGTTGCCGGCCACGACCCGGATCAGCAGGTCGCGCTCGGTGAAAATGCCTTCCAGGCGCCCGTTGCTGCCGATGAGAACGGCGCCGATGTGGCGCTCGGCCATGTTGCGGGCGGCATCGCGGACCGTGGTGCTGCTGGGCAGAAGCTCGATCTTCTGCTGGCTGACGATATCGGGCACAACTCTGCGGTGCATGACTTCCTCCCGCTCGCAATGGCTGTCCCGAGGGGATCCCGGGACAGCGGCCCCGGAAAACCGGGGACGAGGCGCTATTCGGGGGCGATTTCTGGCCCCGAGACTCTGCTGGTCTCTTGTTGCAACCAATAGTGCAGGGCTTCGGAATCGGGGTCAAGCGGCAGGCGCGGCCGCCGGTCTCAACGCAAGCGGCTGCCAAACAACCGGCAGTCCGGCGTTTTCCGGGGTTTCCCGCCCGCTTGGCCTCGCCGTGTCGATTTTGGTCTCTTCAGCCCTCGGCGGCCTGTTTGTCGGCGTCTTCCTCGGCGTCGGAATCGGCGCTGGGGCTGATCCGGACCGAGGTGATCTGGTTGCGCTTGCGGCCCAGAATCTCGAACTTGAAGCCATGGAAGGTGAAGACCTGGCCGGCGTCGGGGATGCAGCGGGCCTCGTGCAGGATCAGGCCGGCGATGGTCGAGGCCTCCTCGTCGGGCAGGCGCCATTCGAAGCGGCGGTTGAGGTCGCGCAGGGTGACCTTGCCGTCGACGATCATCGAGCCGTCGCGCTGGGTCTGCACGCCTTCGATGTCGACGTCGTGCTCGTCGGAGATGTCGCCAACGATCTCCTCCAGGATGTCCTCCAGGGTGACGATGCCGAGCATCTCGCCGTACTCGTCGACGACGATGGCGAAGTGTTCATGACGGCTGCGGAAGGCCTGCAGCTGCGACAGCAGGTCGGTGGTCTCCGGGATGAACCAGGGGGCCGCGGCAATGGCGCGCACGTCCAGCTTGTCCGGGTCGGCGCCGGCGGCCTGCACGGCGCGCAGCAGCGCCTTGACGTGCAGCACGGCGACGATGTTGTCGGGGTCTTCCTGCCACAGGGGGATGCGCGTGAAGGGGCTGGCCAGCACCTGTTCGACGATCTTGGCCGGCGGCAGGTCGACGTCGATGGCGATCACGTCCTTGCGGTGGACCATGATCTCCTCGACCCAGACGTCGCCGAGATCGAGGATGGAGCGCAGCATCTCGCGCTCGTGGCGTTCCTCCTCGCCCTCGCCCTGGTGCAGGTCGATGGCGCCGCGCAGCTGCTCTTCGGAGGCCTCGGCGGTCAGGGCATGGCGCACCTCGATCCCGAAACCTCTCAGGGCCGCGCGCACGATCATCTGGATGACCAGGGAGAAGGGCTTCAGCACAACGACGATCACGTGCATGACCGGGGCCACGGCCAGGGCCGCGCGCTCGGCGTTCTGCAGCGCGTAGGTCTTCGGCAGCACCTCCGCGAAGATCAGCACCAGGACCGTCATGCCCAGCGTCGCGTAGACCACGCCGGTATCGCCGAACAGCGCGATCAGGGCGCTGGTGGCCAGCGCCGAGGCCAGGATGTTCACTAGGTTGTTGCCCAGCAGGATGGCGCCGATCAGGTGCTCCTTCTCGTGCCACAGGTCGTTGACCGTGTTGGCGCGCTGGTTGCCGGACTGGGCCAGGTTGTGCAGGCGCGGGCGCGAGGCGGCGGTCAGCGCCGTTTCCGAACCGGAGAAGAAGGCCGAGAAGACCAACAGCGCCAGGATGGCGCCGAGGGTGATGGCGAGATCGATTTCCATTTGCGGGTCTATTCAGGTTGCTGAGGAAGCGTCATGGGTTGTTCCAGGGGCTTTTCGGCCCCTGTGGGTTCAGCTGCCGAGCGTCGCGCGGCTTGTCATGCCGGGCGCTTCATTCTCCCGGGCGAGCTGGTCGGCGTCGTTCAGGGCGGCGGTCAGAAGTGCGCGCACCTCGTCGAGCTCGACGGTCTGGTCCAGATAGGCGTCGCCGATGCCGCGCACAAGCACGAAAGTGATGCGCCCGCCGCTGACCTTCTTGTCGCGGCTCATATGGCCGATCAGGCGCTCCACGTCCCAGTGGCGCGGCAGGAGGTCGGCGAAGCCCGTGGGCAGGCCGACGGCGGCGAGATGGCGGCGCACCTCGTCGGCGTCCTCCGGCGGGCAGTGGCCGCGCTGTACCGACAGGTCGAAAGCCATGACCATGCCGACGGCGACGCCTTCGCCGTGCAGCAGCTCGTCGCTGTAGCCGGTCTCCGCCTCCAGGGCATGGCCGAAGGTGTGACCCAGGTTCAAAAGCGCGCGCTGGCCGCTTTCGCGCTCGTCGGCGGCGACCACCTCGGCCTTGGCGCGGCAGCTCTGCAGTACGCCGTGCTGCAGCTCCGCCCGTTCGCCCTGCACCAGGTCGGCGCCGTGGGCTTGCAGCCAATGGAAGAAGGCGACATCGCGGATCAGGCCGTACTTCACCACCTCGGCATAGCCGGCCAGCATCTCGCGGCGCGGCAGGGTGGTCAGGATGGAGGTGTCGGCCAGCACCAGGCGCGGCTGGTGGAAGGCGCCGATCAGGTTCTTGCCCTGCGGGGCGTTGATGCCGGTCTTGCCGCCGACCGAGCTGTCGACCTGGGCCAGCAGGCTGGTCGGGATCTGCACGAAGTCGAGGCCGCGCAGCGTCACCGCCGCGGCGAAGCCCGCGAGATCGCCGATCACGCCGCCGCCCAGCGCCACCAGGGTGGTCGAGCGTTCGACCTTGATGTCGAGCAGCCGGCCGACCAGCTTGCCGAGCTGGTCCAGGCTCTTGGTGGCGTCGCCGGGCGGCACCACGATGCTGTCGTGCGTCAGGCCGGCGTCGTCCAGCGCGCGCTGCAGGCGGGCCAGGTGCAGTTCGGCCACGTTGCTGTCGGTGATCACCACCACGCGATCGCTCTTCAAGACCGGCCGCATCAGCTTGCCGGCCTCGGCCAGCACGGTGGTGCCGATCAGGATGTCGTAGCCGCGCTCGCCCAGCTCGACGTGCAGGGACTGATGGGGGCTCATCTCGTCGCACTCCTGGGCGTCGCGCTCCTGGGTGTTGCGCTGCTCGCGTCCGCTTCCGCGTAGTGGTGGCGCAGCCGCTCGAGCACCCGGGCCAGGGTCATCTCCGGCGGGCCGTCCACCGAGTCCACCACCACGTCGGCCTCGGCGTAGACGGGGTAGCGCTTCTCGATGAGGTCGCTCAGGATCTTGCGCGGGTCGCCGCGCTTCAGCAGCGGCCGGTTGTTGCGCCGGGAGGTGCGGCGCAGCAGCAGGTCGACGTCGGCGCGCAGCCACAGCGAGGTCGCGCGCTCGTGGATCAGCTGGCGGGTTTCGGGGTCCATGAAGGCGCCGCCGCCGGTGGCCAGCACCATCTTCGGTTCGTTCAGCAGGCGGGCGATGACCCGGCGCTCGCCGGTCCGGAAAGCTTCCTCGCCGTGGGCGGCGAAGATGTCCTCGACGGAACAGCCGGCGGCCGCCTCGATTTCCTTGTCGGCGTCCATGAAGGGCAGGTCCAGGGCGGTGGCGAGCAGGCGGCCGATGCACGACTTGCCGGCGCCCATCAGCCCCACGAGGGCAATAGTGCGCGGCACCGCCAGGGCGGCCTCCCCGGCTTCCATCGCCTCTTCGCTTGTATGGACCACTAACTCTCGCCTGCTGATCGTTGCAACGATGAAGGACCCTAGGTAAACTGCCGCATTCGCGCCAGATTCGGACCTTACCATAAAACCATCTTGACGGCACAAGTACACAGTGTTGCCAGCCTAGCGGCCGGCTCCGGCGCAGAAAAGCGTGACACTGCTGCCTTCCTTTTCACGCAGTCCCCAGCCGCACGCGATTGTTTTTGATGAAAAAGACCACCCTTGTTGCCCTTGTCGTTATCGCCGGACTGATCGTCTCCGGTGGCTTCTTCCTGCTGACCTGGGATATCCCGCCGCCCTCGGCGCCGGTCGAGAAGGTGCTGCCCGATGAACGCTTCCCGCGCTAGCCGGGCCCGGCGCTTGATCCTGCGCGCGCCGCGCCGTCCCTCTGTTGCCGCGTTTGGCGCCCTCCTGGGCCTTCTGGCGCTGGGCACGGCCCCCCAGGTGGCGGCCCAGGAAGGGCCCATTTCGCTCTTCCCGCCGACCGTGGCGCCCGAACCGTCGAGCGCGCCGCCGGCGCCCGGCGCGGAGCAGCCCTCGCTGCCCTCCGAACGCGCCGCCGAGACGCCCTCCGTCGACGGCATCGTCGTCGACCGGCTGGGCGAACTGGACCCGGACGGCCTCGGCATTCTCGACCTCAGCAACGGCGGCCTCGGCCCCAACGTCTGGGCGGGCAGCGCGCGCCCCCTCATCGAGGTGCTGCTGGCCGATATGCCCGGCGATCTCTCCTCGCCGACCCTGCACAGCCTGGCCGCGCGGCTGCTGCTGAGCAGCGCCCAACCGCCGGCCCGCAAGGTGGCCGCGGCGGGCACGCCGACCATGGCCGACGCCATCGACGCTGCCCAGGCCGAAACTGAAAGCGCCAGTTTCCTGCGCCTGCGCGCCGAGGGGCTCTACGCCCTGGGCGAACTGGCGGGCTTGAACCAGCTTTTGGCGCTGGTGCCGCAGCATGTCGAGGATCCCTGGCTGGCGAAGGCCCGGGTCGACGGCCTGCTGCTGGCCGGCAAGGACAGCGAGGCCTGCGCCGAGGTGCCTGCCGGCATGGCGCGCTATCCCCAGGACCTCTACTGGGCCAAGGCCCAGGTCTATTGCCAGTTCGCGGGGGAGCAGACCGACCAGGCGCTGCTCGGCCTCGACCTGCTGCGCGAACAGGCGCCGGACAGCGATCCGGCTTTCTTCGCCCTGGCGAACGGCTTCATCGGCGGCAGCGCCGGCGAGATCGACGGGGCCGAGCTGACGCCGCTGACCCTGGCCATGCTGCGCAGGACCGGCGGCGCCCTGCCGCCGGAGGCGGCGGAGGATGTCAGTCCCCTGCTGCTGCACGGCGTCGCCGCCTTGACCGGCGGCGACCACGCCGTCCATGCCGCGGCGGTGGAACGCCTGGCGGAGGTCGGCACCCTGCCGGGCGCGCGCCTCGCCGGGGCTTACGCCGCCTTCGAGTTCACCGACGCCGACCTGGCCGACGCCCTGGACCAGGCCGAACGGGAGGGCGGCGTTCGGGGCCGCGCCTTGCTGTACCGGGCCGCCAACCGCGAGAATCTGGCCGCGACCAAGGCGGAGATCCTGCGTGCCGCGCTGCTCTCGGCCGACGCGGACCGCCGCGCCAACGCCATGGCGCGGGCGGTGCAGCCGCTGATGCGCGAACTGGCGCCGACGCCGGAACTGGCCTGGTTCGCCCCCCTGGCGGCCCGCACCCTGTTCCGCCTCGGCGAGTTCGAGCGTGCCGGGGCCTGGCTCTCCGTGCTGCGCCTCGACGGCTTCAAGCACCCGGAATCGCAGGAGGCCTATGAGCAACTCCTGCCGCTGCGGCGTCTGGCCGGTGGCGCCGCCCCTCTGGCGGTCGAAGCGTCGGACCCGGCGACGCCGGGCATTCACGAGCGCCGCCTGCTGGAGTTGGTGCTGTCCCGCGCCCTGGGGCAGGAGGAACCGTTGAGCTGGATCGAGCTGGCCGGGCAGGGCCCCGCCGGGTCCCAGCCGCTGCAGCGCCTGCCGAGCCTGCTGGCGCTGGGCGATGCCGCCGCCGAGGGGCGGCGCGGCGAGAGCGTGCTGCTCGCTGTCCTGGCCCTCGGCCGTGATGCCCCCAGGGACAGCCACCCCCTGGCGCTGGGCTACGCGGTCTCTGCATTGGCCGCCGTCGGGCTGGGCAACGAAGCCCGCGCCCTGGCGCTCGAGGCGGCGCTCGCCGCCCGGCTTTAGGCCGGTCTCATGTCCGCCGGGCGGGATGCCAGCCCTGACGTCGAGGCCTTCCTTGAAATGCTGGCCGCTGAACGCGGCGCCGCCGCCAACACCCAGGAGGCCTACGGCCGCGACCTGACGGCCTTTGCCGAGTTCCTCGGCAAGCGCCGCCGCGCCCTGCCTGCCGCCACGGCGGAGGACATCCGCGCCTTCATGAGCCGCCTCGCCCAGGCCGGCATGGCGCCGCGCACCGCCGCGCGCCGTCTCTCGGCGCTGCGCCAGTTCTACCGTTTCCTGCTGAGCGAGGGGCGTCGCGGCGACGATCCCAGCGCCGAGATCGACAGCCCGCGCCAGGGCCGCCCCCTGCCGAAGATCCTCAGCGAGGCGGAGGTCGGCCTGCTGCTGGAGGCGGCGCAGGCAGGGGCCGAGGACGGCGGAGATCCGGAAGCGCTGCGCCTCGCCGCCCTGGTGGAACTGCTCTATGCCACCGGCCTGCGGATTTCCGAACTCGTCGGCCTGCGTCTGGCCGCCGCCCAGCGCGATCAGCGCCTGATCATCGTCCTCGGCAAGGGCGGCAAGGAGCGCATGGTGCCGCTGAGCCCGGCGGCGCGGCAGAGCCTCACGGCCTATCTCGCGGTACGCGACCACTTTCTGCCCAAAGGCGGAAAAGGCGACAAAGCCCCCAAGGCCGTTTCCCCCTGGCTGTTCCCCTCACGCGCCGCCGCCGGGCACATCACCCGCCACCGCGTCGCCCAGCTGCTGAAGGACCTGGCCCGCCGGGCCGGGATCGACGCCGCCAAGGTCTCGCCCCATGTGCTGCGCCATGCCTTCGCCAGCCACCTGCTGGACCACGGCGCGGACCTGCGCGCGCTGCAGAAGATGCTGGGCCACGCTGACATCTCCACCACCCAGATCTACACCCACGTGCTCAGCGAGCGCCTGAAGTCCCTGGTCCAGGAGCATCACCCTTTGGCCGGGCCCCCGGCGGCCGCCCGGAGCGGGGGCCGGAATCGCCCGGACTGAGCCCTAGCGGCGATTCTTCCGGTTGACATTACCCATTGGTATGACCAGTTTCCGCAGCTGAGTTGGCTGGGCGGAAACCGTCCCGGGCAGGCCGACGTTCACCGAACAGCGTACTCTGACAAAGCAGGGGAATTTCCATGAGCTTTACCATCGTCGATCAGGCGCCGGCGCGCCTGAACCGCAGCGAGCTGGCTGTCCCGGGCAGCAACCCGAAACTCTTCAAGAAGGCGGCGGAATCGGCTGCCGACGTCGTGTTCCTCGATCTTGAGGACGCGGTGGCGCCCGACGACAAGGAGCAGGCGCGCAAGAACATCATCAAGGCGCTGAACGAGGTCGACTGGGGCAACAAGACCATGTCGGTGCGCATCAACGGCCTCGACACGCACTACATGTACCGCGACGTCATCGATATCATCGAGCAGGGCGGCGAGCGCCTGGACCTGATCATGATCCCCAAGGCGGGCACGGCGGCGGACATCTACGCCATCGACATGCTGGTCACCCAGGCCGAGGAAGCGGTCGGCCGCAAAAAGCGCATCGGCTTCGAGATGATCATCGAGACCGCGCTGGGCATGGCCAACGTCGACGAGATCGCCAAGGCCTCGCCGCGTAACGAGAGCCTGCACTTCGGCGTCGCCGACTACGCCGCCTCGACCAAGGCGCGCACCACGGTCATTGGCGGCCCCAACGAGAT
This sequence comes from Kiloniellaceae bacterium, assembly GCA_048268885.1. GTDB lineage: Bacteria > Pseudomonadota > Alphaproteobacteria > Kiloniellales > Kiloniellaceae > Pelagibius. The sequence goes on along the minus strand of JBLWUP010000035.1, from coordinate 25,413 downwards.
GTACGGCGTGCTGACCGATCCGGACGCCAAGGGCGAGCGCCTCTATCACTGGGGCGACATGTGGCACTACGCCGTGGCCCGCATGGTGGTCGCCGCGCGTGCCGCCGGCCTGCGGCCGATCGACGGCCCCTTCGGCGACTTCTCCGACCCCGAGGGCTTCCGCGCCCAGGCGCGCCGCGCCGCGGTGCTGGGCTGCGAGGGCAAGTGGGCCATCCACCCGAGCCAGATCGACCTGGCCAACGAGGAAAACAGCCCCTCCAAGGCCGAGGTCGACAAGGCCAAGCGCATCCTCAAGGCCATGCGCCAGGCGCAGAAGGAAGGCAAGGGCGCGGTGTCGCTGGACGGCCGTCTCATCGACATCGCCTCCATCAAGCAGGCCGAAGTGATGGTCAAGAAGGCGCGTCAGATCGCCAAGGGCTGACCTTCGCGGCTTCCGCACTATCTCTAGAGCCGGCGGTTCCCTTCTTGCGAAAGGGGGCCGCCGGCTCTCTTGATTCTGGCCCGAATTTGCGGCAAAGGGGGGCTGCCGGGGCCTAGCGGCCGCCCCATTTCGGGCGACAGTTAGGCGTGCCAGACGCGAAATGCTGTGTTAGATAGACGGTCATGCACAATTTTCTCGACTTCGAAAAGCCGATCGCCGAACTCGAAGGTAAAATCGAAGAACTGCGGCATCTCTCCGACGACGGCGAGTTCAACATCGCCGACGAGGTCGAAAAGCTGCAGGGCAAGGTCGACCGCCTGCTGCGCCAGACTTACGGCAAACTCTCGGCCTGGCAGAAGACCCAGGTCGCGCGGCACCCCGACCGGCCGCACTTCCAACACTACATCTCGGCCCTGGTGGAGGATTTCACGCCGCTGGCCGGCGACCGCCTGTTCGGCGAGGATCACGCCATCGTCGGCGGCCTCGGCCGTTTCCGCGGTTATTCGGTCATGGTCATCGGCCACGAGAAAGGCGCCGACCTCAATTCGCGGGTGAAGCACAACTTCGGCATGGCCCGGCCGGAGGGCTACCGCAAGGCGCAGCGCCTGATGCGCATGGCCGAGCGTTTCGGGCTGCCGATCATTTCCCTGGTGGACACCGCCGGCGCCTATCCCGGCATCGGCGCGGAGGAGCGCGGCCAGGCCGAGGCCATCGCCCGCTCCATCGAGGTCTGCCTGGACGTCCAGGTGCCGCTGCTGTCGGTGATTATCGGCGAGGGCGGCTCCGGCGGGGCCATCGCGCTGGCCGCCGCCAACCGGGTCTACATGCTGGAACACTCGATCTATTCGGTGATCTCGCCGGAAGGCTGCGCCTCGATCCTCTGGCGCTCCGGCGAGCAGGCGCAGGAGGCCGCCGAGGCCCTGCGGCTCACCGCGCAGGACCTGCTGCGCCTCGGGGTCATCGACGACATCATCCCCGAACCCCTGGGCGGCGCCCACCGCGCGGCCAAGATGACCATCAAGGGTGTCGGCGACAAGATGGAAGAGGGCCTGCGCGAGCTGGTCCGCGACAGCGGCCCGCAGCTGAAGCAGGCGCGCCGCCAGAAGTTCCTCGACATGGGCCAGAAGGGCCTCGGCTGAGCCGCTCCCGCCTTTCGGCGCTTCCCACCAAAACGTGAAGTGACCCGCCGCTCTGCGGCGGCCGGAGAAACGCGCCCTTTCCGCGGGGGTCTTCGGGGGATATCCCCAGGCGCCTTGCAGAGAACGCAACCTCACGCTGAAAAATGGCACAGCAGGGGTCTTGTAAGGAGATCACTTTGCGGCACTAATATGCAGTTAATGCCCGGCGCAAAGACGCCGGCCTGCCGCACCGTTCCGGGCGCGCAGGATGACTTCTGACAACAGCAGGGAGAGTGGTTTCATGTTTTTCGAGCATCTCAAGCGCGCCGCTTTCGGCGCCGGCCTCGCGGTCGCCCTGACCGCCGGGCCGACCACCGCGCCCCTGGCGCAGGATGTCCTGCGCGTCGGCAACATGGGCGAACCGGCAACCCTCGACCCCCATCACGTGGCCGGCGTGTGGGAAAACCGCATCATCGGTGACATGTTCATGGGCCTGACCACCGAAGGCCCGGACGGCAGCGTGGTGCCCGGCGCCGCCGAGAGCTGGACGGTCAGCGACGACGGCACCAGCTATACCTTCAAACTGCGTGACCACAAATGGTCCGACGGCACGCCGGTCAGCGCCGACGACTTCGTTTTCGCCCTGCGCCGCATTCTGAAGCCGGAGACCGCGGCCAAGTACGCCTCTCTGCTGTATCCCATCAAGAACGCCGAAGAACTGAACAGCGGCCAGATGGAAGGCATGGAGAACCTCGGCGTGCGCGCCATCGACCCCAAGACCCTGGAGATCACCCTCAAGGCGCCGACGCCCTACTTCATCGAGCAGCTGACCCACTACACCGCCTTTCCCGTGCCCAAGCACCTGGTGGAGAAGTACGGCGACGACTGGGTCAAGAAGGAGCACATCGCCAGCAACGGCGCCTACGTGCTGGAGGAGTGGCTGCCCAACACCCACGTGCGCCTGACCAAGAACGCGGATTTCTTTGACGCCAAGAACGTCGCCATCGAGAAGGTCGAGTTCTACCCCACCGAGGACCGCGGCGCGGTGCAGAAGCGCTTCCGCGCCGGCGAGATCGACATCGCCAAGGACTTCGCTTCCGAGCAGTTCGACTTCCTGAAGAAAGAGCTGCCGGAGGAGACCCGCGTCGCCCCCTATCTCGGCATCTACTACTACACCATCAACACCAAGAAGCCGCCTTTCGACGACGCGCGCGTGCGCCAGGCGCTGTCCATGGTGATCGACCGGGAAGCGATCACCGACAAGGTGCTGAAGACCGGTGAGGTGCCGGCCTACAGCTTCGTGCCGCCGGGCACCGGCAACTACGGCGACCCCGCCTATGTGTCCTGGATGGATATGCCCTACGACGAGCGTGTCGCCGAGGCCAAGGCCCTGATGGAGGAGGCCGGCTACGGCCCCGACAACCCGCTGAAGTTCACCCTGTCCTATAACACCAGCGAGAACCACAAGCGCATCGCCATTGCCGTGGCGTCGATGTGGAAGAAGGCTCTGGGCGTCCAGGCCGAGCTGTTCAACCAGGAAGTCACGCCGCACTACAACAAGCTGGAACAGAACGACTTCGAGGTGGCCCGTGCCGCCTGGATCGCCGACTACAACGATCCGCAGAACTTCCTCTACCTGCTGGAGACCCGCACGGGGCGGCAGAACTACGGCCGCTGGTCGAACGCTGACTTCGACAAGCTGATGGAGCAGGCGGCCACCACCACCGACATGGACAAGCGCGCCGATTACCTGCGCCAGGCCGAGGCCATTGCCATGGCGGAGCAGCCGGACATCCCAATCTACTACTACGTCTCCAAGAACCTGGTCTCCGACAAGGTGGACGGCTGGGAAGCCAACGTGAAGGACGTTCAGCGCACGCGCTATCTGAAGCTTAAGCCCTGATCCTTTAGAGCCCCCTCCCGCCGGCCCGTTTATGCCGGACGGGAGGGGGGGCTCCGGTCCGCCGCCGCCTCGCGTGGCGGCGGGTGGGAGCCGTCAGACAGGAGGGGCTGCAGCGATGCTTGCCTACGCCATTCGCCGCCTAATCATCGCGGTGCCGACGCTCTTCGTGATCGTCACCATCGCCTTTTTCCTCATGCGCGCCGCGCCGGGCGGGCCGTTCGATTCCGACCGCGTGCTGCCGCCGGCCATCGAAAAGAACGTCCTGGCCCACTACAACCTCGACCTGCCGCTGTGGCAGCAGTACCTGAAGTACGTGGGCGGTCTGCTGCAGGGCGACTTCGGGCCGTCGTTCCGGGTGCGCGACTTCACCGTCGCCGAGCTGATCGCTTCCGGCTTTCCGGCCAGCCTGCAGATCGGCGGCGTGGCCATCCTGCTGGCCATCGTCATCGGTATCTCGCTGGGCGCCTTCGCGGCCCTGCGCCAGAACAGTGCCGCCGACTATGCGGTCATGGGGGTGGCCATGACCGGCATCGCCGTGCCGAACTTCGTCATGGCGCCGCTGCTGACCCTCGTCTTCGGCGTCTACCTGTCGCTGCTGCCGGTGGCCGGCTGGGGCGGTGGCGCCTTCGCCAACAAGATCCTGCCCATCGTGGCCCTGGCCCTGCCGCAGATCGCCTATATCGCGCGCCTGACCCGCGGCTCGATGGTTGAGGTGATGAACGCCAACTACGTGCGCACGGCCCGCGCCAAGGGCCTGCGCGAGCGCCTGGTGGTGATGCGGCATTCGCTGAGGGGCGCGCTGCTGCCGGTGGTCTCCTACCTCGGCCCGGCCACGGCCGGCGTGGTCACCGGCTCGGTGGTCATCGAGAGCATCTTCGGCATCCCCGGCATCGGGCGCTACTTCATCGAGGGCGCGCTGAACCGCGACTACACCCTGGTGATGGGAGTCATGGTCTTCTACGCGGTGCTCATCATCTTGCTCAATCTGCTGGTCGACCTGCTTTACGCGGTGCTCGATCCCAAGGTGAGGTACGTCTGATGATCCACACCACGGCAGCCAGCGACGCCCTGGCGGGGGTAGAGGAATTCCAGGGCCGCAGCCTGTGGCAGGACGCCCGCGACCGCCTGTTCCGCAACAAGGCGGCGGTGGTCTCCATGGTGGTGCTCGGCATCATCGCGGTCATGGCGATCCTGGCGCCCTATCTCAGCCCGCATCCCTACGACGAGCTCTACTGGGACCGCATCCAGGCGCCGCCGGACTTCGCCAACGCCCACTGGTTCGGCACCGACGGCAACGGCCGCGACCTCTTCGTGCGCACCCTCTACGGCGCGCGGGTCTCGCTGATGGTCGGCATCCTGGCGACCACGGTCAGCCTGGTGATCGGCGTCACCTACGGGGCCATCGCCGGCTTCCTGGGCGGGCGCATCGACAACCTGATGATGCGCTTCGTCGACGTCATGTACTCGCTGCCCTTCATGTTCTTCGTCATCCTGCTGATGGTCATCTTCGGGCGAAACATCTTCCTGATCTTCGTCGCCCTGGGCGCGGTGGAGTGGCTGACCATGGCGCGCATCGTGCGCGGCCAGACCCTTTCGGTGAAGCGCAAGGAGTTCATCGAGGCGGCCCAGGCCGGCGGCGTCTCCAACACCAAGATCATCTTCCGCCACATCATCCCCAACGTGCTGGGCCCGGTGATCGTCTACATGACGCTGACCATCCCCCAGGTGATCCTGACGGAATCCTTCATCTCCTTCCTCGGCCTGGGGGTGCAGGAACCCTTGACCTCCTGGGGTGTGCTGATCTCCGAGGGCGCGCGGGTCATGGAACAGGCGCCCTGGATGCTGGTCTTCCCGGCGACCTTCCTGGCGGTGACGCTCTTCGCCTTCAACTTCATCGGCGACGGGCTGCGCGACGCGCTCGATCCGAAGGATCGATAATCATGACGACGGTTCTCGACGTGAACAATCTCGACACCCGCTTCGCCACGCCCGACGGCGAGGTGCATGCGGTGAACGACGTCTCCTTCCACATCGAGGAAGGCGAGAGCGTCGGCGTGGTCGGTGAGTCCGGTTCCGGCAAGACGCAGATCTTCCTCTCCGTCATGGGGCTGCTGGCGCGCAACGGCCGGGCCACGGGCTCGGTGCGCTACCGCGGGCAGGAGATCCTCGGCCTGCCGTCACGCGAACTGAACAAGATCCGCGGCGTCACCCTGTCGATGATCTTCCAGGACCCCATGACCTCGCTGAACCCCTACCTGCGCATCTCCAAGCAGATGACCGAGGTGCTGGTCGAGCACAAGGGGCTGGACGAGGCGGCGGCGCGCCAGCGTTCCATCGAACTGCTGGACCGGGTCGGCATTCCCTCGGCCGGGGAGCGCTTCGATCTCTACCCGCATGAGTTCTCCGGCGGGATGCGCCAGCGGGTGATGATCGCCATGGCGCTGCTCTGCGAGCCCGACCTGCTGATCGCCGACGAGCCGACCACGGCCCTCGACGTCACCATCCAGGCGCAGATCCTGGACCTCATGGCCGACCTGAAGCGCGACTTCGGCACCGCCATCATCATGATCACCCACGACCTGGGCGTGGTCGCCGGGCTCTGCGACCGGGTCATGGTGATGTACGCGGGCAGGGTGGTGGAAACCGGCAGCGTGCGCGACATCTTCTACCGCCCGCAGCATCCCTACTCGCTGGGCCTGCTGAACTCCATGCCGCGGCTCGACGCGCAGGGCGTCAGCGAGCTCTCGACCATTCCGGGCCAGCCGCCCAACCTGCAGGCCCTGCCGCCCGGCTGCGCCTATCAGGAGCGCTGCCCCTACGTCTTCGACCGCTGCCGCAGCGAGGAGCCGGCCCTGCGGGAGATCAGCGCCGGGGAGGGACGCGCCAAGGCCTGCCATCTGGACAGTCTGGAAGCGCCCCAGGTGAAGGCGGGAGCGACCGCATGAGCGCGAGCCTGCTTTCCGTCAGGGATTTCAAGGTGCATTTCGACGTGCGCGTCGGCGGCATCTTCGCCGGTCGCTACCAGCCGCTGAAGGCGGTGGACGGCGTGAGCTTCGACCTCAAGGCCGGGGAGACCCTCGGCATCGTCGGGGAGTCCGGCTGCGGCAAGTCGACCCTGGGGCGCGCCATCCTGCGCCTCATCGAGCCCAGCGCCGGCCGGGCGGTCTGGCTGGGCGAGGATCTTGCGGGCCTCGACGCTCGGGCGATGCGCGCCCGGCGTCAGGACATGCAGATCATCTTCCAGGACCCGCTGGCCAGCCTCAATCCGCGCATGACGGTGGGCGAGATCATCGCCGAGCCCCTGCGCACCTTCGAGCCGGGCATCGGCCGCGAGGCCATGAAGGCGCGGGTCAAGGACATGATGGCCAAGGTCGGCCTGCTGCCGCAGATGATCAACCGCTACCCGCACGAGTTCTCCGGCGGCCAGTGCCAGCGCATCGGCATCGCCCGGGCCATGGTGCTGGGCCCCAAGCTCATCGTCTGCGACGAACCGGTCTCGGCCCTGGACGTCTCCATCCAGGCGCAGATCGTGAACCTGCTCATGCGCCTGCAGCAGGAATTCGGCCTCTCGCTGCTGTTCATCAGCCACGATCTTTCCGTCGTCCGCCATATCAGCCACCGCATCATGGTGCTCTATCTCGGCCGGGTCATGGAGATCGCCGACCGCGAGGCGATCTATGCCCGCCCGCGCCACCCCTACACCCAGGCCCTCATCTCCGCCGTGCCGATCCCCGACCCGGACAAGGAGCAGAAGAAGCACCGCCTGGTGCTGCAGGGCGATCTGCCCTCGCCGCTCTCGCCGCCCTCGGGCTGCGTCTTCCGCACCCGCTGCCCCCGGGCGAGCGAGCTCTGCGCCCGGGTGACGCCGCCGCTGGAGGAAGACGGCTCCGGCGACGGCCACCTTGTCGCCTGCCACCACTGGCGGGGGTAGGCGGGCCAAGGGGTTCGCCTGCCGCCCGCAGGCCCGCCTTGACCGCCGCCGCTCCGGCCCCGGATACTCCCGGCAACGAAAAGAACGGGAGGACAGGGCCGCCATGACACGGCTGACTGAGACGCAGGAAGGCATCCGGCAGAAGGCGCGGGAACTGGCCGAGGCGGTGATCGCCCCCAGGGCAGCAGAGGTCGACCGCCAGGAGGCCTATCCCTGGGACAACTGCCGCGCCCTGCGCGAAGCCGGCTTCTTCGGCATGACGATCCCGCAGGCTTACGGCGGCCCCGGCCTGGGCTTCCTGGAGGTGGCGCTGGTCATCGAGGAGATGGCGCGGGTCTGCGGTGTGACCGGGCGTATCGCGGTGGAGGCCAACATGGGCGCGATCAGCGCCGTCATGGCCTACGGCAGCGAGGCGCAGAAGCAGCTTGCGGCCAAGCAGGTGCTCTCCGGCGACAAGCCGGCGATCTGCATCACCGAGCCGGGCGCGGGCAGCGCGGCGACCGAGATGACGACGCGCGCCGACAAGCAGGGCGACCGCTACATCCTGAACGGCGGCAAGCACTGGATCACCGGCGGCGGCGTCTCGCAGATCCACCTCATCTTCGCCCGGGTCTTCGAGGACGGCGTCGAGCAGGGCATCGGTGGCTTCATCACCGTGCGCGATCCCGAGACCGGCACGCCCAAGGGTCTGAAGATCGGCAAGCGCGAGCCGACCATGGGCCTGCGCGGCATCCCGGAGACCGAAATCCTCTTCGAGGACCTGGAGGTCCCCGAGGACATGCTGCTGTTGCCGCCCCAGGGCCTGCGTCGCGGCTTCGGCGCGCTCATGTCCGCCTACAACGCCCAGCGCGTCGGCGCGGCCACCGTGGCCCTCGGCATCGCCCAGGGCGCCTATGAAGAGGCGCTGGCCTATGCCGGCAAGCGCGAGCAGTTCGGCCGGCCGATCGCCGAGTTCCAGGGCCTGCAGTGGATGCTGTCCGACATGGCGACGCAGCTCGCCGCCGCGCGCGCGCTGATCCACAACGCCGCCGACTGCGGCGAAGGCTTCCCCGACGTGCTGGAGGCCGCCCAGGCCAAGGTCTTCGCCTCGGAGATGGCGATCAAGGTGACCAACGACGCGCTGCAGGTCTTCGGCGCGGCCGGCTACTCGCGCAACAACCCGCTGGAGCGCATGGTGCGCGACGCGCGCATGTTCACCATCGGCGGCGGCACGGCGCAGATCCTGCGCACGGTCATTGCCTCGCGCATTCTCGACCGCAAATTGCCGCAGACCCGCGACGGCTATCTGAACCTGCCGCGGGCGGGGGAATAAGAAGAGTCGAGGGTGTCGTTGTTACCCTCTCCCCTCCGTGGGAGAGGGAGGGGTCCGCGAAGCGGGAGGGTGAGGGGCTTTTGAGGAGGCCGGCTGATGGGGCTTCCCCCTCACCCAGCTCTGTCTAAGCTCGCTTCTCTCGCTAAGACGTCACAACCCTCTCCCGCAAGGGGAGAGGGAAGTTCAGATCAGCCCAGCTTGCCGTGGCAGTGCTTGTATTTCTTGCCGGAGCCGCAGGGGCAGGCGGCGTTGCGCGGGGTCTTGCCCCAGGTGCCGGGATCGTTGGGATCGATCTCCGCGGCGGCGGCGCGGCTGGAGGCCGGCTGCTGCACGGCGCGCGGCTGCGGCGCCTCCTGGCCGCTGGTGCCGGGGCCGCTGGTGCCGGGCTCGGCGCCGGCGCCCGCAGCCGCCATGGCGACGTCCTGGCGGCCTTCGTGCATCTCCTGCTGCGGGCGCGGCACGTTGACGTCCTCGGAGGGGCGCAGCTCGACGCGGCTCAGCAGGCTCACGGTCTCCTCGCGCACCTCGGCCAGCATGGACTCGAAGAGGTCGAAGGCCTCGCGCTTGTATTCGATCAGCGGATCGCGCTGGCCGTAGGCGCGCAGCTGCACGCCCTGGCGCAGGTGGTCGAGGGACAGCAGGTGGTCCTTCCACTGGCGGTCCAGCACCAGCAGCAGGATCTGCTTTTCCAGGCCGCGCATGACTTCGGGGCCGAAGTTGGCGGTCTTGGCCGCCATGCGCTGTTTCACCGCGGCGGTGATGCGCTCCCTGATCTCCTGGTCGGCGATGCCCTCTTCCTTGGCCCAGTCGGCGACCGGCAGGTCGAGGTTGAAGAGGCGCAGGGCTTCCTCGTGCAGCGAGGAGACCTGCCACTGCTCGGAATAGGCCTGAGCCGGGATGAAGCGGGTGACCAGGGCGTCGATGACGTCGGCGCGCATCTCGTCGACGGTTTCCTGCACCTCGTCGGCGCGCATCAGGTCCTTACGCTGCTCGAAGACCACCTTGCGCTGGTCGTTCATGACGTCGTCGTATTTCAGCAGGTACTTGCGGCCTTCGAAGTGGCGCGCCTCGACCTTCTGCTGCGCCTTTTCCAGGGCCTTGTTGACCCAGGGGTGGACGATGGCCTCGCCGTCCTGCAGGCCCAGCTTCTGCAGCATGGAGTCCATGCGCTCCGAGCCGAAGATGCGCATCAGGTCGTCTTCCAGGGACAGGAAGAACTTGGAGGCGCCGGGGTCGCCCTGGCGGCCGGAACGGCCACGCAGCTGGTTGTCGATGCGCCGGCTCTCGTGGCGCTCCGAGCCCATGACGTAGAGGCCGCCGGCGGCCAGCGCCTGCTGCCTGGCGGCTTCGATCTCCGCCTCGATCTGCTCGATCTTCTTGGCGCGGGCGGCTTCGTCCTCGATATGCGCGGCCTCGTGCAGGGTGCGCATTTCCAGGTTGCCGCCCAGCTGGATGTCGGTGCCGCGGCCGGCCATGTTGGTGGCGATGGTCACCGCGCCGGGCACGCCGGCCTGGGCGATGATGAAGGCCTCCTGCTCGTGGAAGCGCGCATTCAGCACCTGGTGCTTCACGCCCGCCTGCTTCAGCAGCTCGGCGAGCAGCTCCGACTTCTCGATCGAGACCGTGCCGACCAGCACCGGCTGGCCGCGCTCCTGGCAGTCGCGGATCTGCTCCAGCATCGCCTGGTACTTTTCCTTGGCGGTGCGGTAGACCTCGTCGTCGTAGTCCTTGCGGACGGCGGGGACGTTGGTCGGGATCTCGATGACTTCCAGGTCGTAGGTCTCCAGGAACTCGCCCGCCTCGGTCATGGCCGTGCCGGTCATGCCGCCCAGCTTGGGATAAAGGCGGAAGTAGTTCTGGAAGGTGATCGAGGCCAGCGTCTGGTTTTCCTGCTGGATGGTGACGCCTTCCTTGGCCTCCAGCGCCTGGTGCAGGCCCTCGGAGTAGCGCCGGCCTTCCATCATGCGCCCGGTGAACTCGTCGATGATGACGACCTTGTCGTCCTTGACGATGTAGTCGGTGTCGCGCTGGAACAGCTTGTGCGCGCGCAGCGCCTGGTTGGCGTGGTGCAGCAGGCTGACGTTCTGGATGTCGAAAAGGCCGCCCTCTTCGATATGCCCTGCCTCGCGCAGCAGCTCTTCCATGTGCTCGGCGCCGACCTCGGTGAAGGTGACGGAGCGCGCCTTCTCGTCCTTCTCGAAGTCCTCTTCGGTCAGGCTGGGGAGCAGCTTGTTGACGGCGATGTAGGCCTCCGAGGAATCCTCGGCGGGGCCGGAGATGATCAGCGGCGTGCGGGCTTCGTCGATCAGGATCGAGTCGACCTCGTCGACGATGGCGAAGTTGAACTCCCGCTGGACCAAGTCCTCCAGGCGGAACTTCATGTTGTCGCGCAGGTAGTCGAAGCCGAATTCGTTGTTGGTGCCGTAGGTCACGTCGGCGGCATAGGCGGCGCGCCGCTCGTCCTCGCTGAGGCCGTGGACGATGCAGCCGGTGGTCAGGCCCAGGAAACGGTAGACCTCGCCCATCCACTCTGCGTCGCGCTTGGCCAGGTAGTCGTTCACCGTGACCACGTGGACGCCCTTGCCGCTGAGCGCGTTCAGGTAGACCGCCAGCGTGGCGACCAGGGTCTTGCCTTCGCCGGTCTTCATCTCGGAGATCTTGCCCTGGTGCAGGACCATGCCGCCGATCAACTGCACGTCGTAGTGGCGCTGGCCGAGGGTGCGCTTGGCCGCTTCGCGCACCGTGGCGAAGGCGTCGGGCAGGATGTCGTCCAGGGTCTCGCCCTGGGTCAGGCGGCCACGCAGTTCCGCGGTGCGGCCCCGCAGGGCCTCGTCGCTCAGTTCCTGAAGCTGCGGCTCCAGGGCATTGATCGCCGTTACGGTCGGGGTCAGGCCCTTCAGGAAGCGGTCATTCGCAGACCCAAACAGCCGCTTGGCGAGCACGCCGAACATGCGAGATCCTTACAATGAGGTGAATGGCGGCCGAAGCCCCCCTTTTTTACGTGCTGTGACACATAGGGCCCCCGCTTCGGGCTGTCAACGATACTCCCGGGCCACGGCAGGGGGGATTCCCGGGCGGCTGGCGGGCGGCCGGCGGGGTTGGCCCCAGGGGCGCGCCGGGGAGGCAGACCGGCAGGCGGGCTCAACCCCGGGTCTACGTTCTGTCCCCCAGTTGGACCCTTGTGATATGGGCCGCACCGTGCATGATGCGTAGCCATGGCGGCTCAGCGAGGCAACAGGATCGGACGCGCCGCGCGAGACGCCGGCAGGACCTCGCGCCGGGCCGTTTTCCATGAAATTTCCGGGAATTTTTTTGGGGAAATTTTCGGATTTTCGCCGCTGGCGGCCGTGATGGCCGCCGTGGTGGCCGTGCCGATGGTCTGCGCCTTGGCCCAGCCGCTGGCCGCCCAGGACGCCGCCCAGGACGCCGTGCCGGACCCGGGCGCGCCGCTGCCCCTGGTGCTGCCGGAGCCTCCGGCCGTGGGAGCGGCCGACGGACGGGAAACCGGCCGCCTGAAGGACGCGCTGAAGCAGATGGACGCCCAGAACCCCGTGGTCGCGCGGGTGAACGGGCAGGAGATCCGCTGGGCGGAGGTCGTGGCCTCCGCCGAGGACCTGCCGCCGCGCTACCGGGATCAGATTGAATCGGTCTTCCCGGCCTTGCTGGACCGCCTGGTCGACCTGCGCCTGCTGGCCGAGGCGGCGCGGGAGCAGGGGCTGCGGGACGACCCCCTGGTGCGCCGCCGTCTGGCCGCCTATGAGGAGCGGGTGCTGTCGAGCGCGCTGCTGGAGCGCCATCTGGCCGAGGAGGTCACCACCGCCGACCTGCGCCGGCATTACGACGCCCTGGTGGCCGCGCGGCGCGGCGACCGCGAGATCCGCGCCCGGCACATCCTGGTGGAGAGCGAAGCGGCGGCGGAAGCCGCGATTGCCCGGCTGGACGCCGGGGAAGTCTTCATTTCCCTGGCCAAGGAACTGTCCAGCGGGTCCTCGGCGGCGCGCGGCGGGGATCTGGGCTACTTCCACCCCAGCCGCATGGCCCCGGCCTTTGCCGAGGCGGCCCTGGCGCTGGAGCCGGGGGACTACACGCGCGAGCCGGTAGAGACGGCGTTCGGATGGCACGTCATCCTGCTGGTGGACCGCCGCGCCGACAACATTCCTTCCTTCCTCGACATGCAGGACAAGCTGCGCGAAGAAGTGAGAAAAGAGGCCATCGACCGTCTGGTCGTGAGCCTGCGCCGCGAGGCCTCGCTGGAGATGTTCCCGGAGGATGCCCTGGAGAGCAGCGCCGGCGGGCAAGCGGAAGGCGCCCAATGAGCGCCGAACGAATGATTTTCAAGGCCACCGTTGCTTCGGCGGCGGAATAGGCCACCTGACGATAGGGTCGATGGGGCGTAAGGCCCCTCAAGGAGATGCACTTCATGTCTAAACTGTCTTTCGCCGTCGCTCTGCTTGTCGCTGCCCTGGTGGGCGCGGCTGCCACCTATGGCGTGCTGAATTATATGAACCAGACCCAGATGGCCGAGCCTGAGGCGATGTCCGGCGGCGGCGACAGCCAGATGGCCGCCGCGCCCGCCGAGGAACCGTCCGCCGGCGCGGCGGAGTCCGCGGCCGATGAGGCCGACCAGGGCGACCCTGTGGCCGTGGTCAACGGCAGCAACATCTACGAGGCCGATCTGGTCGCCTTCCTGCAGCGTCTGCCGCCGCAGGTGCAGCAGCAGGCGCAGATGCTGATGCCGCAGATCCTCGAGCAACTGGTGAACAACGAGCTGGCGACCCAGGCCGGCCACAACGCCGGCCTGACGCAGGACGCCGAGGTGCAGCGCCAGCTCGGCAAGATCGAGGACCTCATCGTCGGCCAGACCTATCTGCAGCGCGCCATCGACGACAAGGTGACCGACGAAAAGCTGGAGGCGGCCTATCAGAAGTATCTGGAGGAAAACCCGCCGCAGCGCGAGCTGAAGGCCCGCCACATCCTGGTGGCGACCGAGGAAGAGGCGAAAGAGGTGATCGTGGCGCTGGACGGCGGGGCCGATTTCGCCGAGCTGGCCAAGGAGAAGTCGACCGGCCCGAGCGGCGCCAACGGCGGCGAACTGCCGCCCTTCCAGGAGGGCCAGATGGTGCCGGAATTCTCCGACGCCGCCTTCGCCATGGAAGTCGGCACCCATTCGGCGGAGCCGGTGAAGACGCAGTTCGGCTACCATGTGATCAAGCTGGAAGACAGCAGCATGACCGAGCCGCCGGCCAAGGCCGCGCTGGAAGGCCAGCTGCGCGACGAGCTGTCCCAGGAAGTCGCCGAGGAAGTCATCGCCGACCTGCGCGAAGGCGCCCAGATTGAGATCCTCTTCGGCCAGCAGTCGTCCGACGCCACGCCGGAAGGCGGCGGCGAGGCGGACCCGGCCAGCGAGGGCGGCAACGGTGCCGCGCCAACGCCGTTGCCCGAGGGCACACCGGAAGGCGGCGGCGAGGCCGACTCCCCCCCGGACAGCAACTAGGCTTCCCTTTAGGTCCGCATGCCGATCAGCACGAAGGTTATGACAATGCCTGCGATGATTTGCCGGGAGGCTCTGCCGTGGCTGTAGAGCGTTCCCCCCTGGCGCCGAGCCGCTTTCCGACCCTGCCGGAAATCGACGGCCTCCAGTTCGCGACCGCCGCCTGCGGCGTGAAGTACAAGGGCCGGCCCGACGTCTGCCTCATGGTGCTGGACCCGGGCAGCACCATCGCCGGCGTCGTCACCCGCTCGAAGACCGCCTCGGCGCCGGTCGAGTGGTGCCGCGCGCAGCTGCCTCACGGCCGCGCCCGCGCCATCATCGTGAACTCCGGCAACGCCAACGCCTTCACCGGCAAGACCGGCGAAACTTCGGTCAAGCGGGTGGTACAGGCGGTGGCCGGCAGTCTCGGCTGCCGCCCGCAGGACGTGCTGGCGGCCTCGACGGGGGTTATCGGAGAGCCGCTGCCGACAGAGCGCATCATCAAGTCCGTGAAGGGGCTGCCGAAGAAACTGAAGCCCGGCGGGTGGAAGACCGCGTCGCAGGCGATCATGACCACCGACACCTATCCCAAGGGGGCGGTGCGCCGGGCGGAGATCGGCGGCAAGACCGTGACCCTGGCGGGTATCGCCAAGGGGTCCGGCATGATCGCCCCGGACATGGGCACCATGCTGTCTTTCGCCTTTACCGACGCCCGCCTGCCGGCGCCGGTGCTGCAGGTCCTGCTGCGCCAGGCGGTGGACAAGACCTTCAACTGCATCACCGTCGACGGCGATACCTCGACCAGCGACACCCTGCTGTTCGGCGCCACCGGCAAGGCGAAGCACCCGCGTATCAGCGATCCGCGCGACCCGCGCCTGGCCGATTTCCGCGCGGCCCTGGAGGATCTGCTGCGCGATCTCTCCCAGCAGGTGGTGCGCGACGGCGAGGGGGCGAGCAAGTTCATCACCATCAACGTGAGCGGCGCCGCCTCCCAGGGGGCGGCGCGGCGGATCGGCCTGGCCATCGGCAACTCGCCCCTGGTGAAAACCGCGATCGCCGGCGAGGACGCCAACTGGGGGCGCATCGTCATGGCCGTCGGCAAGTCCGGCGAGCGGGCCGACCGCGACCGGCTGGCCATCGCCATCGGCGGCGTGCGCGTGGCCGAGCAGGGCGAGGTGGTGCCGGGCTACGACGAGACGCCGGTCGCCCAGCATATGAAAGGGGCGAACATCGACATCGATGTCGATGTCGGCGTGGGCCGCGGCCGGGCCACCGTCTGGACCTGCGACCTGACCCACGGCTACATCTCGATCAACGCCGACTACCGGAGCTGACGGTGGGCGGGGTCGCCGAAGATGCCGGTTGCTGGCAGGCCGACGAGCGGGCCGCGACGGCCGCCGGGCAGGCGAAGCCGATTCTGCTGGTGGCCGCGGCGGCGCTGGTGGACATCGACGGCCGCGTGCTGATCGCCGAGCGCCCGGCCGGGCGCTCCATGGCCGGCCTCTGGGAGTTTCCCGGCGGCAAGGTGGCGCAAGGCGAAACGCCGGAGGCCGCCCTGGTCCGTGAGCTGCAGGAGGAACTTGGCATCGACACGCGGCAGAGCTGCTTGGCGCCGATCGCCTTTGCTTCCCACGCTTATGACGACTTCCACCTGCTCATGCCGCTCTTCGCCTGCCGGAAGTGGGAGGGGCAGCCGCATGGCCGCGAAGGCCAGCGCCTCGCCTGGGTGAAGCCGGCACGGCTCGCGGACTATGAAATGCCGCCGGCGGACGTGCCGCTGGTCGCTCTGTTGCGCGATCTACTTTAGCGACAGCAGGGCGCTGCGACATTGCCGGGAATGGGTGGAGAAAACTTGCTACTGTCGGTTGCTGGGGAGTAGGATAGAGAATACGAAGCTTTAGACGATATTTTTTTCATGAATACTTCTGATTCTCGTGTCTACGCTTATTAGTCGGAACATTACATTGGCGGATCGGCGGACGAGCATCCGCCTTGAACCGGAAATGTGGGACGCGCTGAATGAAATCTGCGCGCGCGAAGGTCGTGGTCTGCACGATATCTGCCAACAGATAGATAGGGAACGCACCCAGTCGGGGCTCACCGCCGGCGTGCGTGTCTTCATTCTCAACTATTTCCGTGCGGCGGCGACCGAGGAAGGGCTCAACCGGGCCTCAGAGCGCCGCAGCGCTTCGGACTAGAGCAACCCGCGTCCAGGCGGACGCGGACAAGTTGCTCTAACCTTCTAAGATAGATCAATTTATCCTCGATCAGGTGATTCCACCTGGTCGAGGATTTATCTAGTCCGCGCCGGCCAAGGCAATCGTCGAGCCGATTCGTTTTTCAGCTCTTGGGGGCGGCTTTGTCGCCGCCCGGTATCTCGCGGCTGTCCAGGGCTTCGGCAAGGCGCGCCTTGGCGCTGCCGGGGGCGAGGGCCCGCGGCTGGGAGGCGTGCGGCGCCCAGCCCGTGAGGTACAGCACCTCGAAGGTGGCGGGAATCCGCCCCTCCGCGTCGCCATGACGCTCCTGATAGATCGCGGCGGCGCGCAGCAGGGTCTCCCGCCGGCTGAAACCGCGCCGGCGGTTGCGGTCCGCGCCGCTTTCCCCCATGCCCCGCAGCTCGCCCATCAGCGCCAGGGCCGAGGGATAGGTGACCGTGATGCTGTCCGCGTCGGCCACCGGCAGGGCGAATCCGGCGCGCTGCAGCAGGCCGCCCATGTCGCGCAGATCGGCGAAGGGCGAGATTCGCGGAGAAACGCCGCCCTCCACCTCGCTTTCCGCCTGCATCAGGGCCCCGCGCAGTTCCTTCAGGCTCTCGCCGCCGAACATCGCCGCCAAAAACAGGCCGTCCGGCTTCAGCATACGGCCGATCTGCAGCAAGCTGCCCGGCAGGTCGTTCACCCAATGCAGGCTGAGCACCGAGGTCACCAGGTCGAGGGCGCCTTCGGCGAAGGGCAGCGCCTCCTCGTCGGTGACCAGCGTGGGGCTGGCAAGTTCCGCGCCCCGGGCGGCGGCCAGGCGGGCCATGGCCGGCGAAAGATCAGCCTGGATCAGCGTCTCGATGCCGCCCCGCCCCTTGGCCTCTCCGGCCAGGAGCTCCGCCACCACGCCGTGGTGGCAGCCGAGATCGAGCGCCAGCGGGAAACGGCGGCGGATGTCTTCCAGGCGGTCGAGCAGGCGGTCGCCGACCTCGCGGATCAGGAAGTCGTGCCGCTCGATCCCGGCGGCGGCACGGTCCCGGTGCCGCCGCAGGACGCGGCGGTCGAAGATTTCCGGCCCGCCGGTCGAGGTGCTGCCGGTGGGGGTGCTGCCGGTGGGGGTGCTGCCGGTGGCGGGGCTGTCGTTCATGGCCGCACTATGGCCCGGCGCACGGCGCGCGAAAAGGCCGCTGCGCGCAGACGGCCATGGGCGCCGGCCGCCTTTGATTGACCGCAGTTTGGCCGTCGGACAACATGGCGCCATGCAGATGACCGCGAACAGCGCCGGCGTGATGCTGCGCCCTCTGCGCCGGGCCCTCGACCTGGTGCTGCCGCCGCGTTGTCTCGGCTGCGGCGCCCTGGTCGAGGATCAGGGCGCGCTCTGTTCGGCCTGCTGGTCCGCCGTCACTTTCCTGGCCGACCCGCTGTGCCGGCGCTGCGGCCTGCCCTTCGCCTATGACGAGGCGACGGGCGGCCTTCCCGGCCTCGAATGCGGCGCCTGTCTCGCCGAACCGCCGCCCTTTGGCCGGGCCCGCGCCGTGATGCGCTACGACGACGCCAGCCGGCCGCTGCTGCTGTCGTTCAAGCATGGCGACCGCACCGAGGCGGCGGCGCCCTACGCAGCCTGGCTGGCCCGCAGCGGACGGGACCTAGTGGCAGAGGCGGAGCTTGTCGCACCGGTGCCGCTGCACTGGCGGCGTCTCTTCGCGCGGCGCTACAACCAGGCGGCTCTGCTGGCCCGGGCCCTGGCCCGGCGCGAGGGGCTGCCGGAGATCCCGGACCTCTTGCTGCGCCGCCGGGCGACGCCCAGCCAGGGGCGGCTGACCCGCGCCGAACGGCACCGCAACGTCGCCGGCGCCTTCGCCGTCAATCCGCGCCGCGCGACGGCGCTGGCGGGGCGCCGGCTGCTGCTGGTCGACGACGTCATGACCACCGGGGCCACCGTGGCGGCCTGCAGCCGCGCGGCCTTGAAGGCCGGGGCGGCAGGGGTCGATGTCCTGGTGCTGGCGCGCGCGCTGAAAGACTAGGGGCCCGGGGCCGGCGAGCTCATCCCGGACCGGCTCACCCTGAAAGGGCCTGCCCTGGACAAGCTTGGGCGGCGACACCATCTTGTCCCCTTGGGCCCTGATGCGGGTTCTGTTGCGGGCCCGGGATCAACCGAGGACACAGGCACTTAATTCCATGGCGAAGGTCGAGATCTATTCGAGCATGCTCTGCGGTTTCTGCTACCGCGCGAAAAAGCTGCTGCAGCAGAAGGGCGTGGACTTCACGGAGATCGACGTGATGGTGCATCCCAAGCGCCGCGCCGAAATGGTCGAGCGCAGCGGCGGCCGCACCTCGGTACCGCAGATTTTCATCGACGACAGCCATATCGGCGGTTGCGACGAACTCTACGCCCTGGAAGCCAGCCACAAGCTCGACGACCTGCTGCAGCCGGCCGGCTGAGCGGCTCAGTCGGCCGCCGGCACTTAGCCTGCCGCCGGGGCCCCTTCGCCCGGGGATTGCGCGCAAAGGCGCTGCACGGCGGCCGGGCGCGGTTCCTCGACGGTGACATCCTCAAAGGCGACGATCTTCAGCCGCTCCGCAAAGGCGGCGAGCAGCTCGCCCGGGTCGAGCAGGAAGTCCGGGTTGCTCGGCTTGCCGAAGCGTTCGTTGCCCTTGGCGAAGGTCTCGTAGATCAGCACCCCGCCGGGGGCGAGGGCCGCCGCCATGGCGGCGAAAAGCGGCCGGTGCAGGTAGTTGGTCACCACGATGCCGCCGAAGTGGCGCTGAAAGAAATCGGGGATTGGGCCGGCTTCCAGGTCGCAGGCCAGGGCCTCCAGCCGCGGGTCATCCCGCAGGCCGCTGAGGCGCGAGAGGTCGCGGTCGACGGCCAGGACGGGGTGGCCATGTTCCAGGAACAGGCGGCTGTGGCGGCCGCTGCCGCAGGCCAGGTCGAGCACCGGCGCGCCGGCGGGCACCAGGGGCGCGAAGCGCACCACCCAAGGCGAGGGGCCGCCGGGCCCGCCGTGCTTGGGTCCCGGGGCTTCGGCCGTGGTTTCACAGGCCGCGGCTGGACTTTGACTATCGTCGGAGATCACCCTATTTCTTTCCTGTAAGAGTTCTTATCTGGTTATCTAACCAGACCCTGTTCCTCTGGCCGGAACTTTTGGACCGCGATGATCGTATACGATCTGAAATGCCGCAAAGACCACGTCTTCGAAGCGTGGTTCCCCGACAGCGCCAGCTTCGCCGAGCAGGCCGGGGCGGGCAAGGTCGTCTGCCCGGTCTGCGGCAGCAAGAAGGTCACCAAGGCGCTGATGGCGCCGGCGGTGCTGAAGGGCCGCCGCGGCGAGGCCGAACGCGCCCCCCAGGCCCCGGATCAGGCCCCCGGACAGACCCCCGGCCAGACCCTCGGAGAGGCCCCGGGCCAGAGCGGGGAAGCTTCGGCCTCCGGCGACGTCGCCCTCGCCGACAGCGAGAGGGCCGGCGCGTTGCGCCGCATGCTGCGCGAGGTGCGCGAGCATGTGGAGAAGAACTGCGACTACGTGGGCAAGGAATTCGCCGAGGAAGCGCGCAAGATCCACTACGGCGAGACCGATCCCCGCGGCATCTACGGCGAGACCTCCGACACGGAAGCCAAGGAGCTTCAGGAGGAAGGAATCGAGGTGGCGCGGGTCCCCTGGCTGCCCCGGGAGAATTCGTAGGGGCGAAAACTCCTAGATTATGAGAACGCCTAAGCCTTTGCGCTGGTTTCCGGCTTCACCGCCAGCATCATGTAGTTGACGTCCAGGTCGCGCGGCGCCAGCCGCCAGCCGTCGGTCAGCGGGTTGTAGGCCACGCCGGTCATCTCGGTGACCTCCAGGCCGGCCGCGCGCAGGGAGCGCGCCAGCTCCGAGGGCCGCAGGAAGCGGCGCCAGTCATGGGTGCCCCGCGGCAGCCAGCGCAGCACGTATTCGGCCCCGACGATGGCCAGGAGAAAGGCTTTCGACGTGCGGTTCAGCGTCGAGAGGACCATCAGCCCGCCGGGCCGGACCAGCGCCGCCGAGGCCGCCAGGAAGGAGGCCACGTCGGCGACGTGCTCCACCACCTCCATGTTCACGACGGCGTCGAAGCGGGCCGGGGTCTCGGCCAGGGCCTCCACGCTGCCGTGGCGGTAGTCGACCTTCACGCCGGAGTCCTCGGCATGCAGGCTGGCGATCCGGATGTTCTTCTCCGCGGCATCCAGGCCGGTGACCTCGGCGCCGAGGCGGGCCAGGGGTTCCGACAGCAGGCCGCCGCCGCAGCCCACATCCAGCAGTTTCAGGCCTTTCAGCGGCTTGTCGGCCAGGGGGTCGCGCCCGAAGTGGGCGCAGAGCCGGTCGCGGATGAAGGCCAGGCGCACCGGGTTGACCCGGTGCAGCGGGCGGAACTTGCCGTTCGGGTCCCACCAGGCCTCGGCCATGGCGGCGAACTTGGCAATCTCGTCGGCATCGATGCTGGCGGCCTCGGTTTGCCGTGCGTCGGCCTGTCCCATGAATTCTCACCTTCAAAGTCGCGGTTTTTCGCTCGCCACGGGTGCTGCAGGGGCCCCGCGCCCTTGCACTGCGGCATCGCTAAGAGTATGGATAGCCGCCGCTTTTCGGGCAACCGTCAAGGCTTGGGCGCCAAGGCTCGGGCGCGGCAGCGTAAACCACCCTACCGCAAGATTTATCTCGCAGCATCTCAGGGGCAACAAGGCTGGGACATCGATGGCCCGCATTGTGATGAAATTCGGGGGCACCTCGGTTGCCGACCTGGAACGGATCCGCCGGGCCGCCGCGCGGGTCAAGGCCGAGGTCGAGCGCGGCAACGATGTCGCGGTGGTGGTCTCCGCCATGGCCGGGGTGACCAATTCGATGGTCCAGCTGGTGCGCGATGCCGGGAATCTGGCCGATCTGCGCGAATATGACGTGGTCGTCTCCTCCGGCGAGCAGGTGACCGCCGGCCTCATGTCCATCGTGCTGCAGACCATGGGCGTGCCCGCGCGCTCCTGGATGGGCTGGCAGATCCCCATCCGGACCGACGAGGCGCACGGCTCGGCCCGCATCGCGCAGATCGACGTGCAGGACATGGTGCGCCGCTTCGGCGAGAGCCAGGTCGCCGTGGTGGCCGGTTTCCAGGGCATCGATCCCCAGGGCCGCATCACGACGCTGGGGCGCGGCGGCTCCGACACCTCCGCCGTGGCGCTGGCCGCCGCCCTGGAGGCCGAGCGCTGCGACATCTACACTGACGTGGACGGTGTCTACACCACCGACCCGCGCATCGTTGCCAAGGCCCGCAAGCTGGATAGAATCACCTACGAGGAGATGCTGGAGATGGCCTCCCAGGGGGCTAAGGTCCTGCAGACCCGCTCGGTCGAAATGGCCATGAAGCACCACGTGCGGGTGCAGGTGCTGTCCAGTTTCGAAGATTCCCCCGGAACCCTAGTCGTCGACGAGGATGAGATCGTGGAACAAGCTCTTGTCTCTGGCATCGCCTACAGCCGCGACGAAGCCAAGATCACCCTGCTGCGCGTGCCGGACCAGCCGGGCGTCGCCGCCAAGATCTTCGGCCCGCTGACCGAAGCGGCGATCAACGTCGACATGATCGTGCAGAACGTCTCCGCCGAGACCGACCGCACCGACCTGACCTTCACGGTCAGCCGGGCGGACCTGGAGCGCGCCGTCTCGGTGCTGCGCGCCCGCCAGGGGGACCTCGGCTTCGACGAACTGCTGTCGGACCCCAATGTGGTCAAGGTCTCGGTCATCGGCGTCGGGATGCGCAGCCATGCCGGCGTCGCGCAGCAGATGTTCACCGCGCTGGCCGAACGCGGTATCAACATCCAGGTGATCTCCACGTCGGAGATCAAGGTCTCGGTGCTGATCGACGAGGCATACACCGAACTGGCGTTGCGCGGCCTGCACACCGCCTACGGGTTGGATGCCGCATAGGGAGCATGACTTGAGGCGGCCCGTCCGCCGGAGGATCGCAGCATGAGCACCCCGCCGGGCACGGATCACGGCTGGGCGGGATCACGCCGCCTGTTGCGGCTGCTGCGCGACCTGATGAAGGGCAGCGGCTCCAGCCAGACGCGCCTGGACAAGGTGGTCGATCTGATCGCCCAGGACATCGTCGCCGAGGTCTGCTCGATCTATGTGATGCGCAGCGGCGACGTGCTGGAACTCTTCGCCTCCAAGGGTCTGAAACCGGCCGCCGTGCACAAGACCCGCATGCGGGTCAACCAGGGCCTGGTCGGCCTCATCGCGGCCCAGGCGCGGCCGGTCGCCCTGGCCGACGCCCAGAGCCATCCCAACTTCGCTTACTTCCCGGAAACCGGCGAAGAGGTCTACCGGTCCCTCATGGGCGTGCCGATCATGCGCGGCGGGCGCGTTCTCGGCGTTCTGGTGGTGCAGAACCGCACCCAGCGCAACTACACCGAGGAAGAGGTGGAGGCGCTGGAGACCGTGGCCATGGTGCTGGCCGAGCTGCTGGCCGGCGACCGCCTGCTCGACCTCACCGCGGGCACGCCGGGCAGCGAGGGCGAGGTCATGCCGGGCCGGCTGAGCGGCATGGTGCTGAACGAGGGCCTGGCCATCGGCACCGCCGTGCCGCACCAGCGCGGCATCGTCATCACCCAGGTGGTGGCCGAGGACCCCGACGCCGAGCTCGTCCGCCTGGACGAGGCACTGGGCGAGATGCGCGACGCCCTCGACGTCATGCTGGCGCGCAGCGAAGTGGCGCGCGACGGCGAGCACCGCGAGGTGCTGGAAACCTATCGCATGTTTGCCGACGACAGGGGCTGGCTGCGCCGCATGCACGACGCGGTGCGCGGCGGCCTGACGGCGGAAGCCGCGGTGCAGAAGATCCAGAACGAAACCCGCGCCCGCATGGCCGCCATCAAGGATGCCTACCTGCGGGCCCGCCTGGCCGATCTCGACGACCTCGGCAACCGGCTGCTGCACCATCTGCTGCGCCTGGAGGGCCAGCGCGACGAGGCCCTGCCGGACGACATGGTGCTGATCGCCGGCGACCTGGGACCCGCGGAACTGCTCGACTACGATCCGAGCCGCCTGCGGGCCGTGGTCCTGGAACACGGCGCGCCGACCTCCCACGTCGCCATCGTCGCCCGGGCTTTGCAGATCCCCATGATCGGGCGCTGCGCCGGCATCACCACGGAGGTCCGCGAGGGCGACCCGCTGATCGTCGACGGCGAGACCGGCCAGGTGCTGTTGCGGCCCAGTGCGTCGGTGCGCGCCGGTTTCGTCGAAAGCATGGCCGCCAAGGAGCGCCAGAAGGAAGCCTACCGCGCGGTGCGCGAGCTGCCCTCGGTGTGCCGCGACGGCACCGCGGTCAGCCTGCTGATCAATGCGGGGCTGATGATCGACCTGCCGCACCTGGAGGAGGTCGCCGCCGACGGCATCGGGCTCTACCGCACCGAAGTGCCGTTCATGATCCGCGACTCCTTCCCCGACGTGGAAACCCAGACCGACATCTACAGCCGCATCCTGGATACGGCGGGCGACAAGCCGGTGGTCTTCCGCACCCTCGACGTCGGCGGCGACAAGGTGCTGCCCTACTGGCGCGGCCACGACGAGGACAACCCGGCCATGGGCTGGCGGGCCATCCGCATCGGCCTCGACCGCCCGGCGCTGCTGCGCCGCCAGCTGCGCGCGCTGCTGCACGCCGCGGCCGGGCGCAACCTCTCGGTCATGTTCCCCATGGTCAGCGACGTTGCCGAATTCGAAGCCGCCAAGGACCTGCTGCGCCGCGAGATCGACCGCGAGAAGGCCTTCGGCGACCGCCTGCCGGCGGAGATCAAGATCGGCGCCATGCTGGAGGTGCCGGCGCTGGCGCTGCAGCTGCCGCAGCTTTTGCAGCGCTGCGATTTCGTGTCGCTGGGCACCAACGACCTGGTACAGTTCCTCTTCGCTGCGGACCGCACCAACCCGCGACTGGCGCGGCGCTACGACGTGCTGTCGCCGGCGGTGCTGACGTTCATCCGGGATATCGCCCGCCAGGCGGCGGACCACGGGGTGCCGCTGACCGCCTGCGGCGAGATGGCCGGACACCCGGTCGAGGCCATGGCGCTGATCGGCTGCGGCGTCCGCCGGCTGTCCATGGCGCCGCAGGCCGTCGACCAGGTCAAGACCATGCTGCGGGCCCTGGAAGTTGATTCCGTCAAGGACTGCATAAATCAATTATTAACTTTGCCGGATCACAGTATCCGTGAACAGTTAAGGTCTTACGCATCGGATCGCGACATCCCGATCTAACGCGTTGCTGCGGCAGAGTGAAAATTGTTAATGTTGAGGCATGCAGTGCCGGCGAAGTTGACTGCCAAGCGCGTTGCGGTCCCGATGCGCCACAAAGAAGGCGCCTGATCGCAGATTTGGCGCAATCCCCAGTCCGGAACTTGTGAGAACCCGTGGCACACCCGTTGAAGAAGAGCGAACGCAAGCGCGAGGAACCCAAGCTCGGGGAACCGAAGCTGGTTGAGCCTGACAGCGTTTCCGAATTTCCCATCGCCCAGGAAATGCAGGGCGAGCGCGTCTCCGACACCCTGATCCGGGCGCGCCAGCAGATCGGCCAGGATCTCCGCTCTATCGCGGAGGTTCTCTGCATCCGCTATTCCTATCTCGACGCGATCGAACGCGGCCAGTACGAGAACCTGCCCGGCGCCACCTACGCGGTCGGCTTCGTGCGCAGCTACGCGGAATACCTCGGGCTCGACGGCGAGCAGGTGGTCGAGCGTTTCAAGAGCGAGGTCGAAGGCCTCGACAGCCAGACCAAGCTGCATTTCCCGACCCCGGCGCCCGAGGGCAAGATGCCCGGCGGCGCGGTCTTCCTGGTCGCCGCCCTGCTGTTTGCCGGCGCCTACGGCGTGTGGTTCTACCTTTCCAACAACGGCGAAAGCCTCAGCGACCTGGTCGCGCCGGTCCCGGAACGGCTGCAGGAACTGGTCGACGGTGACGCGCCCAGCGCCACGGCGGAAAATGCCGCCCCGGCGGCGGTCCCGGAGACGACGCCTCAAGTGACCGTCGCCCCGGCCGAGACCCCGGCGGCCGGCGCCGAGCCCGACTCCGC
>JBLWUP010000034.1:0-64092 GCA_048268885.1 Kiloniellaceae bacterium | reverse complement strand
CGGTTGGCCTCCAGGATGCGCGGCATGAGCTTTTCCTGGCAGTAGGCCCGCGCCGCGTCGCGCACCATGCGCTCCTCCTCGCTGAGCTGCTCTTCCAGCAGCAGCGGGTCCTCCCACACGAACTTCGCCTTGCCCGGGCTGGGGGCGGGGCTGGAGCCGGGGACGGCGGTGGCCTGGGACATGACTTCGTTCCTTGTAGGGGCCCCTTGTGGGGGATTGCTTAGGGGTTCTGCCTTGATGGCGCTCTTGGGTCAGATATAGCGCAATTTCCCTGGGGTCTAAAGCGGTGCGAGACGTCGCCTGGGAGGATGGTCCCAGGGATGGTCCCGGGGGCCGGGCGGCCGGGCCTGCGGCGCACTCCAGCCTGTCACGCTGCTGCCTTAATATCGCAACACTGCGCTGTTAAGGATTTGTTTGCCATAGATGATTGAAAATAGGCCCATGCCTCAGACACGCGAGATAATCTTCGAATTCCAACGGGTCGGCGGATACGTCAAAGTCTCCGCCGTCGATACCCTGACCTCCGCCGAGGTCAGCATCGTCGGGCCGCCCTCGGCCGGACAGGTGCAGCTGGAGCGCCTGGCCGCCCAGAAGCTGGAATACGTCCTGACCAAGCGCGCCAACGGACAGCGCGGCGGGCTGATCGTCTAAACGGGGTCTTCCCGCTTCTTTTCCGCCTTAGGCCCGACTGTCGGTGCGCTGCGCGCTGGTTAGACGCGGCGGAAAGCAATTCTGCCGAGAAGGTAGCCGACCAGGACATACTGCAGCGGCAGGATCCAGCATTCCCTCTATAAGCTGCTCCAATCTGAGAGCAGGAATGAAAGGGTGCCCGCAGCGGCACCTGCGACGGCGTATGTAGCCAATGATCCAACGCGCGTGGTTTCGACCAGTACAACAGCGAGAATCAGCAGGACGCAGGCGAATAGCTCGGCGAAACCCCACGATATGACTCCCCATTCGGAAGCGCCGTACAGACTGGCGCCCATGAGGTCGCTGAGGAAGGCAATGGCGGCGAAGCTCCCGCCGCCTATGACGGGTGCAGCGAAGATGACCAGGGCCAGCCTCTCGCCCCGGCTGAGAGTCGTCTTTGCGTCAGGGGCGGGTTCTTTGGTCATGTTGGCTCCAGGACAAGCTTCCCAGATCATATCTGGTGGCCGGTTGCGCCATATGGTCGAGCAAGAGCTTTAAAATTGACTTGCTGATGTCCGGCTGAGGATTCCGCGCCGGATTGCCGCCGCTGCGACAATAGATGCCGCTCTTGAGGTTCCCCGACACCTTGTGGCGGCTTTTCAGGCCTCAGCGACATATGGTAGGGTCCGCCGGTTTTTCCGAGACAGGCAGGCGTTCCCCAACTATGGCATTCAAGTCGATCGCAATCGGCTCCGATCACGCTGGCTACGACCTCAAGGCGAAGCTGGCCGAGGAGCTGCGTTCTTCCGGATATGAGGTGCTCGACCTGGGCACCGAAGACGCGACCAACTCCGTCGATTACCCCGATTTCGGCCAGGCTGTGGCCGAAGCCGTGGCCGCCGGCAAGGCCGACGGCGGGGTCGTGGTCTGCGGCACCGGCATCGGCATTTCCATCGCCGCCAACCGCCACCCCGGCATCCGCGCCGCGCTGTGCCATGATGTGACCATGGCGCGCCTCTGCCGCGAGCACAACGACGCCAACGTGCTGGCGCTGGGCGCCCGCCTGATCGGCGATGTGGTCGCCAAGGACTGTCTGGACGCGTTCTTGAACACCGATTTCGCGGGCGATCGTCACGTCCGCCGTGTCGAAAAACTGGGCTGAATGGCCCCTTCGAGGAGTTGCAAGCGAAGATGACTGCTGCGAATGCCGCCAAGACCCTGCCTTTGCAGGACGGCTTCTTTTCCGCCCACTTGAGGGAGACCGACCCGGAGCTGGCCGACGCCATCCGCGGCGAGTTGCGCCGCCAGCAGGACCAGATCGAGCTGATCGCGTCGGAGAATATTGTCTCCCTGGCGGTGCTGGAGGCCCAGGGCTCGATCCTCACCAACAAGTACGCCGAGGGCTACCCGCACCGCCGCTACTACGGTGGCTGCGAGTACGTCGACGTGGCCGAGGAACTGGCCATCAAGCGCGCCAAGCAGCTGTTCGGCTGCGAGTTCGTCAACGTGCAGCCGCACTCCGGCGCGCAGGCCAACCAGTGCGTCGCTCTGGCGCTGCTGCAGCCCGGCGACACCATCTTCGGCATGGCGCTTTCGGCCGGCGGCCACCTGACCCACGGCGCCAAGCCGAACCTCTCGGGCAAGTGGTTCAATGCCGTGCAGTACGGCGTGCGCAAGGAAGACGGCCTGATCGACTTCGACGAGGTCGAGAAGCTGGCCCTGGAGCACAAGCCGAAGCTCATCATCGCCGGCGGCTCGGCCTATCCGCGCTTCATCGACTTCCCGCGCTTCCGCGAGATTGCCGACAAGGTCGGCGCCTATTTCATGGTCGACATGGCCCACTTCGCCGGTCTGGTGGCCGCCGGGGTGCATCCCAGCCCGCTGCCCCATGCCCATGTGGTGACCACGACGACCCACAAGACCCTGCGCGCGGGCCGTGGCGGCATGGTGCTGTCCAACGACCTGGAGCTCGGCAAGAAGATCAACTCCGCGGCCTTCCCGGGACTGCAGGGCGGTCCGCTGATGCACGCCATCGCCTCCAAGGCGGCGGCCTTCGGCGAGGCCCTGAAGCCGGAGTTCAAGGTTTACGCCCAGGCGGTGGTCGACAACGCCAAGACCCTGGCCCAGGCCATGGTCGACGAGGGTTTCGACATCGTCGCCGGCGGGACCGACACGCACCTGATGCTGGTCGACCTGCGGCCCAAGAAGCTGACCGGCAACATCGCCGAGGAGGCGCTCGACCGGGCCGGGATCACCTGCAACAAGAACGGTATTCCCTTCGATCCGGAAAAGCCCACGGTGACGTCCGGCATTCGCCTCGGCACGCCGGCGGCCACCACGCGCGGCTTCGGCGGCGCCGAGTTCAAGCAGGTCGGCGCCTTTATCGGCCGCGTGCTCGACGGCCTGGCGAAGGACGGCGAGGGGAACACCAAGGTCGAGGAGGAAGTGCGGGCCGAAGTGAAGGCGCTGTGCCATCGCTTTCCGATCTATCCGGATCTGGAGATCTAGCGGCAAGCGCGCCCGCGCGCCGGCCCCGGCCGGCTGCCCGGGTGAAGAGTAAGCCCGGGTGATGAGTAAGAAGAACGAAGAAAAGGGGAACCAATGCGCTGTCCGTTTTGCGGCAACGAGGACACGCAGGTAAAGGATTCGCGGCCGACCGAGGACAACTCGGCGATCCGGCGTCGCCGGCAGTGTCCGAACTGCGGTGCGCGTTTCACGACCTTCGAGCGTGTGCAGCTGCGTGAACTGACGGTGGTCAAATCCACCGGCAAACGTGAACCTTTCGACCGGGACAAGCTGCAACGCTCCATGTCGCTGGCGCTGCAGAAGCGGCAGGTTGATCCCGAGCGCATCGAGCGGGTGGTGAACGGTATCGTCCGCCGCCTCGAATCTTCCGGCGAGTCGGAGATCCCGACCAAGCTGATCGGCGAACTGATCATGGATGCCCTGGCGACCCTGGACCAGGTGGCCTACGTGCGTTTCGCTTCGGTCTACCGCAACTTCCGTGAGGCACGCGATTTCGAAGAGTTCATCGGCAAGCTCGGTGACGGGGACGACTGACCCCCCCAGGACCGATAGCCACGCCCGACAGGACGACCTCGCGTTCATGCGCGCGGCCCTGACGCTGGCGGCGCGCGGATTGGGACGGGTTGCGCCGAACCCGGCCGTGGGCTGCGTGATCGTGAAGGACGGCCGGGTGGTCGGCCGGGGCTGGACCCAGCCGGGCGGACGGCCCCATGCGGAGACGGAAGCCCTGGCCCAGGCCGGCGCGGCCGCCGCCGGCGCCACGGTCTATGTCACCCTGGAGCCCTGCGCCCACCACGGCAAGACGCCGCCCTGCGCCGAGGCACTTGTCGCCGCGGGGGTGGCGCGTGTGGTGGCGGCGCTGGAGGATCCCGACACCCGCGTGGCGGGACGCGGGCTGCAGATCCTGCGCGATGCCGGTATCGCGGTGGACCTCGGGGTTTGCCGGATGCAGGCCGAGCGCCTCAACAGCGGTTTCCTCAAGCGCGTGCTGAAGGGCCAGCCCCTGGTGGTCCTCAAGCTCGCCACCTCGCTGGACGGGCGCATCGCCACCCACAGCGGTCACAGCCAGTGGATCACCGGTCCGCTGGCGCGACGCCGGGCCCATCTGCTGCGCTCGCGCGCCGACGCCATCCTGGTCGGCAGCGGCACGGCTGTGTTCGACAATCCGCGCCTCGATGTCCGCCTGCCGGGCTTTGAAGACCGCCGGCCCCTGCGGGTGGTGGTGGACGGGCGCCTGCGCCTGCCGCTGACCCACGACCTCGTGGCCCGCGCGCAGGAGGCGCCGACCCTGTTGTTGACTCTCGACGGCAACCCGGCGGCCCGGCTGGGCGCCTACCGCGACGCGGGCGTTGAGGTGATCGAGGTCGAGCCCGATAGCGACGGCCATGTCTCGCTGGCGGCGACCCTCTCGCTGCTGGGCGAGCGCGGTGTGACCCGTCTGCTGGTGGAAGGCGGCGGCCATTTGGCGGCCTCCCTGCTGCGCGGCGGTCTGGTAGACCGTCTCGCCTGGTTCCAGGCGCCGCTGATCATCGGCGGCGACGGTATCGCCGCCGTGGCCGGTTTCGGGGTTGATCACCTGCGCGAGGCGCCTAAGTTCCTGCAGGCCGCCATGGCCCAGCTCGGGCGCGACCGTATCGACATTTACAGCCTGGAAGCCTAAGGGCCCATGTTCACCGGCATCATCACAGACCTCGGCAGGGTCAAGACGATCGAGACCCCTGAAGGGGGCGGTGACCGCCGCTTCGTCTTCGAGACCGGCTATGACACCACGGCGATCCCCGAGGGGGCGTCGATCGCCTGCTCGGGCTGCTGCCTCACCCTGGTGGACCAGGGGGTTGACCAGGGCCAGGCCTGGTTCGCCGCCGACGTTTCGGGCGAGACCCTGTCCTGTACCACCCTGGGCGGCTGGGCCGCGGGCACGGCGGTCAACTTCGAGCGGCCCCTGAAGCTGGGCGACGAGCTGGGCGGCCACATGGTCTCCGGCCATGTCGACGGCGTCGCCGTGGTCAAGGCCCGGGGGGCGGAGCAGGGCTCCCTGCGCTTTACCTTCGAAGCGCCGCCGGAGCTGGCGAAGTTTATTGCCTCCAAGGGCTCGGTGGCGCTAGACGGTATCTCGCTGACGGTCAACGAGGTCGAGGGCGATTGCTTCGGCGTCAACGTCATCCCCCATACGGCGGAGGTCACCACCCTGGGCGGCAAGCAGCCGGGCGACCGGGTTAACCTGGAAATCGATATGCTCGCGCGCTACGTTCAGCGTCTGCTGGCGGCCTCCTAGACCGACCGCCTCTCAAGGATAGAAGCTTTTTAGATGAACAAGTCCGAGGAACCCTGGCGGCTCACCTTCAGCGAGATGGTCTCTCCCATCGAGGAGATCATCGAGGAGGCGCGCAACGGCCGCATGTTCATTCTGGTCGACGACGAGTCGCGTGAGAACGAGGGCGACCTGATCATCCCGGCCCAGATGGCGACGCCGGACGCGATCAACTTCATGGCGCGCTACGGCCGTGGCCTGATCTGCCTGGCCATGACCCGCGAGCGTATCGAGGAACTCGGCCTGCCGCTGATGGCGAGCAAGAACGAGTCCCGCCACCAGACCGCCTTCACGGTTTCCATCGAGGCGCGGGAAGGGATCACCACCGGGATCTCGGCCCCCGACCGGGCGCGCACCGTGGCCACCGCCATCGACCCCAGCAAGGGGCACGACGACATCACCACGCCCGGCCACATCTTTCCGCTGCTGGCACGTGACGGCGGCGTGCTGGTGCGTACCGGCCATACCGAGGCCGCGGTCGACCTGGCCCGTCTGGCCGGGCTCAATCCCTCCGGCGTGATCTGCGAGATCATGAACGACGACGGCACCATGGCCCGGCGCGACGACCTCATCGCCTTTGCCCAGCGCCATGGCCTGAAGGTCGCGACCATCGCCGACCTCATTTCCTACCGCCGGCGCCACGACCACTTCGTGGAGCGCCGCCTGGAGAGCCGTTTCACCAGCCGCTACGGCGGCGAGTTCAACCTGGTGCTCTACGTCAACACGCTGAACTACGCCGAGCACGTGGCGCTGTGGAAGGGCGACATCAGGGGCGAGGACCCGGTGCTGGTGCGCATGCATGCCATGAACGTGCTGGACGATGTGCTGGGCGACGGCGCCAGCGGCAAGGCCGGCGACCTGCAGCAGGCCATGCGCATGATCGGCGAAGCCGACCGCGGCGTGGTGGTGCTGATCCGCGAGCCTTCCGCGGACGCGCTCTCCACCTCGCTGCAGTCGCGGCTGGGCGGCGAGCCCAAGGCCGGCGGCGAACTGCGCGACTACGGCGTCGGCGCGCAGATCCTGCTCGATCTCGGGGTGCGGGACATGATCCTGCTGTCGAACACCAAGCGCACCATCGTCGGCCTGGAAGGCTACGGCCTGCAGGTCGTGGGGCAGCGCGCCATCGAGCCTCTGGGCAAGGCGTAAGAGGCGGAACATGAGCGACGATAGCCACGTGCGCCCGCACATCCTGATCATCGAGGCGCGTTTCTACGAAGACATCGCCGACGCCCTCTACGAGGGCACTGTCGCCGAACTCGACGCCGCCGACGTGACCCACGAGCGTGTCACCGTGCCCGGGGTGTTCGAGATCCCGGCGGTGATTCGCATGGTGGTGCGCTCCATGGACTTCTTCGCCGGGCGGCGCCGCTTCGACGGCTATGTCGCGCTCGGCTGCGTGATCCGCGGTGAGACCACGCACTACGACTACGTCTGCAGCGAGAGCGCCCGCAAGCTGCAGGACCTCGCCTGCGATCATACCCTGGCGCTCGGCTACGGCATCCTCACCTGCGAGAACAAGGAGCAGGCCTGGGTGCGCGCTGCCGTCGACCAGAAGAACAAGGGCAGGGACGCGGCGCAGGCCTGTCTGGCGATGCTGGACGTGAAGCGCCGCTTCCATCTTTTTCCCCGCTGACCCCGGTCGGCCTTTTCGGATTCATTGAACAGTGAGCAATACCCCAACTCCCAAACCGGCTTCCGGCGGCAAGCGCAGGCGCCCTTCCGGTCTGAGCGCCGCCCGCCTGCTGGCGGTGCAGGCCCTCTACCAGATCGCGGTGGGCAGCCAGAGCGCCAAGGAAGTGCTGCAGGAGTTCCTGCAGCACCGCGTGGAGGAGGAAATCGAGGGCCTGAAGCACGCCTCCGTGAACCGCGAACTGCTGACCGAGCTGGTCGAGGGCGCGGCCAAGCAGTCGGACGAACTGGACGACATGATCGCCGCCGTGCTCGACGAGGACTGGACCCTCGATCGGCTGGAGATTCTGCTGCACGGCCTGCTGCGGGTGGCGACCTTCGAGTTGGCCGAACGCCTCGAGGTGCCGGCGCGGGTGGTCATTTCGGAATACGTCGACCTCGCCAACGCCTTCTTCGACGGCCGCGAAACCGCTTTCGTGAACGGCATGCTCGATCGCCTGGCTCACGTCCTGCGGGCCGAGGAATTCGGCGGCGAGGCCGACCTCAGCAAGTTGCGCTGAGCGCGCGGGGCTTTCTCCCATGAGCTCGACGTCAGGCTCCAAGCGCGCCGGAGAGTTCGAGCTGATCGAGCGCTACTTCGCGCCCCTCGCGGCGCGGGCCGGCGGCACCTTCGGGCTGCACAACGACGCGGCGGTGCTGCCGGTGTCGCAGGGCGAGCGCTTGGTCGCCACGGTCGACACCATGATCCAGGGGCGCCACTTCCTCGACTGTCCGCCGGATCTGGTGGCCCGCAAACTGCTGCGCGTGAACCTCTCCGATTTGGCGGCCATGGGCGCGGCGCCCTTCGGCTACCTGCTGGCCTCGGCCTGGCCGCTCGACATCGAGGAGTCCTGGATCGCCCGGTTCAGTGAAGGCTTGGCGAGCGACCAGGACATCTACGGCGTCGATCTCTATGGCGGCGACACGACCGGCACGCCGGGGCCGATGACCCTCAGCCTCACGGCCTTCGGCAAGGTGACGGGGGAGACGGTTCTGGATCGCGGCTCGGTCGAGGCCGGCGACGACTTCTATGTCACCGGGACGCTGGGCGAAGCCTACCTCGGGCTCTGCGCGCTGCGCGGCGAACTCGACGCCCTGCCGCCGGAGACCCGGGAGGCCCTGGTGCGGCGCTATCGCCTGCCGGAACCGCGCATGGCGGTGGGGCGGGCCCTGCTGGAGGAGGGCCTGGCCCGCTCGGCGCTGGATGTGTCCGACGGCCTGGCCGCCGACCTCGGCCACCTGCTCAGCGCCTCGGGCGTCGGCGCGGAGATCGACTTGCCGGCGGTGCCCATCGGCACGGCGGCGCGCGAAGGGCTGGCCGCGCTGGGCGCGCCGCCGCAGCGTCTGCTGGCGGGCGGCGACGACTACGAGCTGCTCTTCGCCGCAGCGCCCGCGCGGCGCGAAGCGATCCAGGCCCTGGCGGCGCGCTGCGGCGTCGCGATCACCCGCATCGGCCGGGCGCGGCCGGAGCCCGGTTTGCGGCTGCGCGACGCGGTTGGCGCGGAGGTGCCGCTGGAGGCGGCCGGCTGGACGCATTTCTAGACGTATTTTCAAATAGTTAATACTTAACGGCATCTTTACCCTAAAGGCCTATCACGGAGGCTTCGATAACCGGCTTCTGTAGGATCGGCCGCTTTGCGGATCATCATTCTCATCGTCGTCGCTTTGATCCTGCTGCTTGGCGGCGGCGGGGCGGCTTGGTGGTTCCTCATGGGCCCCGGGGCCGAGCGCACCAGTGAGCTGATCGCGGAGATCAACAAGCCGGAGCCCGTCTACATCCCTATGGATGCCCCC
Source organism: Kiloniellaceae bacterium (assembly GCA_048268885.1). Lineage (GTDB taxonomy): Bacteria > Pseudomonadota > Alphaproteobacteria > Kiloniellales > Kiloniellaceae > Pelagibius. The sequence goes on along the minus strand of JBLWUP010000034.1, from coordinate 55,163 downwards.
CTGGTGATCTCGCTGATCCAGGAAGGCGAGGTCACGCACCATGTGTCGATGGAGGTCGTCCTGCTGCTGCCGGACAACTTCGACGCCGGCATGACCCAGCAGAACAAGGCAAGGCTGCGTCACGCCTTCCTGACCGAGCTGCACAGCCTCTTCGCCCTGCGCCTCGTCCGCAAGGCGGGCTTCGAATCGGACCTGGTGAAACACCGCCTCTTGGGGGTCTGTGACCGCCTGCTGGGTAAGGGGGTCGTTTCCGAGATCATCCTGCGCGAATTGGAACGGCGCCAGCCCCGCAAGGTGTGATCGTTTTCCGGCGTTATTTCAGCCGCCGATCCCGTGCATAGCTGCCTTGCGCAACAAGATAGTGGACTGCCTTCCAGCGCCCGATGAGGTAGCTTGCCCGCATGGAATCCGTCGCTACCGAGAGATCCGGCATGTCCAGCGTTGCCGTCCTGGCCGTCTGCCAGGCGCTGGGCATGAGCTGTATGGCGCTCTCCATCACCATCACGGCGCTGGTCGGCAGCTCCCTGGCGCCGACGCCGGCCCTGGCGACGCTGCCGCTGGCCCTGCAGTTCGTCGCGACCGCCCTGATGACCATTCCGGTCTCGCTGTTCATGGGCCGCTTCGGCCGGCGCGCCGGCTTCAGTCTCGGCAGCCTGCTGGGCATTGCCGGCGGCGTGATCTCCTGTCTGGCGGTCTTCCTCGCCGATTACTGGCTGTTCTGCGTCGGGGCGGCTTTCCTCGGCGCCTTCGCCACCCATGTCGCGCTTTACCGCTTCGCCGCCGCCGACGTGGCGGGTGCCGCGCACCGGTCCCGCGCCATCTCCTACGTCATGGTGGGCGGCGTGGTGGCAGCGATCCTGGGGCCGGAGCTGGCCAAGTGGACCAAGGAGCTCTTCGCCCCGGTGCTCTTCGCCGGCGGCTACGCGGCGGTCGCCGTGCTGGGGTTCTGTACCCTTATTTTGATTCAGGTCGCGGCGCTGCCGCCGCCGCTGTCGCTGAAGGACCGCGGCAAGGGCCGTCCCCTGGCGGAGATCGTGCGCCAGCCGGCGCTGATCGTCGCGGTGCTCTGCGCCATGGTTGCCTACGGCGCGATGAACCTGGTGATGGTGTCGACACCCCTGGCCATGGTGGCCTGCGCCCATCCCTTCGAGACCGCCGCTTTCGTCATCCAGTGGCACGTGGTCGGGATGTTCGCGCCTTCCTTCGTCACCGGTCACATCATCCACCGGGTGGGCGCGGAGCGTGTCATCGCCACCGGCGGCCTGTTGATCCTGGGCTGCGCGCTGATCAACCTCAGCGGTGTGGAGGTCCTGCAGTTCTGGGCGGCTTTGGTCCTGCTCGGAGTCGGCTGGAACTTCATGTTCGTCGGCGGCACCGCGCTGCTGACGGAGACCTACCAGGTCGAGGAGCAGGCCAGGGTTCAGGCCTTCAACGAGTTTATGGTCTTCGGCACCACCGCGGTGACCGCTTTGGCTTCCGGCGTGATCTTCAGCACCTTCGGCTGGCAGGCCGTCAATATCGGCATCATCTTCCCGGTGGCCGCAGCCACCGCCGCGGCCCTGTGGCTGCACCGCCGGCACCGGGCCTAAACAGAACAGCAGGGCGTGGCGGGCTGTCGGCGCGCAAACGGTTGCTATCGTAGACCGGTTCTGGCATTTTCCGCGCGATTCTGGGGCGCTGCGAGCGGGCAGCGAATCTAGCGCCCGGCCTGCGTAAAGCAGGTTGGACCACTTATCTCGAGGGAACTCCACATGGATATCGTGTTGTACTTGGTGCTCGGCTGCGGGGTGCTGGCACTGGTTTATGGTGCTTGGGCATCAATGTCGGTGCTCTCGGCGCCGGCCGGAAACGAGCGGATGCAGCAGATCGCCGGCGCGGTCCAGGAAGGCGCAAAAGCCTATCTGAACCGCCAATACCGGACGATCGGCATGGTCGGCATCGTCATCTTCGTTCTGCTGGCCGTGTTTCTCGGCGTCAAGGAAGGCGTCGGCTTCCTGATCGGCGCGGTGCTCTCCGGTGCCGCCGGTTATATCGGCATGCACGTCTCCGTGCGCGCCAACGTGCGCACCGCCGAGGCATCCCGCACGGGCTTGGCCGAGGGCCTTTCCATCGCCTTCCGGGCCGGCGCCATCACCGGCATGCTGGTGGCGGGCCTGGCGCTGCTGGCCGTCGCCGGCTACTACCTGGTGCTGGTGAAGATGGGTGTTCCCGAGCGTGAGATCTCCGTGGCCCTGGTGTCCCTCGGCTTCGGCGCCTCGCTGATTTCCATTTTCGCCCGTCTGGGCGGCGGCATCTTCACCAAGGGCGCCGACGTCGGCGCCGACCTGGTGGGCAAGGTCGAGGCCGGCATCCCCGAGGACGATCCTCGCAACCCGGCGGTCATCGCCGATAACGTGGGCGACAACGTGGGCGACTGCGCCGGCATGGCCGCCGACCTCTTCGAGACCTACGTGGTCACGGTGGTCGCGACCATGGTCCTGGCGACCATCTTCGCGGTGCAGGACCCCAACATCGCCTCTGTCGTGATTTACCCGCTGGCTCTCGGCGGCGCCTGCATCCTCGCCTCCATCATCGGCACCTTCTTCGTGAAGCTGGGCAGCAGCCAGAACATCATGGGGGCGCTATACAAGGGCTTCATTGCCTCGGCGGTGATCTCGGCGGTGGTTCTCTGGCCGGTGACCGACTACGTCATCGGCATGGACACCATGATGACGACCCGCGGCATCACCTTCAGCGGGCTCGACCTCTACCTTTGCGGCATCGTCGGTCTGGTGGTGACCGGTGCGATCATCTGGATCACCGAGTACTACACCGGGACCGAATACCGCCCGGTGCGCTCGGTCGCCAAGGCCTCGGAAACGGGCCACGGCACCAACGTGATCCAGGGCCTCGCCATCTCCATGGAGGCGACGGCGGTTCCGGCACTGATCATCTGCGCCGGCATCATCATCACCTTCCTGCTGGGCGGCCTGCTGGGCATCGCCATCGCGGTCTCCACCATGTTGGCGCTGGCCGGCATGGTCGTGGCGCTGGACGCCTATGGCCCGGTGACCGACAACGCCGGCGGCATTGCCGAAATGGCGGACATGGATGCCGATGTGCGCAAGACCACCGATGCCCTGGACGCTGTCGGCAACACCACCAAGGCCGTGACCAAGGGCTACGCCATTGCTTCGGCCGGTCTCGGCGCGCTGGTGCTCTTCGCGGCCTATACCTCCGACCTGGAACTGTTTATCGCCGAGGGGGCGATCACGTTGAAGGCGGGTGAGGCGGTGAACTTCTCGCTGGCCAGCCCCTACGTCGTGGTCGGCCTGATCATCGGTGGCCTGCTGCCCTATCTCTTCGGGGCCATGGGCATGACCGCGGTCGGCCGTGCCGCCGGCGCGGTGGTGGTCGAGGTGCGGCGCCAGTTCAAGGAGATCCCGGGCATCATGGAAGGCACCGGCAAGCCGGAATACGGCACCTGTGTCGACCTGCTGACCAAGGCGGCGATCAAGGAGATGATCATCCCTTCGATGCTGCCGGTGCTCTCGCCGGTCGTGCTGTACTTCGTCATCCTGGCGATCGGCGGACAGGCGGCGGCGCTCAGCGCCGTGGGCGCCATGCTGCTGGGCGTCATCGTCACCGGCATCTTCGTGGCCATCTCCATGACGGCCGGCGGCGGTGCCTGGGACAATGCCAAGAAGTACATCGAGGACGGCAACCACGGCGGTAAGGGCTCCGAAGCCCACAAGGCCGCGGTGACCGGCGACACGGTGGGTGACCCCTACAAGGACACCGCCGGCCCCGCCGTGAACCCGATGATCAAGATCACCAACATCGTGGCCCTGCTGCTGCTGGCGGCGCTGGCCCACTAAGAAACCGGTTCCCCTTTCCCGGCTCGCCGGGGAAGGGGGCGCCTAAGACAAAGGCCCTGGAAGCGGTGTGCTTCCAGGGCCTCTTTTTTTGTGTCCGGCGTCCGCCTCAAGATCAATCCTCGGTCGGTTGGAATCACCTGACCGAGGACGAATTGATCTATCTTAAAAGGTTAGAGCAACTTGTCCGCGTCCGTCTGGACGCGGGTTGCTCTAGCGGCGTCCGGGCGAATTAGAGCGGGTTGGAGAACCGGCCGATGTTGCCGAAGAGCTGCTGCAGCAGGGTCAGGTCGCGGCCCTCGGTCGGGGTCTCGCGGTCGACCGGGTCGACATCCTGCGCGTCGGCCATGGTGTAGTTGGTGGTGTCCTCGACCAGACCGGTTTCGTCGAAGGTGATGACCAGCACTTTGCGGTCCAGCACCTCCGGCTTCATGAAGGCCACCTGCTGGGTCTTCTGGCCGATGTAATACCACTTGCGGTCCTGGAAGGTGGACACGGTGGAGGGCGAGCCGAGCAGATCGATGATGTCCTGGCGGCTGTGCACGCCCGGCTGAATCCCGGCAACGTCCTCCGGGTCCGGCGTATTGCCGCGCAGCTGCACATTGTCGCTGCAGGCGGACAGCGCGACAGTGGCGCCGGCGAGCAGCAGGCAAACGCCCAGGCTCGGCAGGCTTTTGCCGAACCGGCGATGCTTCGTCGCTTTCACATCATACCTCTCGTTTGACCCCGAATAGCTTGATTAAACCGCCGGGTGGTGCCATTTCAAGGCGTAATTCGAGATATCGCCAGTCGCCCGGCGTTTGGGCGGCTTCTTCCGCCATTCCTTCATGATCCTAAGCCGATGATTTGGAAGCGCCTCTTCGATCCTCAGCCGCGCAGCGAGCACGCTTGGCCCCTCTATGAGATCATCGTGGCCCAGGCGCGCACCCCGGCCCTTTACCGGGATTTGGGCGTGCCGGACAGCCTCGACGGGCGCTTCGAGTCCATTGTGCTCCACCTGGCCTTGGTGCTGCGCCGCCTGAAGCGCGACTTTCCGGCCGGGCTGGACCTGGCCGAGGCGCTGCAGGAGGTCTTCTTTACCGACATGGACCGCTCGCTGCGGGAAATGGGGGCCGGGGACCTCGGTGTGGGCAAGCGGGTCAAGCGCATGGCCGAAGCCTTCATGGGGCACCTGGTGGCCTACGAGACGGCCCTGGAGGCGGTTCCGGAACGGGGAACCGGGGAGCTGGAGGAGGCGCTGCGCCGTAATGCCTTTGGCACCCTGGAAGCCGGGCAGGGCGATGCCGGCGGACTCGCGGCCTATGTCCTGGACCAGGCCGCCGCCCTGGAGGCGCAGGACGGTGACGCCCTGCGCGCGGGCAAGCTGACTTTCGCGGCGCCGCCGGGGCCCGCCGGCGGGGGCTGAAAAAGCCCGGAAATCCGGCGGTGAGCCCCTGAGAAACGGGGCAGGCAAGCGGGCGGCTAAGGGATTGACCCAGCCCCGCCCAACCCCTATGGTGCGCCGCTTTTCGGCGCCGGCAGCGGAGGATAGCCGTGTCTGGTTCAGCCGTAACGGCGACCAACGAGTTTTCGCGGATTGTGACACCGGACCGCCTGGGCGGGCCGACGGTCACGGACTCCGTGGAGGCTTCGGCGGCTGAGCGAAAAGCGGTGGCCAAGCGCTTGGAAATCCTGGCGGTTGACCGGCTGGCGGCGCAGGTGACGGTCAAGTCCGTCGGGCGCGAACTCTTCCGGGTCCAGGGGACTTGGCAGGCAGACGTGCAGCAGGCCTGCGTGGTCACGCTGGAGCCTGTCCTCGAGAGCCTGGAGGGCGAGTTCGAGGTTGATTACGAGGCGGGCGGTCCCGCGGTCGCGCAGGACGCGGATGTGCTGATCGATCCGGAAGCCGCCGATCCCGCGGAGATCCTGCCGGAGGAGGGGATCGACGTGGGCGAACTGGTGGTGCAGGAGCTCGCGGTTGCATTGGACCCCTACCCCAGGGCACCGGGGGCGGAGGTCCCCGAGGCCTACCGGCCACCGGAAGTTGAGGAAAACGACGGGCCCTTTTCAGCGCTGAAAGTGCTGAAGGGTGACAAATAGGTTAGATTTATCTGCGACTCTACTCCGGCTTTGCTTGCTGCAATGGCCCAGATTGGCTAATTAGGCGCTTGAGAAGTCGGCTGTCGCCTGACGATGAGAGACGAGAATCATGGCTGTTCCTAAGAGTAAAATTTCCAAATCGCGCCGCAACCAGCGCAGGGCCCACGATTCCCTGACCGCTGGCAGCTATCACGAGTGCTCCAACTGCGGCGAGCTGAAGCGCCCGCACCATGTCTGCCCGGCTTGCGGTCATTATGACGGCCGGGAAGTCATGGAATCCGAGGGTCTCTAGGCAGCGCCCGCCCGGCGGCCCGACCGGCCGCCACGTCGGCGGACTGCCTCATGAGGGAATATGAGCAAAGCGCTCACAATCGCATTGGATGCCATGGGTGGCGACGCCGCCCCGAAAATGGTGGTGCGTGGTGCCGCGATCGCGCTGGAGCGCTTTCCCGAGGTCCGCTTCCTCATGTTCGGACGGGAGCGGGAAGTCGCGCCCCTGCTGAAGAGCAAGGGCCGGCTGCAGGAAGTGACCACCCTGCGCCACACCGATGACGTGGTGAGCAGCGACGCCAAGCCCTCCGTGGCTCTGCGCGCCGGCCGCGAGTCCAGCATGCGCCTGGCGATCAATGCGGTGCAGGCGGGCGAGGCCGACTGCGTGGTCTCCGCCGGCAACACCGGCGCCCTCATGGCCATGGCCAAGTTCGTGCTGAAGACGCTGCCGGGTATCAACCGCCCGGCCATCGCGTCCTTCTTCCCGACCCTGCGCGGCGAATCGGTCATGCTCGACCTGGGCGCCAACGTGCAGTGCGATGCGCAGAACCTCGTCGACTTCGCGGTGATGGGCAACGCCTTCGCCCGCTCCGTGCTGGGTTTGCAGGAGCCGAGCTACGCGCTGCTCAACGTTGGCTCGGAAGAGATCAAGGGCCACGAGTCGCTGCAGGAAGCCAGCGCCATCCTGCGCGCCAGCGGCCTGCCGGGGAAGTTCCTCGGCTTCGTGGAAGGCGACGACATTGCCAAGGGCACGGCCGACGTCATCGTGACCGACGGCTTTACCGGCAACGTGGCGCTGAAGACGGCCGAAGGCACGGCCAAGCTGATCAACGAGTACCTGCGCCACACTTTCCGCTCTTCCCTGCTGGCCGGCCTGGGCTATCTGCTGGCGCGCCCGGCCATGCGCAAGCTGCGCAAGCGGGTCGATCCGCGCGGTTACAACGGCGCCATGTTCCTGGGCCTGAACGGCATCGCCGTGAAAAGCCACGGCGGCACCGACGCGCTGGGTTTCGCCAATGCAATCGGCGTTGCGGTGGACATGCACCGCCATGGTATCATCGAAAAGATTCGTTCCGACCTTACCCTTCTGGACCGAACCCCCGGTAACGCTCAGGCGGCTGTCGTATAAATATGTACCGTTCCCTCGTCACGGGCTGTGGTGCCTATCTGCCCGCCCAGATCGTCACCAACGAAGAACTCGCGCAGAAAGTCGACACCACCGACGAGTGGATTCGCCAGCGCACGGGGATCCGCCAGCGCCATATCGCCGCTGAAGGCGAGATGACCTCCGACCTCGGCAGCGCGGCGGCCAAAGAGGCCATGGCCCAAGCCGGCATCTCGCCGTCGGACGTGGACCTCATCATCTGCGCCACCTCGACGCCCGACGAGACCTTCCCGGCGACCGCGACTCGTATCCAGGAGCGCCTGGGCGTGACGCAGGGCGCCGCCTTCGATGTGCAGGCTGTCTGCAGCGGCTTCGTTTACGGGCTGTCCGTGGCCGACAATTTCCTGCGCGTCGGTCAGTCCAAGACGGCGCTGGTGATCGGCGCCGAGACTTTCTCGCGCATTCTGGATTGGGAAGACCGCGGCACCTGCGTGCTGTTCGGCGACGGCGCCGGCGCGGTGGTGCTGCAGGCGACCGCGGGCGTCAACGGTTCGGCCGCCCGGGGCGTGCTGTCCACCCATCTCTACGCCGACGGCCGCCACCACGACGCGCTCTATGTCGACGGCGGGCCGTCCTCGACCGGCAAGGTCGGGCATCTGCGCATGGAGGGCAAAGAAGTCTTCCGTCACGCGGTGGTGCGCATGGCCGAGGCCATCGACGCGGCGCTGGAGGCCAACGACCTGACGCCGGGAGATATCGACTGGCTGGTCCCGCACCAGGCGAACATCCGCATCATCGAATCCATGGGCCGGCGCCTCAATCTGCCGGACGACCGGGTGGTGGTGACGGTGGACCGCCATGCCAACACCTCGGCCGCCTCGATCCCCCTGGCCCTCACCGAAGCGGTCGGCGACGGCCGTATTCAGGGCGGCGATCTGATTTGCATGGAGGCCATGGGCGGCGGATTCACCTGGGGTTCAGCCCTGGTCCGCTGGTAAAATAGCGGCCCTTGAGAGGCCGCTTTAGGCAGCCTTCCGAATTTGCGTCAAAAATTGGCCGCATCCCACGGTATTCGCTGGATAATTGACCGCATTTTCCCGGTGCGCTAAGCTTCGCTGTTGGTCGAACGCAAGAGGAGGGGGGAATGGCCGGTGGGACGATAACCCGGGCGGATCTGAGCGAGGCCGTTTACCAGGAGGTAGGGCTGTCTCGCAACGAGTCGGCGGAATTGGTCGAGTCGGTTCTAAACGAGATTTCTGACGCTCTGGTCCGTGGCGAGATGGTGAAGCTGTCTTCTTTCGGCAGCTTCTCGGTTCGCGAAAAGGGCGAGCGTATTGGCCGCAACCCGAAGACCGGCGAGGAAGTTCCGATCCTGCCGCGTCGGGTTCTGGTCTTTCGGGCTTCGCATGTGCTGAAAAACCGCATCAACAGTGCGCTCAGCGGCACGGCGAAGAGTGAAGTAGAAGCTTAGCGTCTTCGGATAGCTGGACGAAATAAAGGTCAGCATGCCAGCAAGTCGACCCGCCGGGAAATCCGCCGCCGCATTTCGGACGATCAGCGAAGTCAGCGACGAACTCGACGTCCCGCAGCACGTTCTCCGGTTTTGGGAAGGCAAGTTCAGCCAGGTCAGACCGTTGAAGCGGGGCGGCGGGCGGCGCTATTACCGTCCGGAAGACATCAGCCTGCTGCGCCGTATCCGTGACCTGCTCTACAGCGAGGGCTACACCATCAAGGGTGTCCAGCGCCTGCTGCGGGAGGGGCGCGGCAAGGATGGTTCCGCCGAGGAGGGGACCGAGGCGGCGGCACCGGAAGGCGTGGATGCGGCCAAGGAAATCCAGGCCGTCATCGACGAACTGAGCGAACTCCGGGACATGCTGAAAAAGGCCGGGCCGGGGACGTCCTGAGCGGCGCTCCAGGCCGGGTAAATGTGGCCGCCGGGGCAGTGAGGCAATCGTTGCCTTCCCTCAGAAGCCCGGTTATACAGGGCCGCTGAGAGGACGCCATGTCCCGGTTCTGGCGGAGCGTAGCGCAGCCTGGTAGCGCACCACACTGGGGGTGTGGGGGTCGTAGGTTCAAATCCTGCCGCTCCGACCATTGATCGAGAAAGCCGTTCCGGCCCTGCCGGAGCGGCTTTTTCTTTGCCGGGAAGGCCCTGGGCGAGCCAGGTGACACGGGGAAAAAAACGAGCAGGATCAATGTCCACTGCCTTCTTCTTTCTGTCCAAGATCGTTTGGTTTCTGTTGAAGCCGCTGAACAGCCTGCTGTTTTGCCTGCTGTTGTGGCTGGCCAGCCGGCGGCTCGGCTGGACCTTGCCCGCGCGCTTCTTCGGTGCCGTGCTCTTGATCTACGGCGGCTTGATCCTGCTGACCCCCTTGCCGGAGGCCGCCTTGCGCGCGCTGGAGAACCGCTTTCCCCTGCCCGAGGTAGCGGCCGACGGCATTGCCGGGATCATCGTGCTGGGCGGTGCGACGGACAGCGGTGCCGTGGCCGCGGCCCGCGGCCAGGTGGGGCTCAACGGCAATGCCGAACGGCTGACCACGGCGGTGGCCTTGCATCGGCAGATGCCGGCGCAAGAGATCGTGGTTTCCGGATTCTCCGGGCGGCTGCTGCCGCGTGGCTGGAACGAGGCGGAGATCACCCAGCGCTTTTTCGAGCAGCAGGGTGTCGATCTGTCGAAGGTGCGCTTTGAGGCCCAGTCCCGCAACACGGCCGAGAACGCCCACCGCACCGCCGAAATGCTGGGGGAGGCGGACCGGCCCTGGCTGCTGGTGACCTCGGCGGCCCATATGCCGCGCGCCGTCGCCAGCTTCCGCGCCAATGGACTGCCGGTGCTGCCCTATCCCGTCGACTTCCGGACCGAGCCCGACAACCTTTCTTGGCCGCGCGACATCGGCGATTCACTGGGCACGGCCGGCGCCGCTTTGCACGAGTGGGTGGGGTTGCTTGCCTACTATGTGACAGGGCGCGGCGCGGAGCTGTTCCCTGCGCCGCGCTGAAGGGGGCTGGCAGCGACTTCTCCGGAGGGCGACTTCTCAGGAGGGCGACTTCTCAGGAGGGCGACTTGGCTTCCGGCTGAGACGGCAGAACGCGGCAGTACTGCCGGACGTTTCTGGATTTCATCGTCGCGCAGGCTTCCCTGGCGGCGCTGCGCGTGGGCAGGGGACCGGCCAGGATCCGGTAGAAGGTTCCTTTTTCGCCCAGCTCGGTGCGGCGGATTTCCGCCTCCAGCCCGCCGAGCGGCTCGGGGAAGCTCTGCTTCAGGTCCCGCCATTCCCGCTTGGCGGCCTCTTCGCTGCGCAGCGAGGAGAGGTGCAGCACCATGGAGACGCCGTTGCCGGCCGTCGCCGTCTTGGCGCTTTCCGCCGGCTTGGTGCTTTCCGCCGGCTTGGTGCTTTTCGCTGCCTTGGCGCTTTCCGGGGCGGCCGCTTCGGCCACCTGGTGTGCCGGCTTCGGCTTAGGGAGCGGCGGGGCCGTGGACTTGGTCTCCGCCTTGGCGGCTTTCTTTTCCGTCATCGCCGCAGCGGATTTTTCACCGTCGGCTTTGCCGGCTGCCGTCTTTTCCGGGGCCGTCTTTTCCTGCTCCTGTTTCTCGGGCCCGTGCTTCTCCGGCCCCTGCTTCTCCGGCGAGTCCTTGGGCTTCAACAGGGCGGTCGCCGCATCGCCGACCAGGCCGTCGGCTTGGCCATCGGCTGCGGGCGATGGCGGCAGCATGGCTTTGCGGCTGGCGATGGCCTGCGGGGGTACGGCAGGGACCTTTCCGATGACCGGCGCCTGCGCCGGGGCCGGCGCCATGGCTATGGCAGGCTCCGAAGAGGGCGCTGCCGTCGCGCTTTGCGCCATCCGGGGCGGGCGCGGGGGCTCTACTTCCTCGGGGGTGTAGTGCTCCGGCTCCTGGCTGTCGGGGTCCTTCTCCAGGTCGTGGGCCGCCTTGAGGATGGAGGCCTCCAGGCGGTTGGCCCACCCCTTGGTGTCGTCATAGATCGCGTCGCAGCCCCCCACGGCCGCCGGCAGGGCCAGCAGCAGGGCGGCCCCGATCACCCTGGAGGCGGGCCCAGGGGCGGTTCGAGGGGCGATCCTGGCTCTGAAACCTGTGAGCTTCGGCATTGGCGGGCCTTTCCCGGGATCTCGGGCCGCTTTCCCGCGGAAACCGGCCAGACGTCTCCCCAGACTATGCGCCCTATGGTTTAAAATCCTTAAATGACCGGGGTTTAGCGGAAATTCCTAAGGTCTGCGGCTTTCGCTATTGCTTAACGTCTCGCTGCAATGATTCCGGCCGAATTCCGTTCGGAAATCCAACAGATGGATGCAGGCAGCGCAGATGCAGACAGTTCAGCAGATGGACCTGCCGAGGGCCGAGCCTTCGGGATACAGGGTCGGGCATATCATTTCGGTCACCGGGTCCAAGGTGACCGCCAGCCTGGTGTCGACCGGGCCGGGACCGGAGGCCGCGCAGCAGCTCAACGAAGCGGTGCAGATCGGCGCCCTGGTAAAAATGCCCACCGCGAACTCGATTGCCTTCGGCATCGTCTCCGGTCTTTCCACCGGCAACCCCTCGCCGTCGCCCGAGCTCGGCGAGCAGTGGGTCATGGAGATCGATCTCTTCGGCGAGTACCTGCTGCCGGAGGGGGCTGACCCGGCCAGCGCGGAAGGCTTCGACCTGCTGCGCGGCGTGTCGCTCTATCCGGGACTGGGCCAAGCCGTCTACGCCACCTCGATGGACGAGCTGAAACAGATTTACAAGCGGCCGAAGGGCTCCAACGTTCAGATCGGCACGCTGCACCAGAACTCGGAACTGCCGGCCTACCTGGTCACCGACGATCTGCTGGGCAAGCACTTCGCGATCCTCGGCACCACCGGCTCGGGCAAATCCTGCGCCCTGGCGACGGTGATGCACGCGATCCTGGGCGCGCATCCCTTCGGTCACGCCATCCTGCTCGATCCGCACAACGAATACAGCCGTGCCTTCGACGGCCTGGCCGAGGTGGTGACGCCGGAGAACCTGCAGCTCCCGTACTGGCTGTTGAACTTCGAAGAGATGGTCGAGGTGATGTGCAGCCGCGACGACAACAGCCGCTCGTCCGAGGCCTTCATCCTGAAGGACGCCATCCAGCTCGCGCGCCGCGGCGCGGTGGAGGGCGAGAACGAGCAGCGCCACATTACCGTCGACACGCCGACGCCCTATCCGCTGAGCGCGTTGCTGCACAACATCGAGGCGGCCATGGGCCAGCTGCAGAAGGCGGAGCAGGCCAAGCCCTATCTGCGCCTGCGCTCGCGCATCGAGGCGCTGCGCAGCGACCGGCGCTATGCCTTCATGTTCTCCGGTCTGTCGGTGCGCGACACCTTGCCGGACGTGCTGTCGCGCCTCATCCGCGTGCCGGTCGACGGCAAGCCCCTGACCATCTTCGATCTCTCCGGCGTGCCGTCGGAGATCGTCGACGTCGTGGTCTCGCTGCTGTGCCGCACGCTCTTCGACTTCGTCGTCTGGAGCGAGCGCAGTGAGGCGGTGCCGGTTCTGCTGGTCTGCGAGGAGGCGCACCGCTACATCCCGCAGGATAGTAGCAAGGGCTTCGAGCCGACGCGCCGCATGATCGCGCGCATCGCCAAGGAAGGCCGAAAGTACGGCCTGTCGCTCGGCCTGGTTTCACAGCGCCCGTCGGAGCTGTCGGAGACCATTCTGTCCCAGTGCAGCACGCTCTTCGCGCTGCGCATGGGCAACCAGAAGGATCAGGACTTCGTGCGCCAGGCCTTGCCGGAGAGCGCCGAGGGCATGTTGAACTCGCTGCCGTCGTTGCGCAATCAGCAGGCGGTGGTCGTCGGTGAAGGTGTGGTGCTGCCCATGCGGATCCGTTTCGCCGACCTGCCGGAAGAAAAGCGCCCGCACAGCGACACCGCGTCCTTCGCCACGGAATGGAAGAAGGAGGAGGCGCCCGAAGGTTTCGTGGCGCGCACCATCGAACGCTGGCGCAAGCAGATCCGTTAGCCGCGCACTGCCGCCGCGACGCGGTCCGAAACGGAAAGGGTCAGGCTTCGGTCAGCTGAAGAGGTCGTCCACCAGATCGCGGATCTTGACCTCGCGAACATCGTCGTCCGCCGTGTCGGCGAGGGCTTCACCCGCCTCGGCCAGCTTGCGGCCGTCGTCGGTCAGGCGGCAGACCAGCCAGTCCGGTTTGATCGGATTGTTGAACCAAGGTTCTGCCCAGCCTTGCTCGATGCAGCTGCGGATGGTGCGCTGGTCGTAGCGCTGCCCATAGTGGTCGAACAGCGGCAACTTGCCGCCGGACTGCTCCAGGCCGCGGCTGAGCCACGCCAACTGCGTCATCGTAGGGCGCGCCTTGCGGCCCTGACTGCCTTGCGTCGAACTGCCGAGCTTCTGGGCCGTGGGGGACAATCGGTCCATGCTCTCTCTCCCTGCTATTGCGGCCATGCTACGATAGCTTGACGCAGAAAGCGACTCGGGAGAGCTAAGCCCCTATGTCTGTTAACTTCTCCCACTGCCTGGTCTACGTGACCGCGGCGGATGCCGAGGAGGCCCAGGAAATCGGCCGCGCCATGGTGGCGGCCCGGCTGGCGGCCTGCGCCAACGTTTTCCCGGAAATGGTGCCGATTTTTCACTGGGAGGGGCAGATCGGGGAGGGGTCGGAGAGCGTGGTGCTCCTGAAAACCACCCAGGCCCGGGTCGAGGAGCTGATCGCGGCGATCGAGGCGATGCACAGCTACGAGTGTCCCTGCGCCGTGGTGCTGCCGATCGTCGGGGGGAGCAAAGCTTTTCTCGACTGGATCAGCTTTGAGACGAGCCAGGACGAGGTGGTCTAGAGGCCGTCGTCCCCCAGGGCGCCTTGCAGGGCGGCGGCGCCTTCAGCTGCCGCGCGCGATCAGGTGGCGCATGGCCTCGCGGTATTCCGGGTCCCACACCAGGCGGTCGAGATCCAGCTCCGCCGGCGGCCCGCTGTGCCCCGAGGTAACCGCCGGTCCGGCCTTCAGGGACCGCCTTTCGCTGGCCTCCGGGCTGCTGTTCACTTGGCTGCCGTCCATAGGAATCGCTCCTTGGCGTTTCGGTTTTTCCCTTCGCATCGAGTTTTCAGGATGCCGCCGGACCTTGTCCCGACCGGGGCGGGATATGGGCTGCCGGATGATCATATTGCGGCAAAATCGGGGCAGGCCCTGCAACTCTCAGGCAAATGCCGCCTAAGCCCGGCGGGACGTCCCGCTAGGGGCCGCGGCCATGGGGGGCGGCAGGGCGGCGGGGCAGTAATCGGGCTGTCCGTTTGGCTTCCACAGGATCGCTATGCGTTTCGCTATCTTGTTCCCCCGGGCGGAAGCGTATACTGGGTTTAGGGGGAAGAGACTGGGGATTAGAGGCCATGAAGGCTCCTTCGGCGCGGCTGGCGCTGGCGTTCTCGTGCTTAGGCCATGCCTATATGCACCTCTTCACCGCGTTCTATTTCGTCATCGCGCTCTCTCTCGAAGCCGAATGGGGCCTGCCCAACCATGAGCTGGTGAAGCTCTGGGCGCTCGGTTCTCTGCTGGTGGGGCTTGCGGCGCTGCCGGCGGGCTGGCTCGGCGACCGCTGGTCGGCCTCGGGCATGATGGCGGTCTTTTTCATCGGGCTCGGGGTCTCCGGCATCGTCTGCGGCCTGGTCGATTCCAGCTTCGCCCTGATGCTCGGCTTGGCCGCCGTCGGCCTGTTCAGCGCCATCTACCATCCCGTCGGCATCGCCTGGGTGGTGAAGAGCGCCCGCGCCCGCGGCATGGCCCTGGCGGTCAACGGCATCTTCGGTTCGCTCGGCATCGCCAGCGCCGGGCTCATCGCCGGGGTCCTGATCGACGCCTTTTCCTGGCGGGCCGCCTTCATCGTGCCGGGCGTCGTCTGCCTGGCGACCGGCCTGGCCCTGGTGGTCGCTTTGCGCCTCGGCTGGGTCCGCGAAACCGAAGCCGACCGTACGCCGGAACCGGCGCCCTCGCGGGGCGACATGCTGCGCGTCTACGCGGTGCTGCTGCTCACCATGATGGTCATGGGGCTGATGTTCCACGCCACCCAGGCCTCGCTGCCGAAGATCTTCGATCTCCGGCTGCGCGACATGGCGGGCGAAGGGGCCTTCGGGATCGGCGTGCTGGTGGCCCTGGTCTACACCGCCGGCGGCTTCATGCAGCTGGTCGGCGGCTGGCTTGCCGACCGCTTTCCCCTGAAGCCGATCTACCTCTGCGCCTTCGTCTTTCAGGTGCCCGTCATGGCCCTGCTGGCGACGGCCGCCAGCGCGCCCCTGATGGGCCTCGCGGTGCTCACCGTGGTGCTCAGCGCGGTCGCTCTGCCGGCGGAGAACATGCTGCTGGCGCGCTATACTCCGCAGCGTCACCGCGGGCTCGCCTTCGGCGTCAAGTTCGTGCTGGCCTTTGCCATCGCCAATCCGGCGATCCTGCTCGCCTCCTGGGTGGAGGGCCGCAACGGAGAGTTCGGCGAGCTCTATCTCATCCTGGCCGCGGTCGCCGCTTCCGCTGGGGCCGTCGCTTTCTTCCTACCGAATCCCCGTACAGCCGCGCCAGTCACGGCACCGGCTGAGTAACGTAACGACAAGAGGTCCGATATTTCTGCAATGAGCAATCTGTCCGTCGAGCTGGAGCGTCTGGATCATTTCTCCCTGACCGTACGCGACGTCGAAGAGACCTGCGCCTTCTACGAGAAAGTTCTTGGCATGGCGCGGCAAACCTTCGGGGAAGGGCGCGTTGCGCTGCGCTTCGGCCGGCTCAAGATCAACATCAATCCCAACCCGAACGATCTGGAGCGCAAGGCGGCGGTGCCGATCCCCGGCTCGGCGGAGTTCTGCCTCGTTGCGACGACGCCGTTGGATGAGGTTGCCGCGCATCTGCGCAACTGCGGGGTGGACCTGGAGCATGGCCCGGCGGAAGCCGAAGGCGCGGAAGGCCGGCTCCGGTCAGTCTGGTTCCGGGATCCGGACGGAAACCTGGTAGAGATCGCCAACGCGGCGTGATGACGCCGGGCGGTGCCGCTTAGACCTTGGCGGCCGCCGCCAGGGCCTGGTCCAAGTCGGCAATGATGTCCTCGACCGTTTCCAGTCCGATCGAAAGGCGCACCACCTCCGGCCCCGCGCCGGCGGCGCCCTGCTGTTCCTCGGTCAGCTGGCGGTGGGTCGTCGAGGCCGGGTGCAGAATCAGCGAGCGCACGTCGCCGATGTTGGCCAGATGGCTGAACAGCTCGCAGCTCTCCACCATCTCCACGCCGGCTTCGTAGCCGCCCTCCAGGCCGATGGTGAAGACCGAGCCGGCGCCGCGTGGCAGATATTTTTCCGCCAGCGCCCGGTAAGGGCTCGACGCCAGCGCGGCGCAGGAGACCCAGGCCACCGCCGGATGGCCCTCCAGAAATTCGGCGACTTGCTTGGCGTTGGCGCAGTGGCGCTCCATGCGCAGGCTCAGCGTCTCGGTGCCCAGCAGGGTCTGGAAAGCGTTCATCGGCGCCATGGTCGCGCCCAGGTCGCGCAGGCCCACCGCATGGGCCTGCATGGTGAAGGCCATGTCGCCGAAGGTCTCCTGGAAGTTCAGGCCGTGGTAGGCCGGCTCCGGCGCCCCCAGGCCGGGGAAGTTGCCGCTGGCGCTCCAGTCGAAGCGCCCGGAATCGATCACCGCGCCGCCCACCGAGGTGCCGTTGCCGGAAAGGAACTTGGTGGTCGAGTGCACCACCAGATCGGCGCCCCAGTCGAAGGGCTGGCAGAGGTAGGGCGTCGCCATGGTGTTGTCGACGATGAGCGGGATCTCCGCCTCGCGGGCCACGGTGGAAAGGGCTTCCAGGTCGCTTACCACGCCGCCGGGGTTGGCCAGGCTCTCGACGAAGATGGCTTTGGTCTTCGGCGTCAGGGCGCGGCGCACGGCGTCGGGATCGTCGACGTCGACGAAGTCGGCCTGCCAGTCGAATTTCTTGAAGGTCTTGCCGAACTGCGTGATCGAGCCGCCGTAGAGGCGCGTCGAGGCGATGAAGCGATCGCCCGGCTCCATCAGCGCGAAGAAGGCGAGGATCTGCGCGGCGTGGCCGGAGGCGCAGCAGGTGCCGCCGCGTCCGCCCTCCAAATTGGCCAGGCGCTCCTCCAACGCTGCTACCGTCGGGTTGGTGAGACGCGAGTAGATGAAGCCGAAGGTCTGCAGGTTGAACAGCGAGGCGGCATGATCGGCGTCGTGGAACACGTAGGAGGTGTTCTGGAAGATCGGCGTCTGCCGCGCGCCGGTGATCGGCTCCGGCTGGGTGCCGGCGTGGATCATGCGGGTCTCGAAGCCGTATTCCCGCGCCGGGCGCTTTCTTGTGTCGTCGCTCATGACAGGCGCACCTTGCGCCGCTTGGCGGAGATGATGCCGGAGTTGAAGCCACCCCAGGAGAGTTCGGCGTTCAGGCGCCCGAACTCGATCTTCGGGCAGCGGTCCATCACCACGGTGAGGCCGGCGGCGCGGGCCTTCTCCGCGGCCTCTTCGTTGATCACGCCGAGCTGCATCCAGATCACCTCGATGCCCTTGTCCTTGGCGACGGCGATCGCCTCGTCGGTAATCGGGCCGGCGGCGGCGGAGTTGCGGAAGATGTCGACCATCTCGAACTTCTCCGGGATCTCCGACAAGGTGGCATAGACCTTCTCGCCCAGGATCTCCTGCCCGGCGACGCCGGGGTTCACCGGGATCACGCGGTAGCCTTTCTCCTGCAGGTACTTCATGGCGAAGTAGCTGGGCCGGTTCCACTTCGGCGAGGCGCCAACCATGGCGATGGTGCGGGTGTCGCGCAGGATCGCCAGCAGGTCACTGTTGCTGTAGGTAAGGGGGCTGCTCATTGTCCTCTTCCGCTTTCTCGCCGAGGCATCAGGCTTCCCCGTCGCCGTCGCCGTCGGGGCCGGGTTTCTCGTTCACCGCGGCGGCTTCCTTGCGGCCCTGGCCGGTCTGGCTGTCTTTGGCCGGCCTGTCGGGTGCCTGGCTCTCCGCGGCCAGGCGTTTTTGCTGGCGCTCTTCCGGCTTCTCGCCGTCTTCGGGCGGTACGAAGGTTTCCGGCCGGTCGTCCGGCAGGGACTCCACGTAGAGCGACTGGCTCGGGAAGGCGAAGCCCGTCTCCGCGCCGTGCACCACGTCCATGATGTGATAGGCCAGCCGCTCCTTGATCGCCAGCCACTCGCCCCAGTTGGTCGTCTTGGTGAAGCAGTAGAGCATGATGTCGATCGAGGAGTCGTTGAAGCTGTCGATCCGCACGAAAGTCGAAACCTCGTCGGGCTGCGCGTAGTCCGCATTGTCGATGATGTAGCTCTCGATGCCGTCGCGGATTTCGCGCAGCTGCTCGACGGTGGTGCGGTACTCGACACCGATGACCCAGTAGATGCGTCGGTGCGTCATTTCGCTGAAGTTGGTGACCGCGTTGTCCGATAGCTTGGCGTTGGGCACGTAGACCGGGGCCTTGTCGAAGCGGCGCACGCGCGTGGAGCGGAAACCGATGGTCTCGACCGTGCCCTCGACCACGCCGTCCACGCGCACCCAGTCCCCGGGCTGGAAGCGCTTCTCGGCGATGACCAGGATGCCGGCGATGAGGTTCTTGAAGAGGTCCTGGGCGCCGAGCGCGACGGCGACGCCCAGAAGACCGGCGCCGGCCAGGATCGGGCCGACCTCGATGCCCCAGAGTTCCAGAATGATGGCGCCGCCGATGAAGGCGATACCGATTTTGACGGCTTTCACCAGCCACTCGACCATCGGCCGGGTGAAGACCCGCTCCAGCTTTGTGAAGACGAAAGAGAAGGGACCGACGGCGGCGAACAGCAGCCAGAAAATCGTGAAGACGACGAGGGAGCGCAGGATGTTGTCCGCGACTTCACCGACGCTGCTGCGGATGTCCAGATAGCCGATGGCGATGAAGATGCCGATCACCAGCGGAATGAACCGGATAGGCGGCGCCAGGGCCTCGATGGCTTCGTCGTCCAGTGTGCTCTCGGTGCTTTCCGCCCAGCGATGCAGACGGCCCATGATGACCTGGGTGAAAAAGTGCCGGAAAATCAGGAAGCCGACGATGATGCCGAGGGCGATCAGCAGACGTCCGACTTCAATACCCAGGAAGCCCCGGGTCCAGATGTCGACCACCAGGGTCCAGAATTCGCGTAGATCTTCAGTCAAGGAAACGACTCTCTATACGGTCTCAACGGCCTTCAGGCTTTAGCGCCTTCCCCCTAACGGCCTTCCCATTGGGGCGCGCGCTTTTCGATGAAGGCGTCGATGCCCTCTTCGGCGTCGCGGGCCAGCATGTTGGTGGTCATGACCTGGGCCGCATAGGCGTAGGCTTCCACCAGGCCATATTCGATCTGCCGGTAGAAGGCTTCCTTGCCGATTTTGAGGGTGAGGGGAGATTTGCTGGCGACCTTGCGGGCCAGCGCCAGGGTTTCCTCTTCCAGCGCTTCGGCGGGCACCGCGCGGTTGATGAGGCCCAGGCCGACGGCGTCGCCCGCGTCCACCATGTCGCCGGTCAGCAGCATCTCCATGGCCTGCTTGCGCGGCACGGCGCGCGACAGGGCGACCATCGGCGTCGAGCAGAACAAGCCGATGTTGACGCCCGGCGTACCGAAGCGCGTGGCCTCGTCGGCCACCGCCAAGTCGCAGGTGGCGACCAGCTGGCAGCCGGCGGCGGTGGCGATGCCGTGGACCTTGGCGATGACCGGCTGTGGCAGGCTGGTGATGCTGGTCATCAGGCGGCTGCACTGTTTGAAGATGCCCTGGTAGAAGTCGCGGTCGCCGCTGTGTCCGCGCAGCTCCTTCAGGTCGTGGCCGGCGCAGAAGCCACGGCCGCCGCCCTCGATGATTACCGCCCGCACGGCGCTGTCTTCGGCGATGTCGTCGAAGGCGTTCTGGAGTTCGCTCATCAGTCCGGCGGACAGGGCGTTGTACTGGCCCGGCCGGTTGAGCGTGAGGCGCGCGATGCCGTCGTGGTCGTCGCGCAGCAGCAGCGGAGTATCGCTGGAAAGGGCGGCTTCGGCAGGCATGAAATCCTCGGTCATTCACCGTAACTTCTTCGGAGGTAGAAAGACTTTGGCGCTTCCACAGGTGGGAGTTCAAGGATTAATAAGGACCGCAACAGAAGAAGCCAGCCGGAACCGGAGGCCACGCGACCCTATGCCCGACCCTATACCCAGTCCTATGGATGAAACTGGTAAATCTCCCCAAATCACCATCCAGGCGTTCAACCGCCTGCTTGCCGAAAGCGCGCCTTTTCAGAAGATCTACGGCTTCGTGACCGAGGAGATCGGCTTCGGCACCGCCCGGGTGCGCCTGCCGGCCGGCGAGGCGCATATCCGCCCCGGCGGCACCTTGAGCGGCCCGGCCCAGATGGCGCTGGCCGACTTCGCCATGTACGCGGCCCTGCTGGGGGCCATCGGCGAGGTGCCCCTGGCGGTGACCACCAGCCTCAACATCAACTTCCTTCAGCGTCCGCAGCCGGGCGATCTGCTGGCCGAATGCCGCCTGATCAAGCTGGGCAAGCGCCTGGCGGTCGGGGATGTCATGGTGTGCTCCCGGGGACTGGAGGCGCCGGTTTCGCACGCCACGGCGACCTACTCCATCCCGCCGCGCGATTGAGGGCGGCGCAGACCCCCGCGCCGGGGCGGGGGAGGCGCTTGCAAGTGGCCGGAAAATAATGCTTTTTGGAGAGGGGCTTACGAGTGAGGTATTATATTACCGCATAGCTAAGATATCTGAAAAGGCGGCGCTTTTTCGGATTGACAGTCACCCTCCATCCCCCTAGAAATCGCCGCTCCGGAGCGCTGGCGCCCGGAGGTGCCCTTGGGCATCCCCAATAGCGCCGGCCGCTCTTTCCCGAATTCAGCGACGAATGGTTGGCAAAATGAAGACCTATAGCGCCACCCCGTCGGACATCGAGAAGAAATGGATCCTTATCGATGCCGACGGCGTAGTCCTTGGCCGCCTCGCTTCGCAGGTCGCCAAGATCCTGCGCGGCAAGCACAAGCCGAGCTTTACGCCGCACATGGACTGCGGTGACAACGTGATCATCGTCAATGCCGAGAAGGTGAAACTGACCGGCAAGAAGACGAGCGACAAGGTGTACTACTGGCACACCGGTCATCCCGGCGGCATCAAACAGCGCACGGCGGGGCAGATCCTGGACGGGGAGCATCCCGAGCGGGTGGTCGAGAAGGCGGTGGAGCGCATGATCACGCGCAATCGTCTCGGCCGCGAGCAGTTGAAGAACCTGCGCGTCTATGCCGGTTCCGAGCATCCCCATGAGGCTCAGCAGCCCGAGGCCCTCGACCTCCAGGCGATGAATCCGAAGAACAAGAGGAGCCAGTAAGCATGGCCGACGAGACTCAAACCCTGAGCGATCTGGGCGAGCTGGCCGAGGCCACGGGCGTGACGCCGGAGGCCGCGGCCGAGACGGCGGAGCCGCAGCGTGATGCTTTCGGGCGTTCCTATGCGACCGGTAAGCGCAAGGACGCGGTGGCCCGCGTCTGGATCAAGCCGGGCAGCGGCAAGTTCACCGTCAACGGCAAGGACCAGACCGTGTACTTCGCGCGTCCGGTGCTGCGCATGATCCTGGCCCAGCCTTTCCTGGTGGTCGACCGGACCGACCAATTCGACGTGGTCTGCACGGTCAAGGGCGGTGGACTCTCCGGCCAGGCCGGCGCGGTGCGCCACGGCATTTCCAAGGCGCTGACCCTCTTCGAGCCGGGCCTGCGTCCGATCCTGAAGCGCGGCGGTTTCCTCACCCGCGACTCCCGCGTGGTCGAGCGTAAGAAGTACGGCCGGGCCAAGGCGCGCCGGAGCTTCCAGTTCTCCAAGCGCTAAGTCTTGGGGCGCTAAGCCGAAGCTTCACGGCACAAAAGAAAACGGGCTGCAGTCTCTGCAGCCCGTTTTTTTTATTCTGCTTCGGCGTCGCGGCTTCAGCGCTCGACGCACTCTTCGCCGCTGCAGTCGTACTTCGCCTTCATGTAGTCGATCAGCTTTTCCTTGTCCTCAAGCAGGCTTTCGGCGTTGTTCGCCAGGCCGCCGCAGCCGCGCAGGCCGTCGAAGGCGCGCATCTTGCGCATGCCCAGCTTGCCGTAAGGAGTCAGCTTGGCGATGGCGCGCATGTCGCCGGCCATGTCGAAGCGCCGGCAGAGCTCCAGCCCGCCCGCAATTCTGCCGATGTTGTACTCGAAGGTCTGCATCTTGTCCCAGCTCTCCTTAGGCCGCGTTCCGGCGCCCATCGCCGCTTCCGCAACATTGGCCGCCAAGCCTAGAAAAAGGGCTAAAACAACAGCTGTGAACCTCATATTTAATGCTCCCCGGTCCCTGTAATTTGTCTCAAGTTGAATGCACCTCTTCTACCACACGTGGTGCGCGGTTTGGCGGAAAACCATAAGTGAAAGCGGTAGATTTTCTATCTATGGTTAACGCGGCGAGGCCGGAGAAGGCAGAGCCGGACGGCCGGGAAGGCGACCGCCGGGCCGTGCCGGCAAGCCGGCGCGCGGACCCCCGTGATCCGGTCTAAGGTCCCAATCGGTTTGACCTCGCCGGGCTGGCCCGCTAAGTGGCTCTGCAGCGGCGGCTTGCGATCAGCGGGTTTGGGGCGAGCCGGTGTTACGACAAGAAGGAGTTTTCATGAGCGGTCACGTGCTTCCCTACCGCGGCCTCTGGCCCAAGATCCATCCCGATGCCTTCATCGCGGAGACCGCGGCGGTGATCGGCGATGTCGAGATCGGGCCGGGCAGCTCCATCTGGTACGGCTGCGTCCTGCGCGGCGACGTCAACAAGATCCGCGTCGGGGCAGGGACCAACCTGCAGGACGGCACCATCGTGCACGGCAACCACGACCGCGCCGGCGACTATCGCGAGACCGGCGGCGGCATGGCGACCGTCATCGGCGACGGCGTCACCGTCGGCCACCGGGCGCTGATCCATGCCTGCAGCATCGACGACGGCGCCTTCGTCGGCATGGCCGCGACGGTGATGGACAAGGCCCGGGTCGAGAGCCGCGCCATGGTCGCCGCCGGGGCCCTGGTGACGCCGGGCAAGACGGTGGCCAGCGGCCAGCTCTGGGGCGGCAGCCCGGCCCGCTTCATGCGCGAGCTGAAAGACGCCGAGATGTCCGACTTCGTCTACCAGGCCGGCCACTATGAGAAGTTGTGCCGCACCTACCTGGCGGAGCGCAGCGCCGATCGCGCCTAGGTAGCCGGCCGGGGGAGGGCCCATGCCGGATCTCCCCCTTATGGTTAATGATTCCATAAGGCGATCGCGTTAGCTTGGCCCCCGCGAGTCGGCGGGGGCGCCGGCTCTCTGCCATGTGGGAGAATTAGCGTGATCGTTCGAGGTTTCCTGCGCACCCTCGGTGCCTTGCTCATCCTTTGCGGCTTCGCCGCCACTGCCGCTGCGGAAACCGCGGCCGAATTCTATGAAGGCAAGACCGTCAAGCTGGTGGTCGGCTACGGTGCCGGCGGCGGTTACGATACCTATGCACGCATGCTGGCGCCGCATCTGGAGCAACGCCTCGGGGCCCGGGTGGTCGTCGAAAACCGCCCCGGCGGCGGTGGCATCGTCGCCCTGAACCAGGTGGCGACGGCGAAGCCGGACGGCCTGAGCATCATGATCATCAGTGCGGCTTCCTCGGCTTTCGCTCAGATCACCGGGGCGGAAGGCGTGCGCTATGACATTAACCGGCTCGGCTTCCTCGGCCGTGTGACCGACGAAAAGCGCGCCTTCTCCTGGAGCGCCCAGTCGCCCTACCGGACCTTCCAGGACGCGCGGACCGCAGACCGCAGGGTCCGCTTCGGCGCGACTTCCCGGACCGATACCATCGGCGCCACTTCGGCCTTCATGGCCGAGGCTCTGGGCTTGGATGCCCAGATCGTCGTCGGTTACAAGGGATCAAAGGAAGTTTCCCTGGCGGCCGTCCGCGGTGAGATCGACGGTTTTGCCCTGTCGGACAGTTCGGCGCGCAAGTACAAGAAAGACGGCACCATCCTGCCTTACGTCATCATCTCGCGCGAGCGCTCGGCCCTGGTACCGGACATCCCGACCATTTTCGAGGTCGTCGACATGACGCCGGCGCAGGCCTGGTGGATGGATTATTGCGATGCGCTGCTGGGCCTGGGACGCGCCCTGGTGACGACGCCCGATGTTCCCGCCGACCGCCTGGCTTTTCTGCAGGCTGCGGTGCAGGGGGTTTTGACCGACCCGGAAGTCATTGCCGAAGCCGAGGCCAAGAAGCGTCCGGTCAACTACGCTTCTCCGGCGGTGGCCAAGAAGCAGATCAACACCGTCATCGGCGGACTCTCTCCCGAAGAGTTGGAGCGGATCCGCTACGTCGCTCAGCAGAAGTACCAGTAGGTGAGGTTTCGACCGGCCTCGCTGTACTGACGGGCGGATGTGATGCTGGAAGCGATTAGTCAGGCTCTCGCGCTTTTTCTCACCTGGAACGTGCTGCTGCTCACCGTGGTCGGGGTGGCGATCGGCTTGCTGCTGGGCGTGCTGCCCGGCCTCGGCGGGCTGACCGCGCTCGCGCTGTTGCTGCCTTTCGTCTACGGCATGGAGCCGATGGCGGGGCTTGCCTTCCTTCTGGCGGCCCACGCGGTGGTGTACACGGGCGGGGCGCTTACGGCGATCGTGCTGGGCATTCCCGGCTCGGCGCCGAACGCGGCGACGGTGATCGACGGTTATCCGATGAGCCGGGCCGGTCGCGGCGGCGAAGCGCTGGGCGCCGCCTTCGCGGCCTCCGGCCTGGGCGGACTGCTGGGCGTGATTGCCCTTGTGGCGCTCTTGCCCTTCCTGCAGCCGGTGGTTCTGCACATCGGCTCGCCCGAGACCTTCCTCTTCGCGGTGATGGGGATCATCTACGTCGGCGTGCTGGGCGAGAAGTCCATGGCGCGTGGTCTCATCGCCGGAGGCCTCGGCGTCTTTCTCGCGCTCTTCGGCTACGACCGTGTCGCCGGGGTTCCCCGTTTCTGGCTCGGCGTCGATTACTTTCTCGACGGCATTCGTCTGATCCCTCTCGTCCTCGGCCTCTTTGCCGTGCCGGAGTTGGTCCAACTGGCCCGAGGCGGCCGCAGCCTTCCGCCGAACGGTGGCCGTGCCATCGGTTTCGCGCCGATCCTCAGCGGCCTGCGCGCCACCCTGCTGCGCCCCTACCTGCTGGTGAAGTCATCGCTCATCGGCGTCTTCATCGGCATCGTGCCGGGTGTCGGCGGCGACACGGCCCCTTTCGTCGCCTACGCCTCGGCCAAGCAGATGGCGCGGGACCCTCAGGCCTACGGCCAGGGCGCCATCGAAGGGGTCATCGCGCCGGAGAGCAGCAACAACGCGAAGGAGGGCGGCGCCCTCGTGACCACCCTGGCGCTCGGCATCCCGGGCAGCGCCGGCATGTCGGTGCTGATCGGCGGCTTTCTTCTGCTGGGGCTGGAACCCGGTCCCGATTTCCTGGCCAATCACATGGACCTGGCGGTCGGCCTGGCGCTGGTGCTGGCCTTTGCCAACCTCATCGCCGTCGCCTTCATGATCGCGGCCTCGCCGCTGCTGCTGAAGATCGCCGACGTGCCTCCGCAGGTGCTGGCGCCGGTCCTCGCCGTGCTGGTGGTGCTGGGCGCCTATGCCTACCAGAACGAACCACTGGACGTCGTCGCGACCTTCGTCATCGGCTTGCTCGGCTGTGCCATGAAATACCTGGGTTACAGCCGGCCCGCTTTGGTGCTCGGCTTCGTCATGGCGCCGCTGATCGAGACCTATCTGCACATTTCGCTGCAGGCCTACGGTGCCGCTTTCCTCCTGCGGCCGGGCGTCCTCGTGCTGCTGGCGCTGATCATCATTGGGCTGAGCTGGGCCAGGCTACGGCGCTTTTTCCTGGCGAAAGGAGCAGCCCATGGAGGCTAGCAGACAGCGGCGCCTGGAACTCGTCTTCCTGCTGACAGCCGCCGCTTTCCTCGTCGGGTTCTGCCTGTTGGGCCTGTTCCACTACAGGTATTCGGACACGCTGATGCGCTTCCCGCTGCTGGCCGCGGGCGCCACCCTGGTGATGGTCGCGGTGCATCTCGTCGGGCTGCGCAAGGCAGCGCCGCCGGAGCTGGCGCCGGCGTCCGATTCCGCCGACCCGGAAGGGCGCCCCGCCGGGGCGGCCTGGGGCCGGCTGCTGTGGCTCTTTGCCATCGTGCCGCTGGTCTTCGTGTTCGGCTTTCCCGCCGGGCTGGCGCTTTACCTGATCTGTTTCTTGAAATTTGTGGGAGAGGGCTGGCGGCTCTCCTTGGCGGTTGCCGGGGCGTCGCTGCTGCTCTCCTATGGGCTCTTCATCCGGGTGCTTGGGGTGTCGCTTCCCCAGTTTCCCATCTGGTGGCCCGCATAGCCGGAGCGAAGCCTCGCATGAACATCCCTCATTCCAAGACGAAGTCGATCGTCTGGCCCGCGCTTCCCGGGGAGCACGCGGCACAGCGTCTCGCCGTTCTGCAGCAGCTCGAGGCCAACCAGTGGCACTCTGCCGAGGAGATTCGGCAGCGGCAGTTCGATCAGCTCAATTGCCTGCTGAAGCACGCGGCAGAGACGGTGCCCTTTTACCGGGAGCGGCTGCAGGCGGCGGGCTTGTCGGGCGGGCGTCGCGTCGGTCCGGGCGACTGGCTGAAAATGCCGCTTCTGACACGGGCAGACATTCAGAAGGCCGGCGACAAGCTCGTCAGCAGCAAGGTCCCCGCAGAGCACGGTAAGACGACAAAGGCCTCGACCTCGGGCTCGACGGGGACGCCGGTCACCGTCGTCGGCACGCAGCTCGGCCAGTTCTTTTGGGAAGTGCTCACCCTGCGCGAGCATCTCTGGCACCGCCGCGACCTCATGGCGCCGATGGCGGCCATCCGCCGCATGCCGAACGCAGATGCCGCCTTTCCTCATGGCCTGGTGCAGGCGACCTGGGGCCGGTCGGTGGCCTCGGTCTTTCCCTCGGGACGCATCCATGCGCTGGAGATCGAGTCCAGCGTCGCTCAGCAGGTCGACTGGCTCGTGCGGGTCGCGCCAGCCTACCTGCGCACCTATCCGACCAACATGCTGTCGCTGGCGCGCTATTGCCAGGAACACGGCGTGAAGCTGCCGAGTCTGAAGCAGTGCCTGGCATTCGGCGAGCTGCTGCATGGCCACGTGCGCGAGGCCTGCCGGGAGGTCTGGGGCGTCTCGGTCGCCGATACCTACAGCTCACAGGAAATCGGCTACATGACCCTGCAGGCGCCCGGCCACGAGCACCATCTGGTGCAGGCGGACTTCGCCCTCGTCGAAGTGCTCGACAAGGAGGGCCGGCCTTGCGGCCCCGGCGAAGTCGGGCGCGTTGTGGTGTCGTCGTTGCACAACTATGCCATGCCGCTGCTGCGCTACGAGATCGGCGACTTCGCCGAGGTCGGCGGGCCTTGTCCCACCGGGCGCGGCCTGCCGGTGCTGACCCGCATCCTGGGGCGGGAACGCAACATGCTGGTGGACCGTGACGGGAACGAGTACTGGCCGGCCTTCGGCGTGAAGTCGCTGACCAAGATTGCGCCGATCAATCAGTTCCAGCTCGCTCAGGTCGCGGCCGACAGGGTGGAGGCGCGCCTTGTCGTGGCGAGGCCGTTGACGGAGGCGGAGCAAAGCGAGATCAGCGGCCATCTGGCCGAGCGGCTGCCGGGGACGGTGACGGTGGGACTGAAATTCCTCGACGAGATTCCGCGCAGCGCCGGCGGCAAGTACGAGGACTTCGTGAACGAGACCCGGCGCTGAAGGCGCCCGCGGGTCACATCCGCCGGGCGACCAGCCAGGCGTGCTCCTTCTTCTTGGTGACCGGCGGCCCTGTCCGCTGGTAGTTCGGGTCCTTGATGAATTCCCCGAAGCGGTTGTCGAGCAATTCGAAGCCGCCGTCCTCCAGCAGGCCCGTCAGCTGGCCGCGCGAGGAGATGACGCTGGCGGACATCGTACCGGAGAAGGCCTCGGCGATGCGCTCCAGCGCGTCGGCCGGCGGCAATGCCTGCGGATGCGTGCAGTTCTGCGCCGCGGTGAAGACCCGCTTCTTGTAGTCAGCGACGTGCTGCGGTGAGAAATGTGCTTCCTTGCCCGGCGTGCCGAGATAGATCGTGTTCGCCATCATGATCACGCCGCCGGGCCGCAGCAGGCGGGCCCAGGTGGCGACGATGTCCGCGTGACGGTCGACAGGAATGCACGACAGCAGCGAGTGGACGCAGATCAGGTCGAAAGGCTCTTCCAGCGGCACGTCGCCGAGGTCGGCCTGCACGCTGCGCAGGCTGTGGCCGTAGCGCTCGGCGTACCAGCGGCAGAGCTCCAGCGGCGTCTTGCAGCGGTCGGCGACCGTGATCTCGGGGACCGCGCCTCCCTGCGTGAAAGCGTCAAGGACGACCGACAGCAGGCCGTAGTCCGCCGAACCGGAAAGAAACACCCGCTTGTAGTCGCCGCTGGCGATCAGCGGGCGCAGGGCTTCTATGTAGAGGGGCGCATGGTGGGTGAGGGTGGTGACGATGCCCAGCAGCCGCAGGGTCTGCCAGGCGCCGTGATACCAGGCGCAGCTTTCACCGCTGGCCGGGTCGCGCCAGCACATCTCTTCGGCCCACTGCCGGGCGAGGGGGACGCTCTCGGCGAGCACCCGGTTCATCTCTTCAAGGCCGTCCGGCCCTGAAGAGGGGACCTGCTTCATTGTCTTCATGGAAAACCTAGTCCTGCGCCCGTACCTTGACGTAGCTGCCGGGGGCGTCTTCGATGACCTTCAGCTTGCCGTCGCCGGGCTGGCGCGCCGGCACCTTGCCGTTAGCGAAGTCGGCGATCCACTTCTGCCATTCCGGCCACCAGGAGCCCTTGTGCTCCTTGGCGCTGTTGCACCAGGCGTCGGGGTCCTTCGGGTTCTTGGCGTTGGTCCAGTAGCCGTACTTCTCGGCCTCCGGCGGATTGACCACGCCGGCGATATGGCCGGAGCCGGCGAGGATGAACTTCACCGGGCCGCCGAGCAGCTGCGTTGCCGAATAGGTCGCCTTCCAGGGGGCGATATGATCTTCGCGGGTGGAGATCAGGCAGGCCGGCTGCTTCACTTTCTTCAGGTCGATCTTCACGCCCTTGAGGGTGACGCCGCCCGCCTCGACCAGCTTGTTCTCCTGGTACATGTTGCGCAGGTAGAAGCTGTGCATGGCCGCCGGCATGCGCGTGGAGTCGGAGTTCCAGTACAGCAGGTCGAAGGGGAAGGGGTCCTTGCCCATCAGGTAGTTGTTCACCACGAAGGACCAGATCAGGTCGTTCGCGCGCAGCATGTTGAAGGTCGTCGCCATGTCGGCGCCTTCCAGGTAGCCCTTGCCCTTCATCTTCTCTTCCAGGGCGGCCAGCTGCACCTCGTCGACGAAAACGCCGAGCTCGCCGGCTTCGGCGAAGTCCAGCATGGTGGTGAAGAAGGTGGCCGACTTGACCCGGTCGTCCTTCTTCGCCGCCATGTAGGACAGCGTGCAGGCCAGCAGGGTGCCGCCCAGGCAGTAGCCGATGACGTTGAAGTCCTTTTCGCCGGTGGCTTTCTCCATGGCGTCGAGCGCCGCCAGGGGGCCGTCGGTCATGTAGTCTTCGAAGCTCTTCGCCTTCAGCTTCTCGTTGGGATTGACCCAGGAGATGACGAAGACCGTATGACCCTGCTCCACCGCCCAGCGGATGAAGGAGTTCTTCGGCCGCAGATCCAGGATGTAGAACTTGTTGATCCACGGCGGGATGATCAGCAGCGGGCGCTTGGCCACTTCCTCGGTCGCCGGCTCGTACTGGATGAGCTGCATCAGGTCGTTCTGGTAGACGACCTTGCCGGGGGTCAGCCCGATGTTCTCGCCCAACTCGAAGGCCTCGATGTCGGTCATCTTGATCTTGAGGCGGCCTTTGCCGCGCTCCAGGTCGTCGAGCAGGTTGTGCAGACCCTTCACCAGGTTCTCGCCGCCGGACTCCAGCGTCTCGCGCAGCACCTCCGGATTGGTCATGACGAAGTTGGAGGGCGCCATGGCGTCGACGAACTGGCGGGTATAGAAGTCGACCTTCTGCGCCGTCTTGTCGTCCAGGCCCTCGACCTCCTTCACCGTCGACTGCATCCAGCGCGCGGTCAGCAGGTAGGACTGCTTCACGAAGTCGAAGAGCTCGTTCTCGTCCCACTCCGGGTGCTTGAAGCGGCGGTCGCCGCGCTCGGGCGAGGCCACCGGCTCGGGCTCCTGGCCCATCATGCGCTGGGCGGTGGTCTGCCACAGGCGCATGTAGTCCTGCCACAGGGTCATTTGCGCCTGCACCAGCTTGGCCGGGTCGGCCATCATGCGGTGGGTCATTTCCATGAAGGCGGCGCCGATATTCAGCGGGTCCATGGCCGAGGGGCCGCCGCCCTGGGGTTCCTGGCGGGCCAGGAAATCGGCCACGAGCTTCTGGCTCCGCTCGGCGATAAGGGCCATCGACTTGGAGATTTCGACAGGATCGGGCAGTTTGATGTCGGGGGGCTGTTGCTCCGGCATGTAGGCTTCCTTATCCTGCGGGTGTGGCGGTCGTCCCGTATCGGCGTGCAGAATCGGCAAGTCTTGTGAGAAATTGCCTAATTGTTCGCAAGGTAATAGGGGGCTGCGGTCGTTTCAATAGCGGTGACGGCGCCGGGGGGCGGGCCAAACAGCCGCTTTCGGGCGGAAATGCTGGGTTTTTACCGCCGCAGGGGACGGAGATGGCGGGTGCGAGGAAGAAATAAGCGATGATGGATAAGCAGGAAGCTTGCGGCCGGCGTTTCAGCGCCCTGCCGACGGCGGTTGCTGGACTGGCTCTGCTGGTTCTGGCCGGCTGCGCGGCGGTTCAGGATGCGACGCAGTCGCCCGAAGAGGCCGCGGCGGAGCAGCCGAACCGCGTGAACACCGCCGGGGCGAAGGACGAGTTTCCCACGCTGGGGCAGGTGCCGGAGGCGCCCCAGGCACACCTGGCGCCGGAAGAGCGTGAACGGATCCTGGCCGAGCTCATGGAAGACCACAGCCAAGCCACCTTCACGGGCGGGGGCGGCGAACCCGCGCCCTACGTCACCGCGGCGCCGCCGGACCCCTTTACGACCAGCGTCATCATCAGCGGAAACGAGATCGTCACACGCGAGCAGGTGGCGGGGCTGCCGCTGGAGACGGGGGCCGGTGGCGGCCAGCTGGCGGCGATCATCTTCTTCTCCCACGGCTCCGCGGAGCTGGACGCCCGGGACCGCAGCGTTCTGCGGGACATCGCGGCCCTGCAGGAGCAGCGCGGCGGCCGCCTGCGGATCGTCGGCCATTCCAGCAGCCGGACCCAGAACACCACGCCGGACGAGCACCAGATCGCCAATTTCGACATGTCCTCGGCGCGCGCGGAGTCGGTGGCGGAGGAGCTGATCGCCCTGGGTGTGGCGTCGGAGGCCCTGCAGACCGAGGCTCTGGGTGACGCAGAGCCCGTCTATCAC
Source organism: Kiloniellaceae bacterium (assembly GCA_048268885.1). GTDB lineage: Bacteria > Pseudomonadota > Alphaproteobacteria > Kiloniellales > Kiloniellaceae > Pelagibius. The sequence goes on along the minus strand of JBLWUP010000034.1, from coordinate 23,440 downwards.
GAATTCATGCCGTCCGGCGAGGCGGGCAACCGGCGGGTCGAAATCTTCCTGGAAAACTAGAATCTTCCTGGAAAACTAGACTGCCGCTCGCTACAAGAAACCGCGAGGCGGGCCGGGCCTCCCAGGGCTTGCGGGCTCCCGGGGCTGGGCGCCCGCCTGCGATGCTGCCGCGGACGCACCCGGCCGCCGGCTTCTCAGCAACGTTTTTCGCGGGTCTCAGAGGGTTTCGTCGGAAACGACCATGTCTCAGGAATTCCATCGCATAAAGCGGCTGCCGCCGTATGTCTTCGCCGAGGTCAACGCCCTGAAGTCCAAGGCTCGGGCGGCCGGCGAGGACATCATCGACTTCGGCATGGGCAATCCTGACCAGCCGCCGCCGCAGCACGTCATCGACAAGCTGGCCGAGACCCTGGCCGATCCGCGGGCGCACCGCTATTCCACCTCGCGCGGCATTCCCGGCCTGCGCAAGGCGCTCTGCGCCTACTATCAGCGCCGCTTCGACGTCGATCTGGACTCGGAGAAAGAGGTCATCGTCACCCTGGGCTCCAAGGAAGGCCTCGCCAACCTGGCCCAGGCGATCACCAGCCCGGGCGACATCATCCTGGCGCCCAACCCGAGCTACCCGATCCACGCCTTCGGCTTCATCATCGCCGGGGCGGCGATCCGCAGCATTCCCGTCGGCCCCGAGTTCGACTTCATGGAGCAGCTGGAGCGGGCGGTGCGCCACTCGGTGCCGAAACCCTCGGCGCTGGTGCTCAACTACCCCTCGAACCCGACAGCGGAAGTCGTTGATTTAGAATTTTATTCAACGGTCGTGGATTTCTGCCGGGAACACGGGATCTACGTGATCTCCGACCTGGCCTATGCCGAGGTCTACTTCGACGAGACGCCGCCGCCCTCGATCCTGCAGGTGCCCGGCGCCAAGGACATCGCCGTCGAATTCACCTCGCTCAGCAAGACCTACTCCATGCCGGGCTGGCGTATCGGCTTCTGCGCCGGCAACCCCGATCTCATTGCCGCCCTGGGGCGGGTGAAGTCCTACCTGGACTACGGCGCCTTCACGCCGATCCAGGTGGCGGCCACCGCCGCCCTGAACGGCCCGCAGGAGTGCATCGACGAGATGCGGGGGCGCTACCGCTCGCGCCGCGACGTGCTGGTGAACGGCCTGACCGCCGCCGGCTGGCCGATCCCGAGCCCGCCGGCGACCATGTTCTGCTGGGCGCCGCTGCCCACGGCGCTGCGCGAGATGGGCTCGCTGGAATTCTCCAAGCTGCTGCTGGAGGAGGCCCAGGTGGCCGTCGCTCCGGGCATCGGCTTCGGGGAATACGGCGAGGGCTTCGTCCGTCTGGGTCTGGTGGAGAACGAACATCGCACCCGTCAGGCGGTGCGCAACATAAAGGCGTTTTTACGTTCCCTGGGCATCAACGACCAGGGAACCAGGGTCCGGAATATCGCTTCTTGAGTAAACCTCTTCGCATAGCTGTGGCCGGGCTTGGAACGGTCGGGGCGGGCACGCTGCGCCTGCTGCAGGATAACGCCTCCGCCATCTCGGCACGCGCCGGCCGGCCGCTGCAGGTGACCGCGGTCTGCGCGCGCGATCGCAGCCGCGACCGCGGCGTCGACCTCTCGGGCTTCCAGTGGTTCGACGATCCGGTCCAGTTGGCCCGCGATGCCGAGGCCGACGTGGTGGTCGAGCTGATCGGCGGCTCCGAGGATCCGGCCAAGCTGCTGGTCGAGACGGCCCTGAAAGCCGGACGCCATGTGGTGACGGCCAACAAGGCGCTGCTGGCCCACCACGGCACGGCGCTGGCCGAACTGGCCGAAGGTGTCGGCCGCACCATCGGCTACGAGGCGGCGGTCGCCGGCGGCATCCCGATCATCAAGGGGCTGCGCGAGGGCCTGGCCGGGAACCGCATCAGCAGCGTCTACGGCATCCTGAACGGCACCTGCAATTACATCCTGACCCAGATGCAGGGCGACGGCGCCAGCGTCGGTAATCCGCAGGCAGGCCAGGACTTCGAAACCGTGCTGGCCGAGGCCCAGCGCCTCGGTTATGCCGAGGCCGATCCCAGCTTCGACGTCGACGGCATCGACACGGCGCACAAGCTGGCCATCCTCACCGCGCTGGCCTTCGGCTGCGTGGTCGACTTCGAGGCCGTGCATGTGGAGGGCATCCGCAACGTCTCCGCGCTCGACGTCGCCTACGCCGACGAACTCGGCTACCGCATCAAGCTGCTCGGCGTGGCGCAGCAGGTGAACGGCGCGATCGAGCAGCGCGTGCATCCCTGCATGGTCGCCAAGGCGCAGCCGATCGCCAGCGTCTCCGGCGTGTTCAACGCCGTGGTGGCCGACGGCGACTTCGTCGACACCACGATGTACGAAGGGCGCGGCGCCGGCGCGGGGCCGACGGCCTCGGCGGGGGCCGCCGACCTGGTCGACATCGCGCGCGGCACGACGCCGCCGGTCTTCGGCATCCCGGCGGGCCAGCTGGAGCGGCGGCCGAGCCTGCCGATGGGCGAGCACCGCTGTCCCTTCTATCTGCGCCTGCTGGTCAAGGACCAGCCGGGCGTGATCGCCGACGTGGCGGCCGCCCTGCGCGACGAAAACATTTCCATGGAGTCGATGATCCAGCGGGGCCGCGCCGAAGGGGAAGGCGAGGCCGTGCCGGTCATCATCATGACGCATGATACCGTGGAAGCTCAGATTCAGCGGGCACTCGCCCGCATCGCCGAGATGGAGGCCGTGGTCGAGCAACCGCGGCTGATCCGGATCGTAGATCTCTAACGTCCTGTCAAACGAGGATCCGATGCCCAAAGCCACGTCGCCACTCGGTTCAATGGACCGCAACCTTGCCCTGGAAACGGTGCGTGTGACGGAAGCCGCCGCGCTTGCCGCTTCGCGCCTCATGGGACGCGGGGACGAAAAGGCGGCGGACCAAGCCGCGGTCAACGCCATGCGCCAGTCGCTCAATGCCCTGGACATCAACGGGACCGTGGTGATCGGTGAGGGCGAGCGCGACGAAGCGCCGATGCTCTACATCGGCGAGGAGGTGGGCGCCGGCGGCCCGGCCATCGACATCGCGCTCGATCCGCTAGAAGGCACCACCATCACCGCCAAGGGCGGCCAGAACGCGCTGGCGGTCATCGCCATGGCCGAGGCCGGCAACTTCCTCAATGCGCCCGACACCTACATGAACAAGATCGCCGTCGGCGGCGGTCTGCCGGACGACCTGGTCGATCTGGACGAAAGCCCGGCGACCAACCTGAAGAACCTGGCCAAGGCCAAGCAGGTCGACGTTTCCGACCTGGTCGCCTGCATCCTCGACCGGCCGCGCCACCAGGAGATCATCGCCAAGGTGCGCGAGGCCGGCGCCCGCATCATGATGATCGGCGACGGCGACGTGTCGGGAGTCATGGCGACCAGCGAGCGGAACAGCGGCGTCGACATCTACATGGGCACCGGCGGCGCGCCGGAAGGCGTGCTGGCAGCGGCCGCGCTGCGTTGCATCGGCGGCCAGTTCCAGGGCCGCCTGGTGTTCCGCAACGACGACGAGAAACGCCGCGCCGACAAGTGGGGCATCACCGACTACGACCGCAAGTACAGCCTGCACGAACTGGCCAGCGGCGACGTGATGTTCGCCGCCACCGGCGTCACCGACGGCTCCATGCTGCGCGGCGTGCGCCGCTTCCACGGCGGCGCGACGACCCACTCGGTGGTCATGCGCTCCAAGTCCGGCACGGTGCGCTACGTCGAGGCGCACCACAACTTCGAGCGGAAGACCTGGTACGATTCCCTCGGCGTCTGACCCTATGACGCCGCGCGGCTGCTTCCTCGGCGTCGAGCATTCCCTGACCGGCAAGCGGTGGGAGGAACGGCTCGCCGACAGCCGCCAGGGTCTCGCCCTGTCACAGCAGCTCGGCCTGCCGGAGGTCATCGGCCGCGTGCTCGCCGCGCGCGGCGTTGACGCGGAGGAAGCCGAGCGCTTCCTCAACCCGACCCTGCGCGACTACCTGCCGGATCCCTCCGCCTTCATGGACATGGACCGCGCCGCGGCGCGCCTGCTGCGCGCGGTGGAAGAGGGCGAGAAGGTCGCCGTCTTCGGCGACTACGATGTCGACGGCGCGACCTCTTCGGCGGTGCTGGCGCGCTTCTTCGGCGCGCTCGGCCTGCCGCTGGAGATCTATATTCCCGACCGCCTGGCCGAAGGCTACGGCCCCAACGCGCCGGCGCTGAAGCGGCTGAAGGACCAGGGTATCGGCCTGGTCATCACCGTCGACTGCGGCATCACCGCCTTCGAGGCGCTGGCCGAGGCCGCCGAGGTGGGGCTGGAGATCATCGTGGTCGACCACCATGCCGCCGAGCCGCGCCTGCCGGCCGCCGCCGCGGTGGTCAACCCGAACCGCCTGGACGACACCTCGGGGCAGGGCCAGCTCGCCGCCGTGGGCGTCGCCTTCCTGCTGGTCGTCGCCGTGAACCGCGCGCTGCGCGAGGCCGGCTGGTACGCCCGCCACGGCCGCAAGGCGCCGGACCTGCGACAGTGGCTCGACCTCGTGGCCCTGGGCACCGTCTGCGATGTCGTACCGCTCACCGGCTGCAACCGCGCGCTGGTGGCGCAGGGGCTGAAAGTCATGGCGGCGCGCGGCAACGCCGGCCTCTCGGCCTTGAGCGACGTGTCGCGCATCGACGAGAAGCCCGGCACCTATCACGCCGGCTTCCTGCTCGGCCCGCGCGTCAATGCCGGCGGGCGCGTCGGCGAAGCGCCGCTCGGCGCGCGCCTGCTGACCTGCGACGATCCCGGCGAGGCCGCGGCCCTGGCGGCGCGCCTCGACGGCTACAACGCCGAGCGCAAGGAGATCGAGCTGCAGGTGCTCGACCAGGCCCTGCGCCAGGTGGAAGAGACGGGGCCGGGGGACGGCCTGGTCGTGGCCGCTTCGGAGGGCTGGCACGCCGGCGTCATCGGCATCGTCGCCAGCCGCCTGAAGGAGCGCTTCAACCGGCCGGCCCTGGTGGTGGCGCTGGAAAACGGCATCGGCAAGGGCTCGGCCCGGTCGGTGCCCGGCGTCGACCTGGGCGCGGCGGTCATCGCCGCCCGCCAGGAGGGCCTGCTGGTCAACGGCGGCGGCCATCCCATGGCCGCGGGCCTCACGGTGACGGTGGAGAGCCTGCCGGAGCTGACGGCCTTCCTCGACAAACGCCTCGCCAAGCGTCTGGCGGAGATCGACTACCAGCCCTCGCTCGGCATCGACGGCGCGCTGAAGCCGCGCGCCGCCACGCTGGAGCTGCTGGCCGACCTGGAGCGCTGCGGCCCCTACGGCGTCGGCAACGTGCAGCCGCGCTTCGCCCTGCCGGCGGTGCGCGTCGCCAAGGCCTCCGTGGTGGGCGAGAACCACGTGCGCTGCTTCCTCGGCGACCCGGCGGGCGCCTCAGGGGGCGGCAGCCTGAAGGGCATCGCCTTCCGCGCCCTCGACAGCGACCTCGGCCCGGCCCTACTGCAGACCGCGGGCCTGCCGCTGCATGTCGCCGGGCGGCTGCAGATCGACCGCTGGGGCGGCCGCGAAAGCGTGCAGTTCATCATCGAGGACGCGGCCCCGGTCTCGGGCTGAGCGCGCCTTCACAATCCGGTCAGGTTTTCTATTCCCGGAGACAAGCAGCCGCCGCAGCGGTTAGGCTGTCCGCTATGGGTTTGTGCCGCTTCTCCTTTCGGCTTTCGTCCCGCCGTGCCGCGGGCGTCTCGCGGCGCGCGCCGGCCTTGGCCGCGCCTCTCGTCCTGGGAGTGTGCGGCGTTCTGGCCGTCACCCTGCCCACCGCGGGACAGGCGCAGCTGGAGCCCTTCGATCCGGGCCCGGGCCAGCCGGTCGCCCTGGAACTGGTGCTGGCGGTGGATACCTCCTCCTCGGTCTCCATCGAGGAGTTCGACCTGCAGATGCGGGGCTTTTCCAGCGCCTTTCGCGATCCTTCGGTGATCGCCGCCATCGCCGCCAGCGGCGTCAACGGCATCGCCGTTTCCATGATCCAGTGGTCGGACAACCGCCGCCAGCAGCTGGCCGTCGACTGGGCGCATCTGAAGGACGAGGCGAGCATCGAAGCCTTCGCCGGGGAGATCGATCAGACGCCGCGTTTTCTCGACGGCGGCGGCACGGCCATCGGCGGCGCCATCGCCTTCGCCCTCAGCGAACTGGACCGCAACGGCTACCAGGGCGCCCGCCAGGTGATCGACATCTCCGGCGACGGCCGCGCCAACCAGGGCGCCCAGCCGGAGACCCTGCGCGACGCCGCGGTGCTGCAGGGCGTCACCGTCAACGGCCTGGCCATCCTCAACGAGGACAGCCACGTGGACGCCTACTACCGCAACTCGGTGATCGGCGGCCCCGGGGCCTTCGTGATGACCGCCAACGACTACGACTCCTTCGCCCTGGCCATCATCGAGAAGCTGGTGAAGGAGATCGGCGCCGTCCCGGTGGTGGAGGGACCCTGGCAGGACCGGGGAGAGCCAGGAGAGGGCCCCCAGACGGCCCAGGGCGGCGCAAAGGCAGGTTTTCCGCTGGATTGACGCCCTCTGCCGGGTCTGAGCCTCGTCCCGGGCCACTCGACGTCCGAATTTTCCCCGCTCAGCCGCCTGTGCAAGTCTCTGAGGGGCTTGCATTCCCAGGGCGGAAGGGCTACATCGTCTGCGCTCTCAAGACCCCATCGTCTAGAGGCCTAGGACACCGGCCTTTCACGCCGGCAACACGGGTTCGAATCCCGTTGGGGTCGCCACTTCTCTCCTAAAATCGAAGCTTTTGCCCGTTCAGGCCGCCGGCTTGCGCGGGGGCCAGCTCGTCAGGCGGTCGAAGCCGGTCTCCCACAGGGCGACGGCGGGGCCGAAGAGTTCGGGGAAGACGGAGAGGGGATCGGGCTGGGAGGACTTGATGTGGATCTCCACGTCGCCGTCCTGGAAGCGGATCTGCTCGGCGAACTTGCGCGCGACGTGCCGCATGCGGGCGTTCTCCGGCAGGCACAGCAGATAGATGTCCTGGAAGCCGCGGTTGCGGGCGATCAGCAGGGCCTCTTCCAGCAGGCGCGTGCCGACGCCGTGGTTCTGGTGTTCGGCCTCGACGGTGACCGACAGCTCGGCGGTCTTGCGCTCGGCGTTTCCGTTGTCGCCCAGCTCAGCGATGCCGCGCAGGACATCTCCCTCGAAGGCGCCGACGACCCAGCTGCGCGACCAGTCGATCGCGTCGACGTAGGCGAGGATGACTTCCGGGGTGACGAAGTGGCCGAAGCGCAGGCGGCGGTCTTCCTCGTCCAGGCGCAGCAGGTGCGCCTTCAGGGCATCGCGCTCCTGCGCCAGAAGCTTGCGGTATACGATCATGCGAAGGCTCCGGCCATGCGAGGGCTCCGGCAGAGCCGTCACCGGACAACGCCGGCATCGCGCCGCGCGGCGGGCGTCGCCAGCGGGCGCCGGCCCCGGCCAGCGCTGCGGTCAGCGGGCCGGCGCGGGAATGCGGTCTGTCGTGACGGCTTACGCTTCAGCTTGTCGGCCTGGCAATCAGGCGCGGGAGAGATGCTCTCCCTGGACCGGCGTCATATCCTTGGCCTGGCGGCCCTGGAACAACGCGCTCACACGGCGGAAAGCGCTGGTCAGGGAGGCGGCAATGGCCTCGGCCTGCATCCGCTTGCCCTGGGCGATGTAGCGCTCGATATCGGTGCTGCTGATCACCGCATCGTCGACGAGGATGCCGGTCTTGCCGGCGGTCGGCCCCTTGCTGAGGTCCTGGCTTTGGTGCTGCATTTTGAAACTTCCTTCCTGTGGTGTTTCATGCGGAGCACCTCCCTAAACTCTGTGCACTTTTGCAGCGCACAGTTAAAAATTAGTGAGATTCGAGCTGGTTGCAAGTGAATTGCTGCGATGCAACATGGCTTTGCGAAAACCGCATGGCTCAGCGCCCGAAGTCGTTTGGATACCTATGGGAAGCCGTTTGTTGGCGGGCAAAGGGACAGGTTTGCTGTCCTATTCTCATGGGTTTTATCGGTCCGGGGCGGTTTGACGGTCCGGTAAGTCTTTGGCCGTAGCCTGCGGCCATGCGAATCCTGTCGAGTCTCGCAATCTGCATCGGTCTCCTGCTCGCCGGGCCGGCCCCGTTCTTCCCGGCCGGGGCCGGGGAGCCGGCGCGCCTGCCCGTGGGGCCGGAGCGCCTGCAGACCCGCGGGCTGCCCCCGGTGCCGGCGCCGGCGCGGAAGCCGGCCAACCCGCTGCCCAACTCCTTCCTGCTGTTCGAGGCGGAGGAGCCGCTGACGAGCTTCGACTACGACCGGAGCCTCAGCAAGCTGTGCCGCGCCGGGCGCTTTCGCCAGCAGCGCGCGCATCTCTATACCGTGCGCCTCGGCGGCTATCTCCACGGCGCGGTCATCGGCGGGCGCTGGGGCCTCTACGATCCCGAGGGGCTGGCCGTGCCCGGCCTGGTCTATGGCCTGCGCTGGCAGGACAGCGGGCGCTGCGAGGTCTACGTCCTGCGGCACCTGCAGCCGGACGAGATCGCCAAACCCCGGTAAGGCCGGGCTTAACGCATTCCTAAGCGAGGGGTCTTTATCGTCGGGGACAGGGTCCGAGGCCCCCTCAAAGGAATAATCTCCACCTGCGGATGACATGACCACGGTCGACAACAGTCTGAACGAGACGCCGGCAGGCAGCGGTGGGCGCTGGCAGCACCCGCGCCTGCTGGCCTTCCTCTTTGTCCTGGCGATGGGGTCGTCCCTCAATGCCCTGGTGAACGGCGGGCTGTTCGGCCCGGCGGAGTGGAAGGGGGTCGCGCTGTTCGGCGAGGAGGTCGCGCAGGGCGCGGCGGGCGAGTTCGGCGGTTTCGGGCCGACCAGCCGCGGCTGGGACCAGGCCAAGGCCTGCGGGCGCATGCACCAGATCGTCGAGACCGCCTGCGGCCTCAAGCAGCGCGACCGCGATGCCGAGGGCATCCGGCAGTGCATCGCCCACGAGCTGAAGTACACCATGTGGAGCGCCTACGGCTGCCGCTAGATCGGATTCACAGGGTAGGTGGATCGCCTTCGGCGATTCCAGCCGACCCTGATCTGCTCTAGGCGCGGGTCCGCCATCCTCTGCGCAAAAAGAAAGGGCCGCCTGCGGGGCGGCCCTGTCTGCTTTCAGGGGAGGGCAGCTTTGGGGGCCACCCGCGCCGGATCCCCGGCTAGTGCAGCGTCACCGTCTCGCGGCTCACGGCGCGATAGTTCACGCCATGGCCCGTCGCCATGAAAGCGCGCTCCTGCTGCTGAATGTGCAGGCTGTGGATCTCCCGGCCCAGGCTCGCGAACAGCACGGTCTTCCAGGAACGAAGACGCGCGCCCTGAATCACGAAGGCCCGCACTCTGGTCGTTTGTGACGTCACGACGGCCTGCGTCTCACGCCCCGCCGCTATCGTTTTTGTTGTTGGCATTTAATTAGTTCTCCCATCGCATTCCGAGAGAAAGGCTCCCGACTTCGCATGTGCAGCAGGGTAGGTAAAGAACCTTACCTCGGAGTTAAACTTTGCATGTCCGCACAGAAGAAGCACTGCAGAACACAGGCTTGTCACAGGCCGTGGCAAGTTAACGGAGATATTCGCCGGCATTTTACTTAAAGGCTTCATGACCGGGCTGGCGGGGAAGCGTCGGGTTGATTTTCGCTCTGCCGCGGGCAGGCCTGGGCCGGGCGGCGGGGCGGCATCTGCTTCGGCCGGATGGAGGTCCGGGCACGCAAAGGCGCCGGGGTCAGGAGACACCGGGGACTTCGATCAGGGCCGTGAGGCCCCAAAGGGCGAAGTAGATGAGAAGGATGAGGCGTACGAGCATCTTGCTGAACCTGGCGTGGACTACATGTCACTCAGGCTAGGATCGCATCGGTAGATTAAGAATGAGTTTTCGCACAATTAAATTGTCCGGTGGTTTACTTGGCCGGGGACCGTCGGCCGGGCGACTGACTAAGACATCTCTCAAATGTTTTGAATGCCTTAGCCTTCCCTTAAGTACCCAAGTCCTATGCTTTGCCTTGATGGGAAAGGGCTCCGGCACCGCTTGCGTATCGCGTATCCCGCAGGCCGGTGTCGTGGCGCTCTCTAACCCAATGCGATGCGGAGTATTCAGGTATGACGACAGGAACCATCGGCCGCCATCTGGTGCGGCTCGCGGGCGTTCTGGCCTTGGCGGGGTTCACCGTGGGCTGCGCCAGCAACCCGCAACAGGCCGCCACGGTCGCGCCGGCGGGCTTCGGCAAGGACCCGGTCAGCAGGGCCGAGCGCCTGGTCAGCTACTGTGATCGTCTGGCCGACAAGGGTGAGATGGTGACGGCCCTGGGCCTCTGCGCCCGGGCGCACGAGATCAATCCGGACGACCCCGAGGCGGTCATGAAGATCGCCTCGATCCTCCACAAGCTGGATCGCAAGCAGGCGGCGGAGCAGACCTACGTCTCGCTGCTGGAACAGCACCCGAAGCATCACGAGGCCCGCTACAGTCTCGGCAAGCTCTACATGGAGATGGGCGACACTTCCATGGCGGCGGCGCAGTTCAACTACGCCATCCAGAGCAATCCGAAGGATCCGCGGCCCTACAACGCGCTGGGCATCATCCGGGACCAGGCGGGCGAGCATCAGGCGGCGCAGGCCCTCTACCGTTCCGCCCTGAAGCACGATCCGAACAATCATTCCCTGCGCAACAATCTCGGCCTTTCCCTGGCGCTGAACGGTCAGCGCGACGAAGCCATCGAGGTGCTGGCCGCGCTCGCGGTCGATCCGGAGGCCCACCAGACGGTGCTGCGCAATCTGGAGGCGGCCTACGCGTCGCGCAGCATGGCGGCCCCGGCCGGGATGGAGACGCCCGCGGCCGGCGCCGCGGTCGAGACGCCGTCCGCTGCGCCGCCCGCGTCGCCGATAGTCCAGCCGGTGAAGTCGGAGGCGCTGGAGCCCGAGGAGGGCATGGCGGAGCCCATGGCGCCGAAGGCCCCGGCGCTGCCGGCCAAGGAGGGAGCGCCGACGCCGCTCTTCGTGCCGCAGCCCAGCACCGCGGGTCAGCCGCGGCAGTCCAGCACGCGTCCGCTGCACGAGAGCTCGGCGATCCTGGCCGCGGCGGAGCGCCTCATGGCGCCGCCGGAGTGGGCCGATTTCGAGCCGGGTGCCCTGATCGGCCAGGAGCCTGCCGCCGAGGCGCCTGCCGCAGGACCCTCTGTAGGTCCGGCCGCAGGGTCTGCGGTCGAGGCGCCGGCCCAGAGCGGCGAGCTCGGCGAGATTAGCGTCGATCCCATGGAACTCGGCGCGATGTTCCAGCCCGGCGAGGTCAGCCTCTCCATGCTGCTGGTCAACAGCAGTTCGGGCAGCGCCTGATCGCCTGGGGGAGATCGTTTGGGGGGAGATCGCAGTAGACTCCGCAGAGCCCCCAAACGACCCCGCAAAAGAAAGCGGCCCCGCTCCAAGGAGCGGGCCCTTTTTCTTTGCCGGCAGCGCGGCTGCCGGAACCTGATCTGCTCTAGCGGGTGCAGGTGATCTCCTCGAAGCCGTCGCAGAGGAACTTGTCGCAGATCGCGCCGTCGCCGATGAAGACGGTGGGGTAGAGCGCCCCGATGTTGTCTTCACGGGTCCAGCGGCTGGCCCGGGTGAAGCCGCGCTCCTCGCACCACTGGTTAGCCGCCGGCTCGCCGCAGCCCTGGTCATTGGCGAGGCAGAAGTTCAGGCGGTAGACCTGGTGCACCGGGAAGCGGAAGGTTTCTTCCTGCGGGCCGCTCGGCTGCGCGGGCACCGTGGGAACGACCGGCACCGTGGGTATCACGGTGGGCTCCGGCGCGGGCTGCAAGGCCTCCTGCTGCGGCTGCGGTGGCGCGCTCGGCGGGGCCGGCTGCAGGCCGCCGGACACCGGGGCGGGCGCGGCGGGAGCTTCGGCGGCTGGAGCTGATGCGGCAGGCGCTTCAGCGGCAGGGGTGGGCGCCGGCGCCACGGGGGCCGCCTGCGGCTGCGGCGGTGCGGCCGGCGCGTCCATCGGCGCCGGTGAGGGCGCCGGTACCGGAACGGCGGCCTGCGGCGCGGGGGCGGCCGCCGGTGGGGCCGCGGGGGCCGCCGGGGCCGGGGTCGCCGGGGTCAGGGCGGCCTGGGCGGGCGCTGCCGCCTGATCCAGATAGCGGTCCAGCGGACCCCGCTGATAGCGGACCATCACCGACTTGGCCTTGCGGTCGAATTCGTAGTCCGAGAGGCGGTACTCGGCCGGGCGGCCGCCTTCCTGGCTCGGCAGGGTGATCGAGGCGCCGCTGCAGCCGGGACCATCGAAGATCGTCAGGACGAAACGGTGGTCGATGCCCTGGTAGCTGCTGCTGAAGGCCTCCGGGTAGAGCGCCACGGCATCGGTGAGGCGCGCAAAGCGCGGGGCGTCGGCACCGGCGCCGGTGGTGTTGGCGGGCGTGGCCAAGTCGGTGCAGGCTTCGCGCTGCGGCGGATTGGGGACCGGCACGAAGAGGCGGTTGAAGTAGCTCTGGTCCGCAGAGCGTTCGCAGCTTCGGTTGTAGTAGCTGCGCCGCTGCATCAGCAGGAAGCCGGGCGGCGGGCCGAGCTCGCGGCGATAGGCGATGACCGAGGAATAGTCGTCGTCCTGCATCTCGGCGGTTTCGTAAGCCTGGTTGCCGGCGAAAGGCGGCTCGAAGTCCGCGGTCAGCCCCCGCCACCAGGCCTTGGGGTCGTCGGCGGTGCCCAGGTTGGGGCCGCAGGCATCGTCGCGGCTGGCGAAGTAGGGGCGCTGGAACAGGATGGTGCCGATCTGCGGGTCGGCGCGCAGCGAGGCGATCTTCTCGTTCAACTCGTCGCCGACGAAGGGGATGGCGGCATAGGGCTGATCCGGCGCCAGGGTCAGGGTCTTGGAACTGCCGGTGTAGTTCGGGCCGGTATAGAAAGTCACGCCGGCCGACCCAGGTCCCGGTTCCTGCGCCGCTGCTGCCACGGGCAGCAATGCCACCGCCGTCGCGGCAGCCAGCAGACGCCGCCGGCTGTTTGTCCTGGAACCGAAAATTCGCCCTACGCGAAAACGCATCATTCAACGTCCCCTGTTCGGTGGGCGGCGACGCCCGCCTCTGACCTCATTATTCTATCCACGCCTTCCCTTGCGGGAGGGTCTCAACCCTCTTAGACCTACTGCGTTCGACCGATTCTTGGCCAGCAGTTATGGGCCAGTCGTTGTGAGCCCTGATATGGACAGTCCTCCCACGCGGCAGCACACTGCCGCGGCCGCCGCCACTCTCGCCAATTCCAGCCCACGTCGCAAGCTATGACCGCTTCAGAACTGCCGCCCGTCACCCTGGTCCTCGGCGGCGCCCGCTCCGGGAAATCGACCTACGCCGAGCAGCTGGCCGAGGGCCGGCCGGGCCCTTGCGTCTACCTGGCGACCGCGACCGCCGGGGACGCGGAGATGGCCGCGCGTATCGCCGAGCATCGGCGCCGGCGGGGCGCACGCTGGCGTACCGAAGAGGCGCCCCTGGACCTGGCGGGCGCGCTGAGGGCCGCGGCCTTATCCGACAGGGTGGTCTTGGTGGATTGCCTTACTCTATGGCTTTCCAACATCTTGTTTGCCAAACTTGATGTGGAAAATGAATGTGGGAAACTGCTCGCCGCCCTGCCGGAGCTGGCCGGCCCGGTGATCTTCGTGTCCAACGAGGTCGGCCTCGGCATCGTGCCGGACAATGCCCTGGCGCGGCGCTTCCGCGACGACGCCGGGCGGCTGAACCAGGCCGTCGCCGCGGCGGCGCAGTCGGTGGTCTTCATGGCCGCCGGGCTGCCGCTGCGGATGAAGCCCTCAAGCCAGTAGCAGGCCGGCCATGACGGCGGCGAAGAGCAGGCCGCCGGCGGTCAGATAAAGGTCGAGCACGCGGCCCAGGTCTTCGGCGGTCACCGCGCTGCGGCCGTCGCCCATCCAGTGATCCTCCACCACCTGGCCGCCGTATTGGCGCGGTCCCGCCAGCGCGAGGCCGAGCGCGCCGGCGAGGGCGGCTTCCTGCCAGCCGGCATTGGGCGAGCGGTGCTTCGGGGCGTCGCGCCGCATGGTCTTCCAGGCCGCGCCGCCGCGCGCCGCGGGCAGCAGCCAGGCGGCAAGCACGAAGAGCAGGCCGGCGAGGCGCGCGGGCAGAAAGTTTACCGCGTCGTCGAGCCGAGCGGCGGTCTTGCCGAAGGCCTCGTAGCGCGCGTTCTTGTGGCCGATCATGCTGTCCAGGGTGTTCACCGCCTTGTAGGCGAGGAGGCCCGGCAGGCCAAACAGCAGGAACCAGAAGACCGGTGCGACGAAGCCGTCGGAGAAGTTCTCCGCGGCGGACTCGGCGGCGGCCCGGGCCACGGCGGCGGCGTCCAGGCTGGCCGGGTCGCGCCCGACGATGTGGCTGACCGCCGCGCGCCCGGCCTCCAGGCTTTCGGCGAGACCCCGGGCGACGCGCCGCACGGCGTCGTAGAGGCCGCGGAAGGCGAGCAGGCTGCTCGCCAGCAGGCCCTCGATGATCCAGCCGAAGGACAGGCCAGTCAGCAGCTGATGGAGCGCCGCGCCGATCCCGCCGGCCAGACCGACGACCACCACGGTGCAGAAGGCGCCGAGCAGGATGCGGCGGCCGCGCGGCAGGCTCTGGCGGTTCAGCGCCCGGTCCAGAACCGCGACCGCATGGCCCAGCAGCACCACCGGATGCGGCAGCAGGCGATAGAGCCAGCGCGGATCCCCCACCAGCAGGTCGACGGCCATGGCGAGCAGCAGCACGGCGAGGGGCCCTGCCGGAGATCCCTCCAGCCCGACGATAATTTCCCAGATCATCCGTTCAGCGAGTCCCGCCGCCGCGCATTATCGCTGCGAACTCAGGAGCCGGTCTGCGTACCCATCGCCTGCTGGGTCTTGAGACGCTCATGTGCTGCGATCACCTTTCCGAGGAAAACACCCAGGGCGGTGAAGCCACGTTCGTCGCGGGGTTCCGTGAAGACCAGAATCTGCTCCTCGCTCAGGTCGTTGGAGATGACCGCTTCGACCAAAGCCGCACAGAAGTTCCGCACGACGTCTTCCTCCGCGACGTCGAGCACCCCTGCAAGGAAGGCCTTTATCGGAAAGTCGCCGTTGCTCTGCGAAACCGAAAACATGCAATAGTTCTCTGCCTCGGAACGCTTTTCCGGACTGCGCCTTGCCTCTTCCAGAACGGCGGGAAGGCCGCGATTGCTCGACGTACTAGCGCTGCTGCCAGCTCCGTTCTGATTGCCAGCCGTGCCGCAAGCGGCGAGAACGCAGACCAGAGGCAAGGCGAAGGCGAGAAACTGCAGGAGGGACCTGGGCGAATTCGTGGAAACGGCGTGCATGGTGGCGTTCACAGCGTGGCGTTGCGCTTATTGGCGAAATAGACGAACCGCAGAACGCGGCCGAGTTCGTAGACCTGCTCGCGTTCATCGCCGTCTTCTGCAATGCGCTCGATCTGAGTCGTCGTGACCTCGCCCGCAAGACTGCTTTCGACGAGCGCCGCACAGAGGGTCTCCGATGCAATGGAGTGGTGCACCTCGAACAGGCCCGCGGCGATCTGGCGAAGCGGCTCGACCTTCGCATAGGGCATGGCGTTCAGATAGCGGCGGCAGAAGTCTCGCGCTTCGGGCGGCGCCATCGTGCCCGCCTCCAGCGCCGAGAAGGTTTCGAGCAATTTTTGCTCGCCCCATGAAAGCTCGCTGCCGCTCGCGGTGAAGCCGGGAATAGCGGCGGTCAGGAAGATAATGCCCGCCCCCGCAAGAACGCGTGACCTCCGGTTCATCGCTGCGCGCTGCCTCCATGCTGTCCCTTGCCCCACCGTTGCCGCAACCTATCAGAGATCGCCATCCGGGGGAACTATCGGGCGCGGGCCATTCAATCTTCCAGCGCTTCGCGGTAGGGGAAGAGGGCAGGCATGCCGCCGGTGTGCAGGAAGACGACGGTGCCGTCTGCGGCGAAGGCGCCGGCGTCGATGAGGCCGATCAGGCCCGCCATGGCCTTGCCGCTGTAGACCGGGTCGAGCAGCAGGCCTTCCAGGCACGCGGTGCGCTGGACGGCCTCGGCCATGGCGTCGGTGGGCAGGCCGTAGGCCGCCCCGGCGTAGCCGTCCTGCAGGATCACCTTGTCGTCGGGGAAGCTGCCGGGCAGGGCGAGACGCTCCCAGACCTCCGCCGCCAGGCGGCGCACCTCGGCGGCCACGGCTTGCGGATGGGCATCCACGTCGATGCCGATGACCCTGACGGCCGGGTCGAGGGCGGCGAAGCCGGCGGTGAGGCCCGCCTGAGTGCCGCCGCTGGAGGAAGCATGCACCACCGCGGCGATCTTCTCGCCCTGGCCGGCGGCCTGGGCGGCCAGTTCCGCCGCCGCGGCGGCATAGCCGAGCGCGCCCGTCATGTTGGAGCCGCCGGTGGGGATCAGGTAGGGCGTCCTGCCGGCGCGCTGCAGGCTCTCGGCCAGAGTCTCCATGGCCGCCGAGCGGTCGGTGTCGCTGTCGTGCAGGTGCACCTTGGCGCCGAACAGCCGGTCGAGCTGGATGTTGCCGCTCAGCTCGTAGTCCGGCCCGCCCCAGGGCACCACCCGCGTCAGCACCAGCTCGCAGGCAAGGCCCAGCTTGGCGGCGGCCGCCGCCGTCTGGCGCACATGGTTGGACTGCACGCCCCCGGTGGTGATCACGGTGTCGGCGCCCCTGGCCAGGGCTTCGGCCATGAGGAACTCCAGCTTGCGCGTCTTGTTGCCGCCCAGGCCCAGCCCGGTGCAGTCGTCGCGCTTCACCAGCAGCTTCGGGCCGCCCAGCGCCGCGCTCAGGCGCGCGAGCGGCTCCAGGGGCGTCGGCAGATGGGCGAGGGTGCGGCGCTGGATACCGGCCAGGGCGCCAAGGGGATCGGACATGCGGGGTGACCTAGACGCCCGCGTCGGCCTTGATGGCCGTCTCGATCATGCGGCAGGCCTCGTCGGCTTCGCCCCAGCGCTTGATCTTCACCCATTTCTTCGCTTCCAGGTCTTTGTAGTGGGCGAAGAAGTGAGCGATCTGGTCCAGCAGGATCTGCGGCAGGCCGCGGTAGGAGGAGACGTTGGCGTAGAAGGGGTGCAGGGCGTCCACGGGCACGGAGAGCACCTTTTCGTCCTCGCCGGCCTCGTCCTCCATGATCAGCACGCCGATCGGCCGCACCCGAACCACGGCGCCGGCGATGACCGGGACGGAACTGACGATCAGGACGTCCACCGGGTCGCCGTCGTCGGCCAGCGTGTGTGGGATGAAGCCGTAGTTCAGCGGATACTGCATCGAGGTGTGCAGGAAGCGGTCGACGAAGATCGCGCCGGAATCCTTGTCCATCTCGTACTTGACGGGATGGGCGCCCAGCGGCACTTCAACGATCGCGTTAAGATCCCAAGGGGGGTTCTTGCCGACGGGGATTTTGCTGATGTCCAACGATTTCTCCTCAGTTTCCGGGGCTCCTGCCCCAATTTTCGCTCGGCCCCTGCGGGCCGCTGTTTACGAATTGTTAACGTCACCTGTCTATTAATAAACCGTTAGCGCGAGTTATTGCGCTTACGAACAAACAACGATAAACAACTGATTTACCTAGAAAATTGTCGCGTCCCTTGGCCGAATTTGTGCGGCGATGCAGACGGTTCTCCTGTCTCGAGGCGGCAGGAAGGGATGAAGAAACATTAACTGTGGCTCTATGGCCTTTTTGCGCGTCTTTGGCAAGAAGGCAGCGCGGTGGGCGGCAACCGGCGGCAGGCGCCGGCGACCTCTCTCCGGGCGCAGCTTGATGCGATGTGGAACGGTATGAGCTTAAAGGACAATTCCAAGCGCAGACTCTTGTCGCGCTGGCCGGCTGCCTTCATTGCGGCGGTGCTGATCGGCACCACGGCGCTGGTCCTTTATGTGGAAGCCAGCATCTCCAAACTGAAGCAAGTGCTGCCGGTCGAGGTGTTGCGCCAGGAGCGCGACGTCGTCTTCATGATCGACGACCTGGCCGCGCTGCAGCAGGCCATCCGCGAAGCCCGTGGCCAGCCCGGCGCCGAGGGGCGCGAAGCCATCATCGACCGCATTGGCCTGGTCGAGCGGCGCGTGGCCGATCTCACCGAGGCTTACTCCTTCAGCAATCAGATCGGCATTGCCTCCATGCATGCCACCCTGCGCCCGGTCGCCGCCGACCTGAAGCTCTGGCTGAGCGACGGCGTCCAGGGACTGGCGCCCGATTCCGAAGTGGTCCTCGACCTGGCGGCCGAGCGCGTCGCCGCGGCGCGCCAGGAAATCGTCAAGCAGTTCGGCGAGGCCAACGCCAACGCCCTGGCCATGCTGCAGGAGGAGGCGACGGACCTGGAGCGCTTCCGCGGCGCGCTGATCCTGGTGGTCATCGTGGTGGCCTCGCTCACCGTGGTGCTGGTCGCCTTCATCTTCCGCGAGCGCCGCTCCGAACTGGCCGCCGCCGCCGCCCAGCAGAGGTTGCGCGAGTCCATCGAATCCCTGGCCGGCGGCTTCGCGCTGTTCGACGCCAACGAGAAGCTGGTGTTGTGCAACCGCCGCTACGGCGATCTCTATGCCGGCGTGCGCGACATGCTGGTGCCCGGCATGCGCTTCGAGGAACTGATCACGGTGGCGGCGCGCTCCGGCAACTTCCCGGAGGCGAACGAGAACGCGGACTTCTGGGTCCACAAGCAGCTGCAGCACTTCCGCAATCCCGGACGTCCCTTCGAGATCGAGCTGCGCGACGGCACTTGGTTCCGCGTGGCCGAGCGGCGCACCGCCAACGGCGGCTTCGTGGTCATCTCCACCAACATCACCGAGCTGCGCCGGCGCGAGTCCGAACTGCGCAGCATCGGCGAGGAGTTGCGTCACAAGAACGTGCTGCTGGACGCCGCCCTGGACAACATGGCCCAGGGCCTGGCGATGTTCGATGTGAACCAGCGCATGATCATCTGCAACCAGCGCTTCCTCGACCTCTATAACCTGCCGGCCAACATGGCCCACCCGGGCACCGAACTTGCGGAAATCCTCAGCTATACCGCCGAGATGGAAAACCTCTCCCCCGACCAGGCCCAGGCCCTGCGCCAGCGCCGCCTGGCCACCGCGGCCAGCCTGGAGGAGACCACCATGCAGGATTTCCTCTCCAACGGACGGGTGATCAGCGTGGTGCACCGTCCGATGCCGGGCGGCGGCTCCCTGGCCACCTACGACGACGTCACCGGCAGCTACAGCGCCGAGCGCCAGCTGCGCATCGCCAAGGAAGAGGCGGAGCTGGCCAGCCGCGCGAAGTCCGACTTCCTGGCCAACGTCAGCCACGAGCTGCGCACGCCGCTGAACGCCATCATCGGCTTCTCGGAGATCATCAAGGACCAGCTCTTCGGGCAGATGGGCAACCAGCGCTACCGCGAGTACGCCATCGACATCCACGACAGCGGGACGCACCTGCTGAGCCTGATCAACGACATCCTCGACCTGTCCAAGATCGAGGCCGGCAAGTTCGAGCTGCACGAGGAAGCCATCGACCTGGAGCGGGCGACCAAGTCCTGCTTCCGCATCATGCGCGACCGCGCGGAGGAGGCGGGGGTTGTGCTGGAACACCGCTTCGCCGCGCAGCTGCCGCACTTGAAGGCCGACCCCCGCGCGGTGAAGCAGGTCCTGCTGAACCTGCTGTCCAACGCGGTGAAGTTCACCGATCCCGGCGGCCGCGTGCTGGTCTATTCCAGCATCAACCAGGAAGGTGACCTGGTGCTGCATGTCGAGGACACCGGCATCGGCATCGCCGAGGCGGACATCGCCAAGGCCATGGCGCCCTTCGGCCAGGTCGACTCCTCGCTCAGCCGCAAGTACGAGGGAACGGGCCTCGGCCTGCCGCTGACCCGCCATCTGGTCGACCTGCATGAGGGCGAACTGTGCCTCAGCAGCAACATGGGCCAGGGCACCCATGTCTCGATCACCTTCCCGCGACGCCGGGTGCTGGCGCGTCCGGTGTCCTTGGTCCCCCGCCGCATCGCCGGTTCCTCGGCCTGAGGCCACGCGGCGCGCGCGGCCCGCGGCCACCTGAATGGGCGGCATTGCGCTGCCGAATTCAACCTATGCTATCGGCTTAGGCAAGAATCGCCTCGCAATCACCACCATATATGGTATCCTCCCTGCGAATTGGGGGTATATCAGGGGGCGGTCCGTGCATGAGGCCTTTGATCCGGCAGTCTTGCCCGACCATAAGTTGAGACGCCTGTACGACTACTGGCAGTCGCGCTGTCGCAGCGGCGGCTATCCGTCGCGCCGCGACATCGACCCGATCGACATTCCCGACCTCTTGCCCAATATCTTCCTGCTCGACGTCATCGGCGAGGCTCAGGATTTCGTCTTCCGCCTGGCCGGCACGCTGGTCGAGGACGCCTTCAGCATGCCGCTGCGCGGCAAATCCATCACCGAGATTCAGAGAGCGGCAGGCACGCCGATCCCGGTGGCCCACCATGTGGAGGTCGCCCGCGGCGGCGGCCCGCGCTACCGCGAGGGCGAAATGCTGGTCGCCGGGCGCGATCACTGGAAGACCCACCGGCTGCTGCTGCCGCTGTCGAGCGACGGCGGCAGGGTCGACGTGCTGATCGGCGGCGCAGTTTTCCTGCTGGGCGGCCGGATCAACGAGATGCCGGCCGAGCCCTGGAGCTACGGCCGGGTCGAGCCGGATCCGCCGCTGGGTTTCTGACCTGTTCTCCGCCGCGCGGCTGAAGTGATTTCCCCGGAAACGGCGGGAAGCGCCTCAATTTTGCCTCACAGTCGTGGTCACCTTGTCAGCTAGCTTCGCTTGTGTTTGCCTAGAGGCGAAGAACCGTGAAAAGGCGGACATTACCGCTCAGAGGGAGAACAAGGCGGCCATGAACACGACAAATCCATCGCGTCGGTCCGGTGCGACCCCAGATGTGGCAGTGGGCGTGCGCCCGGGAGCCGGGGTTCTCGGCCTGGCAAGGTCCCACTCGGCAGCCAAGGAAGCGCCGGAGCCCGAGCCGTCGACCGAAGGCACGCTGCTTGTCGGCGAGGGCATTCACGTCAAGGGCGAGATCGAGTCCTGCGAAAAGCTGATCGTCGAAGGCAAGGTCGAGGCGTCGCTGGAAGCGGCGGAGCTGACGGTTCGTAAGGGCGGCGTCTACAACGGCAAGGCGGCGGTGAAGTCGGCCAGCATCGACGGCCGTTTCGACGGGACGCTGACGGTCGACGGCCTTTTGACGATCGAGACCGGCGGCCGGGTCACCGGCAAGCTGCGCTACCGCGAGCTGCGGATCGAGCAGGGCGGCCGGCTGAGCGGCGACATCGACCTTCTGGAAGAAAGCGCCGCCAAGGCGGTGAAGCCGCGCAAGCTTGACACCGCGTCCGAGGAAAGGCTGGTCGAGAGCGCTCTGGCGCGCTGATCCCCCGGCGGGCCTTCTTCAGGCCCGCTTCCTTCCGGCCCGCTTCCCTCAGGCTCGCTTCGAGGTCCCTTCAGGCCCCCTCTAGGGCTGGCCGAGTTTCATCCAGATGTCGCGCTGCACGGCAATGTATCCCTGCGTGCGGACATCAATCCTTGGCGCCAGCAGGCGGTCGGCGGCCGGCAGGGCGTGGAACGGCACCGCCGGATAGGCGTGGTGCGCCGTATGCCGGTTCATGTTCCAGCACAAGCTGGTGAGTGCCGGATTGGTCAGGGTGGTGCGGCTGTTGGCCAGCATGTCCGGCACCTGCGGGCAGCCGCTGTGCTCGGCCAGCAGATAGAGCCGTAGCGCCGGCTGGCCGAGCAGGGCCGGGATAACCCAAAGCATCAGGAGAAGCCCGCTGCCGGCCGCGATACTCGTGGCGGCGGCCAGGCCAATGACCGCCAGATGGACGCGCGCCTCGCGGATGATCGCCGGGCGCAGCCGCGCGGTGACGAAGCTTTCCGGCACCCGGCCGGCGGCATGACGACAGAGAGTAGAAACGCGCTCGCCCCAGTAGGGCAGGCCGGTGACGTGCAGCAGGTAGGCGCGCCGGCCGGAAAGCGGCCCGCTGTCGTTCTGGCCGGCAAGCTCCGGATCGCGCGCCGGGTCCTGGGTGAAGCGGTGATGCTGCAGGTGGAAGAGGCGGAAGTAGCCCGCCGGCAGCAGCAGAACGAAACCGCAGAAGTGGGCGACCGCGTCGTTCAGCCGGCGGCTGCGGAAGGCGGTGCGGTGGATCGTCTCGTGCAGGGGCGCGAAGAGGAAGACCAGGACGACGCCGTGCGCGATGAGGGCGGGGAAGAGCCAGAATCCATCTGACGACGCGAGCACCAGGCCCCCTGTCAGCGTCAGGAGGCAGAGATGGCCGGCGAGGTGGGCCAGCCCCTTGCCGTCGCTGGGCCGGGCCAAGGCCTTCAGGGCGGCGGTGTCCAGCGGCGCCTGGCGGCCTGAGCCGGTCGACTCACTGCTCCTTGCGCCGCCCATCGCCGTTCACCTCATCCGCAGAGGACCTTGGCGTGGTGGCGCAGGTGGTCCTCGATGAAGGAGGCGATGAAGTAATAGCTGTGGTCGTAGTCGGCCTGCATGCGCAGCTCGAAACGCTGGCCCGCGTCCTCGCAGGCCTCGACCAGCAGGTCCGGCAACAGCTGCTCGCTGAGGAAGGGGTCTTCGGCCCCCTGGTCGATGAACAGCAGGGCGTCGGAGGGCTGTTTGCGGATCAGGGCGCAGGCGTCGTAGTCCTGCCAGCCGGTCTCGTCCTTGCCGAGGTAGCCGGTGAGGGCCTTCTGTCCCCAGGGGCACTGGGTCGGCGCGCAGATCGGCGCGAAGGCCGAGACCGACTTGTAGATGCCCGGGTTCCTCAGGTGGATGGTCAGGGCGCCGTGGCCGCCCATGGAGTGGCCCATGATGCCCTGGTGGCCCATGTCCGCCGGGAAGTGCTCGGCGACCAGCGCCGGCAATTCCTTGGTGATGTAGCTGTACATGCGGTAGCGGTCGGCCCAGGGCTTCTCGGTGGCATCGACGTAAAACCCGGCGCCGGTGCCGAAGTCGTAGGCGTCGTCCTCGCCCGGATAGCCGGCGCCGCGCGGCGAGGTGTCGGGGGCGAGCAGCATGACGCCCAACTCCGCCGCGACGCGCTGCGCGCCGGCTTTCTCGGTGAAGTTCGCCTCGGTGCAGGTCAGACCCGAAAGGTAGGTCACCAGCGGCACCTTCTGGCCCCCCTTGGCCTGCGGCGGCTGGAACACGGCGAAGTTCATGGTGCCGCCGCAAACCTCGGACTCGTGGCTGTAGAAGCCCTGTGTCCCCTCGAAACAGCGCTGCTGGCTGTTGACTGTAAGATCCATAACCGCCCCTAGCTTAGTGATCCCGCGAGAGTGGGAGGAACGGCCGTACCCCATCTGCCGTTCCCCCGAATCGGGCCATCATACCGCTTTTGGCCGCTGCCTCGAAGAGGCCGCTTTTCGGCGAGAACCTAGTAAACCACCACCGAGCGGATGGACTTGCCCTCGTGCATGAGGTCGAAGCCCTTGTTGATCTCGTCGAGGGGCAT
>JBLWUP010000033.1:0-69509 GCA_048268885.1 Kiloniellaceae bacterium | reverse complement strand
AGCGGCACCGGGCGGCCCCCCAGCCGCTTCCCGGCCAGCACGCCGGCAGCGCGCTGGAGGCGGCGGAGAAGCGACCCGAAGGCCGCCGCGCCGGGGAGCGCTCCACCGGCCAGCCAGCGCGCTTCACCGCCTTCGAGAATCACATGATTGCCCCCTGCCTCGCCGTCGGCCAGCGACAGGGTCGCGAGGTCGCGGCGGGCGAAGCTGAGGCCGTGCGCGGCAAGATCGAGTTGCTTTTCGACCTGCGGGTGCCAGGCGTGCAGCAGGTGGGCGAAGCGCGGCGCGCGGAAGCCCGCGGCGATCTCGTAGCCGGCGGCGGCGCCGCCCAGCACGGCATTCTTTTCCAGCACCAGCACCCTGCGGCCGCCGCGTGCCAGCAGCCCGGCCGCGACAAGGCCGTTGTGGCCGGCGCCGATGACGATGGCGTCGTAGCGGAAAGACTGGGGACGACTCATGCGGCGCGCTCCGCCGGCGTCGCGCCCGTCACCTTCATGCCGAGATCGCGCAGCACCTCACGCGCCGCGTTGGCGCCGGGCGCCGCCATGACGCCGCCGCCGGGATGGCTGGAGGAGCCGCAAAGGTAGAGCCCCTTGATCGGGCTGCGGTAGTCGGCGTAGCCGGGCACGGGCCGATTGAAGAACATCTGGTCGAAGGTCAGCTCGCCCTGGAAGATGTTGCCTTCGGTGAGGCCGACTTCGCGCTCGATGTCCCAGGGGGTGCGCACCTCCTTGTGCAGGATGAGGTCGCGGAAGTCCGGGCTGTGGCGGGCGATCTTGGCGATCACCGTTTCCGCCATGGCCTCGCGCGCCGGGCCGTCCCAGGGTTCGCCGGAGGCCAGTTCGTAGGGCGCGTACTGCACGAAGACCGTCATCATGTGCTTGCCCGGCGGCGCCATGGTCGGGTCGATGCAGGTCGGGATCAGCATGTCGAAGTAGGGCTCGGCCGACCAGCGCCCGGCCTTCCAGTCGTCGTAGGCGCGCTCCAGCTCCGCCAGCGACTGCGAGGCGTGCAGGTCGCCCTTCAGGAAGGGCGCGCCGGCGGGCGCGGCGGGGAACGTCGGAAAGCCGTCGAGGGCGATGTTCAGCTTGGCCGAGGAGCCGCGGATCTTGAAGCGCTTCACCGCCTTCACGAAGTCGTCGGGCAGCTCCTTGGCGTCGACGTGGTTCAGGAAGGTGCGCCGCACGTCCATGTTGGAGATCACAGTCGGCGCCTCCAGCACGTCGCCGTTCTCCAGGGCCACGCCGCTGGTCTTGCCGTTCCTGCTCAGAATCTGCGCGACGCCCGCGCCGGCGCGGATCTCGCCGCCGGCCTCATCCAGGGCACTGGCCATCGCCTGGGTCACCCCGCCCATGCCGCCGCGGGTAAAGCCCCAGGCGCCGATGGTCCCGTCGACCTCGCCCATGTAGTGGTGCAGCAGCACATAGGCGGTCCCCGGCGAATAGACGCCCAGGCCCGTGCCGATGATGCCGGAGCCGGCGAAGTGCGCCTTGATCACCTCGGTCTCGAAATACTCGTCCAGGAATTCGCCGATCGACATGGTCCAAAAGCGGATGGTCTCGCCCATCTCGCGGTCGCCGAGGTCGTGAAAGCGCTTGCCGAGGTAGAGCAGCTCGCCGATGTCGCGCGGCCGGTTGCTGGCCGGATCCGGCGCCGTGCGCAGCAGCAGGGGTTTGATGAAGCGGCACTGCCGCATGATGGCGCGGGCGTAGCGCTCGTAGTTGTCGGCATCGCGGCGCGAGAAGCGGGAGATTTCCCGGCGCAGCGCGTCGTGGTCGGAATAGTAGGCGAAGTAGCCGCCGTCGTCGGTGAAGGTCGCGCCGCTCTCGTAGGGGATCACCTGCAGGCCGTGGCGCGGCAGGTCCAGGTCGCGCACGACTTCCGGCCGCAGCAGGCTGCACACGTAGGAGCAGTTGGAATAGGTCCAGCCTTCGTAGAGCTCGCGGCTGACGGCGGCGCCGCCGACCCAGTCGTTGCGCTCGACCACCACGGTTTTCAGGCCGCGCTTGGCCAGGTAGCAGGCGGCGGTCAGGCCGTTGTGGCCGGCCCCCACGACGATGGCGTCATAGCGCCCCGCCCCCCGGCCCGAACCCTGGCCCAAACCCCCTGATGCTTGCTGCGCCGAACTTCGCGCCGACATGGTCCGCGCCTCCTCATTCTCTTCGCGCACACGCCTTCCCCCGGCGCTTCGCCTGTCGAAATCAGCTTAGAGAAGCCCCCGGCGGGGGTCTATATTTTTTTGAGCGCTTAAATAAATTTCGGCCTAGAATGGGTGGGTGGCTTTCGCCCGGCGTTGTGGCAGTGTGCCCATAAATGTCGGCAGCCCTTACGATTCGAAGAGGGAGAGGAAACAGATGGCAGTGAAGGCAGCGGCCGGGCGCCCGCGGCGAGAGCGCGCGGAGAACGCCGCGATGCGGCGGCGGCAGCTGATCGAGGCCACGATCGACTCCATCGTGGAGCACGGCCTTTCCGCGACGACTCTGGCGACGGTCTCCGACGGGGCCGGCCTCTCCCAGGGGGTCGCCGTTTTCTATTTCAAGAACAAGCAGACCCTGCTGGCCGAGACCCTGAGGTATCACTACGAGGAGTATACCGAGGTCTGGAAATCGGCCGTGGCGGCGGCGCCGGCAGACCCGGTGGAGAAAATCCTCGCCATGGTCGGCGCCGACCTCGACGAGCGGATCTGCAACCGCCGTCACCTGGCGCTGTGGAATTCGTTCTGGGGCGAGGCCAAGGCGCGCCCGGTCTTCGCCGAGATCTGCGACACCTACGACGCCGAGCATACGGAGGTTCTCATTGCCCTCTGCAAGGACGCCGAGGACCTGATCGCCGATCCGGCCTGGAACGCGGAGAATCTGGCCGAGGCCCTGGCCACCCTGACCGACGGCATGTGGATTCGCATGCACGTCACCCCCAGCGCGCTGAACCAGGCCGCGGGCCGCAGGATGGTCGGGCGCTTTCTCGGCACCGTCATGCCGGCGCAGCGCGATCAGATCGACAAGCGGATGAGCGGCGGCGCCTGAAAAGGGCCGGGAATCAGCCGAGTCCCGTCTTTCTTGAGACTCCCTAGCCTGCAAAAAACTGGTGGGGGAGAGTGGTGGGCCCGGCAGGATTCGAACCTGCGACAACGCCGTTATGAGCGGCGGGTTCTGACCGCTGAACTACAGGCCCCCCAGAAATATCGCCGGCGAGATATCGCCGGAGAGTTGTCTCCGGCCGCCATTGTGCCGCCAGGGGCGGGCAGATCAAGCGAATTGGACTGCGGGATTTCCCGCACAGCGGCTGGGGCCTAGTTGGCGGCCTGGCGCAGCTCCGGCATGTCGCCGGCATCGGGATAGATGAAACCGTAGGCGGGATAGTGGCCGGAGCCCATCTGGTGACCCGGCGTGTACCACACGCGCACGACGGACCAGTCGTTGTTCTTCGAGATATCGCGCACCGGGGTATAGCGGTGGATGCGCCCGCGGTTCAGCCAGTTGGCCTGATGTACGATGATCTCGCGGCTGCTGCGCACTTCCGCCACCACGGCCAGATGGCCGTAGCGCAGCCGGCGGGTCTTGCTCAGCACCAGGACGGCGCCGGGCCGCGGCGCCGAGCCGCGCTCGTAGCGGCCCTCCGCCTTTTTCCACCAGGTCCAGGCGTTGCCCCGCAGCGCGATCTGCGAAAGCTCGCGCGCATAGGGCACGCACTGCAGGGGGCGCTTCCCCCGGATGATCGCGGGCCGCGGACGGGCGGGGGTCGGCGCGCTGTACCGCAGCCCCTGTAGCTGCGGCAGGGCCGTCAGGCCGGCCGGTGTGACTTCGGCACCGGGACCCAGGGCCGGCGCGAGGGGGCGCGCGCTCTGCTGGGTCGCCATGGGCAAAGGAACCTGTGATGACGCGGACTGCCCTTCGGCGGTCGAGGCCTGCGGCGTCACGCAGCCGCCGGTCAGCAGCAGCAGGCCGAGGCCGAGGACACGCGCCAGCACCGTTCGGCGCCCGGCCCGGGAGCCCGCGCAAGGATCAAAGCAACCGTCCAAGGAACGAAACCTCCCCAGCTTCGTCACCGGTTCGGCTCATAAGGCCGACCGAAGTTGTTGTTAACGCCCGATACCCCAGGGCTAAAACAAAGCCTGAACAACAGGCCCAAACACCAGAAAAGACGAATCTTTTTCTGTATCCCCGCCGGCATCGACAGGTGCCGGCGGGGGCTCGACTTTAAAGACTACCCCGTCGCCCGGCAGAGTGTGCCCCTATGCTTTTAAGGGCACAGTTTTGACATAGCAACTGCCGGAATCAGCCGACTATATCCCTGGCCCCAACCCACACATCTATTGAGATAGGGAGTCTTGAATGAATCGTTTCACCGCCACCCCCACCACCCTCCTCGCTGCCGCCCTCCTCGCCACCGCCCTGGGCCTCTCCGCCTGCGGCAGTTCCACCGGCGACCGGGGCCTCAG
The DNA here is from genome assembly GCA_048268885.1 of Kiloniellaceae bacterium. Classification (GTDB taxonomy): domain Bacteria; phylum Pseudomonadota; class Alphaproteobacteria; order Kiloniellales; family Kiloniellaceae; genus Pelagibius. Next base: position 65,074 of record JBLWUP010000033.1, on the reverse strand, counting down.
CGGCGCCGGGCTCGGCGCCGCCGCCGGCACGGCGGTGGGCGTTTTCACCGGCCTTGGGGTGGTCGAGGGCGCGCTGATCGGCGCCGGGGCCGGCGGCCTCACCGGCGTCCTGACCGACGACGAGGACTTCGACTTCGGCGATCCCTGGTGGAAGTAGGCCGCGGTCCAGGCGGCCGGCGCTAGCTCCGTCCCAAGGCGAGAACGGCGTTGCCGTAGGCGACGCGGCCCTGCGCCAAGTCGATGCGCAGCAGATCCTCGGCCAGGACCAGCGGGCCGGCAAAATCCCGAGCCACCTCGGCCAGCAGGGCGTCGCGGTCCGCCGCCGGCGGCACGAAATGGGTCAGCGCCAGGGCCTTCACCTCCGCCTCCGCCGCGATCTTGCCGACCTCGTCGGAGAGGGTGTGGTAGCTGGCGACGTTGGCGACCGTTTCCGCCGAACGCACGCCGGGCACCACCAGCATCTCGCGGTGGACGAAGACCTCGTGCACCAGCAGGTCCGCGCCCCGTGCCGCCTGGATGAGGGCGTCGCAGCGCCGGGTGTCGCCGGAGAGCGTCAGTTTCCTGCCACCCCCCTCAAATACAAAGCCGAAGGCATGGCGCACCGGCTGGTGATCGACGGCGACCACACGGACGGTCAGGCCGCCGATCTCCAAGACTTCCTCCACCGCGATCTCCGTCACCGCCACATCTAGCGCTGCCGTCGAGGGCCGCTTCTCGTGGGCGATGCGCTGGCTCAACTCCGGCTCCCAGAGCGCCATGAGACCCTCGACGTAACGCCGCGTGCCCGGCGGGCCGTAGACCGGCAGAGGCCGGTCGCGGCCCTGGTGCCAGGAGGAGACGATGAGCTGGTAGAGGTCGACCAGGTGGTCGCTGTGCAGATGGGTCAGCAGCAGCGCATCGAGGTCGCGCCCCGGCGTGCCGGCGGCGACCAGGCGCTGCGTGACGCCGGAGCCGCAGTCGACCAGGACCTTGGCTTCGTCACCAAGGATGAGCTGCGCCGGTCCGTAGCGTTCGGTCGAGACAACCGGACAGCCGGTGCCGAGAAAAACGATTTCCATGGGGCCAGAAGGCTAACGCCGCCGACGCTGCGCGCAACGCAAAAGAGACGAGGCGGCCGGGTCAGGCCGCCGCCAGACGACACAAGGGGCAACGGTCGGACGCGCGCTCGACCACACGGCAGGCAAGATGCAGGGTCAAACCGGCGACGGCGCCCCAAGCCGCGATCCACCACCAGAGAAGCCAAAGGGCAAGGAAGATGACGAAAAAAGCGCCCCCGAACAGCTTGCCGGGGTTCGTGAGAACGGTGGCCGGACCGTCCATGACAAGAACGAAGCCAAGCGCGAAAAGTGGCAGGGAGAGGAAGGCGCTGCAGACCCCGATAGCGGTGGCGGCCCAGAAAGTGGCCTTCCCGCCGACCGCTCCCGCCTGCAGCCACCAACCGGAGATGCCGCCCGCCACCGCCGGCGGCAGAACCATCCAGGGTTCCTCCAGCCAGAAGGGCGCAGCGAGACAGGCGAAGGCCGCCATCCAGAGCGCAGCCCAAACCTGTTTCGTCGCCACCTGCGTCATCATGGCCGCCTCCTCAAAACTGCGCGTAACAGTTGAGCAGCCTTTGCCCATCAAGACCCTGTGACAGGCTGTCGCGGGCAAGTCCGCCACTGACGGCGGAACGCCGGCGCCGTCCTTAAAGGTCCAGCTCGATCCAGGCGGGGTCGTGGTCGCTGCCGTCGCCGCTGTGTTTTGTGCGGCGGTCGATGGTCGCCGCGGTCTGGCGCGGCGCCAGCGAGGGGCTGAGCCAGATGTGGTCGTAGAGGTGATACTCCGCCGGCTTGCCGGAGGCCTTGAAGCGGTGGGTCCAGGACGGCCCCGGCGGCGGCGGGGTGTCGTGCTTGGCTTCGCGGGTTTCCGCCGGGTTGGCCAGGGCGTTGACGAGGCCGAGGTCGGAAGCCGCGAAGGCGGCCAGGGGCGCGGCCTCCGGCGCATCGTTCATGTCGCCCATCAGCAGGTAGCGGCTGCGCGGGCGGGTCTGGTCCTCGATGATGGTCCTGACCATCTCGGCCTGACGCCGGCGCCGCGTGTCGTTCTTCGCCTTGCCCGTCGCGGGATCCTCGCGGAAGTCGACGAAGTGGCTCTTCAGGTGCGTGTTGAACACAGTGAAGAGCGTGCGCTTGCGCGACGGATTGAGCACCTCGACCTGCAGCAGGTCGCGCCCGAAGACAGGCTGGTCGGGATCTTCGGGATGCACCGCCTGGTGCCAGCTGGTCACCGGGCCCAGGGGGAACTTCGACAGCAGGCCGACGTCGATGAGGCGCGGATCGTTGCCTTCGATCAGCGTGTAATAAGGATAGAGCCCGGCGAGGTCTTGGTAGTTGAAGGTCTTCAGGATGTCGATGTTCTCGACCTCCTGCACGCCCAGCAGGTCGACGTTCATCGCCTTGATGCGGTCGGCGATGAGCTTGCGCTCCTTCTTGTCCTTCTCCTGCACCAGGCGGCCCTTGAAGGTCCGCAGGCGGTAGACGTCGTCCTCGGTGAACTTGTAGGTCACCTTGGAACTGACGCCGGTGTCGTTCTTCTTGATGGCCTGAACCTGCCCGGAGAAATTGAACCGCGAGAACAGGTTGTTGAGGTTGAAGGTCCCGACGGTAAGGCGCATGCGACGTCCCTCCCCCAAGTTGAGGCCCCAAGTTGAGGCGGGAACGGTAGCACGGGTTTGGTGCGCCAACCACTGCGCGGCAGGGTTAGTGCCGGCGCATCGGTCGATAGAAAAAGGGCCGCTCCTCAGGGGAACGGCCCTTTGTCTTTAAGACTGTCTGCTTCGCTCAGGTATCGAGGAAGGAGCGCAGCTTGCGCGAGCGCGAGGGGTGCTTCAGCTTCCGGAGCGCCTTGGCCTCGATCTGGCGGATACGTTCGCGCGTCACGGAGAACTGCTGGCCGACCTCTTCCAGGGTGTGGTCGGTGTTCATGCCGATGCCGAAACGCATGCGCAAGACGCGCTCCTCGCGCGGCGTCAGGCTGGCCAGCACCCGCGTGGTGGTCTCGCGCAGGTTGGACTGAATGGCCGCGTCCAGCGGAATGACCGCGTTCTTGTCCTCGATGAAATCGCCGAGGTGGCTGTCTTCCTCGTCGCCGATCGGCGTCTCCAGGGAGATCGGCTCCTTGGCGATCTTGAGGACCTTGCGCACCTTCTCCAGCGGCATGACGAGACGTTCGGCCAGCTCTTCCGGGGTCGGCTCGCGGCCGATCTCGTGCAGCATCTGCCGGCTGGTGCGCACCAGCTTGTTGATGGTCTCGATCATGTGCACCGGGATACGGATGGTGCGGGCCTGGTCGGCGATCGAACGGGTGATCGCCTGACGGATCCACCAGGTGGCGTAGGTCGAGAACTTGTAGCCGCGGCGGTACTCGAACTTGTCGACCGCCTTCATCAGGCCGATGTTGCCTTCCTGGATCAGGTCGAGGAACTGCAGGCCGCGGTTGGTGTACTTCTTGGCGATGGAGATCACCAGACGCAGGTTGGCCTCGACCATCTCGGTCTTGGCCTTGCTGGCTTCCTTCTCGCCGGTCTGCACCGTCTTCACGATGCGGCGGAACTCGCTGATCGGCAGCTCGCTCTCGGCGGCGATCTCGGCGACTTCCTTGCGGATGCCCTTCACGTCGTCGCCGTAGCGGTCGGCGAACTTGGACCAGCCCTTGCCGGTCAGGCGCTTCACGCGGCTGACCCAGCGCGGGTCCAGCTCGCGCCCGAAATAGTGATCCAGGAAGTCCTGGCGGTTCACGCCGCAGCGCTCGGCCATGCGCAGCATCTTGCCCTCGAAGCCGACCAGGCGGCGATTGAGGCCATAGAGCTGATCGACCAGCTGCTCCAGACGGTTGTTGTTGAAGTGCACGACTTCCATGAGCTCGACCAGCTCGTGCTGCAGCTTCTCGTAGCGCTTTTCGGTCTGCGGCGTGATCTTCTCGCCGCGCTGCAGGTGGGTCAGGCGCTTTTCCTGGACCTTGGTGATCTTCTTCCAGGTCTTGGAGATCTCGTCGAAGGTGTCGAGCACCTGGGGCAGCAGGGCGGCTTCCATGGCGGCGAGAGAGATGGAGTTCTCCTCCTCGTCGTCATCGTCGTCGTCGTCGGTCTTCTCGCCCTCGGCCTTCTCGCCTTCGCCCTCGGACTTTTCTTCCTCACCCTTGGCGTCCTTGCCCTTGGCCTTGGTCTGGGCCTCGTCCTCGGCCTTGGCGGCCTTGCCCTTACCCTTGCCGTCGTCTTTACCGTCATCCTTGCCGTTTGCCTTGGCGTCCTTGCCCTTGGCCGGCTCCGGCGCGTCCTCCATCTCGGCGATCTCGTCGACCGCCTGATTCATGGCGTCCTCGGTCGGCCCGCCGCCGTAGGTGGCGTCCAGGTCGATGATGTCGCGCAGCAGGATGCGGCCCTCGATCAGGGCTTCGCGCCAGGCCAGCAGGGCGCGGATGGTCAGCGGGCTCTCGCAGATGCCGCCGATCATCTTCTCGCGGCCCGCCTCGATGCGCTTGGCGATGGCGATTTCGCCCTCGCGCGACAGCAGCTCGACCGAGCCCATCTCGCGCAGGTACATGCGCACCGGGTCGTCGGTGCGCCCGATATCGTCGTCGTTCAGGTTGCCGGTGGCGGTCTTCTCGCCTTCCTTCGGCTCCTCTTCGCTGGAGGAGTCGTCCTGCTCCTCGCTCTCGATGACGGTGATGCCCATCTCCGATAGGAGCGACATGGTGTCTTCGATCTGTTCGGAGGACATCTGGTCCGGCGGCAAAACGGCGTTCAGCTCGTCATAGGTGACGTAACCGCGTTCCTTCGCCTTCGTGATCATCTTCTTCACGGCCGCGGACATGCTGTCCATCAGCGGACCGTCCGAGGATTCCTCACGGGATTCCGCGGTCTCAGCGCTTTCGTTTGCCTTGGTCGCCATTCAGCCCACTACCTCAAATGCCTTCATCGGGATGCTCCGCCTCGCGTCTCAGCGCCGATCGGCCCATATCGATCGGCCCCGGCGCTCGTCAACGCACCTTATTTATGAGTCTGCTTTGTCCACGGTCGTTTGAAGCATCGCCTCAAATCGGTCCAGATCCACTTTGCGGCCTTCTTCTTCCAGCTGAAGTTTCTGGCGGGCCTGAACCCGCTTCAACTGTTCCGCCGTCATATCCGCCGCCAGAGCCCGTGCTTCCTCAGCACGCTGGGACCCGGATTGGCGGTCACGCAAAACCCCTAAAATGTGCAAAACAGATTGCCGCGCCACCTCCGCTGAGGCGTCGGGACGGGCAAACCTGCCATGAACATATACTTCTGGGGCCAAAAGCGTAGCCAAAAGCCCCGAATACCCCTGTTTGGAGAGGTGGCATTTCACACCTTCGGTGTCAAGGTCCGCATTGCGCGCCATGCAGTCGATCAGGGCCTGCCGCAGGATGTTGAGATCGCCGTCAACGAAGTCGATCCCCGCCAGATCCTCGACAAACTCGATTAATAAATTGTTATGATTAATCAAAGTGGCAAGGAGTACCTGTTCGGTCCGCCCGGGACGCAGCAGATCCGCGGGCCGGCGCCGTTTGCCGGGCTCGTCCAGCGGTCCCCACTGCCGGTTCCAGCCGCCTTTGCCCGCGCCCCTGCCGCCATAGCCTGAGCGGCCACCGCCATAGCCTGAGCGCCCGCCGCCCCCGGGTCGGCCCCCGGTGGCCTGTCCGCCGCCCTTGGCGCCGTAGCCCCCGGCCCCCTTGGGGCCATAGCCGAAGACCAGCTCGAAGCGGCGTTCCATTTCCTGGCGGTAGTCCTCGCGCAACTCCGGCTCGCGGATCGTGCGGCACTGGTCGCGCAGTTCGGCGCGGATCGCGGCGCGGCGCTCCGGCGTATCGGCCGCGCGGCCGTCGGTCGCCTGGCGCCACACCATGTCGGCCAGAGGCTGGGCGGTCTCCAGCAGACCGCGCAGGGCCCCCGGACCCTGGCCGCGCAGCAGGCTGTCCGGGTCCTCGCCCGGCGGCAGCATGGCGAAGAGCAGGCTCTTGCCCGGCTTCAGCAGGGGCAGCGCGCGGGCCGCGGCGCGGAAGGCGGCGCGCTGGCCGGCGGCGTCGCCGTCGAAGCAGAGGGTCGGCTCCGGCGTCAGGCGCCACAACTCCTCGATCTGTTCCTCGGTGATGGCGGTGCCCAGCGGCGCCACGGCGGCGGGAAAACCGTGCTCCGCCAAGGCGATCACGTCCATGTAGCCCTCGGTGACCAGCAGTTCGCCGGTGTCGTGGGCGGCCTTGCGCGCGCGGGCCAGGTTGTAGAGCACCCGGCCCTTGTGGAACAGCGGGGTATCCGGGGAATTCAGGTACTTGGCCTTGGAGTCGCCCAGCGCCCGCCCGCCGAAGGCGATGACCCGGCCGCGCCGGTCGGTGATCGGGAAGATCACCCGGTGGAAGAAGTAGTCGCGCAGGTCTTCCCCGTTGCTGCTGGGGGGGCCGTCGTCGGCGCGCTTCACCAGGCCGGCTTCCAGCAGCTGCTCGACGGTGATGCCCCGCGCGCGCAAGGCCTTGGCCAGCACGCCCCGGGCGCGCGGCGCGAAGCCCAGGCGGAAGGCCTTCACGGTGTCCCGCGCCAGGCCGCGGCGCTCCAGGTAGTCGCGCGCCTCCTTGCCGGCTTCCGTCTGCAGCTGCTCCTCGAACCAGGCGCAGGCGGCCTCGGTCACGTCGACCAGCCCGGCGCGCTTCTGGGCGCGCTCGCGGTCTTCCGGGCGTTCCTGCGGCACTTCCATGCCGGCCAGGCCCGCCAGGCGCTCGACCGTCTCCGGGAAGCTCAGGCCCTCGGTGTTCATGATGAAGTCGATCGCGCTGCCGTGCGCGCCGCAGCCGAAGCAGTGGTAGAAGCCCTTGTCGTCGTTGACGGTGAAGGACGGCGTCTTCTCGTTATGGAAGGGGCAGAGGCCGCTGAATTCGCGGCCCTTCTTCAACAGCTTCACGCGCTTGCCGACCACCTCCGACGTGGTGATCCGGTTGCGCAGTTCGTCCAGAAATTCCGGTGGAAAAGCCATATCGCCGCTAGATCAGAGGGACCGCCGGTCGGATGGACGCGCGCGGCAAGCCGCCAAACCTATCAAAGCCCTGAAGGCCTTGCATCCGGGCGCAACATCCGAGTCGGGACATTATAGTGGGACAAGCTGGGGAAAAGCCCTGGAAAACCAATTGAATTCCGGGGATCGACTGCCCGGAAGGCAGGCCGCGCGGCCTGTGCCGCCCTGGGGATAAGACCGAGAACCTAAACCAGCGCCTCTTTCACGATCCCGCTGGCCTTGCCGAAATCCATGCGGCCGGGATAACGCTCCTTCAGGGTGCCCATGACCCGGCCCATGTCCTTCACGCTGGAGGCGCCCAGCTCGGCGATCACCGCCTCGATGGCCGCGCGCATGTCGGTCTCGTCCATCTGCTTGGGCAGGAAGCGCTCGATGATCTCGATCTCTTCGGCCTCGCGCTTGGCGAGGTCGTCGCGCTGGCCCTTGGTGTACATCTCTATGGAATCGTGGCGCTGACGCACCATCTTCTGGAGCATCTCGAGAATCGCCTCGTCCCCCAGGCCGTCGCCGTTGCCCTTGGTCCGCTCGGCGATATCCCGGTCCTTGAGGGCCGCCAGGATCAACCTCAGGGTCGAGGTGGCCCGGGCTTCCTTGGCCTTCATGGAGTCTTTCAAGGCGTCGTTGAGACGGGTGCGCAGCATCTATGGTCTTTCCAGTGACTCGCGAGGCGCGGGAGGTTAGCTCAATTCATCCGAAATGGCAAAACGCGGAACGGTGTTTTAAGCCATTGAAATACAACGATTATGGACTTTTCCTTAGGCTTGACCAAGCCGGGCCTTTCCCTTAAACATCAGGCCGCCTGCGTTCGAGGATCCGCTTCATGAACGATACACCTGCGAGCCCCACCCCGTCCGCCGAGGACGGGCCGTCTTCCGCTGCGCCCGTTTCCGTGTCGCGCCACGTGCCCCAGGGCGTCACCGGCGCCTTGGTTCTGGCCGACGGCAGCGTGTTCTGGGGCAAGGGCCTGGGCGCCAGCGGCCGCGCGGTGGGTGAGGTCTGCTTCAACACCTCGATGACCGGCTACCAGGAGATCGCCACCGATCCCTCCTACGCCGGCGAGATCATCACCTTCACCTTCCCGCACATCGGCAACGTCGGCACCAACCCCGAAGACATCGAGACCGCCACCCCCGCCGTGCGCGGCGTGGTGCTGCGCGCCGACATCACCGAGCCGTCGAACTGGCGCAACGCGCAGCACTTCGACGCCTGGCTGAAGTCGCACAACCTGATCGGCCTGGCCGGCGTCGACAGCCGCGCCATCACCCGGCGCATCCGCGACCTGGGCGCGCCGCACGGCACCATCGTCCATTTCCCCGAAGGTGAGGTGGACATCGAGGCCTGCCGCGCCCTGGCCGCCGAATGGCCGGGCCTGGAGGGCATGGACCTGGCCGCCGAGGTGAGTTGCCGGCAGACCTACGACTGGTCGGAGACGCGCTGGGAACTGGGCCGGGGCTACGGCTCCCAGGCCGCGCCGAAGCACAAGGTGGTGGCCGTCGACTACGGCGCCAAGCGCAACATCCTGCGCTGCCTGGCGAGCCTGGGCTGCGACGTCACCGTGGTGCCGGCCGACGCGACGCCTGAGGAGATCCTGCGCCACAAGCCCGACGGGGTGTTCCTCTCCAACGGCCCCGGCGACCCGGCGGCGACCGGCGTCTACGCCGTGCCGGCGGTGCAGAAGGTGCTGGAGACGGGCCTGCCGGTTTTCGGCATCTGCCTGGGCCACCAGATCCTGGCCCTGGCGCTGGGCGCCAAGACCACCAAGATGCAGCGCGGCCACCGCGGCGCCAACCACCCGGTGAAGGACCTGACCACCGGCAAGGTGGAGATCACCAGCCAGAACCACGGCTTCATGGTCGACACCGCGAGCCTGCCCCAGGGCGTAGTCGAGAGCCACGTCTCGCTGTTCGACGGCACCAACGAGGGCATCGCCGCCGAGGGCCGCCCGGTGTTCTCCGTGCAGTATCACCCCGAGGCCTCCCCCGGCCCGCAGGACAGCCACTATCTCTTCGAGCGCTTCGTCCAGATGATCGAAAACCACAAGGCCGCCGCGCCCAAGACGACCTAAGGCCACAATGCCCAAACGCACAGACATCAAATCGATCCTGATCATCGGCGCCGGCCCCATCGTCATCGGCCAGGCCTGCGAGTTCGACTATTCCGGGGCGCAGGCCTGCAAGGCGCTGAAGGAGGAGGGCTACCGGGTCATCCTGGTGAACTCCAACCCCGCCACCATCATGACCGACCCGGACCTGGCCGACGCCACCTACGTGGAGCCGATCACCCCGGCCATGGTCGCCAAGGTGATCGAGCGCGAGCGCCCCGACGCCCTGCTGCCGACCATGGGCGGCCAGACCGCGCTGAACACCGGCCTGGCGCTGGAGCGCGACGGCACCCTGGAGAAGTTCGGCGTCGAGATGATCGGCGCCAAGGGCGACGTCATCGACAAGGCGGAAGACCGCCAGCGCTTCCGCCAGGCGATGGACAAGATCGGCCTGAAGTCGCCGCGCTCCCACCTCGTCAATTCCTTCGAACAGGCGATGGAAGCACTGCCCGACGTCGGCCTGCCGGCGATCATCCGTCCCTCCTTCACCCTGGGCGGCACCGGCGGCGGCATCGCCTACAATCCCGATGAGTTCGAGGAGATCGTGAAGGGCGGCCTGCGCGCCTCGCCGACCAAGGAAGTGCTCATCGAACAGTCGGTCCTGGGCTGGAAGGAGTACGAGATGGAGGTGGTCCGCGACTGCGCGGACAACTGCATCATCATCTGCTCCATCGAGAACATCGACCCCATGGGCATCCACACCGGCGACTCGGTGACCGTGGCCCCGGCGCTGACCCTGACCGACAAGGAATACCAGATCCTGCGCGACGCCTCGCTGGCGGTGCTGCGCGAGATCGGCGTCGACACCGGCGGCTCCAATGTGCAGTTCGCCATCAATCCGGACGACGGCGACCTGGTCATCATCGAGATGAACCCGCGCGTCTCGCGCTCCTCCGCGCTGGCGTCCAAGGCCACCGGCTTCCCCATCGCCAAGATCGCCGCCAAGCTGGCCGTCGGTTACACCCTGGACGAGCTGGACAACGACATCACCAAGGTGACGCCGGCCTCCTTCGAGCCGACCATCGACTACGTGGTCACCAAGATGCCGCGCTTCACCTTCGAGAAGTTCCCCGGCGCCGAGCCGCTGCTCACCACCTCGATGAAGTCGGTGGGCGAGGCCATGGCGATCGGGCGCTGCTTTGCGGAGTCCCTTCAGAAAGCGCTGCGCTCCATGGAGACCGGCCTGACCGGCCTGAACGAGGTGGAGATTCCGGGCGCCCTCGATGCCGAGGGCAAGGTCGACCGCGACGCCGTCCGCACCGCGCTGGCCGCGCCGGCGCCGGACCGCCTGCTGACCATCGCCCAGGCCTTCCGCCACGGCATGACCCTGGTGGAGATCCTGGAGACCACCCACTTCGACCCCTGGTTCCTGCGCCAGGTGCAGGACCTGGTGACGGCCGAGGACGCCGTGCGCAAAGGCGGCCTGCCCCAGGACCACGACGGCTGGCTGCGCCTGAAGCAGATGGGCTTCTCCGACGCGCGGCTCGCCGAGCTGGCGGGCCAGGAGGAGGCCGCCGTCTACAAGGCGCGTCAGGACGTGGGGGTGACCGCCGTCTACAAGCGCATCGATACCTGCGCCGGCGAGTTCGCTTCCATCACGCCTTACATGTACGCCGCCTACGAGACCGGCCACCACGGGCCTGACGGCCCCCTGCCCGCCGACTGCGAGGCCGACCCCAGCGAGCGCACCAAGGTGATGATCCTGGGCGGCGGGCCGAACCGCATCGGCCAGGGCATCGAGTTCGACTACTGCTGCGTCCACGCCGCCTATGCGCTGAGCGATGCCGGCTACGAGACCGTCATGGTGAACTGCAATCCCGAGACGGTCTCCACCGACTACGACACTTCAGACCGCCTCTACTTTGAGCCGCTGACCACCGAAGATGTCATCGGCATCGCGCGCATCGAGCAGAGCCGCGGCACCCTGAAGGGCGTCATCGTGCAGTTCGGCGGCCAGACGCCGCTGAAGCTGGCCAACGACCTGGAGGCCGCGGGCATCCCCATCCTGGGCACCGCGCCCGACGCCATCGACCTGGCCGAGGACCGCAAGCGCTTCCAGAAGCTGCTCGCCGACCTGAACCTCAAGCAGCCGCCCAACGGCACCGCCACCTCCAAGGCCGAAGCCCTGGCCGTGGCCGAGAAGATCGGCTACCCGGTGCTGATCCGCCCGTCCTACGTGCTGGGCGGACGCGCCATGGAGATCGTGCACACGCCCGAGCGGCTGGAGCGCTACATCGAAACCGCCGTGAAGGTCTCCGGCAAGAACCCGGTGCTGATCGACAGCTACCTGCGCGAGGCCGTCGAGGTCGACGTCGACGCGGTGGCCGACGGCAGCGACGTCTTCATCGCGGGCGTCATGGAGCACATCGAGGAAGCCGGCATCCACTCCGGTGATTCCGCCTGTTCGCTGCCGCCCTACAGCCTCGCGCCCGCCATCGTCGAGGAGATCGGCCGCCAGACCGAGCAGATGGCCCGGGCGCTGGGCGTGGTCGGCCTGATGAACGTGCAGTTCGCGGTGCGCGGCGAGGAGATTTACATCCTGGAAGTCAACCCGCGCGCCAGCCGCACGGTGCCCTTCGTCGCCAAGGCCACCGGCCTGCCGATCGCCAAGATCGCCGCCCGGGTCATGGCCGGCGAGAAGCTGGCCGACTTCGGCCTGCCGCCCAAGGGCGGGGCCGCGCCGCTGAAGCACGTCGCGGTGAAGGAAGCCGTCTTCCCCTTCGCCCGCTTCCCCGGGGTCGACGTCATGCTGGGCCCGGAGATGCGCTCGACCGGCGAGGTCATGGGCCTGGACAGCGACTTCGCCCGCGCCTTTTTGAAGGCCCAGCTGGGCGCCGGAGTCACCCTGCCCCAGAGCGGTACCGTCTTCATTTCCGTGAAGGACGACGACAAGGCGACCATGGCCCCGGTGGCCCGCGCCATCGCCGACCTCGGCTTCCGCATCCTGGCCACCGGCGGCACGGCAAAATACCTTACTGATCAAGGACTTAATGTCGAACTCATCAAGAAGGTCCGGGAAGGCCGCCCGCACATCGTCGATGCCATGAAGTCCGGCCAGGTGCAGCTGGTGTTCAATACCACCGAAGATGCCAAGGCGATCGCCGACTCTTTCGAGTTGCGCCGCACCGCGTTAACCAATTCCGTGCCCTACAGCACCACGGTCGCCGGGGCCCGGGCGGCGGTTAAGGCCATCGAGGCCTTGAAATCCGATGATCTTGCAGTCGCCCCGCTGCAGTCTTATTTTACGGGGTCGTACTAGAGACGGCGGCTTTCCTCGCACCGTCTCATCGGGCACAGTTACTCTCTCGGTAATTTAGGAAGCATTAGGCTTGCTCCCATGAGCGATAAAGTACCTATGACTGCGGGCGGCTACGCCCGCCTCGAAGAAGAACTGCGCTATCTGAAGACGACGGCGCGTCCGGAAGTGATTCGCGCCATCGCCGAAGCACGCGAGCACGGCGACCTTTCGGAGAACGCGGAGTACCACGCCGCGCGCGAACGCCAGAGTTTCATCGAAGGCCGGGTGGCCGAGCTGGAAGACAAGATCGCCCGCGCCGAAGTGATCGACGTGGCCAGCCTGGACGGCAGCACCGTGAAATTCGGGGCCACCGTCACCCTGGTCGACGAGGATACCGACGCGGAAACCGCCTACCAGCTGGTCGGCGAGATGGAGGCCGACGTGAAGGAAGGCCGCCTGGCCATCACCGCGCCGCTGGCGCGGGCCCTGATCGGCAAGGAAGTCGGCGATTCCGTCGAGGTGATGACCCCGGCGGGCTCCAAGGCCTACGAAATCCTCAAAGTCCAATACGTCTGAGCGCGTCGGCCCCTGAGGTTCCACGTTAGGGGCCCGCGCTTCTTACGTCCTTCCCGAAGAAGAACTAGTCCTGGCTGGCGGGTTCGGCGCCCTGGGCGGTGTCGATCGGCACGCCCGGCGTCGACTTGGCCGTGCGGATGACCTGGATGGTCTTCACCGTCACCACGTGCGGGGCGGAGGTGAGCCGCTGGGTCAGCTCGTTCTCGTGCGCGGTGTTGCGCGCCACCAGGCGCAGCACGAAGTCGTCGGGCCCGCGCGCCATGTGGCACTCGCGCACCTCGGACCAGCTGCCGGCCAGGGTCTCGAAATCGTTCAGCACCGCCTCCGACTGGCTGTCGAGGCCGACCAGCGCGAAGAAAGTCACCTCGAAGCCCAGGGCCTCGGCGTCCAGGTCGGCGTGATAGCCCTTGATGTAGCCGGATTCCTCCAAAGCGCGGACGCGCCGGAGGCAGGGCGGGGCGGAGATCCCGGCGCGGCGCGCCAGCTCCACGTTGGTGATCCGCCCGTCTTCCTGGAGGTCCTGCAGAATCTGCAGGTCGATTCGGTCTAATTTGACCCGCCGCATGGGCATCCTCGGCAACAAAAGATAAGATCGCGCCCGACTCTGCGGCCGCTGAGTAACAATATTACCCGGCAACCCCCCGCGCGCAAGTCCCCCGCAACTGCCGGGGCCTGTGCAAAACCTTTCCGCGCGGGCGGCTGCGCCCGAAAAGCCGCGGAAGGAACCCCGCCGGACGGGGCGGCTTCGGTCTTGCACGGTCTGGGACGTGGGACCATAGTCCGGCCCGCCATGACGCCTCCTCCGATTCCAGGCCCCGACTCCAGCCCCGGCCCCAGCCCTGGCCCTAGTTCCCCGGGCGACGCCTCCGACCCGCACAGCCTGCACGGCCTCACCTGCTGGGTGGTCACCGACGGCAAGGCCGGCATGGAGATCCAATGCCTGGGCCTGGCCGAAGCCATGGGTTTCTCGCCGGTGGTCAAGCGCGTCTCGGTCGGCAAGCCCTGGCGCTGGATGCCGGCGGGCCTGCTCCGCAAACCCTTCAAGGCCCCCCTGGAAACCCTGGGTCCCAAGGGCGACCGCCTGACGCCGCCCTGGCCGGACCTGTGGATCGCCAGCGGGCGCCAGACCGTGCCGCTGACCCGCGACGTACGGACCCTGAGCGGCGGCAAGACCTTCACGGTCCAGGTGCAGAACCCGGCCATCGATCCGGCCAGCATCGACCTCATCGTGACGCCGGAGCACGACCGCCTGCGCGCCGCAAACGTGCTGACCACGCGCGGCGCCCTGGGCCTGGTCACCGCCGAACGCCTGGAAGCCGCCGCGGAACACTTCGAGCCGCTCTACGCCAAGCTGCCCGCGCGCCGCGTCGCCGTGCTGATCGGCGGCAACAACAAGGTCTTCCGCATGACCCCGGCGATCATGCGCCGGCTCACCGAACAACTGGCGCGTCTGGCGCGCGAGGAGGAGGTCGGCCTGATGGTCACGCCCTCGCGGCGCACCGGCCGACGCAACGAGGCCATCCTGCGCGAGGGCCTGGCCGGGCTGCCGGCGCAGATCTGGGACGGCAACGGCGAGAACCCCTATTTCGGCATCCTGGGCCTGGCCGACGCCATTATCGCCACCGGCGACTCGGTGAACATGGTCTCGGAGTCCGCCAGCACCGGCAAACCGGTGCACATCGTCCATTTGAAGGGCGGTTCGGCCAAGTTCCGGCGCTTTCACGAGGCCATGGAACAGGCCGGGATCACCCGTCCCTTCACCGGCAAGCTGGAAGAGTGGTCCTACGCGCCGCTGGACGAGACCCACCGCGTCGCGCGGGAGATCCGCCGGCGCCTCTTGGCGCGGAACCTTGAACGATAGCCTGCTGGCGCGGCTTTCCGGGCGCTAGAGCCGATCATCGGCGGCCGGGCGGCTTGATCTGGCTCATTTGATCTTTTACGGCCCCACCTATAAAAAGTTCATCTGACGTCTCCGCCGCGCCACGACTCCGGGAATCCGCCGCTTGTCGAGCCTGACCGCCGAAAACGCAACCACCTCGCCGCGCCTCGACATGGTGCGTTTCGAGGCGACGGCGCTGCAGCGCACGCCCTTCGACTTCCTCATCGTGCCCGGCTTCCTGCGCCCCGAGGCCCTGCCCGCGGTTGAACGCGACTTTCCGGAGATCACCAGCGGCGGCAGCTTCCCGGCGGCCAGCCTGAAATGCGGCCCGGCCTTCAAGGACCTGCTCGACGAGCTGCAGGGCCCGGCGGTGACCGCCGCCTTCGAGGGCAAGTTCGGCATCGACCTGACCGGGCGGCCCACCATGATCACCCTGCGCGGCCAGTCGCGCGCCAAGGACGGCGCCATCCACACGGACTCGCGCACCAAGCTGGTGACCGCCCTCATCTACCTGAACAGCGCGTGGGAGTCCGACGGCGGGCGCCTGCGCATGCTGAACGGCCCCGACGACCTGGAGGACTATGCCGCCGAAGTGCCACCGGAGGCGGGCACCCTGGTCGCCTTCCGTTGCGCGCCGGAGGCCTGGCACGGCCACAAGCCCTTCATCGGCCAGCGCCGCTCCATCCAGCTCAACTGGCTGACCGACGCAGGCGTGCTGAAGCGCGAACTGAAGCGCCACGCCTTTTCAGCCCTGACCAAGAAGCTGCTGCGCTTCGGCGCCTGATCCTCACCCCGAACTTCGTTCCCTATTTCGTTCTCCCGAGAGTCACATGGCCCTGAACATCGAAACCTTCAGCAACGCCAAAGGCGGCAACGCCTTCTTCAAGGCCATCGGCCATCCGCTGGCCGCGCGCCAGGCGGTGGCGCTGCTGCAGGACCTCGCCCAGGGCCCGCTGGTGGTCTACGACCCGCTGGGCTACGCCAAGGCCTTCGCCGAGATCTACGATCTCTCGCGGCTCGACGTCACGGCGGTCTACGTACAGGACCTGGAGGACATCGGCAGCGAAATCCTCGGCCGCCAGGCGCAGCCGGTCACCGACCTGCCGGGTAGTAAAGCGACGAAAGTCTTCGTCACCGCCTTCGACAGCGGGCGTCTCGTCGATCATATCCGCCACCTGCTACCCCAGGGCGCCGAGGTGGTGAGCCTGGACGCGCTGCGCCTGCCCGCGACCATGCTGACCAACAAGCGCAACTACCTGGACAGCCTGAACTTCGCCACCAACCTGGTGCTGTTCCGCGAGGGTGAGGGCCATCACACGCGCCTCGCCACCGCCAACTACTGGTCGGGCTACGGCGCCAAGGCGCCGCAGGCCTGGTGCTGCCTGATGGACGAGGACGGCCGGCCGCTGGCCGAGTGGACCGACGCCCTGCCCGGCGCGGGCGCCAGCGTGGTGATCGATTCCAAGGACGTGCGTCAGCGGTTCGGCCTCGGCGACTTCACCGGCAGCCTCTTCCTGCATATCTGCGGCATCGCCGGGCACGACATCGTGAAGTACGCGCTGGACACCTACGGCGACAGCGACGAGGTGCTGTCCTGCACCCACGACGCCAACTCCTGGCCCGCCGACCTCTACGGCGGCCTGCCGGCGCCCAAGGAGGGCGAACAGGTGCTGCTCTGGGTGCAGAACAGCCACCCCGCGCCCGTGCCGGCCGGCAGCGTCGGCCTGAACCTCATGGGCGAGCCGGACATCGCCTGGCTGGACCAGGAGATCCCGCCCTTCGGGACGCTCGCCATCGACACCGCCGAGCTGCTGCCCGCCGCGCGCTGGCCGCAGCAGATCGAGGTGCAGGCCGGCAAGCATTTCGTGCGCCCGCGCTACGAGGTCATCGCCAACGGCGCGGTGAACCCGCCGCGCCGGCGCATCGCGCATGCCAACGTGGAGCGGGTCGACCTGAAGCCCGACCCGCGCATCCCGGAACTCGCCAACCTGCTGGGCAAGGGCTTCATCCTGCCGGCGCCGATCCTGCCGCGCGACCGCTTCCGCTCGCTGGCCCTGCCGACGCCGATGTCGACCTGCCAGGATAATTTGCCGCTGGCGCTCTACGCCTACGACCCCGAGGGCAAGGAAATCGGCGGCAAGTCGCTGGGCAAGCTGCCGCGCAACCACGCGACCCTGATCGACATCGCCGAGCTGATCGACGGCGCCAACGTTGACTGGGGTCACATGGAACTGGTCTACGACTTCGCCGAGGGCGGCGAGGCCGACGGCTGGCTGCACGGTCTCTTCCGCTACGAGGACAAGGCCTCGGGCCACACCGCCGAGACGTCCTTCGGCGCGCACATCTTCAACGCCGTCCTGACCTACAACGGCGAGCCGCAGTCCTACGCCGGGCGCGCGCCGGGGCTCTCGACGCGCCTCTTCCTCTCCTTCGGGCCGGCGCCCTACGCGCCGCTCTGCCACCTGATCTACCCGGCCTCGACGCCGTGGCACGCGAAGAGCGCGACGACCCTCATCCTGCACGACAAGCACGGCCAGGCGCTGGCCGAGCACGAAGTGCAGATCGCCTGCGGCGGTTCGCTGCTGTGGACGCCGGCGGACTATTTCTCGGCGGCAGACATGAAGCAGGCCGGCTCCGAGGGTTACGTCATCATCCGCGACACCACCTGCCGCCTCTTCGGCTACCACGGCCTGACCAACGGCGAGAAAGCCTTCTCCTTCGACCACATGTTCGGGTTTTAGGGAACAGGGCGCAGAGCTTCATAGGCTGGAGTTGTGAGCCTGTTAGCGCCGAAACCGTGGCGGTTCCCAATCGTCGACCTCATCATCTTCGGAATCGCCGAGGGTCAAGAGAGTCATGCGATAGCCATTGCGCTGCGCAAGCGTCTGCTCGCACACGGTTCTGCCCTTTGGGGAAGTTAACCAGATGCCCCCATCTACTTCCCCCCATTCCGAAACTTCTCCAGCCGGAAGCGTGTTGCGGGAAGACAGTGAGTAGTCAGGGAGTTGGTCTCCATTCCAGACACTCATTCCTGGGAAAAACTGCTGCCTTTCCACGTACCTGACAACTCCATCTTTGGAGAAAACAAGAGCGGCCGGCTCTTCATTCATGCGGATGTAGCATCTACCTGCGGCTTCCCGACTCACCTCAAAGCGGTTAGCCATCGCGAGAACATGCTCGATATCGATCCCAAGACGTCGCTTGATGAAAATCCTAACTTGGTTCTTCGGCATAAGAAGCTCCACAGCGAACTCGTTCGCTTCCACTTCCATCTGTGTTGCCCGATCCCCCTTGTTGAATCTCTGCGCTGCCATGTCGCGAGAACTACATCTAAAGCCCTCTGGACTTCTGGGTATGTGCCAAGGGTTGAGGTAATGGCCCAACTCGTGCGAGATGGTGAAACGCTTCCTCTCTTCGGATGCGTTTGCGTTCACCAGGATCGCTCCTTCGCGCTTCTCCTCTGTGGTGATTAGTGCTCCCTCAACCCCCGATAGCAACTCTTCGCGAATCTCGTAGATACCTACTGCCGAGGCAATTTCTCTTACCGGAACCGGCTCACGAAGATCGCCGATTTGAGATAGCACCGCTGTTGCGAGCTTCGATGGCTCACCACCTACGTCATCGATTTCCATTCGGTCAATTTGGAGCATCCTTCTTGGCCTTTGCGCGTCGCTTCAGAAGGGACTGGATCATATCATCCAACACTTCACGTTCGTTCTCACCCAGACTGCTAGCTTGCCGGAACATACGCATTAGGTTTTCGTCAGCTCCCTCTTCGGGGTTTTCTCCGACAAGATTCCGAATTGTCGTTTGGAAATGATCCGCCAATCGAGTCAAGAGATCGATTGACGGGTTGGAACTCGTTCCTTTTTCCAACTCCCAATAATGCGTCTTCGACACCCCTACGGCGTTCGCAACATCTTGTAGAGACTCCCCTTTTTTCAAACGAAGCTCTCGGAGCTTCACCGACAAAGCCATCGGACATCTCCCCGGATTCAATGCGGCGCGACCGAGGATCCGGGCGCGCCGTCAGATTAAACGGATGAAATTGTACCGAATCGCTTGACCTGCGCAAGCTGTTCGATATAGTGATATGAAATCAGGTCTCATGACCTGACATGCAGTTGTAACCACAATCGAAGAAAGTGAAGACCCATGTATTCGACTAAGACCCGTGCCCCGATCGGCACGACCGCGAAGACCGGTGAAACCTGCCCCGAAAGCGGCGTTTGGAAAGTGGTTGGCACACCCACGACCACGGCGCCGATCGCGAAGGGCAACCGCATGCCCCCCTACGCCAACCGCGCGGTCACCTGGAAGCTGATCCAGTACGCCTAGAGCAAATTCTAGGTGTACTCGGTGGTTGGAAGAGATTTGCGGGAGGCTAGATGCCCAGTAGGCCAATGGCCCACCACCGCGAATCTCAACCACCGACCTTCTATGCGAAATCCGCTAAGGCCTAGGAAAAGCCGGATTTCTACCGGCCAGCCCATCCGCCGTTGTATCTGCTTCTAGGCAAGCCCCTCTACATACGCTACGCGCTTGGCCCCTGGATCGTGGCGAAGGTGTGAAGAGATTTCTTTGCTGAAGCCCTAGTCCAGCAGCACCCGGGCGACGGAGGCGCGGATTGTCTTCGACACGGCCGCCGCGCTCCAGCTGCGTTCCTTGACCAGCAGGCCCCAGGCCTGCACCGAACAGGCGGCCCAGAGGTAGTCGGCGGCGCGCGCCGCGCTCCAGCCCTCGGCCAGGGCGCCATCCGCCGCGAGGCTCTCCGCCAGCTTGCGGAAGCAGCCCAAGAGGTCGCTCATGCGGTCCTCCCAGGCCGCGGCCGCGTCGGCGTCGCTGGCGCGCAGGCGGATGAGGTCGCTGGCGACGGGATAGATCTTCGGCACGAAGACCAGCCAGGCCTTCACGTAGCGGTCGAGCCGTTCGCGCGGGTCCGCCGCTTTCAAAGCCGCATCGAATTTGGCGAAGATGTCCTCGCGCTCGTCGGCGCGGCGCACCAGGGCGACCAGCAGCCCGCCGCGCGAGCCGAAGTGCACGTAGATCGACTGCCGGGTCATGCCGACGGCGGCGGCGATCTCCGCCAGGGAGACCTCGGCCCCGCGCGCAGCGATGAGGTCCCAGGCGGCGTCCAGTATCTCTTCCCGGCTGCGCGCCGCTCGCTTTGAATTTGACACGTGTAAACTTTCGGATATTTTACGCCTGTCAAATTACAGGAGTCCCCCCATGAGCGACAATGGAAACATCGATGCCCGGGCCCTCGAAGCCAGAATCGAGCGCCTGAGCGATTGCTACGGCGAAGGCGCGGACGGCAGCGCGCCGACCCCCGCGCAGTGGCGCGCTTTGCTGGAGCGCCCGCAGGACCAGCCCATCACCCTGATCAACTTCTTCAAGCTGCATGCCCAGGCGGTCTACCCCGCCGGCGCGGCGCAGGCGGCCGCGAGCGGCGAGGCGGCCTTCGCGCGCTATGCCGAAGTCAGCGTGCCCACGGTGGAGAAAGTCGGCGGCCGCTTCCTGCTGCTGGCCCCTTTCGAGGCGACCTTCATGGGCGAGACGGAAGATTGGGACCTGGTCGCCATCGGCAGCTATCCCAACGCCGCCGCGCTGCTGGCCCTGCTGGAGGACGAGGCCTACGTCGCCGCCTACCCGCACCGGGTCGCCGCCCTGGAACGGCAGAAGGTTCTGGCCTGCGCGGCCTGATCCGCCCCCCAATAACGGACCTTCACCGAAAGCCCCCTACACAGGCGGCGGGATCGGCCCTAAATTAGGGGCAAGCAATCGCCCGAATAACCCCACAATCAGGAAGAGCTTTCGATGCAATACCTGCACACCATGGTCCGGGTGAAGGACCTCGACGCCTCGCTGGATTTCTACTGCAACAAGCTGGGCCTGACGGAGGTCCGCCGCATGGAGAGCGAGAAGGGCCGCTTCACGCTGGTCTTCCTGGCCGCACCGGAAGACGTCGACCAGGCCAAGGAGAGCCAGGCGCCGCTGGTGGAACTGACCTACAACTGGGACCCGGAGGACTACGACGGCGGGCGCAACTTCGGCCACCTGGCCTACCGCGTCGACGACATCTATGGCCTCTGCCAGCGCCTGATGGACTCAGGCGTCACCATCAACCGCCCGCCGCGCGACGGCCACATGGCCTTCGTGCGCTCGCCCGACGGCATCTCCATCGAGCTGCTGCAGCGCGGCGACAACCTGCCGCCGCAGGAGCCCTGGGCCTCGATGGAGAATACCGGCAGCTGGTAAACCAGCTTCCCCCTCACCCCGGCCCTCTCCATTTTTTTCGTACCGCGGCGATAGGCAGCACTGTCGTCCCGGCACTTGATGCCGGGACCCATTGCCCTTGCCGCCGCGTGAACCTTTCCATTGAGGGTCATCGCGCGCCAACGGCATTGGGTCCCGGGGTCAAGCCGCGGGATGACAGCGGGGCGGTGGCAAAGGCGGCTGAAAGCCCCCAACTTCACTGAACTTGTGAGACGCCTGAAACTCGGATAGGGGAGCAGGAGCGGTTTTGCCACCGCCCTGTTTCGAAAGGCCCCCTGCCCGCATGCTCGCCCGCCGCATCTACGATTCCTGGCCGCTGTTCCTCGGCATGCTGCTGCTGATGATCAGCAACGGGCTCCTCGTTACTCTCTTGACCTTGCGCGCCGGCGACCTGGGGTTCAGCCAGATCGAGATCTCGGTCATGCAGGCGGCCTATCCCCTGGCGGCCGTCTTCGGCTGCCTCGTCGCGCCGCGGATCGTCGCCGCGGTCGGCCATATCCGCAGCTTCGGCGCGCTGGCCTCGCTCTGCTCCACCGCGGCGCTGATCCACATGGTGACGGCCGACCCCTACAGCTGGGGCGCCATGCGCGCGCTCACCGGCTTCTGCTTTCCCGGCCTCTACGTGGTGGCGGAGAGCTGGCTGAACGGACGCGCCGACAACCAGACGCGCGCCGCCCTGCTGTCGATCTACTTCATCACCCAGACCGGCGGCGCGGCGCTGGGCCAGTTCCTGCTCTACCTGCCGGACAGCAACGGAAATCTTCTTTTCGTCATCGTCTCGGTGCTGATCTCGCTGTCGCTGGTGCCCATGCTGCTGTCGGCGCGCCAGAGCCAGACCTTCGAGGAGCCGGCGCGGCTGTCGGTGCGCGCCCTCTTCGCCATCTCGCCGCTCGGCCTCTCCGTCGGCTTTCTGAACGGCATCTCGCAGGGCGCCTTCTACGTGGGGCTGGGTCTCTTCGGCGTCGCGCTGGGCCTGCCGGTCGGCCAGGTCGGGCTGCTGGTCGCCGCCGGAACGTTAGGCGGCGTGCTGGGGCAGTTTCCCCTGGGGGCGCTGTCCGACCGCATCGACCGCCGCTGGGTCATCGCCGGGGCGGGCGCCGCCGCGCTGGGCGCCTGTCTCTTCATCGCCGTCTCGGCGCCGATGCTGGCGGGGACGATCTGGCTCTACGCCGCCGTCGCCCTGGTCGGCGCCTTCGTGCTGCCGCTCTATTCCCTGGGCGTCGCCCACACCAACGACCGCCTGGCGCCGGAGCAGATGGTCGCGGCCTCCGGCGGGCTGGTGCTGGTGATGAACGTCGGTATCGTGCTGGGCCCGCTGGCCGGCGGCCTGGCCATCACGCACCTGGGCGCGCCGGGCCTCTTCGGCTGCCTGGCGCTGCTGCAGGGGGCGACCGCCCTGCTGGCCGTCTACCGCCTGCTGGCGGGGGAGAAGCGCGCCGCCGAGACCGGCACCGCCCTGCCCGTCGGCCACGCCGCCACGCCCGTCGCCAGCCGCCTCAATCCCGAGGCGCACGAGGTGCACGAGCAAGGCTGAAGCGGCCTATTGCGCCGCCCTGTCGCTGGGGCCGTCGATCATCGCCGCCGCCATTTCGCGCGCTTCGGCGAAGTTGGCGGCAAAGCGTAGGTTGTCGTGGCGGCTGCCAGTTTCCATGTCGATCCCCATGCGCGCCAGCACCTCCTTGGGCTGCGGGCGGATGCCGGAGACGATGACCGCGACGCCGCGGGCGTGGCAGCGGCGCAGGAAATCCGACAGCGCGGCGACGCCTGAGGAGTCGATCATCGGCACGTTGCGCATGCGCAGGATGAAGACGCGCGGCGGCGTCTGCATGGCCTCCAGCGCGTCGCGCAGGCTGCGCGCGGCGCCGAAGAACAGCGGACCGCGCAGGGAGAACATCTCGACCCCTTCGGGCAGCGTCTGGAAGGCGTAGTCCAGCGCCGGGATCTGCGCGTCGTCGACGTCGCCCTGCAGGAAGCCGACGCCTTTTTCGACCTGCACCACCTGGGCCATGCGGTGCATAAAGAGCACCGCCGCCATGACCACCCCGACCTCGATGGCGACGGTCAGGTCGACCATGACGGTCAGCGTGAAGGTGACCAGCAGCACCACGGCGTCGCCCGGCGGCGCGCTCATCAGATGACGGAACTTGTCGATCTCGCTCATGTTCCAGGCGACGATGACCAGCACCGCGGCGAGGCTGGCCAGCGGCACGTAGGACGCCAGGGGCGCGGCGATCAGCATGAAGGCCAGCAGGAAGACCGCGTGCAGCATGCCGGCGATGGGCGAGCGCGCGCCGGAGCGGATGTTGGTCGCCGTGCGCGCGATGGCGCCGGTGGCCGGCAGGCCCGCGAAGCAGGCCGAGGCGGCGTTGGCCACGCCCTGGGCCACCAGCTCGCAGTTGGAGCGGTGACGCGCGCCGGTCATGCCGTCGGCGACCATGGCCGAGAGCAGGCTCTCGATGCCGGCCAGGAAGGCGATGGTGAAGGCCGAGGGCAGCACCT
Organism: Kiloniellaceae bacterium; assembly: GCA_048268885.1. Classification (GTDB taxonomy): domain Bacteria; phylum Pseudomonadota; class Alphaproteobacteria; order Kiloniellales; family Kiloniellaceae; genus Pelagibius. The sequence goes on along the minus strand of JBLWUP010000033.1, from coordinate 41,447 downwards.
CGGCGGCCTTGGCGAGATCCAGCGCCGGCAGCGACGGCAGCGGCAGGCTGGTGGGGATGGCCCCGAAGCGCGAGCCGATGGTCTCCACCGGCAGGCCGAGGCCCCAGACCACCAGGGCGGCGCCGACGACGGCGACCAGCAGGCCCGGCACCTTGGGGGCGAAGCGGCGCAGCAGCAGGATGGCGGCCAGCGCCGCCATGGCCACGGCGAAGGTGGCGGGGTCGAGGGTGTCGCGCGCCGCCCAGAGCGCCTTCAGCTTGGGCAGAAACTCGGCCGGCACCTCCGCCAGCGACAGGCCGAAGAGGTCCTTCAGCTGACTGGAGAAAATGATGACGGCGATGCCGGCGGTGAAGCCGGTCACCACCGGCTCCGGGATGTACTTGATCCAGGTGCCGAAGCGCAGCAGGCCCGCCACCACCAGCATGGCCCCGGCCATGAAGGTCGCCAGCAGCAGGCCGTCGTAGCCGTGCTGGGCGATGACGTTGAAGACCACCACCACGAAGGCGCCGGTCGGCCCGCCGATCTGGAAGCGGCTGCCGCCCAGGGCCGAGATCAGCAGGCCCGCGACGACGGCCGTCACCAGACCCTTGTCCGGCGTTGCGCCGGAGGCGATGGCCAGCGCCATGGCCAGCGGCAGGGCGACCACCGCCACGGTCAGGCCGGCCACGGCATCGGCGCGCAGGTGGCCCCAGCCGTAGCCTTCCTTCAGGACGGTGATGACCTTGGGCTTGAAAAGGCGCCAGGCGGGGGCGGCCGTGTTGGCGTCCTCGGGCGGGCCGCCCGTATTCGCGCCCTGGGGCGTTGCGGAACGGTCGCGGGACGTCATGCCGGCGCCGGCAGGCAGCGCCTGCGTCCTGCGGTGATCATGGGCGGAACCTTCAAGAAGGAGACGAGAGCGAGCGCCAGATTATACACAAGGGCCACATTTTACACATGTTCTATGTCGAACTCTGCCCTGCGGCCCGCGCAAGCCCTCGCCCTAAGAAGCATCCCCCAAAAGCATCCTCCAAAAAAACGCCTCCACAGGCGCCATCCACAGAAAGCGGCGTTTCGCCGCCTTGCGACCCCCCGCCGGCGTCTCTATTTTCCAAGAGCAATCCCCGAGTCTGGAGTCCCCCTGTCATGGCCGACACCCGCCACAGCAAGGTTCTCATCATCGGTTCCGGCGCCGCCGGGCTGACCGCCGCGATCTATACCGCGCGCGCCAACCTGAAACCTTTGCTGGTCCAGGGCCTGCAGCCGGGCGGGCAGATGACCATCACCACCGACGTGGAGAACTACCCGGGCTTCGCCGACGTCATCCAGGGCCCCTGGCTGATGGAGCAGATGCAGAAGCAGGCCGAGCACGTCGGCACGGAGATCCTCTCCGACATCATCAACGAGGTGGACTTCGCCCGCCGGCCCTTCGTCATGAAGGGCGACAGCGGCACGACCTACACCGCCGACGCCGTGGTCATCGCCACCGGCGCCCAGGCGCGCTGGCTGGGCATTCCCGGCGAGCAGAAGTTCAACGGCCGCGGCGTTTCCGCCTGCGCCACCTGCGACGGCTTTTTCTACCGCAACAAGGAAGTCGTGGTGGTCGGCGGCGGCAACACCGCCGTCGAGGAGGCGCTCTACCTGGCGAACATCTGCTCCAAGGTGACGCTGGTCCACCGCCGCGACGCGCTGCGCGCCGAGAAGATCGGCCAGGACCGCCTGTTCCGGAATCCCAAGGTCGAGGTGCGCTGGAACGCCGTGATCGACGACATCCTGGGCGGCGACGGCCCCATGGACGGGGTCGAGGGCGTGCGCCTGAAGAACACCCAGACCGGCGAACTGAGCGAGCTGCCCTGCGAGGGCGTCTTCATCGCCATCGGCCACGACCCGGCCACGAAGGTGTTCCAGGGCGGGGTGAAGCTGGACGAAGAGGGCTACATCCTGACCGACGCGGGCACCACCCGGACCTCGGTTCCCGGGGTCTTTGCCGCCGGCGACTGCGTCGACAAGGTCTTCCGCCAGGCCATCACCGCCGCCGGAATGGGTTGCATGGCGGCCCTGGAAGCGGAAAAGTTCCTGGCCGAACAAGAGGATTCTGCGACCCAAGCTGCGGAATAGCCTCCTTAACCCCTCTGACCTATACTGATTCGCGGTTTATCGGGGGCTTTCCCCGCCGTAAGACCTCTATTCCTTAATTTCCCGCCGCCGTGGCGGGAATTGGCCGCCGCATCGCCGGCCGCCACAGCGCCCCAGGAGGCGACCATGTTGGACGATGTTGGCCTGCCCCAGAAGCGGGGGCTCGGGGCCACCATTATGGATTGGGACAAGCTGCGCATCTTCCACGCGGTGGCGGAGGCGGGCAGCTTCACCCATGCCGGCGAGCTGCTGAACCTCAGCCAGTCGGCGGTGAGCCGCCAGATCTCGGCCCTGGAGGACAGCCTCAAGGTCCCCCTGTTCCACCGCCACGCCCGCGGCCTGATCCTCACCGAGCAGGGCGAGCTGCTGTACCGCACGGCCCACGAGGTCTTCGGCAAGCTGGCCATGACCGAGGCCCAGCTGACCGAAAGCAAGGACCGCCCCAAGGGCCCCTTGAAGATCACCACCACCGTGGCCTTCGGCTCCCACTGGCTGGCCGCGCGGATGAACGAATTCATCGACGTCTACCCGGAGATCGAGTGCCACCTGCTGCTGCTCGACCGCGAGGTGGACCTGTCCATGCGCGAGGCCGACCTGGCGGTGCGCTTCTCGCCGCCGCGCCAGGCGGACCTAATCCAGCGCCACCTCATGACCGTGCACATGCACATCTACGCCGCCGCCAGCTACATCAAGAAGAACGGCGTGCCGCAGACCGCCAAGGACCTGGATAAGCACCGCATCGTGGTCTACGGCGAGGACGTGCGCCCGCCGGTGCCGGACGTGAACTGGCTGCTGCGCGTCGGCTACAAGGACGGCCAGCTGCGCCGCGCCTCGATGACCGTGAACAACGTCTACGGCGTCATGAAGGCGGTGCAGTCGGGGGCCGGGATCGGCGCCCTGCCGGAGTTCATGGCCGCGGCCAATCCGGATCTGGTGCAGGTGCTGCCGGAGCTTTCCGGGCCACAGTTCGACGCCTATTTCGTCTATGCGGAGGAGATGCGGCGCTCCAAGCGGATCTCGGTGTTCCGGGACTTCCTGCTACGTAAAGTTGCCGAATCCAACTTCTGAGTGTTATTCCACACGGTCCCGGTGTCATAGCTGAGGCCCCGATTCAGGGGGTCAGCAGACCAATTTTTCATATATTTGTCATGTACTTAGACAGCTATGCGCCGCCCGCATATCACCACTGTCCGAATGTATGTAGTAAAAGAAACTCAAATCCCTATCTTCAGGTCATCGGATGTTGCGACGCAGCATCCCCCGAGTTTCCTCCGGCTGATGCCGGTGAACGTGTTCTGAGCGCCCCCCGCTCAGAGAAGGGCCTTTTTAGGTCCTACGTCTCCCAGACGTGAAGCCTCCCTGTTCAACTTGCCGGGCCCTCGTGGCCCGGCATTTTTCTTTTGGGGCTCCGGCGGATAGATCGGCCAAAAGAAAGGCCCGCGCTCCCTGGGGGAATCACGGGCCGTGGAGGCGTTCTGGAGGAATTCGTAGGTCGGGCGCGCGCCCTACATGAAGAGCGCGTCCTTCTTCGGGTCCATGCCCTTGTAGAGGTCGGCCACGTAGTCGGCGTAGCCGTTGTACAGCAGGGTCGGCACCCGCTCGTCGCTGCCCAGCACCCGCTCGGTGGCCTGGCTCCAGCGCGGATGCGGCACCTCCGGGTTCACGTTGGCCCAGAAGCCGTATTCGCTGGCCTGGATCTCCTCCCAGAAGGATTTCGGCCGCTGGTCGGTGAACTCGAAGCGCACGATGCCCTTCACGTGCTTGAAGCCGTACTTCCAGGGCACGGCGAGGCGCAGCGGCGCGCCGTTCTGCTTGGGGATCGGCTTGCCGTAGAGGCCGGTCGCGATGAAGGCCAGGTGATGGGTCGCCTCGGCCATGGTCAACCCCTCGACGTAGGGCCAGGGGTACCAGGCGGCGCGCTGGCCGCCGGCCACGTCGGTGTCCTGGAAGGTGGTCATCTTCACGTACTTCGCCGAGGACAGCGGACGGGCGAGATCGACCAGGGCCTTTAGCGGGAAGCCGCTGTAGGGCACCGCCATGGACCAGGCCTCGACGCAGCGGTGGCGGTAGACCCGCTCCTCCAGCGGCATCTTGGCCAAGAGGTCGTCGATGCCGATCTCCATGGGCTGCTCGACCATGCCGTCCAGGGTCACGGTCCAGGGCCGGATCGGCAGGGCCTGGGCCTTCTGCCAGATGTTCTTCGACGAGCCGAACTCGTAGTAGTTGTTGTAGGTGGTGGCGAGGCCCTCGTCGGTGATCGGGCGGTCCAGCATGTAGTCGGGATTGCGCCCCACCGGATAGAGCCCGGCCGAGGGGTCATCGCTCGCGGCGGCTTCGGCGGGCATGTCGTCGCAAGCCGCCAGCAGCCCGCCGGCGCCGAGCAACAGGGGGCCGGCGGCCGCGGCCTTCAAAAGACGGCGGCGGTTAAGGAATACGTCCTCGGGCGTCGCCTGGGATTCGGGAATCTCCCACCCGCGCTTGATCCGGATCAACATGCGATGCCTGCTCCCTGATGGCTGCTGGGACTGCTGGTGATACTGCCCTAGGAGGTAACCCGGGGGCTGAACACTCACAATTCAACTAAACGCGAGGCCGCTCAACTAAACGCGAGGCGGCCCGAAAGGCGCAGCCCCACAAGAGTTACGGGACAACCTGAGGGATTATTCCCGGCAAGGTTAATGAATTGGAAAGCGGGGTTTGATATCCAGCAATGACGGCGTAGTGCCGATCCGGCGAAATAAAATTACCAGGACCCCCGAGGCCACCCCCCGCGATGGCGGATCTGTCCCTTTCCCTCACCAAGCGATTCGCGCTCTTCGCAGGGCTCGTCGTGATCGCCGCCAGCATGCTGCTGATCAGCATGTACAAGCAGATCGCGAGCGACGACCTGAACGCGATGGCGGAGCGCAGCAACATCGCGGTGGCGCAGATCTTCTCCAACGTCGTGTGGGACGCCCATGCCGGCTTCCTGACCACGGCCCATTTTCTGACCCCCGAAGCGACCCGCAAGCATCCGGAAACCCTGGCCATCCGCGACAGCCTCATCACCCGGATGCGCGACCTCTCCATCCTGAAGATCAAGATCTACGACCAGAACGGCCTGACCGTCTTCTCCACCGAGCTGGCCCAGATCGGCGAGGACAAGAGCGCCAACAGCGGCTTCCTGGCCGCGCGCACCGGCCACAAGGCCAGCGAGCTGACCCACCGCGACACCTTCAGCGCCTTCGAACAGACGGTGGAGGACCGCGACGTGCTGGCCAGCTACGTGCCGATCACCTCGGCCTCCGGCAGCATCGAAGGCGTCTTCGAGGTCTACTACGACGTCACCGACCTGCTGGCGAAGATCCACCGCCGCCAGACCGTGCTGCAGGTGGTGGTCGGCGGCACCTTCCTGCTGCTCTACCTGCTGCTGATCTTCGGCGTCTGGCGCAGCGAGCGCCAGACCAAGCGCCACTATGTGAAGAACCTGGACCTGGCCCGCGCCGCCGCCCGCGCCGAGGAGGCCAACCGCCTGAAGTCCGAGTTCCTGGCCACCATGAGCCACGAGTTGCGCACACCGCTGAACGCCATCCTCGGCTTCTCGGAGATTCTCAAGACCCAGCTGCCGGGCGCCAACACCGACGAGACCCGGCGCGAGTACGCCGACAGCATCTGGTCGTCGGGCCGTCACCTGCTGAACATCGTCGACGACGTGCTCGACATGTCAAAGGTCGAGGCCGGGGAGCTGCCGCTGGAAATCGAGGCGTTCGACCCCGTCGATCTATTGGAAAGCTGCCTGCGCCTGGTCGAACAGCAGGCCGAGGCGCAGCGGGTGGAGCTGGTCTCCAATATCTCCGGCGAACTGCCGGTAGGCTACGGCGACGAACGGCGCATCAAGCAGGTGCTCATCAACCTGCTGTCCAACGCGGTGAAGTTCACCGGCGAAGGCGGCAGGATCAGCGTCTGGCTCGGCAACAATGCCGACGGCTCCCTGCAGTTCACCGTCGCCGACACCGGCATCGGCATCGACCCGGCGGACATCGAGAAAGTGCTGACCCCCTTCGGCCAGGTGGAGAACACCTACGCGCGGCGCTTCGGCGGCACCGGTCTGGGCCTGCCGATCGCCAAGTCGCTGGTCGAGATGCACGGCGGCCGCTTCACGCTGGAAAGCGTCGTGGGCGAGGGCACCAAGGTGAGCTTCAGCCTGCCCGCCAAACAGGCGCAGGCCGACAGCGCCCTGCTGGCGATGCCGGCCTAACCTTCTTTCTTCTCACCGCGACGCGGGGCTTGCCGCGGCGCCCGGCTCAGTCGAGCAGCGAGCGCAGCATCCAGGCGGTCTTCTCGTGCACCGTCATGCGCTGCGTCAGCAGGTCCGCGGTCACCTCGTCGTGGCCTTCCTCGGCGGCGGGAAAGATCGAGCGCGCGGTCTTGGCGACGGCTTCGTGGCCGGCCACCAGCTGGCGGATCATCTCCTTGGCTTCCGGCACGCCCTCCTCTTCCTCGATGGAGGTCAGCTTGGCGAAGGCGGCGTAACTGCCCGGCGCCGGCTGGCCCAGCGCGCGGATGCGCTCCGCCACCTCGTCGAGCGCGTTCCACAGCTCGGTGTACTGCTGCTCGAACATGATGTGCAGGGTCTGGAACATCGGGCCGGTGACGTTCCAGTGGAAGTTATGGGTCTTCAGGTACAGCGTGTAGGTGTCGGCCAAGAGATGCGACAGGCTGTCGGCGATGCTGGCGCGGTCGGCGGCGGCGATCCCGGTATTGATCTGCATTTCTACCTCTCCTTCAATACATCAGCGGTCCGGCCGGGCGGTCCCCTCACGGCCCGGCGAAGATTGATTTTTGGAGAAGATATAGTTACTTAACAGATAATTACAAGTTACATTATAGTCTTTCTAAATTTTATTATGCACAGAAGAGCAACCCCTCCCGCGCCGCCGGTGGAGGACGCGGGAGGGGCCGTTTCAGGCCTCTTCAGGTTTCGGGCCTCTTCAGAGGGTCAGGCCTCGCCGCCCTGGCGCTGGGCGATGACCTGGTCGGCCAGCTTGCCGGTCAGTTCCTGCAGGTGGTCGAAACGCCAGTCGAAGCTGCCGACCCCGACGGTCAGCGAGCGCAGCTCGATGATCAGGTCCTGCAGTTCGGCCTCCGGCAGGTGGCACTTCAGGGCATCCCAGCCCTTCCAGCCCGCCTGCATCTCGAAGCCGAGGATCTGGCCGCGCCGGCCCGAAACCAGGGAGTGCACCTTGTTGGTGAACTCGCTGGGCACCGAGATGGTGACCTCGTAGATCGGCTCCAGCAGCACCGGCTCGCACTGCGGCATGCCCTCGGCCATGGCCAGGCGGCCGACGGTCTTGAACGCCTGGTCGGAGGAGTCCACCGAATGGTGCTGGCCGTCGAACAGCGTCACCGAGACGTCGACCACCGGAAAGCCGAGCGGTCCGCGCGAGAGGTACTCCTTGGCCCCGTGCTCCACGGCGCCGATGTACTGGCGCGGCACGGCGCCGCCGACCACCTTGTCGACGAACTCGAAGCCCTTGCCGCGCGGCAGGGGATTGATCTCCACCTGGACGTCGCCGAACTGGCCGTGGCCGCCGGTCTGGCGCTTGAAGCGGGAGTGCTGCTTGGTGCCCTTGCGGATGGTCTCCTTGTAGGCGGTCTGCGGGCGCGCCGCGTCGACCTCCACGTTGAAGCGGTTCTTCAGTCGGTCGACCGCCAGCTTCAGATGGATGTCGCCCTGGCCGCGCAGGAGCATCTCGTTGGTGTCGTCGTTGTGCTCCAGCACCAGCGAGGGATCCTCCTCGACCAGCTTGGCCAGGCTCGCCGTCAGCTTCACTTCGTCCTGGCGGTTGTGCGGCCGGATGGCGAGGCTGAAGACCGGCTTCGGCGTCTCCGGCCACAGCAGGCCGGCATCGCTCACGGGCCCGTTTTCGGTCAGCAGATCGCCGGTCGCGACCGCCTCCATGCGGCCCAGCGCGACCAGCTCGCCGACGCCGGCGCTGTCGATCTTCTGGCTGTCGCCGCCCATCAGGTGGTAGAGGCCGGAGATCCGCTCCTCGCCCAGGGTGTCACCGTCCTTCACGCCGCCGCGCCAGATGCGGGCGATCGACATCTTTCCGGTGTGCGGGGCATGGTGGCTGCGGATGACGCTGGCGGCGAAGTCGCTTCCGTCCGGCACGCCGAGGCGCGCGGCGGTGGCCGCCGGCTCGGGCGTGTCGTGGCGCAGCGCCTTCAGCAGGCGGTTGATGCCGTGGCCCTGGTCGGCGGAGCCGAAGAGCACGGGCACGATGAGGTCCCCGGCCAGATCCTTGCCGATCTGGTCGTAGATCTCGTCCGGCGCCGGCACCTTGTCCTCGAGCAGCTGCTCCAGCAGGCTGTCATCGAAATCGGCCAGGGATTCCAGCAGTTCCTGCCGCGCCTCGGTCTCGCGGTCCTTGATCTGCTCCGGCATCTCGATCAGTTCGGACTGCTTGTCGAGGTTGTAGCGCCAGGCCCGCTCGCTGACCAAATCGACGAAGCCGGTGACCTCCTCGCCGTCGCGGATCGGCACCTGCCGCAGCACGAGCGGCCGGTCGGATACCGACTGCAGCGATTCCAGCAGGTCGCGCACGCGCGCCGTCGATTTGTCCATCTTGTTGACGAAGAGAATGTGCGGGATCTGGTAGTCGTCGAGAAACTTGAAGATCGGCGCCAGCGTCAGGCTGCGCTCAGGCTCCGGCGAGGCGACGACAACGGCGACGTCGACCCCCATCAGCGCGCTATGGGTGTCCTGCGACAGCTCGATGGAGCCGGGGCAGTCGATGAAGGACCAGGTCTCGCCGAGATAGCTGCAATGGGCGAAGTTGGGTTCAGTGGTCATCTGGCGGGCCCGCGCCTCGGGAACGCAATCCCCGACGCTGCTGCCCTCGACGACGGAGCCCTTGCGGTGGATAGCCTCGGTTTGCAGAAGCAGGGCTTCCAGCAGCGTGGTCTTGCCGCTGGTATAGGGTCCCACGAGAGCGGCGCAGCGCGCCGCCGATACCGATCTGGACGTCATGGTTTCCTCCCCTCCGCCCGAGGGTGGCACCATGGGGATCGGACCATGCGTCTCCCCATGTGAACCTGGGGCGAACTGTCCTTGTGGTGGATGGGCTTTTCGGACCTGCCTGGACCGGTTTTAGACCTTATGTAAGCCTATGGTTTCAAAGAAGGCGGCAGGCTGGCAACTAGAATCCGGTCCAGCTCCGGCGCTCCCCGGCAAGTGTCACGGAATTTCAGTGACTTCGCGCTCCGGAAACCGAATAATAAGCCCTATCAAGCAGGATTTTGGACGGAGCCTACCGCGTGGGGCGGCGGGCCCGTATTTGCGCGACAGAAAACAGGATCAGAGAGATGACGGCGCAGGTATTCATCGACGGCGAAGCAGGCACCACGGGACTTCAGATCCGGGCGCGTCTCGAGGCGCGCGCCGATGTCCGCCTGATCCGCCTGGCCGATGACGAGCGCAAGGACCCGGCCGCCCGGGCCCGCGCCCTGAACGCCGCCGACCTGGCCATCCTCTGCCTGCCCGACGACGCGGCCCGCGAAGCCGTCAGCCTGATCGAGAACCCACAGACGCGGGTGATCGACGCCAGCACCGCCCACCGCACGGACCCGGACTGGACCTTCGGCTTTCCCGAGCTGGACGCCGGCCAGACCGACCGGGTGCGCGCCGCCAAGCGGGTGAGCAACCCCGGCTGCTATTCGACCGGCGCCATCGCGATCATCCGGCCTCTGGTTGACGCCGGGCTGCTGCCGCGCGACTTCCCCGTCACCGTCAACGCGGTGTCCGGCTATTCCGGCGGCGGCAAGAATCTGATCCGCCGATATGAGGACGCGGCGGCGTCGGATCATCTCAAGGTCGCCTACCGTGCCTATGCCCTGGGCCTGGCCCACAAGCACCTGCCGGAGATGCGCCGGCACGGCGGCCTGGACCACGCGCCGCTGTTCGTGCCCGCCGTCGGCAGCTACTACAAAGGCATGCTGGTGCAGGTGCCGCTGCAGCTCTGGGCCCTGCCGGGCAAGCCGTCTCCGGCAGACCTGCGCGGGGCGCTGGCCGATCACTACGCCGGCCAGGGCTTTGTCAGTGTCGCCACGGCGGAGGAAAGCGGGAGCCAGGAAGACCTAGATCCCGAGGGCCTGAACGGCACCAACGAGATGCGCCTCTACGTCTTCGGCAATGCCGCCGGCGACCAGGCGATGCTGGCCGCGGTGCTGGACAACCTGGGCAAGGGCGCTTCCGGCGCGGCGGTGCAGAACATGAACCTCATGCTGGGGCTCGACCCCCAGGCCGGCCTCGACGCGCGCCTCGCCGCCTGAGCCGGCGGGCCGACCGGCCGCGTCACTCCAGTTCGTAGATGCGCCGCACTTCGGCGATGCGCGGGTCGTCCTTCAGGGCGGCGCAAAGCCGGCCGATGCGCGGCAGCGCGCGGGCCGGCGGAAACCAGTCCACCAGCATCATCAGATAGATGTCCGCCGCGCCGAAGGTTTCGCCGGTGAGGAAGGGGCCGGTGGCCAGTGCCGCCTCGACGATCGCAAAGAGGCGTTCCAGATCGCGCGCCGCCGCCTGCCGGACACCCTCGGCGCCGGCCGGGTCGGTCGTGTAGCGCCCGGAATAGTAAAAGCGCAGGTCGGCGTCATAGACGTTCACCGCCAGGAACAGCAGCCAGCGGTCGAAGACGGCCCGCGCCGTGCTGCCGGGCGCGGGCGCCAGTCCGGCCTCGGGGAAGCACGCGACCAGATGCAGCACCATGGCCGCGGACTCGGTCATGACGGTGCCGTCAGGCAGCTGCAGCGCCGGAATCTGCCCCATCGGATTGAGCTTGCGATAGGCCTCCCCCGCCTGCTCCTTGGCATCGTAGTCGACCCGCCGGCGCTCGAAGGGCGCCGCGCAGAGCGTCAGCACCACGTCGGGGGCGAAGGCGCCCGTGTTGGGCGCCCAGTAAAGCGTGTACATCCGGCCTCTCCCTGTTGACGGCGCCGCAGCTTAGAGCAGAGACCAGCTGCCAAACCACAGACATCATGGCGCCTGCCCGCCGGACGGCCTGAAAGCGACAAGGGGCGGCCCCCGTGGGAACCGCCCCTTGTCACGTCACGCCAGGACTTAAAGGCTAAAGCGCGCCCCTTAGGCGCTCTGACGCACCTTCTCCAGGAAGGCGCCGACCTGCTGCTTCAGGTCGGTCGCGTCGCCGTTCAGGCCCTCGATGGCGCTGACGGCCTGCTGGATGGCGGTCATGGTCTGCTCCGAGGCGCCCCGCACCTCGGCGATGGTGGTGGACACCCGCGAGGTGTCGTTGGCCGCGGATTCGACGTTGCGGCCGATCTCCTGGGTGGCGGCGTTCTGCTGCTCGACCGCCGAGGCGATGGCCGTGGTCGACTCGTTGACCTGGCCGATCACGCCGCGGATACCGGCGATGGCGGAGACGGCCTCGGTGGTCGCCTGCTGCATGGCGTTGATCTGGTCGGAGATCTCCTCGGTCGCCTTGGTGGTCTGCGAGGCCAGGGTCTTGACCTCGTTGGCGACCACGGCGAAGCCCTTGCCCGCCTCGCCGGCGCGCGCCGCCTCGATGGTGGCGTTCAGGGCCAGCAGGTTGGTCTGCTCGGCGATCTCGTTGATCAGCTTCACCACGTCGCCGATCTTCTGGGCGGCGGTGTCGAGCGACTGCACCGTCTCGTTGGTGGAGTCCGCTTCCTTCACCGCGCCGGCGGCGATCTTGGCCGACTCGCTGGCGCGGCGGGCGATCTCGGCAATCGAGGCCGACATCTCTTCGGCCGCGGCGGAGACGCTGTCGACGTTGCCGCTGGCGCCCTCGGCCGCCCCGCTCACCTGGTTGCTCTTCTCGGTGGTCTGGGTGGCCAGGTCGCGCACCTGCTTGGTGGAGGCGTCGATGTGCGCGGCGGCGTCCAGCACGGAGGTGACCTTGCCGGCGACCGACTGCTCGAAGTCGTTGGCCAGGCTGTTCATGGCCTCGCGCTTCTCGTTGGCGGCCCGCTTCTCCTGCTCGACACGCTCCTGCTCCAGGCGCCGCTTCTCCAGGGCGTTCTCCTTGAACACCTGGACCGCGCGCGCCATGTCGCCGATCTCGTCGCCCTGCTTTTGATAGTCGACCTCGACGTCGGTGTCGTCGCGCGCCAGACGGTCCATGACCTGTCCCAGGCGCGGCAGCGGGCGCAGCAGCATACGGAAGGCGAAGAAGGCGATCAGCGCCGTCACCAGGATGGTGATGGCCGAAACGATGGCCAGCTTGCTGGTCAGCTGGTCCAGCACGGCGTTGATGTTGGACTTCAGCACGCCGGCATAGAGGATGCCGATGACCTTGCCGTCAGGGGCGAAGATCGGCGCGTAGATCGTGTAGTAAGCCTTGCCGAGAATGACGGCCTCGCCACGGAAGGTCTCGCCCTTGGTCACGATGGGATAGACCGCGCCCTTCTGGCCGAGCGGCGTGCCGATGGCGCGGCTGCCGTCATCCTTCTTGATGTTGGTCGTGCGGCGCCAGAAATCCTTGGTCTCCTCGTCCCAGACGAAGACCGTCGCGGTTTCGCCGGTCAGGTAGCCGACGCGGTCGATCATGTCGTGGTTCGGGAAATCCGGAATGCCGTCGATGACGATGCGCTCGACCTGCGAGCCCTTCTTCGTCACCTGCAGCTCGGGCACCTTCTCGGCGAAGATGTCGGCGGCAATGCGCAGGCTGGCGGACTGACTGTCGACCACCTGCTGGCGAATCTCGCCCTGAATGGCGAAGACGGCGGCGGTGGCACAGGCGGCGGCGGCCACGATGATGAGGGCGATGGTCAAGACCATCGTCTTCGTCGTGAGCTTGATGCTCTTGACGGCAGCAAAGGGGTTCATTGATCTCTCTCGCTCGCAGCGTTTACAGCCGCCGGTCTCGGGGCCAGGCGGTCCTATTCAGCGCAATAGTCCGATGATCCCCTTAGAAAACGGTAAAGATCGATTAGTCCACCTACCTCAGAGGTGTTCTATGCGGGCGGACATATCTACTATAACGTGCAGCACCTATGGCCCCCGGCACCTGAAAGTTCTTCAGGCCGGCGCGCGTCGGTTGAACCAGGGTTGGGCCGCCTCGAATTGCGCCGCCAGCCCGAACAGCATCGCCTCCGCCCCGACGCGCGCCGCGATCTGCACCCCGACCGGCAGCCCCTCCGGCGTCCAATGCAGCGGCAGGGAGGCCGCCGGCTGGCCGGACATGTTGAACATCTGGGTGAAGGTGACGTAGGGCTGGACGGCCTGGTTGAAGCCGTCGAAGTCGTCGCGCAGGGTGTCCAGCCGGCCGAGCCGCGGCGGCGGCGCCGCCATGGTCGGGGTCAACAGCACGTCATAGTCCCGCAGGAAGGCGTTCAGCCGCTCCCTGATGGCACGCAGGCCGTGCTGTGTGCGCAGATAGTCCACCGCCGCCATTTGACGGCCCCGCTCCGCGAAGCGCCAGGTCATGGTCTCCACCTCGACCGCCGCCGCGCCCTCCGGGCGCAAGGGATTGCCCGGCCCCAGGACATCGGCCGTGTTGGCGGCGACGATGCCGATCATCACCCGCTCCAGCAGAGCGTGATCGATGTCCGGCGCCGCCTCCTCCACGTCGTGGCCGAACGCCGCCGCCAGGGCCGCGGCGCTTTCCACCGCCTGCCGGCATTCGGGGTGCAGTTCGACATTCTCCGGCGTCCTGGCGGTCCAGGCGATGCGGAGGCGGCCCCCGTTGTGTCCCATGGGATCGCGCCCCACCGCCGCCAGGAAGGGCTCCGCGGGTTTCGGCAGGCTGTAGATCTGGTCGGCCGGCGGCCCGCAGACGGCATCGAGCAGCGCCGCCGAATCCCGCACGCTGCGGGTGACGGCGTGGAACACCCCGAGCCCCGCCCAGGCCTCGCTGGTCAGGTTGCGCCCGCGGCTGGGCTTCAGGCCGAACAGCCCGCAGCAGGAGGCGGGAATGCGGATCGACCCGCCGCCGTCGGAGGCGTGGGCCATTGGCAGCATCCCGGCGGCGACCGCCGCCGCCGCGCCGCCGCTGGAGCCGCCGGCCGAGTAGTCGGGGTTCCAGGGATTGCGGGTCGCGCCGTGGCGGCGGGTCTCCGTCGAAACGTTGAGGCCGAACTCGGCGGTCGCCGTCTTGCCGGCCACCACCAGGCCGGCCGCCCGCCAGCGCGCCACCATGGGATCGTCGAAGGGCGCGCGGTAGCCGGCCAGCCAGTCGCTGCCGTTGCCGCAGGGCCAGCCTTTGCGGAAGGTGTAGAGATCCTTCAGCAGGAAGGGCAGCCCGGCGAAGGGACCGTCCAGAGGCCCCTTTTCCAGTTCCGCCCGCGCATCGTCATAGGCACGGTGGACCACGGCGTTCACCGCCGGGTCGCGCGCCTCGATGCGGGCAATCACGGCTTCCAGCAGTTCCAGCGGGGCGACCTCGCCCCGGCGGGTCAGTTCCGCCAGGGCCAGACCGTCATGGTCGTCGAGCAGGGCGTCCAGCGGCATGGCGCCCTCCTTCAGTTCAGTCCGTGAGGGCTTCGCAGGCCTTCTTGATACGGCTGCAGGCCTCCTTCAGCGCCTCGGTCGAGGTCGCGTAGGAGACGCGGAAGTGCGGCGACAGGCCGAAGGCCTCGCCGTGCACCGCGGCGACGCCGACCGCTTCGAGGAGGTAGGTGACGAAGTCCTCGTCGGTCTCGATGGCCTTGCCGTCCGGCGTTTTCTTGCCGATGCAGCCGGCGCAGGAGGGATAGACGTAGAAAGCGCCTTCCGGCTTGTGGCAGTGGATACCCGGGCAGTCGTTCAGCATGTCGACCACCATGTCGCGGCGCTGCTTGAAGGCCTCGGCGCGTTCGGCGATGAAGTCCTGGGTGCCGTTCAGCGCCTCGACCGCCGCCGCCTGGCTGACCGACGAGGGGTTGGAGGTCGACTGCGACTGGATCTTGGCCATGGCCTTGATCAGGGGCTGCGGGCCGGCGGCATAGCCGATCCGCCAGCCGGTCATGGCATAGGCCTTGGAGACGCCGTTCACCGTCAGGGTGCGGTCCTTCAGCTTGGGCTCGACCTGGGCCGGGGTGACGAACTCGAAGTCGTCGTAGACCAGGTGCTCGTACATGTCGTCGGTCAACACCCAGACGTTCTCGTGGCGCAGCAGCACGTCGGTCAGCGCCTTCATCTCGTCGCGGGTCAGCCCCGCGCCGGTGGGGTTGGAGGGGCTGTTGAGGATGATCCAGCGGGTCTTCGGCGTGATCGCCGCTTCCAGCGCCTCCGGCGTCAGCTTGAAGTTATGGTTGGCGCCGCAGGGCACGAAGACCGGCTCGCCCTCGGCCAGCAGCACCATGTCCGGGTAGGACACCCAGTAGGGCGCCGGGATGATCACCTCATCGCCCGGGTTCAGGGTGGCCATGAGGGCGTTGTAGAGCACCTGCTTGCCGCCGGTGCCCACGGTGATCTCGGCCGGCGTGTAGTCCAGGCCGTTCTCGCGCTTGAACTTGGCGCAGATCGCCTTTTTCAGCTCCGGGGTGCCGTCGACCGCGGTGTACTTGGTCTGGCCGTCCTGGATCGCCTTGATGGCGGCCTGTTTGATGTTGTCCGGGGTGTCGAAGTCCGGTTCGCCGGCGCCCAGGCCGATCACGTCGCGGCCGGCGGCTTTCAGTTCGTTCGCCTTGGTGGTGACGGCGATGGTGGGCGAGGGCTTGATTCGCGACAAACGTTCCGCGATCACGGACATCGGATGAACTCCCGGATTGCATGTTGAAGCCCGCCGCCCAACGGAAAAGGCGAGCGGATCAGCGGCAACTTAGAATCTTCAAAGCGCAATTGGAACCGGCAAGGCGGCATGGCAGGCCCGCCGGGGCGGAGATTCTGGAGGAGTCCCCCTCACAGCGGCAGGTCCCTGCCCCAAAACCATCTCAAAGCATCACGGAATCGCCTCATTCCCGGTCCGCTGCCGCCATGCTCCCCCGGCCAGATGGACCCTGCAAGCTCCGGCCAAATCAAGCCATCTCAAGCCAACACCCTGGGGGGACCCACCACATGCGACACGACCTGCTGCCCCACACCCCGCACGGCGTCTTTCCGGCCCGCCTGGGCCGCGCGGTTTTCCAGGACGCCCTGGTGATCGCCGGCACCCTGGGCCTGGCGGTTCTCGTCCTGCTGGCCTGCCTGGCAGTCCACAGCCTGCCCGCCCGCGCGGCGGAGCCCGCAGCCCGGGAACAGGGACCGATCGGCCTCTACTTCACCGAGGAAGGCCCGGACGGCCGGGCGGATACCGCGCTCGAGGCCCCGACCCTGAAGACCGACGTGGCCATGGCGGTCAACGGCATGGTGACGCGGGTCACGGTGCGCCAGGTGTTCCACAACCCCACGGACCGCTGGCTGGAGGGCATCTACGTCTTTCCGCTGCCGGAGCGCTCGGCCGTCGACCGCCTGAGCATGGTCATCGGCGAGCGCCGGATCCAGGGCCGCATCCTGGAAAAGGCCGAGGCCGAGCGCGTCTACAAGCAAGCCGCCGAGAGCGGCCAGCGCGCCAGCCTGGTCAGCGGCGAACGCCCCAACGTCTTCGTCACCAGCCTGGCCAACATCGGCCCGGGCGAGGACATCACCGTGGAGATCGGCTACCAGGACAGCGTCGCCTACGAAAACGGCGTCTTCTCCCTGCGCTTCCCCATGGTAGTCGCGCCGCGCTACAGCCCGGCCCCGCCGGAACCCCAGGTCGCCGAGCGCCAGAACCAGCCGCAGCCCGCCCCCGCCGTCGTGACGCGGGAAGATGAGGAGACCCCGCGCGACCTCTTCGGCCCAGTGGACATCGACGAGACGCTGTCCAACCCCCTCTCGCTCACCATCGACCTCGACGCCGGCCTGCCGCTGGCCAGCCTTCGCAGTCTCTACCACCCGGTGGTCATCGAAAGCGCGGACAACGGCCACCAGACCGTCACCCTGAAGGACGATGAAGTCCCGGCTGACCGCGACTTCGTCCTGGAATGGGTGCCGGCGCCCAGCACGGCGCCGCAGGCCGCCGTCTTCGCCGAACAGGTCGGCGCCGACGCCCACCTGCTGGTCATGATGCTGCCGCCCACGGCCAAGGAAGCCGGAGCCGGTGCCGAGGAGCCCCCTTCGGCGGCCCCGCGCGAGGTGATCTTCGTCATCGACACCTCCGGCTCGATGCACGGCGCCTCCATCGAGCAGGCCAAGACCGCGCTCATCGCCGCCCTGAAGCGCCTCAACCCGCAGGACCGCTTCAACGTCATCCAGTTCAACAACGAGACCCACGCCCTCTTCCCGCGGGCCGCCGCGGCCACGGTCGGCAACGTGGCCCAGGCCTGGCACTACGTCGCGGCCCTGGAGGCCGAGGGCGGCACGGAAATGCTCCCGGCGCTGGAGGCCGCGCTGGCGAACCCCTCCGCGGCAGAGCAATCCGGCGGCGGCTTCCTGCGGCAGGTGGTCTTCCTGACCGACGCCGCCGTCGGCAACGAGGCGGCGCTGTTCCAGGAAGTCGCCAAACGCCTGGGCGACAGCCGCCTCTTCACCGTCGGCATCGGCTCGGCGCCCAACAGCTATTTCATGCGTAAGGCCGCCGAGCTGGGCCGCGGCAGCTTCACCTATATCGGCGACCTCAGCGAGGTCGAGAGCCGCATCGACGCCCTGCTGACGCAACTGGAACAGCCGGCCCTGACCGACATCCGCGTCGGCTGGCCGCTCACCGCCGGCAAGCGCATGGAGATCTATCCCACGCCCCTGCCCGACCTCTATGCCGGGCAGCCGGTCACCTTCACCGCCCGCCTGCAGGACGTCGACCTGGCGCGCCTGGACGGCCAGCTGCTGATCACCGGCAGTTCAAGCGAGGGCGCCTGGCAGAAACGCCTGCCGCTCGGCGACCTTACCCCCGCGCCGGGCGTCGCCTCGATCTGGGCCCGCGCCAAGCTGGTGCAGATCGAAGACGGCCTCTATCGGGGCGACGCGGAAGCGGACAAGGCGGCCATCCGGGCCGAGGCCCTGGCCGTCGCGCTCCGGCATCAACTGGTCACCCGCTACACCTCGCTGGTCGCCGTGGACGACGTCGTCGCCCGGCCAGAGGGCGAAACCTTGGAGAGCGCGGAGATCCCCCGCGACCTGCCGCAGGGCTGGGACGCCGACAAGGTCTTCGGCGTGCAGGAAGAGGCCCTGCCGGCCCCCGCGCCCAGCGCCGCGCCCGCCCCCTCAGCCACGCCGAGCGCGTTCCACGGGCCGGTGGAAAAGGACGCCGCCCTGCGTTCGCGCGCCCTGCCGGGCTACCTCATGCGCCAAGCCAAGGCCGACGGCCAGACGGTTGTCCTGCCGCAGACGGCGACGCCGGCCGAGCGCATGGCCATCGTCGGCAGCGCCTACCTCTTCCTGGCGCTGGCGCTGATCCTGCTGGTGCTCCGCCGCCAGCGGCGGAGCGGCCTGCGTGGCTAGAACCCTGACCCAAAACCGGACCCTGGCGAACCGGGTCCTGCTCGGCTCTGCCCTGCTGCTGCTGGCCCTCGGCCTGTGGCAGCTGGGCGGGGCCGCCGTCATCCACGGCAAGGCCTGGCTGGCCCAGCGCCTGCTCGACCGCGCCTGGGCCGCCACCCTGGCGGGCGAAGACGAAGCCAAGCCCTGGCCCTGGGCCGATACCTGGCCGGTGGCGCGCCTGCAAGTGCCGGACCTCGGCGTCGACCTCTACGTGCTGGCCGGGGCCAGCGGCCGCACCCTCGCCTTCGGCCCCGCGGTGGTGCCGGGCACCGAGAGCCTCGGCCATCGGATCCTCGGCGGCCACCGCGACACCCACTTCGCCTTCCTGCGCGACCTCGCCGACGGCAGCCGCCTGCGCCTGCAGGACCGTCAGGGGAGCTGGCAGGACTTCACCGTGCGGGGCCATGAAGTGATCGACGTGCGCCACCCGGTCTTCGTGCGCCGCGCGGAAAGCCGGCCCCTGATGAGCCTGGTCACCTGCTATCCCTTCGACGCCGTCACGCCCGGCGGGCCGCTGCGCTACGTGGTGACCGCCGAAGCGCTTGAAGCACCAGACGACACCACCGCGCCGCTTGGGGAAGCGGCGATTGCGATCACCACGACAGGGGGACCCGGCGAAGGAGCCGGAAATGGAGAAGGTATCCCCGATGGAAGCCTGTAACTTGAATGCTGTTTGACCCGGCCTGGAGGGCCGATCACGCGTTTCTGAACCGCGGCTCGATGCTGCGCCGCTGGGCCAAGCGCCTTTGCCTGCTGGTCTTTATCGCGGTCAGCCTGGGTGCGACCCTGCTGCTCTTCGTGCCGCTGCTGTAGGCGACGTCGGCGCGGCAGTCAGCCGTCGACCGTGCGGACTTTTGACCGGCAGCCACCGCATGGCGCGAGCGTCCGTCACCCGGCACTATGCGGGTGACGGACGTTAGCGCTGACCGGTCTGTCGGAGACCTACTTCACTGGCAGAGTCTGGGTGTAGGCCAGGATATCCAAGGCTTCTTCAAGCGGGAAAGACGCCATAGACACCATCTCGACCCCTGGATGGCCGGAGCGGATCTTGTGCAGAACCTCCCAGGGGTTCGCATTTGCCTCCGTGCCGACGAAACCAGGCTCATCGCTGTCACCCCAGTCCAGCGCCCTGCCGTCGAAGCCGTGGCACGACGCGCAGATGGTCTGGAACCTGGCGGCACCGCGTTCGGCGTTGCCCTTGACCGACTTGTCCATGCTGATATGAGCGGCCACGTCCGCCTGGCCTCGGCTGACGAAAGCGGCAATCCGCTGCATGGCGTCGAGCGGAATCATGTCGTAGGTAAAGCCATGGGTGTCGTTCATCAGGATCTTGTGGATCTCTTCCGGGTCCTTCCCGGCCCAGGCGCGCAAGCCCGTGATCCCGGTCTTGTAGGAACCCTTGCTGTAAGCACCATCCTTACCCCGATAGTCCCATCCGTGGCAGGACTTGCACCGCCAGGTCACGGCCCCTTCCTTCTTGGTGTTCGACGCCGGCCAAGCCGGATGCGTGCCCGCAGGCTCATCGGCATCCAAAGCATTGATCCAGTTGTCGTACAGCCGGCCGCCCGAGGACATGATCCAGGCCTCGGTGGGATTTTCCGGCACACCGTAGATGTAGTCGCGGTGGTACTCCTCATCTTCCTTGTCCGCGGCCAGGATGGCCGCCGGCGCAAGAAACAGTGCCGCGGCGACAAGCATTCCCATTTTCACGGGTGAAAAGAACATCAACCTCATCTTTAGCCCCTCCCCAAATCGGTTTATTGGTTCAAATTTTTATAGCCATAAACAGGTAACAGGCTGCACATTATCCCCAAACATTTCTGCATGAACTAGTATTAATAGAGTTTTCGTCAGTATTTATTTTTGTGAATTTGGCTATTTTCTCAAAAAATCAATGATACAGGTCATTGAATTTTATTTTTTGCCGAGCAAGCCGTCACCAATATTTCGCGCGACACGCCCAATGAATGCACCCTGCCTGCCATTGCAGCTGCATCGCTGTGTTGTGCTCCTGGCCGGAGCGTCGATGTTGTGGCACGGCGCATGCGAGATCTGATCCGACCATCTTCATTGCTGACATCTGGTGGCAGGAAGTCTGCACCGGACCGGTCCGCCCCCCTGGCATCGGCCCTGGCAACTACGGGCGGGAAGCGCATATAAAGGGGCATGTCGAACCCGGTTCTCAGCCCCTCGCCCGCCAAGACCGCCGCCCCGTCCGGGGAGGTTTCCGCGGGCACGCCCTTCCGCATCGATTCCGACTACACGCCCGCCGGCGACCAGCCGCAGGCGATCAAGGAACTGACGGCCGGCCTGCGCGAGGGCGAGCGCGACCAGGTGCTGCTGGGCGTCACCGGCTCCGGCAAGACCTTCACAGCGGCCCAGGTCATCGCCGAGGTGCAGCGCCCGGCCCTGGTGCTGGCGCCGAACAAGACCCTGGCCGCCCAGCTCTATGCCGAGATGAAGTCCTTCTTCCCGGATAACTCCGTGGAGTACTTCGTCTCCTACTACGA
Organism: Kiloniellaceae bacterium; assembly: GCA_048268885.1. GTDB lineage: Bacteria > Pseudomonadota > Alphaproteobacteria > Kiloniellales > Kiloniellaceae > Pelagibius. The sequence continues at coordinate 20,393 of JBLWUP010000033.1, read as the reverse complement.
CTACTACCAGCCCGAAGCCTACGTTCCGCGCAGCGACACCTACATCGAGAAGGAAAGCTCGATCAACGAACAGATCGACCGCATGCGCCACGCCGCGACCCGCGCCCTCTTCGAGCGCCGCGACGTGGTGATCGTCGCCTCGGTGTCCTGCATCTACGGCATCGGCTCGCCGGAAACCTACGCCACCATGACGGCGGAGGTGAAGTCCGGTCAGGAGGTGAACCGCGCCGACCTGCTGAAGAAACTGGTCGAACTGCAGTACAAGCGCAACGACATGGCCTTCCAACGCGGCACCTTCCGGGTGCGCGGCGACACCGTCGACATCTTCCCGGCCCACTACGAGGACCGCGCCTGGCGCCTGACGCTGTTCGGCGACGAGGTGGAGACGATTCACGAGTTCGATCCCCTGACCGGCGACAAGACCGACACCCTGGAAGCCATCAAGGTCTACGCCAACAGCCACTACGTGACGCCGCGCCCGACGCTGCTGCAGGCCGCCAAGCAGATCAAAGAGGATCTGAAGATCCAGCTCGACCTGTTCAACCAGCAGGGCAAGCTGCTGGAGGCCCAGCGCCTGGAACAGCGCACCCTGTTCGACCTGGAGATGATAGAGGCCACCGGCTCCTGCGCCGGCATCGAGAACTACTCACGTTATCTCACCGGGCGCAAAGCCGGAGAGCCGCCGCCGACGCTGTTCGAATACCTGCCGGAGGACGCGCTGCTGTTCGTCGACGAGAGCCACGTCACCGTCGGCCAGTTGAACGGCATGTACCGCGGCGACTACGCGCGCAAGTCGACCCTGGCCGAATTCGGTTTCCGCCTGCCGTCGGCCATCGACAACCGGCCGCTGAAGTTCGAGGAATGGGAGCAGATGCGCCCGCAGACGGTCTACGTCTCGGCGACGCCCGGTCCCTGGGAGCTGAAGCAGACCGGCGGCGTCTTCACCGAGCAGGTCATCCGCCCGACCGGGCTGATCGACCCGATCTGCATCATCCGGCCGACCGAAAGCCAGGTCGACGACCTGATCGCCGAATGCCACGAGGTGGCGGCCAAGGGCTACCGCACCCTGGTCACCACCCTGACCAAGCGCATGGCCGAGGACCTGACCGAGTACCTGCACGAAGCGGGCCTGAAGGTGCGCTACATTCACTCCGACGTGGACACGCTGGAGCGCATCGAAATCATCCGCGACCTTCGTCTGGGCGTCTTCGACGTGCTGGTCGGCATCAACCTGCTGCGCGAGGGCCTGGACATTCCCGAGTGCGCCCTGGTCTGCATCCTGGATGCCGACAAGGAGGGCTTCCTGCGCTCCACCACCTCGCTGATCCAGACCATCGGCCGCGCCGCGCGCAACGTCGATGGCCGCGTGGTGCTCTACGCCGACAAGATGACCGACAGCCTGATGGCGGCGCTGGAAGAAACCAACCGCCGGCGGGAGCGCCAGCAGGCCTTCAATGCCGCCAACGGCATCACGCCGGAATCCATCAAGCGGCGCATCGCCGACATCCTGGAGAGCGTCTACGAGCGCGACCACGTGACGGTGAAGACCGGCGACGCCGAGGCCATGAACTTGGTCGGCCACAACCTGCAGTCCTACATCGCCGACCTGGAAAAGCGCATGCGCGAGGCCGCCGCCGACCTGGAGTTCGAGGAAGCCGCCCGCCTGCGCGACGAGATCAAGCGCCTGCAGGACCACGACCTGGGCCTCGACAAGCCCGGCATGCCGACCGGAGAAGCCGGCTTCGCCGACCGCATCGCCCAGGCCGGCGCCGCCAGCAAATCCCGCAAGGGCAAATATCGCGGCAAGCGCCGTTAGGCCATTTTCCGTGAGCGCCCCTCAACAGAACGTCGGCCAGATCTACGTCGATGCGGATGCCTGCCCGGTGAAGGCGGAGATCTACAAGGTCGCCGAGCGCCACGGCTGGGCGGTACAGGTGGTCGCCAACGACATCATCGCCCTGCCCGTCCATCACCTGATCCATCGGGTGGTGGTGGGCGACGGCTTCGATGCCGCCGACGACTGGATCGCCGAGCGCGCCGGGCCGGGGGACGTGGTGATCACCTCCGACATCCCGCTGGCCGCGCGCTGCGTGAAGGCCGGCGCCGAGGTGCTGGGCCCCAACGGCAAGGGTTTCTCCGACCGTTCCATCGGCATGGCGCTGGCCAGCCGCAACCTCATGGCCGAGCTGCGCGAGGCGGGCCAGGTCACCGGCGGGCCACGGCCGTTCTCACAGCGCGACCGCTCGGCCTTCCTCTCGGCCCTGCACGAAACGATTGAGAAGCTGAAAAGAAGCGGCCGCTAGAGCAACCCGCGTCCAGGCGGACGCGGATAAGTTGCTCTAACTTTCTAAGGTAAATCGATTTTTCCTCGGTCAGGTGGTTCTACCTGACCGAGGAGATCTAGAGCGCGCCGGCGGCGACCTTGCCGACGTGGTCCCGGCAGGCGACGCAGACCTTGTTGCGGCCGCTTTCCTTGGCCTTGTAGAGCGCCTGGTCGGCCGCCTTCAGGCAGGCCTGATCCTTGCAGTCCGGCATGAAAGGCGCGACGCCGATGCTGATGGTGACGTGGGTCTTGCGCCCGTCGGGCAGCGCGATGCAGGCGGCGGCCACGCGCTCGCGCATGCGCTCGGCGATGCGGCCGGCGACGCTGAGGTCCGTCCCGCGCAGCACCAGAGCGAATTCCTCGCCGCCGATGCGGGCCAGGAAGTCCTCGCCGCGCAGGGTTTCGCGCAGCACATCGGCCAGCGCCTTCAGCGCCACGTCGCCGCCGGCATGGCCGTAGGTGTCGTTCACCTGCTTGAAGTGATCGATGTCGAGCACGGCGATCGAAGCCGGCGCGGTGCTGCGCCGCATCGCGGCCTGCACCCGGTCCAGCTCGTCGATGAAGGCCCGCCGGTTGGGCAGGCCGGTCAGCTCGTCGGAGAGCGCCTGCCGCGAGAGGCGGGCCAGCAGGGCGTCACGCTCGGCCTCCAGCTTCTTGCGCGGACGGTAGTCCTGCATGATGGCGCCGAAGCAGCGCTTGTCGTCGGGCGGCGGAATCTCGAAGGCGCGCAGACCGACGGGGATCTCCTCGCCGTCGCGGGCGATGATGGAGAACTCCCGCACCTCGCCCATGATGTGGAACTGCGGGCCGGCCTCCAGGTACATCTTCAGGTACTTCGTGTGCGTCTCTGCGATGTCCGGCGGCAGGATCCTGGAGAGGGGCTCGTCCACAAGCTCCTTGCGGTCGTAGCCGCTGAGCGCCTCCGCCGCCGGGTTCACGAAGCGGATGAAGCCGTCCTCGTCGACCACCCAGATGGCGTCCAAGGCGTTGGTCAGCAGGTCCTCAAACATCCGGTCTCCCCCGAACCGTCCCTCGGGCAGCCATCGCCGGGGGCCCATCCGCACGCCGGCGACTGCAACTTCCCGCTATGAACTGCCCGACATCATCAACTTCTGCGCTAATCATTCTGACTATAATTTCGCAGCGGAAGGTTAAAATTGGGCTTAAACGGTCGCCTCCCGCCCGGGAGAGCTTGCCAAAGGGGGCCGGCAAACCGAGATAGACAGCAAGGCGGGCGGACGGCCGGCGGCCAGAGACGATGGCCAGGGAAGACGCCCAGGGAAGATGCCGAGGGAAGATGCCGAGGGAAGATGCCCCGAGAAAGGGAGATCACATGACGACCAAAGTGAAGAAGAGCCGCGAGGAGCTGCTTCAGACCCTCAGCCGGGAGGCGTTCCACGTCACCCAGGAAGCCGGCACCGAGCGCGCTTTCACCGGGCGCTACCACGACTGCAAGACGCCCGGCACCTATCACTGTGTCGTCTGCGGCGAGCCGCTGTTCGCCTCCACCACCAAGTTCGATTCCGGGACCGGCTGGCCCTCCTTCTATGCGCCGGTCGACGACAAGGCGGTCGCCACCAAGCAGGACCGCACCTTGTGGATGCGCCGCACCGAGGTGCTCTGCGCCGCCTGCGACGCCCACCTGGGCCATGTCTTCCCCGATGGCCCGGAACCCACGGGGCAGCGCTACTGCATGAATTCCGCCGCCCTGAAACTGCACCCGGCCCAGCGGGACGACGACAGCAAGGAATAGCGCCCCGCCCCCCCCCGGGCGTGACGCCGCCCGGAGACTCTTTCATTGAAAAAGCCACCGGGGATCGACATTTAAGGGCGGCTCGGCCATTGTGCCGCCCGCTGTGGCGACACCCGGCTCCCCACCGGGACCGGCGGCAGCCGCACTTCAACTCTTAACCAGCCTGGTACCCCATCCGGTCATGACAGCAATCGCATTCCTGCAAGCCGGAGGTGGTTTGGCCCTGCTCTTCATCGGCGGGGAGATCCTGCTGCGCGGCGCCGTGGGCCTGTCGCTGCGCTTCGGGCTGTCGCCCCTGCTGATCGGATTGACGGTGGTGGCCCTCGCCACCTCCATGCCGGAGCTGGTGGTGACCCTGACCGCCGGGGTCCAGGGCGTCCCCGACATCGGCATCGGCAACGTCGTCGGCTCCAACATCGCCAACATCCTGCTGATCCTCGGCCTCGCCGCCCTGCTCTGCCCCATCGAGCGGGAACCCAAGCGTATCCTGCGCGACACCGCGGCCATGGTCCTGGCGACCGCCGTGTTCATCCTGCTGGCCTGCTTCGAGCGGATGACCTTCGTGCACGGCGTCATCATGCTGACGCTGCTCGCCCTCTACCTTGCCTACAGCTATCACGTCGAGCGCCGCGGCTATAACGAGACCTCAACGGGCCTGGAGGCCATCGAGGAAGCCGGCGCCACGCCGAGCTCGGCCTGGGTGGCCGTCGCGCTGGTGGCCGTCGGCGTCATCGCGCTGGGCGGCGGCTCCGAACTGCTGGTGCGCGGCTCCACCACCATTGCCCGCGCCGCCGGTGTGTCGGAGACCGTGATCGGCCTGACCCTGGTGGCCTTCGGCACCTCCCTGCCGGAACTGGCCACGGCCATCGTCGCCGCCCTGCGCGGCCACACCGAGGTAGCCCTGGGCAACGTGCTCGGCTCCAACATCTTCAACATCCTGCTGATCCTGGGCGCCCTCTTCGTCATCACGCCGGTGACCGTGGCGCCGGAAATCCTCGCCTTCGACATCTGGTTCCTGGCCGGCGCCACCCTGATCGCCGTGCCGGTCATGCTGACCGGCAAGCGCATCACCCGTGTGGAAGGCGCGATCTTCGTGCTGCTCTACATCGCTTTCGTGTGGATCCAGTTCGACCCGCACAAACCTGCCCGGGCGGGCGCGGCGGAGCTGCCGCTGGGCGCCCCGGCAGTTGAGATGCCGAGCGCAGGGTCCTAGGATGCGGCCCCTGAGATCTTTCACGAGATCTGTCCCAAGCCTTGCCCGAGACCCTGAGCCGGGAAAGCCTTCAGCCCGGCGAAACGAGAGCCCAGAATGCCCACCACCCTGCCCCGCCCCGACGGCGAACGCGTCAAGTCCGAGGTGCTGTCACAGCACATCCTGATCCGCGACCTGACGCTGTCCTGCATCATCGGCGTCACCGAGGAGGAGCGGGCCCGGCGCCAGCGCCTGCGCATCAACGTCGAGCTGACCGTCGACTACCCGCCGCCCAGCCGGGACAACATCAACGAGGTGGTGAACTACGGCAGCCTGGCCAAGGCGGTGCGCAACCACTGCCTGGACACCACCTTCCGCCTGCTGGAGACTCTCGCCGAAGAGCTCTCGGATGTGTGTTTCGGCTTCCCGCCGGTCAGCGAAACCCGGGTCAGGATCGAGAAGCTGGACCGCTATGCGGACATCGGTGGTATCGGTGTGGAGATTGCACGCCGGCGTAGTGGAGGCTAAGCCCTTGGCCTTTCCGCTAAGCCTTTGCTGCAGAAGCCAATCCGACCTCGCGTCAGAGGAGTTTTACACAGGGCGGCGAAAGCAGCCGAAAATTGCCCCTGAACCGATGACAATTTTAAGACGGTAACGTTAACTTTATTCTTGACTTGCTATTTCATTCGAAAAATCAGCAGGTTAATAACTTCTGCCTAAAAAGTGGGCAGGTTAACAAAAATGTAGAATTTCCTAAGGGCCGACTGTTTGGGGGGGTGGATAACCACAGCTTTATCCACAGTTTTGGTGGATAGAATCCTCTCGCTGCGGGGCCGTGAACCATCGATCCGCCGTGGCGCGCGCACGGTTGCCTTGCGCGGCAGGATGAGGCCACCTCTCCCCAGGCCCGCCGCTTGCCCCGAAGCGACTGAAAACACAGATCAACCGTCCGCATGAGAAGCCGACGCCCGACCCGATGACCAAAGCGCCCACACGCCGCCCCCAACGCAATCCGGCTGAAAGCAAACAGGCCCAAAGCAAACAGGCCGACCGCAAGCTGGCCAAGCGCCTGGCCAAGGACCCCTCGGCCGGCGGCAAGCGTTCGGCCATGGGACTGGAGGAAGATCCGGCCGAGCCTTATGCCGCGCAAGGCGACGGCGTCGACATCGACATCTCCGGGCCCGATGCGTCCATGTTGGGCGAAGGCCTGGCGCGCGGCGTGCAGGTCATCGCCGACACGGTGAAGACGCTCTCGGCCAGCCCCGGCGTCTACCGCATGCTGAACCGCAAGGGCGACGCGGTCTACGTCGGCAAGGCGCGCAACCTGAAACGCCGCGTCACCAACTACACGCAGATCGCCAAGCTGCCGCGCCGCCTGCAGCGCATGGTGGCGGAAACCGTCGCCATGGAGGTGGTGGAGACCCACACCGAGGTCGAGGCGCTGTTGCTGGAAAGCAACCTCATCAAGCGCCTCATGCCGCGCTACAACGTGCTGCTGCGCGACGACAAGTCGTTCCCCTACATCCTGCTGACCGCCGACCACGCCATCCCGCAGATCACCAAGCACCGCGGCGCCCAGACCCGCGAGGGCGACTACTTCGGCCCCTTCGCCTCGGCCGGCGCGGTGAACCGCACCATCACGGCGCTGGAGCGCGCCTTCCTGCTGCGCTCCTGCAGCGACGCGGTCTATGCCGCGCGCACCCGGCCCTGCCTGATGTACCAGATCAAGCGCTGCTCGGCGCCCTGCGTCGAGCGTATCTCGGCCCCCGACTACCTGGACCTGGTGACCCAGGCGCGCAACTTCCTGACCGGACGCTCGCAGGAGGTGCAGCAGCAGCTCGCGGCCAGGATGGAGGAGGCCGCCGAGCGACTGGACTTCGAAGGCGCCGCCGTCTACCGCGACCGTATCCGCGCGCTCTCCCAGATACAGGCGCATCAGGACATCAACATCGAAGGCGTGGACAACGCCGACGTCATCGCCGCCGAGGAACAGGGCGGCCAGATCTGTATCCAGGTGTTCTTTTTCCGCGCCGGACGCAACTACGGCAACCGGGCCTACTTCCCGAGCCACGACAAGACCCAGCCCATCGAAGAGGTGCTGGGCGCCTTCGTGGCGCAGTTCTACGACAACAAGCCGGTGCCGCGTCTCGTCCTGCTGAGCCACGCCCTGGAGGAGCAGGCCCTCCTCGCCGAGGCGCTGAGCACCAAGGCCGAGGTGAAGGTGGAGCTGACCCGCCCGCAGCGCGGCGCCAAGAAAAAGCTCGTCGAAAACGCCCTGCACAATGCCCGTGAAGCGCTGGGCCGCCGCCTCGCCGAGAGCAGCAGCCAGCGCAAGCTGCTGGAACAGGTCGCGGAGATCTTCGGCCTGGAAGGCACGCCCGAGCGCATCGAGGTCTACGACAACAGCCACACCCAGGGCGGCGAGCCCTATGGCTGCATGATCGTCGCCGGGCCCGAGGGCTTCCGCAAAAACGCCTACCGCAAGTTCAAGATCAAGGACCCGGAAACGGAGGCCGGCGACGACTACGCCATGATGCGCGAGGTGCTGACCCGGCGCTTCAAGCGCACGCTGAAGGAAGACCCTGAGCGCAGCGGTAACCAGTGGCCGGACCTGGTGCTGCTGGACGGCGGCCAGGGCCAGCTGACGGTGGGCACCGAGGTGCTGGCCGACCTGGGGCTCGGCGACCTGCCGATCGCCGCCATCGCCAAGGGGCCCGACCGCGACGCCGGGCGCGAGCGCATCTTCATGCCGGACAGGCCCTCCTTCATGCTGCAGCCCCGCGACCCGGCGCTTTATTTCCTGCAGCGCCTGCGCGACGAGGCGCACCGCTTCGCCATCGGCACCCACCGGGCCGGGCGGAGCAAGGCGCGCCTGCGCTCGGTCCTCGACGAGGTGCCGGGCTTCGGCGCGCGCCGCAAGAAGGCCCTGCTGCTGCACTTCGGCGCCGCCCGGGCCGTGGCCCGGGCCGGGCTGGCCGACCTGGAGGCGGTGGAGGGCATCTCCAAGACCGTCGCGCGTAAGATTTATGACCACTTCCACCGCGACGGCTGAGCCCCGTCCGGGCCAGGCGTTAGGCGATTCTTCAGCCTCGCCGGGCGAGCCTGGACTCGCCGCCTTGGAGGCCACCTTGGACTCTGGGTCGCGCCGGGCGGCTGTGCTACAAAGGCCCCGGAGACGGACCCCCTGCCGGAACGGGGGAAGAGGCCTTCTTCAGGAGGAAGAACCGGGGTCATGCTGACCAGCCTGCCGAACATTCTGACGCTGTCGCGGATCGCAGCCATTCCGCTGCTGCTGGCGCTGATCTATGTGGACACCCCGGTCTACCGCTGGGTCGCCTTCACGGGCTACGTGCTGGCCTGCGTCACCGACTATTTCGACGGCTATCTGGCCCGCCACATGAACCAGATCTCGCCGCTGGGGCGCTTCCTCGACCCCATCGCCGACAAGCTGCTGGTCGCCTCGCTGATCGTCATGCTGGTGGCCACCCAGCAGATCGCCGGCCTAGTTGTGATTCCGGCCATCGTCATCCTGGCCCGCGAGATCCTGGTCTCGGGCCTGCGCGAATACCTCGCCCAGATTAAGGTCTCGGTCCCCGTGACCAAGATGGCCAAGTGGAAGACCGGCATTCAGATGCTGGCCCTGGGCTTTCTCATCGTCGGCGACGCCGGGCCCGATGCCCTGCCGGTGCAGATCATCGGTGAGGTCGGCATCTGGATCGCCGGCATCCTCACCGCCGTCACCGGCTACGACTACATGTCGCGCGGCCTGAAACACATGGTGGGCCAGGAGAGCGGCGGCCAATGAGCGCCCAGGACATGCCAGATAACATGAAGATCATCGGACTGGCCGGCTGGAGCGGCAGCGGCAAGACCACGCTCATCGTTCAGTTGATCCCGGCGCTGGTGCGCCGCGGCCTCAAGGTCTCGACCATGAAGCACGCCCACCACGCCTTCGACGTCGACAAGCCGGGCAAGGACTCCTACGAGCACCGCGCCGCCGGGGCGACCGAGGTGATGATCGGCTCCGGCAAGCGCTGGGCGCTGATGCACGAGCTGCGCGAGGAGGCCGAGCCCGACAGTCTGAGCCTCATGCAGCACATGACCCAGGTCGACCTGCTGATCATCGAGGGCTGGAAGGCCGAGGGGCACGAGAAGATCGAGATCCACCGCCCGGCGCACGGCAAGGCGCTGATCCAGCCCGACGACCCCAAGGTCGTCGCCGTGGCCTGCGACGCGGAGCTGCCCGGCCTGCCGGTGCCGCGCCTGGACCTCAACGACGTTGAGGCCATCGCCGATTTCATCGTCGCGCACTGCGGGCTGGAGTCGAAGGTGCGGGCCGAACGCGCGCAAAAGGGCGCGGCCGAGTAATGGCGCAGCTCAGCGACGACTGCTTCGCCCAGGGCGGCCCGCTGATGCGGGTCGACGAAGCGCGCAAGCTGCTGGCTGAGACCATCACCCCGGTGACCGACAGCGAGGCGGTACCGCTGCACGACGCCCTGGGGCGCATCCTGGCCGAGGACATCGTCTCGCCGGTCAATATCCCGCCGGCGCCCAATTCCGCCGTCGACGGCTATGCCGTCTTCCATGCCGACCTCAACCCGGAGGCCGACACCCGCCTGCCGATCACCGGTCGCGTCACCGCGGGCCAGATGGACCTGCCGGCGGCGCGGCGCGGAACAGCCGTTCGCATCTTTACGGGAGCAAGACTTCCGGAAGGCCCGGACACCGTGATGATGCAGGAGGACTGCGAAGAGGACGGCGATCATGTCGTCATCCGCCCCGGCATCAAGCAGGGCTCCAACGCGCGCAAGGCCGGTGAGGACGTCGCCACCGGCGACATCGTGCTGCACAAAGGGCAGAAGCTGCGCCCGCAGGACGTCGGCCAGGCCGCCGCCGTCGGCCGCCGCGAGGTTCTCGTCTCCACGCGCCTGAAGGTCGGCCTCTTCTCCACCGGCGACGAACTGCGCGAGCCGGGCGCGGCGCTGGACGCCGGCGCGATCTATGATTCCAACCGCTACACCATCCACGCCCTCTTGACCGGCCTGGGCTGCGCCGTCGACGACCTGGGCATCCTGCCCGACGACCTGGAAACCGTGCGCGGGGCGTTGGAAGCTGCCGAAGGCAAGCACGACCTGCTGGTCACCTCCGGCGGCGTCTCCGTGGGCGAGGAAGACCACGTGAAGGACGCCGTGGAGGCCCTGGGCAAGCTGCACCTCTGGCGCCTGGCGGTGAAGCCGGGCCGGCCCATCGCCCTGGGCCAGGTCGGGCTTGTGCCCTTCGTCGGCCTGCCGGGCAATCCGGTCGCCGTGGTGGTCACTTTCCTCACCATCGTGCGCCCGCTGATCCTGCGCATGATGGGCGGCCGGGACCTGCCGCCGCATACCTTCAAGGTGCGCGCCGGCTTCGACCACAAGAAGAAAAAGGACCGCCGCGAGTGGGTGCGCGCCCACCTGGTGGAGGACGCTTCCGGCGGGCTCACCGCCGAGAAGTTCCCGCGCGAGGGCGCCGGCATCCTCTCCTCCCTGGTCGCCGCCGACGGCCTCATCGAGCTGCCCGAGGACCTGACCCGCCTGGAGGCCGGCGCGATGGTCGAATTCCTGCCCTTCAGCGAAGTGGCGCAGTAACCTATAATTCTTGGGTGACCTATATTTGAGTGGCGGCCCATGCTTCGAGACGCTTGCTGACGCAAGCTCCTCAGCATGAGGTCGGAGTTTTGAGGTTGGAGCCTCACCCTGAGGAGGCGCTGAAAAGCGCCGTCTCGACCTGCCTCCGCCGAAGCGAAACCGCTTCGGCTTCGCGCAGGCGGGAGGGCGAGGCGGGCCGCTGGCCCAATTGTGAACGCTTAGGAAGAAGACCCTCGTGAAACTGCTGTATTTCGCCTGGCTCAAGACCAAGACCGGCATGGCCGAGGAGGACGTGACGCCGCCCGAAGGCATCGCCACCGTGGGCGAGTTGCTGACTTGGCTGGAAGGCCGCGGGCCGAACTTCGCCGACGCACTTTCCGACCGCGGGGCCATCCGCGTGGCGGTGAACCAGAGCTACGCCAAGCCCGGCGATCCCATCGGCCCCGACGACGAGGTCGCCCTCTTCCCGCCGGTGACGGGGGGATAAGCATGGCCATTCGCGTCCAGGAACAGGATTTCGAGGTCGGTGCAGAGCTGGCCAAGCTGACCGAGGGCAACCATGCCATCGGAGGCCTCGCCGTATTCGTCGGCCTGGTGCGCGACCACGTTGGTACCAAGGGGCCGGGCGGCAGTGAAATCTCCGCCATGACCCTGGAGCACTACCCGGCCATGACCGAGAAGATGCTGGCCGAGATCGAGGCGGAAGCGCAGGCGCGCTGGCCGCTGGAAGCCAGCCTGGTCATCCACCGCTTCGGGCGTCTCGAGCCCGGCGACCAGATCGTCATGGTCGCCGCCGCCTCGGCCCACCGCCAGGCCGCCTTCGAGGCCTGCGAGTTCCTCATGGACTGGCTGAAGACCAAGGCGCCCTTCTGGAAGCTGGAAGAGACCGAGCAGGGCGCCCAGTGGGTCGACGCCCGCGACAGCGACGACACCGCCGCTGCCCGCTGGGTCAAGAAAGACCCCCACGCGGCGGAGTGAAAGCAAGAAATTTGATCGCTGGCGATCACAACGCACGACTCGACGCACTATTCCAAGCGAATGAAGATGAAGGTGCCGTGGAGCTTCTCGAAGTGGCTCGCCGCGCGGGCACGCTTCAGGCAAAAGGTCAGTTGCTGCTTGGAGTTATGCTCTTCCTCCCACCCTTCAGTGACTATGAAGGGTCGCGGGAAGCGTTCAAAAGCATCGAAGACCCATCCCTCCGCGGCGAAGCCGCGATCTGGCTAGCTTACCACTACTACACGCTCTTTCCCGAAGACGAGGATTTCGTTCAGATCCTGGAGAACCACGCTGACAAGGCCACGGCCTGCTACAGCTTAGCGCGATACAACGCTCATATCGGTGAGGAAGCTCTTGCCCGAGAATGGAATCTGAGATCGCTTCAGATAGAACGCTTCCCCAACAACCTGCTCTTCGACCTGTTGCACAATCTAGACCTCAATGCTGAGCGGCGCGCGGCGATCTTTGAAGAGGTTGAAAGCTTGGTGTTGGATAAGACTGCGGAGACGGCGAGATTTTCTACTGCCGCCTACCTCTACCAAAGCTGCTGGGACGAACTTGTCCTCGGGTGCCGTTTGACCAGCGTCGTCTGGCAGCAAGTGCAGCAGCAATTTGGTGACGGCGCCTAGGGTCGCTTTCCCCTCATACCGGAACGCCGTGACCTCCTAGTCGCGGGCAGGGCATAGCGCCGTAGACAATCTTCCCAGCGAGCGCTAGTATCGAAAGGTAATACCTTTCGATACCGGAGACGATAGTGGCGACTTCCGTGAAACTCGACGCCGAACTTACCGATCGCCTGAAGCGGCTGGCCGGGCGGCGGCAGCGTACGCCCCACGCGCTGATGCGCGAGGCGATCCGCGAGTACGTCGAGCGCCAAGAGGCCCGCGAGAGCTTCAAGGAGGAGGCGCTGGCCTCCTGGACCGCCTTTCGGGAAACGGGACGGCACCTCAACGGCGACGAACTGCGCGACTGGCTCAAGTCCTGGGGCAGTGACGCGAAGACGGAAGCCCCCGATTGCCACGAGTAGTCGTTACCGAAGGGGCTGTTCGCGGCCTCGAAATCTGCCGCACATTCCTCGCTGAGAAGAACCCCGCGGCGGCCCGTCGCGCCGCCCAGGCGATCCTCGAACAGTTCGACCTGCTGGAACGCTACCCGGCCATGGGGCGGCCGCTGGACGACCACCCTGAACTCAGGGAACAGCTCATTCCTTTCGGGGAGACCGGCTACGTGGCGCTCTATCGTTACGAACCGGATGACGATGCCGTCTATGTGCTCGCTTTCCGGCATCAGAAGGAAGCCGGGTACTGAGAAGACAAGCCGCTCTATGCCTCACCCCTCGTACTTGATCCCCGTCACTTCCAGTTCCTGGTCGCCGGCGGGGCGTTTCCAGGTGATGCTGTCGCCGACTTGCGAACCGTCGAGGGCCCGAGCCAAAGGCGAGACATAAGAGACCTTGCCGTTCTGCGGCTCGGCCTCGTCCTCGCCGACGATCTGGTAGTCGTGCGCCTTGCCGTCCTCGTCCTCCACCGTGACCACGGCGCCGAAGGCGACCTTGTCGCGCGGCTGCTTGGCCATGTCCACCAGGATCGCCGTGCGCAGGCGCTCCTCCCAATAGCGCACCTCCTGCTCGACGCGCGGCAGGTGAGACTGGGTCGCCAGCTCGTCGCCGTGCGTCTTCAGCTCGGCGCGCTCGGCCTCGTACTCGGCGACCTTGTCTTTCAGCATCTGAAGGCCCGCCGGGGTGACGAAGTTGGGATGCTCGCTGATCGGCAGGTCGACTTTTTCTTCCGGGGTACCGGCGTCGTCTTCCTTCACGAAGGCACGGGACATCTCGGACTCTCCAATCTCTTCAAATCACAAAAAAAAACCGGGCGGCGCCTCCTTCGCGCCGCCCGGTCTCTCGTCAGACCGATGGGGGCGGCGCTAGGCGGCGCTGGCCGCCGCGTGCTTGCGCACCAGGGCGTCGTAATCGTTCACCAGATTGCGGGTGATCTCGCCCGCTTCAAACTTGTAATCGTCGATCTCGGCCACCGGGGTCACCTCCACGGCCGTACCGGTAAGAAAAACTTCCTGGGTCTGGGCCAGTTCTTCCGGCTTGATCGCCCGCTCGATGACCTCGTAACCGCGGCGCTTGGCCAAGTCGATCACCGTGCGGCGGGTAATACCGTCCAGGAAGCAGTCCGGGGTCGGCGTGTGGATCTTGCCGTCCTGGACCAGGAATACGTTGGCACCAGTCGCCTCCGCAATCAAGCCGCGGTAATCCAGCATCAGGGCGTCGGCATAGCCCTTGGCCTCGGCCGCGTGCTTGGACATGGTACAGATCATATATAGGCCGGCGGCCTTGGACTTGCAGGGCGCCGTCTCCGGCGAAGGCCGCTTCCACTCCCCGAAGGTCATGCGGATGCCCTTCATGCGCGCTTCCGGGCTGAAGTAGGCCGGCCACTGCCAGGCGGCGACGGCGACATGGATCTTCGTCTGCTGGGCGGAGACCGCCATCATCTCGCTGCCGCGCCAGGCCACCGGGCGGACGTAGCCGTCGGAAATGCCGTTGGCCTCTAGCACCGCCTGGGCCGCAGCGTCGATCTCGGCGCGGCTGTAGGGTACCTGGAAGCCCAGGATCTTGCCGGAATTGAGCAGCCGGTCGTGGTGCTCTTCCATCTTGAAGATGCGCCCGGCATAGGAGCGCTCGCCCTCGAAGACGCAGCTTGCGTAGTGCAGGCCGTGGCTGAGGACGTGCAGCTTGGCGTCGCGCCAGGGCAGCAGTTCGCCGTTGTACCAGATGACGCCGTCACGGTCGTCGAAAGGAAGTATGGACATCTCGCGTCTCGTCCCTAAAAAGCTTGTTTGCCAAACCCCTTGCCGGGGTGCGGTTACCCGGACGGCGCCCTCGCCGGTCCGGCCCCACTTATCCAGAAGCGCCTGCTCTTCACGGCAGATCAGTCAGTAACACTAACCAATCAGAGATTTTTTTCCGTTAATAGTTCCGATTTGATACTTTCGATCAAATCTTGCTAGCCCTGTGTAACAAGATTAGGTAGATATGTCAACATGGCTGACATAAAAGGTGGTCCCAATCCCCTCTTCCTGCGTGAAGAGGAACTGCGCCAGGCGATGGAGCTGCTGTTCTTCGCCTACCGCGATTTCACCGGCGAGCCGGACCAGATCCTGGCCGACTACGGCTTCGGGCGGGCCCACCACCGGGTGATCTACTTCGTCGGCCGCCATCCCGGCATCACGGTGTCGGAGCTGCTGGCCATCCTGCGCATCACCAAGCAGTCCCTCTCCCGCGTGCTGAGCCAGCTGGTGCGCGAGGACTTCATCACCCAGCGCCCGGGCCTGCGCGACCGCCGCCAGCGCCTGCTGGAGCTGACCGACAAGGGCCGCGAGTTGGAGAACAAGCTGACCGAGCAGCAGCGCATCCGCATCGCCCGCGCCTACCGCACCGCCGGCGCCGAAGCGGTGGAGGGCTTCCGCACCGTGCTGATGAACATCATCGACGAGGCCGACCGCGGCCGCTTCGAACGGCCCGAGACACCCGGGAAGCCGGGCGGGAAACCGGGCGGCAAGCCGGGCCTCAAAGAGCCCCCGCCGAAGACCGCGGCGCGCCGCTAAGCCTCGCTTTAAACCCTCGCAGGCCGCCCCCCGCGCGCCTATACTCCGGCCCCATGAACGAGGATGCCCTGGCCGAGCAACCGCACATCCTGGTCGTCGACGACGATACGCGCCTGCGCGAGCTGCTGCAGCGCTATCTCAGCGAAAAGGACTTTCGCGTCACCACGGCAGTGGATGCCGCCGACGCGCGCGCCAAGCTCACCTCCATCGCCTTCGACCTCCTGGTGCTCGACATCATGATGCCCGGCGAAACCGGCCTGGAGCTGACCGAGACCCTGCGCCGCGGAAGCAGCGTGCCGATCCTGCTGCTCACCGCGATGAACGAGACCGAGAACCGCATCGCCGGCTTCGAGTGCGGCGCCGACGACTATCTGCCCAAGCCTTTCGAGCCGCGCGAGCTGGTGCTGCGCATCAACGCCATCCTGCGCCGCGTGCCGCCGCCCGCCGCCGCCGCGGCCGAGACCAAGGTCACCTTCGGCGACTTCTGCTTCGACCTGGAACGCGAGGAGCTGACCAAGGCCGGCAGTTTCGTGCGGCTGACCACCGCCGAAGCCTCGCTGCTGAAGGCCTTGGCCCGGCGCGCCGGCGAGCCGATCAGCCGCGACGATCTGGGCGAGGAGAGCATGATCAGCGGCAACACGCGCACCATCGACGTGCAGGTCACCCGCCTGCGCCGCAAGATCGAGACGGACCCGAAGTTTCCACGCTACCTGCAGACGGTCCGCGGCACCGGCTACGTCCTGATGCCCGATTGATGCTTCGCCCTTCACCTGACGACACTGTGGAGCCATGAGCAGCTCCCCGCCGAACCCTCTCTACCCGCAAGGCGGCCCGGGCCCGGTCCGCCGCTTCCTGCCGCGCTCCCTGCTCGGCCGGGCCGTGCTGATCATCATCACGCCGCTGATCCTGATGCAGGTGATCTCCACCTGGGTGTTCTATGACCGCCACTACGACACCATCACCAAGCGCCTGGCTCAGGGCCTGGCCGGCGACCTGGCGGCGGTCATCACCTTGCTGGCCAACAGCGACAACGATCTCGAGCGCCGCCAGATCTTCCAGCTCGCGCGTTCCAACATGCAGCTGGAGCTGACCTTCAACAGCGGGGCGGAGCTGTCGCAGCCGATGAAGCGCGAGACCCGGGGCGTGGTCGAGGCGCGCCTCTACGACGCCCTGCAGGAACGCCTGCGCCAGCCCTTCGTCATCGACGCGCGCTCGATCGCGGGCCGGGTGGAAATTCGTGTGCAGCTGCGCGACGGCGTGCTGCGCGCGCTGGTGACCGACGAGCGCCTGTTCTCCTCCACCACCTATATCTTCATCTTCTGGACCATCGGCAGCTCGATCCTGCTGTTCGGCATCGCCGTCATCTTCATGCGCAACCAGGTGAAGCCGATCCGCCGCCTGGCCCGCGCCGCCGAGAGCTTCGGCAAGGGCCAGGAGGTGCGCGACTTCAAGCCGGAAGGCGCAACGGAGGTCCGCCAGGCCGCCGCCGCCTTCATCAACATGCGCGACCGCATCAAGCGGCAGATCCAGCAGCGCACCGAGATGCTGGCCGGCGTCAGTCACGACCTGCGCACACCGCTGACCCGCATGAAGCTGCAGCTGGAGATGCTGGGGGAGGCCCCCGACGTGCAGAACCTGCAATCCGACGTGTCGGAGATGCAGCACATGGTCGAAGGTTACCTCGCCTTCGCCCGCGGCGAGGGCCAGGAGACGCCGGCGCCGACCGACCTCGGCGGGCTGCTGCGGGACGTGGTTTTCCAGATGACGCGCGACGGCCGCGCCGTCGACCTGCACGTCGAGCAGGACATCACCCTGCCGCTGCGCCGCGACGGCATGCGCCGCTGCCTGACCAACCTGATCGCCAACGCCCAGCGCCACGGCCAGCACGTGGCGGTGCGGGCCGGACGGCGCAAGAACATGGTGGAGGTCACGGTCGACGACGACGGCCCCGGCATCCCGCCGGAACGCCACGAGGACGTCTTCAAACCCTTCTACCGCCTGGAGCAGTCGCGCAACCCGGCGACCGGCGGCGTCGGGCTGGGCCTGACCATTGCCCGCGACGTCGCCCGCAGCCACGGCGGCGACGTCGCCCTGGAATCCGCGCCCGGCGGCGGGCTCAGGGCCCGGATCTGGCTGCCGGTCTAGCGGCCGGGCAGCGTCCCGCCCGGAAATCGCCCGCTTGCCGCACAACCTGTAGTTACATCGGCATTTATACAGCCTTAACCCTTAGCCTCTAATCTGAGGCCGCTGACCCCTGTCAGGTTCCCGCAGAAGCAGGTTATGGAGTAAGGTGATGGCCACCACGCGTGGGTTGATTTCCGAAGAAGAGGTCGATTCTCAGCTTGAGAGCGAAGTCTTGGACGAGGCACGCGATCTCGTCAGCAACCTGGAGCTTCGCGTCCAGCAGGTCAAAAACGGCGTCCTCAATCCCAAGGAAGCCGCCAAGACCCTGGCTATGGAATCGGCCAATCTGCGCATGAAGGCCCGCGCGGTGAACCTGGTCGGTTTCGGTCCCCTGACCCACCGGCTGGACGAGTACCTGAGCGAGATCGACACCGTCGACGACAAGCAGGCCGACGACCTGATCGCCTTCGCCGACCGGATCTCCGCCGTGCTGGACGGTGAAAGCGTCGACGTCGACAAGGTCGCCGCCGTGCTGCGCGAACTGCCGACCCAGAACACTTTCAACGTCGAAGACGTCACGGTGATGGACAAGGACGTGACCTTGATCATCCCGCAGCGCTCGGCGGCCAAGGTGGTGGGCCGCGAGCTGGCCGCCTGCGGCTACCGTGTCGCCACGGTGCTGAACCCCATCGAGGCGCTCGAGCTGATCCTGGAAACCAAACCGGACATGGTGATCACCTCGCAGGTCATGCCGCGCATGAGCGGCGTCGACCTGGCCTGCGCCCTGGCGGCCATGCCCGCCACCAAGTCGATCCCGGTGGCGCTGCTGACCAGCCTGGACCCGGACCATCCGGACCTGAAGTCCCTGCCGATGAACGTCGGCCTGATCCGCCGCGGCGCCCAGTTCGGCGACGACCTGGCCGACGTGCTGCAGCGCTTCAACATCACCTGATCCCGATCACGCGATCGGCGTCGTTTCAAGGGCCGCCTTCGGGCGGCCCTTTTTAGTGGATTCCAACCAGCACGGCCGGGCGCCGCCAGGCTGTCACGGCCGATACTGTTACGGCCGATACCGTCACGGACTCTCTTCCTCGAGGTCGCAGAGGCGCGCGAAATCATCCATGACGTGAGCAATAAGCTCCTTGCGTCGAGGGTCCTGGGCTTCCGGCGTGGCGGCGAAGAGCTGTATGAGATACTCCGCCTTCACTGCGGCCTCCGACCAGGTCTCGGCCGGCGCGGCAAGGAGGTGCGTTTCGAGTTCTTCCTGGCGATGCCGCAAGGTGGCCTGATCTTCCTGGAAGCGGTGCAGCCGCTCCCGGCGGATCTCCGTCGCCTTTTGCGCCGCCATGCCTCTGTGCACGTCGAGATCGACCGGATCATCGTCAGTCATTGTCTCTCACCCTCTTCTGGTCACGTGTGGGCGCCGCCCGGCCCTGTCGCGGCGCAGCGGAGCAGACCCCAGACAATCCAAACCCAAAGGTTCTGCCGGCTACTTGCGGAACGGCGCGCCCCACACGCTCTGGAGCGGCTGCACGACTCCTGCCTCCGTCTCAGGCTTGGTTGCACAACTCGGGCAGGCAGTGAGTCTTCCATCCTGATCGGGGTATTCGGTCGCGCACTCCGGGCAAACCCTCTTCAAACCGCGGCTCGAACGGGCCATGTTTTCAGACTTTCTTTTCATGGCCACGAGCCCCTGCGGCGGCGGGTGCCGTGATCCGGTGATGGCGAGCGTCCCATGGCGGGCCTCCCGCGGGCGGCGCGTCGCGCGCCAAGGCCGCATCCAGTTCGTCCGGATCGACGTTCAAGGCGCGCGTCAGGTAAGAAGGCCCGGACTTCACGGGCAGGCGCAGCACCGTAGAAGTTCTCCGGTAGCCGGCGTGAGAAATGCCTCCGATGAGTTCTTCTTCGGTTTCCACGCTGTAGTCGCCTGCAGGCAGCACCTCATCGAGACCGTTGAGGGCGAAGGGCTTCCTGAAGGTGACTGTCCTTTCGACTGTCCGCGTCGTCATTTGCGGCTCCCGCTAAAACCGGCCGTGGCAGAGGGGATCGCCCTTCACGCCGCGGCCTAAGACTTTGGCGACAGCGTGACGTCTTCAGACTTCTGAGCGGGCGTCGTGCCCGGCTTCTCAGCAGGCGCGGCTTCCTTGGATTTCTCGGCGGAACCGCCCTTGGCTGCTGAATCCTGTGTCGAGGAGAATTTCTTGAATGACATCTGAAATCACCTTTCAAAACACCGGCAGCAATTTGCCAGTATAGAATAAATGGTCGTTCGACATCGATATTTCAATGAGACGCTAAATATTTTTTGGCGTAGTGGAAATAAATATAGATTTATTCAGGTGTAATGGCTCTCTTTATTTTGTTGAGTTTTTTGGCACATCAGAAATTACTAGAAGTATTTCTCCAGAACAGACGCGGCCCCTTTCCCCGGCCCGGGGCGACGAAGCTGCACAGAACGCCCGGCCGGTGCGATCTGAGAGCGGCACAGCGAATCTCTTCTCATGGCGGCTTCATGCCGGACAATTATGACTGTTGGGAGGTGCGGGCATAGCTTTGCCGGGCGCCGGCGTTTCGCTGGAAGGGAACCAAACGGCAGCAGCGGATTCCTTGAGGTGGCGTTGCGTGTTCCGACTTCGGCTATGCCGGAAGGACCCATGCATGACGCCCCGGCGGCGCCGATATTGCTTTCGCCGGCTAGAGCAGATCAGGGTCGGCTGGAATCGCCGAAGGCGATCCACCAACCCTGTGAATCTGCTCTATGTATTAGAA
>JBLWUP010000032.1:0-70189 GCA_048268885.1 Kiloniellaceae bacterium | reverse complement strand
TGTCAAAAGAAGTACAGGAGAAGCCCGATGAACTTCGGCCTCACGGACGAGCAGCAGATGATCGTCGACACCCTGCGCAGCTTCGTCGAGAAGGAGATCTATCCGCACGAGGCCCTGGTCGAGCGCGAAGGCGAGGTGCCGCGCGAGATCGGCGAGGAGATCAAGCGCAAATGCCTGGAGCTCGGCTTCTTCGCCGCCAACCTCCCCGAAGAGGTCGGCGGCGGCGGCCTGGGCCACCTCGACTTCACCCTGCTGGAGCGCGAGCTAGGCCGCGCCTCCATGGCGCTCAGCGTCTTCTTCGGGCGCCCGTCGGGCATCCTCATGGCCTGCGAGGGCGAGCAGCGCGAGCGCTACCTGCTGCCGGCGGTGCGCGGCGAGAAGTTCGACGCGCTGGCCATGACGGAGCCCGACGCCGGCTCCGACGTGCGCGGCATGAAATGCACGGCCAAGCCCGACGGCGACGACTGGGTCGTCAACGGCACCAAGCATTTCATCAGCCACGCCGACATCGCCGACTTCGTCATCGTCTTCCTCGCCACCGGCGAGGAGGAGACCGCCGCCGGCCCCAAGAAGAAAATCACCTGCTTCCTGGTCGACCGCGGCACGCCGGGTTTCGAGATCCGCAAGGGCTACAACTCCGTCTCGCACCGCGGCTACCACAACTGCATCCTCAGCTTCGACAATTGCCGCCTGCCCAAGGCGCAGATCCTGGGCGAACTGCACCGCGGCTTCGAGGTCGCCAACGAGTGGCTCTACGGCACGCGCCTCACCGTCGCCGCCATGGCCGTCGGCCGCGCGCGCCGTGCCTTCGACTACGCCGTCGCCTACGCCGCCGAGCGCAAGCAGTTCGGCCAGAAGATCGGCCGCTTCCAGGGCGTCTCCTTCAAGCTGGCCGACATGGTGACGGAGATCGATGCCGCCGACTGGCTGACCCTCTCCGCCGCCTGGCGCCTGGATCAGGGCCTGCCGGCCAACCGCGAAATCGCCTCGGCCAAGCTCTACGCCACCGAGATGCTGGCGCGGGTGACCGACGAGGCCATCCAGGTGCACGGCGGCATGGGCCTGATGGACGACCTGCCGCTGGAGCGCTTCTGGCGCGATGCGCGGGTCGAGCGCATCTGGGACGGCACCTCGGAAATCCAGCGCCACATCATCTCGCGCGAACTGCTGCGCCCGCTGGGCTGTTGAACCTATGCACATGTCTGCCTGCCATTCCCTTCGACCGTCATCCCGGCCAAGCGAGCGACAGCGAGCGCGAGCCGGGATCCAGGGCGGGCGCTGTGCCGCTTGCCCCTGGACCCTCGGGTCAAGCCCGAGGGTGACAGCCAAGATAAGTGGCGCCGGTGGTGCGACGTCCGGAAACGACTTGGGTTGGTGAGGTCGACATGCTGAAGCCGCCCCCTTCTCTCGAACGCCTGCTGCGGCCCAAGACCATCGCCGTCATCGGCGGCGGCCCGGCCGCGGAAGTCGTGCGTCAATGCGACCGCCTGGGCTACGCCGGCGAGATCTGGCCGGTGCATCCCAGCAAGACGGAAGTAGCGGGACGGCGCGCCTACCGCAGCGTCGCGGAGCTACCCGGCGCGCCGGATGCCACCTTCGTCGCGGTGAACCGGCACGCGACCATCGAGGTGGTGCGCGACCTCGCCGCCGCCGGGGCCGGCGGCGCGGTCTGCTATGCCTCCGGCTTCCGCGAGGCCGAGGGCGAGGACGCCGGCAGCAACGGCCTGCAGGAAGCGCTGATCGAGGCGGCCGGCGTCATGCCGGTGATCGGCCCCAACTGCTACGGACTCATCAACTACGGCGACGGCGCGCTGCTGTGGCCCGACCAGCACGGCGGCCGCCGCCTGGCGGCGGGCGAACGCGGCGCCGCCATCGTCACCCAGTCCTCCAACATCGCCATCAACATGACCATGCAGCGCCGTGGCCTGCCCCTCGCCTACGTGCTGACGGCGGGCAACCAGGCACAGATGGGCCTCTCCGACCTGGCCCTGGGACTGCTCGACGACCCGCGGGTCAGCGTCCTGGGCCTGCACATCGAGGGCTTCGACTCCCTGGCCGGACTGGAGGCCGTCGCCGCCAAGGCGCGCGCCCTGAAAAAGCCGGTGATCGCCATGAAGGTCGGGCGTTCGGCGGAGGCGCGCGCGGCGACCCTGTCGCACACCGCCTCGCTGGCCGGCGCAGACGCCCCCGCCGATGCTTTCCTCCGGCGGCTCGGCATCGCGCGGCTGGCCAGCATCCCGGCCTTCCTGGAAACCCTGAAGCTGCTGCACGTCACCGGGCCGCTGGGCGGCCACGCGATCTCCTCCATGAGCTGCTCCGGCGGCGAGGCCTCGGTCATGGCCGACGCCGCAGAGGGCCGCCGCGTCACCTATCGCGCCCTGACGCCCGATCAGACCAGGGCCGTGAAGGCGACCCTCGGTCCGCTGGTCACGGTCGCCAACCCCCTCGACTACCACACCTTCATCTGGGCCGACGTGCCGGCCATGACCGCGACCTTCTCGGCCATGGTCGCGGCCGGTTTCGACCTGAACCTGCTGGTGCTCGACTTCCCGCGCGGCGACCGCTGCTCGGATGCCGAATGGCGGCCGACACTGGAGGCTTTCGAGGCGGCGCTGAAATCACAAAACGCCAAGGGCGCCATCGTCGCCAGCCTGCCGGAAAACCTCTCGGAAGCGCAGGCCGGCGACATCCTGCGCCGGGGCATCGTCCCGCTGGGCGGCATCGACGAGGCGCTGGCCGCCGCCGAGGCGGCCGCCGACATCGGCCTGGCCTGGCAGGAAGCCTTGCCGCCGCCGGCGGTCGCCGCCACCAACGCGCCGGACAGCCCGACAACTCTGGACGAAGCCGACGCAAAAGCCCTGCTGGCGCGCCACGGCGTCGCCGTGCCGCCGGGCCGGCGCGCCGCCGATGTGGCGGAGGCCGTCGCGGCGGCGGAGGCGCTCGGCTACCCGGTCGCGGTGAAGGCCCTGGGCCTGGCCCACAAGACGGAGGCCGGCGCTGTGCGCCTCAACCTCACCGATGCCGAAGCGGTAAGGGCGGCGGCGGGCGATCTCGCAGGCCTGGGAAAAGGCCTTTACGTCGAGCGCATGATCGACGCGCCGCTGGCCGAGCTCATCGTCGGCATCACCGCCGACCCGCCGTTCGGCCTGGTGATGACCCTGGGCAGCGGCGGCGTGCTGGTCGAACTGCTGCGGGACACCGCGACCCTGCTGCTGCCGGCCACGCGCAGCGAGATCGAGGCCGCCCTCGCGGGTCTCAAGTCGGCGCCGCTGCTGACCGGCTATCGCGGGCGCCCCAAGGGCGATCTCGCCGCCGCGGTCGCGGCCATCGAAGCCGTGCAGTCTCTGGCCTTGGCCGAACGAGACTCTATAGTCGAACTGGAAATCAATCCCCTGATCGTCTGCGCGGAAGGCCAAGGCGCCTTCGCCGCGGACGCTCTGGCCGTACTGACGTCGTGAAGAAGGAGGCCGAAGATGCCTGACTCCGAGAAAAGCGTAGTCCGCACGCGCCGCGACGGCGGCGTCCTGGAAGTGACGCTCGACCGGCCCAAGGCCAACGCCATCGACCTGGCGACCAGCCGCCTGATGGGCGAGACCTTCAAGGCCTTCCGCGACGATCCCGAGCTGCGCGTGGCGATCGTCACCACCGCGGGCGACAAGTTCTTCTCCGCCGGCTGGGACCTGAAGGCCGCGGCGGGCGGCGACGCGGTGGACGGCGACTACGGCGTCGGCGGCTTCGCCGGCCTGCAGGAACTGCGCGGCCTCAACAAGCCGGTGATCGCCGCGGTGAACGGCATGGCCGTGGGCGGCGGCTTCGAACTGGCGCTCTCCGCCGACCTCATCCTCGCGACAGAAGAGACCACCTTCGCCCTGCCGGAGATCCGCGCCGGGACCCTGGCCGACGCCGCCACGGTGAAGCTGCCCAAGCGCATGCCCTACCACATCGCCATGGACCTGCTGCTGACGGGACGCTGGATGGACGCCGCCGAGGCGCGCCGCTGGGGCCTGGTGAACGAAATCCTGCCCAAGGACGAGCTGCTGGAGCGCGCCTGGGAGATCGCGCGCCTGCTGGCCGGCGGCCCGCCGCTGGTCTTCGCCGCCATCAAGGAGGTGGCGCGGGAATCCGAGGCCCTGACCTTCCAGGACGCCATGAACCGCATCACCAAGCGCCAGTTCCCCACGGTGGATATCCTCTACGACAGCGAGGACCAGTTGGAGGGTTTCCGCGCCTTCGCCGAGAAGCGCGACCCCCAATGGAAAGGTCGATAATTCTGGAAAGGGCGCTAGACTGACCGCATGACCCAGCCCCGCCCGGAAGAACCGGAGATTCTCGGCTTCATCGACACGGTGGAGCGCTTCTACCCGGCGGATTCCGTCGATGCGCCGGTGGCCCAACAGCGCGCGTGGTACGACGCCCTCTGCCGCAACTTCGACGCGCCGCTGCCCGCCGGCCTCACCACCAGCGAGGAGTCGGCGGCGCTGCCCGGCGGCGGCGTGCCGCTGCGCCGCTATCGCCCGGCGCAGGCGAGCAGCGCGGCGGGCATCGTCTACTTCCACGGCGGCGGCTTCGTGGTCGGCGGCCTGGACAGCCACAACGCGGTCTGCGCCGAACTGGCCGACGCCACCGGCGCCGAGCTGGTCGCCACCGACTACCGTCTCGCCCCGGAGCACCGTTTTCCGCTGGCCCTCGTCGACTGCCTGGCCGCCGTTCTCGCCGAGGGCGAAAAACCCCTGGTGGTCGCCGGCGACAGCGCGGGCGGCAACCTGGCCGCCGGGGTCGTCCTGGTCCTGCGCGACGCCGCGCGCGACGAACCCGAGGCACGCGACCTGCTGCGCGCCGCCGGCTGGCGGGAGGGCGCGCCCCTACCCCGCGTGATCGGCCAGGCGCTGATCTATCCCGCCCTCAGCGGCGACCTGGAGGCCGGCTCCTACGTCGAGATGGCCGAGGCGCCGGGGCTCACCACCCGCAACGTGCGCTACTTCATGGAGGTCTTCGGAATTCCGGCCGGCGATCCCTACGGCTATCCCCTGGCCGCCGGCGACTGGCGCGACCTGCCGCCGGCCTACATCACCTCGGCCTTCTTCGATCCGCTGCGCGACGACGGCCGCCAGGCCACGGCACGCCTCGCCGAGGCCGGCATCGGCGTCACCTATCGGGAAGAGCCGCAGATGGTCCACGCCTGGCTGCGCGCCCGCCACCACAGCCCCGGCGCACGCGACGCCTTCGCGGCGCTGTGCCGTGGGATCAACGGCTTGTTGGACGGCGCCTGAGTAGGAAGAGGCGCCCTCTCCTCTCACCAACTCAAACCGTCACCCTCGCACTTGTTGCGAGGGTCCAGGGCAGGCGACGGAGTGGTTGCCCTGGATCCCGGCTCGCGCTCGCTTCCGCTCGCTTGTCCGGGATGACAATCCAGTCGGACGAGAAACAAGGACCCCGGCTACATCAGGTCGCGGGGGATTTTCTGCCGCCAGGTCTTGTGGTGGACCTTCTTGTCGCCTTCGAAAGCCTCGACCTCGGCGGCGATCTCGAAGGCGTCGGCGCTGCAGGTGAGTGTCGCGCCGCATTCGGTCCGCACCTGCCAGTCGCCGCGCCGCATTTCCGTGGTCCAGCGGCAAACGCCGCGCGCGTGGTCCGGGTCGCTCAGCGGCAGGGTCCAGGTCTCGTCGCGCAGCTGGCGCGTGGTGAGGCCCGTGTCCGGATGCTCGGAGGCGCCGGTATCCTCGTGGATCGTATAGCGGGTCTCCCCGGCGGTGAGGTCGCGCTCCACCGCGTGGCGCGTCGCCGAAGGCGCGTGTTCGATATAGTGCGGCAGCGGGTCCGGGTTCTCCGGTTTCGGCACGTCGATGTCCCGCTGGCCGTCCAACAGCGGCAGATCTAGAACGGCGCCAGCGAGATCCAGGGTGACCGCCGCCGCGCCGGGTGTCGGCAACACCTGCGGCCAATAGGCATTCGACAGGGAAAGCCGCAGGCGGTGCCCCGCCGGCAGGCGGTAGCCGCAGGCGTCGAGGCGCAGCGTCACTTCGACGCTCTCACCCTTCGGCAAAGGTTGCGGGTCGGCGCTGCCGTCGCGGTGCGCCAGGTTCAGCACGCCGAGGCTGATGCGTGTCGCCGTGCCGTCGGGATGCACGTCGACCAGCCGCGCCGCCAGCAAGGCAGTATCGGCGGGCGCGCTGACCGCGACCTTCAAAACCGGACGCCCTAGAAGTTCCAACGGTTCGGCCAGAGGCTCGGTCTCGAAGACCACACTGGCGCCGTCGTCGGCACGCTGGTCCGCGGGCATCTCGGCGCCGGGCTTCAGGGTGAAGTACTCGCCGCCCATGACGCCGGTGTCCGGCGGCGAGTCGATGGGGAGGGTTCCCCTGCCCGCTTCCGCTGACAACCGCCCCTCGGCGGTGGGGTGAAGACTGCGAGTCCGCGCGCCGCTCCAGCGGTCGACGGCAACCCAGCGGCCCGGGTCCGCTTCACGCCGGGGCGCGGGGCGCGGGGCGTCCAGGATGTAGGCCGTCACCTGCGGATCGGTCTCGGCGCCGTTCTCCACGCCCTTCAGCCAGCGGTCCCAGAAGCGGATCGCCACCGCATGGAAGTCCATGCGCGGCTTCGGCCAGGCGAAGTGCGGGTACTTGTGGACCCAGGGCCCGAGGATCGCCTTGGCCCCCGGACGTTTGGCTTCGCCCAGCCCCTCGACGGCGTTCAAGGGCGTGTTGCGGTAGCCGTCGGCCCAGCCCGCCAGCACCAGGGCCGGCACGGGAAAGCCGTCGAAGTCCTCGCAGATGGAGCCGTGCCGCCAGAAGGCGTCGCGCCGCTGGTGGCGCAGCCACGCTTCCAGCATGAAGGGCTCGCCCTCCAGGCGCTCGCGCCACATGTCGCGCCAGCCTTCGCCGATCAGCGCCGGGTCGGGCGGGCGCGACTGGTAGGCCAGCATGGTCGCCGCCCAGGAAAGGTTGGCCGAGAGCTGCGCGCCGCCCTTGAAGTGGATGTCGTCGGCGAAACGGTCGACGGTGGAGGCCAGCGAGATCACGGCCTTCAGCGCCGGGGGCTTCAGCGCCGCCACCTGCAGGCAGTTGAAGCCGCCCCAGGAGATACCCATCATGCCGATCGCGCCGCTGCACCAGGGCTGCGCCGCGATCCAGGCGAGCACCTCGCAGGCATCGGAGAGTTCGCGCGGCGTGTACTCGCCGTCGATGACGTCCTCTGATTCGCCCGAGCCGCGGATATCGACCCGCACCCCGGCATAGCCTGCCGCGGCGAAGACCGGATAGGTGCTCTCGTCGCGCGGCGCGGTGCCGTCGCGCTTGCGGTAGGGCAGGAATTCCAGGACCGCCGGCGCCGGCGTTGTCTCGGCATCGGCCGGCAGCCAGAGGCGCGCGGCCAGGCGCGTGCCGTCGGCCAGCGTGATCCACTCGTTCTCGAGAACGCGGAAAGAGTTCCCGCTCACCTCAGTGGCCCGCACTGCCCATCCGCCGCGTCGTCAGCACCTCCTCCAGCCAGCCGAGGCGCATCTCCGGCACCGACTTCAGCAGCAGGTCGGTATAGTCGTCGAAGGGCGGCGACAGCACCTTCGACTTGGGCCCGAAACGCACCACCTTGCCCTGGTACATCACCGCGATGGAATCGGCGATGGCGCGCACCGTCGCGATGTCGTGGGTGATGAAGAGGTAGGAGAGCTGCGTTTCCTTCTGCAGACGCATGAGCAGCTTCAGGATATCGGCGGCCACCAGCGGGTCGAGCGCCGAGGTCGGCTCGTCGCAGAGGATCACCTCCGGCTTGGCCGCCAGCGCGCGGGCGATGCAGACGCGCTGCTTCTGCCCGCCGGAAAGTTCGGCCGGATAGCGGTCGATGAAGCCCTTGCCCATTTCGATCTGGTCGAGCAGTTCGGCGACCCGCCGGGTCTTCTCCGCGCCGCGCAGGCCGAAGTAGAAGGTCAGCGGCCGGCCGATGATATTGCGCACGGTCTGGCGCGGATTCATCGCGGTGTCGGCCATCTGGTAGAGCATCTGGATCTGGCGCAGCTGCTCCTTGCCGCGGTCGGCGAACGCCGGCGGCAGGGGCTCGTCCTTGAACAGGACCTCGCCCCTGGTCGGCGGCAGAAGGCCGGTGATGACGCGGGCCAGGGTGGACTTGCCGGAGCCGGATTCACCGACCACCGCCAGGGTCTGGCCGCGCGGCAGGTGGACGCTGACGTCGTGCAGCACCTTGAAGTCGCCGGAATAGGCGGCGTCCACGTCGTTGATGCGCAGCAGCGCCTCGCCCTGCTCCGGCGCTTCCTCCGTCTGGATCTGACGCACCGAGACCAGTTCGCGGGTGTAGTCCTCCTGCGGCGCCTCGATGATCTGCTGGACGGTGCCGTATTCCACCATG
This sequence comes from Kiloniellaceae bacterium, assembly GCA_048268885.1. Classification (GTDB taxonomy): domain Bacteria; phylum Pseudomonadota; class Alphaproteobacteria; order Kiloniellales; family Kiloniellaceae; genus Pelagibius. The sequence goes on along the minus strand of JBLWUP010000032.1, from coordinate 61,831 downwards.
TTGCCGTGACGCAGCACCATGATGTCGTCGGAGATCTGCGCCACCACCGCCAGGTCGTGGGTGATGTAGAGCGCGGCGGTGTTGGTTTCCTCGATGGCCCGCTTGATGGCGGCGAGCACGTCGATCTGCGTCGTCACGTCCAGGGCGGTCGTCGGTTCGTCGAAAACGATGAGCTCCGGGCCCGGGCAGAGCGCCATGGCCGTCATGGCCCGCTGCAGCTGGCCGCCGGAGACCTGGTGCGGATAGCGGTGGCCGAAGCTGTCCGGGTCCGGCAGGCCGAGCACCCCGAAGAGGTACTTCGCCCGCTCCCAGGCTTCCTGGCGGGACATGACGCCATGGCGCAGCGCGGCCTCGATCACCTGGTCGCCCAGCCGGTGCGCCGGGTTGAAGGCGGCCGCCGCCGACTGCGCGACATAGCAGACGCGCCGCCCGCGGATATCCCGAATGCCTGCCCCGTCGAGGGCGAGAATGTCCTGACCGTCGAGCCGCACCTTGCCGCCGGTGATACGCACGCCGCCGCGCCCGTAGGCCAGGGCGGCCAGGCCGATGGTGGACTTGCCGGCCCCGGATTCACCGATGAGGCCCAGAACCTTGCCCTTCTCCAGGGTGAAGGAGACGCCGTGGACGATGGCGATGTCCTTCGGCGGCTCGCCCGGCGGATAGGCCGTCGCGCCGATCTTCAGGTCTTCCACTTCCAGCAGATCAGCCATCGCCGCGGCCTCCCTTCAGGCTGGTCGTCCGGTTCAACAGCCAGTCGACCACCAGATTGACGCAGATCGCCAGGCCCGCAATGGCCGCGCCGGGAATCAGCGCCGCGGGAATACCGAAGATGATGCCGTCCTTGTTGTCCTTCACGATGCCGCCCCAGTCGGCCTCCGGCGGCTGGATGCCCAGGCCGAGGAAGGACAGCGTCGAGAGGAACAACACCGCAAAGGCGAAGCGCAGGCCGAACTCGGCGAGCAGCGGCGACAGCGTGTTGGGCAGGATCTCCTTGAAGATGATCCACATCCGCCCCTCGCCGCGCAGCCGTGCCGCCTCGACGAACTCCATCACCGTGATGTCGACGGCGACCGCGCGGCCGAGACGGAACACGCGGGTCGAATCAAGGACCGCCATGACCAGGACGAGGATCCAAAGCTCCTGCGGCAAAACGGCCAGCACGATGAGAGCGAAGATCAGCGTCGGAATCGACATCAGCAGGTCGTTCAGCCGTGACAGGCCCTGGTCGGTCCAGCCGCCGACCACCGCGGCGGTGAAGGACAGCATCACGCCCAGCGAGAACGACAGGATCGTGGCGGCGAGCGCCACGAAGATCGTGGTCTGCGCGCCGTAGATCAGACGGGACAGCAGGTCGCGGCCCAGGTTGTCGGTGCCGAGGGTGAATTCGCCGCCGATCGGCAGCCAGATGTCGCCGACCACCTCGCGCTCGCCGAAAGGAGCGATCCAGGGAGCGAAGAGGGCGCAGAACAGCGCGGCGGCAATGCCCGCCAGACCGATCCAGGCGCTCAGGGGAATCGCGCGCCACTTCATCGCGGGTGCCTCAGCTTCGGATTGGCGAGGATCCCGAGGATATCCGCCGTCATGTTCAGCAGGATGTAGACCGAGGCGAAAATCAGACCGCAGGCCTGCACCACCGGCATGTCGCGCACGGTCACGGCATCCACCATGTACTGTCCCATGCCCGGATAGACGAAGACCACCTCGACCACCACCACGCCGACCACCAGGTAGGCGAGGTTCAGCGCCACCACGGTAATGATCGGGCCGACGGCGTTGGGCGCCGCGTGCTTGGCGATGATGCGCAGGGTGTCGAGGCCCTTCAGCTCGGCCGTCTCCACATAGGGCGACGACATGACGTTGAGGATCGCCGCGCGGGTCATGCGCATCATGTGGGCCAGCACCACCAGGACCAGGGTAGCGCAGGGCAGGATGATCGCCTCCAGGCGCGCGCCGAAAGACATGCCGGCGTAGACGGTGGAGGGGAAAGTCACCCAGCCGCCCTGCACGGCGACGAAGAGGATGAGGATGTAGCCGACGAAGAATTCCGGCAGGGAGATCGCGCCCAGGGAGACCACGTTGATCAGGCGGTCCGGCCAGCGGTCGCGGAAGTGCACCGCCAGCATACCGAGGCAGATCGCGAGCGGCACGGAGACCAGCGCCGCCCAGAAAGCGAGGAACAGCGTGTTCCCGAGCCTGAGACTGATCTGCTCGGTCACCGAATTGCCGCTGGCCCAGGACTTGCCGAAATCGCCCTGGACGACGCCGCCCAGCCATTCGAAATAGCGGGTCACCGCCGGCTTATCGAGACCCAGTTCGGCGCGGATGTTGGCGACCGCCTGGGGCGTGGCCGACTGTCCGAGGTAGGTCTGCGCGAAGTCGCCGGGCAGGGCCTCGATACCGAGGAAGACCACCACGGAGACGGCCCAGAGCAGGATCAGGCTGAGGCCCAGCCGCTGGATGAGCAAGGTCGCCAGCGGCATGCGGCGGCGCAGAGCGGCGAAACCGCCGCCCTGCCCCTGCGGCGCACCGCTATCGTTCGCCGGCGGCGGGCCGGAGAGACCCGCCGCCAGACTTCCTTGCGGCTGCCGGCCCGCTCCGGCCGGCCCGCTTTCCTGCGCCATCGTTACGACGTCAGCCAGAGGCGCGTGGCCGCATAGCCGTTGGACATGTCGTTGCCGATATCGTGGACGTAGCCATCGACCTTGTTGGTGGTGGCGTTGATGAAGTCGTTGAACATCGGCAGGATCAGACCGCCCTCATCGCGCACCATGATCGCCATGTCGCGGTACATATCCTTACGCTTGCCCTGATCGAGTTCGGCCCGCGCCTCGATCAGCACCTTGTCGAAGTCCGGGCGCTTGAACTTGGTGTCGTTCCAGTCCGCCTTCGAATAGTAGGCCGTGGTGTACATCTGGTCCTGGGTCGGCCGGCCACCCCAGTAGGAGGTGCAGAAGGGCTGCGCGTTCCACACGTTGGACCAGTAGCCGTCACCCGGCTCGCGCTTGATCTCGATCTCGATGCCGGCCTTCTTGCAGGACTCCTGGTACAGCACGGCCGCGTCCACGGCGCCCGGGAAGGCGACTTCCGAAGTGCGCAGCAGCACCGAGCCGTCATGGCCCGATTTCTTGAAGTGGAAGGCCGCCTTGTCGGGATCGTAGCTGCGCTGCTCGATGTCCTCGGGGAACAGCGCGTAGGTCTCGTTGATCGGGAAGTCGTTGCCGACCTTGCCGAAGCCCCGCAGGATCTTCTCCACCAGGGTCTCGCGATCCATGGCGTACTTCAGGGCCAGACGCAGGTCGTTGTTCGCGAAAGGCTCCGTGTCGCAGTGCATGATGAAGACGTAGTGGCCGCGGCCGGAGGTGTTCTGGATTTTCACGTGCGGCGCGCGCTTCAGCAGGCCGACCGTCTTGGGATCGACGCGGTTGATGAAGTGCACCTGGTTGGACGACAGCGCCGCGGTGCGCGCGGTGGCGTCGTTGATCACCAGCATCTCGACGGTCTCGGCAAAGCCGCGGTCGTCGCGCCAGTCGTTGGGGTTGCGCTCGAACGTGGCACGCACGCCCGGCTCGAAGCTGGCCACCGTGTAGGCGCCGGTGCCGATGCCGGCGTTGGGATCGTCGACACCGCCGCCGGGCTGGATCACCAGGTGGTAGTCCGACAGCAGCAGCGGCAGGTCGGCATTGCCGTCCTCCAGGCTGACCACCAGATTGTCGCCGTCCTTCTTGATCTCGCCGATCGTCTTCATGACGCCGAGAGCGCCCGACTGCGAGGTCTCGTCGCTGTGGCGCTTCAGGGTCGCGACCACGTCGTCGATGGTCATTTCCTTGCCGTTGTGGAACTGCACGCCCTTGCGGATCTTGAAGGTCCAGACCTTGGCGTCCGGCGAAGCTTCCCAGGACTCGGCGAGCGAGGGGACGGGCTGGCCGCTGGTCGGATGGCTCTCCACCAGGGTGTCGCCGTAGTTGCGCCCCACCATGAAGCAGAACTGCGACGTGAACTTCGCCGGATCCAGCACGTCGGTGCTGGCGCCGCCTTCCAGGCCGCACTTCAGGTGGCCGCCACGTTGCGGGCCCGCCGCCTTCACACTGGAGGAGAGCAGCGTGCCCGCCAAGGGGGCCGTCAGGCCCACGGCCGCCGCGCGGCCCATGAATTCGCGCCGGCTGAGCCGGCCGAGAGCCGCTTCGCGGCCGAGAAATTTCAGATAGTCGTTCATTGTTCTTGCCTCTCTGTTCCCTGCTATTGATTGTTTTCCCTGCCGGCACAGCATTCCGGCAAATTCTCCTAGTCGGCGGTCCTCCCCGGAACTTCGGTGGAGCCGGGCCCCGCCTCAGCGGAGCGGATCGAAACAGGCCTCTGCGGTGCTGCCGGGATGCGGCGCTGTAGATGGGACCGCCGGCGGTCGCGCCGGGACCTGAAAAGGAATTCGCTTTCGCCGGGCGGCAAAGCGAACTGAAGATTGAAGGCCGGACGGATAGCATTCGGGTCGGACGGCGTCAAACCGCCGCCCGCCGCGTGCAGGTCACCCGCCGCGGGTCTTGCCGCCCGGTGACGGTTCGAAGCCCACACACCCTGGATCATCGCGGTTCCCGTCTGCCGCGTTCTCTTTGTTGCTGACACTATGGCATGCAAGCGCCGCGAAGAAGGCTCGCGATAGCGGCCAATATTTACAGAATCCCGACAAGCCGCGCCCGGCCGGCGCGCCGGCATCCCGGATTTCACTGCCGCCCGCTTCATCCGCCCTGGCCCTCCTGCGTGGCGAGCCACTCCGCCACGACGGCGGCTTCCGGCGACAACTTCCCGCTGCGCCGCAACAGCCAATAGCCCCGCTCGCTGCCCAGCGTGCAGTCACAGGCCTGGACCACGGCGCCCGACGCGAGCAGGTCGCCGACCAGTCCGTACCAGCCTATCGCCACGCCCTGCTCGGCGAGCACCGCCTGCATGACCAGGGTATAGGTATTGAAGCCGAGGGAGCTGGCCGTCGGGTGCCCGGTCACGCCGGCGCGCTCGAACCAGCTGTCCCAGGTGAACCATCTGCCGCTGTTGTCGCCCTCCAGGTGCACCAGGGGCACGTCGAGCAACTGCTCGATCCGCTCGAAAGGCCCGAAGCGGTCGCGAAAGCCGGGGGCGCAGACGGCGGTGGCGCGCTCGGGCACGAGCAGGCTCATCTCACCGTCGAAGCGGTCCGCGAAGTCGTCACGGTCGCCGAAAAGAACCGCGAGGTCGACATCCTCCTCGATGCCCGGGCCGTGCGACTGGGTGGCGACGATGTGCACGTCGATGCCGGGATTGGCGCGGCGGAAGTCGGACACCCTTGGCATCAGGCGGAAAGCGGCAAAGGCGAAATCGGTCGCCAAACGCACGGTCGGCGTGCGGGCGCGCCGGCAGATGGACTGCACGGCATCGTCGATCCGCTCCAGCCCCTGGCGCACCGCCGTCTGTAGCGCCACGCCCTCGGCCGTCAGCTCCAGTCCGCGGTGGCGCCGCCGGAACAGCGACACGCCGAGCAATTCTTCCATCTGCTTGATGCGGTAGGACAGCGCCGGCTGCGTCGTGCCCAGCGCCGCGGCGGCACGCGACAGGTTGCCGTGGCGGGCGACGACGTCGAAAGGGCGCAGACAGCCGATATCGAGAGGATTAGTAGACATAAAATACTTTTATACCATGCATCAACCTGCCGCCCCTTTACACTAGTTCAAAAACCCCCATAGAGTCTCGCGGAAAACAGCATTGAGCATGACTAGAGCGGCCGAACGCACCTCTCCAGTTATAAATACGACGACTATCTGACGGGGCCCGCAGGAAACTGGTGGGGGTTTCGCCACCCGACAGGGGACCCACGCGGCCGCGCGTCCCTTCCCGGCCAACGCTAGCGAAGAGGCGCAAGAAAATATGACCCGACGGCCCAATTTCCTGATCCTGATGGTCGACCAGATGACGGGGACGCTCTGCCCCGACGGCCCCGCCGGGTTTCTGCAGACGCCGCATCTGAAAACCCTGGCCGAAGACGCCCTGCGCTTTTCCAACTGCTACACGCCGAGCCCGCTGTGCCTGCCCTCGCGCGGGTCCTTCATGAGCGGCCTGCTGCCCTCGCGCACCGGTGTTTACGACAACGCCTCCGAAGTGGCGGCCTCCCTGCCGACCTTCGCGCACTACCTGCGCCGCGCCGGCTACCGCACCGTGCTGAGCGGCAAGATGCACTTCGTCGGCCCCGACCAGCTGCACGGCTTCGAGGCGCGGCTGACCAGCGACATCTATCCCGCCGACTTCGGCTGGACCCCCGACTACCGCAAGCCCGGCGAGCGCATCGACTGGTGGTACCACAACCTGAGCTCGGTCACCGGCGCCGGCGTCGCCGAGATCACCAACCAGCTCGAGTTCGACGACGAGGTGGCCTTCCACGCGGAGGCCGAGCTGCTGCGCCTGGCGCGCGCCCGGGAGGCGCAGCCCTGGTGCCTTACCGTCAGCTTCACCCATCCGCACGATCCCTACGTCGCGCGCCCGGAGTTCTGGGACCTCTACGACGACTGCCCGGCCCTGCTGCCGGAGGTCGCGGCGATCCCCTACGAGGCGCAGGACTCGCACAGCCGGCGCCTGCTGGAGGCCCTCGACTTCCGTGCCTTCGACATCAGCGAGGAACAGATCCGCCGCGCGCGCCGCGCCTACTTCGCCAACATCTCCTACCTGGACGACAAGATCGGCCGCCTGCTCGACACCCTGCGGCGCTGCAAGATGGACGAAAACACCGTCGTCATTTTCTGCAGCGACCACGGCGACATGCTGGGCGAACGCGGTCTGTGGTTCAAAATGAGCTTCTTCGAAGGCTCGGCACGTATCCCGATGATGATCGCGGGCCCGGGCCTGGGCGAAGGCCGCATCGACACGCCGGTTTCCACTCTCGACCTGCTGCCGACGCTGGCGGAGATGGCCGGCGTTGCGCTGGACGCCGATGCCGGCAGCCTGGACGGCGAGTCGATGCTGCCGCTGGCCGGCGGCGCCGCGCGGCGCGCGCCGGTGCTGATGGAATACGCCGGCGAAGGCTCCTACGCGCCGCTGGTGTCGATCCGCGACGGCCGCTTCAAGTTCACGCACTGCGAACTCGACCCGCCGCAGCTCTTCGACCTGGACGCCGACCCGCAGGAGCTGACCAACCTGGCCGAAGATGCGGCGGAGACCGCGCGCGTCGAGAACTACATGGCGCAGGTCCGCGCCCGCTGGGACCTGGAGCGCTTCGACGCAGAGGTGCGCGAAAGTCAGGCCCGGCGCTGGATCGTCTACGAGGCGCTGCGTCAGGGGGACTACCTGCCCTGGGACCACCAGCCGGAGCTCAAGGCCTCCGAACGCTTCATGCGCAATCACATGGACCTCAACGTGGTGGAATCGAAAGCGCGCTTTCCCTGATCCCGCCCCGGCGGCCGCCGACGCGCCGGCCAGATTTGGCTATACACCGTAAGGTATGCGGGTAGACTGCGGCCCGGGGTCATTGTTCCGGCAGCCCCGGGACGCAGGCAATTTGAGGGCCAGATCGTGAGACAGCGCAGAGCGGGCGGCGACAGCCGCTTGGACGACGCGGCGCGCGCCGGCTGGCTGTACTACGTCGCCGGAAACACCCAGGACGAGATCGCCGCCAAGCTCGGTATTTCGCGCCAGTCGGCGCAGCGCCTGGTGTCGCTGGCCGTCTCGGAGGGCCTGGTGAAGGTGCGCCTCGATCATCCGCTGGCCGACTGCCTGGAGCTGGCGGTGCGCCTGCGCGAACGCTTCGGCCTGTCGTTCTGCGAAGTGGTGCCGACCGACCCGGCCTCGGACTCGACGACCCTGGGCATCGCCGACGCGGCCGCGGCGGAAATCGAGCGCCAGCTGAAATCGCCGGACATGAAGGTCATGGCCATCGGCACCGGCCGCAGCCTGAAGGCCGCCGGCGAACTGCTGCCGCGCATCAACGCACCGGACAAGAAGATCGTTTCGCTGACCGGGAATTTCGCGCCCGACGGCTCGGCCGCCTTCTACAGCGTCATCTTCACCATGGCCGAGGTGGTGAACGCCCGGCACTACCCCTTGCCGCTGCCGGTGGTCGCCGCCTCGCCGGAGGAGCGCGACCTGCTGCACCAGCAGATCATGGTGCATTCAACCCTGGACCTCGCCGCCGAGGCGGACGTCACTTTCGTCGGCATCGGCGACCTGGGCGCGAAGGCGCCGCTGGTGGAAGACGGCTTCATCACCAAGAAAGAGCTGAAGGCCCTGAAGGACGCCGGCGCCGTCATGGAAATCCTCGGCTGGGCCTTCGATGCCGAGGGCCGGCTGATCGAAGGGCTGACCAATGCGCGCGTCGCTTCCGCGCCGCTGCCCGCGCCGGAACACTCCCTCGTCATCGCCGTCGCCAAGGGCGCGGCCAAGCTGCCGGGCATCCGCGTGGCGGTCAGCCGCCCTCTGGTTAACGGCCTGATCACCGACGAGTGGACGGCCGAAAAACTTCTCGCCGACGGCTAACGCCCTCTCCTTAAAACCGAATCCCGGATTTCGTCCGCCTCCAGGGCGATTTCGTTGTGCGCTGCAGCGACGAATCTGCCTTGACGCGGCTTAACGTTTGATGAGTAATTGCCCTAACGATAAGCAAATGCCCAATCATATCCTGGGGAGGAAATGATGAGATTCTTGCCAACTCTGTTGGGAACCTGCGCCGCGACTCTGCTCGTCGGCCAGGCCTTTGCCGCGACCACGCTCACCATCGCCACCGTGAACAACGGCGACATGATCCGGATGCAGAAGCTGACGGACGACTTCACGGCGGCGCACCCCGACATCGACGTCGAGTGGGTGACGATGGAAGAGAACGTGCTGCGCCAGAAGGTGACGACCGACATCGCCACCAAGGGCGGCCAGTACGACATCATGACCATCGGCACCTACGAAGTGCCGATCTGGGCCAAGCAGGGCTGGCTGGTGCCGCTCGACGGCCTCGGCGCCGACTACGACGTCGACGACCTGCTGCCGGCGATCCGCGGCGGCCTGACGGTCGACGACAAGCTCTACGCCGCGCCGTTCTACGGCGAGAGCTCCATGGTGATGTACCGCACCGACCTGTTCGAGAAAGCGGGCCTGGAGATGCCCGACGCGCCGAGCTGGGACTTCGTCGCCGATGCGGCCCGCAAGATCACCGACAAAGACAACGAGATCTACGGCATCTGCCTGCGCGGCAAAGCCGGCTGGGGCGAGAACATGGCCTTCCTGACGGCCACCTCGAATTCCTTCGGCGCACGCTGGTTCAACGAGAACTGGGAACCGCAGTTCGACCAGCCCGAATGGAAGAAGACCCTGCAGTTCTACGTCGACCTGATGAATGACGCCGGCCCTCCGGGCGCCTCCTCCAACGGTTTCAATGAAAACCTGGCGCTGTTCCAGACCGGCAAGTGCGGCATGTGGATCGACGCCACCGTCGCCGCCTCCTTCGTGACCAACCCCGACGAGTCGCAGGTCGCCGACAAGGTCGGCTTCGCCCTGGCGCCGGACAACGGCCTGGGCAAGCGCGGCAACTGGCTGTGGGCCTGGTCCCTGGCCGTGCCGGCGGGTTCCGAGAATACCGAGGCCGCGCAGCAGTTCATCTCCTGGGCCACCAGCAAGGGCTATGCGCAGCTCGTCGCCGCCAAGGAAGGCTGGGCCAACGTCCCGCCGGGCACCCGCACCTCGCTGTACGAGAATCCGAAGTACCAGGAAGCGGCCCCCTTCGCGGAGATGACCCTGGAGTCCATCAAGGCCGCCGACCCGAACAACCCGACGGTCGATCCGGTGCCTTACGTCGGCGTGCAGTTCGTGGCGATCCCCGAGTTCCAGGGCATCGGCACGGCCGTCGGACAGCAGTTCTCCGCGGCGCTGGCCGGCCAGATGTCGGTCGAGCAGGCGCTGAAGAATGCGCAGAACCTGACCGAGCGTGAGATGAAGCGCAGCGGCTACATCAAGTAGCGTGTCCTCCCAGCGGGCCGTCCGCGCTCTCCCAACCCCGGGCGGCCCGCATCTTTTTCCGCTGACCTTCCTGCCGATCCCAGCGCCCCATGTGAAGGGACGCCGCTGAGGGGAACGAAGCCATGGCGACCAAGCAGACCCAGATCACGGCCAAAATCATGGTCTCACCGGCAGTCCTGCTGCTGCTGGCCTGGATGATCGTGCCGCTTGGCATGACGCTCTACTTCTCCTTCCTGCGCTACAACCTGCTGATGCCGGGCATGGAGGAGTTCACCGGCTTCGGCAACTACGAGTTCTTCCTCACCGATCCCGCTTTCCTGGAAGCGCTGGCCAATACCCTGCTGCTGGTGGGCGGCGTCCTGCTGGCCACCGTCGTCGGCGGCACCTTCCTCGCCATCCTGCTCGACCAGCCCTTCTGGGGGCGGGGTATCGTGCGCCTGCTGGTCATCGCCCCCTTCTTCGTCATGCCGACGGTCTCGGCCCTGGTGTGGAAGAACATGCTGATGCATCCGGTCAACGGGCTCTTCGCCTGGATCGCGCGCGGCATCGGGCTGGAGCCGGTGGACTGGCTGGCGAGCCTGCCGCTGTTCTCCATCACCGTGATCGTCGCCTGGGGCTGGCTGCCCTTCGCCACGCTGATCATTCTCACCGCGCTGCAGTCGCTGGACAGCGAGCAGAAGGAAGCCGCGGAGATGGACGGCGCCGGGCCGCTGCCGGTCTTCTGGTACATCACGCTGCCGCATCTGGCGCGCGCCCTGACCGTGGTCACGCTGATCGAAACGATCTTCCTGCTGTCGGTCTTCGCGGAGATCTACGTCACCACCGGCGGCGGGCCCGGCACCGCCAGCACCAACCTGCCTTTCCTGATCTACATTCAGGCCCTGCTGCAGTACGACGCGGGAACCGCCTCGGCGGGCGGCGTGGTGGCGATCATCCTGGCGAACATCGTCGCGGTCTTCCTGATCCGCATGATCGGCAAGAACCTGGAGACCTGAGCCATGGCCCGCGCCGTCACCACCCAACGCAAGGTCCTCTTCACCGTCATCGCCTGGTCGATCGGGCTAGGCCTGTTCTTTCCGGTCCTCTGGACGATCCTCACCAGCTTCAAGACCGAAGGCGAGGCCATCGCGACGCCACCGTCCTTCCTGTTCTTCAACTGGACCCTGGAGAACTACATCGAGGTTCAGGAGCGCTCCAACTACCTGCGCCACGCGCTGAACTCGGTGGTGATCTCGGTCGGCTCCACGCTGCTCGGCCTGGTCGTCGCCATTCCGGCGGCCTGGGCCATGGCCTTCTCACCGACGAAGCGGACCAAGAATATCCTCATGTGGATGCTCTCCACCAAGATGCTGCCGGCGGTGGGCGTGCTCATGCCGATCTACCTGATGTGCCAGTGGCTCGGCCTGCTCGACTCGCTCGTTTCGCTGGTCGCCATCCTCATGCTGATGAATCTGCCGATCATCGTCTGGATGCTGTTCACCTACTTCAAGGAAATCCCCGGCGATATCCTGGAGGCCGCGCGCATGGACGGCGCCTCCCTGGGCAAGGAAATCATCTACGTGCTGACGCCGATGGCGGTGCCGGGCATCGCCTCGACCATGCTGCTCAACATCATCCTGGCGTGGAACGAGGCCTTCTGGACGCTGAACCTGACCTCGTCGCAGGCGGCGCCGCTCACCGCTTTCATCGCTTCATATTCCAGTCCGGAAGGTCTCTTCTGGGCAAAACTGTCGGCAGCCTCGACGCTCGCCATCGCGCCGATCCTGGTCATGGGCTGGTTCAGCCAGAAGCAGCTGGTCCGCGGCCTGACCTTCGGCGCGGTCAAGTAAAAGGGGAAATGCAATGGGCTCGATCACCCTGGAGAAGGTGACCAAGAAATTCGGCGAAGTGACGGTCATCCCGGGCGTCGACCTGGAGATCGCCGACGGCGAGTTCGTGGTCTTCGTCGGACCCTCCGGCTGCGGCAAATCCACCCTGCTGCGGCTCATCGCCGGCCTGGAGGACGTGAACTCCGGCGCGATCAAGATCGACGGCGTCGACGCCACGGGCCTGGCGCCCGCCAAACGCGGCCTGGCCATGGTGTTCCAGTCCTATGCGCTCTACCCGCATATGAGCGTCTACAAGAACATCGCCTTCCCCCTGAAGATGGCGGGGATCGACGAAGCCGCCATACGGCAGAAGGTCGAGGGCGCGGCGGCCACCTTGAACCTGACCAACTACCTGGACCGCCGGCCCGGCCAGCTTTCGGGCGGCCAGCGCCAGCGCGTCGCCATCGGCCGCGCGATCGTGCGCGAACCTTCCGCCTTCCTGTTCGACGAACCGCTGTCGAACCTGGACGCCGCGCTGCGCGTCAACATGCGCCTGGAGATCAGCGAGCTGCACCAGACGCTGGCGACGACCATGATCTACGTGACCCACGACCAGGTCGAAGCCATGACCATGGCCGACAAGATCGTCGTGCTGCACGACGGCTATATCGAGCAGGTCGGCTCGCCGCTGGAACTCTACCGCAACCCGGCGAACGTCTTCGTCGCCGGGTTCATCGGTTCGCCCAAGATGAACCTGATCGAAGGCGCCGCGGCGGCCAAGTACGACGCCCACACCATCGGCATCCGCCCCGAGCATATCGAGCTGTCGACCGAGAGCGGGGAATGGCCGGGCGTGGTCGGCGTCGCCGAGCACCTGGGCTCCGACACCTTCCTGCACGTGACGGTCGAGGGCGTCGGCGGGATGACCGCGCGGGTCAACGGCGAATACGGCGTGCGGCACGGCGACCGGGTGTGGCTGACGCCGCCGCCCGAGCGCCTGTACCGCTTCGGCCCGGACGGACTGGCCCTGTGATGCAGCGCCTCGACGGCAAAACGGCCCTCATCACCGGGGCGGCACGGGGCATCGGCCTCGCCTTCGCCCGGGCCTACGCCGCCGAGGGCGCGACCGTGGCGCTGTGCGACATCGATCTGGCGCGCGCGGAGCAATCGGCGGCGGCCATCGGCCCGCAGGCCTTCGCCGTGCAGACGGACGTCACCGACCAGGCCTCCATCGAGGCGGCGGTGAGCGCGGTCGAGGCCCGCGGCGGCGGCATCGACATTCTGGTGAACAACGCCGCCCTCTTCGACCTGGCGCCGATCACGGAAATCACGCGCGAGAGCTACGACCGTCTGTTCTCCATCAACGTCGCCGGCGCGCTCTTCACCCTGCAGGCGGTAGCGCGCGGCATGATCCGGCGCGGCGGCGGCGGCAAGATCATCAACATGGCTAGCCAGGCCGGGCGCCGCGGCGAGGCGCTGGTCGCGGTTTACTGCGCCAGCAAGGCGGCGCTCATCAGCCTGACCCAGTCGGCCGCCCTCAATCTCATCGAACACCGCATCAATGTGAACGCCATCGCCCCCGGGGTGGTCGACGGCGAGCATTGGGAAGGTGTCGACGCCCTCTTTGCGAAGTATGAAAAGCGCCCCCTCGGGGAGAAGAAGCGCTTGGTCGGGGAAGCCGTGCCTTATGGACGGATGGGACGCGCGGAGGATCTGACCGGTATGGCGATCTTCCTTGCGAGTGCCGAAAGCGATTACGTCGTCGGCCAGACCTACAACGTCGACGGCGGCAACTATTTGAGCTGAAAGGCCTGGTAAAATGTATCTGGACAAGCTGAAGCTGGACGGTCGGGTCGCCGTGGTGACCGGCGGCGGCCAGGGAATCGGAGCCGCCTGCGCGCAGGCGCTGGGCGAGGCGGGCGCCAAAGTCGTGATCGCCGAACTGGTCCCGGACCGCGCGGTCGCCTGCGCGGAGGTGATGGGGCGCCAAGGCCTCAATGTGGAAACCGTGGAGCTGGACGTCACCAACTCGGCGCAAGTCGACGAGGTTGCCGCCAAGGTGCAGCGCGACCACGGCCGCGTCGACATCCTGGTGAACAACGCCGGCGTGGCGAAGAGCGACGTGCCCGCCGAGGAGACCAGCGACGACCACTGGCGCTTCCACATGAACGTCAATGTCGACGGCCTGTTCTGGTGCTGCCGTGCTTTCGGCAGGAACATGCTCAAGCAGGGCAACGGCGCGATCGTGAACATCGGCTCCATGTCCGGCTTCATCGTCAACAAGCCGCAGCCGCAGTCTTTCTACAACGCCTCCAAGGCCGCGGTGCACCACCTCACGCGCTCGCTGGCGGCGGAGTGGGCAGCGCGCGGCGTGCGGGTCAACGCGGTGGCGCCGACCTATATCGAGACGCCGCTGACATCCTTCGGCATCAAGGAAAACCCGGAGATGTACAAGACCTGGCTGGAGATGACCCCGATGAACCGGGTCGGCCAGCCGGAGGAGATCGCCTCCGTGGTGCATTTCCTGGCTTCCGACGCCGCCAGCCTGGTGACCGGCGCCATCGTCGTCGCCGACGGCGGCTATACCTGCTGGTAGCCGCAGCTTTCGGCAGGGATCGTGACCGCGGCGTCCATAGAACTTGTCATCTTCGATTGCGACGGCGTGCTGGTCGACAGCGAGCCGCTGTCGATGCGCATCCTGTTGCAGACCCTGGCGGAGGCCGGTGTCGAGCTGGACGCCGAGGCGGCCTACGACGCCTTCCTCGGCAAGAGCCTGGCAACGGTCTGCGACATCCTGCGCCGCGACCACGGCCTGGATGTCGACGATAACGCCCTGGCTCGCATGCGCAGCCGGCTGAATGCAGCGATCCGGGAGGAGCTGAGGCCGATTCCCGGCATCGCGGCGACGCTCACGGCGCTGGATCGCTCTGTCTGCGTCGCCTCCTCCAGCCAGATCGAGCGGATCCGCCTCTCCCTGGAGGTGACGGACCTCCTCCGCCACTTCGGCGACGATATCTTCAGCGCGACCATGGTCGCGCGCGGCAAGCCGGCGCCCGACCTTTTCCTCCACGCCGCGCAGCAGATGCGCATGCAACCCGAAAGTTGTATTGTGGTCGAGGACAGCCCCGCCGGGGTCAGCGCGGCCCTGGAGGCCGGCATGGGCGTCTTCGGCTTCGTCGGCGGCAGCCACGCGCAGACCGCGGCGCACCGCAAAAAGCTGGAAGCGCTGGGGCCGCTCGGCGTCTTCGACGATATGCGAGAGCTTCCCGGCCTGCTACGGAGACTGGAAAGGGACCGGAAGGTATCCTGATGGGTGACTTGGTAGTAGGCATCGATGTCGGCACCGGCAGTGCCCGTGCCGGCGTGCTCGGCCGGGACGGCGCCCTGCTGGGGCGCGCCGAGCATCCCATCGATATGCACCAGCCGCGCACCAACCACAGCGAGCACGATTCCGAACAGATCTGGGCCGCCGTCTGCACCTCGGTGCGCGGCGCGCTGCAGGCCGCCGGCATCTCGGGCGGCGAGGTGGCGGGCATCTCCTTCGATGCCACCTGCTCCCTGGTGGTGCGCGACCGCGACGGGCGCCCTTTGAGCGTCTCCACCTCGGGCGAGGCACGCTGGGACACCATCGTCTGGCTCGACCACCGCGCCCTGGCGGAAGCCGCGGAATGCACCGCCACCGGCCACCGGGTGCTCGACTACATCGGCGGCGTCATGTCGCCGGAGATGGAAACGCCGAAGCTCATGTGGCTGAAGCGCAACCTGCCGGAGCGCTGGGCCCAGGCTGGCTACTTCTTCGACCTGGCCGACTTCCTGACCTGGAAAGCCAGCGGCAGCCTGGCGCGCTCGCAATGCACCGTGACCTGCAAGTGGACCTACCTGGGCCACGAGACGCCGGGCTGGCAGCAGGATTTCTTCGAAACCGTCGGGATCGGCGACCTGCGCGAGCACGCCAACCTGCCCGACAAAGCGAGCCCCATCGGGGCCGACCTCGGGACCTTGACCGAGACGGCGGCCGCCGAGCTGGGCCTGACCACCGCCTGCCGCGTCGGCGCCGGCCTGATCGACGCCCATGCCGGCGCGCTGGGCGTCCTGGGCGCCTACGCGGGCGATCCCCACGGCATCGACCGGCACCTCGCCCTCATCGCCGGCACCTCGAGCTGCGTCATGGCGCTTTCCGCCGAACCGCGGCCGACCCCCGGGGTCTGGGGCCCCTACCACGGGGCGGTCCTGCCGAACTGCTGGCTGAACGAGGGCGGACAGTCGGCGACCGGCGCGCTGCTCGACCACGTCATCCGCTGGCACGGCGCGGGCGGCACCCCCGATGCCGGGATGCACCGCGCCATCGCCCAGCGGGTCATGGAACTGCGCGAGACCGAGGGGCTGGACCTCGCCGGGCGCCTGCACGTGCTGCCGGACTTCCACGGCAACCGCTCGCCCCTGGCCGATCCCCACGCGGTCGGCGTCATCAGCGGCCTGACCCTGGATTCCTCCTTCGACAGCCTGTGCAAGCTGTACTGGCGCACCGCGGTCGGCATCGCACTCGGCGTCCGCCACATCCTGGAGGCGCTCAACGCCCGCGGCTACGGCATCGACACCCTGCACGTGACCGGCGGTCACCTGAAGAACCCACTGCTGATGGAGCTCTATGCCGACGCGGCCGGCTGCACGGTGATCGAGCCCGCGGCGGAAGACGCCGTGCTGCTGGGCAGCGGCATGGTCGCGGCAACCGCCGCCGGCTTCTACGAGAGCCTGCGCGCCGCCGCCGAGGGCATGCAGCAGGGCGGCCGCACCCGCCAGCCGAACCCGGCGGCCTTGGCGCGTTTCGACCGGGATTACGCGGTCTTCCTGAAGATGCACGAGCAGCGCCGGGTGCTCGACGCCCTCACTGAGGGCGATCCGGCCTAGAGCAGATCAGGGTCGGGTGGCATCGCCAAAGGCGATCCACCAACCCTGGGAATCTGCTCTACGTATTGGAAACAGATCGGATTCACACGTTTAGACAGAACCACCAAGTGGTTCTGTCTAAACGTGATCCGATCTAGCCGGTGATCTCCGCGCGCAGCAAGCCGCCGGCCTCCAGCACCGCCGCCGCCACGCAAGGCGACAACGGCGCCCCCGGCTCGAAAGCCTCTCCTTCGATGGCGTAGACGACACAGCGCGGGGGGAGGGCATCGAAGGTCCGCGCCAGTTCCACCGCCTCGGCCAGTCCCAGGCCGTGGGTGGAACAGCCGAAGGCACCGGCCGGCAGAGGTGCGGCGGCGACGTCGAAGCGGCGCACCGCGCCGGGCGGACCGGCCGCCAGGCAGGCATCGACGAAATAGACGGCCTCGACACCCTCCAGACAGGCGAGCAGCGTCGTCGCCTCGCCGTCGTGCTCCAGGATCTCGACCCCCGACGGCAAGCGGCCCACGAGCCAGCGCGCCACGGCGCGGCCGGCGCCGTCGTCGCCACGGTCGAGATTGCCGACGCCGATCACCCGGCAGGGCAGCGGGCAGGGCGGCGCCGTCACGGTTCAGCCCCGGTCCAGGTCGAGGCGCAGAAAGTGCGTGGCGCAGGAAATGCAGGGATCGTAGTTGCGCACGGTCTGCTCGCAGCGGTGACGCAGCGCCTCCTCCTCCATATCCAGAAAGCTGCCGACGAAGCTGGTGAGGTCTTCCTCGATGCAGGCCTGGTTCTGCGACGTCGGCGGCACGATGCGCGCCTCGGCGATGGTGCCGTCTGCGGCCAGTTCGTAGCGGTGCCACAGCAGGCCGCGCGGCGCCTCGGTCGCGCCGAAGCCGACAGCGGCGCGCGGTTCCACCTCGACCGCCGGGCGGTCCGGCTCCGCGTAGTCGTCGATGATGCGCAGCGCCTCCTCGACGGCGTGCAGCGCCTCGACGGCGCGCACCACGATGCTCTGGTAGGGGTTGCGACAGACCTCGCCCAGCCCTGCGTCCCGCGCCGCCTGCTGCACCGCCGGGGACAGCTTGTCGAAGTTCAGGCTGTAGCGCGCCAGCGGACCGACGAGATAGGCCCCGCCGTCCTTCATCCGCGACTGCAGCGCCGTGGAGTGCTGCACATGCATCTCCTCGAAGTGCGCGTCGTAGTCCGGCGCGGTGATGTCGAGCCCCCGGTTGGAGACGATGTGCCCCTCGTTGAAGGGATATTCCTCGGGATGGCGCAGCGAGACGAAGGTGTAGTCGCGCTCGCGGTCCGGAAAGTCGAAGCCGGCGACCCATTGCACCGTCTCCAGGGCCTGGTCGCGCGCGCGTTTCAGCTTTTCGACCAGGGGCGCGAACTCGCGGCGCCGCGGCACCCGGTAGAAGCCGCCGACGCGCACGTTGATCGGATGGATCTCACGCCCGCCGAGCAGCGTCAGGATATCGTTGCCGACCTTCTTCAAGGCGAGGCCGCGCTGCACCTCCGCGGCGTGGTCGCGGGCCATCTCGATGCCGCCGGCATAGCCGAGGAAGTCCGGCGCGTGCAGCATGTAGACGTGCAGCACGTGGCTTTCGATCCACTCGCCGCAGTACAGCAGACGGCGCAGGGCGCGCAGCTGGCCGTCGACGGTGACATCCAAGGCATCTTCAACCGCGTGAATCGCGCTCATCTGGTAGGCGACGGGACAGATGCCGCAGATGCGCGCGACGATGTCGGACAGCTCGTTGATCGAGCGCCCGCGCAGGAAGGCCTCGAAGAAGCGCGGCGGCTCGAAGATGCGCAGCTCGGCGCTCTGCACCTCCCCGTCGCGCACCACGACCGTGAAAGCGCCCTCGCCCTCGACGCGGGCGAGATAGTCGACATTGATGGTCCTATTCACCATGGCGTTCGCTTTCCTCGCGGAAGGCCGGGGCGTTGGCGTTGAAGCTGCGGTAGACGCGCTTCAGCGCCGCCTCGTCCATCCCGAGCTTGCGCAATTGTTCGCTGAGCGCCGGGGCGTTCGGCGTTTCCATCGGCCCGAAGCAGCCGTAGCAGCCCCGGTTGAAGGAGGGGCAGAGCGCACCGCAGCCGGCGTGGGTCGCCGGCCCCAGGCAAGGCGTGCCGTGCGCCACCATGACGCAGACGTTGCCCTTCAGCTTGCACTCGACGCAGACGCTGTGCGCCGGGGTCACCGGGCGGCGCCCGGCGAGATAGGCGGCGACCACCTCCAGCAGCTGATGCTTGCTGACCGGGCAGCCGCGCAGCTCGAAGTCCACGGGCACATGGTCGGCGATGGGCGTGGAGGTCGCCAGGGTCTCGATGTAGTCGGGCCGCGCGTAGACCACCGAGGTGTATTCCTTCACGTCCGCGAAGTTGCGCAGGGCCTGGATGCCGCCGGCGGTGGCGCAGGCGCCGATGGTGATGAGAGCCTTGGAACGGCGGCGCACGTCCTGGATGCGTTCGGCGTCGTGCGCCGTGGTCACCGATCCCTCGACCAGGGAAACGTCATAGGTGCCGGAGATCTCGGCGCGCGTCGCCTCGGGGAAGTAGGCGACGTCGATCGCGCCGGCCACGGCGAGCAGTTCGTCCTCGCAGTCCAGCAGGCTGAGCTGGCAGCCGTCGCAGGAGGCGAATTTCCACACGGCCAGGCGCGGTTTCCTGGGCTCCGCCATCCTCAGACCTCCTTCAGCGCCAGGAGGCCGCGCAGGCGCTCATAGGGAAAGACCGGCCCGTCGCGGCAAACGAAAACGGGGCCGAACTGACAATGGCCGCAGAAGCCGACGGCGCACTTCATGTTGCGCTCCATGGAAAGGTAGATGTCGCTGGCCGCGACACCGGCTTCCTGCAGAGCACCGACGGCGAAACGCATCATGATCTCGGGCCCGCAGACCAGGGCGATGGTGTTCGCCGGATCGAAATCGGCCCGCGGGATCAACGGCGTCACCACGCCGACATGGCCGCGCCAGCCCTCCATGGCATGGTCCACGGTCACCTCGACTTCCGCGTCGAGCCGGCCGCTCCAGGCTTCCAACTCCGAGAGGAAGAGGATGTCGCCGGGGCTGCGGGTGCCGTACAGCAGCACGATCTTGCCGTAGCGCTCGCGCTCGGCGAAGAGGTGGTAGAGCGCCGGGCGCAGCGGCGCGAGGCCGAGCCCGCCGGCCGCGACGACCACGTCCTTGCCCTCCGCCTCGGCCATGGGCCAGCCGACGCCGAAGGGGCCGCGCAGGCCGACCGCCGCGCCGGGCTTGAGTTCGGTCAGCGCGGTGGAGACCGGCCCCACGGCACGAATGGTGTGGATCAGGCGGTCCTGCACGGCGGGATCGCCGCTGAAACTGATCGGTACCTCGCCGACGCCGAAGACCGTCAGCATGTTGAACTGGCCGGGCACGAAGGGCTGCAGGGTCGCGGCGGCCTCGCCCTCCACTTCCAGCTCCAGCGTGTAGACTTCCGGTGCGTCGTAGCCGTGCCTGGTCACCCGCGCGACCAGCGGCACCATGGGATCGGGCAGACCTGCCGCGGACAGCGCCATGTCAGCTACCGGCTCCGTAGACGTCGAGGATCTGCATCTGCGTGCCGTGCAGGCGCTCGACCAGCACCGGCACGAAGCGCTTCATGAGTTCGTAGCCGAGGTCGTGGTCGTCCTCGCACTTGCGGCGGATGCAGGTGGCGTCGATCGAGACCGCGCGGATGAGCTCCATCGCCTTGGCGTCGTAGGTCCAGCGGTAAGGCGGAATGAGCCAGGAAACCCCGACGATCTCGCCCTCGCCCACGGTCTGGAAGGTCACCGCTCCCCGGCTCGGCGCCGTCATCTCCAGGGAGACGCGGCCGTGGCGCACCAGGTAAAGCTGGTCCGCCGGCTCGCCCTCGCGGAAAAGATACTCGCCCGCCTCGAAACGCACGTTCTTGGCGCAGCCGCAGACGAGCTTGGCGAAGTCGTCCGACAGGCCGGCGAAAAAGCGGTGTTCCTTGACGATACGTTCCAGCCCTTCAATAGCCATGGTCCTCAGGGCTCCGTTTCTGGGCCGCGCTCGCTGTCGCGGATGGCGCGGACTTCTTCGGTGATATCGATGCCGACCGGGCACCAGGTGATACAGCGCCCGCAGCCGACACAGCCGGAGCTGCCGAACTGGTCGTGCCAGGTCGCCAGCTTATGGGTCATCCACTGGCGGTATCTCGACTGCGTGCTGGTCCGCACGCTGCCGCCGTGAATGTAAGAGTAGTCGATGGTGAAGCAGGAGTCCCAGCGACGGCTGCGCGACGTTTCGCTGCCGTCCAGAGCGCTGGCGTCCTCGACCGAGGTACAGAAGCAGGTCGGGCAAACCATGGTGCAGTTGCCGCAGGTGAGGCAGCGCTCCGCCACCTCCGCCCAGCGCGGATGCTCCAGGTTGCGCGAGAGCAGATCGCGCAGGCCCTCCGCCGGCATCTCGCGGCCCATGGCGGCGGCGGTGGCCGCGACCACCGTTTCCGCCGCGGCGACCTCGCCGGAAGTCGCGGCGCGCTGCGGCAGGGCGGCGAGCACCTCGCGCCCCGCGTCGCTGCCCGCCTCGACGACAAAGGTCGAGCCGCCCTCGCCGGTCAGTTCGGTGAGAGCCAGGTCGAAACCGGCTTCCACCTTCGGGCCTGTGTCCATGGAAACGCAAAAGCAGGTGCCGGCGGCGCGGCCGCAGTTCACGGCGACGATGAAGGCATCGCGGCGGCGCGCCTGATAGTGCGGATCGACATGCGGGCCCTGCAGCAGGACACGGTCCTGCACCGCGATCGCCTGCAGCTCGCAGCCGCGCACGCCGATGAAGGCGAAGCGTTCCTCTTCCGCGGGTTCCGGCGTCACCTCGACGCCGGTACCGTCATGCCGGGCACGCCACAAGGTCTGCACCGGCGGATGCAGGTACTTCTTCCACGACTGCGGGCCGACGACATAGCTGAAGAACGAGCCGTCGCCGCTCTCGACCAAGCGGTAGTGACCGCCGTCCTGCTCGTCGATCCAGCCTTGCGGCAGTTCGTCGACGCTCTCGATGTCATCGTAGATGATCGCCTGGTCGCCCAGCGTCGGTCCGACGACGCGATAGCCGCGCTCGCGCAGGGCGGCAAGAAGCGCCTGCAGCCCCGCCACGTCGAGTATCGCCTGTCTCTCCGACCCCATCGGCACCCGCTCGATCCATCGTCTGCGAATGACATTCTTGGGAGCGCACCCGCGCTCCACATCAGACTGTACTGCCCTTGCCCTGTCTTCGCAAAAGACAGCCTGCTTAGCGCTGTTCTATGTCAATCGGATGACGGTTTAGGCGCGCAGGCGCGTAAATCAGTCCCGCGTGACCGCCGCCACCACGGCCTGCCCGAGAGAAAGACCGCCGTCGTTCGCAGGCACACGATGATGGGTCAGAACCTCGAAGCCCTCGGCGGTGAGACGCCCATACAGGCCCTCCAGCAGCAAGCGGTTCTGCATCACCCCGCCGGAGAGCACGATGCGGTCGAGCGACCGCGCGCCGGCAAGGGCGGCGGCGCTCTGCGCCAGGGCCTCGATGAGGCCCAGGTGGAAGCGGGCGGCGATGCGGCCCGGTTCCCGGCCCGCCGCCAGATCGTCGAGCACTGCCGCCCACAGCGGTTCCCAACTCAACACCAGCGGCGGCCCTGCCGTGAGGGCGACCGGATAGGCGCCTTCCCGCGCCATGAAGGGCCGCGCCAGGGCCTCCAGCGCCATCGCCGCCTGGGCTTCGAAGCTCTGGCCGTCCCGGCAGAGGCCGAGCGCCGCGGCAACGGCGTCGAAGAGCCGCCCCGCCGAAGAGGCGGCGGGCGCGTTCAGTCCCTGGGCGATCATGCGCTCCAGGATGTCGAGCGGTTTGCCGGAAAGCCCCGCCGTTGCCGCGCGGTCCAGCAGGCCGGCGGCCCGCAGATGGGCGTAGGTGTTGCGCCAGGGCTCGCGCGACGCCTTCGCGCCGCCGGGCATAGCGACGGGCAGGAAGTGGCCGGCGCGCTCGAAGCCGTCATAGCCGCCGACGAGAAACTCGCCGCCCCAGACCGTGCCGTCCGTGCCGAAGCCGAGGCCATCGAGAACGATCCCCAGCGCCCGTTCCGCCCCCGGCGCCAGGCCGTGCTCGGCGAGGCAGGCGGCGAGATGGGCATGATGGTGCTGCACCTCCACCAGGCGCGCGCCGCTCTCTTCCGCCAGGGCCGCGCCCCACTGGGTCGAGAGATAATCGGGATGCCGGTCGACGGCGATGACCTGCGGTGCGAAGTCGTAGATCTGCCGGTAGAGCGCCAGCATGGCGCGGTAGTCGGCGTGGGTCGCCGCCTCCTCCAGGTCGCCGATGTGCTGCGAGACCACCGCTTGGCCCTGGCGCAGCAGGCAGAAGGTCGCTTTCAACTCGCCGCCCATGGCGAGAACACGGGACGCATCCTCGAACGGCGCGGCCAGGGTCAGCGGTTCCGGCGCGAGGCCGCGGGCGCGGCGCAGGATGGCCGGTCCCGGCGCGTCGAGACGGATCACCGAGTCGTCGAGGCGGTTGACGATCGCGCGGTCGTGCATCAGCCAGGCGTCGGCGATCCCGGCAAGGCGCTCGCGCGCTTCCTCGTTGCCGGTCACCTGCGGCTCGTCGCTGCGGTTGCCCGAGGTCAGCACGATGGGGCCGCCGACGGCGCGCAGCAGCAGGTGGTGCAAGGGCGTATAGGGCAGCATGACGCCGAGACGGTCCTGGCCGGGTGCCACGCTTTCGGCCAGCGACTCCCCCTCGGCGCGCAGCAGCACGATGGGGGCGGCAGGGCCCGAGAGCTGCGCCGCCTCCACGTCACCGACGACGGCGAAGCGCCGGACCACGGCCAGGTCGCGCGCCATGACCGCAAAGGGCTTGGCGTAGCGCCGCTTGCGCCGACGCAGCGCGGCGACGGCCGCGTCGTTCAGGGCATCGCAGGCGAGGTGGAAACCGCCGAGGCCTTTCACCGCGACGATCGCGCCTTCCCTGATGAGGCGCGCCGTCTCGGCCAGGGGGTCGTCGGGATCCCGCGTGTCCTCCGCCGTCTCCAGCCAAACTCGGGGGCCGCAGTCGGCGCAGGCGTTGGGTTGGGCATGGAAACGCCGGTCGGCGGGGTCCTCGTACTCCTGCCGGCAGGCCAGGCACATCTCGAAGACGCTCATGGAGGTGGTGGCGCGGTCGTAGGGGATCTCGCGGACGATGGAGAGGCGCGGACCGCAGTGCGTGCAGTTGGTGAAGGGATAGCCGTGGCGCCGGTCCGCCGGATCGAGCACCTCGGCCAGGCAGGCCGGGCAGGTCGCGGCGTCCGGCACGATGCCGGTGCGCACCGCGCCCTGGCCGCTGTCGGCGATGCAAAACTCCTCGCCGGTTAAATGGGCGGCGGACGGTCGCCCCGGCAGAGTCTCGGCCTTGACGGCGTCGATGCGCGCCAGGGGCGGCGCCTCGGCGCTGACAGCTTCCAGAAAGCGGGCCAAAGCGGCGGCGTCGCCCCAGGCCTCGATCTCCACACCTTCGCCGTCATTGCGCACCTGGCCCGAAAGGCCCGCCGCCCGCGCCAGGCGCCAGACATGCGGGCGGAAGCCGACACCCTGCACCAGCCCGCGCACCCGGATGCGGTATCCTTCCCGTTCGGCGAGCGGCAGGGCCATGGCGCGCCTCCTCAGTGCACCGTGCAGACCAGGCAGGGATCGAAGGAGCGCACCACGTGTTGCACCGCCACCGGCTCGGTCTCTCCCGGGCGCACCGGCGCGCCGACCAGCGCCTGCTCCAGGGCGCCGGGGGTGCCGTTTTCATCGCGCGGCGAGAAGTTCCAGGTCGTCGGCGCGATGATCTGGTAGTTGGCGATGGCGCCGTTTTCCACCTTCAGCCAGTGGCCGAGGGAGCCGCGCGCCGCCTCCGTGAGGCCCATGCCCTGCGCGGTCTGGGGCATCGCCGCATGGTCGATGAAGCGTTCGCCGGGCCGGATCTCCTCCACCCACTGCTCCATGGCCATGACCACCAGCGCGATTTCCAGCAGGCGCGCCACCACGCGGGAGTGCACGTTGCCGCCGCCCGCCGCCACCAGGTCGCGGATCAGCGGATGACCGTCGACCGCCTGGCGGGCCAGCGCGCCCGTTTCGACCACCTGGCCGCCGAGGCGCGGCGCCTTGCACCAGGTATAGCCCGCCTGCTGGTCGCCGTCGGGCCGTGTCTCGCCCTCGAAGGGCGCCTGCGGCCCCTCGGCGTCGCGATACCAGGCATGGCTGAGGTCCTCGCGGATGAGATCCGTCTCCAGGGCCTCCACAGAGCCCCCGGGAACGAATACGCCACGCCGGAACAGCGCCGCCGTCCCGCTCTTCCGGCCGTCGCCGTAAGCGCCGAAGCTCATGAAGCGGTCGCCGGCCCGGCCCAGCCGCTGCAGGTCCAAAGCCGCGGAAATCCGCAGAAAATGGCGGAAGTCACTGCTGCCGGCCGGCCGCTCCTCGGCCCAGGCCGCAAGCTCGGCGGCGGAGGACAGCTCCGCGATGCGCTCCAGTTCGTCACCGAAGAGGCTGCGCTGCAGGAAGCGGCGGAAAGCGGCAAGGACGCCGGCCAGCCGCGCCAGCTCGTTGGCGCTGACCGCCCGGGTCGAGCCGCCGGGCTGGATGCCCAGGGTGTGCGGCCACTTGCCGGCGAGGATGCCCATGACGTGCATGAACTGGGCCCGCGCGGGCAGCATGTCCTGCGCCGCCGTGCCCTTCACCGCCGTGAAGCGCGCCGCCGCTTCCGCGTACCAGTCCTCGCCTACGTAGGCGTCGCGGGCGAAGTCGGGCATGAAGAAGAGATAGAAGTGCGTCAGGTGATCAGCCACGTTCTCCGCCGCGTGGATCAGGTTCACGGCCAGGCGGCCATTGACCGGCATGGCCACGCCGTCGGCCTCGGCCAGGGCATGGGCGGCGGCCACCGACTGCGACACCGAACAGATGCCGCAGATGCGTGGCGCGTAGACCAGGGCGTCGGCGGGCGGCTTGCCGCGCAGGATCTGCTCGAAGCCGCGGTAGAGCGGCGAGATCACCCGCGCCTCGCGCACCGCGTCGCCGCCGATGTCGAGCTTCACCTCCAGGTCGCCCTCGACCCGGTTGAAGGGGCCGACGATCAGGCGGCTCATGGTTTCTGCTTTCGGCGGTCGACCGGCGGCAGGACGAGATGGTCTTCGACCGCGTTCCTTTTCAGCCGCGCCGGCGTCGCCGCCTTGGAGAGCGAGGCCAGCGCGACGAACCAAGCCTTCGGCATGTCGGTCGGCAGGCCGATGGGAATGCCGGAGACCTTCGGCGTCTCGGTGAAGGTGTGGCCGGGCTCTTCGAAGACCGGGGCGGTGCAGTTGATGCAGGGATAGCCGCCGTCGATGCAGGAGCCCGAACCGTTCCACGGCCGGATGTTGCAGTCGGCGCGCGCCTGGGTGCCCTTGCAGCCCAGGTTTTCCATCATGCAGCCCAGGTCACAGAGCTTCTCCGCGCTGGCCTTGAACTCGTAGAACTCGTTACGCGCGCAGCCGTGGTGGACCAGATGCACGGTGTAGGCCAGCGGCCGTTCCCACTCGTCCAGGTGCGCCGCGGTAAAGCCGCCGGCGGCGATCTGGTGCAGCGCCTCGGTCAGCCAGTCCGGATGGATCGGGCAGCCGGCGATATTCACCACCGGCAGGCCGGCGCGCGAGCGGAAGTCGCCCCCCAGCAGACCGCCGGCTTCGCTGCCGTCGTAGGCGAGGCCGCAGGCCTCCACCTCATTCAGGCCCGCCGCGGTGATGCCGCCATAGGCAGCGCAGCTGCCCACCGCCACCACGTATTGCGCCTGGCGCGCCAGGTCCTCCAGCCAGGCCATGACCGGGCGGTCGCTGCCGGCCAGCATGTGGAAGCGCCCGCTGCCGTTGGGCCCGCGCATGACCGCGCCTTCCAGGCAGAGGATGTCCAGTTCCTCTTCCCCGGCCGCGATGCGCTCCAGCAGCTCGATGACGCCGCGCCCGCTGAGTTCACTCAAGGAGGGATGCCACAGCACCTCGATGTTCGCCGCCTCGAAGGCGGTCAGCAGGTCCGGCCCTTCGGCGCCGAGCAGCGACAGGGTGCAGCCGCCGCAGCCGCCGGACTGCAGCCACAGCATCCGGAGGCGCCGCCGCCCGCCATTTGTCTTGCCGCGGGTCATGCGGCGGGAATCCGAAGCGTGAAGACGGCGCCTCCGCCGGGCCGGTTGGCCGCGGTCAGGTCGCCGCCGTGCTTCTGCGCCATGGAATAGCTGACATAGAGGCCCAGGCCGGTGCCCTGGCCGATGGGCTTGGTGGTGAAGAAGGGCTCGAAGATCTTGTCGAGATCACCTTCGGCGATGCCGCTGCCGTTGTCGGCCACCTCCACCAGGATATCGTCGCCGCGCACCCGCCCGGAGATCTCGATCACCGCGTCGTCGCGCCCGGCCAGCACGTCGGCGGCGTTCTGCACCAGGTTCACGATGATCTGGTGCAGGTGGCCCTTGCGGCCGACGGTCTCCAGGCTTTCCGGCAGGTCGAAACGCACCGCCGGCTTCACCCGCTCCGCCTTGATCACCCAGTCGGTCGCGGTGCGGATCAGCTTTACCAGGTCGAAGCTTTCCGGCGTTTCCGCCTGATTGCTGGAGAAGCGGCGCAGGTCCTGCACGATGTCACTGACTCTTTCGGCCCCTTCCAGCGTACCTTCCACGAGGGGCGAGATGTCGCGCACCACGCGGTCTATCTTCAACTCCTCGCGCAGCGCCTGCAGCTCCGGACAGGCGTCGTAGCGCTCGCAGGCCTCCAGGTAGCGCGTGATGGCGGCGCCGTAACGCTTCAGCGCATGCATATTGCCGAAGACGAAGCTGATCGGGTTGTTCAGCTCGTGGGCCACGCCGGCGACGAGGCGGCCCAAAGCCGCCATCTTTTCCGAAGCGACGAGCTGCTGCTGGGTCTGGGTCAACTGCTGGTGGGCGAGATCCAACTCGCGGTAGGCGCGGCGCAGCTCGCCGACCGGACGGCCGACCAGCACCATGCCCGCCAGGCGCCCACGGTGATCGCGCCGCGCCGTGCAGTTCATCGCCAGCGGCGCCGTGTGGCCCTCGGCATCGACCAGCGCCACCTCGCAATCGGCCAGCTGCCCGTCCTTCTGCACGCGCTCGGGAAAGGCGGTGACCACGCCGTGGCTGTCCGCCTCAAAGATCTCGGTCAGCGGCAGACCGGCCAGTTCCGCCTCGCGGCGACCCAAGAGTTTCTCCAGCGCCGGGTTCACCTGCTGGATATGGCCTTTCAGGTCGCAGACGATGAGCACGTCGGTCATCGCCGCCAGCACCGAGCTGATGAAGGTCTGCGCCTCCTCCAGCCGGGCGTTCTGCGTCTCCAGCAGGGTCTGCGAGGCGACGAGGTCGGCATAGACCTCGTCCATCTTCTGGACCACCTCGATCCAGGCTTCCTCGCCGGCCCCGATGGGCAGCTCGCCCTTTGGCAGATCGGGGGACTGCGGCGCCTTCTTGTGCCGCTTCATGGCGTGAGGGTCAGACCAGGCCATCGGCAAGCGTCCTCACGAGTTTGCCGCGCGGCGGGCCGGCAGGGGTTTGACGTTGGCGAGGCCATAGCGCTCTATCTTGCTGCGCAGGCCGACCCGTGACAAGCCGAGCTCCCGCGCCGCCTTGGACTTGTTCCAGCGGTGGCGGATCAGGGTTTCCTTGATGATGCGGGCTTCCAGCAGGCCGATGCGGTCCTTCAGGGTCCCGTCCAGGCCGGCGATGACGTCCTCGGCCTCTTCCTGTTCCTCGGCCGGGGCGGCGCGCAGGATGTGGCGCGACAGCAGCTCGGCGCCCAGCTGCTTGCCCGCCTCGCCGACCACCAGCAGGTGCTGGATCTCGTTCTGCAGCTCGCGCACGTTGCCCGGCCAGTGATAGGCCTTCAGGCACTCGACGGCCTCCGCGCTGATGCCCGCCACCTGCTTGCCGAGCTTGGCCTCGGCGCGCTCCATCAACTCCTCGACCAGCACCGGGATGTCGTCGCGGCGGTCCTTCAGTGCCGGCAGGCGGACGACCATGCCGGCCAGGCGGTAGTAGAGGTCGGCGCGGAACCGCCCGGCGCGCACCTCCTCCTCCAGGTCGCGGTTGGTGGCGGCGACCACGCGCACATCCACCTGGCGCGTCTTGCCGCTGCCGACCGGGCGGATCTCGCCCTCCTGCAGCACGCGCAGCAGCTTTACCTGGAAGGCCGGCGAAACCTCGCTGATCTCGTCCAGGAAGACCGTGCCGCCGTCGGCGCGTTCGAAAAGGCCGACGTAGTCCTCCACCGCGCCGGTGAAGGCGCCGCGCTTGTGGCCGAAAAGCTCGCTTTCCAGCAGCTGGTCCGGCAAAGCGCCGCAGTTCTCCACCACGAAGGGCTTGTTCCAGCGCAGGCTGCCGTAGTGCAGCGCGCGGGCGGCCAGCTCCTTGCCGGTGCCCGAGGCGCCGGTCAGTACCACCGGCACGTCGTAGGGCGCGACCTGCCGCAGGGTCTCGCAGACGCGGTCCATCGGGCTGTCCGGCGCGCGGACGATGCCGTCGTCGAAGTCGTAGTCGCGGCGCAGCGCCTCACGCCGCGTCGCCACCACCTTCTTGGCGACGGAAGGCGACATCTTCATCTCCACCGCCAGCAGCTCGTTCTCGCGCTGCAGAGCGTAGAGCCCCGCCGCGTTCTTCAGCGTCAGGATCAGGTTGTCCGGGTGCCAGGGCTTGGTGATGTACTGGTAGATGCCGGCTTCGTTGATGCCGTCGATGATGTCGTGGGCGTCGGTGTAGCCGGAGACGATCATCCGGATGACGTCGGGCCAGCGCTCGCGCACCGTCTTTAGGAACTCGACGCCGGTCTGATCCGGCATGCGCTGGTCGCAGAGCACCACCTGTGCCCACTCGTTCTCCAGCACTTCCGTGGCGGCCGCGACGGTCGATGCCGTCTTCACGTCGAAGTCGTCGGAAAGGATGCGCTCCAGCGCCTCGAGAGAGCGCACCTCGTCGTCCACGACCAGGATGGTGGGCAGGGCGGCGGCTTGGCTGGCGGGGCGGTTGACGGACGGATCGCTCATGGCTCAGCAGATCCTCGGCAGCTGTTCGCCGGCCAGCCAGTCGACGACCCGGCCACCGCCGAAGGAGGTGTGCATCTGCACCAGGGCGTGCGGGTCCTCGGTGACATGGCCGATGAGGGCGGCTTCCCGCCCCAGGGGATGGGCGTGCATGACGGACAGCAGCGTTTCCGCCGCCTCGGCCTCGCAGAGGCAGACCAGCTTGCCCTCGTTGGCGACATAGAGGGGGTCGAGGCCCAGCAACTCGCAGGCGGCGGTCACCTCCGGCTTCACCCGGATGGCTTCCTCCTCCAGCACCATGCCGACCCCGGCCTGGCGGGCGATCTCGTTCAGGGTCGAGGCGAGGCCACCGCGCGTCGGGTCGCGCAGCACCGCGATGTCCGGCACCGCGGCGATCATGTCGGCGACCAGGCCGTGCAGCGCCGCGCTGTCGGAGCGGATCTCGGTGTCGAAGGCCAGGTTTTCGCGCCGGGAGAGAATGGCGATGCCGTGATCGCCAATGGAGCCCGACAGCAGGATGGCCTGGCCGGGCCGCGCCCGCTCGGCGGAAATGTGCACGCCTTCCGGCACCACGCCGATGCCGGTGGTGGTGATGAAGACGCCATCGCCGCTGCCCTTCTCCACCACCTTGGTGTCGCCGGTCACCACCGGTACTCCGGCCTCCCGCGCCGCCGCGGCCATGGAGACGACGATGCGCTCCAGGTCGGCCAGGGGAAAGCCTTCCTCCAGGATGAAGCCCGCCGTGAGGTAGAGCGGCCTGGCCCCGGCCATGGCCACGTCGTTCAGGGTGCCGTACACCGCCAGCGAGCCGATGTCGCCGCCGGGAAAGAACAGCGGCGAAATGACGTGGCCGTCGGTGGAGATGGCCAGCCGCCCCGGCGGCACCGTGCAGAGCGCGGCGTCATGGCCCTGGCGCAGCAGCTCGTTGTCGAAGTGGCGCAGGAAGAGGTTGGCGATCAGCTCCGCCATGCCGCGCCCGCCGCCGCCGTGGGTCATGTCGACGTTGCCGCGCAGTGCCGACGCCTTTGCCGGCGCCTTGGGGTTCGTCACCTTGGGGGCCATGATGTTCATGCCGCCGCGCCCTTCTTCTCTTCGGGACCCCGGAAGCGGCCGTAGCTCCAGTAGGCGGCGCAGGCGCCTTCCGAGGAGACCATGCAGGAGCCCATGGGGCTGTCCGGCGTGCAGACCGTGCCGAACAGCTTGCAGTCGGTGGGTTTCTTGGCGCCGCGCAGGATCGCCGGGCATTCGCAGGACTTCACCTCGCGCGAGTCCTTGGCGGCCAGGGCGAAACGTTTCTCGGCGTCGAAGGCGGCGTAGCGCTCGCGCAGCTTCAGGGCGCTCTCGGGGATTGCGCCGAGGCCGCGCCATTCGAAGCTGCGGCGCGGCTCGAAGACCTCGGCGACCAGCGCCTGGGCCTTCAGGTTGCCTTCCGGCGTCACCACGCGGGTGTACTCGTTCTCCACCTCGTGGCGGCCCTCGTTGATCTGGCGGATCGCCATGAGGCTCGCCTGCATGACGTCCAGCGGCTCGAAGCCCGCGATGACCACCGGCTTCGCGAAGGTCTCCGCGAAGGGCCTGTAGGGATTGGAGCCGATGACCGAGCTGACGTGGGACGGCCCCAGGAAGCCGTCAATCTTCACCGCGTCTTCCTCGTCCTTTGGCGCCGTCTCCAGCAGATGCCGCATGGCCGGGGGCGTGAGGACGTGGTTGGAGAAGACGGTGAAGTTGGACAGGCCCTCGGCCTCCGCCTGCTTCACCGCGACCGCCGTCGGCGGCGTCGTGGTCTCGAAACCGATAGCGAAGAACACCACCTCGCGCGCCGGGTTGTCGCGGGCGATCTTCAGCGCGTCCAGCGTCGAATAGACCATGCGCACCTCGGCGCCGTCGGCCTTGGCGCGGATCAGGCTGCGTTGTTTCGTGCCGGGCACGCGCATCATGTCGCCGTAGGTGCAGAGGATGACCCCGTGACGCTCGGCCAGCTCCACCGCGTCGTCGAGACGGCGCACCGGCAGCACGCAGACGGGACAGCCGGGCCCATGCACGAAGACCACGTTGTCCGGCATGAGATCCTGCACGCCGTAGCGGAAGATGGCGTGGGTGTGGCCGCCGCAGAACTCCATCAGGTGGTAGTCGCGGCCGGTATCGCTTTCGCGGGCGATGGCCTGGGCCAGGGTGCGCGCCAGGTCGCGGTCGCGGAACTCGCGGATGTACTTCATGGCGTCTCTCCCCCCTGTGCGTCTCCTTGGACGGGCGCCAGTTCCATGACCTCCTCGGCCAGCACGCCGGCCTCGGCCATGAGCGCCAGGGTGCGCTCGGCCTCCTCAGGGCTCACCTTGTGCAGCGCGTAGCCGACGTGGATGAGCACGAAGTCACCCAGGGCGACGTCCTCGACCAGCGCCAGGGAGATTTCCTTGGTCACGCCTTCCAGGGAGACGGTGGCCATGCCGCCTTCGCCCAGTTCGACCACCTTGGCCGGCAATGCCAGACACATCTGCCTTCTCCTTCTCAGCCCGCCCGGGCGGTGGCGTCAGGCGCTACGGCGCCCGCTGTCGTTGCGATCCGGCCGCGCGCCGCCTCGATCCAGGCGAGCCAGGCGTCCAGGCCTTCGCCGCTGCGCGCCGAGACCTGCAACACCTCGACCAAGGGATTCACCTTGCGGGCGTTGGCCACGGCGGCGTCGACGTCGAAGTCGAGATGCGGCAGCAGGTCGGTCTTGTTCAGCAGCACCAGGTCGGCGGCGGCGAACATGTCGGGATACTTCAGCGGCTTGTCCTCGCCCTCGGTGACCGAGAGGATCGCCACCTTGTGCGCCTCGCCCAGGTCGAAGGCGGCGGGGCAGACCAGGTTGCCGACGTTTTCGATGAACAGGACGGCGCCCTCGGCGGGGTTCAGGTGCTCCACCGCGTGGCCGACCATGTGGCCGTCCAGGTGGCAGCCCTTGCCTGTGTTGATCTGCAGGGCGGGCGCGCCGGTGGCGCGGATGCGCTCGGCATCCGCCGAGGTCTGCTGGTCGCCCTCGATGACGTAGGCCGGAAAGCGCCCCGCCAGCTCTTCTATCGTGCGGACCAGCAATGTGGTTTTGCCGGAGCCGGGGCTGGAGACCAGGTTCAGCGCCAGGATGCCGCGCTGCGCGAAGACACGCCGGTTGGCGGCGGCGTAGCCGTTGTTCTTGGCCAGGATGTCCTGCTCCAGGGTCACCAGGCGGCTCTGGCTCATGCCCGCCACCGCTACCCCCGCCGGGCCGTCGCCATAGTGGTGCAGCTGCCGGTCATGGTGATGATGACCGTGATCGTGGTGATGGGGGTGACGGTGATGCTGGTGGTCACCGTGATGGTGGTGGGACGCCTCGGACCCTTCGATCCGGACCTCCCCCTCGCCGCAGCCGCAGACGTTGCACATCAGTTCACCTCCAGTTCCTTGATTCGCAGCTCGTCGCCGCGGGTCACCTGCAGCTGGTGCGAGCCGCAGCGCGGGCAGGCATCGAAACGCTGGTTGATGGAGACCGTCGCGGCACAGGGGAGGCACCAGGCCTCCGCCGGGCACTCGACGATTTCCAGTCGCGCTTGTTCCGCCAGGGAGCCGCGCATGACCACGTCGAAACCGAACTTCAGCGCCTCGATCTCCACCCCGGACAGCGGGCCGATCTCCAGGCAGACCCGCTCCACCCGGGTGAAGTTCTGCAGGCCCGCCTGCTCCTCCAGGGTCTGCAGGATGCTCTGGCAAAGCGACATCTCGTGCATCAGGCGGCCCTCACTTCGTGGCGAACGCAGGGGTCGATGGCGTTGACGAGCATTTCCGCCTGGCGCAGACGGCTCGGCCCGTCCGCCGCCGTGAGCCGGGAGAGGCCGTGCCGGGCGATGCCCGCGGCGTCGAAGTTCCAGCGCGTCGGCGGCAGGATACGGTAGCGGGCAACGGCGCCGCCGCGCAACTGCACTGCATGAATCAACAGGCCGCGCGCCGCCTCCACCGCGGCAAAGCCGGTTTCCCCGCCCACCGGCGCGTGCAGCGGCGGCCGCGCCTCATCCATGACGAGACCGCGCAGGTCGTCCGGCAGGCGGGCCAGTTCCACCAGGCGGGCAGCGAGGCGCGCGGCAAGGCCGCAGCCGCCGAGGCTCGCCAGCAGCGGATCGTCCCGGCGGCGGGAGAAAGGTGTGGTTTCCGGCACTTTTTCCCCGCCGTGCCGGGGCAGGTCGGCGTTTTCCCGCAGCCAGGCCCGCAGGTGCGCGGGGGTCGGCAGCGCCAGGGACGGTGCCTCGGCCGCACCAGCCTCCCGCCAGCCGGCATCGTCGATGGCCGTCAGCACGCGGCCCGCGAGGCTGCCGCCATCCCGCGCCCAGGCCCGCAGCTCGGCCCAGCCGCGCCGGGCCCGCCAGCGCGCCAGGGGTTCGCCGAAAACCTCCCGTTCCAGCAGATCTTCCGCCGCATCGATCACCTGAAGAGCCGCCGCCCTGTCGGGTTTGGCCTCCGTTCCCAGGGCGAAGGGCGGTTTCGGCCCGAAAAGCGCCGCCGTCAGCGCCGGCAGCAGGTCCATCGCCGGACGCAGGCGCGCCGCCTCGGGCGGCAGGTCGAGGAACCCGGGCCAGTCGAGGGCGATGCGCAGGCTGTGCTCGCGCAGGGTTTCCATCAACGTCAGCGCCGCCCGGGCCGCCCGCGTTCTTGCCGCCGGAGCCAGGCCGAGCGCGCCTTCCAGGGCGGTCACGGCGGCGTGGCTCTGGGCGTTGCCGCAGAGCGCGTAGATCAGCGGCACCAGGGCCAAAGCCTCTTCCGGTTTGCGCCCGCAGAGCAGCCCGCCGATGTCGCCGGGCTCGGTGAAGGCGACCCGCGCCGGCGCGCCGGCCCGGCGGGGCAGCTCGATGGAGACCCGGCCCTCATAGGTATGTCCGGGGGTATGTCCGGGGGTATGTCCGGGGGTATGTCCGGGGGTATGTCCGGGGGCCTGACGAGAGCTGAGGAGGCCGCTCATGTCTGCCGTTCCTCCAGCTTCGAGGACCGCGCGGCGGGACCGCGCAGGAAAGCGCGGCGGCTGACGGGCGAGGGGGCCGGACGGTCTTCCGGGGCGTCTTCGGGCGCCGGCTCCACGGAATCGGCAAGCGGCAGCTCGCCGCGCCAGATCGTCGCCATCTCCGCGTCGGTCTCTTCTTCTTCCGCGGTGAAGAGCTCCTGCAGCGCCGCGTCGGCGGTCGCCTCGGCGGCCGCCTGGTCGGTGAACTCCAGCACCGGCGAGAACAGCGAGCACATCCAATAGCCGCCCAGCGCGGCTTCCCGCCCGCGGATGAACTCGAAAGACCCCGCGGGAAAGGCGAAGGTCCGCTTGCTGCCGACCGGCAGCGCCGTCGCGTCGTCGTCTGCACCCTCCTGCCGGGGCAGCAGCATGAGGTTCAGGAACCAGGGGGTGATGAGGGCCGTGAGCCAGAAGCCCTGCCACTCACGAAGGCCCCGCGCCTTCACGCGCAGCGCCGGGTTCAGGATCGGCACGCCCTCCATA
Organism: Kiloniellaceae bacterium; assembly: GCA_048268885.1. Taxonomy (GTDB): domain Bacteria; phylum Pseudomonadota; class Alphaproteobacteria; order Kiloniellales; family Kiloniellaceae; genus Pelagibius. The sequence continues at coordinate 26,667 of JBLWUP010000032.1, read as the reverse complement.
CGCGTCTCGCCGATCTCGGCGAAGCAGCGCTCCAGGCGGGTAGCGGTATCCTGTCCGGCGTCCATCTCAGGCCTCTTCGATGACCATGAAGTCCTGCCGCGCGCCGTCGCAGTTGGGACAGGTCCAATGCGCCGGCAGCTTGGTGAAGGGCGTGCCCGCCGGCACCTGCCAGTAGTCGTCGCCCTCCGCCGGGTCATAGACGTGCCAGCAGATCTTGCACTCCAGCTTGCTGTCGGGCCGCAGCTTGGCGGCGTCGCCCCCGTAGGACCCGGCGAAGAAGGACTCGCTCACCGGTAGACCTCCAGGATTTCGCGCAGGCGGTCGGCGGATTCCTCGATGTCCTCCGGCGCCGCGCAGACCACCTCCGGCAAAGCACAGATCTCGATGGAGTTGAGGATCAAGGTGTCCTGCGAGTTGTAGAACTGCACCCACCAGACGGAGTCCGTGCCGCTGCTGGTCACCCGGCAGTTGCCGTAGCCGCGCGACAGGATGGTGAGCGGCCCCTCGCCCAGCAGCTCGGCCAACAGGGCCAGGTCGGCCTCGGTATGCGGCAGCAGGGAGAGGTTGATGACGTGCGGCGCCCCGCCGATGCCCTGGGCCGCCACCTGCGGGATATGCTCGTTGATCTCCGGCAGCAGCGGCGGGGCGTTGAAGACGTCCGGCGCGAAGCTTTCGGGGATCGCCACCGCGGGCCGGGCCGCCTTGAAGGCGAGCGCGGCGACGCTGGTCGGAAAGCTGCCGACCTCGATCTCGTCGCGCAGCACCCGGCCCTCGGCGTCCGTGCCGCGTACCCGCCAGACCCCGGCGAGCACCGCCTCCTGGGCCTGCAGTTCGCCGCCGCCGACCACCGAAACCTCGCCCTCGCCCAGCACCTGGTTCACCAGCTCCAGGTTGGCCGCGTCCAGCCCCGCCAGGGAGACGATGTTGTGGGCGCCGTCGGCCGCGTAGTCCTGCAGCCGGGCCAGCACCGTCGCGAGCGCGGCCTTGGCCGGCGCCAGGCCCGCCGTGTCCTCCGGCTCCGGCAGGTCGGGCATGGCGAAGGTCATCATGGCCGAGGGCATCTGCATGTATTCCAGCTTGCCCTCGTCGTCGGCCGGTTGGCTGCCGGGGGCCAAAAAGGAAGAGATCGGGGTGTCGCTCATAAGAAGTCTCCGGCGCGATGCTATTGCGGGGTTTGCTGGGAGTCCTGGGGGGCGCCGCAGCCCTCGGGAAACTTGAAGGGCGGCGGGTCGCCGGGTTCGGAGGTCAGGATCGCGCGGATCTGTTGCAGATAGTCGATCCAGTCCCGCACGCCCTGGATGGCGCCGAGGTAGGCCCCGCGCCGCAGGAAGACCAGCGTCGGGTAAGCGTTGAAGCGGTAGCGCCGCTGCAGCGCCCGCTCGGCCTCGCGCGCCACCACCAGCGGGATGAAGGCGCCGCCGAAGGCCTTTTCCAGCTCCGGCAGGACCACGGCGACATCGTTGCTCTCCGCCATGCGCTGGGCATCGCCACCGAAGAACAGCACGCAGTGCTCCAAGCCTTCCACCACGTCGTCCAGGGCGTCTTCTTCGATCACGCGGTAGCCGTGGCGCTCGATGATCGACTGCAGGAGGGGTGAGAAAGTCATGCGGCTTTGCTCCCTTAAGATTCTTCTTCCGGCCGGCGCAAGAAGTCCGGCAGTTGCGGTTCGCGATCGATGAGGTCGGCGAAGAGATGCTCGAAGCCCGCCTCGCCGCGCTGGACCATGGCCAGCGCCTCCAGCGCGTCGGCGGCCTGGGCCGCGCGCTCCGCGCTGATCACCTCGCGGGCCGCGCCGAGGAAGACCATGAGCCAGGTCCCGGGCGCGGGGGTGCCGACCAGGCGGGTGTCGATGCGATGGCGGCCGTCGCGCGCCTGGCACAGCGCCTCGCCGACGTCGGCCTCGATGACCTGCATGGGGATACCGATACACATCAGCGAGTCCTCACCGGCTGGTTGAGCAGCCGGTCGATCTCGGCCTCGAAGTCCCCGGGGCCGCGCCAGCCGCCCGTCGCCAGCACGCGGGCGTCGCCCTGGCGCACCGCCGCCGCTTTATCGGGACGACCGGCTTCGTAGCGCGCCAGGCTCATTTCGGAGGAGGCGATGGTGATCTCGTCGGGGAGCGGCTGGACGCGGCGCTCCACCGTGATGCCGCGCTGCGCGAGGAAATCCAGCGCCACCTCGATGGCCGGGCCGATCTGCGCCTTCACCGCCGGGCGCAGGCTGCCGCCGAAATCGTCCAGTTCCACCGGCTGCACGCCGATCAGGAACTGTTCGTCGGGGATGTCGCCCAGCATCTCGGCCATGGCGAGGACTTCCTGGAAGCCGGTCTGGTGCAGGGAGATCTTCTTCACGCCGAGGAATTTCGGCACTTCGTCGCCCTCGGCCAGCTTCAGGCTGCCCGGCGCCAGGCCGAAGTCGACGGCGTCGAAGACCACCAGGAGGTCGGCCTCGCGGATGTGCTGGACCAGGTAGATGCCCTGGGTGCCACCGTCCATCAGGCGCACGTTGTCGGGAAAGGACCAGCCGCGGTGCAGTTCCTCCACGGCGCGGACGCCGAAGCCCTCGTCGGCCCACAAAAGATTGCCGATACCCAGTATCAGCACGGATGGCGTATCTGCCATCGCGGCCTCCCTCCCAAATCCTTGGTTCTTCTTCTTGGAGCGCACTGCGGCGCCCTTTGACTGGTTAACAGCAAGACGCATGCCAAGCCGGGAGCGAAACTAACTATCCGGAATAGCTCAGTTCTTGCGGCAGGCCAAAAACATGAATGAAAATTATTCAGCCGTATTTTAGACAAACCGAAAAGTTTCTTTCCATCACACCGCCCCCTCGGTGATCCGGCAAGAAAAGGGCGGGGCCGAAGCCCCACCCGAGTGGTTGGGAAATAAGACTGGCAGAGGTTTGGATGGACTGGTTTTGGGGACTAGTGACCGTTCTCGCCCGGCCCGCCGTCGCGGAAGGTGCGCCAGCCGGAGAACATGGAGGAGATGATCGACTGGCGGGACATGATGTCCTCGCGCACCGCCGCGTAGATGTGGACGACAGCGAAGCAGATGATCAGCCACATGCCCAGATGGTGCCATGAATGCACGTCCTGGCTCTGGCCGAACAGCGGGATCACCCAGCTTGAGAACAAGGTGTGCTGCCAGGTCCCCATGCCGGTGCCTTCGCCGTAGAGCGCCAGGCCGGTCACGATCATGAAGACGATGCCCCAGACGAACATGAGGTGCATGACCAGGGTGGCCAGCGGGTTGTGCCCGGCGTACTTCAGGGGCTGCTTGGCGATCATGGCGTACCACAGCACCTCGTGCAGCAGTTCCTTCCAGAAGCGGCCGCGCCACACCGGCGGCAGGAAGATCTGCCTGGCGTGGCTGTTGCCGACGATGGCCCAGTAGGCCCGCAGGACGAAGCCGACCATCAGGATGTAGGCGGCGGCGAAGTGGATGACGCGGATCCAGCCGAACAGGAAGCTGCTGCTGGCTTCGCCGTGCACCGAAGGCGGCGGCGAGCCGATGAAATAGCCGGTCAGGCAGAGCGCCAGGATGGCCAGCGCGTTCACCCAATGCCAGAGGCGCACCGGGGCCTCGTAGACGTAGACGGCTTCTTCCTTGTGGGAGGCGGTGGTGTTCAGGGTCATGGCGCCCTCCTATCCCGCGACCAGCGCCAGACCGGCGAGGCCGATGCCGAGCCCCGCCGCCGGCAGGCCGTAGCGCCAGCGCGCCAGCCCCCGCCCCGCCGCGAAGCCGCCGAGGTGCAGGGCCACGCTGGCCAGCAGGAAGCCCGCCATGTAGCCGCCAAAACCACCCGCGGCCTCGCTGCCGTGGGCATGACCGTGCAGCAGGGCGAAGCCGCCGAGGACGATGAGAGACGCCGCCGCCGGCAGGCGCCGGGCGGCGAGGATCATCGCCCCCAGCACCACCACGGAAGCGAGGATGCCGGGCTCGACAAAGGACAGCGCCGGGCCCGAGAAGCCCAGCAGACCGCCCAGCGCCAGCAGGGCGACGAAGACCGCCGGCCCCTGCCAGGCCTGTTCGGAAGGACGGGTTGCCGCCCAGACCCCGACCGCCAGCATGGCCAGCAGATGGTCGGGACCGAGCAAGGGGTGGGCCAGGCCCGCGCCGAGGCCGGTCAGCGTCCCGCCGCTGTGGGCCAGCGCCGGGCCCGCGAAACCTGCCGCGGCCACGAAGGCGGCGGCGCTCAGATAAATTTTCCGCATGTTCCAGTCCTCCCTCAGCGCACTTTCACTTCGGCCAGTTCCTCGCCGTCCGGACCCATGACGTGGGTCGAGCAGGCAAGGCAGGGGTCGAAGCTGTGGATGGTGCGCAGGATCTCCACCGGTTCCTCGGCGCGCTCCACCTTGGTGTTCATCAGCGAGGCCTCAAAGGCGCCGATGTTGCCCTCGTTGTCGCGCGGCGAACCGTTCCAGGTGGTGGGCACGACGCACTGGTAGTTGTCGATCTTGGTGTCCTTGATCCGGATCCAGTGGGCCAGCGCGCCACGCGGCGCCTCGGTGAAGCCGACGCCCTTGACCTCGCTCGGCCAGGTCGCCGGGTCGAATTTCTCCACGTTGGCGGTGGCGCTGTCGCCGGCCTTGATGGTGGCGATCAGCTTGTCCATGAAGTAGCGCTGCATCTGCGCCGCCCACTGCGCCTCCAGCGCCCGCGCCGCGGTCCGGCCGAGGGTGGAGAACAGGGCCTCGACCGGCAGGTCGAGAGCGCTGAGGGTGCGGTTCACCTGGTCGGTGATGATCTCGTGGCCCTGGGCGTAGCCGACCACGTAGCGGGCCAGCGGGCCCACTTCCATGGCGTGGCCGCGCCAGCGCGGCGCCTTGATCCAGGAGTACTTCGCCGATTCGTCGAGCTGCTCGATGTTGGTCTTGGTGCCCTTGGCGTTGGGCCCCAGCTCATAGCGCGGCTCGGTGATGCCGTCCCAGGGATGCAGGCCCTTGGCCTCGTCGGGATAGCTGTACCAGGAATGCGGCACGAACTCCTGGATCTGCTCCGGGTCACGCAGGTCGATGGGATGCACTTCTTTCAAGTTGCCGTTGATGACGGCGCCCTGCGGCATCATGAGGTTGCCGGGGGAGTAGTCATTGGCCCGGTCCGGGATATCGCCGTAGGCCAGCACGCTTCGGCCCGAGAGGCCGCCGCCGTAGAGCCAGTCCTTGTAGAAGGAGCCGATGGCGAGGATATCGGGGATGTAGACGTTGTTGACGAACTCCAGCGTGCGGTCGATGACGCCGGAGACGTAGTTCAGCCGCTCCATGTTGATCGGCGCCCCGGCGGCCAGCTCGCCGTCGATGTTGATGGCGCAGGGCACGCCGCCGACCAGCCAGTTCGGGTGCGTGTCCTTGCCGCCGAAGATGGTCCGCGTGGTCATGATCTCCTTCTGGAAGTCGAGCGCTTCCAAGTAGTGAGTCACGGCCATGAGATCGGCTTCCGACGGCAGCTTGTAGGCCGGATTGGTCCAGTAACCGTTCTTGAAGGGCCCGAGCTGTCCGGACTCGACGAACTTCTTCAAGCGGTTCTGGATGTCGCGGAAGTAGCCCGGCGAGGACTTCGGATGGTGCGGCGCCACCCGCTGCTGCAACTCCGAGGTCGCCTTGGGGTCCGCCTTCAGGGCGTTCACCGGGTTCACCCAGTCCAGCGCGTGCAGGTGATAGAAGTGCACCAGGTGGTCGTGCACCTGCAGCGAAAGCTGCATGATGTTGCGGATCGAGTTGGCGTTCTCCGGGATGTCGATGCCGAGCGCATCCTCCACCGCGCGGACCGAGGTGAGCGCGTGAGTGCCGGTGCAGACGCCGCAGATGCGCTGGGTGAAGGCCCAGGCGTCGCGCGGGTCGCGGCCCTTCAGGATCACCTCCAGCCCGCGCCACATGGTGCCGGTGGAGACCGCGTTGCGGATGACATTCTGCGCGTCGATGTTCACCTCACAGCGCATGTGCCCCTCGATCCGGGTCACCGGATCGACGACCACGCGCTGGCCGGAGGTATCGAGATCGAAACCGTTGGGTGTCTGGATCATCGCCATCAGCTTTCACCCCCTTTTTGACGCGCCCGTTTGACGGCGCTGGCCCCGGCGTGGGCTGCGACGGCCACGCCCACGGCGGCCGCCGCGGCGCCGCCGATCTTGTCGGCATTGGCTTCCACGCCAAAGCCGTGGATATCGGTCAGCCGGTCGTAGAAGCTGCCCTTGTCCCAGAATCCGTCCTCGGAACAGCCGAAGCAGGGATGGCCCGACTGGATGGGGAAGGACAGGCCGCCGTTCCAGCGCACGGTGGAGCAGGCGTTGTAGGTGGTCGGCCCCTTGCAGCCGACCTTGTAGAGGCAGTAGCCCTTGCGCGCGCCCTCGTCGTCGAAGGATTCGACGAACTGGCCGGCGTCGAAGTGCGGCCGGCGGTAGCACTTGTCGTGGATGCGCTGGGAATAGAACATCTTCGGGCGGCCTTGGCGGTCCAGCTCGGGGAAACGCTCGAAGGTCAGGATGTAGGTGATGACCGCGGTCATGACCTCGGCGATGGGCGGACAGCCCGGCACCTTGATGATCGGCTTGGCGGCGAGGCCCGGCACCTTGTGCACCGGCGTCGCCCGGGTCGGATTGGGCCGCGCGGCCTGTACGCAGCCCCAGGAGGCGCAGGAGCCCCAGGAGATGATGGCCTTGCAGTGCTCGGCGGCATGGCGCAGCTGGTCGACGAAGGGCTTGCCGCCGATGATGCAGTACATGCCGTCTTCGTTCAGCGGCGGATTGCCCTCGACGGCCAGAATGTAGTTGCCGTCGTACTTCTCGATCGTCTCCTCGATGATGGCCTCGGCCTGCTCGCCCGCCGCCGCCATGATGGTGTCGTCGTAGTCGAGCGAGATCATCGACAGGATGACGTCCTTGGCCAGCGGATGCGCCGAGCGGATGAAACTCTCCGAGCAGCAGGTGCATTCCAGGCCGTGCAACCACAGCACGGGAATGCGCGGCTTGGTCTCCATCGCCTCGGCGATCTTCGGCGCGAAACTGGGCCCGAGTCCCAGGGCCGCCGCCGTCAGGCTGCAGAATTTCAGAAAGCTTCGGCGGGTGATCCCCTGCCGCCGCATTACCTCATAGAACGTTTCGGTCATGCTGGGCTGTCCCTCCCCTTTGTTGGATCCCTCTTTGCGGTTCCGGGCCGCGCGAGAGTCGGGAGAGCATTTGCAAGACATATGCCACGCCCTTGCCACACCGGCAAAGTCGCGCAAATTCAGCACCTTGAACGAAGGCGGCGGCGCCCGCGGCGGTCCTGCCGCAAAGCAATGGCGGCAGCCCGCTGACCGTTTTGGCTGGACACTTTCCACCTCCGGCACAGCGGAAGGGCGCAAAACGGCGCGCCGCCGGGGACTCCGGCACCGCCGGCCGGCTTCGGACTAAAGGCCAATTGGCGGCCAAGGCGAGGGCGTGTTTCTCTTATTCAGCCGCTTGGATCAGACGGTGGTCTTTGCGGGGCCCTTCGTGGCTACAAGAGGCTCCTATGGAAACGCTGGGCGTCGAAGGAAGACGGTCCGGCAGTCTTGCCGTCGGCATCGTCAGCGAGTGCCACGTCGTGAGCACGGATGAGTCCGGCAGGCTGTTCGACCTCACTGACGTCATGGGCCTGAGGCGCGCCGGCGGGAACGCCGATCGGTGGCGGTTTTGACTGAATCTGGACGGCCTATAGGGTCCAACAACTAAGCAGGAGGAAATGATGTCCCACAAGTATTCCGGAGGGTGCGAGCATGTCCACACCCACGCGGACAATGAACCGATCGACAACCACACCTGCCACTGCTCCGTCTGCAAACGCGTGACCGGCCAGGACACCACCCACGTGGTGTTCTTCAGGCACGGGGATGTGGCCGTCGACAACCCCGGCGGCCTGAACCGCCAGCCGTTCAACGACAAGAATCCCGACGGCCCCTTGGAATTGTGCACCTGCGCCACCTGCGGCACGCCGATCATGCTCGACGACAAGCAGAACCGCATCCGGGTGATCGTGCCGAACCTCATGGGCTACAAGGAAGACATGCCGGCGACCTACCACGCCTTCTATGACCCGGCCACCGGCGAGCCGAAACCCAATGACGGCCGCCCGGTCTACGAAGGGCTGCGCCCCGAGTTCACCTGGCCGGAACCTTCCTGAGACACTTCTCTATCGTTGAGTGACGTGAAGCGCCCCGCACCGGCTTCCCTGGTGTGGGGCGTTGCGTTCCAAGTCCGCAAAGACGGCCGAGGCGGCTACTTCGACAGGAAAATGCGGCCGTAGCGCAGCACGAAGAGGCCGAAAGCCAGGAACCAGAGAGCGCCGGAGGCATGCAGCAGCGGCAGATAGGCCGTTTCGGCGAGGGACGCCGCGACGCGCAGCGCCGCGGCCGACGCGACGGCGAGATAGATGACCGTCGTCCAGGCATCCGCGGTCAGCGCCCGCCCGCTGTGGCCGAGGCTCGCCCGCGTCATCACCGCCAGGGTCATGCCGCCGATCGCCCCGGCAGTCAGGGCGTGCAGCCCCGCCGTCGGCGGCGCGGCATCCGGCAGAATCACGCCGAGGCCGAGCAGCAGGAGACCCAGCGGCACCCAGAGGAAACCCAGGTGCAGGCTCCAGACCAGCGGTTCCGAAAAGGTCTGGAGGCCTTGCCAGCGCCACAGGCGGGCGAGACTGAGGCCCCCGGCGACGAGCAGCGCCGCCCCCGAAATCCAATGTTCCGGCGCGAAAACCCAGCCCCCCAGGCCGGCCAGGGTCGCCAGCAGGCAGAGCTTGTCGAAGCCGCCGAAGGGTACGGGCAGCGCCGCGGCCCCCCGCTTGGCGAGCCAGTTGCGCGTAAAGCTGGGAATGACGCGCCCGCCGATGAGCGTGACGAGCTGCACCACCGTGGCGATGCCCAGACGTTCACCCAGGGCGCCGCTGTCCGCGATACCGGCCGCCTGCAGATGGATCAGCAGGTTGGCGGCGATGAGCAGGACGAGCGCCAGCGGCATCGGCAGGTTGCGCCAGTTGCGCCCGGCGACGATCTCGCGCAGCGCGGCGGCCAGCAAGGCGGTCAGGAACAGCAGGTCGATCGCGGCGGCGGGGCCGACCCCGATCACCGCGGAGGTGGCGACCGCCACGCGGCCGGCGAGCCAGGCCGCGAAGAGCAGCGCCAGGGGCAGCCCCTGCAAGGGCAGCCGGCCGGTCCAGTTGGGAATCGCCGTCAGCAGGAACCCCGCGATGACCGCGGCGGCGAAGCCGAAGATCATCTCGTGGGCATGCCAGGCGGCAAAATCCAGATCCGTCGGCAGGGCCAGCGTCCCCTGAAAGACCAGCAGCCAAAGCGGTATCGCCAGCGCCGCCCAGAGGCCGGCGGCAAAGAAGAAGGGGCGGAAACCCCGGTGGAAGAGCGCCGGTCTTGTCATCGCCGTCATCAGGCCGCGCACCGCGCGGCCCGCGCCATCAGCGCCGCGGCGATAATCACCGGGACGGCGGGATGCTGGCCGATGGCCTTGAGAAGCGGCCCCGCGAACCCTGCCTCCGCCAGCGCCTGGGGAACATCGCGTTCGACATGGCCCGCGCGCCCGGCAAAGAACGGCAGGCAGAGGGCCGGCCCGTCGATCCGCGCGGCACCGGCGAGGTGCGGCGACTCATCGAGAAATCCGGCGCGGACATCGCGAAAGATCCCGGCCGCGCCGAAGACGCGCAGGACCGCGTCCACCGCCTGGCGGGGGCGCGGGTCGCTCGGCGAGCCATGCGCCGCGAGCAGCAAGGTGGCCTTTTCGACCGGCAGAGCCGCCTCTTCCGCCGCCTCCAGGGCATAGCGCACGCAGAGGCGGTGCAGGGCGGGGTCGAGACCCAGCGGCCTGACCATCTCGAAACCTGCGCCACGGACCTCGGCGATCCGCTGCGGCAGCTTCTCGCGCACGAACCATCCGTCGGACATGAAAACGGGGAACACCAGGGGGGCGGCCTGCGGCAGGTCGGCAAGCGCGGCCTCCAGCGCCGCCGGCGCCGCCAGGGTCGCGCCCGCGACGGACCACCCCGGCAGCAGCTCCGCCACCCGCTCCGCCAGGGCGCGGATCGACCGCTGCGGCCCGTCCGGCGCGGAAGGCGCGCCGTGGGCCACCAGCAGGGCGGCTTTCCGATCAGTGGCTGGTGCCATCGGAGAAGGTGATCTTGTTCCAGACATTGTACTTTCCAGAAGGCTTGCGCATGGGCAGGCGTCTCACTTCTTCCAGCGTCGCCGCGTCGTAGACGATGACCGCGCCGTCGTCCTCCCACACGCTGACCAGCGCATGGCGGCCGTCGCGGTCGAACTCCACATGGGCGACGGTGGCGCCGGGCACCGGACGCAGGGTCTTCACGATCTGCAGGCTCTGCTTGTCGATGACGTGCATCACGTCGCGGTTGGGACCGAAGAAGACATCGGACCAGACATAGGGCGAATTCTCGTGGCTGCGCAGGAAGAACCCCGGCCCCAGCGTGTCGATGGTGCCGACGACTTCCCAGCTTTCGATGTCGATGACGGTCAGGCGCGGCTCCTTCAGGTGCGGCGTCGCCATGACCCGGCGGCCGTCGCGCGGCCAGGATATGCCGGAGCCCAGGTGCGGCAGGCCGGGCAGCGGCAGCTCGGCGATCTCCCGCCCGACCGTCAGGTTCACCACCACGCCGCGCGCGCCGTCGCGCGACGCCCCGATGAGGTTGCGGTAGTCGGGCGTGAAGAAAAAGTCGTCGATCGGCTCCGTCACCTCGATGCGCCGCAGGGCGAAGAGACCCTCGGAGGACGGCAACGCCTCGACCATGCCCTTCTCGTAGCTGTGGACGTAGCCTTCGTAGACCGCCGCGGCCGCGGGGTCGGTGGCGATCTCCCAGACCTCCGGCGCGTCCTTCAGGGCGAGAATGAAGCTGTCGCGCTGCGGCGCCTGGTAGACCGCCGAAACCCGCGAGGCCGTGCCGTCCTTGGCCGTCACCGCAAAGACCCGTTCCACCGAGAGGTCCGCCGTCGAGAGGATCGTCAGGGTGCGCGGCAGGTAGTTGGCCACCGCCAAGTGGCGGCCGTCCTTGGAAATCGCGATGTTGCGGCTGTTGAGGCCGGCGCGCACCCGGCCAACCTCGGCGAGGCTCCAGATGTCGTACTTCTGAACCCAGCCGTCGCGCGACATGATGAAAACGAAGCGCCCGTCCGGCGTGAACTTCGGCCCGCCGTGCACGGCGAAGGGCGTCGGGAAGCGGTCCATCACCTCGAAGCGGTCGCCGTCCAGCACGCTGACGTGATGGTCGCCGGTCTCGACCACCAGAAAGACGTTCATCGGATCGGCCTCGAAGACCGGCGCCTCGGCGGCTTGGTAGCCCGCCTCGAAGCTGCGGCTGGCCATGATCTGCTCAGCATTCCAGGCGGGAACCTCGGCCAGCGGCACGCGGACAAACTCGGCCAGCGCGGTGATCTCCTCGGCGGACAGCGTGCCGGCGAAGGACGGCATCTGCGTCGCCACGCGGCCCTCGGCAATGATGGTCGAGAGCTTGACGCCGCGCAGGCGCGACAGCGCCTCGGGGATCAAGGCCGGCCCCGTGCCGCCCAGCCGGTCGGCGCCGTGGCAGGCCGCGCAATGCTCCTCATAGAGCGCCGCGCCCGAGGGTTCGGCCGCCGCGGCGCCGGCGAGCACAACGCCGGAGAGCGCCGCCGCCAGGCTAAAGGAAGCGATGCGCCGGATCATGGCTCTTTCCCCGAAACGGCGTGACGGTCAGGCGTTCCTCGGACTCGACCCCGATCTCCGCGTCCGTCATGTAGCAGGCGGGATCTTCGGCCCAGGGATCGCCGGTCAGCTGCAGTGCGCGGATGCGCGTGTTGCCGCCGCAGACGTCCTGGTAGGCGCAGGCGCCACAGCGCCCCTTCAACGGGCGCGGGCGCAGGCGCAGCTGCGCCAGCATGGGATCGGCGCCGGTCCAGATCTCCGAGAACTTCTGCTGCTTCACGTTGCCCACGGTGTAGTCGGACCAGTAGGTGTCGGGATGGACCTGGCCCAGCGGGTCGATGTTGGCGACCCCGACGCCGGAGGAATTGCCGCCCCAGGCCGCCAGGTGCGCGCGCAGGTGGGCGACCTTCCCGGCCGGGAAGCGGCGCGCTGCCCACTGCAGGAAATAAACCGCGTCGGCATCGTTGTTGCCCGTGACGATCTCCAGCGGATCGCCGGCGTCCGCTGCCGCCCAGGCGCGCTCGAGCAGCAGGTCCATGGCATCGCGCGACCGCCGCCAGCTCGCGTCGGCGCCGCGATGTTTGTCCCCGCGCCCCGCATAAACCAGGTGCGAGAGGTAGAACTTGTCGACACCCTCGGCCTCGGTGAGATCCAGCAACTCCGGCAGCTGTTCGGCGTTGTCCTCGGTCAGGGTGAAACGCAGGCCGACCTTCACGCCGCGTTCCTTGCAGGCGCGCACGCCGGCGAGCCCCTGGTCGAAGGCCCCCTCCTGGCCGCGGAACCAGTCGTTGGTCGCGCCGATGCCGTCCAGGCTGATACCTACATAATCGAAGCCGATCTCGGCCACGCGGTCGGCGGCCTCGCCGACGATGCGGGTGCCGTTCGAGGACAGCGCGAGGTAGAGCTTCATCTCACGGGCGCGGGCCGCGATTTCGAAAAGGTCCTTGCGCGCCAGCGGCTCCCCGCCCGAGAGGATCAAGGCCGGGATGCCGAAGCCACCGAGATCCTCCAGCACGCCCATGGCCTGTTCGTGGCTCAGCTCGCCCGGGAAGTCGACGTCGGCAGAGACCGAGTAGCAGTGGCGGCAGCGCAGGTTGCAGCGCCGCGTCAAGTTCCAGATCACCACCGGCTTGACCGCGCCCTTGCGAACCCGCGGCGGCGTCGGCGCCACCAGCTGACGCATGTAGTGTGAAAGACGAAACATCAGCCCTTCCCTTGCCGGCCGATGCGCAAGCCGGTCTTCTTGAGTATCCGGGTCGAGTAAAGAATGTCGCTTTGCCGGCAGGCCGCGCCGAGCAGCGCGGCGATCTCCGCGCGCTTCTCCTCGACCTCCTCCCGGCTCTTGCCGTGAACCATGGCGAAGAGGTTGTAGGGCCAGACCGGCAGGGCGCGGGGCCGCAGGTAGCAGTGAGAGACGAAGTCCAGGTTGCCGACCCGCGCCCCGAGCGCGCTGGCGGTGGCGTCGTCGACATCCCACACCGACATGCCGTTCGCCACCATGCCGAGGGCGTAGTGATTGGGCGCGATGCCGACGCGGCGGATGACTCCGCGCGCCTGCAGATCCCTCATGAGGCCGATCACCTCGGACTCTTCGAGCCCGAGCTGCGCCGCCACCTCGGCATAGGGCGCGGGCGACAGCGGCAGGCCCGCCTGGGTCGCTTCGATGATCCGGCGTTCGGTCGCGTCGATCGTCATGCCGTCACCCTGAAGCCGATGAAGAATTCTTCCAGCTTGGGAAAGCGCAGAACTTCCAGCCCGGTGGCCTTCTCGATCGCCTGGGCCGCCGCCTCGATCTGCGCCGGCTTCTCCGTGGCCAGCACGAACCACATGTTCAGCTCGTGCGCCCGCTCGTAGTTGTGGGCCACCTCCGCAAAGGCGTTGACCTGCTCGGCGACAGCATCGAAGCGGTCCTGCGGCACCGCCATGGCGCAGAGGCAGAAGGCGCCGCCCATAGCCGCGGCATCGATGAAGGGACCGAAGCGGGTGACCGCGCCGCGCTGACGCAGGTTCTGCAGGCGGGCGAGCAGTTCGTCCTCACCGAGGCCCAATTCCGCCGCCGCCTCCGCGAAGGGCCGCGGCGAGAGGGGGAAACCCTCCTGCAGGCCGTTGATGATCCGGCGGTCGGCATCATCGGGATGGTAGAGCGGGCGGGTCATGCGGCGGCCCCCGCCGAGGGCGCGACCAGGGCGCCGGTCTGCTTGAAGCAGCGCAGGCTGAAGAGGACCTGATGCGGCACGCCGGCCAGGCCGGCCTCGTCGCAGGCACGGTCGAGCACGGCCATGGCCTCGTGACGGGTGCGGGCGTGGATCATGCAATAGAGCGTGTAGGGCCAGACTCCGGAGGCCGGGCGGCGCTGGTAGCACAGCGTGACCCCCGGCACCGCCGCCAGGGCGGGGCCGATCCGCCCGGCCTCCGCCGGCGGCAGGTCCCAGACGACCATGGCGTTGGAGCGCCAGCCCAGCGCGCGATGCCGCACGATAACGCCGATGCGCGACAGCACGCCGGCGGCCGCCAGCGCGGCGATGCGCGCCAGCACTTCCTCTTCCGGCCGGCCGAGTCCATCGGCCAGCTCCGCAAAGGGGCAGGCCACGATGGGCAGGCCGCTGGAGAGACCCTGCATGATGTCGCGATCGCCGGGCAGCAGCGCGGCCACGTCGATGTCCTCGCGCGCCGGCGGCAGTTTCCCGGGGCCGTCGAGGGCGAAAGCCAGACTGATGTTGAAGGGGCGCACCAGGGGCAGGTCCAGCACCTTCAGTCCCGTGCGCCGGCGGATGCGCTCCAGCGTCGCCGCGACATGGTCACGGTCGGGGCCGGTCGTCACGAACCAGATGTTCCAGGCGTTCTCGCGCAGGTAGGAGTGGTTCACGCCCGGCTCCTCGCCGATGATCGCCGCGATTTCGTCGATGCGGAACTCCGGCGCGGCGACCGCGGCCAGGGTGCTGGCCCCGGCGATGTTGGGCCGGCAGGTGGCGCCGATCCGGCTGATCGCCCCCGCCTCCGAGAGACGGCGCAGGCGCTCCAGCACCTCCGCCTCCGGGATCGCCAGCTTGGCGCCGATCTCGGCGAAGGGACGCGGCACCAGGGGAAGATCCCGCTGCCAGCCGTCCAGCAGCGCGCGGTCGAGAGAATCGACGATCGGGCTCATACTCTAAAGCCCCGTCCGGTGGGCGCGGGCGGTGAAGAAGATCCCCGAGGGAGTCTCCGCCGCGATCTCGCCGAGCTTCTCGAAGCTGCGCGTGTCGTAGATGTCGACCCGCCCAGCGTCGCGCACGGAGACCCAGACCTCGTGGCCGCGCGCGGTGAATTCCATGTGCAGCACCGCCGGGCCCGGCTTCAGCGTGTGAATGACCTCGCCCGAGGGCGTGTCGATCACTTCGACGGTGTCGTTCAGGGGATGGGCGAAGTTCACCCAGACCTGCCGGCCGTCAGGCCGGGCGACGGCGAAGACCGGCTGGCCGTGGGTCTTGGTGCGCCCGGTCTCCTCCAGGCTGCGCGTATCGACCCACAGCACTTCGTGGCGCCCGACAGCGGGCAGCACGAAGCGTTCACCGGCCAGGGCCCAGCCTTCCAGGTGCGGCATCTTGTAGACCGGCAGAGGCGCCTCGCCGCGGCCGTAGCCGGAGAGGATGCGGCGCGGGGTCAGCGGCGACTGCCAGAGATCGATCGCGGTGAGCCCGTCTTCGCCGAACAGGCCGGCGATGTAGTGCCGTCCGTCGGCGGTGATCAGGGCGTCATAGGGGTTGGTGCCGATGCCCTCGATACGGGTGATCGCGGGGCGGGTCACCTCGGGCTCACCTTCGGAGAAATCCGCGACCCAGGTCTCGCCCGCGTCCCAGAGGGTGAAGACGAAGCGCCGTCCCGGCGCGTCCACCAGGCCGATGGTCTTGGAGCCGGTGGGAATGTCGGCCACCATCTCCAGCGTCCCGGCGTCGAAGACCCGCACGCCGCCGGGCTCGTAGTTCGAGACCGCGACCAGGCGGCCGTCGTCGGAGATCGCGCCGCCGATGGCGTTGCCGGACTGCAATACCCGCTTGGCGACGCGCTGGGTCAGCAGGTCGACCTTGCTGAGCCCGCCGTCGCGTCCAAAGACGTAGGCGAAGCGCTCGTCCGGCGAAAAGACGACGGAGGCGTGCGACAGGTCCCCCAGCCCCTCGACCCGGCCGATGGCCGCGTGGTCCGACTGGTCGATGATGAGGAGGGCGCCGCTTGCCCGCTCCACGATCACGCCCAGGTCGCCGGTGGCGCGCAGCTCCCCGGCGCGCAGCGCGCCGGCAGAGGCCAGGACCGCCAGCGACAGGAGACAAAACGCCAGGGTGCGGATCATTGCGCGCCTCCGTTCAGCAGATAGTTGGCGATCCAGCGGGCCTCGTCCTCGCTCAGCAGGGGCCGCCAGGGCGGCATCGGCGTGCCGGGAACGCCGTCGAGCACGATCTCGGTCAAGACCTCGACAGGCTTGCCCGCCAGGCTTTCCGGCCGCAGGTCGGACCCCAGCCCGCCTTTCATCGTCAGGCCGTGACAGGAGCCGCAGTCCTGCAGGACCAGGCGTTCCAGTTCCGCCGCGCGGCCCGGCGGCAACTCCGCGGCCTCGGCCGGCGAAGCCGGGGCCGCCGTTGCGGCAAGAAGCATCAGGAAGGCGAAGGCTTCACGCATAGACCGCTCCCGGAACGCTTCCGGAGATTCCTCCTTGCGGCTGGCTTGTGGCCAGCAGCGCCAGCACGCCGGCCGGGCAGCGGTGATAAAGGGAAACGACATGGCCGATGACGAAGAGCACCGGCCCGGACAGGCGCTGCCGCGCGACATCGCCGGCAACGCGGGCGAGGCATGAGACCACGTGGCGCTCCTCGGGCGTGGTGGCATTGGCCACCGCCAGCACCGGCAGCGACGCCGGCAGGCCATGGGCCATGAGGTGACCGGCGATCTCGGCGATGTTGGCAGCCCCCATGTAGACGACCAGCGTCGTCTCGGGGTCGGCCAGGCCGGCCCAGTCGAGGTCGAGCGGCCGGTCCTCCCGGCAATGGCCGGTGACATAGCGCACGCTGCGCGCCAGCCCGCGGTGGGTCAGGGGAACGCCGGTGGGCGCCGCGCATGGAGCGGCGGTGATGCCCGGCACGATCTCGACGGGAATGCCCGCGGCGCTCACGGCCGCCGCCTCTTCCGAGCCGCGGCCGAAGATCAGGGGATCGCCGCCCTTCAGGCGCACGACGGTCAGGCCGTCCAGCGCCAGCTCGACCAGAATTTCGTTGATGCGTTCTTGAGGCACCGGATGGGACTTCGGCGCCTTGCCGACCGGAATGCGGCGAGCCAGGGGGGAGGCCATGGACAGGACGTCTTCGGAAACCAGCCTGTCGTAGACCACGGCCTGGGCGTGACCGAGAACCCGCACGGCCTTTACCGTCAAGAGATCCGCATCGCCCGGTCCCGCGCCGACGAGATACACACGACCTGGCTTCCTCATGCTGTCCTCCTGCCTACCCCAGCTGTCGGCCCCAAGTTGTCGACCCCGCTTCGTGGCCCCGGTTTATGGCCCCGGTTGCCGCATTTGCCGGCTTCAAGCCGTTTCGGCGGGATGAGGGCGGCCCGAAGGCCGCCCTCCCCTTGTCCGCGTCAGTAGACGTCCTGACGCGTGTTGTAGACGTTGAACTTGCCGGTCGGCGTGACCAGGCGGGGGTCCTTGATCACGTGCTTCAGCTCCAAGGTCCTGTCGTCGACGATGACGATGGCGGATTCCAGATCGCGGCCGTTCCAGACCGAGAACCAGATCTCGTTGCCGTCCTTGTTGAACTCGCCCTGCACGACACGCGGCTGGCCTTCGGCAATGCCGGCCCACTCGCCGATCGGCAGGACGGTGTATTCCGGCTCCTCCTGCTCCAGATCGTCGACATTGAAGACGGCCACGGAGGCGGAGATCTCCGCTTCCGGATTCAAAGGCGCGTCGACGTAGAGGTGCTTCGACGTCGGATGCGACTTCACGAACAGCGAGCCGCCGCCCAAGGCGTAAAGCTGCTGCACCATCTTCCAGGCCTGGTCCGGATGACCTTCCGGATCGGTGCCGATCAGGGCCACGGTTTCGTCACCCAGGTGGGAGGTCGCCCATACCGGCCCGTAGACCGGATGGTTCAGGTTTGCGCCACGGCCCGGGTGCGGGGTCTGCCCGCCGCTTTCCAGCAAGGCCGTGAGCGAGCCTTCCTTGGTGTCGATCACCGCGATCTTGCCGCGCGCGTTGGCCGCCGTCAGGAAGTAGCGCTTGGTCGAGTCGAAGCCCCCGTCATGCAGGAAGCGCTCGGCCTCGATCTCCGTCACCTTCAGGTTCTTGATGTCCGAGTAGTCGACCAGCAGGATCTTGCCTGTCTCCTTCACGTTCACGATGAACTCGGGCCGATAGTGAGAAGCCACGATCGCGGCGACGCGGGGTTCCGGATGGAATTCCTGCGTGTCGTAGATCATGCCGCGCGTGGAGACGATCTTCCTCGGCTCCAGCGTGTCGCCGTCCATGATGACGTACTGCGGCGGCCAGTAGCTGCCGGCGATGGCGTACTTGTCTTCCCAGCCCGGCATCTTGGAGGTTTCGATCGAGCGCGCTTCGGCACCGACCTTGATCTGGGCCACCGTCGCCGGCGTCTCCATCCACAGGTCGATCATGTTGACCAGCGCATCCCGTCCGATGACGAAGAGATAGCGGCCGGAAGCGGAGATACGGGAGATATGAACCGCATAGCCGGTATCGATAACGGTGTGGATCTCGTAGGTCGCACCGTCGATCAGGGCGATCTGGCCGGCATCGCGCAGAGTGACCGAGAAGAGATTGTCGATGTCGATGTCGTTCATCTTCTCGGTCGGGCGGTCTTCCGGCGCCACCAGGACCTTCCAGGATTTCCGCATCTCGGCCATGCCGAATTCGGGCGGCGCCGGCGGCTCGATGAGCAGATAGCGCGCCATGAGGTCGACCTGCTCCTCCGACATCTCGCCGGAGGTGCCCCAGTTCGGCATGCCGGCCGGGGAGCCGTAGGTGATGAAGTCGCGCAGGTACTCGTAGCCGTTCTCCCGCGTGATGTCGGTCGTCAGCGGCTTGCCGGTGGCGCCCTTGCGCAGCACCCCGTGACAGCCGGCACAGCGTTCGAAGTAAAGGGTGGCGGCGGTCTGGAATTCAGACGGCGTGATCACCGGGTCACCCGGCTTGCGGCCGGGAATTTCCACGTTGATCTGGCCGAGCGTCGTCATGCTCGGCTCATAGCGGGAGGCCGGGGTGTCGCCGTGTTCTTTTGGCTTATCCTGGGCCGAGAGGTCTGACGTGGCGAACGCCACGGGAAGCACGACGGTGGCAAGCATCGCCAGCTTCCGGATATTGCGAGGGGTGTGCATGCCCATCTCTCCCTTGCACGAGTGCGGTGCGCCGAGAATAGGCGCGGGCCTTCATCCGCTTCCTTGACTTTCGTTAAGGCAGGTAAAGACGAGCCGCCGCAGGGTCCGGAACCACCATCGGAGTGACACATGCGAACCTTGCGGGCCCTCGCCGCGCTGTGCCTCGTCTGCATCCTGCTGCCTGCCGCGGGGCAAGCGCGGGCCGCGGGCGGTTTGCTGCAGAAAGACGACGTGGCGGAGACGACCGCGCCCGAACCTGACCTCGCCGCCCGCCTTCTGAAAGCCGACGGAGCGGTCACGGTGATGCGCGAAGAGACCCCGCTGGCCGGCTGGTCGGTTTCCACCGCGCAGGGCGCCCTGGGGTTCATCGGCTCGACCTGGGAGATCGCCGGCTCGCTGGGCTACTCCGGCCGGCCCATCGACATCCTAGTGGCGGTGAACAGCGCGGGGAAGATCACCGGGGCCGAGCTGATCCGCCACAACGAGCCGATCCTGACGCTGGGCATCTCGACCGCGGACATCGCGCGCTACATCAACAGCTTCGTCGACGGCGACCCGTCCAAACCCCTGGTCGAAAAGACCGGCAGCCGGGGCATGGACGTGATCGCCCGGGCGACCGTCTCCACCGGGGTGATCCGCGACGCGATCCTGCGCACCGCGCGCACGATCCAGTTGACCCGGATCGCGCCGGAGGGCGGCGGCGGGATCGAGCGGCTGGCCTTCGAGGCCCTGCCCTGGGCGGACCTTGAGGCAATCGGCGCGCTGGGGCACATGACCGTCACCCTGGACGAGGCACGCCGCGCCCTTGCCGGGGCGAAGACGCCGCCGCCCGAAGGCGACGCCCCCTTCATCGATCTCTGGGCCGCGCTCGTCGATCCGCCGACGATCGGCCGCAACCTGCTGGGCGAACAGGGCTATTCCCGCGCCATGGCGGCGCTGCGGCCGGGCGACGTCGGCCTGCTGGTGGCCTCGCGCGGCCTGCACTCGCATCGCGGCACCGCCTGGCGGCGCAGCGGCGTCTTCGAACGCCTGCGGGTGGTGCAGGGGGCGGAGACCGTCGAGATCGGCGCCGAGGGTTATCTGCGCATCGACCGCCTGGCGGCCGAGGGGGCGCCGCAATTCAAGGAAGTCAGCGTCTTCCGCCTGCCGACCGCACGACTGGACCCGACCCAGCCGTTCACCTTGGAGACCCGGGCCAGCCGCCCGGCCGCCGAGGGCCGCGTGTCGACGGTGATGCCGCTGACCTACGAGCTACCGGAGCGCTTCCTGCGGGCGGCCCCGGCCACCTTGCCCGAGTTCGAACCGCTGTGGGTCAGCGCCTGGCAGAACAAGCGGGTCGAGATCGTCGGCGTCGGCCTGATGCTGACCGTCCTGGCCCTGATCCTTTTCCTGCAGGAAGCCTTCGTGAAGCGCCCGCAGCTGTGGCGCTGGGGCCGGATCGCCTTCCTGACGGTCACGCTGGTCTGGCTCGGCTGGATCGCCGGCGGCCAGCTCTCGGTCGTGCACGTGATCGCCTTCCTGCAATCGCTGCTGAGCGGCTTCCATTGGGAGACCTTCCTGATCGAGCCCGTCATCTTCATGCTCTGGAGCTTCGTCGCCCTGGGCGTGCTGTTCTGGGGGCGCGGGGTCTTCTGCGGCTGGCTCTGCCCCTTCGGCGCGCTGCAGGAGCTGAGCAACGAACTCGCCCAGCGCCTGAAAGTGCCGCAGATCGAGGTCCCTTTCGTCGTGCAGGAGCGTCTTTGGGTCATCAAGTACACCCTCTTCGTCGCCATCCTCGGCCTCTCCTTCTATTCCATGGAGCAGGCGCTGATCCTGGCCGAGGTCGAACCCTTCAAAACCGCCATGTCGCTGCGCTTCCAGCGCGCCTGGCCCTTCGTGGCCTTCGTCGTGATCATCCTGGGCGCCGGCCTGTTCATCGAACGCTTCTACTGCCGCTACCTCTGCCCGCTGGGCGCGGCGCTCGCCATCCCGGCCAAGCTGAAACTGTTCGACTGGCTGAAGCGCCGCTCGCAATGCGGCCGCGAGTGCCGGCTCTGCGAGAAGCTCTGCACGGTGGGCGCCATCGACCCGATCGGCCGGATCAACCCGAACGAATGCGTGCTCTGCCTGCGTTGCCAGATGGTTTTCCACGATGCGAACACCTGCACGATCCTGAAACGCCGCGAGGCCCGCATGGCCGGCAAGCCCCTGGAAGCCGGCAAACCCGGGGAATAAGTCCGGTTTTCCGCGCCCGAGCTTGACGATTGTCAAGGTGCCCCGCGGCCAAAGGGGACAGAGTCCGCGCGCCATATAGGAGGGCTCTCTCCCGTGCGCCGCGCTGCCCGTTTCATTTTCCTGCTCGCGCTTGCAACCGCCCTGCTCGCGAAACCCGGCGTCGCCGCCGAGGAGGCGGAGCTGCCGCGATTCCTCGCCAAGATCTCGCCCGAGACCCTGGCGCCCGGCGCGACCGGCTTCGGGGCGCTGCGCGAGGATCTGCCGGTCGTCCCGGTTCTGGCCGGCGGCGAGACGGTCGCCTGGGCCTATCTGACCTCCGACTTCGTGGGAACCACCGGCTATTCGGGAAAGCCGATCCACGTCGTCGCCGCGATCTCCCCCGAGGCCGTGCTGACCGGCGTGCAGCTGGTCGAACATTCGGAGCCCATCGTCCTGATCGGCATTCCGGACTCCAAGATGCGCAAGCTGACCGAGAGCTATGCCGGACTGGACCTGAAGGCGGAGGCCGCCGCGGGCGGTTCGGCCCATGACCTCGACATCATTTCCGGTGCCACGGTCACGGTCATGGTCATTGACGACTCGGTGGTGCGCGCCGGGCTGCGCGTCGCCCGTCAACTCGGGCTTGGCGGCCTCGCCCCCGAAGCGCGCGGCCCGCAGCGCCTGGTCGACCAGGAACGGCGCAACACGCAAGACTGGACAACGCTCGCCGGCGACGGCTCGCTGCGCAGTCTGACCCTGGATGTCGGCCAGATCAACGCGGCCTTCGCCGACAGCGGCGATCCGCGCGCCGCCGCACGCCCGGAGAAGGGCCCGGAAACCGACACCTTCATCGATATGAAGGCGGCGCTGGTCAGCGTGCCGTCGATCGGCCTCAGCCTGCTGGGTGAGGCCGAGTACGCCAACCTCACCGCCTGGCTGGAGGACGGCGAACACGCCATCCTGGTCGCCGGACGCGGGCGCTACTCCTTCAAGGGGTCGGGCTACGTCCGTGGCGGCATCTTCGACCGCATCCAGCTGATCCAGGGCGACCGCTCGGTGCGCTTCTTCGACCGCCAGCATCGCCGGCTTGGCAGCATCGCGGCCGCCGGCGCGCCGAGCTTCGAGGAGATCGACCTGTTCAAGATCCCGGCCGAGGCCGACTTCGATCCGGCCGCGCCCTGGCGCCTGCAGCTTCTCGCCCAGCGCGCCGTCGGCCCGGTGGAAAAGAGCTTCCTCACCTTCGACCTGGGCTACCGCCTGCCCGAGAGATACCTTCTGCCTCTGGCCCCGGCCCCCGATGCGACCGCCGAGGAAGCCGCGGCCAAGACCGCCCTCTGGCAGCGCATCTGGCGCGACCGCCAGGTCGAGATCGCCGGGCTGGGCGTCATGCTGCTGGTGCTGACCGGCGTGTTCTTCTTTCAGCGCCAGGCGACGCGGCACGAACGCGCCTTCTTCTGGTTCCGCATGGGCTACCTTGCCGTCACGCTGGTGTTCCTCGGCTGGTACGCCAACGCTCAGCTTTCCATCGTGAACCTCATGGCCCTGACCTCGGCGCTGCGCACCGAGTTCACCTGGGACGCCTTCCTGCTGGACCCGCTGGTCTTCATCCTGTGGTTCTCGGTCGCCGCGGCGCTGGTGTTCTGGGGGCGCGGCGCCTACTGCGGCTGGCTCTGCCCCTTCGGCGCCCTGCAGGAACTCACCAACCGCATCGCCCGCGCCCTGCGCGTTCCCCAGTGGGAGCTGCCCTGGGGCCTGCACGAGCGCCTCTGGCCGGTGAAGTACGTGATCTTCCTGGGTCTCTTCGGCGTCTCCCTGGCCTCGGTGCCGCTGGCCGAAGCCTATGCCGAGGTCGAGCCCTTCAAGACCGCGATCATCCTGAAGTTCGTCCGCGAGTGGCCCTTCGTCGTCTTCGCGGTGGCGCTGCTGCTCGTCGGCCTCTTTGTCGAGCGCTTCTACTGCCGCTACCTCTGCCCGCTGGGCGCCGCCCTGGCGATCCCCGCGCGGATGCGCATGTTCGACTGGCTGAAGCGCTATCACGAGTGCGGCAAGCCCTGCAAAACCTGCGCGAACGAATGCCCGGTGCAGGCCATCCACCCCACCGGCGAGATCAATCCCAACGAGTGCGTGAACTGCCTGCACTGCCAGTTGCTCTACCAGTCGGAAACCCGCTGCCCGGTCGTCGCCCGCCAACTGAAGCGCATGGCGACCGCCGAGGCGCGGATGAAGGCGAGCAGCCGGCACCAGGAGTTCGCCGCCGGTGCCTCAAGTTCAACCAAGGAGAAGAGCCATGCCTGATAACCAGAACCCCTGGAACATTTCCCGGCGCGATCTGCTCGGCGCGTCGGCGGGCGGCGCCCTGCTGACCGCCGGCGGCGGCGGCGTCCTGGTCGCGGCCAGCACCCCGGCCCGCGCGGCGGAGGGCGAAGCCAACCTGCAGCCCGGTGAGCTGGACGAGTACTACGGCTTCTGGTCGTCGGGCCAGTCCGGCGAGCTGCGCATCCTGGGCGTGCCCTCCATGCGCGAACTGATGCGCGTGCCGGTGTTCAACCGCTGCTCGGCGACCGGCTGGGGCCAGACCAAAGAGTCCCTGAAGATCCTGACCGAGGGACTGCTGCCCGAGACGAAGGACTACCTCGCGGCCCAGGGCAAGGTCACCTACGACAACGGCGACCTGCACCACCCGCATATGTCCTTCACCGAAGGCACCTACGACGGCCGCTTCATCTTCATGAACGACAAGGCCAACACCCGCGTCGCCCGGGTGCGCTGCGACGTCATGAAGTGCGACAAGATCATCGAGATCCCGAATGCCAAGGACATCCACGGCATGCGGCCGCAGAAGTACCCGCGCACGGGCTACGTCTTCGCCAACGGCGAGCACGAGGCGCCGCTGATCAACGACGGTAAGATCCTCGACAGTCCGGAAGACTACGTGAACATCTTCACCGCCATCGACGGCGACGAGATGAAGGTCGCCTGGCAGGTCATCGTCAGCGGCAACCTGGACAACTGCGACGCCGACTACCAGGGCAAGTACGCCTTCTCGACCAGCTACAACTCCGAGATGGGCATGAACCTGGCCGAGATGACCGCCAGCGAGACCGACCATGCGGTCATCTTCAACATCAAACGCATCGAGGAAGGCGTGACGGCCGGCGACTACCAGATGCTGAACGGGGTCCCCGTGCTGGACGGGCGCAAGGGGTCCAAGTACACCCGCTACGTTCCCATCCCCAACAGCCCGCACGGCTGCAACGCGGCGCCGGACAAGCGCCACATCGTGATCAACGGCAAGCTGTCGCCCACCGTCTCCGTCATCGACGTGACCAAGGTCGACGCCCTGTTCGAAAACGATGCCGACCCGCGGTCCTGCATCGTCGCCGAGCCGCAGCTGGGGCTCGGCCCGCTGCACACCGCCTTCGACGGCAAGGGCAACGCCTTCACCACCCTGTTCCTCGACAGCCAGGTAGCGAAGTGGAACATCGACAAGGCGATCCAGGCCTACGGCGGCGCCGACGTCGACCCGATCATCTCCAAGGTCGACGTCCACTACCAGCCCGGCCACAACTCGACCTCCATGGGCGAGACCGCGGAGGCCGACGGCAAGTGGCTGATCTCGATGAACAAGTTCTCGAAGGACCGCTTCCTGAACGTGGGCCCGCTGAAGCCGGAGAACGAGCAGCTCATCGACATCTCCAGCGACGAGATGAAGATCGTCCATGACGGCCCGACCTTCGCCGAGCCGCATGACAGCGTCATCGTCCACCGTTCCAAGGTGAACCCGGTGGTCGTCTGGCAGCGCGATGATCCCTTCTTCGCCGAAGCCGTGCGTCAGGCTGCCGCCGACGGCGTCGATCTGGAGGAAGGCGCCGAGGAGCCGATCCGCGACGGCAACAAGGTGCGGGTCTACATGGCTTCCTCCGCGCCGACCTTCAGCCTGGAGAAGTTCACGGTGAAGCAGGGCGACGAGGTCACGGTCTACGTCACCAACATCGACGACATCGACGACCTGACCCACGGCTTCTGCCTCGCCAACTTCGGCATCGCCATGGAGGTGGCGCCGCAGGCCACGGCCTCGGTGACCTTCATTGCCGAACGGCCCGGCGTCCACTGGTACTACTGCCAGTGGTTCTGCCATGCGCTGCACATGGAAATGCGCGGCCGCATGCTGGTCGAGCCGAGGAACGTGTAGTCCCATGCGCGTCACCGGGATTCTCCTCGCACTGCTGATCGGGACGGCTCCGGCCGTCGCCGCCGAGCGGCTGGTGCCGGCGGAGCCCGGGGCGCTGGTTACGGCGGTGGCCGAGGCGGAGGCCGGCGACGTCCTCCGCCTCGCCCCCGGCGACCACGACGGCCCGCTGGTCATCGACCGACCGCTGACCCTGGACGGTGCCGGAAAGGCGGCCGTGCGGGGCAACGAAGAAGGCAGTGTGATCACGGTGGCCGCCCCGGACGTGACCCTGCGCGGCCTCACCATTACCGGCTCCGGCTCGTCGCACGAGACCATCGATGCCGGCGTTTCCCTGGGCAAGGCCGCGATCGGCGCGGTGGTGGAGTCCAACCGGCTGCAGGGCAATCTTTACGGCGTGGACATCCATGGCGCCAAGAAGGCGCGGGTCAGCGCCAACGTCATCGAAGGCCGCCGCGACCACCGGGTAAACGACCGCGGCAACGGCGTCTACCTGTGGAACGCCCCCGGCGCGGTGGTCGAGGGCAACGACATCCGCTGGGGCCGCGACGGCATCTTCGTCAACACCTCCAGAAAGAACGTCTTCAAGAACAACCGTTTCCGCGAACTGCGCTTCGCCATCCACTACATGTACGCCGACGACAGCGAAGTTTCCGGCAATCTTTCGATCGGCAACGACCTGGGCTACGCCCTCATGTTCTCCAAGCGCCTGAAGGTCATCGGCAACGTGTCGATCGACGACGCCGAACACGGCATCATGCTGAACTATGCCAACAGCTCCGTGATCGAAGGCAATCTGGTGCGCGGCGGCGGAAAGTGCGCCTTCCTCTACAACGCCCACAAGAACCGCTTCGAGAACAACCGCTTCCAGCGCTGTGAGATCGGCATCCACTTCACCGCGGGCTCGGAGCGCAACGAGATCACCGGCAACGCCTTCCTCGGCAACCGCACCCAGGTGAAATACGTCGGCTCGCGCTGGCTCGACTGGTCGGCCGGCGGGCGCGGCAACTACTGGAGCGACTTCGCCGCCTACGACGTGGACGGCGACGGCATCGCCGATGCGCCCTACCGCCCCAACGATCACATGGACCACATCCTCTGGACGCAGCCGGCGGCGAAGCTGCTGCTCGGCGCGCCCGCCGCCCAGCTTGTCCGCTGGGCACAATCCTCGTTTCCCGCCCTGCTGCCCGGCGGCGGGGTCGCCAGCCGGCCGCTGATGCGCCCCGGCGGGATCGCCGTACCGCAGCGGCCCGGCGCGGAACGGGGCC
>JBLWUP010000031.1:0-70356 GCA_048268885.1 Kiloniellaceae bacterium | reverse complement strand
TGCAGCAGAGCGTTCACGCCATCAACGGCGACATCGGCATCTCCGCGCCGAGCCTCCCCGCCGCGGCGGGCGACTGCACCGCGGCGCAGCCCTCCTGCCGCGAGGCGCCCAACGGCAACAGCCGGCAGCACGACGGCGTCGAGGCCTCTGCTGAGATGCTGGAGCTCATCACCTTCTACAGCCGTAACCTGGCGGTGCCGGCGCGGCGCGGCGTCGACGACCCGCAGGTCCTGGCCGGCAAGCAGGTGTTCTACGACAGCGGCTGTGCCGCCTGCCACCGCCCCAAGTTCGTGACACGGCGCGACTCCCTGGGCGAAGAACAGTCGTTCCAGCTGATCTGGCCCTACAGCGACATATTGCTGCATGACATGGGGGAGGGGCTTGCGGACCACCGTCCGGAAGGTCAGGCTTCGGGACGGGAGTGGCGCACCGCGCCGCTGTGGGGGATCGGCCTGACCGGGACGGTGAACGGCCATACCCAGTTCCTGCACGACGGGCGCGCCCGCAACCTGCTGGAGGCGATCCTCTGGCACGGCGGCGAGGCCGAAGCCGCCAGGAAGAAGGTGGCGGCCCTTCCCAAAGAAAAGCGCGACGCCTTGCTCGCGTTCCTGCGGTCGCTGTGACGGCGGCCCGATCTAGGAGACGGATTCATGCCCGAGAGGCTGAGCCTCAAAACGATCGCGATGGGCGCGCTGCTGACGCTGGCGGCCGTGCCGTCGCCTGCGGCCGCGCAGGCCATCGACTATGCGGCGCTGAACGCGGCCATCGTCGACGACGACGTGATCCCGCGCTACGCGGCCTTTGCCGAACGGACCGGCGAGCTTGAAAGCTCGCTGAAAGAGGCCTGCGCCGACGACCGGCTGGACGCGCAGGAAAGCGCCGCCGCCTACAACGCCGCGATGGACGCCTGGATGGACGTGCAGCATCTGCGCTTCGGGCCCGCCCTGCTGTTCCTGCGCTATGACCGCCTGGAGTTCTGGCCGGACAAGCGCGGCACGGTGCGCCGTCACCTGGCGCAGCTGCTTTCGGAGCGGAATCCCAAGGCGCTGGAGCCGCACAGCTTCGCCAACGGCAGCGTGGCGGTGCAGGGCTTCCCCGCCCTGGAGCGCCTGATGTTCGACAGCGACGACTCCGTCTGGGAGTCCCCTTTCGGCTGCGCGGTGGTGGAGGCCATCGGCCGCAACCTCCACAGTATCGCCAAGGGACTGCTGTCCGACTGGCGTGACGGCGAAACGCCCTACGCCGAGGTCGTAAAGTCTGCGGCGGGCGGCAACGAGCACTACTTCGATGCCAAGGAAGCCTCGCTGGAGTTCGCCAAGGCGCTGCGCGGCGCGCTGCTGCTGGTGGAAGACTACAAGCTCGACCGGCCCCTCGGCGACGACCCGGAAGCCGTGCGCACGTCGCGCGCCGAATCTTGGCGTTCGGCACGCTCCCTGCGCAACATCCGGCACAACCTGAAAGCCGCCCAGGCGCTGTACGCGGAAACCGGCGCCGTCAGCTTTTCCTCGCTGCTGCGCGCGCAGCCGAAGGGCGAAGAGCTGGACCGGGCGATCAGCGACGCCCTCGGCCGCCTGGTGGCCGCGACGGAGGCGCAGCCGGATTCCCTGGTCGCGGCCCTGGAGGCCCCGGACGGCTGGCGCCAGCTCGATGCCATTCGCGTCGAGACGCGCCAGCTCATGGAACTACTCGGCGGCCCGCTTTCCGAAGTTCTCGATCTGCCAATTGGGTTCAACAGCTATGACGGTGATTGATCGACGCCACTTCCTGGCCGGCGCTGCGGGCCTCTTCGCCGCCTGGGGATTGCCCTGGCCGGCGGCGCAGGCGGCGGGGGGTGAACGCTATTTCGTGAGCGCCTGCGCGGGCGACGGCGGCGAGACCCTGGCGCGCGTCGTGGCCGAAGACGGCCGCGTCGTCGCCACCCTGCCGCTGCCCGACCGCGGCCACGGCGCCGCGCGGCGCCCGGGGGCACGCGAGGTCATCGTCTTCGCGCGCCGGCCGGGGCGCTTTGCCGTGGTCTTCGACCCGCTGGCGGCCGGGCCCGCCCGGCGCATCGACGCCCCGCAAGGACATCACTTCTATGGCCACGGGGTTTTCAGCCCGGACGGCCGCTGGCTCTTCGCCTGCGAGAACGACTACGACAAGGCGCGCGGCTGCATCGGTGTCTATGACGCCGCTGCCGGCTACCGCCGCGAAGCGGAACTGGAAGCCTACGCCATCGGGCCGCACGAGATGGTCCTGCTGTCCGACGGCCGCACCCTGGCGGTGGCCAACGGCGGTATCCTGACCCACCCCGACAAGGGCCGGCGCAAGCTGAACATCGACAGCATGCAGCCCTCGCTGGCCTACATCGATTCCCACAGCGGCGACCTGCTGCACGATCACCGCCTGGCGCCCGACCTGCATCAGCTCTCGATCCGTCACCTGGCGGTGACGCCCGGTGACGAGGTCGGTTTCGTCATGCAGTACGAGGGACCGCGCAACCGGCTGGTGCCGCTGGTCGCCCTTCACCGCGGCGAAGAAGAGATCTTCCTCCCGGAGCCCGAGGAGTCGGTGCTGCGCGCCATGCGCCAGTACTGCGGCAGCGCGGCCATGGAGGTTTCAGGGCAGGTGCTGGCCGCCTCGGCGCCGCGTGGCGGGCGCGTCACCTTCTGGTCGATGGGCGAGCGGCGCTATCTGGGCGAGGTCGCGCTGGGCGACGGCTGCGGCGTCGCGGCGTCGGGCGAGCCCGGCGGCTTCCTGCTGTCCAGCGGTTTCGGCAAGCTGGTGCACCACAACGTCCTCAGCGGCCGGACGGTGGCGCTCAGCGACCCCGCGGCGGCGCCGGTCGCCTGGGACAACCACATGTTGACCTTCACCCTCTGAGCAGGGGTAGCAAATAAGGCGCCAGAGCATGTGGCAGATCCTTCGAGACGGCGCTGACGCGCCTCCTCAGGATGAGGCCGGGAGGCTCATGTTTGACCTCATGCTGGGGAGCGAGTGCGGCGAGCGTCTCGAAGTACGAGGTCAATCAGACCGCCAAGCTTCTCTTCAGATCCCGTCGAGCTAGAGCAGATCAGGGTCGGATTGAATCGCCGAAGGCGATCCACCAACCCTGTGAATCCGATCTAGATCTCGGTCGGACCCTTCAGGTTCAGGCAGAGGCCGGAAAAGAGGATGGGGCCCGTCGGCGCGGCCGGCGGTTCGCCAGCGTCCTCCAGGGTGACGGCCAGGGACTCCGAGGTCTTGATCGCGTCCCAGCCGTCCTCGCCCAGCGGCAGGCGCAGGACGTCGTTGCTGCTCACCTGCAGCAGGGGCCGGACCGTGCCGCTGTCGCGCGCCACGGCCCAGACCTGGAAAGCCTTGCCGGCGTAGGGCGACAGCTCGCGCAGCGGCTCGACGGTCACGCGCCAGGGCCCCTTGAACGCCGTCACCACCATGACCGGCTGGTTGCTGTCGTCCTCCAGGACGGCGACGTAGCTGGGGACGATCTGTTGCGGCGCGCTCTCGGCCACCTGCGGCTCCGGCGCCGGACGGGTGGCGACATAGCCGCTGTAGGCGGTGACGACCAGCGCCAGCACGGCGGCCAGCGCGCCGAAGGGGCGCCAGAAGGCGAGGCTGTTCCAGAAGCCGGCGCCCTGCGAGGACGCCGCGCTGGCGGGCGCGATGCGCTGCTGGATCGAACGCCAGACGCGCGCCGGCGGGCGCACCGCGGGGGTGCCGTCGGAGAGCGGAGTCAGTCGGTCCTCCCAGGCCTCCACGCGGCGTCGCAGGGCGGGGCGCGAGCGCATCAGCGTCTCGAAGCGGCGCCGCGCCGGCCCCTGCAGGGCACCGGCGACATAGGCGCTGGACAGAGCTTCCTGCAGCTGCGGATCGTCGTATCTCATTGACCCGTTGCCCATTGATCCAAACATTCCCTGACCTTGATCAAGCCGCGGCGGATCCACGTCTTGACCGTTCCTACCGGCCGCTTCAGGTGGGCCGCGACCTCGGTCGGCGTCATGCCCTGGTGGTAGGACAGCAGGATGCAGTCCCGCTGCTCTTCACCCAGATTGCCCAGACATCCCAGAACCCGCTGCATCTCCTGACTGGTCTCCGCCTGGGCGGCCGGATTGTCCGCGCTGGTGCGCTGGTCCTTCTCCGGGCTCCACTCGTCTTCTGCGACGCGGTAGTCGGCCCGGCGCAGCAGGTCCAGGGACTGGTTGCGGACGACGTTGATCATCCACGTCATCGGCCGTCCCCGGCCCGGATTGTAGCTGTCGGCATGCCGCCAAATCTTCACGTAGGCCTCCTGCAAGGCCTCTTCGGCCCAAGCCTCCCGTCTCAATATACGCAGAGAGACGCCGAAGAGTTTCGCGGAGGTCGCTTCGTAGAGCTCACCGAAGGCCGCCTGGTCGCCAAGGCTGCAGCGGGACAGCAGCTGCCCCAGGCGCTCCGAAGCCTCTCGGGCCGCAGATGGCCCGGCCGCCATGGACGTCGCGCTAGACATGGTGGATCCGCTCACGTGGCTCGTTCCCTTGGGGCTCATTCCGTCGGGGTTTCTCCGGTCCGGCTCATTCATCGGCCGCTGGCGCCTGGCGAATCTTGCAGACCTCGCCCTCCGGGGCAACGGCAGTCGCGTCGTCGGAGGTCTAGCTTAACGATAGGGCGAGAGGCAGGGCGAGGCGTAACGGTGTCCGGATGGCTCGAGGGCGCGGCGACTCGATGCCCAATTCTGCACCGGCCCGCGCGTTCTGGCCAATCGCAATTGCGGTGAGTGGTGAAAACAGGCGGCCCGCCTTTGCGCTTCCGCCGGAGGTTGACGGCGACTCTTGGGGGGCCCATCTGTGGATGCTCAATTCATGAGAGCATTGTTGCATCGGTCTACCCTTGTCTGGTGCTGATTCGGGCGTTAAGGCGCTCAAAGTTGCCCCCATTTCTCGCCACGGGTCGACATTTGTCGCCCGGAAAGGAGTCAGATGCTGGCCTGCCCGCGCAATCCGTTTATAGTGTCCCCGCAAAGATGACAGGTCTAAATTCTCATTCCCGTTAAGGCATCGGGCCCGAAAAGGTATTTGGGGGAATGGCAAGCACAGCCGAAAACGAGCAGGAGCCGCGCCTGCGATTTGAAACGACGCGTGCGCTTCTCGCGCGGCGGCGGCGCAATCTCTTGTTGCCGATCCTGTCTCTGGCGGCCGTTTCGCTTTTGGCGGTCGCGGGGGTGCTCTATTGGAGCGCCGGCAGTGCGAACGAGCGCGAAGCGCAGTCCCAGGAAGCTCTCGTAAAGTCGATGGTCCAGATGCGGCGGGAGAATTTGCGCCAGCTTGTGATCGACTATGCCTGGTGGGACGACGCCATTGTCTCTTCCGGAATCACCCTCGACGAGCGTTGGGCCAAGGAAGGCATGGGCGCCTATCTGCGCGATGCCTTCGGAATCACCGCCGGCTGGATCGTTTCCCCGGCCGACCACACCCGACTGGCTTTCGATCACGGCCGCAGTGTCGGCCCGGGCGAGGCGCAATCCCTGCCGCAAGGGGGCGCCGAGCTGATCGAGGCGGCGCGCAGGGCCTCGTCGATCGACCAGGTGCCGGCGGCGGGCTTCGTTATCTACGAGCAGGAAGTGGCGCTTCTGGCGGCGAGCCTGGTGGCGCCCCTGGAGGGGGGCCCGGAGGCGGCGGCAGGAACGTCCGGTGAGAAGCACGATGTGATGCTGTTTCTGCGGCCCCTGGACCTGAATTTCTTCAATCGCGCGGGTGTCAGCGGCCAGATCGAAGATCTGCATTTTATCCGCGGGCCGGTGCCGGCGGGCTATCTCGGCTGTCCGGTCAACGGCCTCAGCGGCACGATGCTGGGCAATGTGATCTGGCGCGACCACCGGCCGGGCTCGGGCATGCTGTGGAGCGCCGCCCCCTTTCTGCTGGTTTCTCTGGTGGCGGTGGGCTTCCTGCTGCTCCTGGCCATCAAGCGGGTCGAAACCGTGGTATCGCGCGAGGGCCGGCTCTCGATCTCCCTGTACCAGGAAAAGCAGCGGCGCACCCAGAAGTCCGATTTCGTCTCCATGGTTTCGCACGAGCTGCGCACGCCGCTTCAGGCGATTGGAACCTCGGCCGACATGCTGGAGCGCTTTGGTGACCAGATGGACGATGGCGAGCGCCGCGAAGAGGCGCGGACCATCCGGCGCGCGGTCGACACGCTCGCACGCCTGGTTAACGACGTTCTCGCGACGGGCCGCAGCGATGCGGGGCGTGCGGAGAACGGCGGAGCCCCTCTGGACCTCGGCCAGTTCTGCCGCGCCATGTGGCGCGAAGTCTCGCTGGCCCTGCGCTCCGACCAGGAGCTGCAACTCGACGACCGGATCGGTGAGCCGGTCGAAGGGGTCGATGAGTTGGCGATGCACACCGTGCTGTCGAACCTGATGCAGAACGCGATCAAGTACTCGCGCGGCAGGGGGGCCATCAAGGTCGCGCTGGCGTGTGACGGCGATGACTACACGATCACCGTGACCGACTTCGGACCGGGCATTCCCGACGACCAGCGCGAGGCGATCTTCAAGCCCTACTGGCGGGCCAAAGAGGTCCAGAGCATCACCGGGACGGGCCTGGGACTCGCGGTCGCCCGCTCGGCCGCACGGTCGCTGGGGGGCGATTTGACGCTAAAATGCACCGGCCAGGTCTGCGGCCCCGAGTGCGGCACCTGCTTTTCGGTGCGCTGGCCCGCCGCCAACTGAGCCCTCGGCCCCCGGGCCCCGACGGCGAGGGGCGCCAAGCCGCGATACTCGGCAATATATTTCTTCCCTCCGAAAAATCTCTGCACCCGGCGTTCAACGGCGCGGAATGCCGCCGTTCCGCAACCCGGGATCGTGCTAAGGTTGTGAATTTTCAGGCAAATAACCCGCGAGTACAATTCGGGGTTTTATTTGTTTTCCCAATCCGGTTATTTCTTTTCCCAAACTGGTTAAAAGATTATTCCCCTTGTGGTAGAGCAAAGGTGTGTCTGAGACTGCATATTTACCAGTTTTGCGAGCATTTTTCCTTTGTGACTTCATAGCGATTTCGCATAGATTGTGCGCGGGGTCATGGAATCATTGATTAGCATGGAGTTCGGATGCTTGCTCAACAGACAATGGGGAAGGCCAGACAGGCCCATCCCGTAGATGTTCACGTCGGCGGCCGTGTGCGCCTTCGCCGGGTGTTTCTGGGGTATTCCCAGGAAAAGCTGGCGAATGCCTTGGGGCTGACGTTTCAGCAGATTCAGAAGTACGAGCGCGGCGCAAACCGGATCAGTGCGAGCAAGCTTTACGAGCTCTCGCGCATCCTTAGCGTGCCGGTGACCTACTTTTTCGAAGGTGTAGAGTCTGAGGGCGAGGCGGGTGCGTCGACCGGGCAGGAAGCCGGGGCCGCGGCGGCCGGAGTCATCCATTCGTCCGACCCCGATTTCACCAATCAGCGTGAAACGCTGCAGTTGATCAGCTCCTACTATCGGATTCCCGATGCGAAGGTTCGGGCCGAGGTTCTGTCTCTGCTGAAGACCTTGGGGCGTTCCACGGACAGCTGACCGGCCACCCACGTTACGGCGGGCGTAAGAGCGGAAACTCCGATACAAGGCGCATCCCGGCCGGCATTTGGCCGCGACCCCTTTCGTATTGTCGTTTCTGTCGGTTCCGCCATAGACTTCTTCCATGAAGCAGGGTCTCGCAGGGCGCGCAGTCGCCCCTGCGAGACGGCTTTCAGCGGCCTGGTTCCGGGCCGGGGAGGTGGGCAATGAGCGCCAAGCCTGCGGGCGGCCGCGTCGAGGATTTCCTGGAGTCTCTGGCGGGGGCCGGCAGCACGGCCGAGATCGGCGCCAAGCTGGAGGCCGTCCTGAAGACGTTGGGCTTTGAGCGTTTCGCTTATGTCCATGTCCGGCCGCCGCTCGGCAAGAAGCTGCGCGCCTTCGTGCCGCCGGGCTCGCGCAGCGGCAACCAGGTGCACGAGTTTCTCTCCACCTTGCCGGACGCCTGGGTCGACTATTATCTGTCCCGTGACTACGGCGATGTGGACCCGACCCTGCAGGCGGCCGTCGGCCGCCTCCTGCCCTTTCAGTGGCGCGACATCGGCGGCCAGAACGATCTGTCCAACGGCCAGCGCAAGGTGCTGAACGAGGCGCGCGACCACGGCGTCCGGGACGGCGCCACCATTCCGATCCATGGCCCCGACAGCGGGCTGTCGACGCTGAGCGTCGTCGGTTGCACCGGCGAGCGTGAATTCGACGAGGCCTATCGCCAGAGTTACCGCGACCTCATGTGGCTGGCGATCAACACCCATGAAGCCTTCCTGAAGCTGGCCGAGGACGCGCCGTCCCAGGGCCGCGTGCGCGTGACCGACCGCGAGCGCGACTGCCTGCTGTGGACGGCGCGCGGCAAGACCGCCTGGGAGGTGGGCCAGATCCTCTCCATCTCCGAGGAAACGGTCCTTTTTCACCTGAAGAACGTGACCCGCAAGCTGGGCGTCTTCTCCAAGCACCATGCCGTGGTCAAAGCCGTCATTCAGGGCTACATCGTTCCCTAAACCCTTTCGTTGCGGCATTTTCCAGCCGAGTGGCCGGCGCATTGCCGGCGGCCGGCATACAGCTGTAACCCCCTGAAATCGCTGTCTAGTCCGGCCCCCCCATTTCTGGGGGGCTGTTTCGCGGTGCGGGACGCGGTCCAATTCCCTTCCAAGGTGATTGGAGGGGACGCGCACCGTGATCGATGTTGTGACACCGGATCTCTATGCGGCCTATGCCGAAGAGCTGCGGCTGATGTTTCAGCAACGCTATCGTGTCTTCCGGCAGCGCCTGGGTTGGAAGGTCCCGGTGCGGGCCGGCCAGGAACGTGACCAGTTCGACGACTACTATCCGATCTACCTGCTGGCCTTCGACGACCGGGAGCACCTGGTGGGCAGCTGGCGCTTTCTGCCGACCACCGGCCCCTACATGCTGCGCAACGTGTTCCCGCAGCTGCTGGACGGCGCCAAGGCGCCCTATCACCCGCTGATCTGGGAAGGCAGCCGCTTCGCCGTGGAAGGCGGGGGCGGGCGCCGGCATATCAGCAGCGAACTGCTCTGTGCGGTGACGGAGACCTGCATTGTCCTCGGCGTTCGCGAACTGATCACCGTCTACGACGCGCGCATGGAACGCCTGCTGCCGCGGCTCGGCTGCCCCCCGAAGTGGCAGTCGGCGGCGGTGCAGGTCAACGGCGAGCTTGCCTACACCGGCCGCTTCGACATGAACCACGCCACCCTGGCGAGCCTCAGGGCCGTCGCCGGGATCAAAGACAGCGTCATCCGCAACGCCCCGTTCCACGACGAGGCCGCGGTGGCCTGACGGCCAGGCGCCGATTTATCTAGCAAGGAGAACGACATGAGCAAGAAAAACGGCGCCAACGGCGCCATCGAACTGAAGCTTTGCGATCCGCTGCAGGATGCCGCGGCCATCAAGCGCTGCCTGGACTATCTGCGCATCGAGGCCGAACGCACCGGGCTGCCCTTCGCCGCTCACCTGATCGGCGTCGCCGCCGAAGCGGTCTCCGATTCCATCACCCTGTCGGAAAAGTCGGTCGCTCAGGCCGATCGCAACGGGGCGAACCGGCTGACCTCTGCCGCGGAGGCGGATACCGCGCGGCGGCACTGAGCGCCGCCTGTGAAATGGGGCGGCGGAGCAGAGGGGGAGCAGAGTCATGAGCCTGACGCTTGACCAGCTTGCGGAGGACCTTGTTGTCGGGCCGGGTGACGCTGACGCCGCCGGCCGCACGCCGGTAAAGCTGAAGGGCCGGCCGCTCGTCGGCCTTCTGCCGGAGCTGCGCGCGGACCCCTTGCGGTTCTTCACCCGTGTCGCCCGCGACCACGGCGACGCCGTCGAGTTGTCTTTCGGGCCCGACCGGGTGCTGATGCTGAACAGCCCGGCGATGATCCGGCATGTGCTGCAGGACAACCGCCTGAACTACGAGAAGAGCAAGTTCTACGACGTGCTGCGCTCCATTCTCGGCGACGGCATCTTCCTGGCCGAGGGCGACGAGTGGCTGTCCCAGCGCAAGACGGCGGGGCGCTCCTTCCAGGGCTGCCAGTTGCGCCGCATGACCGACGCCATGCAGGCGGCCGTCGACGATCTTCAGCAGCGCTGGTCCGAACTGGCGGCGCGCGAGGCGGTGATCGACATGATCCCGGAGATGATGCGCCTCACCCTCGACATCCTCCTGCGCACGCTGTTCAGCCTGCGCCTGGAGGACCGGCACGAGGAAGTCTTTCACGCCTTGACGGTGGTGCTGCGCGATGCCGAAAAGAGGATCTGGTCGCCGCTCGGCCTGCCGCGTTGGCTGCCGACGAAACGCAACAGGGAAGTGCGCGCCGCGCTCGCCTGCCTCGATCGTTTCGTCTTCGATCTCATCGCCGAACGGCGCGCCGCCGGGGCGCGCAGAGAGGAGGCCGACAAGGACCTGCTGGACCTTCTGCTCGACAACCAGAAGGGCCGCAACGACCGTCAGCTCTGCGGCCAGATCCAGTCGATGATCCTGGCCGGGCATGAGACCACGGCCAATGCGCTGACCTGGAGCTGGTATCTGCTGTCGCTGCATCCGGAATCCCTGCGCCGCCTGCGCGCCGAAGCAAGCGGCGTGCTGAACGGCCGGCTCGCCGGCTTCGCCGACCTGCCGGCGCTGAAGTACGCCCGCATGGTCTTCGACGAGACCCTGCGCCTTTTCCCGCCGCTCTGGACCTTCTCGCGCACGGCGATGGCCGACGACGAGATCGCCGGGATCAAGGTGCCGGCCGGCACCAACGTCATGCTGAACATGTTCGCGGTGCACCGCCGTCCGGAGCTGTGGGACAACCCGGAAGGCTTCGATCCCGCCCGCTTCGATCCGGAGGCCCAGGACAGTGCCCGGCGCAGCGGCCAGCGCTTTGCCTACTTTCCTTTCAGCG
This sequence comes from Kiloniellaceae bacterium, assembly GCA_048268885.1. Classification (GTDB taxonomy): domain Bacteria; phylum Pseudomonadota; class Alphaproteobacteria; order Kiloniellales; family Kiloniellaceae; genus Pelagibius. Next base: position 59,467 of record JBLWUP010000031.1, on the reverse strand, counting down.
ACGGGCCGCGGAGTTGCCTGGGCGAGCGCTTCGCCGTGCTGGAATCGATGATCGCGATTTCCGGCATCGTGCAGCGCTTCGACCTGCAGCTGCTGCCCGGCCAGAAAGTCGAGCCGGAGCCGATGATCACCCTGCGCCCGCGCGGACCGCTGCTGATGCGGGTCTGCCCGCTGCCGGCGCGCTGAGCCCGGGAGCCCGAACCATGCCCGCGCCGGTCCTGGTCGCTCTGACGTATCTGGTGGGCCTGGGCATCGTCTATCCCTTCCTGCCGTTCCAGGCGCTGGCTTTGGGCGCGACGCCCCTGCTGGTGTCGCTGCTGCTGGTGACCGACACCGTCGTCATCCTGCTGCTGGCGCCCTTCTGGGGCCGGCTCAGCGACCGGCTGGGCCGCCGCCGGGTGATCTTCCTCGCCCTCGCCACGGCGCCCTTCGCCAATCTGCTGCTGGCCTATGCCGACAGCCTGGCGCTGCTCTTCGCCGCGCGCGCCTGCGCCGGCGCGAGCAACGCGGTGATCCCGGTGATCCAGGCGCTGGTCGCTGACCGTACCTGCGCCAGGACCCGGGTCTGCGGCATGGCCAACGTGAACTCGGCCTATGGCCTGGCCTTCATCATCGGCCCGTTGATCGGCACGCTGCTGCTGGGCGCTGGCGGCGACGACTACCGCAGCGCCGCCTTCGGCGCCGCGGGCTTCGCCGTGCTGTCGATTCTGTTGACCGGGCTGCTCGGCCCCGGCCCGTCACGGCGCCCCGCCCGGCCGTGGCCGCCGTCGTCCGTGTCTGCCTCCTCCGCCGCGCCGCGCGGCCTGCTCTTCGCGCCCTTCTGCCTGGCGCCGATCGCCCTCATGGCGGTGCTCTCCTTCGTCTACGCGTCGATGGATTCCACTCTGGGGCTCTGGTCCCGGCGTGTCCTCGCCTGGGATGCCCGCGATGTCTCTTTCGCCTTCACGCTCGCCGGCGCCGCCGCCGTCTTCAGCCTCTGGGTGCTGATCCCCCGGCTCTGCGGGCGCTATGGAGAAGGGCGCGTCACGGCGGGGGCCAGCGCCGCCATGGGCCTGGGGCTCACGCTCTTCGTGCTGTGGCCGAGCGACGCGGTGATCGCCGTGGCGCTGATGCTGCTCGGTGCGGGCATTGCCATGTGCCTGTCCTGCCTGCAGGCCCTCTTGTCGAAAGCCGCGGCGGAGACGGGGCAGGGGGCCGCCATGGGCCTGAACCATGCCGTCCTCAGCTTTGCGCGCATTCTGGGGCCGGTCTGGGGCGGTTTCGCGCTCGGCAGTCTCGGCGTCGGCTGGCCCTATCTCACCGGGGCCGGGCTGACCTTTGCCGCGCTGGGCGCTGTGGTGTGGATCTATCGGCCGCAGCCCCGCATGGCGGACGGATGACGGCCGCGTTCCGGGAGGGGAGAGAGATTTGCTGAACGTCGCTACTTATCTCGACAGCACCGCCGCGCAGCTGCCGGACGCGACGGCCGTGGTCTTCGACGGACGTCGCTACACCTTCCGGCAGACCCAGGCGATGGCCAACCAGGTGGCCAACGGGCTGCGCGCCGCGGGCTACGGCGCGGGCAGCCGCATCGCCCTGGCTTGCGGCAACCGTCCGGGTTTCCTGGCAGCCTATTACGGCATCCTCAAGATCGGCGGCTGCGCCGTGGTGCTCAGCACCACGCTGCGTGAACGCGACATCCGCTTCCAGCTGGAGGATTCCGGCGCCGAGGCGCTGCTGACCTACGACGGCCCAAATTTCAGGCTCCCAGGCGGCGGGGGCGATACGGCCTACGGCGAACAGGCCCTGGCGGCCGCCGAGGCCGTGCCGGCCTGCCGGGCGGCCTGGGTCATTCCCGCCGACATCGCCGCCGGCTCCACCATCGCCGGCACGCCGGCGCTCAGCGACCTCATGGCGGGGCGTTCCACCAGCGCCGCTACGCATGGCTATGCGCCCGAGGATACGGCGGTGCTGCTCTATACCTCCGGGTCGACCGGCAGGCCGAAAGGCGTCGAGCTGACCCAGGCAAACCTGCTGTCCATGACGCGCATCAACCAGGCCCTGGCGCCGCGCGGGGCCACCCGCGTGCGTCTCATCTCGACGCCGCTGTTTCATGTCATGGGGCAGGTCTGCGGGCTCAATCTGGCGATGCTGAACGGCGAGACCATGGTGTTGGTCGAGGGCTTCGATCCGGCGCAGATCTGGCGGCTGATCACCGAGCAGGCGGTCAGCTACTTCGTGCATATGCCGATCTTCTATCAATACCTCATGGAGCGCGCCGACGCGGTCGACACCGCGGCGGTGCGCCGCAGTCTCAGGCTTTGCGCGACGGGCGGGGCCCCGCTCCAGGCCGGTTTGTCGGAGGCCTTCGCCGAGCGCTTCGGCCTGCCCATCGTGCCGGGCTACGGCCTTACCGAGGCGTCCTCCATCGTCGCCTGGGGCGGCGCGCCGGACGGCGGCTCGGCGCTGGCGGGCCACGGGCTGAAGGCGACCACCGTTGGCCGTGTGGTGCCGGGCGTCGAGGTGGTGCTGGAAGACGCCGCGGGCCGGCGCAGCGCCCTGCCGGGCGCCCAGGGGGAAATCCTGCTGCGTGGGCCCGGCGTCATGAAGCGCTACCTCAACCTGCCGGAGGAGACGGCGGCCGTGCTGGAGGACGGCTGGCTGCGCAGTGGCGATATCGGGCGCTTCGACGAAGCCGGGCGCCTGGACATTCTCGGCCGCGCCGACGACAAGATTCTGCGCGGTGAGGAGCATATCTATCCGGCGGAGGTGGAGGCGGTGCTGAAGGCCCATCCGGCCGTCGCCGAAGCCGCCGTGATCGCCGTGCCGGACGATTACCTGGGGCAGGAGGCGAAGTCCTTCGTGACGCTGCGCGAGGGCTGCGCCGTGCCGGCGGGCGAGCTGCTCGGCTGGCTGGCGCGGGAGCTGCCGGACGGCAAGTGTCCGGGCCTGGTCGAGTTCCGCCCGTCCCTGCCTTTGACCCCGACCGGCAAGGTGGCGCGCCACCTGCTGGCCTAGATCAATCCCCGGTCAGGTGGAATCACCTGACCGGGGATAAATTGATCTATCTTCAAAGGTTAGAGCAACCTGTCCGCGTCCGCCTGAACGCGGGTTGCTCTAGTGGCGCGGCCCGGCTGCCGCCGTTATGGTTAACGCGGGCTGAAGTGGCGCTAACGGTTTCTACAGGATGCACGACCTAGACTGATCAACCTCCGCGACAGGAAGCTACGGAGGAGTCGATGACCCGTCTCAACACGAGAGTGACGCGCAAGGAGCGCCGCCGCGACCGCCGGCGCCCGCTCCATATCGACGCGCGCCTGGACGAGCACGAGGTGCTGCTGACCGACCTCAGCGCCGCCGGCTTCGGCGCCGCGCTGGACGCCACGAACCGTTCGCCTTTCGATTTCCGGGTCGGCCGCCGCATGCGCTTGGAGCTGACGCCGGAGCGCGGGGAGACACTGACTTTTGCCGTGGAGATCATTCGCGAGCCGGGCGAGAACGGCGTGCTCGGCGGCGCCTTCGTCGCGCTGACCGACGAAGCCTACAACGTCATCGAGTCTTTGCTGACAGGACGCTACCAGCGCCGGCGTTGACCGCCGGGCAGGCCCTCACAGGGCGACCTTCAGGGTGCCCCCGAGGTTGGGCCGGTTCAGCCGCCTTGAGCGATCTGCGTCGGGGCCGACTGCGGCTTGCGGGTGTAGAAGATGTGACGGCCGATGGTGGGGCCCTTGGCGAAAGCCTTGCGCCAGACCGGCTTCACGTAATCCGCGTGATACCACAGGGCGCCGCCGGAGGGATCCTCGGCACGGCCCCAGTAGACCTGGCTGGCCAGCTCGGTGGCTTCGGCCCAGGCGTCCTGGTCGCCGATCTCGTCCTTCTTGCCGTCGCAGTACCAGGAGAACTGGCAGCGGTGCAGCACCTCGTCGGTGCCGTCCTGCACCACACCGCAGACCGTATCGGGGAAGTAGCGCGAGGCCACACGGTTCATCACCACGTGGGCGACCGCCAGCTTGCCTTCCAGCGGTTCGCTGCGCGCCTCGAAGTAGACGTTCTGGGCCAGACAGGTCAGCTCCTCGCGCAGCTTGCCCGGGTTCGGGGTGAAGCTGCTGGCGATCTGCTCTTCCAGGTCCAGCTGGTTGATGCCGACCTGGCGAATGTAGAACTGGTCGGGATCGATGTCCTTCACGTCGACCGGGATGAAGCTCTGCGCCGTCACCCGCGTCCAGGCGTCATCGACTTGGTCGCTGGAGGCGACGCTGGCCAGCGCCGCCCCGGCGATGACGCAGGCGATCGGCGCGCTCAGCGCGGAACAGATCGCCTTCATCCCGAAGACATGATGGTGGCCATGCTGGGCGTTGTGCTCCCCGGCAACCGCTTGGCGCGCGCTTGCGAGCCAACGCTCCCGGTGCGGCCGCCACTCGGCCAGCATATTTGAAATCCGACTCATCTAACGTCCGATACCCTGTGAACATTCCGTGGACCGCACCTTCGTTTGTGCCGGGGCCGACGCTTCTGTGTCGGGATCCCTCCCTCTCGGGTTCTTGGAAACTCCACACTGGCTTTGACAACCCAGCAGGTGCTTCGTCCACGCCCAAAGGTTTACACAATCTTAACAGGGCATATCAAGAAGAATCGTCTTATATTTGAGATAAATTCCCGTCAAATGCTGACGAAATTAACTATTAAACCAATCTATCTTCAAAAAGAATTTGGTAAAACTGAGCAACAATGTTGCTTCATGGTATTATTTACTTGGTCATATTTGGATAGTGGGGCGTCTATTGCTTTGTAATATTCTGTTTTGGTGCCCGGCGGCCTAAGAAATCTTGCCTCGATTACAGTGTATCTCGCGGCTGCGGGATGGCGATTCATCAGCCTTCTATTAGACTCGCCATGGTCGAATCTTGGCGTCCCGGTGACTCCCGCGAATGAATACTGAGGCCCCGCGAGGGGGCGCGCGCCGGCACGCGGCAGGCCCCGCGAGGACCCGGCATAAAAAATCGCTTTTTTGGGGATTGGCGGCGGCCCGAGTCGCCGCAACGAGACCGGGGATAAGGTTAACGGAGACCCGGAAAGGGCCCGCCGGAAGGGATCAGCCGGGAAGTGACCCCCGAAAGGGCCCCGGGAAAGGGGCCCGGAAAGGGGAGCCCCTCAGCGCAGGCCCTGGGCGGCCCCCGTGGCGTTCCCCGGGGCGGCCCAGGGGGCCTTGTGGATGCCGCACTCGGTCTTGCCGCTGCCGGCCCAGCGGCCGCTGCGCGAGCCGTCTCCGCCGGCTTTGGAGGTGCAGGGGGCGCAGCCGACGGAAGGGTAGCCCTGGGCGCCCAGGGGGTGGCGCGGCAGATCGCGCTCGACGAAGGCCCGGGCCAGGGCCGCGGTGTCCCAGGTCACCAGGGGATTAACCTTGATGCGCGATTCGGCGGCCTCGAAGAGGCCGAGACTCTGGCGCAGGCCTCCCTGGAAGCGCTTGCGCCCGTTGATCCAGGCGCTGAAGCCGGACAGCGCGCGCTCCAGCGGCAGCACCTTGCGCAGCTGGCAGCAGAGATCGGGATTGCGCCGCCACAGGGTGCCGTCGCGGTCGGCCCAGTCCAGGTCGTCCGCCACCGGGCCGACGCTGCGCACGTCGGTCAGGCCGAGCTTGTCGATCAGGCTGTCGCGATAGGCCAGGGTCTCCGGGAAGTGCTTGCCGGTCTCCAGGAAGATCACCGGCGTGTGCCGGTTCACCTGGGCGACCAAGTCCAGCAGCACCGCGGACTCGGTGCCGAAGGAGGAGACCACGGCGATGCGCCCGGCGAAGATCCCATTGATCGCGGCATCCAGCACCGCCCGGCTGTCGAGGCTGCCGTAGCGCAGTTCCAGCAGGCGCGCGCGCGCGCTGAGACGCAGCACGTGATCCTGGTTGGCCGGCGGACGAACCACCAGGGGCGGCCTGTGCTGCGGAGAGGCGACCGGGGTCATGGGGCGCGGGTTCCTTTCGGCTCAGCCGTTGCCGCCGGCGCGGCGCAGGGCCGTCGCGGTCCGCCGTCCGTCACCGGTCGGCTGGTAAAGAACCGAGATCTCCGAGACCGCTTCCCGCCAGGCCGCGGCGGCGTTTGCGTCGGCGATGTCGAAGGCATCGAAACCGCAGCGCAACATGAAGAACAACTGGTCGCGCAGCACGTTGCCGACGGCGCGCAGTTCGCCGGTGAAACCGTGGCGTTCGCGCAGCAGGCGCGCGGCGGAATAGGCGCGGCCGTCGCCGAAGCGCGGGAACTCCAGCGCGATGAGATCGAAGTGCGCCAGGTCGTCGGCGATTTCGGCCGGTGACTGGTCGCTCCGCAGGCGCAGCCCGAGGCGGCCGTTGTGGCCGCGCAGGCGCTCGCGCTGCGCCAGCCACTGCTCCAGGGTCACGATAACCTTGCATTCCGGCGTCGGGGCCGCTTCCGGGTCCAGTGTCACCCAGTCGTCGGTCACGATCTCGCCGTTCTTAAGCAGCGGCATAGAGCTTCTCCTTGAAGGGCGCCGCGCCGACACGGGCGTAGGTGTCGTTGAAGCGCTCGCCGTCCTGGCGCAGGTCCAGATAGGTCTCGACGATGTTCTCGATCGCATCGACCACGTCGTCGTAGGAGAAGGCGGGGCCGAGGATCTTGCCGACCGCCGCGTTCTCGTCGGCGCTGCCGCCGAGCGTGATCTGGTAGAACTCCTCACCCTTCTTATCGACGCCCAGGATGCCGATGTGGCCGACGTGGTGATGGCCACAGGCGTTGATGCAGCCGGAGATCTTGATCTTCAGGTCGCCGATCTCGTGCTGCTTCTTCAAATCGCTGAAGCGCTGCGAGATGCGCTGCGCCACCGGAATGGAGCGCGCGTTGGCCAGGTTGCAGTAGTCGAGGCCGGGGCAGGCGATCATGTCGGTCACCAGGCCGACATTGGGCGTGCCGAGGCCGTTCCGGCTCAGCGTCTCCCAGACCTCGGCCAGGTCGCTCAGGCGCACGTGCGGCAGCACCAGGTTCTGCTCGTGGGTGACGCGGATCTCGTCGCAGCTGAAGCGCTCGGCCAGGTCGGCGACCACGTCCATCTGCTCGGCGCTGGCGTCGCCCGGCGCTTCGCCTTCCGGCTTCAGCGAGACGGTCACGCAGGCATAGCCCGGCGCCTTGTGCGGCGTGACGTTGGAACGCACCCAGCGGGCGAAGTCGCGGTCCTCGAAACGGCGTGCCTCGAAGGCCGGCTGGTTGGCGTCCAGGGTCTCGAAGGCCGGCGGCGCGAAGTAGCTCTCGATGCGCGCGATCTCCTCCGCCGGCAGGTCCAGGGCGCCGTCCTTGTTCTGCTGCCACTCGTCCTCGACCAGGTCCTTGAAGGTCTCGGCGCCCGTCTGCTTCACCAGGATCTTGATGCGCGCCTTGTAGAGGTTGTCGCGCCGGCCGAGCTGGTTGTAGACGCGCAGCACCGCCTCCAGGTAGCTCAGCAGGTGCTGCTTGGGCAGGAACCGGCGGATCGTGGTGCCGATCACCGGGGTGCGGCCCAGGCCGCCGCCGACGATCACCTCGAAGCCGACCTCGCCCGCCTCGTTGCGGCGGACCTGCAGGCCGATGTCGTGGAAGCGCACGGCGGCGCGGTCGTTCGGCGCGCCGGTGATGGCGATCTTGAACTTGCGCGGCAGGAAGGAGAATTCCGGGTGCAGGCTCGACCACTGGCGGATGATTTCGGCATAGACGCGCGGGTCTTCGATCTCGTCGGCGGCGGCGCCGGCGAAGTGGTCGGCGGTCACGTTGCGGATACAGTTGCCGCTGGTCTGGATGGCGTGCATCTCGACCTCGGCCAGCTCGTCGAGGATCGCCGGCACGTCGTGCAGCTGCGGCCAGTTGTACTGGATGTTCTGGCGCGTGGTGAAGTGGCCGTAGCCGCGGTCGTAGGTTCGCGCGATGCTGGCCAGCTTGCGCATCTGGCGCGACGACAGCGTGCCGTAGGGCACGGCGACACGCAGCATGTAGGCGTGCAGCTGCAGATAGAGGCCGTTCATCAGGCGCAGCGGCTTGAACTCCTCCTCGCTCAGCTCGCCGGCCAGGCGGGGTTCGACCTGGCCGCGGAACTGCTTTACGCGCTGCTGCACGAAGGCGGCGTCGAATTCATCGTAACGGTACATGACTCAACGATCCTTTCAGGCGGCCCGGCTGCGCGGGGCGTCGCCGTCACGGTAATCGGCGCGCACCGTGGGGCCGGCGGCGCGAATGATCTCGCGGGCGGAGAGCGGCTGCAGGATGCCGTCGACTTCGACGACCTCCATCTCGTAGGGGCCGACGACCTGGCGCGCGTCGACCGCCTCGGCGGCCTGGGCCAGCATGGCCTCGATCTGCGCGGGGTCGCGGGTCGCGCGGCTTTCGTTCAGATGCAGCGACCACCTGCCCGTATCGGTCAGGTAGACGACATCGCCTTCGCGCAGGCGATTGGCGGTGACGATCTTCAGGCTGTCGTTTTTCTTGGTCATGCGGCGGTTCTTTCTTCAAACAGCAAGCGCCTGCGGCAGGGCCGCAGCGGTGTTCTGCAACTCGGCAGTGAAATCCGTTTCGAGGGCCTGACGCGCGACCTCGCCGATGATGATGAGGGCGGGGCCGTCGATCCCTTCCGCGTCGAGCCGTCCGGCCAGCTCTTCCAGGCGCGCGGTGATCACGCGCTGCTCCGGGCGGGTGCCGTTCTCGATGACCGCCACCGGCGTGCCGGCGGCGAGACCGTGTTCGATCAGGCGTTCGGCCACCGTGCCGGCGGTGGAAACGCCCATGTAGACGGCGAGGGTCTGCTTGCCCGAGGCGAGGCTGGCCCAATCCAGGTCGGGCTCGCCGTCGCGGGCATGGCCGGTCAGAAAGGTGACCGCCAGGGCGGTGCCGCGCAGGGTCAGAGGAATGCCCGCCGCCGCGGCGCAGCCGGCGGCAGCCGTCACGCCGGGGACGACCTCGACGGTGACGCCGCGTGCCTGCAGGTAGTCCATCTCCTCGCCGCCGCGCCCGAAGATGAAGGGGTCGCCGCCCTTCAGGCGCACCACCCGCCTGCCGGCCAGGGCGTGCTCGGCCATGAGGGCGTTGATCTCGTCCTGGGTCTTGGAATGGTTGGCCTTGGTCTTGCCGACGTAGATGCGCTCGGCGTCGCGGCGCGCGTAGTCGACGATCTCCGGGCCGACCAGCTTGTCGTACAGCACCACGTCGGCCTCCTGCAGGCGGCGCAGCGCCTTGAAGGTCATGAGGTCCGGATCGCCCGGGCCGGCGCCGACGATGGCGACGGAACCTGCCTCGGAAACCTGGGCGTCGCGGCCGTTGATGAGGCCGAGCATGGCTTCGCGGGCGGTGGTTTCGTCGCCGGCCAGCACCTTGTCGGCGACCGGGCCGCTGAAGAAGCGCTCCCAGAAGCGGCGGCGCTGGGCGCCGGCGCGGATCTGCGCGGCGCCCGCGCCGCGAAAAGTGCCGGCGAAGCGGGCGAGGCGGCCCAGGTTGGCCGGCAGCAGGGATTCCAGGCGGGCGCGGATCTGGCGCGCCAGGATCGGTGCGTCGCCGCCGCTGGAGATGCCGATGACCAGCGGGTCACGGTCGATGATGGCGGGGGTGATGAAGCTGGAGAGGTCGGGCCGGTCGACCACATTGACCGGCACGCCGGCGGCCTGGGCCGCGGCGGAGACGGCTTCGTCGACCGGGCGCCGTCCGGTCGCGCCGATGACCAGGGCGCTGCCCACGGCGTCCTGCGCCTTGAAGGGGCGGGCATGCCAGGTAATCGCGTCCTGGTGCGCCAGATCGGCGATTTCCGGGCAGACGGCGGGCGCCACCACGACAGCCTGCGCGCCGGCCTTCAGCAGCAGGCGCAGCTTGCGGGCGGCCAGCTCGCCGCCGCCGACCACCAGGGTGGGGCGGGCCGAGAGGTCATGAAAGGCCGGAAAATACCGCATGTGACACCTTCCTGGTTTGGCGAAGCTGCTGCCCAGCCTCATTCCACGATAAAGTTAGGTTGAAACAGCATATTTGTCCAGATAAAGATGTAAAAATAAAAGTGATCACATAAAATAAATGTTAAATAGGATTTGCGTGAAGCCCGCCATGGTCCGGCCCGCCATGGTCCGGCATGACCGGGAAGGCCTCTGACGGGAGACTTCAGGCGCGAGACTTCAGACGGGGGACCGAGAAGGGTGACAGGGGCGGCGCATCTGCCGTATCAAGAGGCGCCGTATTTTTCGGGGCCTTTTAGGGGGAGTCGCCTATGACCTTTCGTTCGCCGGCCGGCCTATTGCTGGTGATTTGTGCCACGGCCGCCTTGGCCGGCTGCGCGATGGCACCCTTCCAGGTCGAAGGCTCCGATGCCGCGACGGAAGCGGCGACGGCGGAAGGCGCCGACATGCTGCCGCGTCTGCAGCCGCGCGCCATCGGCATCTGCTACAGCCCGGCGTTCAACGAGCCGGCGGACGTCGAGGCGGAGGCGATCTACCGCTGCGACGGCGGCCGCGTGGTGCAGAAGGATGAGGACGTCTTCTGGAACGGCTGCTCGCTCAGCCAGCCGCATCGCATCAACTATATCTGCTATCCCCCGGACAAGGCCAAGCGACCGCTCTAGGCCGGCCGGCGGAAGCGCTCCCGCGGGATCTCGGCGATCGCAGTGATCTCGACCAGGAGGTCGGGGTCGTAAAGGCGCGCGACCTCGATGGTGGTCGTGACGGGGAAGGGTGCCTCGAAGAACCTCTGCCGCACCGCGCCTGCCGCCATGAAGGCTTCGATATCGGTCACGAACTGGGTGAGCGACACGATATCTCCCATCGTGCCGCCGACATGGTCCAGCACCTTCTGCAGGTTCTCCAGCACCTGCTGCACCTGCGCCGCCATGCTGCCGCGCCCGACGATCTGTCCTTCGACGTCGAGGGCGACCTGGCCTTTCAGATAGACGATCTGCCCTTCGCCCTGAACGACACCCATGGAAAAGGTGCCGAAGGGCGCCCAGACGTCGGGTGGATTGAAGGTGTCGATCATAGTGTCTCCTGGTCCCGGACCTTCCCGAGGTCACGGTGTTACCGCGTTTTCCCACTCAAGGACGACAGCCGCGTCGTCCTCTTTTATGACGCGCCGGCCTTTCAGTTCCTTGAAAGCCTGCAGCGCCAGCAGTTGCCCCAGAGCCCAGACCGCCATGGCGCGCACCACGGGCGAGGGATCGTCGAGCAATGCCTTGGCGCGCGGCGCCAGACTAGGGTCGCCGCTGTTGCCGGCGGCGATCAGCACGTTGCGCAGGAAGCGGTCGCGGCCGATGCGCTTGATCGGCGAGCCGGCGAAGACCCGGCGGAAGGTGGCGTCGTCCAGTTGCAGCAGGTCGGCCAGGCGCGGCGCGCTCAATTCGGCGCGCGGCAGGAAGGCCGGCTCCGTGGTGCGCCGGGCGAACTTGTTCCACGGACAGACCGCCAGACAGTCGTCGCAGCCGTAGATGCGGTTGCCCATCGCCGCGCGGAACTCCCGCGCGATGTGTCCCTTGTGCTCGATGGTCAGGTAGGAGATGCAGCGCCGGGCATCCAGGCGGTAGGGGCCGAGAAAGGCGTCGGTCGGGCAGACGTCGAGGCAGCGCCGGCAGGAGCCGCAGTGGTCTTCTTCCGGCCTGTCGGGCGCGAGCTCCAGGTCGGTGAAAACCTCCCCCAGGAACAGCCAGGAGCCGAGCTCCAGCGACACCAGGTTGCTGTGCTTGCCCTGCCAGCCGAGCCCGGCGGCCTGCGCCAGGGGCTTTTCCATCACCGGCGCGGTGTCGACGAAGACCTTCACGTCCGCCGCCAGGTCTTCGTGCATCCAGCGCGCCAAGGCCTTCAGCCGCTTCTTGATGAGGTCGTGGTAGTCGGCGTTGCGGGCGTAGACCGAAATGGACGCGCGGTCCTTGCTTTCCAGCAGCGCCAGGGGGTCGCTCGTGGGGCCGTAGTTCTGGCCCAGCACGATGACGCTGCGGGCCGCCGGCCAGAGGGTCTGCGGGTCGGCGCGGCGCTCCGCGTTGCGCGCCAGCCAGTCCATGTCGCCGTGGCAGCCCTGGGCGAGGAAGGCGTGGAATTCCTCGCGTGCCGCGGCGGCGACCTCGGCGGGCGCGAAGCCGACGGCATCGAAGCCGAGCGCCAGAGCCTTCTCGCGGATCTGCGCTCTCACGTCGTCAGAGCGGGGGCCCTCAGATCGTGGGCCCTCAGATCGTGGGGATGTCGCCCTCTGCGGCTTGTCGCTCGAACGCGGCAATGAAGTCCTCCAGGCGGCCGTCCTCGATGGCCTCGCGCAGACCGGCCATGATCTGCTGATAGTAATGCAGATTGTGACGGGTCAGCAGGATCGGTCCAAGCATCTCCTTGGCCTTGAAGAGATGATGCAGGTAGGCGCGGCTGTAGTCGGCGCAGGTCGGGCAGGGGCAGTCGGGGTCCAGGGCGCGCGGATCTTCGCGGTGGCGGGCGTTCATCAGGTTCAGGGCCGCGCGCCGGGTGAAGGCCTGGCCAGTCCGCCCGCTGCGCGTCGGCAGCACGCAGTCGAACATGTCGATGCCGCGCTTGACCGCGCCGACGATGTCGGCGGGCTTGCCGACCCCCATGAGGTAGCGCGGCCGCTCAACCGGCAGATGCGGCACGGTCGCGTTTAGCACCTCGAACATCGCTTCCTGGCCTTCGCCGACGGCCAGCCCGCCGACCGCATAGCCGTCGAAGCCGATTTCCTTCAGCGCGTCCGCCGAACGCTGGCGCAGCTCCGGATAGACGCTGCCCTGGACGATGCCGAACAGGCCATAGCCGGGACGCTTGGTAAAGGCCTCCTTGCAGCGCGCCGCCCAGCGCATGGAGCGTTCCATGGATTCGCGCGCCACCGTTTCGGTCGCCGGGAAGGGCGTGCACTCGTCCAGCACCATGGTGACGTCGGCGTCGAGCAGTTCCTGGATTTCCATGGCGCGTTCGGGCGTCAGGTTGTGCGGCGTGCCGTCCAGGTGGGAGCGGAAGGTAACGCCTTCCTCGGTGATCTTGCGCAGGTCTTCCAGCGACATGACCTGGAAGCCGCCGGAGTCCGTCAGGATCGGTCCCGGCCAGTTCATGAACTTGTGCAGGCCGCCCAGGGCCGCGACGCGCTCGGCGCCGGGGCGCAGCATCAGGTGGTAGGTGTTGCCGAGGATGATCTCCGCACCGCTGTCCTTCACCTGATCCACCGTCAGGCCCTTCACCGTGCCGGCGGTGCCCACGGTCATGAAGGCAGGCGTGTTCACCACGCCGTGCGCGGTGGTGAGGCGGCCGCGCCGCGCGGCGCCGTCCGTCGCCTGAATTTCGTAGCCGAGACCGAATTCGCTCATGCCCCTACTACTCATCACGGGCCTCCGGCTCCAGCAGGCAGGCGTCGCCGTAAGAATAGAAGCGGTAGCTTTCGGCGACGGCGTGGGCGTAGGCCGCTTCCATGCGCGCCTTCCCGGCGAAGGCGCAGACCAGCATGAAGAGGGTCGAGCGCGGCAGGTGGAAGTTGGTCATCAGCAGGTCGACGGCCTTGAAGCGGTAGCCGGGCAGGATGAAGAGGTTGGTGTCGCCGGTGAAGGCGGAGAGCCTGCCATCTTCGTCGGCGACGCTTTCCAGCAGGCGCAGCGCGGTGGTGCCGACCGCGACGATGCGCCCGCCGGCGGCGCGCGCGGCATTGATCGCCGCCGCGGCCTTTTCGGTGATCTCGCCCCATTCGCTGTGCATCTGGTGGGCCTCCACCTCCTCGGTCTTCACCGGCAGGAAGGTGCCGGCACCGACATGCAGGGTGACGTTCGCGCGGCCGATGCCACGCTGTTCCAACCGCTGCAGCAGCGCCTCCGTGAAGTGCAGCCCGGCGGTCGGCGCGGCCACCGCGCCTTCCTGCCGCGCGAAGACGGTCTGGTAGTCGTGGCGGTCGCGCGGATCGCCGGTCTTCTCGCGACGGATGTAGGGCGGCAACGGCATGACGCCGTGTTCTTCCAGTGCCGCCAGCAGATCGCCGTCGCGGCGGTCGAAGTGCAGCGTCACTTCGCCGGCCTCGCCTTTGTCGACCACCGCGGCGGCGAAGTCGCCCGAAGCGTCCGACCCGAAGTCGATGCGGTCGTTGACGCCCAGCTTGCGGGCCGGGCGGGCGAAGGCCTTCCAAGTGCTGCCGTCTATGGCCTGATGCAGGGTGACCTCGACCCCGGCGGTGCCGCGCTTGCCGGTCAGGCGCGCGGGGATCACCTTGGTGTCGTTGGTGACCAGCAGGTCGCCCGGGCGCAGCAGGTCCGGCAGGTCGGCGATCCGCCGGTCCGCCAGGGTATCCCCGACATGCAGCAGGCGTGCCTGGTCGCGCGGCTCCATCGGGTGCTGCGCGATCAGGTCCCGCGGCAGGTCGAAATCAAAATCTTCGGTTCGCATGGGGAGCCTCTACCACCGCCGCAGCGGCAGGCCAAGACGTCTAGTTCCCCAGGGCGTCGGGCTTGCGGGGCGGGATCAGCTGGATCGGGCCGGCGGCGGTGTCCAGCGGGGGGCCGCCGTAGAGGCGGTCGGCGATGCTGGAGAGATCGGCCGCCGGGGTTGCGGCGGCGGAGCCGGAGGCCGCCGGCGGCACGGTTACCCCCGCCAGCGCCTGGCCGCCGCGGGCATAGTCCGCCGCCCGGTAGGTCAGCAGCCGGCCCTTCTCGATCACGTAAACCACGTCGCCTTCCGCTGCGCTGGCCGACGCCGGCGGCCCGGCCGAGGTGACGAGGGGCGGCGGCGTCGGTGCCGGCGTGGCGGCGGGCGGCCCGCCGGTCCCGAAGGTGCGCGCATAGACGCTGCTGTAGGGAGAGCCGTCGGAGGCGGCGTAGGTGGGGGAGAAATAGGCGGCGCTCTGCGCCTCTGCCGCCGTGCTCAACGACAGGGTGGCCAGGCCGCTCAGCGCTGCGGTCAAGGCGCAGGCCGTAACGCGGCGGCGATGCCTTGTCATGATATTCCCCCATCCCGTCTGCGGCGGCGACGGCTGTAACCGCATCGGCCCCATTTAGCGGCCTGCAGGCGACGCCGTCCAGGATCGATTGCCTTCCGGCCTGGGCTGAGCGCCGCTGTCGGGCTTTTGCGAGGGGCGGGCCTTTGCGAGGGGCGGGCCCTTACGAGATGGCGTCGACCATATGATCCCGCTCGCCGACGGTCTTCACCAGGGCATAGATCTGGCGGCGGACGCTGGGATCGGTGATCTTGTTGTAGGCCTGGATCAGCTTCAGGGTGTCGCTCCGGCCCAGCAGGTCCTCGACCTGGTCTTCTTCGGGTGCCGTGCACTCGCAGCCGGACGGCTCGGACGGCTGGGCGTCGCCCTGCGGCGGGATGCCATGGAAGAAATAGGCGACCGGCACCCGCAGCACGCGGGCCAGATGGAACAACCGGCTGGCGAAAATGCGGTTGGTGCCGCGCTCGTACTTCTGGATCTGCTGAAAGGTGATGCCCAAGGCCCGGGCCAGGGTTTCCTGGCTGAAGCCCATGGCCAGGCGGCGAAGCCGAAGTCTGGAGCCGATGGCGATGTCGATGGGATCGGGGGTCGGGGCAGGCGGTCGCTGTTTTTCGGTCACTCTCTGGATCTCTTTTCACATTTCGACCCAGCGGCGATGGGTACAATCACGGTCTATCGATAAAGTTGAGTCGCGTCAGGCTTACCGCAAACCAAATCCGCC
Organism: Kiloniellaceae bacterium; assembly: GCA_048268885.1. Lineage (GTDB taxonomy): Bacteria > Pseudomonadota > Alphaproteobacteria > Kiloniellales > Kiloniellaceae > Pelagibius. The sequence goes on along the minus strand of JBLWUP010000031.1, from coordinate 43,877 downwards.
AATCAAGCGTGCGAAATGATCAGGCGTGGGCTCGCTGAGACGCTTATGCGCAGGTCAGTCCGCTATGCGAGAAAGAGTACAGGGAATTTGCTATTTTGACGGGAAAAACGCCTCGGGGAGGATAGCCGCGTCGAAGGGTTAGCTCTTATTCCAGACGGCGCGCTCGCTGCCCGATTCCGCCCCGCAGGGACCGCAGGTCAGGGTGCCGGGGCGCCCGCCGGCCTTGGGCCTTGCGGCCGCGATCCCGGTTCCGGTTCCCACCCCGACCCCGACCCCGACCGGGGGAAAAAGCTCGCTGAGGGATTTCAGCAAAGGGGTCACCTCGGGGCTGGCGATCGAGTAGAAAACCGTCTGTGCCGAGCGGCGGGTCGTCACCAGGTTGTCGCGGCGCAGCTTGGCCAGATGCTGGGACAGGGCCGATTGGCTGAGGCCGACGAGGCGGCACAGCTCGGTCACCGAGTGCTCGCGCTCGGAGAGGTGGCACAGGATGACCAGGCGCCGCTCGTTGGCCATTGCTCTGAGCAGGCGGCTCGCCCTGCCGGAGGTGAGGAGGAGTGATCCGTATGACATAAGAGTGATACTTGTTCGCCAACTGCGTTGGTCAAGAGCGGAACGTGATTTTTGCCTCTGCGGCCAATTTTCTGATATTGCAGGCATTCTCAGGGATTGAGACGGAAAAGACGTGACTACCACTTTTTTGGATGCGACCGGTCTGCGCTGCCCCCTGCCGGTGCTGCGGGCCCGCAAGGCCATGAAGACCGTGGCCGCCGGAGAGATTCTGGAAATCAAGGCGACCGACCCAGGCGCGGTGGCTGATTTTCAGTCGTTCTGTGAGACCACCGGAGATGAACTGCTGGAATCGCGCGAGGACGACGGCGTGTTCCTCTTCAGGATTCGCAAGGCGGGCTGAAGCGGGGCCCCGCCGCCTTCACGGGCCTGTTATTCGCCGACCGCCGGTTGCACCGATCCGGCGGTGGTCGGTGACGCCTGCCCGCCGGCGGCCTCGCGGCCTTCCAGCAGTGTGACCAGCAGGGACAGCATGGGCGGGATGATCAGCAGGGTCAGCGCCGCGGACATCGCCAGGCCGCCGACCACCACGGAGCCCAGGCCGCGGTAGAGTTCCGAGCCGGCGCCGGGGAAGAACACCAGCGGCAGCATGCCGACGACGGAAGTCAGGGTCGACATGAAGATCGGCCGGATGCGGTTGCGCGTCGCCTCGACGATCGCCGGTCCCGCGGCCAGCCCCTCCTCGCGCAGGTGATAGAGGGTCTGGTGGACCAGAAGGATGGCGTTGTTCACCACGATGCCGATCAGGATGACGAAGCCGAGCAGCGTCAGCATGTCGAGCGGCTGGTAGGTGTAGAGATTGAGAAAGGCGAGCCCGGCGACGCCGCCGGCCGTCGCCAGCGGCACCGACAGCAGAATGATCAGCGGATAGAAGAAGCTCTCGAAGAGCACCGCCATGACCAGATAGACGATGGCGACGGCCAGGGCCAACTGAACCACCATGGCGTTCCACGTCTGGGTCAGCTTGTCGGCGGTGCCGGAGATGGAGAATTTCACGCCGGGCGGCAGGCCGGCCTGCTCCATCGGCGCCATGACCTGGTCGCGCAGGATCTCCAGCGCCGCTTCCAGGGGAACGCCCGGGGCCGGGCGGATCTCCAGGGTAATGGTGCGGGCGCGTTCATGGTGGCGCACCTCGGTGGGGCCGGAGGTCAAGATCACCTCCGCCAGGGAGGAGGCCGGCAGGATGTCGCCGCTGGGCGTCACCACCGGCAAGTTGGAAATGCCCTGGGTTTCGACGACGTTCGCTTCCGGTCCTTGCAGCATCAGATCGAGGCGGTCGTTGCCGACGGTCACCTCGGTTACGCGCAGCCCGTCGTTGAAGGTATCGATGGCCTCGCCCAACTCGCGGGCGCTGACGCCGTTGTCCGCCAGGCGCAGGCGGTCCGGGAACAGCCGCACCTCCGGCGCGCCCAGCTCCAGGCCGGGATTGGGCCGCAGCTGGTTGCCCTGCTGGCGCGGCAGGGCCTGCGAGATGCGTCCCACCGCCTGCTGGGCCACCTGCAGGATCGGCTCCAGATGCTGGCCGGAGATGTTGAGGTCGATCTTGCGCCCGGAGCCGATGCCGCGCCCGAAGATGGAGGGCTGGTTGATGAAACCGAAGGTGCCCGGCTCGCGGAACACCGGGTCCTGCAGCAGCGGGATGATCTCTGCCGCCCGCTGCGGTTCCGCCGAGGTGGCGCCGATAAAGGTGTTGGCGTTGAAGGCGACGAAGAAGAAACGGTCCATCTTGGGCGGCGGCGCTTCCGCCTCGGCGCTGAAGCCGCCCTCGATCAAGCCGCGCAGGCTGTCCGCGGCGTCCTGAACAAAGGCCGTCACGCTGTTGCTCAGGCGCTCCCCGAGCGGCAGATGCGGCTCGGGCGCAGCAGCGGCCGGCGCGCCTTCTTCCTCCGTCCAGTGCGGACGCGTGGCGGTCTCGACGTCCTGGGCGATGCTCACCATGGTCTCGAGGTTGTAGCCCGGCGGCGGGATGATGATGCCGAAGACCAGGTTGCGGTTGCCTTCGGGCAGGTATTCCAGCTTGGGCAGGAAATGCCAGCTGCCGAACAGAGCGACGACCGTGACCGCGACGACCGTTCCCAGAGCCGCGAGGCGGCTGCGCACGACGAGGCGTGTGAAGCCGACCACCGTGGCGACGAAGCCGCCGGCCAGGCTGTCGATCACCGGCAGGTGCAGGCGGCTGATGCCGCCCTCCGCCCCGGACTTGCCGCCGCCGAGCAGCCGGCTGGCCAGCGCCGGCAGCACGGTGATAGAGACCAGCAGCGAGAGCATGACGGAAACGGAAATCGCCACCGCGATGTCGCGGAACAGCTGTCCGACTTCCAGCTGCATGACCAGGATCGGGATGAAGACCATCACTGTGGTAAGAGCGGAGACCAGCACCGCGCCCCACACCTGTTTGGCGCCCAGGTAGGCGGCTTCCCGCACCGGGCGTCCCTGTTCGCGCAGCCGGTAGATGTTCTCCAGCACCACGATGGCGGCATCGACCACCATGCCGACGGCGAAGGCGATGCCGGCCAGCGAGATGACATTGATGGAGCGGCCGAGCGCCGCCATGGCGACGAAGGCGCCGATCACCGAGACGGGAATGGCGAGGGAGACCACCAGGGTCGCGCGGAAGGAGCGCAGGAAGAGCAGCAGGATGACCGCGGCCAGGGTGCCGCCGACCCAGATGTTCTGCTGCACCAGGTCGATGGCGGAGTCGATGTAGACGGTCTCGTCGTAGACCTGGCGCAGCTTCAGTCCGGCGGCGGGAATAGGGCCTTCGTTCAGTTCGGCTATCGCGGCGCGGATGCCTTCCATGGTTTCGATGACGTTTGCGCCGGTCTCGCGGATGGCGTTCATGGCCAGGGCGGCGTCGCCGCGCATGCGGATGGCGGCCCGCGCTTCCTTGTAGCCGAAACGGACCTCGGCGATGTCGCCGATCCTGACGCGCGCCAGCCGGCCGCTGTCGCCGTCGTCGTCGCTGCGCACGACGACCGAACGCACCGCCTCGGTGGTGTTCAGTTCGCCCTCGGTGCGGACCACGTAGCGGCGCTTGCCTTCGTCGACGTCGCCGGCGCTGAAGGAGGCGTTGGCGCGGCGCAGAGCGTCCACCACTTCGCTGACCGTCAGGCGGTAGCGCGCCAGCACCTGGGGGTCGACGGTCACCTGGATTTCGCGCTCGGTGCCGCCGTAGACGTTGATCCGGCTGACCCCGGGCACGCGCTCCAGGCGCTCCTGGATGACGTCCTCGGCGAAGTCGCCGTACTCGCTCATCGGGCGCTCGTTGCCGTCGGCGCGCGTCAGGATGAACCAGGCGATGGCGTTGTCTTCCGCCCCGGCGGTGTCGAGGGTCGGTTCGTCGGCCTCGTCGGGGTAGCCGTTGACCCGGTCCAGCCGGTTGGAGACCAGCAGCAGGGCCCGGTCCATGTTGGTGCCGACGGCGAATTCCAGAGTGACGCGGCTGCGGCCGCGCTCGGAGCGCGAGGTGATCTCCTCCAGGCCCTCGATGCCTTTCAGCTCTTCTTCCTGGCGGTTGGTGATCTCGCGCTCGACCTCGGCCGGGGCGGCGCCGCCCCATTCCGTGGTGACCGTGATGACGGGGCTGTTGATGTCGGGGGCAAGCTGGATGGGAATGGTCTGCAAGGCCACCAGACCGAACATCACCACCATCAGCACCGCTGCGATGACGGCGATGGGACGTTCGATGGCGGTCTTGATGAGGTTCATTAAGAAGCCTCTTCGACCTGCACCGGTGTTCCTGGTTGCAGCCGTTCGTTCCCGCGCACCACCACCAGATCGCCCTCGCGCAGGCCGTCCAGCACTTCGTAGCGGCTGCCGACCGCCTCGCCCAGGACGATGCTGCGCGGCTGGGCCAGGCCGTCGGAGACGACAAAGACGACGGTGTCGTTCGGGCGCTTGATGATGGCGTCCTTGTGCACCGAGACGATGCTGCGCGGCGCGCCGACCGGCACCTGCACGGTAACCGACTGCTCGTTGGCCAGCGGGGCGGCCGCGGCGGGACCGTCGGGACCGAAGTCGGGCACGAAGCGCACGGCGCGGGTGCGGGTCAGCGGGTTCTCGTTGGGAATGATGGCGCGCACGGCGGCCTGGAATTCGGTGCCGTCGTCCAGCGTCACCTCGACGACGGTGCCGGCGCTGAGGCCGAGCAGCCGGTTGGAGGGCACGTCGGCCTCCACCTCCAGAGTCTTGTCGGCGATCATGTTCACCAGTTCCTCGCCCGCGCTGGCGTAGGAGCCCGCTTCGCTGAGGCGGCGGGTGATGACGCCGTCGTAGGGTGCCTTGATCTCGGTGTATTCCAGGTTGATCTCGGCCAGCCGCAACTCGGCGCGGGCGGAGGTGACGGAGGACTCGGCCTCGCGCGCGCCCGCTTCGGCGATGGCGACTTCCTGGCTGGCGTCCTCGAAGCGCGCCTGGCTGAAGGCGGCGGACTTCTTCAGGCCTTCCAGCCGCTTCAGTTCCTGCTGGGCGAGGGCGATCTGCGCCTGGCGGGTCTTCAACTCGGCGCGGGCCACCGCCAGGCCGGCGGCGGCAAGGTCGCGCTCGGCCCGCATGGTGGCGCCGTCGAGGACGGCGATGACGTCATCGGCCACCACCCGGTCGCCGACCTCGACCCGGAATTCCAGGATCGGACCGCCGATTCGCGCGGCCACCGACCCGGCCTGCCGGGCGACCAGGCGGCCGATCACCGGGACGGTCTGGCTGAGGGGTTCGCTGTGGACCGCGTCGACCCTGACACGCGCGGCCTCCTGCTGCGCCGCGGCGGGCGCGGCGGTGATCCAGGTGGCCAAGGGGACGGTGAGGGCGGCTGCCAGCAACGCAAAGCCGGCAACGGCCGAGCGGCGACCTGCCGTTCGTACGTATGCGATCAATTTGGTCTCCACTGGCCCTTGGTTCGCGGGAGGCTCCAGTTGCCTTCCCGCACAGGAAATTCGCGTTTTCCCAAACAGAATTGGCGTTCCTTTAAGGCCAAGTCAATGCCGCAAATAGGTACGTGAGAAGGGCCGGAAAGCCCGGTTGCGGGGGAAAAAGGGAGCGAAAAAGGGCCTGCGGGGAGCCCGCCAGGGGCCTGCCGGGCGCCTCTGGTCTGCCCGCCGGGCCAAAATGCTCGGTTAAATTAGCGGGCCCGAGGTTCTATGATGGATCGATGACACTGAACCGCCTGCTGTTTTGAGCCTGTTTATGACCACACTCCTCTACAGTCACCTCGCCTGCGAAAACCACATCCCCAACATCGGCCATCCTGAGGGCCCCGTCCGCCTGAAGGCGATCCGGGAGGCCCTGGCCGATTCGGAGTTCGATGCCCTGGAGCGCCGGGAGGCGCCGCGTGCCGCGGAAAGCCAGATCGCGCTGGTCCATCCGGGCAGCTACGTGGAGGACCTGCTGCGGGCGGTTCCCGGTGAAGGCGAGGGAGAGCGATCGCTCGACGCCGACACGATCCTGTCCCCCGGCTCCGGCGAGGCCGCCCTGCGCGCGGCTGGCGCCGTGGTGGCCGCCGTGGACGCGGTCATGGCCGGGGAGGCCGACAACGCCTTCTGCGCCGTGCGTCCGCCGGGCCACCACGCCGAACCGGACCACGCCATGGGCTTTTGCCTGTTCAACAACGTGGCGGTCGGCGCCCTGCATGCGCGCGAGGCCCATGGCCTGCACCGCATCGCGGTGGTGGACTTCGACGTGCACCACGGCAACGGCACCCAGGCCTCGTTCTGGGGCGACCCGGACCTGTTCTACGCCTCGACCCATCAGATGCCGCTCTACCCCGGCACGGGGTCCGCGCGGGAGCGCGGGGTGAACGCCAACATCGTGAACGTGCCGCTGCCGCCCGACGCCGGCTCGGAAGAGTTCCGCGAGGGCATGCGCCACAACATCGTGCCGGCTCTGACCAGCTTCCAGCCGGAGTTCCTGTTCATCTCGGCGGGCTTCGACGCCCATGCCGAGGACCCGCTGGCCGGACTGAACTTCACCGAGGACGACTACACCTGGGCGACGCAGCAGCTGGTGTCCCTGGCCCGCAGCTCCTGCGGCGGGCGGCTCGTCTCGGTGCTGGAAGGCGGCTACAACCCCGCGGCGCTGGGCCGCAGCGTCGCCGCCCACGTGCGCGCCCTGATGCAGGCCTGACGGCGGCACCGGAGGGGCCTGCCAGGGCGGCCTATTTGGGGGCAAAGAAGGGGCAAGGTTCCGGGAAAACCGATAAAGGGCTGTTTTCCGGGCCGCGCTTGCGGCAAGTTCGCGCAAACCGCCGGCCCCCGAGATAAAGCCCCCGTGATGAAAAGAGACGTGAGTATGGCAGACAACGACATTCCCGCTGACATCCGGAAGATGAGCTTCGAGGAAGCGCTCGACGAGCTGAAGGCCATCGTCGGCAAGCTTGAGCAGGGGCAGGGCACCCTGGACAGCGCCATCGGCGACTACGACCGGGGCGCGGCCCTGAAGCGCCACTGCGATGCCAAGCTGCGCGAGGCCCAGGCCAAGATCGAGAAGATCAGCCTCTCCGCCGACGGCGGCGTGAAGAGCGAAGCCCTCGATGTCGAATAGCAGTGCCCAGACAAGCTCTGCGGCGGCCGCCGGGGAGGACGAGCTGCAGGCGGCGCTGACGGCGCAGGGCGAGGCGGTCACCCGGGTGCTCGACGAACTGCTGGCGCCGGTCGAGGGGCCGCGCGGCCGGGTCATCGAGGCGATGCGTTACAGCGCGCTGGGCGGCGGCAAGCGTCTGCGGCCGTTCCTGGTCTGCGAATCGGCCCGGTTGTTCGGCGTGCCCGAGGCGCAGGCCCTCAGGGTCGGCGCCGCCATCGAGATGGTGCACTGCTACAGCCTGATCCATGACGACCTGCCGGCGATGGACGACAGCGCGCTGCGCCGCGGCCGTGCGACGGCTCATGTCGCCTTCGACGAGGCGACGGCCATCCTGGCCGGCGACGGCCTGCTGACCGAGGCCTTCACGGTGCTGGCCGCCGCCCCCACCCATGGCAAGGCGGAGGTGCGTTGCGCCCTGGTCGCCAGCCTGGCCGCGGCCGCCGGCGCGGCGGGCATGGTCGGCGGCCAGATGATCGACATCTCGCCGGAGCGCGGCGGCCTGGACCTGGCCGGCATTTCCCACCTGCAGAGCCTCAAGACCGGCGCCCTGATCCGCTTTTCCTGCGAGGCCGGGGCGATTCTCGCGGAGGCCGAGGCCGCGCAGCGCGACGCCCTGCTGGGCTACGCCGAGGACCTGGGGCTGGCCTTCCAGATCGCCGATGATCTGCTGGACGAGGAGAGCACGCCCGAGGCGCTCGGCAAGCCCACGGGGCAGGACGCCAACCTCGGAAAAGCCACCTTCGTCGGGCAGCTCGGGGTCGAAAAAGCCCGCGAAAAGGCCCGGGAACTGGTTCATTCTGCCTGTGCACGGCTTGATCTTTTCGGTGAAAAAGCCGACCTTCTAAGGCAGACGGCGGCTTTCGTCGTGTCCCGGCGGTCCTGAGGGGGTGAGGACGGCGGGGTTGTCAGGGATGCGCGCATCCCTGCGGAGAGATAACGAGACGCCAGCAAGGCGGCAGGAGCGGAAATAAGCGTGGCACAAATCGGTCATAACAGGCGTCCCACCCCTCTATTGGATCTCGTCAACGATCCGGCGGACCTGCGCAAGCTCGATGAGAGCCAGCTGCGCGACTTCGCCGACGAGCTGCGCTCGGAAATGATCGAGGCGGTTTCGGTGACCGGCGGCCATCTGGGCGCCGGGCTCGGCGTGGTGGAGCTCACCACGGCGCTGCACTACGTTTTCGAGACGCCCAACGACAAGCTGATCTGGGACGTTTCCCATCAGTGCTATCCGCACAAGATCCTGACCGAACGGCGCGATCGCATGCGTACCCTGCGCCAGGGCGGCGGTCTCTCCGGCTTCACCAGCCGCAAGGAGAGTGAATACGACCCCTTCGGCGCGGCGCACAGCTCGACCTCGATTTCCGCCGGCCTCGGCTTTTCCGTGGCGCGCGACTTCCGGGGCGAGGACAACGCGGTCATCGCCGTCATCGGCGACGGCGCGATGAGCGCCGGCATGGCCTACGAGGCGATGAACAACGCTGGGGCGATGAACTCGCGTCTCATCGTCATCCTCAACGACAACGACATGTCGATCGCGCCGCCGGTCGGCGCCATGAGCGCCTATCTGTCGCAGCTGATCTCCTCCAAGCCCTTCCAGTCGGTGCGCACCCTGGGCAAGCAGCTGGCCAAGCGCTTCCCGCGGCCCATCGAGATGGCCGCCAAGCGCGCCGAGGAATACGCCCGCGGCTTCCTGACCGGCGGCACGCTGTTCGAGGAGTTGGGCTTCTTCTACATCGGCCCCATCGACGGCCACAATCTGGACCACCTGCTGCCGGTCCTGAAGAACGTGCGCGATTCGGACTACGAAGGCCCGGTGCTGATCCACTGCGTGACGCAGAAGGGCAAGGGCTACGAGCCGGCCGAGGCCGCCGCCGACAAGTACCACGGCGTCGCCAAGTTCGACGTGGTCACCGGCAAGCAGGCGAAGTCCACGCCCAATGCGCCGAGCTACCAGAACGTTTTCGCCGCCGGTCTCATCGCCGAGGCCGAGCACGACGACACCATCGTCGCGGTGACCGCGGCCATGCCCTCGGGCACCGGCCTCAACAAGTTCGCCGAGCGCTTCCCGAAGCGCATGTTCGACGTCGGGATCGCCGAGCAGCACGCGGTGACCTTCTGCGCCGGCATGGCCTGCGAAGGCTTCAAGCCCTTCGCGGCGATCTACTCCACCTTCCTGCAGCGCGGCTACGACCAGGTCGTCCACGACGTGGCGATCCAGAGTCTGCCGGTGCGCTTCGCCATCGACCGGGCCGGCATGGTCGGGGCCGACGGTGTGACCCACCAGGGCAGCTACGACATCACCTACCTCGGCTGCCTGCCGAACTTCGTCATCATGGCGCCGAGCGACGAGGTGGAACTGATGCACATGGTCGCGACCTCCTGCCAGATCGACGACCGGCCCTCGGCCCTGCGTTATCCGCGCGGCGAGGCCACGGGCATCGAGATGCCGGCGCGCGGCACGCCGCTGGAGATCGGCAAGGGCCGCATCATCCGCGAGGGCAGCAAGGTGGCGATCCTCTCGCTGGGCACGCGCCTGGCCGACGCCGTCGCGGCAGCGGAAGACCTGGCGGCCCGCGGGCTCTCCACCACGGTGGCCGACGCCCGCTTCGCCAAGCCGATCGACGAAGACCTGGTGCGCCGCCTGGCGCGCGAGCACGAGGTGCTGGTGACGGTGGAGGAGGGCGCCATGGGCGGCTTCGCCACCCAGGTCATGCAGTTCCTCGCCCTGGAAGGCATCTTCGACAAGGGACTGAAGTTCCGTCCCTTGACCCTGCCGGACCGCTTCATCGACCACGACAAGCCCGAGGCGCAGATCGCCCAGGCCGGGCTCGACCGGGCCGGCATTCTCGCCACTGTGCTGGAAGCGCTCGGCCAGGCCGAACTGGAGTCGCCGGTCCGGGCGTGAAGCGATCCCTCTCCCCTGGTGGGAGAGGAAAACCAAGGCGCATAGCGGCTCTGCGCGCAGGAAGGGTTCTCGCCTTCCGCAAAACCCGCCATAGTGCGAAACATGTCCGGAACACTTCTGCCCAACGCCGCGGCCCTGGCCGCTGGCGCTCCTACTGCTGCCGCCTTGTGGCGCCGCGAGATCTTCGCGACGCTGCGGCTGGCTGCGCCGCTGGTCTTCACCCAGCTGGCGATGATCGGCATCAACACCACGGACATCGTGATGATGGGGTGGCTGGGGCCGGAGGAACTGGCCGCCGGCGCACTGGGCATGAACATCTTCATTCCGCTCTACCTTTTCGGCATGGGCATCGCCACGGTGGTGGCGCCGATGACGGCCCAGGCGCTGGGGGCGCGCGACTTCCGCGGCGTGCGTCGCACGGTGCGCCAGGGCTTCTGGCTGATCGTGCTGTTCGGCGCGATCTTCACGGCCATCATCTTCTACGGCCGCCATGTGCTGCTGCTGTTCGGGCAGGAGCCCGCCATCGCCCTGCTGGCCGACGACTATCTGCGGGCCGTCGCCTGGTCGCTGCTGCCCAGCCTGTGGTTCGTGGTGCTGCGCAGCTTCGTGACGGCGCATTCGCGGCCGCGCTCGGTGCTGATCATCACCCTGGTGGCGGTGGGCGTGAACGCCGTCTCGAACTACGGCCTCATGTTCGGCAACTTCGGCCTGCCGCGCTGGGAGCTGATGGGCGCGGGCGTCACCAGCTCCGTCGTCTCGGCGCTCTCTTTCCTCGCACTGCTGGGCTATGTGCAATGGGACCGGCGCTTCCGGCGCTACATGATCCTGGTGCGCTTCTGGCGGCCGGACTGGCCGCGCTTCATCGAGCTGTTCCGGCTCGGCGTGCCCATCGGCCTGACCATCGTCGCCGAGGCGGGGCTGTTCTCCGCCGCCGCCTTCCTCATGGGCCTCATCAGCACCGAGGCCCTGGCGGCCCACGCCATCGCGCTGCAGTGCGCTGCCGTCGCCTTCATGGTGCCGCTCGGCATCGGACAGGCGGCGGTGGTCCGTGTCGGGCTGGCGGCGGGCGCGCGCGACAATGACGGCGTGATGCGCGCCGGCTGGGCGGCTCTGGTCGCAGGCTCGCTCTTCATGGCCGCCTCGGCGCTGGTGTTCTGGTTCGCCGGGCGGTTCCTGGTCGGCCTCTTCCTCGACCTCTCGGTCGCGGAGAACGCGCCGGTCATCGATCTGGCCGTGGCTTTTCTGGTGATCGCCGCGCTGTTCCAGCTGGTCGACGGCGGGCAGGTCATCGGCGTCCATGCGCTGCGCGGCCTCAGCGACACCACGGTGCCCATGTGGCTGGCCATCGGCGGCTACTGGGTCATCGGCTTCGCCGCCTCCGTGGTGCTCGCGTTCCCCCTGGGCCTCGGCGGGCGCGGTGTGTGGATGGGGCTCGCCCTGGGGCTCGCCTTCGTCGCCTGCGCGTTGATCTGGCGCTTTCACCGCCGCCGCAGATACCTGCCCGCCGCCGGACTCCTCCCGCAATGAGCAAGGCCAAGGCGGAAAAAACACGGGCCGGAAAACAAAGGGCCGACGTGGCGCTGGTCGACCGCGGCCTGGTGGAGAGCCGCGCCAAGGCCCAGGCCCTCATCATGGCCGGCAAGGTCTTCGCCGGAGAACGCAAGCTGGCCAAGGCCGGCGAGACCGTCGCCGACGACCAGGAACTCTCGGTGCGCGGCCAGGACCACCCCTGGGTCAGCCGCGGCGGCCTGAAGCTCGCCCACGCGCTGGAAGCGTTCGACCTCGATCCGGCGGGGCAGGTCTGTCTCGACATCGGGGCCTCCACCGGCGGCTTCACCGACGTGCTGCTGCAGCACGGCGCCGCGAAGGTCTACGCGGTCGACGTGGGCCATGGACAGTTGGCCTGGAAGCTGCGCAACGACCCGCGCGTGGTGGTGCTGGAGCGCACCAATGCCCGCACCTTGACGGCCGCGCAGGTGCCGGAGGCGGCCGACCTGCTGGTCTGCGACGCCAGCTTCATCGGGCTGGAGGTACTGCTGCCGGCGCCGCTCGCGCTGACCAAGCCGCGAGCCGCCATGGCGGTGCTCATCAAGCCGCAGTTCGAGGTCGGCAAGGAGCGGGTCGGCAAGGGCGGCGTGGTGCGCGACCCGGCGCTGCACCAGGAGGTCTGCGATCGCATCGAGGCCTGGGTGAACGGCCAGCCGGGCTGGACGGTCGAGGGCATCGTCGAAAGCCCGATCACCGGCCCCGAGGGCAACAAGGAGTTCCTGCTGGTGGCGCGGAAGGTCACTTAGCGCCCGGAAGGTCACTTGGCGCCCGGAAGGTCACTTGGCGGAAGACAACTTAGGGGAAGGTTGCCTCATGTCGCTTGGTTCTAAGCACAGTTCCTACGATACGATCGGGGTCAATTATTCCGACCTCAGGAAACCCGATCCCCGGATCGCGGCGGCCATCGGAAAGGCCCTGGGGTCCGCGAAAACGGTTCTGAATGTCGGTGCCGGCGCGGGCTCGTACGAACCCGCCGACCGGCAGGTAACGGCCGTCGAACCTTCGGCGGAAATGATCCGACAGCGCGCCGCCTCGGCGGCGCCGGCAATTCAGGGATCTGCGGAAGACCTGCCCTTCGACGACAATTCCTTCGAGGCGTCCATGGCGGTCCTGACGGTTCACCACTGGACCGACAAGGCGAAAGGCCTCCAGGAGATGCGTCGGGTGGCGCGCGACCGGGTCGTCATCCTGACATTCGATCCGTCACACCGGGGGGCCTGGCTCGTGGACTACTTTCCCGAACTCGTGGCCCTGGACGAGGCGATCATGCCGAGGATAACGGATTACGAGAAGTGGCTTGGACCTGTCGAGATTTCCGCCGTTCCGGTGCCGCATGACTGCAGCGACGGCTTCTTGTACGCTTACTGGCGGCGGCCCGCCGCCTATCTCGACCCGAGAATTCGGGCCGCCATGTCTTCCTTCTGGGCGATCGACAACGTCTCCGAGGGATTGAGCCGGCTTGCGGGCGACCTGGAGACAGGCGCCTGGGAGCAGCGCTATTCCGATTTGCTGGACCTTGAAGCGTGGGATCTTGGTTACCGGCTTGTCGCGACGAAATAACGCGCTCTCGAGAGTGCTCAGCGCCGCCCTTCGAAGCCCAGCAGCACGTTCACCACATTGACGCCGATCTCCGCCACCGCGTAGCCGCCTTCCATGACGAAGAGCGTCGGCTTGCCGAGCGCGGCGATGGTCTCGCCGATGGTGAAGTAATCGTCCGACTTCAGTTTGAACTGCGAGATCGGATCGTTCTCGAAGGTGTCGACGCCGAGCGAGACCACGATGACTTCCGGCCCGTAGTTGGCGGTCTTCTTGCAGGCATCCTGCAGCGCCGCCAGCCAGACGTCGAAGCCGCTGCCCCAGCGCAGAGGATAGTTGGCGTTGCAGCCTTCCCCCGCGCCTTCGCCGGTCTCGTCCTCGTAGCCGAGGAAGAAAGGGAACTCCTGGCGCGGATCGCCGTGAATGGAGGCGAAGAAGACGTCCGGACGGTCGTAGAAGATCGCCTGGGTGCCGTTGCCGTGGTGGTAGTCGACGTCGAGCACCGCGACGCCTCCGGCCCCGGCGTCGATGAAGGACTGTGCGGCGATGGCCGCGTTGTTCAGGAAACAGTAGCCGCCGTAGAAGTCGGCGGCGGCGTGATGGCCGGGCGGCCGGCAGAGGGCGAAGGCCGCATCGGCGCCCTCACGCAGCAGCTCCGCGCCGGTGAGCGCCACGTCGGCGCTGGCCGTCGCCGCCTCCCAGGTGCCGGCGGTGATCGGTGTGCCGGCGTCGAAGGAGAAGTAGGAAAGCTTGCCGTCGATGTGCTCCGGCTCGATCTGGCGCAGGCCGCGCACCGGCCAGACCAGCGGCAGGGCCTCGTAGTCGCGGCCCTCGGCCGTCCACAGATCCCAGGCCTTGGAGAGGAAGTCCACGTAGCCCGCGTCGTGCACCTTCAGCAGCGGGTCGAGGCCGTGCGCCCCGGGGCCGACGACGGGGCCGAGGTCCATGCTCTTCACGCGGTCGAGGACGGTTTCGGCCCGCGAGGGCATCTCGACGGCGGGCTCCATCTTGCCGTTGATGAGCTCCAGCTTGGCATGGTGGAGCTTGTGCTTCTCGCTGTAGACGGTCTTCACGAAACGGGGCCTCGACTCAATCTTCGATCAGGGTGACGTGGTCGGCGCGCCAGGCGCCGGGCCAGACTTCGGCCTCGGCCTCGCGCAGGCGGCGGATCTCGGCAAAGGGAATGTCGTGCGCCAGCATCAGCGGACCGTCGCCCTCGTGATCGGCGAGCGGCGGGATGGCTTCCAGGACGCCGTTCATGCCCAGGCTGGGCTCGCAGGGCAGGTAGAGCGCACAGGCCGAAACGTTGGTCGGGTTCTGGGTGGTCCCCGGCGCGCGGCCGATGGTGCCGCAGGCGCCGACGGCGCACATCAGCTCCACGGCGCGCGCCTTGGCGCAGCCGAAGACGCGGGAGTGGCCCGACAGCTTCGCGGTCATCGAGGGAACCAGGATCAGGTCGGGGTTGAGCGGCGCCAGCTTTACCGAAAGCGCGGGCATCTCGATGTCGAGGCAGACCAGGGTGGCGACCTTGAGGCCCTCCCACTCGACGATGTGCAGGGCGTCGCCGGGCAGGAGGTTCCAGTTGTCCGGATCCTGCTCGCCGGGGGTGAGGGAGAGCTTGTCCTGGGCGATGACGCGGCCGTCGGGCAGCAGCAGCCAGGCGCGGTTGGTGAAGCCCGCTTCGCCTTCTGCATCGACCGCCCAGGGCATGGTGCCGGCCAGCAGGCCGATGCCGTGCTTGGCGGGCAGGCCGCGCAGCAGGTCGAGCGCGGCGGGGGCCTGCTCGGCCATCCAGGCGATTTCGCGGTCCGGCGCCAGGCCTTCCGGCTTGAACGACAGCCAGGCTTCGGCGGCGTATTCCGGGATGACCAGCAGCTTGGCGCCGGCGGCGGCCGCCTCGGCCATCTTGGCCTCGACGTGGGCGGCCCAGGCGCCGAGCCCGTTGAGCGGCGTTGAAAGGTTGGTGGCCCAGAGAGCCAAGGTCAGGGAAGCGGGGGGAGTCATGGCATGCTTTCGTGGGATGGAGGGGCGGGCCGTGGCCCGCCCCGCCGGTCTGTCTTACTTCTTCAGGCGCGTCCACACCTTGTTGCGCAGTTCGCGCGCGGCGGGCGAGCAGTCGAGGGCCGGCCGCAGGCGGTCGGCGTATTCCTCGGGCATGGCCACCGCCGGATCGGTCTTCAGGGACTCGTCCATGAACTCACCGGACCCGCGGATGGCGTTCATGTAGCCGGTGAAGTTCGAGGCGAAGGCCGCGTTCTCCGGCGCCATCATCCAGTTGATGAAGGTCTTGGCGTTTTCCTTGTTGGGCGCGGAGGTCGGCACGACGAAGTTGTCGGCCCAGAAGGAGAGACCCTCCTTCGGGTACATGTAGGTGGCCGTCGGCAGCTTCTCCTTGGTGCGGTGGGAGGCGCCGTTCCACTGCATGTGGGCGACCACTTCGCCGGCGGCCATGCGGTCGATGGTGCCGTCGGAGTTGTAGGTGGCGACGAAGGGCTTCTGCTTCTCCAGCACGTCGAGGATCTTCTGGGCGTCCGCCGCATCTTCGGTGCACTTCGACACGCCGACGTAGTAGGCCGCGGCGTTATAGACCTCGACCTCGTCGTTCAACATGGCGATCTGGCCCTTCAGGGCGTCCTTCGGCTCGAAGACTTCCTTCCAGGAATTCTCCAGCTCGCCGGCCTTCGCGGAATCGTAGGTGAAGCCGGTGGTGCCCCACATGTAGGGCGCGGAGTATTCGCGGCTGGGATCGAAGGGCTGCTCGTCGTGTGGGGCCATGACGTTCTTGAAATTCGGCATTTCGCCGGCGTTGATCTTCTCGGCCAGGCCCTCGTCGATCATGATCTTCACCATGTAGTCGGAGGGGACGACCACGTCGTAGCCGGCGGCGCCGGCCTGCAGCTTGGCGAGCATCGTCTCGTTGGAATCGTAGACGTCGAGGGTGACCTTGATGCCGGTATCGGCCTCGAACTTTTTCAGCAAGTCGGGCGGGAAGTAGTTCGACCAGTTGTAGAGGAACAACTCGCCTTCGGCCTGGGCGCTGCCCGCCGCCAGGGTGAGGGCCGCCGCGCAGGCGACGCTACCCAATAGTTTCTTAAAAGCCATCTGAGCCTCCAATTTTCTTTGTCGTGCGGTGTGTTCTTACTTCCGCCGCGCGGCGCCGCCTCGCCTGCGCGGGCATTGAGAACTCTATCGTCGCATTCTGCCGACCAGGAAGGACAGGGTGACGAAGAGGATCGAGACGATCAACATCATAGAGGAAATCGCGTTGACCTCCGGGGTGATGCCGATACGGATCATGCCGAAGATATAGACCGGCAGCGTGGTGGCGCCGGCGCCGGCCACGAAGTAGGTGATGACGAAATCGTCCAGCGAGATGATGAAGGCCAGCATGCCGCCGGAGAGGATGCCGGGCCACAGCAGCGGCAGGGTGACGCGCCGGAAGGCCTGCCAGTCGCTGGCGTAGAGATCGGCCGCGGCCTCGCCCAGCGCCTTGTCCATGCCTTCCAGCCTGGCGCGGATCGGCAGATAGGCGAAGGGAATGCAGAAAACCGTGTGGGCGACGATCACCGTCAGCAGGCCGAGATTGAATCCGATGAGGATGAAGAAAAGCAGGGTGGCCACGGCGGTGACGATCTCCGGCACCACCAGCGGCAGGGCGATGAGGCCCGAGATCCCGTCGGCCCCGCGGAAGCGCCCCTTGGCCATGCCCAGGGCGGCCAGGGTCGCGGCGAGCGTGGCGGCCAGGGTCGCGACGGTGGCGACGATCAGCGAGTTGCCGGCGGCGCGGATGATGTCGTCGTTGGCCAGGACGATGCCGTACCACTGGGTCGAAAAGCCGCTCCAGATCGTTGCCAGGCGGTTCTCGTTGAAGCTGAGCACGATCAACACGACGATCGGCAGGTAGAGGTAGGCGAAGAACACCCAGGCCGTCGCGCGGATGCCGCGGAAGCGCCAGAGAGGATTGGTGATGTCGACGCGCATCAGTGGTCCCCTGCCATCAGTGACCTCCGGAGGGCGCGCGGCGGAAGCGCAGCAGGTAGAACATCATCGCCAGCAGCACGATGGCCAGCAGCGCGAAGGCCAGCGCCGCCCCGAAGGGCCAGTTGCGCGCGGCCCCGAACTGGCTCTGGATCAGGTTGCCGATCATCATCGACTTGCCGCCGCCCAGCAGCTCCGGCGTCACGTAGGCGCCCAGCGCCGGTACGAAGACCAGCACGCAGCCGGCGGCGATGCCGGGCGCGGCCAGCGGCAGGATCACGCGCAGCAGGGCGCGGCGCCGGTCGGCGCCCAGATCGAAGGCGGCCTCGATGAGGCGGGAGTCGAGCTTTTCCAGGCTGCCGTAGATCGGCAAGACCATGAAGGGCAGGTAGGTGTAGGTCAGGCCGATGGAGACGGCGTAGGGCGTATAGAGCAGGCCCAGCGGCTGGTCGACGGCGATGCCCAGCCAGTGCAGCAGGTTCTCGACCAGCCCGCCGTTGCGCAGCAGCAGGATCCAGGCGTAGTTGCGCACCAGCAGGTTGGTCCAGAAGGGAATAGTGACAAGGAAGATCAGCAGGTTGCGCTTGCCCTCCGGCTGCATCGACATGTAGAGCGCGGTGGGAAAGCCGATGGCCAGGGCCAGGACGGCGGTCAGCAGCGACAGGCCGAAGGAGCGCGCGAAGATCTGCAGGTAGTCGGTGTTGAGGATCAGGCTGTCGTCGAGATCGCGCTCGAAGATGAAGTTCACGTAGGCTTCCGGCGTCTGCACGTTCCAGACGACGCCGCCGTTCAGGCCCTTCTCCAGCACCGAGACGTAGGCCATGAGGCCCAGCGGCGCCAGCATGAAGAAGCCGATGATCGCCAGGGCGGGCGCGATCTGCAGGAAGCGTTTGCCGGCGGCAGCGTCCATCGCGGTCAGTCCGCCAGCCGCTGAAGGGCCGCCGGGGCGATGCGCAGCTTCACGGTCGCGCCGCTTGCCAGGTCGAGGCGCGCGCCTTCGTGGTTCTGGCTGCGCACCACGAAGGGCGAGCCGTCTTGCAAAGTCAGGTGGTAGGTCGTGTCGGTGCCCATGTAGACCACCGCGCCGACGGTGGCCGGCAGGCCCTCGGCGTCGGCGGAAACGATCTCGGCGCGTTCGGGCCGCACGGCGAGGGTCACCTGCTCTCCCGCCGCGGCGGCCTGGCCGTTCAGGGCCAGGCTGTTGCCGCAGGCAAGGCGCGCCACGGTGCCGCCGCCGCTTTCTTCGATGCGGCCTTCCAGGAAGTTCGTCTCGCCGATGAAGTCGGCGACGAAGCGGCGCTGCGGGTGCTCGTAGATCTCCGTCGGCGAGCCGATCTGCAGGATCTTGCCGCTGTCCATCACCGCGAGGCGGTCGGACATGGTCAGCGCTTCTTCCTGGTCGTGGGTCACGAAGACGAAGGTGATGCCGGTCTCGGTCTGCAGGCGCTTCAGCTCGATCTGCATTTCCTTGCGCAGTTTCAGATCCAGCGCCGAAAGCGGCTCGTCGAGCAGCAGCACCTTGGGCTGGCTGGCCAGCGCCCGCGCCAGGGCGACGCGCTGCTGCTGGCCGCCGGAAAGCTGCGCCGGCTTGCGGTTGTCATAGCCGCCGAGCTGCACCAGGTCGAGCATCTGTTGGACGCGCGCCTCCCGCTCGTCCTTGGGGCGGCCCAGCATCTCCAGGCCGAAGGCGATGTTCTGGCCCACCGTCAGGTGCGGGAACAGCGCATAGCTCTGGAACACGGTGTTGATCGGCCGTTTGAAGGGCGGCAGGCCGGTCAGCTGCTGGCCTTCCAGGAAGACGTCGCCCTGGGTCGGCTGCTCGAAGCCGCCGATGAGCCGCAGCAGGGTCGTCTTGCCGCAGCCCGAGGGGCCGAGAAGCGTGAAAAACTCGTTCTGACGGATCGTCAGCGAAACATCGTCTAGTGCGTGGACCGCATCCGTACCGGCGCCGAAGACCTTGGACAGGCTTCGCGCTTCAATGGCTGGTGTTTGCACACGCTCTCCCTATACCTGCCGTGCCGTCGAGCATAGCGAGGCCCCCGCAGGGGCGACAAGACGGAATCGGCCGGGAAACCCACGCTTACCCATGAAAGCTGTTGGTTTTTGGGCGCTTTTGCGCCCCTACTCTCACTGGACGAGAACGCCCGTGGGTGACTGCAAGGTATGGCTGCGGGGGTCGCCGCCGATCAACTCCACGGCCTCTGCGAGCGGCCCCAGGGCCTGGGCGAGGCGCGCCAGGCTGCGGATCATCGACAGGGTCGCCGGGCTTTCGATCTTGCCGCCGAGGACGTCTTCCAGCAGCGCCTCGAAGGGGTCGCGCGGCTCGGGGAAGGGGCGCAACTGCACCGCCGTGTCCGCGTCCAGGCCGGCGGCCGACTTGGCCAGGCCGAGGGCCTTGCGGTAGCCGCCGAGTTCGTCGACCAGGCCGGCTTCCCGGGCGTCGGCGCCGGACCAGATCTGCCCCTTGGCGACCGCCAGGACGTCCTCCTGGCTGAGGCCGCGCCCGGCCGCCACCTTGCCGGTGAAGTCGGCGTAGGTGGTGTCCAGGGTCTGCTGCAGCCAGTCCCACTCCTCGCGGCTGAAGGGCGCGTTGGGGCTCCACATGGCGGCGCGGCGTCCGGCCTGCACGCCGTCCCAGTTGACGCCGAGCGAGGCCCAGAGCTCGCGCAGGGAAATCTTGCCGGCCACCACGCCGATGGAGCCGGTGAGGGTCCCCGGCTGGGCGACGATGGCCTCGGCGGCGGCGGAGACGAAGTAGCCGCCGGAAGCGGCGACGTTGCCCATGGAGACCACCAGCGGCTTGCCCGCGTCGCGGGCGCGCTGCACCTCCCGCCAGATGGTGTCGGAGGCGACGTAGGAGCCGCCCGGGCTGTCGACGCGGAACAGGATGGCTTCGACCTCCGGGTCGTCGATCGCATCGGAAAGGGCCTGGGCGACGTCGACGGCGCCGAGGACGACCCTGCCGAAGACGGGGTCGTTCTGGCCGTCGGCCAGCATGATCGGGCCCTCGCCGTGGACCAGGGCGATGACCGGCGCGTCGGGGTCTTGCTCGGGCGCGGCGCGCTGGTAGGCCCGCAGCGACAGCCACTCGGCGTCGGGGCCGGCGGCTTCCTCGACCGCGCCTTCCACTTCGTCCCAATAGCCCAGGCGGTCGACGAGGCCGAGGCGCTGGGCCTCCGCGCCGCGATAGGGCGCGCGGTCGATCAGGCCGCGCAGGGCGCCGGCTTCCAGGTTGCGCGCCTCGGCCACGGCGGTGACGATCTGTCCCAGAGAGGAATCGAGGTAGCGCTGCAGGTTCTCGCGGATCGGCGCCGGCATGCTTTCGTCGGTGAGAAAGCTCATGGCGCCCTTGTATTCCTCGCGCTGGGCGACCTGGGCGCGCACGCCGATCTCCTCCAGCAGGGGTTCGAGGAAAGGCTGCTGCAGGGCGAAGCCGGTGATGCCGACGTCGCCCGAGGGCTGCATCCAGACCTCGCCCGCCGCGCTGGCCAGGAAGTAGTGCAGGGTGCCGTTGCCGGCCTCGCCGAAGGTCTCGGCGAAGGCGACGACCGGCTTACCCTGGGCGCGGAAGTCGGCGACGGCGTCGCGCAGCTCCTGCATCTGGGCCAGGCCGGGGGCGCCCCAGCCGGCGCGGATCACCAGGGCCTTGACCCGGTCGTCGCGCCCGGCGGCGTTCAGGGCGTCGACCGCCTCGCGCAGCACCAGGGCGCCGCCCAGCGAGGCGCGGGCCAGGGGATTGACGGGGCGCTGCTCGATCAGGCCGTTGGAGAGGTCGAGCAGCAGCACGGCCTCTTGCGGGACGTCCTCGGCGGTCGGCTCCAGGCCCTCGTAGCGGGGCAGGAAGACCGCCACCGCGACGAGACCGGCGATGAGGAGGAAGCCGACCGTCGCGAAGAGGCCGAGCACGCACTTCAGGAGAAACAGGATGATGCGGGTCATGGCCCTATCTCAGCGTCCCGCACCCCGGCTGGCCAGTTAAATTTTCGTGCCATCGAGACGGGCGCGGCGGGCTTGTCACGGCTTGTCAGGCGGGAGACGATCGCGCAAAGTCCGCCCGCCCGGAGACCCGTCGCGAGGCGGGCGGAAAAGATGATGGATTTCGTGATTTTGCAGACTTTGGACGATGCGGCGTAAGGCGCGGCGCGGCGGCGGCCGCCAGCTCGAGGTGACGGTGGAGGCGCTGGGCGCCAAGGGCGACGGCCTGGCGACCTGTGACGGGCGCCCCCTGTTCCTGGCCCAGACGGTGCCCGGCGACCGGGTGCTGGCGCGGGTGACCGGCCAGCGTGGCGGCGGCTTCAAGGGCGAGGTCATCGAGCTGCTGGAAGAGGGGCCCAACCGGGCGGCGCCGCCCTGTCCCTTCTTCGGGCCCTGCGGCGGCTGCGCCCTGCAGCACCTGGCCGAGCCTGCCTATGTCGAATGGAAGCAGGATCTGCTGCGCTTGGCGCTGGAGCGCCGCGACCTGGTGCCGGAGGTGACGCACCCGCTGCGCCAGGTGCCGCCGGGCCGCCGCCGGCGCATCACCTGGAGCGCCTTGAAGACGGCCCACGGCCTGTTGCTCGGGTACTACGAGCGCGAGTCGCACCGCCTGACCGACATCGACGCCTGCCTGCTGGTGACGCCGGAGCTGCACGCGCTGCTGGCCCCGCTGCACGAGCTTCTGGGCCGCCTCCTGGCGGTCCAGGAAGGCGCGCGGGTGACGGCGACGCTCTGCGAGACCGGCGTGGACCTGCTGGTCGACTCGCGCCACGCGCTGACCCTGGCGGACCGTGAGAGCCTCGCCGCTTTCGCCGAGAGCCACGACCTGGCGCGCCTGTCCTGGACCGACGGCCGCGAGGCGCCCGAGCCCCTGGCCGTGCGGCGCGACCCGATCCTCACCTTCGGCGGCGTGCCGGTGCTGCCGCCGGCCGGCGGTTTCGTGCAGCCGACGGCGGAAGGCGAGGCCCTGCTGGCCGAACTGGTCATGGCCGCGGTGCCCGAAGGGGCGGAGACCGCCGCCGACCTCTTCGCCGGCTGCGGCACCTTCACGTTCCCGCTGGCCGCGCGTCTGCAGGTCTATGCGGCAGAAGGCGCCGAGGAGTCGCTCATGGCGCTCGACGCCGCCGCGCGCCGCGCCGCGGGGGGCTTGCGGGTGCAGGCCGAACTGCGGGACCTGGCGCGCTTTCCGGTGCTGGCCGACGAACTCTCCGGCGGCGACGTGGTGGTCTTCGATCCGCCGCGCAACGGCGCCCGCGAGCAGGCGGCGGAGATCGCCGCGTCGGACGTGCCGACGGTCATTGCCGTGTCCTGCAACCCGACGACCTTCGCGCGCGACGCCCGCATCCTGGTCGACGGCGGCTACCGCCTGAAGGAGGCGACGCCCATCGACCAGTTCCCCTGGTCGGGCCACCTGGAACTGGTGGCGGTCTTCACGCGCTAAGCGCGCCGCCGTAGGGGACAATCCCCTTAGGTTCACCGCACTTGTCAGTCTTGTCCGGCGCGGGCTGAGCACGATTGTGCAACCAAAGACCTCATTTTTGATCTGGTAATTCAATTTACAGTAATACGCGGTTCGTGTATTTTTCTTGCATTGCCTCGGGATGTGAGCGCGATTGGACCCAACAGGTTCTTGGGGGACGGGTCGATCCATCGGTAGGGGGAGGGCCAGTCAGATAATGACGAACTCGATCTCACGCATTGCGGCGGGCTGCTTTGTTCTTTTCGTCCTTGCTGGCTACTACAAGGCGGCAGATTGGTTGGGCTTTGTACCTGTTGATCTGACGCTTCTGTTCTGGGCCGTTTCCGTTGGTTTTTGCTTGGCAGTGCTATGGAACCGCCGTCGCTTGCCGGCGACCTCTCTGATTATGTTCGCAATTTTTTTGCTCATGGGGATGGGCTTACACTGGCCCGTGAACTTTGCGGACTATGAGGTTCAAAAAGAACTCCGATTCTTTTCTCTGACGGCGGTTTCCGCTTTCGCGCCCTTCTTGCTTTTGGTGGACGAGGAGGATCGTAAGGTCTTTCTATTTGGCGTCGTGCTGGTCGGGTTGGTGATGTCCGCATTGGCCACCATTGAACTTGCCATGAACGGTACTTCTTTGCGCCTGGGAGTCTTCAATACCAATCCCATCCTCCTCGCGCGGGCGAGCGGATTTGCCGTTCTGATCTTATCCCTGCTGTACTGGCAGCGCCGGATCGGCGCTTTGATCTTCATGCCCCTGGCAGGCATGGCCGTCTTGGCCCTGCTGGCCTCCGGTTCCAGAGGGCCCCTGGTGGCCCTGCTGGCGACGCTGGTTGTCGTCCTGCCGCTTGCCACCCGCCTTACCCAGGCGCCACTGCAACGTCGCGGCACGGTACTCGTTAGCATGGCTGGCCTTGCGGCGGCCTTCGTGTACATCCACTGGACCTCGGCGGATATCGCTGAGCGCTTCCTCCGACTGGTGACCGGCAACTGGGGGGACACCGAGATTTCGCGCTGGGCCGTCTGGCGGCAAACGGCCGAGCTCATCGCCGATTCACCCTTTGGCGTCGGCTGGGGCCGCTTGGACGAGTGGGTGCAGGTTTACAACGACGATATCTTGCTACGGCATCCCCACAACATCGTTCTCGAGATCGCGGCGGAGGCCGGTTGGGCGGCTGCCTTCGTTTTCGCGGTTTCGGTCGTCTGGACCTTGATAGCCGTTTTCCGCCGCGTGTTGCGTGGCGGCGCGGGTGCCGGTCAGATGGCGCCGAGCGACTGCCTTTTTCTCTTTGCCGCATTTGCCTACTGGTTAGGGTGCGCGTTCTTCAGCGGTGACGTGAACGACAATCGGCCCTTCTGGGCCATGTTCGGTATGACCTTGGCGTCGCTTGGCGTTCGCCAGTCGGGGAGTGCGGCCGGTGGTCGTAAACGTGTCCTGCATGTTTCCTCGGCTCATCGGGCGTCGGATGGGCGCATCGCGCGGAAGGAGGCGGTGGCGCTGAGTGCGGCCGGCTATGACGTTACAGTGCTGGCGCTGGAACGCACCCAGGGAACGACTTTGCCGGATGGTCCGCGCTATATTGAGTACGACGTGCCCGCTTCCCGGTTGCGCCGCTTCCTGATCCGCCTGCCTTGGCTCTGCGGTTATTGCCTGCGGCACCGCTACGATGTCTATCATCTGCATGATCCCGACCTCATACTGCTCGGCTTCGTTCTGAAGCTCGCCGGACGCCGTGTGATCTACGACGTGCACGAGTCCTATCCGATGGTGGTTCTCGACCGTCATTGGATTCCTCGGGCCCTGCGGCCCTGGCTGTCGCGCCTCTGGCGCGTGATGGAGGGCGCTTTCGCACGCTGGGCCGACTTGACCATCGCGGCGCACCTGCCGGTAGCGGCACAGTTCAAAGGCGGCCGCACGATCACGCTGCACAACTACCCGATCGTAGAGGACCTCGCCGCCGGGCCGGCGCCGGATCTCTCTGAGCGGCCCTGGCGAGTCCTGCACCATGGCGACCTGACCGAACAGCGCGGCCTCTTCACGATGATCGAAGCCATCGGAAAAGTCGCTTTACAGCCGGCGGCGGAAATGAGGCTTGGCGGCAGTCTGCGACCGGACTTGCAGGAGCGCATGAACGATATGCCGGGAATGACGCGCACCGTCTATCTGGGATGGCTGAACAAGGAGCGTCTCGCCGAGGAGCTGTGCCAGGCGCGTGCCGGTCTGGTGCTGCTGCACCCGACGCACAACTACCGGGTCATACGTCCCAACAAGCTCTACGAATACATGGCCGCGGGCCTGCCGGTCATCGCGTCCGACTTTCCCCATTGGCGCGCCGTCGTCGGGTCGGCGGACTGCGGCCTGCTCGTCGATCCCCTGGACAGCGCCGCGATCGCGCGGGCGATCGAATATGTCCTGTCCCATCCGGAAGAGGCGACGGCCATGGGCGCGCGCGGCCGTGCGGCTGTTCTCGCGCGGTACAACTGGCAGACTGAGAAAGCCAAGCTCGTCGCAGCTTACGAAACGCTCTTCGACAGCTTTCGCGAAACAACATTGGAAAGCAGGGCAAGAAACGGCGCATCGTGACGTTCGCAGCGCCGGACGTAGCGAGGGTCATCGCCGTGTCCTGCAACCCGACGACCTTCGCGCGCGACGCCCGCACCCTGGTCGACGGCGGCTACCGCCTGAAGGAGGCGACGCCCATCGACCAGTTCCCCTGGTTGGGGCATTTGGAGCCGGTCGCGGTGTTTGAGCGCTAGAACCTTTTCCGAAAGCAAATTCTCAGATTGTCATCCCGGACAAGCGAGCGGATGCGAGCGCGATCCGGGATCCATTGATGGGCCAGGACCAAGTGGCGCCATGGACCCTCGCATCAAGTGCGAGGGTGACAGCCGAGGCTAGTGGTGACGGTGGTGCCTGCGCCGCCTGACCAGAGATTTACGCCTTCGCGTCGGCCAGCACGTCGCGGATGGCGGCGGCGGCGGTCTCGATATCGTCGCGCGAGACGTCCAGATGGGTGACGGCACGGATGCGCGTGCCGGCGCCGCCCAGGTCGACGCCCCTGTCCTTCAGGGCGGCGCAGAAGGTCTCGGCGGTGAGGCCGCTGCCGGCGATGTCGAAGAACACGATGTTGGTCTCCACCGCGTCCACGTCGACCCAGATGCCCGGCAGATTGCGCAGGCTCTCGGCGAAGAGTTTCGCGTTGGCGTGGTCTTCGGCCAGGCGGTCGATGTTGTGCTGCAGGGCGTAGACGCCGGCGGCGGCGATGATGCCGGCCTGGCGCATCGCGCCGCCGGTGCGCTGCTTCAGGCGCCAGGATTCTTCGATGAACTCCTGCGAGCCCGCGAGCACGGCGCCCACCGGGCAGCCGAGGCCCTTGGAGAGGTCGATCCACACGCTGTCGAAGGGCGCGGCGAAGTCCTCAGCCGACACGCCCGCAGCGACCACGGCGTTCAGCAGGCGCGCGCCGTCCATGTGGTAGGCGAGGCCCTGCTGCTGCGCCAGGGCGCCCAGCGCCTCGATGTCGCCCAGCGGCCAGATCGCGCCGCCGCCCATGTTGGCGGTCTGCTCCACCGCGATCATGCGGGTCTGCGGATGGTAGCGGTCCTTGGGGCGCAGCGCGGCGCGCGCGGCCTCCACGCTGAAGCGCCCGCCGGGGCCGTCCAGGCCCTGCACCTGCGCGCCGGAGAAGGCGGCGGTGCCGCCGCCCTCGAAGTTCAGGATGTGCGCCGAGCGGTGGGCGATGATCTCCTCGCCCGGGCGGCAGTGAATGTGGATGGCCAGCTGGTTGCACATGGTGCCCGAAGGCAGGAAGACCGCGGCCTCCTTGCCCAGCAACTCGGCGGTCATCTCGCAGAGCCGGTTGACGCTGGGATCCTCGCCGCGCTGCTCGTCGCCTACCTCGGCCTCGGCCATGGCGAGGCGCATGGCTTTCGACGGCTGGGTCTGGGTGTCGCTGTAGAGGTTGATCAGGTGCGCGGACTTGGCGGCCATGGCCCTATGCCTCGAGGTCGCCGGCCAGCGCGCGCTGACGCAGCAGGTGGTCGGCCAGGACGATGGCCATCATGGCCTCGCCGACGGGCACCGCGCGGATGCCGACGCAAGGGTCGTGGCGCCCCTTGGTGACGATCTCGGTCTCCTGGCCGTGGCGGTCCACGGTCTTGCGCGGCGTCAGGATGGAGGAGGTCGGCTTCACGGCGAAGCGCACCACCACGTCCTGGCCGCTGGAGATACCGCCCAGGATGCCGCCGGCCTTGTTGGAGGTGAAGGCGACGCGGTTGCCTTCCAGGCGCATCTCGTCGGCGTTTTCCTCGCCGCTCAAAGCCGCCGCTTCCAGGCCGGCGCCGATCTCCACGGCCTTCACGGCGTTGATCGACATCATCGCCTTGGCGAGGTCGGCGTCGAGTTTGTCGTAGACCGGTTCGCCCAGGCCCGCCGGCACGCCGGAGGCCACCACCTCGATGACCGCGCCGGTGGAGGAGCCCGCCTTGCGGATGCCGTCGAGGAAGCCTTCCCAGTCCGCGGCCGCCTTGGCGTCAGGGCACCAGAAGGGGTTCTCGCCGAGCTGGTCCCAGTCCCAGTTGCCGCGGTCGATTTTGTGCGGGCCCATCTGCACCAGGGCGCCGCGGATGACGACCGGCTGCGGCAGGATGTGGTCGAGCACCTTGCGGGCGATGCCGCCGGCGGCGACGCGCATGGCGGTCTCGCGTGCCGAGGAGCGCCCGCCGCCGCGGTAGTCGCGCAGGCCGTATTTCATCCAGTAGGTATAGTCGGCGTGGCCCGGGCGGAACTTGTCGGCGATGTCGCCGTAGTCCTTGGAGCGCTGGTCCTGGTTTTCGATGACCAGGGAGACCGGCGTGCCGGTGGTCACCCCTTCGAAGACGCCGGAGAGGATCTTCACTTCATCGGGCTCGCGGCGCTGGGTGGTGAAGCGCGACTGGCCGGGCTTACGCTTGTCGAGCCAGTGCTGCAGTTCCTCGGACGTCAGCGGAATGCGCGACGGCACGCCGTCGACCACGCAGCCGATGGCGGGACCGTGGCTTTCGCCCCAGGTGGTGAAGCGAAAGATCTCTCCGAAACTGTTGCCTGCCATCGGCGGGTCGCCCCTTACCGGAAGAGTGGGGTTTTAAGAGGCCTCAGGACTGAGGCGTGAAGTTCTTCAGCAGCTCGGCCAGTTGCGGCGCGGCATCGACGGACATCATGCCGACCACGTGGTAGCCGGAATCGACGTGGTGAACCTCGCCGGTGACGCCGCCCGAAAGATCGGAGAGCAGGTAAAGCCCGGAGCCGCCGACCTGGGCGATGCTGACGTTCTGGCGCAGCGGCGAGTTCAGCTCGTTCCACTTCAGGATATGGCGGAAGTCGCCGATGCCCGAGGCCGCCAGGGTCTTGATCGGCCCGGCGGAGATCGCGTTGACGCGAATGCCCTGGTCGCCCAGGTCGGCGGCCAGGTAGCGCACGCTGGCCTCCAGCGCCGCCTTGGCGACGCCCATCACGTTGTAGTGCGGCATGACCCGCTCGGCGCCGTAGTAGGTCAGTGTCAGGATGCTGCCGCCGTCCTTCATCAAGGGCACGGCGCGCTGGCTGATCGCGGTCAGCGAATAGCAGGAGATGTCCAGCGAGCGCAGGAAGTTGTTGCGGCTGGTCGCCAGGTACTTGCCCTTCAGCTCTTCCTTGTCCGCGTAGGCGATGGCATGAACCAGGAAGTCGAGCTTGCCCCAGGACTTTTCGAGTTGGCTGAAGACCGCATCGATGGAGGCGTCGTCGGTGACGTCGCAGGGCATGACGTTGTCGGCCCCGACCGACTCCGCCAGCGGGCGCACACGCTTCTCCAGGGCTTCCCCCTGGTAGGTGAAGGCCAGTTCGGCCCCCTGTTCGTGCGCGGCCTTGGCGATGCCCCAGGCAATGGACCGGTCATTGGCGACGCCCATGACAAGGCCGCGTTTGCCGGCCATCAGCGGTTGGGGCTCGGTCATTCCAGTTCCTCGATGCAGATCAGATAAAAAAGGCGTGTCGAAACGTGCGGCATCCTACACCAAAGGCCTCGCGGGTCAACGCCGTGACCTCGCAATAATCCCACATTTCCGCCGATTCTTGCTGTAGAATGAGGCTCTTTTGGGGGAAGGTGGCCGGACCCGGGAAAACATCATGAAGAATCCGGATTTATCAGGGTTTTTGCGGAATCTGGCGCGCTTTGCGGCCTATTGCGGGCATCGCTTCATGGGTGACCAGTGCCTGCGCAGCGCCACGCAGTTGAGCTATGCCTCCCTCCTGGCCATCGTCCCCATGCTGGCGATCTGCTTCGGCCTGCTGTCGGCCTTTCCGGCCTTCGAGGGTCTGAGGATCCAGGCTCAGATTCTCCTGTTCGAGAACCTGGTGCCGAATGCTGGTGTGGAGGTCAGCGACCAGATCGCCACCTTCGTCGAGAACGCCCGCTCCATGACCGGAGTCGGGATGGGCGCGCTGCTGCTCACCGCCGTGCTGCTGCTCTCGGCCATCAATGGGGCTTTCAATGCCATCTGGCGGGTGACCGAACCGCGTCCGCTGATGGTGCGGATCATGGCCTACTGGATGGTGCTGTCCATTGGCCCGATCTTCCTCGGCGCCTCATTGTCGCTGTCCAGCTACGGCTTCGCCACGACGGTTCTGGAGCACGGTGATCGCGCCATCGGCCTGACCCGGCTGCTGCCCTTCCTCCTGACCTCGGCCGGCTTCACGCTGCTCTACATGGTGGTGCCGGCGCGCAGCGTCGCCTTCCTGCACGCCCTCATCGGCGGTGCCGTGGCGGCGGCGCTCTTCGAAGGCCTCAAGGCCAGCTTCGGTTTCTACCTGAAGCAGTTCCCCTCCTACGAGGCGATCTATGGCGCGATGGCGGCGGTGCCGATCTTCCTCATCTGGATGTACCTCTCCTGGGCGGTGGTGTTGTTCGGCGCGGAGATCGCCGCGGCGGCGCGGGAGTGGCGCCTGGTCGACCGTTTGGGCGAGGGCAGTCGCGGCGCCGGCCAGCGTCTGGCGCTGGCCCTGGCCCTGCTCTACCGGCTGCGCAATGCGGCGCGCAGCGGCACGGTGTTGAAGGAAACGGCGCTGACCCGCGGGCTGCCCGCCGGCCTGGATCAGCTTTCCTCGGTGTTGCAGTCCCTGAAGGACAACGGGTTCATCAACCGCAGCGGCGGGCGCTGGTTCCTGGCGCGCGACCTGACGGCGGCCAGCATGGAAGACCTGCTGCGGGCCCTGGAGCTCACGCTGGAGCCGGGCGAGGGCTGGCCGGACGGCGTCGAGGACATCGTCACGGCGGCCGGCGAACTGGGCAGCGGGGTCAAGGGCAAGAGCCTGGCGGCCCTGATCGACAAGGCGACGGCCAAGGAGCCGCCCGACGGCGTCGCGCGCCTGCACCCGGCCCCCCAAGACGAACGCTAGCGCCGGAGTCTGTTGAGAGGCTATCTTCGAATCCTGATATCGGAGCGGAGCGGGCGATGGATCTGTTGCATCTTCTGGGGTTCGCGGGCGTGGCGGCCTTGCTGGTCATGTCGCCTGGACCCAACGGCGTGCTGATCGCCAAAATCGTGCCGACTTCCGGGCGTAAGGCAGGCTTCGCCAACGTTGCCGGTTTCGTCACGGCCTTCTACCTGCACGGCGCGCTGTCGATCTTCGGCATCTCGCTCATCCTGGTGCGCTCGGCGGAAGCCTTCTTCGTCGTCAAGGTGCTGGGCGCCGCCTATCTCTGCTGGATCGGCTTCAAGGCCCTGCGCGAAGCCTGGCGGGGAGTTGCCAGCGTCGCCGAGGTCGCCCCGGCACGCCGCCGGCGGCCCCTCGTCAGGGCCTTCGGTGAGGGCTTCCTCACCAATGCGCTCAATCCCAAGGTCTCGATGTTTTATCTGGCCGCCTTCCCGCAGTTCATTCCCTTCGGTGAAGGGGCGGTGCAGTCGGCCTTTGTGCTGGTCTGTCTCCACGCTGCGCTGAACGCCGTCTGGTTCACCGCCATGATCGTGCTTTTCGCGCGCCTCACGCGGGCCGCCCGCAGCGGCCGCTTCCAGCGTTGGCTGAAAGGGGTGACCGGCACCGTCTTCGTGCTCTTCGGGGCCAAGCTGGCGGCCCTCAACCCGTAGCATCGCGCCCCTCTTGCGGGCGCGGCGCTTCACGTGGAAGGGGGCTGGTCTTCGTCGCTGAGGTAGTCGCGCAACTGTTCCTGGGCCGATTCGGGCAGCTCCTGAATGGCGTCGTTCAGGTCCGCGAGCGCGCGGCGCAGGCTGTAGACCTGGTCGAGCAGGCGCAGCACCACGGGGATGGCGTCCTCGTTGACACCGAGATCGTTGCGCAGCTCGGCGATGAGGCGCACGCGCGCCACGTCCGTGTCGTCGAAGAAGAAGTCGCCGTTTTCCTCCACCGGCAGCACCCAGTTCTGCTCGATCCAGGTGTGCAACTCGCTGGCGCCGATATCGACCGCGACCAGGACTTCGTCGAACTTCACCAGCATCGCCCCAACGTTCTCCTCGTATCCTGACCTCTGTTCCCGCCGTCCAGCGGCCGCCTTGGCCGGGCCGCGTCATTCTATTCGGTGAGGCCCGCCTTGCGCCTCGGGTCGTAGTCGTGCGAGCGGCTCCAGTTCTCGATGAAGTCGCGCAGCTCCTGGTCCGGGCGCTCCGGCAGCATGACCTTCAGTTTCACGTACTGGTCGCCCATCTCGTCGCCGTCGCGCGCTTTGATGCCCTTGCCTTTCAGGCGCAGGGTCGACCCGCTGTTGGAGCCGGCCGGGATCTTCATCGACACGCTGCCGTGCACCGTCGGCACGGTCACCGTGGCGCCGAGCACCGCTTCCTGCAGCGTCACCGGCAGCTCCACGTGCACGTTGTTGCCTTTGCGCTCGAAGAAGGCATGCGGCTGGATGTGCGCCTCGACCAGGGCGTCGCCGGCCGGCCCGCCGCCGACGCCGGGCATGCCCTGGCCTTTCAGGCGCAGGGTCTGGCGGTCCTCGGTGCCCGGCGGGATGCGCACGTCCAGGGTCTTGCCGTCGGCCAGCTTGATGCGCTTCTTGGCACCCTTGGCGGCCTCCAGGAAGGTGATCGGCACGGTGTAGGAGACGTTGGCCCCGGGCCGGCGCACGCGCCGGTTCTTGGCGCCGAACAGATCGGCGAAGATGTCGTCGGCGCTGACGTCTTCGCCGAAGTCGAAGGGGTTGTACTTGGCGCCGCGCCGGGTGCCGGCGTGGTTGCGGTAGAAGCCGCCCTTGAAGGGCGTCTCCTGGCCGCTGGCGTCAATCTCGCCCTGGTCGAAGCGCTTACGCTTCTCCGCGTCCCCCAGGATGCTGTAGGCCTGGGAGATTTCCTTGAATTTCTGCTCGACCGCCTCGTTGCCCGGGTTGATGTCCGGATGCAACTCCTTGGCCAGCTTGCGGTAGGCGCGCTTGATGTCCTCTTGCGACGCCGAGCGGTCGACGTTCAGCAGCTTATAGGGATCCTGCATAGGCTCTACGATTGCGACCCCGGAAGTTTAGGGTTGGAGAATCGGGGAAAGGGATATCCCCTGAAGAATACCCCCTCCCAATCGCTCACCCAAGGGGCTCAATTGCCCCCCGGCTTTCGGCCCGGAAGCGCCTAATTGCGGATTTCCCAGGCGCCGTCCGGCTGGCGGCAGGCCACGCCGTAGGCCTGCTCTTCCTTGCCGCCGATGATGACGGTCTGCTGGAACTCGCGGCAATAGGCCCCCGTCGAGGATTGCCCCTCGCGCGTCGGGGTCACGGTGCCGCTGTTGCCGGTGTTGGGATTGCTCCAGCTGATGGTCTCGCCGACCGGCGCGGTGGTCGCGCGCTGGTAGGCGGTTTCGGCCTTCTGGCGGTCGACCTCGTCCATGGTGCGGCCGATTTCGCTGCCGATGAAGGCGCCGAGCAGAGCGCCCGCTGCCGTCGCGGCAAGCTGGCCCGAACCGCTGCCGAACTGGGCGCCGAACAGGCCGCCGGCGGCGGCGCCGCCCAGGGTGCCGATGGTCTGTTTGGTGCCGCCCAGGCTGCTGTTTTCACAGGCGGCGGCGGTCAAGGCGATGGCGCCGGCGGCGATGACGACTCGAAGTTTCATAAAGATACCCTCGCTTAACATAGGGGCTCTGGACAAAAGGGGCCCCCGTTTCACAGGTCCCCAACGGTCGGGCCCGTTAAAGGGTTCCCCGCGGTGGTTCCCCCATTGGTAGCTCCACGGGACGGCCCCGGAGAATGACTTGGCTCAAGAATACGGCGATCTCATGGCGACCGCCGGGTTTTCACGAAATGTTACGGCGCCGGGGGCGGAAACATCCCCGTCCTGGCCCGATCCCGGCCCGATCCCTACCGGTTCGGGGCTGCATTGGCCAAGTCCCCGGTTTTCTGGCATTTTCTCCGTCGGGAGGCCGCTATAAGGTGGCGCCGGAACGGATATCGCTTCACATGCCCGGGAAAAGCAGTTCTATGGAGATCAGATCGGAGCGCCCCACCGATCCTTTCGGCATCTTCGCGGCCTGGCTGGCCGAGGCGGAGGCGTCGGAAGTCAATGACCCCAACGCCATGGCGCTGTCCACCGTCGGGACCGACGGGATGCCGTCATGCCGCATGGTGCTGCTGAAGGGTTATGACGAGAAGGGTTTCGTGTTCTACACCAATTACGAGAGCCGCAAGGGCCGGCAACTTCTGGCCACGCCCAAGGCCGCCCTGCTGTTCCACTGGAAGAGCCTGCGCCGCCAAGTGCGAATCGAGGGGGAGGTCGCCCCGGTGAGCGACGCGGAGGCCGACGAGTATTTCGGCAGCCGGGCGAAGCAGAGCCAGATCGGCGCCTGGGCCAGCCAGCAGTCGCGGCCCTTGGAAGGCCGTTTCGAGCTGGAAAAGCGCGTCGCCAAGTACGCCGCCAAGTACGCCGTCACCAAGGTGCCGCGGCCGGCCTACTGGTCCGGTTTCCGCCTCACGCCGCGGCTCATCGAATTCTGGCAGGACGGCGCCTTCCGGCTGCACGACCGGCTGGTCTACAGCCGCGCCGAGTCCGACACCGGCGATGCTTGGACGACGGAGCGACTCTACCCATGACCAGCCACCCATGAGCAGTCACCCATGAGCAGTCACCCATGAGCAGTCCGGGCCGGTCCGACGCAAGGGTGACGGGAGAAGAGGCCGGGCGCCTTCTGCGCCTCGCCACCACCGCCTCGGTGGCCACGGCCGGCTTGCTGATCGTGGTGAAGCTGGTCGCCTTCATCATGACCGATTCGATCAGTATCCTTTCCACCCTGATCGACTCCCTGCTGGATGCCGCCGCCTCCATGGTCAATCTCATCGCCGTGCGCCATGCCCTGGTGCCGGCGGACCGCGAGCACCGCTTCGGCCACGGCAAGGCAGAGCCGCTGGCCGCCGTCGGCCAGGCGGTCTTCATCACCGGCTCGGCGGTTTTCCTGCTCATCGAGGCGGGCCAGCGTTTCTTCTCGCCGCAGCCGCTGACCAACAGCGAGGTCGGCATCGGGGTGATGATCTTCTCCATCATCGCCACCCTGGGCCTGGTCACCCTGCAGCGCCATGTGGTGCGCCGCACGGGCTCACTGGCCATCAGCGCCGACCAACTGCACTACACCGGCGACATCCTGGTGAACGGCGCGGTGATCCTGGCCCTTGTGCTGGCGTCCCAGTTGGGCTGGCGCTTCATCGACCCGGTCTTCGGCATCGGCATCGCGCTCTACATCCTCTACAACGCCTGGCAGATCGCCGCCGGGGCGCTCGACATGCTGATGGACCGCGAGCTGCCGGAGGAGGAGCGCAGCCGCATCCGCGAGGTCATCGTCAACCACGCGGGCGTGCGGGGCTATCACGACCTGCGCACCCGCGCCTCCGGCCCGCAGATCTTCATCCAGTGCCACATCGAACTCGATGCCGACCTCAGCCTGCTCGAGGCGCACGACATCGCCGACGACGTGGAGAACGTGCTGCGGGAGACCTTTCCCGGCGCCGAGGTCATCGTCCACCAGGACCCCCATGAACCGCCCACGGGACAAGAGGCCGGCGGCCGCCCGGCGGGCTGAAGCCGGCCTCCTGCGCGGCGGGCTTGACGCAGGTCAATGCCGGGCGGGACTATTCGTCCTTCCATCATCAGGGTAACGGACTGGCGCTTCAGTCCTTTAGTTCCAAGAGTTCATTATTCCAGATAAGGAGCCAGCCATGGATTGGGCCACCATTCTCGCCGTCACCGACGGGGCCGCGGGCAGCGATGCGGCGATGGCCGCGGCGATCGACCTGGGCCAGCGTTTCGGCGCGCGGGTCGATTTCCTGCACGTGGCCAACGACCCTCGCGACCTGATGCCCTACGTGGGCGAAGGGATGTCCGGCACCGCCATGGAGCAGATCATGGCCTCCGTCGAGGCCAGCAACGCCAAGCGGCGCGAGGCGGTCGAGGCCAGCTACAAACGGCTGTGCAGCGGCGCGGGCCTGCCCGAGGTCGCTCCCGAAGACGCCTCCGATCCCGGGCAGTTCGCGGTCTGCCTGGACGTGGTGATGGGCCGCCAGCCCGAGGAGATCGAGCGCCGGGGCCGCCTTGCAGACGTCATCGTGATGCCGCACCCCTCGCTGATCGAGGGCGACGAATCCGCCTCCCTCGACGCCGCCCTGTTCGGCAGCGGGCGCCCGGTCCTCATGGCGCCGGCGCAGATCAAGCCGGGTTTCGGCAGCAAGGTCGCCATCGCCTGGGACGGTTCGCGCGAAGGCGCCGTCGCCACCTCTGCCGCCTTGCCGCTGCTCAAGCAGGCCGCCGAAGTGGTCATCATCACCGCCCGCGAGGACGCCGAGGTGATGGAGCCGAGTTCCCTGGCCCGCTTCCTGGGCGCCCACGGCGTCAAGGGCAAGACCTGGGCCTATTCGCCGGGCTCTGAATCCATCGCCGAGGGGTTGCTGGATCAGGCCGACCACGCGGGCTCCGACTGCCTGGTGATGGGGGCCTACGGCCACAGCCGCCTGCGCGAGCGCATCCTCGGCGGGGCGACGGAAGGCATTCTGGAGCGCTCCAAGATCGCCGTTTTCATGATGCACTAGGTTCCGGGACGCCGGGGGCACTGGGGGCAGCGGGGGCGGCATTTGCGCTCTCCCGGGGAATAGGCGAAGCTGGGATCCGGGCCCGCCGCAGGGGCCCGGCCTTGTCTCAAAGCCCTCGCACGAAGGCCGCCAGGCCAGATAAGTAAGCAGGTTTAAGTAAGTAGGTGGCAGGAGGTTCGATGTCTGTAAAAACGATCCGCTTGGAGCTCGCCCGGGACCACGACTTCCCCAACGGCAGTCCGGACCGGGGTTATATTTTGCGCGCGCCCTTGACGTCCGAGGGGCACATCGACGCGGAGGGATGGCGCAAGGCGCGCCAGAACTGCACCGTCACGCGTTTCTGGGAAGGCGAGGGGGACGAAACCGGCCACCTGCGCCACACCCGTGGCGGCAAATGGGCCTTTCACTACGACGTGGAAGGCGACCCCGACGACGACGAGGTCGGCTTCAAGTTCGAATCGCACGTCTTTCATGAAGGCGAGTACGTCTCCATTCGCGAGCACGACGGCACGCTGCGCACCTTTCGCGTCATTTCGGTGCGCTGAGGCGGTCGTTCCGGAAATCCTTCCTGTCGAGATTTACGCTCTGGCATAGCGGCGCTGCCAGAGTAAGATCGCGCCATGACAGATGAACGCCAGAGAGTGATTCTGACCGGCGCCAGCCGCGGGATCGGCCACGCGACGGTGAAACGCTTCAGCGACGAGGGCTGGGAAATCATCACCTGTTCGCGCGACGAGGTGCCGGCTCACTGCCTGCGCGACCCGAACTGGACCCACCACATCACCGCCGACCTGGCCGACAAGAAAGCGGTCGCGGCCTTCATTGCCGAGGCCAAGGAGCTGATCGGCGACGGTCCGGTCCATGCCCTGGTGAACAACGCCGCGGTGTCGCCGAAAACGGCCTTCAAGGAGCGGCTGGGCTGCCTCAACGGCAGCCTGGACCTCTGGCGCGAGGTCTTCGAACTGAATTTCTTCGCGCCGCTGGCCCTGGGGCGCGGTTTCGCCACTCCGCTACGCAAGGGCCCGGGCGCCATCGTCAACATCACCTCCATCGCCGGTCACGGGGTGCACCCCTTTGCCGGGTCGGCCTATTCGACCTCCAAGGCGGCGCTCTCCGCATTGACGCGCGAGATGGCGGTGGAGTTCGCGGAGATCAACGTGCGGGTCAACGCCGTGGCGCCGGGCGAGATCGAGACGGAGATGATCGGCGAGGAATACGAGGCGCTGATCCCGCGCATTCCGCTGCACCGCATGGGGCGGCCGGAAGAGGTGGCCGCCACGGTGTTCCGGCTCTGCACGCCGGACTTCGGCTATGTCACCGGCACGGAGATCTTCGTCACCGGCGGCCAGCACCTCTACTGAGGGGATATGCTCCCGTGTCATCCCGGCACTTGTTGCCGGGATCCATTTTTATGCCGGATCGGTAGGCGAGGGCTTCACACCTGGCGGGTCCCACTTGCTGACGGCATTGGGTCCCGGGAACAAGCCCCGGGACGACAGCGTTTGGGCGGCAGGTGGCTGAAACTCAGCTGAGGCTGTCGCGCAGTCTGGCGGTCCAGTCCAGGCGCGCCTGGGACTGGGCGATCTCCAGATCCAGCCAGTCGTGCAGATGGCCGGATTCGACATCGTGGTGCTGGCGCAGGTCGATCAGGCGGGCCAATTCGCGCTCGCTGATGTCATGCAGCAGTTCGGCCTGGACACGCTGGTCGGCCGGCTCCATCAGATGCAGGAAGCGCATCTTCAAGGCGACGATCAGCTTGTTGAGGTCGCTGATCTGCGGGCGCACGTTGGCCGACAGCAGGCGCAGCAACTCGCTGCGGCCCTGCTCGGTGACCGTCAGCAGCTGGTTTTCGGCTTCCGGGTCGTCCTCGGGCTTGTCCGGGACGCCGCCCTCGTTCTGTACCAGGCCTTCGACCTTCAGCACTTCCAGCGGCGCGCCGACGAGATCCAGGGAAGGGCCGACGATGCGGCCGGTGAAGTGCCGCACCTCGCGGGCCAGCTCGGCATAGCTCGTCGGCTTGCCGGCCAGAATACCCAGGGCCAGCAGCCGGACGGCTTCACTGGGGATCAGGGTGTTGTCGCGATACATGGTGGGAAGTCCCGGTTGTCCCTGCGGCCCGGCCCCTCTCGAGGGGCTCGGCTCTTGCTACCTTCAGAATATAGGCGCCCCGCCGTTAATTGTCCATATAAATGCAAATGCGAGGCATTCGCAATACAGTCTCGGTCGGATAGGGGAGCGGCGGGTTCAGAGGGGGGCAAAAAAATTGCCCGGGCCTCCTGGAAGGGAGCGCCCGGGCAAGACCGCGACCGGCAAATGATCCGGCTTTTCCGGATTTACTGAGGGCTCATGCCGCGCAGGCGCTCGGAGCGGCGGCGCAGCAGTTCGACCGAGGTGAGCAGCAGGATCGAGATCGTCACCAGGATCGTGGCGACCGCCAGGATCGTCGGGCTGATCTGCTCGCGCAGGCCGGAGAACATCTGCAACGGAATGGTGCGCTGGTCGAAGCCGGCCAGGAAGAGCACCACGACCACCTCGTCGAAGGAAGTGATGAAGGCGAAGAGGCCGCCC
Source organism: Kiloniellaceae bacterium (assembly GCA_048268885.1). Lineage (GTDB taxonomy): Bacteria > Pseudomonadota > Alphaproteobacteria > Kiloniellales > Kiloniellaceae > Pelagibius. The sequence continues at coordinate 5,740 of JBLWUP010000031.1, read as the reverse complement.
GAAATCACGCCCGGCAGGATCAGCGGCATGATGACCTTGAAGAACACCGTGGTCGGCGCGGCGCCGAGGTTCTGGGCCGCGCGGATCAGGCTCTGGTCGAAGCCGACCAGGGTAGCCGTGACGGTGATCACCACGAAGGGCGTGCCCAGCGCGGTGTGCGCCAGGATGATGCCGAGGTAGGTCTGCGCCAGGCCGACCGACGTGTAGAAGAAGAACATGCCGGTGGCCGAGATGATCAGCGGCACGATCATGGGAGAGATCAGCGCGCCCATGATGGCCGCTTTGTACGGCGTATAGGGCCGGCTGAGGCCGAGCGCCGCCAGGGTCCCGAGGACGGTCGAGAGAATGGTCGAGGCGATGGCGATGATGAAGCTGTTCTGCAGGGAATGGATCCACTGCGGATTGTTCACGAAGTCCTTGTACCAACGCAGCGAGTAGCCGGCCGGATCGAAGCTCAACATCTCCGGCGTGAAGGTGAAGAACGGCACGGAGTTGAAGGACAGCGGAATGATCACCAGGATCGGGATGATCAGGAACAGGAAGATCAGCCCGCAGATGAATCGGTAGCCGTAGTACCAGGCAATCTCACCAGGGCCGGCATAGGAAGGAAGCGCCATGATTTCTTATCCCAGCTTCATCTTGTCGACGCCGACAATGCGGTTGTAGAGGAAGTAGAGCGCGATCACCGTGCCCAGCAGGATGACGCCGAGCGCGGCGGCGAGGCCCCAGTTCAGCGACTGCTGCATGTGGTAGGCGATCTGGTTGGAGATCAGCGTGCCGCTGGTGCCGCCGACCAGAGCCGGCGTGATGTAGTAGCCGATGGCCAGAATGAACACCAGGATGCTGCCGGCGCCGATGCCCGAGAGGGTCTGCGGCATGTAGACCCTGACGAAGGCGGTCACCTGATTGGCGCCCAGCGAACGCGCCGCGCGCATGTAGCTCGGCGGAATGGTCTTCATCACGCTGTAGAGCGGCAGCACCATGAAGGGCAGCAGGATGTGCGTCATGGCGACGATGGTGCCGATCTTGTTGTAGACCAGCTGCGGCCGCGCGTCGTCGGAGAAGACGCCGATCCATACCAGTATGTCGTTGAGAACGCCTTCGGACTGCAGCATCACGATCCACGAGGTGGTCCGCACCAGCAGCGACGTCCAGAAGGGCAGCAGCACCAGGATCATCAGCAGGTTGCTGTAGCGCAGCGGCATGGTCGCCATCAGGTGGGCGATGGGATAGCCCAGCAGGATGGTGAGCCCGGTGATCAGGATACTCATCCAGAAGGTGCGCAGGAAAAGGTCGACGTAGATCTGCCGGAAGTCCGGCTGCGCCTCGATGTTGCCTTCCACGTCGAAGCGCATGTCGATGGCGTTCAGGTAGTAACCCATGGTGTAGGGCGAGCTCAGGCGCTTCAGCAGCTGCCATGTGGCCGGTTCGGCCCAGTCCTTGTTGGCCTTGATCAGCGCCTCCTGGTAGGGGCCTTCCTCGACCTTGGTGATGCGCCGGGCGGTGCCCATGACGGTGCCGCGCATGCCGCTCAGTTCGTAGTTCAGGCGCGTCGCCACCTTGCCGATATCGCGGCTTTCGCGGCCGGCCTTCATGTCGGCGGCCAGGGCCGCGAAAGCCGCCTCGGGCGGCAGGCCTTGGCCGTCCCAGTCTTCCAGCGCCGCGACCGTCTGGGGCAGCACATCCGGGATCACCGAGTTGTCGATGCTGCGCAGCGACATGTCGAAGATGGGAATGAGGAAACTGAAGAGAATAAAGAGGAAAAGGGGCGCGATGAGGGCGAGAGCCATCAGCTTGTTGCGCCGCATGGCGCGGGCGATGGAAATCTTCAGCGGCGTGCCGTCGGCCGTCCGCATGACATCGTCTTGATCCAGGGTCGCCTCAGCCATAATCCGTCCGCTTCTTCTTGGAACCGTTGTTTTCTCGGCGGGTACTCGAAAGAAAGAAGGGGGCGGGCTTTTGCCCGTCCCCTCCAAAAAGCCTTACTGCTGCAGCCAGGCTTCGAACCGCTCGTTCAGTTCGTCGCGGTTGTCGGCCCACCACTGGAAGTTGGTCAGGAAGCCCTGATCCGCGTACTTCGTCGGCATGTGCGGGCCCATGTCGATGCCGAGCTCCGCGTGCTTGCCGACCAGCGGCAGCGAGGACTCACGCGCCGGGCCGTAGGAGATGTACTTGGCCTGATCGGCGAGGCGCTGGGTGTCCGTGGCGTACTTCACGAACTCCAGCACTTCGTCCTTATGCTGCCCGCCGGAGGGGATCGCCCAGCCGTCGATGTCCAGCACCTGGCCGTCCCAGATCATGGCCAGCGGCTGCTTCTCTTCCTCGATGGCCGAGAAGAGGCGGCCGTTGTAGCCGTTACCGAAAACGACCTCGCCATCGGCCAGCAGCTGCGCCGGCACGGCGCCCTCGGTCCACCAGATCACCTCGTCCTTGATGGTGTCGAGCTTGGCGAAAGCCCGGTTGACGCCCTCCGGCGTGTCGAGCACGTCATAGACCTCCTTCGGGTCCACGCCGTCGGCGATCAGCGCCCATTCCAGGTTGTTGATCGGCGCGCGCTGCAGGGTGCGCTTGCCCGGGAATTTCTCCAGGTTGAAGACGTCCGCCATGGTCTTGGGCTGCACGCCCTCGAAGGCGTCGGTGCGGTAGGCGAAAGCCGTCGAATAGATGATCTGCGGAATGAAGCAGTCCGACAGCGTGCCTTCCAGGAAGTCTTCCGTCGCCGGGGTGCCGTCCGGTGCCTTGGCCAGCATCTCGTCGTGGTCGATTTCCATGAACAGGCCTTCGTCGCAACCGCGGATGGCGTCAGCCACCACGACGTCGACCAGGTCCCAGGTGACGTTGCCGGCTTCCGACTGGGCGCGCACCTCGGCGAGGCCGCCACTGTAGTCGAGAGAGTTCAGCGTGACGTCGGGATTGGCCTTCATGTAGGGCTGGTGATAGGCCTTCAGCTGGCTGGCGGTGTAAGCGCCACCCCAGGAAACCACATTCAGGTCCACGGCCTGTGCCGCCGAAGCCGCAAACGCCATCGTCGCGGCGCCAGCCAGGCAAACAGTCGTGTATCGCAAGGTTTTCTTCATTGAAAAATTCTCCCTGTTTTTTGCTGCCGGGCAATGCCGGCACTCTTGCAAGAGTCTGAGTCTAGCGTGTCAACGCAACGCGAAATCGCCGGTTGGCGACGCAGACTCCAATCAAAGCCGCAGGTCACCTCAAGAGGCGTCCAGAGCTCTGCAATCCTCCATGGCCCAGCCCACGCGCACGGCGCCGCCTTCGTCGATGACGACGTGGCCTTGCGCGTTCGGGACTTTCACGACGAACTGGTCATTGCCGGCGAAATTGATCCGGGTGCGGATGTGATCGCCGAGGTAGATCAGTTCTTCGACCTTGGCCTCGAAGGTGTTGGGGTATTTGTCTGCCGGCGGGTTGATCAGCACCCGCTCGGGCCGCAGCGACAGCGTGGTCCGCTCGCCCTGGCCGGCGATGTTGACGGCCAAGGCCTCGACCGCGCCGCCACTGTCCAACTCCACGGTGCAGCTCTTTCCGTTCACGCCGGTGACGCGGCCGGTGAGCTTGTTGTTCTCGCCGATGAACGCGGCCACGAAGGCGTTGTCCGGCTCCTCGTAGAGGGTCGGCGGCGGCGCCAGCTGCTGGATCACACCATCGTCGAAGACGGCGATCCGGTTTGACATGGTGAGCGCCTCGGACTGGTCGTGCGTCACGTAGACGACGGAGACGCCGAGCGTTTCGTGGATGTGCTTGATCTCGAACTGCATCTCTTCGCGCAGGTTCTTGTCCAGCGCGCCGAGCGGCTCGTCCATCAGCACCAGTTCCGGTTCGAAGACCAGCGCGCGGGCCACGGCCACACGCTGCTGCTGCCCGCCGGAAAGCTGCGCCGGGCGGCGATTGCCGAAGTCGCCCAGCCGCACCATGTTCAGGGCGCGCGTCACCTTTTCTTCAGCCTCGGCCTTGCCCATGCGGCGGACCTGCAGCGGAAAGGCCAGGTTCTCCGCAACCGTCATATGCGGAAACAGCGCGTAGTTCTGGAACACCATCCCGATGCCGCGCTTGTGCGGCGGCACGTTGTTGATGGGCTGCCCATTCAGCAAGATCTCGCCGTGGGTGGCGGCCTCGAAGCCGGCCAGCATCATCAAGACCGTGGTCTTGCCGGAACCGGAGGGGCCGAGCATCGTCAGAAACTCGCCCCGTTCCACGTTAAGATTGAGGTCTTTTACGACCAGGGATTCGCCGTCGTAGCTCTTTTGAACGCCGACGAATTGAACAATAAAATCCTCTTGTCCGCTATTCACTCGCGGTTTCTCCCTGCGCCCCCGAAGTTACCGTTAGTATTGCCACAATGCTCATTCGGGGAGCCTGTGGCCTACGGTTCATTTGTATTATGGGGCGAAGCCTAACCGATCACTTCGTGGGATGAAACCTTCAAAAAATCCAGGCGGGCGTGTTCCCTCAAAACAGGGACTTGGGGCGTTATTTTATCGGAAATCCGGTTAAGGAGCCGATATTTCACCGCGTAAGCCACGCATTGAACCGGTCGACCAGGGCGGGTCCCTCTTCGCGCCAGAAGAGAGCGTCGTTGCGCAGGGCCGTCTCCAGGTTCTCCGGCGAGGTCGGCAGATAGGGCGCCATGTCGATGTCGGCATGGACGAAATCCCCGACCAGCGGCGCCGAAGAGCGGCGCACGGGGCCGTAGGGAATCCACCGGGTCTGGCGGGCCAGGGGCTGGGCGCTGGTGGCGAAGCGCAGGAACTCCTGCGCCGCGTCCCGGTGCGGGGCATCGGCGGGAATGGCCCAGAGATCGATGTCCCAGACCTGCCCGTCCCAGATCAGGGCGTAGGGCTGCTGGCGCACCGCGATCTCGTTGAAGATCGGTGCATTGTAGGTCGAGGTCATGACGACCTCGCCGCCGGCCAGCAGGTCCGCCGGATCGCCGGCGTCCTCCCACCAGACGACGGCGTCCTTAATGGTGTCGAGCTTGGCGAAAGCCCGCTCGATTCCGGCTTCCGTGCGCAGCAGGTCGTAGACCTCGGCCGGATCGGCGCCATCGGCCAGCAGGGCCCATTCCAGGTTGGCCATGGGCGTGCGCCGCAGGCCGCGCTTGCCGGGAAAGGTCGTCAGGTCGAAGAAGTCCGCCAGGCTGTCCGGCCGGATATCGTCGGGGCCGGCGGTTTCCTCGCCGGCCTCGTAGGCGAGGACCATCGACCAGGCGACGGACCCCACGGCGCAGGGATGCAGCGTGCCGGGCAGGAAGTCGTCGCTGGCCGCCGTGCCGTCCGGCGCCGCCGGCAGCACCAGGCTGATCGGCTCGAACAGGCCCTCGTTGCAGCCGGCCTCGGCATCGGCGGGCTCGACGTCGACCAGGTCCCAGGTGACCTCGCCGCCGTTCACCTGGGCGCGGATCTGGTCCAGGTCGCCGGCGTAGACCTTGCGGCTGACCTCGATGCCGGTGGCGCGCGTGAAGGGCCGGTAGATGGCCTCTTCCTGGCTCTTGGAATAGACCCCGCCCCAGGACACCACCACCAGGGGGCCGCTGGGCGCCGCCGCGGGGGCAGCCGGCTCTTCTGCCGGCTCTGGGGCCGGCGCCTCGGGCTCCGGCGTGTCGGCCGCGCTGTCGGTGGGGGCGCTGGCGCCCGTCTCAGCCGGGGTTTCGGCAGGGGGCTCCGCCGCGGAGTCCGTCGCCGTCTCCGCCGGGGCGGCCTCTGCCGGGGCCGCCTGGGTCGGGACGATC
>JBLWUP010000030.1:0-71980 GCA_048268885.1 Kiloniellaceae bacterium | reverse complement strand
GGTCTCCCGGGGTCGGCGCGGCGGCCTCCGGCAGGGGCGCCAGCGCCTGCAGGCGCGCCGTCTGGTCCAGGTCCGGTCGATAGGGCGCCGGCGCCGTCAGCCTGCGGATCATCGACCGTCCAAGGCCGCGCAGATGCCGCAAAGCTCGTTTCATCAGACCTCGCCTACCAGAACCGCCCCACCGTCGAGTGAACGCGTTTAACAGCCGGAGCACAATATGTGAAGGGATGTGAAGGGCTTCCTAGCAGCCGCAAAAAGGGACCTTGCGGCTGATTAGGTTAACGCCGCCCCCCGCCGCCGGGGCCCGGAATCCGCTGATTCCGGGCGAAACCGAAGGGCGCCGTCTGGCTGCACCCCTCCCGCCCGATTGATGCGGCGGACCGCCCGTGCTAGTCAAAGGTCATGATCAGAGCGCTGGCCATCTCGTTGATTTGCCTGCTTTGGAGCGGTCCGCTCTGGGCGGCCAACTCCCTGCCGCGTTCGCCGGTCTACAACCCTTATTCGAAGAGCTATTTCCAGCTCTTCGACGACAATGAGAACCCCGGCCACTGGGAAGCCGCCCGGGCCCGCGCCAACATGAAGGCCTTCAAGGGCGTGCGGGGCCGGCTGGCGGTGATCGACAGCGCCGAAACCCACAAGTTCGTCCTGGAGACCTTCGACCTGAACCGCCGCGGCATCAGCACCTGGATCGGGCTGCGGTATTGGTGCGGCGCCCGCCTGCTGCAGTGGGAGGACCATCGCCCCTTCTCCCCCAGCGACCCGGACAGCTTCCGGCTGTGGCACAGCCAGTGGTCGCGCACGGACGAAAACGCCTGCAGCTTCACCGGGTCGACCAAGACCGGCTATGCGCCGGTTTACTACCGGACGATGCAGGGCATCACCCGCTGGCAGGCGGTCGGCGCCTCCAAGTATTTCTCCAACTACCTGGTAGAATACCCGACCGGCGGAGAGTGAGGCGGAAGGCGGCCCCACGCCGCTGTCAATGCACCCTTTTGCGCCGCGGAATCAGCCAAAGAAAAGGCTTGATCGGCCAAAGAGATACTGCAACCTAGGTGGCGATCCCGCCGCGCTCAACCCTCAGCCGGGCGGGCAGTCGGGAGCCACCAGACCGCGATGCAAAAACAAAAAATTCACCTTATTGCGGCCGCGCGGCCCAATTTCATGAAGGTCGCGCCTCTCTATCATGCCCTCAAGGCCGAGGATTGGTGCGAACCGGTATTGCTGCATACCGGCCAGCACTACGACGCCAACATGTCCGATGACATTTTCAAAGATCTGCGCCTGCCCGCGCCCGATTATCATATGGGCGTCGGCAGCGGCAGCCATGCCGAGCAGACCGCCGCCGTCATGGTGGCCTACGAGAAGATCTGCCTGGAGGCGCGCCCGGACTGGACCGTCGTGGTCGGGGACGTCAATTCCACCGTCGCTTGCGCCCTGGTGGCGGCCAAGCTGTGCATCCCGCTGGCCCACCTGGAAGCCGGCCTGCGCAGCGGCGACCGCACCATGCCCGAGGAGGTGAACCGGATCGTCACCGACCGCCTCGCCGATCTGCTGTGGACCCCGTCGCGCGACGGTGATGAAAACCTGAAGGCCGAAGGCGTTCCCGAGGACCGCATCGAGCTGGTCGGCAACATCATGATCGACGCCTTCGAACTGCAGCGTCCGCAGATCGACAGCCTGGGCCTGGCGGAACGTTTCGGCGTGCCGAAAGGCAACTACGGCGTGGTCACGCTGCACCGACCTTCGAACGTCGACGACCGGGCGACGCTGACGGAGATCATCACGCTGCTTTGCGAGATCGCCGGGCGGCTGCCCCTGGTCTTCGCGGTCCATCCGCGCACCCGCGCCCGCCTCCAGGAATTCGGGCTGATGGCCGCGCTGGAGAAGCAGGAGGGGATCCATCTCTCCGACCCCCTGCGCTACAACGAATTCATGAACCTGGTCTGCGATGCCAAGCTGGCGATCACCGATTCCGGCGGCATCCAGGAAGAGACCACCTACCTGAACATTCCCTGCCTGACGCTGCGCCCGAACACCGAGCGGCCGATCACGGTGACCCAGGGCAGCAACCGCTTGGTGCGCCCGGATAATCTCGCCGCCATGGTGGACAGCGTCCTGAAGGGAGACATGCGCAAGGCGCGCTGTCCCGAGCTGTGGGACGGCAAGACCGCCAGCCGCGTCGCCGACAGCCTGCGCCGCCACTCCGTGCAGCCGCAAACCGAGGTCTGCACGTGACCGACCTCGACCGAGCCTTGGGCGGAGACCCCGAAGCCGCGGACAACGCCAACCTCAACAAACGCATGGTGCGCGGCGCCGCCTGGATGATCGCGCTGCGCCTGGCCAACCGCTGCGTCGCCCTGGTCAGCATGGTCGTTCTGGCCAGGCTGCTGGTGCCCGCCGACTTCGGCCTCATCGCCCTCGCCATGGCCATGGTCGGGGCCATCGACGTGCTGGGCGAGTTCGGCTTCGAGATGGCCCTGATCCAGAATCAGAACACCGACCGGCGCCACTACGACACGGTCTGGACCCTGACCGTGCTGCGCGGCCTCGCCGCCGGCTTGATCATTCTGCTTCTCGCCGATCCTCTGGCCGGCTTCTTCGACGACCCGCGCCTGGCCGACGTCGTCATGACACTGGCGGCGCTGCCCTTCATCCAGGGGTTCTACAATGTCGGCACCGTCGCCTTTCGCAAGGACCTCACCCTCAACAAGGAGTTCGTCTTCCGCATCGTGCCCCGCCTGATCGGGGTCGGGATCACCATCACCTTCGCGCTCATCTGGCGGAACTACTGGGCGCTGGTGTACGGCAGCCTGGTCGGCGCAAGCCTGCGGCTGATCATGAGCTACATCATGCACGAGTTCCGCCCGCGCTTCTCCCTGGCCGCGCTGGGGGAGATCATGGACTTCTCGAAGTGGATGCTGCTCACCAGCATCGTCGCCTTCGCCAACCAGAAGGTCGATACCTTCATCATCGCCAAGTATCTCGACGCGGCGGCGGTCGGCACCTGGGCCCTGTCGAAGCAGATCGCGAACATGGCCTCTGCCGAACTCATCGCGCCGATCAAGCAGGCCCTCTTTCCCGGCTACTCCAAGCTGGCCCACGACATCACCCTGCTGCGCAAGGCCTTCCTCGACGTCTTCGGCATTCTCGTCCTGATCGCCCTGCCGGCGGCCCTCGGCATCGGCATCACGGCGGATATCTTCGTACCGATCCTGCTCGGCCCGAACTGGCTGAGCACCATCCCCCTGATCGAGATTCTGGTGATCAGCGGCGGCATCCGCTCGGTGACCAGCCACGTGCGCCCCATCTACCTCGCGATGAACCGGCCGAAGTACGGCGCCTATGCCTCCATCGGCCGCGCCCTGGTGTTCCTGCCGCTGACTTTCTTCGCCCTGCAGTATTACGGCATCATAGGCGCCGCGATCGCTCATGCGATCGCGCAGATCGCCGTGCTCGTCGGCAGCCTCTACTTCACCCACCGCCTGCTGGACCTGAGTCCCCTCGCCCTGCTGCGCGCCTGCTGGCGGCCGCTGGTGGCCTGCGCGCTGATGATCGCGGCCGTGGAAAGCCTAAAAGGCTTTGCGCCCCTCGCCGACGGCGGCATAGCGATGCTCACCACCCTGCTGGTCGCCGCGGTGGCCCTCGGCGCTGCCGTCTATGTCGGCAGCCTGTTGCTGCTGTGGCGCCTCTGCGGCGCGCCGTCGGGTTGCGCGGAATCCTACTTGTTGGCCTTCATCGGGCGGCGCTTGCGCCGGCAGACGGGGACGCCGTGAGCCCAACACCAAAAGACCAAAAGAGAGAAGCCACCCAAGTGTCTGAAAGCTCACAGCCCCGGCCGAACTTTTTCATTGTCGGCGCCCCGCGCTGCGGCACCACCTCTCTCACACGCTGGCTTGAGGCACATCCCGACATCTTCATGTCCAAGATCAAAGTCCCCTGCCACTTCGGCAGCGACCTGGACATGATCCCCAAGCGTGCCCTGCGAGACCGCGATACCTACCTCGAACTCTTTGCCGCTTCGGCAGGAAAGAAACGCCGCGGCGAGTCCACGCCCTTCTACCTCTATTCGCAGCGGGCGGCAGAGGAGATCAAAGCCTTTGACCCGGAGGCCCGCATCATCATCATGCTCCGCAACCCGGTGGACATGATGTATTCGATGCACGCCCGCAACCTCATGGACGGCAATGAGGACATCCAGGATTTCGCCGAGGCGCTGCAAGCCGAAGAGCCGCGCAAACGCGGGCAACGGCTGTCCGCCGGCTCCTTCTTCCCCCAGGGGCTCTACTACCGCGAGCTTGCCAAATTCTCAGATCAGGTAAGAAGATACCTTCAAGCATTTGATAAACAACAGATTCATGTTGTCGTTTTTGATGACTTGAAAGCGGCCCCGCAGGAGAGCTTCGACAAGGTCCTGACCTTTCTCGGGCTCGACCCGGGCCTCCCAATCCCGCTCAAGCGGGCGAACAAGAGCGTCGCTGTGCGCAGCCCCGCGCTTGCCGGCTTGCTGCGCGAACCGCCTGCCGCACTGGAGCGCCTGCCGGGCGGGATCGGCCGGAGCCTGATCTGGCGGCTCAATCGCTGGAACCGGCGTCCGGCGGCGGCACGGGAGAAGATGGATCCGGCCTTGCGTCGCGAGTTGCTGGAAGACTTCGCCGGCGAGATCCGGGCGCTCGGCGACCTGCTGCAGCGCGACCTCTCCCCCTGGCTCAACGGCAAGCCTTCATGAATGTTCTGGTCGTCTCCGGCCACTGGACCACCGAGCCGGCGGCCGGCGGCGTGCAGAGCAGCGTCTGCACCCTGGTGGAGGCCCTGGCAAAGAAGCATTCCGTCACCGTCTTCGTGCAGCGGTGGCAACACAAGACCCTGGTACGGGAGCAGCACGGTAAAGTGACGGTCTATCGCCGGCGCTGCCGATACCCGCATGGTGGAACAGCCTTCGCCTTGCCGGCCATGCTCATGTGGCTTGTCGAGTTGCCCGCGACCTTGCGCGACCTTCGCAAGATCATGCGCGAGCGCGAAATAGAGGTGATCCACCTGCATCAGCTACAGTGGTGGCAGTTCAATTTCGCCATTCTGCGGGCTTTGGGCGGCCCACCCTACGTCGCCACTTTCCACGGGCGCGACGTTCAGGATTATCCGAAGAGACCTTGGATTCAGAGGAAACTGATCAACTTCATTGCGAGGCGCGCTTCGGCGTTCACGGCGGTCTCCGCCCCCCTTGCGGAGCTCGCGCGGGCCACGATCCCTTCGGTAACGCAGGTCCAGGTCATCCCGAACGGCGTCGGCGATCTTGTCGCCGCCGCGGATGACGAGACCGAAAGAGCCCTCGGGTCTCTTCCCTCCAAGTACTTTATCAGCGTTGGGCGGCTCTACCCTCTGGACGGCGTCGCCGTGAAGGGCCAGGACATCCTGATCCGTGCCTGGCAGAAACTCGGCGAGAGACACCCCGATATCCACCTGGTCATTGCCGGACAAGACGACGGGCGCTCCGGCTATGAGAAACTCGCGGCCGAATGCGGGGTCAGCGACCGGGTTCACATCCTGGGGCCGCTGCCGCGCAGCCGCCTCTTCGCCATCATGAAAAGAGCCATGGGAATGGTCTCGACCTCGCGCAGCGAGGGCAACCCCATGGCCATCCTGGAGGCCGGCTACTTTTGCCTGCCCGTGGTGGCAAGCGACATTCCGCCCCATGCTCAAGCTCTGGAAGACGGAGTCGACAGCCTGCTGGTCCCCTGCGAGGACCCGGAAAGCACCGCGGCGGCCCTGGCGCGTTTAGCTTCCGATACGCCCCTTGCGGAGCAACTGGGGCAGGCTCTGCAAAGAAAAGTCGAAACCTTCAGCTCCGGCGAGGTTCTGGCCAGCAACTACGTCGACCTCGCCTACCGCCGAGCGGTCAAACAGGCGCGGAGCTGATTGCCCATGGGCGGCGCCATTGCGCCTGCGGATGTTCTCTTTTTTGCGATGCAACACCCCCTCCGTTGCGATAGGCTTCGGCCAGAGAGACGCGTCGACCCTCATTTCTGCTCCATCTATTTTGAAGCTTGGCTGTCGCGATGATTTCCCATCACCGTAAATGCGTTTTCGTCCATATCCCGAAAAATGCCGGGCAGAGCATAGAGATCCTCTTCCTCAAGGAATTGGGACTCACCTGGGAGACCAGAGCGCCCCTTCTGTTGCGGCACAACGACCACCCGGAGCTCGGGCCGCCCAAACTGGCCCACCTCAAGTGGCACCAGTATGTTGGCTGCAACTACCTTACCCAGGCGCAGTTCGACGACTACTTCACCTTCTCCTTCGTGCGAAACCCCTGGTCACGCGCCGTATCCATGTACAAGTACCTGGGGTATCGCAAGAAGTGCAGCTTCCGTGACTTTCTCGTGAATGAGTTGGCGGAGCGGCTCTGGGAGGAAAAATACTGGTTCGTTTGCCCGCAGAACGAGTTCGTCTGCGATTCCGACGGCAACGTCATGGTCGATTTCATCGGCAGCGTGGAAAATCTTCAGGCTGACTTCAACGAGGTCGCCCGGCAGATCGGATTCCCACCGACCGAAGTGCCGCATACACACCGCTCGCGCGTCCATCGGCCGCATCAGGTCTCGAAGAAATCCATCCTTCCCTGGCGTTGGCGCCGGAATGAAGGCTTCCCGACTTTCGCCACGTTCCAGGAGTACTACGACGATCACGGCCGCGATCTCGTCGCCCGACTGTACCGGCAGGACATCGACATGTTCGGCTACGAGTTCGAGCAGTCCGCCCCGACCTTGCGAACGGCGTAAAGCCCCGCTCTCGCCACAAGTCATTTCGGAAGTGGAGGAAATGGCGCAGATGCCGGCGGCGGCCGCCGGCGGGCAAGAGGCTACTTCTTCTCGCCGTCGTGGCCGTAGTAGTAGGAGCCGTAGTAGGCGCCGAACTCGGTCTTGCCAAAGCCCGGTGCGGAACGGTTCAGCACCAGGCCGACATTCTGCCGCTCGCCGAGAAGCTCGAGGGCGCTGTCGACCGATTCCCGCTTGGTGCGCCCGGCCTGCACCACGAAGACCACCTGCCCCATGTGGGAGGCCAGCACCACGGATTCCGTGGTCGCCAGCACCGGCGGGGAATCGAAGATGATGATGCGGTCTTCGTAGCGGCTGGCCAGCTCGGCGATCAGCTCGTCCATGCGGGCGCTGGCCAGAAGCTCGGTGCAGCGGTCATGCAGCTGACCCGCGGGGATCAGAGAGAGCTTGTCGATATCGGTCCGCAGAATGACGTCAGCGATATCGAGGCCCGGATCCTGGATCACGTCGATCAGGCCCTTGTCACCGGTCACGCCGAGTTGGCGCAGGGCGTCGGGCTTGATGAAGTCGGCGTCGACCAGCAGGACGCGCAGGTCCTCCTCGGCGGCAATCGACATGGCCAGGTTGATCGCCGTCGTCGTCTTGCCTTCGGAGGGCAGCGCGCTGGTGACCACGATGGTGTTGCCCGGCGCATCCCCGTGATCCCAGCGGCGGCTGAGCAGCATGCGCTTGATCAGGCGGAACTCCTCGACCGTGCGGTTGCGCTTGGTCGCCGGCGTCAGAATGTTCTTGGCCTGAAGCGCGGTGGTGTCGATCTTCACCATCCTGGACTTCCGGCGCTGCGGTGCCGGCGCAGCGGGGGCCGGCGCCTCCGGCTGCGGCTGGCCATCCAAAGCCGCCGCCAGCAACTCCGGCTCGGCGCCCGCGGGAGCGAGCGCTTCCGTGACCGCCGCTTCCTCGGCCGGCTCCAACGGCGGCATCTCGATGGGCTCCGGCCGAACCTCGGGACCCCGGGCCGGGTCGGGCCGCTTCGGCGCGGCGGCGCCGCGGTCGGCCACGATCTTCGCCGCCGCGCGTTCGACCAGCGAACTGCGGGCGCTGTCGCGCGTCTTGCCGGACTTGTCGGAGTTGCCGTCCATCAGGTTACCGTCTCTCCTCAAGACAGGACATTTGAGCGCATCCACGTGATCAGGTCGGACGCCTTCTGGACCACCATATTGGCGCCCTTGCCGACGAAGTCACTTCCCAGTTCCGCCGAGACGACCGTGTCCAGGCCGTACTGCCGCTCGACGAGCATCAAGCCGCCGAAGACCACGACCAAGGCCGCAAAGCCGGCGCCGAGAACGAGGACGCTGGCGAAACGGCTGGCGGCCCGCCTCCTGGTGTCGCTCACCGCGCCCAGAATGGGCAGGCGGGTGAAGTCACGCAGCTCCGCGGCGGAGGAGAAGCTGGTATCCAAGATCACCAACAGCAGCGCGACACCGAAGCCGGCGGCGATCGAGAATGCCAGCACCGCCGTCAGGAACAGAGGCCGGTTCGGCCCGATCGGCTGGCTGGCCACGATCGGCGGATCGATCAGGCGGTACTGCACCTCCTGGCCGACCGCATCGCGGCTGCGGGACATGCGCGCCGATTCACGCCGGGACAGCAGTTCGTCATGGCGCGCCTTGATGATGCCGTAGTCGCGGTTGAGGCGCTTGAACTCCGCCTCGACCTGCGGCACCTCCTCCGCCTTGGCCGCCAGGGCCTCGGCCTTGGCGCGCGCCGACGCCGCCCGCCGGCGCAGGTTCTCGATCTGGGTCTCAATTTCGATCAGACGCAGCTTGACCTGACCGTAGATCGGGTTCGGCTCGCCGTAGTTCTCGCCGTCGGAAGCGGGACCCGCCGCGGCATCGGCTTCCGCCAGCGCTTCCTTGGAGGCCTTCTGCTTTTCGAGCAGGGAATCCAACTGGCGCTGCGTCCTCACCACGTCGGGGTGCTTTTCCGTGTACTGCGACAGCAGCTGGCGCAACTGGGCCTCAAGCTCGACGATGCGGTATTCGGTGTCGTCGGGCGGGCCGGAATTCTGCAGGGCCGTCGGCAGGGTCTCGGGAATGTTTTGCAATTCCTGGCGCAGCAACCCGCGCTGGGCGATCGCCACCGAGAGGTCCTGCTCCAGCTCGCGCATCATATTGTTGGCCGCGCTGGCGCGGGAGAGATAGCCGCCTTCGCCCAGGACCACATCGATGTTTTCCTGCTTGAAGCGGGCCAGGCGGTCCTCCGCCTCCTCGAGCCGCGCCTCGTAGTCGGCGATCTGGGCGTCGATGAACTCTTCGGCGGTATCCAGATCCTCCCGGCTTTGGCCGAGGTTGCTCTCCACGAAAATGGTCAGCAGCGCCTGGACCACGTCATGGGCGCGCTGCGGATCTTTGTCCGAGAAGGAAATGGCGAAGATGTCCTGACGGTTGGACGCAACCGAGGTACGGCTTTCGATGCTGTTCAGCAGAGCTTCCATCTGCGAGTCGCTGGTGGCCGTCAGGTCGTAGTCGGTCTTGCGGGCGATCTCGAGAAGGTTGGGCCGGCTGAGCAGGGTCTGCTTCATGAGCTGGACCTGGGTCTGCAGATTGCTCTGCACCGCGATGCCGCGCAGCAGGGGCTGCAGCACGCTGGAGGTATCCACGTAGATCCGGCTGGACGACTGATAGATGCTGGGCATCGAGGCCACCATCAGCCAGCCCGGAACCGCGACCACCCAGGCGACGAGCAGCACGATCCAGCGGCGCTTCCACAGCGCGTTCAGATAGTGAAAGAAAAGATGATAGAGCTCAGTCACGCTTTAAGGCTCCGGACGCTCTTTCTCAAATCACCAGCATCGAACAGAAAACTGAAAGCATCATGCCGTCTTCAAAGGTCAAAAAATCTACAAAAATCCGCCCCCGGCGGGGGCCCCTTGGCGCCCCACAGACGGCCACGAAAATTAACCAAGCGGCTCAATAGCGTCAGGACATTATTCTAAGGCAATCCATCCCGCTACGTCTAAGGAGCATTTACGCCGCCGCGACGCAAGACCTGTCTAAAAAGGGTGAGCTGACCCTGACTGGTGGCGTCCCAGGTGAACTCCAGGGCATGGGCCCGCGTGGCCTCCCGCGGCAGCGGCGCCGCCAGAATAGCCGACATATTCTTAACCAATTCAGGCAAGCTGCGCTCTTCGATCCAGGTGCCCGCCGCCGGCTTGCCGACGATCTCCGCCACGTCCGAGACGTTGGTCGTCACCACCCGGGCGCCGCAGGCCATGGCCTCCAAAAGGACGTTGGGCCAGCCCTCGCGCTCCGAGGCCAGAACCAGGACATCCGCCGCGGAATAGACTGCCGGCATACGCTCGTGGGGCACGACGCCGAGAAAGCTGACCCGCTCCTCTACGCCCAGGCTCCGCGCCAGGGCCTCCAGACGGCCGCGTTCCGGCCCGCCCCCCACGATCCAGAGCGAAAGCCCGGGGATCTCCGCCACGGCGCGGATCACCAGATCATGCCCCTTCAGCGGCACCAGGTTACCCACCGAGATCGCCAGGGGACGGCCGCCCGGCGCGTCGAAAGGCGTCACCGGCCTGAACAGTTTCGGGTCGACGCCGTTGCGCAGCACCGTGATGCGGGAGCGCTCGACGCCCAGGGCGGCGAGCCTGTCCGCCAGCGCGCTGCTGACGGTGATCAGCCCCTGCGCCCGTTCCGCTGCCCAGCGGATCATGCGGCGCGGCAGCGCATAGTCGGGGATCAGGTTGAGGTCGGTGCCGCGGGCCGTGATGGTGACGGGCAGCCCGAATTCCCGCCCCAGCATCACCGCCGCCACACCGTCGGGGTAGAAGTAATGCGCGTCGATCAGATCGAAGCGCTGTCCGGCGCGCAGCAGCCGGCCGAGGGCGCGGCGCGCAGCGGCATAGAGCAGAAAGGGCGCCGCGCTCATCCCCACCTTGGGAATGGTGAGGAAGCGCGGATGGTCGATGTCGATTCCGAAGCGGGATTCCTGCGGCGGCGTCTTGGCGAAAGCGGCGTAGCTGCCAAAGCGCTCCGTGCGGAAGGGGAAATAGGGCACGGGGGCCAGCACGCGGGCCTCGACCTCTCCGGTGGCCAGCAGGTGGCGCAGCCGGTTCTCGACGAAGACGCTGTACTGCGGGCGCGCCGCGTTGGGGTAGAGCGTCGTGAAGGTCAGGATGCGCAGCGGCGCGGCGCTATTCGACACTGTCACCGGCCCGCCTCACCCGACACCGAGCAGTTGAGCATAGGCCGCGATCATGCCGTCCATGCTGTAGTGCGCCTTGATGCGGTCCTGATTCAGCCGGCCGAGACGCGCCCGCCGGGCCGGATCGCCGGCCAGCGCCGCCAGGGCGTTGGTCAGGGCGCCCGCGCCGTCCCGCGGCACCACCAGGGGGCGGTTCTCCGGCGCCACCATCACCGCCACGTCCCCGACGTCGACGGCGGCCACCGGCCTGCCGGCGGCCATGGCCTGCAGCAGGCTGTTGGGCATCTGCTCGGTATCCGAGGACAGGGCGAAGATGTCGAGGCTGCGCAGCAGCGCCGGCACATCCTCTACGTGGCCGAGGAAATGCGTCGCCTCGGCAATGCCGAGTTCCACGGCCAGGTTTCGCAGCAGCGTCAGTTCCACGCCGTCGCCGGCGATGACCAGCGCCGCCTTCTCCCGCGACGGCAGCGCGGCAAAGGCGCGCAGCAGCCGGCCCACGTTCTTTTCCGGGCGCAGCGGCGCGGCGGTGCCTATGACCGTCACGTCGTCCGCCACCGCATAGGCCGGCGAAGCTTCGCGCCGGCCGGGCATGCCGCCGTAGCGCTGAAAATCGACGCCGTTGGGAATTTGCTGCAGCTTGCGCGCGGGAACGTGCCAGGCTTCGTCCGCAATCTTCATCAGCGTCGCCGAGGGAACAACGACCTTCTTCGTCCGCCCCAGGGCCAGGCGGCGAAACACGTTGCGGCGCCAGATCTGGCCGTTGCCCTCTTCCACCCCGAAGCCGCTTTCGAAGTGAATGTGATCGCAGCCGCCCACGACGCGGTACGCCAGCGCCACCTCGATGGCGCCCCAGTTATAGGTCAGCAGCAGGTCGGGCGCTTGGCGCTGCAGCAGCTCGCGCACCTGCTGCAGACTGCCGAGCAGATTGTACTTCGAGAGCGTCAGGGTTTCGAAGTCCACGGTCTTGCCGGGCGCCAGCCGCTTGCCGGCGTCGATGCAGCCGTCGAGCGCCACCACCGTATGGCGGAAGCCCGCCGGCAGTCCGTTGATCACGTCGCAGATGCGGATCGGCACGCCGCCGTAGCCGAAGCTGGCGAAGACATGCAGGAGGTGGCGTTGCCCTTGTGGCGAGCCTTGCTGCGTCATCCCGTCGATCCTGGCCGCCAGACCCGCCAAGCGTCCCTACCGCGCCCCACTGGGCCAAAGGATCACCCGGGCGGTTTGGATGACGATGAAGAGGTCCAGCAGCAAGCTGTAGTGCCGGACGTAGTAGAGGTCGTACTGCAGCTTGGTCAGCCCGCCCTCGATCGAATCGCTGTAGATGTAGTGGAGCTGCGCCCAGCCGGTGATGCCCGGCTTCACGCGGTGCCGTTCGCTGTAGTAGCCGAGTTTCCTGGTCAGCTGTTCGACGAACTCCGGGCGCTCGGGGCGCGGCCCGACGAAGCTCATGTCCCCCCTGAGCACATTGATGATCTGCGGCAGCTCATCGATGCGGAATTTGCGGATGATCCGGCCGACGGAGGTGATCCGCGGGTCGTTCCTGGCCGCCCAGACGGCGCCGCTGGCTTCCGCGTCGACCGCCATGCTGCGGAACTTGATGATGTCGAAGACCTTGCCGTTCAGGCCGACCCGCTTTTGGCGGTAGAAGACCGGCCCGGAACTCTCCACGCGAATGGCCAGGGCGGTCGCCCCGACCAGCGGCAGCGTGAGGATCAGCAGCACGATGCTCAAGATGACGTCCAGGCCGCGCTTGACGCCCTGCTGTATCGCGCCGCCCGTGAAGCCCTCGGCGAAGATGAACCAACTGGGCCGCAGATCGTTCAGGTCGCAGCGCCCCGTTTCGCGCTCCATGAAGGTCATGAAGTCGTAGATCGGAATCCCCGAGAGCTTGCAGTCCAGGAGATCGTCGATCGGCATCATGCCGCGGCGCTCCTGCACCGCGATGACGATCTCGCTGACCTGGTTCTCGGTGCAGTACTCCAGCAGCGGGCTGTTCACCGAAACCACGCGCGACGGCGAGACGTGCACGGTTTTCCCTTCGACATCCAGGAAGCCGACATATTTCAGGCCGCAGCTGTCGCTGGACTTCTCGAGTTCCTCGACCTTGGCCGCATTCTCGCCGGTTCCCAGAACCAGGACCCGGCGCGCGATGATATCGCTGTCGATGAGACGCAGGAACAGCGAGCGCAGCAGGAAGACCCCCAACAGGGAAACCGGCAGGGCGATGATCACCGACTGGCGCCAGACCGAGAGCGACGGCCAGACATAGAAGACGACGGAGAGCACGACGAAGGCGAGGCTCAGGCCGAGGATGGTGCGGATGAAGACGTCGTGGAAGCGGGTCGAATTGCGGCCATGGTAGAGCCCCATGGCGAAGAGCGAGCCGATGCCCGCGGCGGTGAAGATCACGCCATCCCAGAAATACTGATCCAGCAGCTTGTTGAAGCCGCCCGGAGCCCCCCACTGGACGAAGGCGACGGCGTAAAACGCCGCCAGGAGGACCACCGTTTCGCCAATCAGAAGAAAGGCGAAGGGCCTCGCGAAGTAGTTCTGCGGAAGTCTTAGAAACATCTGCCCCTGCCCAGACGCCACACCATCGACCAAGCGGCCGGACTTCAGGGCCCTCTCAGGCGCCCGAAACCCAGCGGCCCGACCTAGCCGACCCGCGCCGAGTTATCATAATTCGACCATAAACCCATCATGCCTTCACAATCCTCAAAAGTAGTTTACCAGCCGGGTCCATACGCTCCACAATTGTATTTTTACCCCTGCCTTCGACCGGCGCTAGTCACGCCGTCACGTCTGGCAATCCCACTTTCAGGACAACCGCCGGCCTCAGCCAACAGCCTGTAAAGGCGGCTTCTTCTAAACGGCTTCCACCTGTGAAAGTTCCCAATCCAGCGCCGTGCGGAGGATGAAATCAAGGTCCTCGTGCTGCGGGACCCAGTCCAGAATACCGCGCAGGCGCGAGGCATCGGCCACCAGCGTCGCCACGTCGCCCGCCCGCCGCGGCGCCTGGCGCACCTGGATCGGCCGCCCGGAGACGCGGTTCAGGGCATCGATGACCTCCCGCACCGAATAGCCCCGCCCGTATCCGCAGTTCAGAGTCAGGCTGTCCCGATGATCGGCCAGGTAGTCCAGCGCGCTCACATGCGCCCTGGCGAGGTCGCTGACATGGATGTAATCGCGCAGACAGGTGCCGTCGGGGGTGTCGTAGTCGTCCCCGTAGATCTGGATGCCGTCGCGCTTACCGGCGGCCGCCTCGCAGGCGACCTTGATCAGGTGGGTGGCCTGGGGCGTCGCCTGCCCCGTACGCCCCTGGGGATCGGCCCCGGCCACATTGAAATAGCGCAGCGCCACATAGCGCAGCCCATGCGCCACCGCGGCATCCCTCAGCATCCACTCCACCATCAATTTGGAGGTGCCGTAGGGGCTGGCGGGGCGCGTCGGCGCGTCTTCGTTCACCGGGACCCTCTCCGGCTCGCCGTAGACCGCGGCCGTGGAGGAAAAGACAAAGCGCTCGATACCATGGTCTACGCAGGCCTGCATCAGGGTCCGCGACTTGCAGGTATTGTTTTGATAATAGGTCAGGGGGGCTGCCACGGATTCCGGCACCACGATATCGCCGGCGAAGTGGACCACCGCCGAAAGACTGTGCTCGCGGGCGATCTGCGCCAGCATCTCCGGGTCACCGACATCGCCTTCATAGAAGGGCACGCCCACCGGCACCAGGTCCCGGCGTCCCGTGGAAAGGTTGTCGAGAACCACGACCGACTGGCCTGCGGCCCCCAAGGCCAGCACGGTATGGCTGCCGATATAGCCGGCGCCGCCGGTCACTAAGATTGAACTGTTCGCCATAATACCCGCATAGAAATGATTGAATTCTTCGCCGCCTCAGTCCGCGACTTTACGAAAGCAAGAACAAGAAAACACAAACGTGTTGCAGACAAGCATGCCTGAAGGGGGCCCGCATGGCCCATGCGAATGATGTGACTATCAAAATTCGCATCGGCCGCGGGACCTGCGGAGGGGGCCAACCGGCAGCCGGCTGTCCGGAGGCCTTTTTGCACCCGCCGCTGAGGTCAGTTGTCTCGCCGGGAGTTCACGGTGTCAAATTTAAGGCACCTGCATAGGACGTTTTTCCCCTCTTGTCCTCTCCCCCTACTACCATTTTGCCAAAGGTCCCGCAGCTTTGCGGCCGTCCTCTTGGCGTTGACCGCTCTGCGGCGCTTCGACTCTTCTGCCGCCTTTGGGCGACCGCGATATTCCTTTCCAAGGCCGCGCGGACGGCAGCCTTATCATCGTGCTGCCGTCCTCACGATAAGACGGCGGAGGATGTCTGGTAACTATCGAAAATACGACATCGGGTTCCGACACCGCTGCGGACCGCGTCGCCAATAATTCATCTATCCGCAGGAAATCTGCCAAGTCCAGCATCTAAGTTAAGTCTAATATCAGCGTGGTCGGGGCTGGTTCCAAAACGACAGGCTGGACCTGTTAGTAGAAGGCGCCGGCAGCGGAAAAGCCCGGCAGGGTGCGGGAGACGATGGTTAACGCGGGGCCCGACGAAACCTTAAAATGGCCCTTTTACATCCCCCAAAGGAACCGCCCGCACCCCTAAAGATTGTGTTCCCAAAAGGCTTTAAACCAAGTTGAATCAAAGTCGAAAACATTGACTTCGGAGAACCACAAAAATAACATACCAACCAGGGAGCAGGTGAATTGCACGGTTAATCATAATGTGCAGGCGCCTGCAGAGGTGGGTTACAAGTTACAACAAACACCCCGCGTCCAGCAGGCTACGGAAAAGTATTTCTTTCCGAGGGCCACTGCTCCCTTAACTAGTGGTTGCTTTGTCACGAAGACAAAGAGGGAGACGTGCTGATGTCTATTAGCGATTTTTATCGAACTGCAAGCATGCCATCTGTATCCGTACGGCGAATTCGTTCGTTCCTGGCATTGTCTACGCTTATTTTCGGGTCTGCACTGGGTTACTGGTTCGTAATCGAGTATGTGCTTCCCTAAAGCCAGCGTAGTTGGTTTACCGTCGATCACAGATTGTCAGTTCTGGCGCACCGGTCCGTTCGTAGCGGACCGGTAAGTGCCGGGGCTCGCCGGCTGCCGCGCCTCGGTGAGTGTCGAGAGTTCCGCCGAGAGAGTCCCGCAAGCCGCCCCATCCCCCCCCGATCCACCTCATCGACATCCGCCGTTGAACGCGGGCCAAGCGGTCCGGGTCCATGCCCGCGGATGATTGTTGGGCGGACCGATGATGGGGTGCGACGCGCCGACGGCGTTTCGAAGTGGCCGCGGCCCTCACCCGCTCTTCTCCCTGGGGGGCGAGGCATATCGCAGCTTTGCTTCTCTCTTTACTTGTCGTGGCGAGCTGTCCCCTCTAAGGTTTCGTTACTGAAGCCGGTAGATATTTCTTGGGGGAGTTTGTGGGATGACCAAGATGGGGATGAGGTCTCTCTTAGCCGTGATGGGCGCCGCAATCGTGGCGCTGGGCCTTGGCGGCTGCTCAAACAACCGCGACCTGCCGCCGGCGACGGTGGAATTGCCGGAGGTGCCGCCGCTGTACCAGATCGGTGCCGGCGACTCTCTGACCATCTTCGTGTGGCGCAATGCCGAGCTGACCACCTCGGTGGCGGTCCGGCCGGACGGCCGCATCTCGGTGCCGCTGATCGAGGACCTCTACGTCGAAGGCAAGAATCCGACCGACCTGGCGCGCGAGATCGAGACCGAGCTCGCGGTCTACATCCAGGACCCCCTGGTCACCGTCATCGTCGGCGGCTTCGTCGGGACCTTCCCCCAGCAGGTGCGGATCGTGGGCGAAGCTTCCCAGCCCCGGGCGCTCCTCTACCGCGCCAATATGACGCTGCTGGATGTCATCATCCAGACCGGCGGCCTGACCGAGTTTGCCGACGGCAACAACACCACTCTGGTCCGGGTCGAAGAGGGCGCGATGAAGGAATATCGCGTCCGCGTGGATGACCTGCTGAACGACGGCGACATCTCCGCGAACGTGGCGCTGCTGCCGGGCGATATCCTGATCGTTCCCGAGACTTTCTTCTAGTCACCGGGCTTCCAGTCACCGGGCTTCCAGTCACCGGGCTTCCAGCTACCGGGCTTCTCATCGGGTTTCCGGCCGGGCGTCGCGTCCGGCGCCGGCTCCGCGCGGCGGTCGTCCCTGCCCGCCGCAACCGATCAGCCTTTCTTGGTCCTGTCTTTCTTGCCCCGGTCTTTCTTGACCCTGTCTATTGCGTCCGTCCCTGGTAAGCTTCGACAGATCGCCGGCTCCTCACCGACCGGCCCAAGTGGAAGGGACAGAGTGCAGTTATGGGGGCGTCGCGGCAGATCCATCCGGTTATCCTCGCGGGCGGCAGCGGCGTGCGCCTCTGGCCCCTTTCGCGGACGTCCCGTCCCAAGCCCTTCCTCTTCCTGACCGGCGAGCGCACCTTCCTGCAGATGACCCTGGCGCGGGTGACGGACCCGCAGCGCTTTGCCGAGCCGCTGGTCATCTGCGGCAAGGCTCACCGCTTTCTGGTGGCCGAACAGCTTCGCCAGGTCGCCGCCTCCCTGCCGCGCATCGTGTTGGAGCCCGCGCCCCGCAACACCGCCCCCGCCGCCTGCACCGCGGCCCTGCTGGTCGCCGAGAAGGACCCGGAGGGCCTGCTGATGCTGCTGCCCTCCGATCACTTCATCGGCGATCCGGAGGGCTTCCGCCAGGCGGTCGACCAGGCCGCCGCCGCCGCCGCCGGCGGATGGCTCGCCACCTTCGGCGCGCGGCCGGACCGTCCCGAAACCGGTTTTGGCTACATCGAGCGCGGCGCGCCGCTGGAGGTCTGCGCCACGGGGTTCCGCGTCTCCCGCTTTGTCGAGAAGCCGGACCTGGCCACAGCCCGGCGCTACCTGGAGGACGGCGGCTACTCCTGGAACAGCGGCATGTTCCTGCTGCCCGCGCGCCTGCTGCTGGAGGAGATGGAACGTTTCGAGCCCGCCATCCTGGCCGCCTGCCGCGCTGCCCTGGACAAGGCGGCACCGGACGAGGATTTCCTGCGCCTGGATGAGGCCGCCTTCGCGGCACAGCCGAACCTTTCCTTCGACTACGCGGTCATGGAGCGCACCGAACGCAGCGCCGTGATCCCCATCGATATTGGCTGGTCCGATGTCGGCTCCTGGGACGCGCTCTATCAGATTGCCGAGAAGGACGGCAACGGCAACGTGCTGAAAGGCGATGTCATCGCCGTCGACAGCCGCAACTCCTACCTGCACAGCCAGGGCGCCCCGATCGCCGCCCTGGGCCTGGAGGACATGGCCGTTGTCGCCACCGGCGATGCAATTCTCGTCTGTCCGCGCAGCCGCGCCCAGGACCTCTCCCTCGTCATCGAGCGGCTCAAAGCGGATCCGGACTACGCGCCCCTGACGACGGCAGACCCCGAGCAGCCGGCCCCAACTTCGCCGGCCCCTGCTTCAACACGGAGGGCTTCCGGCAAGTGACCCTACCCAGGGAGGTCTCCGATCGCGATTGTGCCGGGCGTGAGGGCGACGCCTCCCCGCGCCCCGCCTCCTCTCCTGTCGGCGGCCGCCTCACCGCGGCGCTGAAGGGCTGGCTCAAAGGCTACCTCTATTTCTTCTATGAGCGCCGGCTGGAACGCCAACTGCGCGGCGGCGCCATGCCGCGGCATGTGGGAATCATCCTCGACGGCAACCGGCGCTTCGGACGGCGGCGGCGCATCGCAGACCCCCATGCCCTCTATGCGCTCGGGGCCGGACAGCTGCATCACGTCCTGGACTGGTGCACCTCGCTGAACATCCCTGCCGTGACGCTCTGGGTCTGCTCGACCAAGAATCTCAATCGCTCCTCGGCGGAGGTGACGGGCATCCTCGCCGCCATCGAGGAGAAGATGGCCGACCTGGTGGATGATCCCTTCGTGCAGCGGCACCAGGTACGGGTTCGCGCCGCCGGGCGCCTCGAGCTGCTGCCGCCCTCCACCCGCGCCGCCATCGAGGCGGCGGAAGAAGCCACCAAGCACCACACGGCCGTCGTCCTGACCATCGCCGTCGCCTACGACGGACGCGAGGAACTCGTCGATGCCCTGCGCTCCATCGTGCGGGAGCAAAGCGCCGAAACCTCGACCCTCGCCGAAGCGGTCGAGCAGATTTCAGTGGAAACGATACGCCAGCACCTCTACGCGCCGGAACTGCCCGACCCGGACCTGATTATCCGAACCAGCGGGGAACTGCGCCTCTCCGGCTTTCTGCTGTGGCAAAGCGCCTACAGTGAGTTCTATTTCACGGAAATCGACTGGCCGGAATTCCGCAAGGTCGACTTCCTGCGCGCGGTGCGGGCCTACCAGCGGCGGCAGCGCCGCTTCGGCTTGTAACCGGAAGGAGGCCCGCTTTCCGCTAGGGGGAAAGTGACTCCAGCAGCGCGGCGGCCGCCGCCTTGTCCGCGAAATTCGCCTCGGTCTTCAGCAGCTCCTGCAGCACCGTCCGGGCGGCGGCGTCATCGCCGGAACGATGCAGCGCCACCGCGTAGTGATAGGCGATATCGGGATTGCCGGGCGCGCCTTCGGCGGCCTGCCTCAGCAGGTCCTTTGCCCGCGTCACTTCGCCCGTATCGACCAGAATCCAGCCGAGCGTGTCGATGATGGCCGGCTGGCCGGGCGCCAGTTCGAGGGCGCGTTCGCCGTGGGCCACCGCCCGCGCGTCGCCGGTCTGCTGGTACAGCCAGGCGAGATTGTTCCAGATGACGGGGTTGTTGCCCTGGGTCTCTTTCAGGCTCTCATAGAGATCTCGCGCCTGCGCCATCTCCCCCTGGCTCAGCAGTCCCTCCGCCAGCACCAGGCGGACCCGGTCGTCTTCGGGGTTCTGCGCCAGCCAGTCGCGCAGCGACGCCAGGACCTTCTCCCCCTGCAGCGCGCCCTGGCGGGCGCGGAAAAGCGCGATGGCCAACTCCGCCGAAGGCTGCTTGGCCCAGCCGTCCAGATAGGCCTCCATCGCCGCTTCCCGGCGGCCGGCCTGCAGGTGCAGGTCCCCGATCACCCGGTGCGGCCAGGCCCCTTCCGGATAGCGCCTTTGCAGTCTTTCCGCGTAGGCCAGGGTCGCCTCGGGCCCTTCCAGGCGCGGCAGCAGCTGAAACAGAGCCGCGACGGTCGCCGGATGCCCGGGCTGTGCCGCCAGAGCGGCCTCGAGGACTTCCCGCGCCTCCGTCGCCTCGCCGGCGGCAAGCTGGGCCTGGGCCAGCAGCAAGCGTGCCTCGGCATTGCCGTCCGTGACCTCCACCAGGTGCGTGAGGGTTTCGGTCGCCGCCTCGTGTTGCCCGGCCTGCCCCTGCAGGCGGCCGAGACGGGCCAGAACCTGAGGGTTGTCGGGCTGCCGCTCCGCCAAGGCCGAGATCACCTCGAGGGCGGGCGTCGTCTCGTCGGCGGCCAGATACTGGTCGACCAGGGCAAAGCTCGGCTGGGGCAGATCCGGGTTCGCCGCCACGGCCTTCTTCAGCCATTCCCGGCTGGCCGCTTGATCACCCTGCTGGCCGGCAACCGCCGCCATGCCGAGCAAGGCCTGCGCATGGCCGGGATCGCTCTCCAGGACTTTGCGGTAGTCGGCTTCCGCGCCTTCGATATCGCCCTGCTGCGCTTTGAGGGTGGCGAGGTTGGTGCGCGCCTGATGGAAGTCGGGATCGATTTCCAGGACCGCTTCGAAGGATGCCCGCGCCTGCTCCATCTGGCCCAGCGCCGCATAGGCGCCCCCTTCGAGATTGGCCGCCACGGCGTTGTCCGGGAAGCGGCTGCGCAGTTCCCGCGCGACCTTCAGCGCCTCGT
Source organism: Kiloniellaceae bacterium (assembly GCA_048268885.1). Classification (GTDB taxonomy): domain Bacteria; phylum Pseudomonadota; class Alphaproteobacteria; order Kiloniellales; family Kiloniellaceae; genus Pelagibius. The sequence continues at coordinate 51,171 of JBLWUP010000030.1, read as the reverse complement.
CGTAGGCGCCGCTGCGCAGATGCATGAAGGCCAGCGCGTAACCCAGCGTACTGGCGCCGCTATCGAGATCGAGGGAGGTGGAGAGGGCCGCCAGCGACTCGTCATACTCACCGGTGGCGAGCAAGCTGATGGCCAGCTGGTTGAACACCCGGGGATCCTGCGGCGCGCCCACCGCCGCGCGCTGCAGTATCTGGCTGGCTTCCTCGGAACGGTTGCTGCGCAGATAGGCATTGCCGAGCAGCATCAGCACCTGGGGATCGTCGGGCGCCTGCGCCAGGCCGGCTTCCAGCACTTCGCTGGCCTCCGCCGGTGAATTCAGGCGCAGCAGCGCCGCCGCCAGGATCTTGCGCGCCTGCAGGTTCTGCGGCTGCGCCCGCAGGTGGCGGCGCAGCCAGGCGCGCGCGGTTTCCAGCTCGTCGTCGGCGAAGTAGACAATGCCGAAAAGGAATTGGGCCGGGACGAAGCCATCCAGCTCGGGCGCCGCGGCATCGAGCAGCTGCCGCGCGCCCTCGTAGTCCTGGGCCCGGAGCTTGATCAGGGCACGCAGATAGGATGCGAGGGGCACCTTCGGCGCGGAGGCCTGAAGCTCCTGAAGCTCCGCCTCGGCCTCCTCGTCGCGCTGCAGGGCGATGAGGCTCGAGGCCAATCCCAACTGCGCGCGCAGCCTGGTGGCCGACGGCGGCTTGCCGTCGATGGCCTGGCGGAAGAGCGGCAGCGCCGCCTCCACCTCGCCCTGCAGGCGCCGCGCCTCGGCCTGCACCACATAGGCTTCGGTCAGCTCGGGATCGCGCGCCAGAGCCGCCGCGGCCTGCTTGTCGGCCGCCTCGAACTGCCGTGCCTGCAGATCGAGCCGGGCCAGACCGAGATAGGCGCGCGGCGCCTCCGGATGGCTCTGCACGATCGCCTCGTAGCTGCTGCGGGCCTCGTCAAAGCGGCCCAGACCGGCCTGGGCATCCGCCCGCAGCAGAGCGACCGCTTGCGCCTGCGCGGGCGGCGCAGCGGCAGCCGTCACCTCGCTCAGGAGTTCCTCGAGCCGGCCTTGCAGCAGCAGGGCACGCCCGAGCGGGACTACGGTCCTTTCGGGAGAGATGCCGTAACGCCGCGCCGCCCTGAGCTCCTTTTCCGCAGCGCCCCCGTCGCCCAGCCGGACGTAGGTCTCACCCAGCAGAAGCCGGGCCTCGCCGTTCTGCGGATCTCGCTGCAGCGCATTCTTCAGCTCGATCACGGCGGCGCGCAGCTTTCCGTCCTTCACGTGCCCGAGCGCCTTTTCGTAATAGGCGCGCGACACCTCCGGCTCGATCTTGGCCGAGGCCGGCCCAGGGAGGGCGAGGACGGCGAGGAACAGCGCAAAGCACGTGAGAGCCACGGCCACCGACGGCCAGCGCGCCGGCGCGTAAGAAATACGTTTCTCCGATCCGCCGGGCGTGGTGGTCCCCACCTTCTTCTGCATCGTCCCCATCCCCTCAACACACACGGAAAAAACAGGCGTCATTCAAACCACCTCGTCGACCGTGGGTCAAACACATGCGCACCCGAACACGCGGAAATTCGTTAACTGGTTGAGCGGCATGCGGCCAAGCCGGCCCGGATTCCGCCTCCCGCCCTTGGCCGCGTTTCTGCCGTCCGGCGGACCCGGCGGGTTAACCGTCTTTCCCCCTAGCCCTTCTGGGTTAACCAAAAGATATTCTTTAATGTTTTGACCTGCAGGCGGCTTTCAGGCGAGCATGGGGTTGCAGGCGCGATCGTGACGCCGGCAGCAGCGCCATAGGGAGGCGGAAAATGGACGTCCTGTCCAAGAGCCGTGACGTCGTTCGCTACTCCGTCGGGGACTACGAAGAGCGCCCCTGGGGCAGCTGGCGCGTGGTCGACACCGGGCCGACCTTCACCACCAAGCAGGTGCAGGTGAATGCCGGCCAGCGGTTGTCATTGCAGTATCATAATCACCGCTCCGAGCACTGGGTCATCGTCGCCGGCAGCGGCGAGGCCACGGTCGGCGGCGACACCATCCGGATCGAGGCCGGGCGGCATGTCAACATTCCCAGCGGCGTGAAGCACCGCATCCACAACACCGGCGACACGCCGCTGATCTTCGTCGAAGTACAGCTCGGCGAACTGCTGGACGAAAACGACATCGTGCGCCTTGAGGACGACTACGCCCGCGCCCGGTGAGGGCGCGCCACTGCCCGTGCCACGGCGGGCCTCCTAGAGACGGCGGAAGACGGGGCTGAGGTGATGACGCAACGCTTTTCGCGCTTGCTGATCAAGCTCTGCCTTCTGGTGGGGATCCTGGGCCTCCTCGCCTTCGGCGGCGCCGTCCTGACCAGCCGCTACGTCTTCCAGGAACCGGCGCACCTCACCTGGAGCCGCTATGCGATGCCGGAGTTCCTCCGGCAGCGGCAACAATATCCCTCGATCCGCTGGGCCTTCGATCTGGCCGAACCGCTGTTCCGCCACGAGGATCCCCGGCACCACTTCACCCAGCCCCAAGACGGCCCCTCCGCCGGATTTATGCTGACCGAGGGCGCGCCGGTCGGTCCCCGCGCCGGCGGCCTCGGCAAGAAGGACACCACCGGGCCGGTTTCGATCGCCGTGGCCAGTGCCGAAGAACTGCACCGGGCGGTCGCCCGCGCCGAGCCGGGCATGGTGATCGAGATCCAGCCGGGCACCTACGAGTTCACCGGGACCAACATCTCCATCGACCGGCCGGGCACGCCGGCGCGCCGCATCGTCGTGCGGGCGGCAGAGCTCGGCAGCGTGCGGCTGAAATTCGCCCTGCTCGAAGGCTTTCACGTCATCGCCCCCTACTGGACCTTCGAGAACCTGATGATCGAAGGCATCTGCCGCAGGGACAGCCGCTGCGAGCATGCCTTCCATGTGGTCGGCGACGGCAAGAGCGTCGTGATCCGCAACAACTGGGTGCGCAACTTCAACGCCTCGGTGAAGGTGAATGCCAAGGCCGGACGCTTTCCCGACGACGGGCTGATCCTGCACAACGCCTTCGTCAACGACCGACCGCGCAACACGGACAACCCCGTCACCCTGCTGGACATCGTCGCGGTCAGCCGCTGGCGCATTCAGGGCAACGTGATCGCCGACTTCGCCAAGGCCGAAGGCAACAACACCAGCTATGCCGCCTTCTTCAAAGGCGCGGGCGAAGACAACGTTTTCGAACAAAATCTGGTCCGCTGCGAATGGCGCCACTCCGGCGGCGCGCGCATCGGCTTCTCCTACGGCGACGGGGGCACCGCGCACCGGCATTGCCGCGACAAGCGCTGCACCGTGCAGCACCGCCGGGGGATCATCCGGAACAACGTCATCATGAACTGCCCCAACGCGCCAGGGATCTACCTGAACCGGAGCGCGGAGACGCGGATCCACAACAACGCCCTGATCAACACCAGGGGGATCGACGTCCGGCGGGTCGAGAGTGACGCCGATATCGTGAACAACATCATCGACGGCCGCATTCTTTCGCGCGAAGGCGGCAGCTACACCGCGGCCGACAATCTGCGCAGTGATCTGAAAGCGGTGCTTCTCGACAAGCTCAGCGACGATATCTATCTCGACGCCCGAGGCGGCGACCTGCGGCTGAGCGATCCCGGGTCGATCGCCGGGACGGGCCAGCCTCTGGCGGAGGCCGGTCTCGACTTCTGCGGCCGGCCCTACGACGCTGCGGCCGTGGACGTCGGTCCCATCCAGTATCGGGGGGAAACGGCCTGCGCGGCGGCTCTCCCCTGAGCGCCCACCCGATGCAACGGCACTAGAAGAACCAGGACAGCCGCACTTCGATGTAGGAATCGCGGGCGAAGCCCGTGAGCAGGTCGTTCTCGTCGATGTTGTCGTAGACCTGGCCCTCGACCTCCAGGCTGAGGTTGTCGTTGAGCCGCCGCTCGAATTCCAGGCTGAAGATGCGCTCCTCCTGATCGACGTCGAAGATGACGCCGGCCAGGATCTCGGTGTCCTCCATGTCGTTGAAGGTCACCCGCGTGCCCAGGAAGACGTCGTCCTCGAAGGGCGTCTCGGGGGTCTTTTCGTCGCGCCCGTCGTGCAGGTACTCCGCCAGCACGCCCAGGTCGATGTCGCTCTCGCCCATGCCGAAGAAGGTGTATTCGAAGCCGCCCACCGCCGCGAAGAAGCGGTCGCCCTGGCCGGAGCGGGTCATACCCTCGAACTTCAGCAGCCAGGGGCCGGTGGTGTACTGCACATCGAGGCTGGTCTGGTCGATCAGGTCGTAGTGCGGGCGCAGCACCATATGACCGTTGTCACTCACCGCGGGCAGCAGCACCGGCTCGCGGCTGGTGCCGTGGAAATGGGCGATGCCGATGTCCCAGTCGTCGAAGGAGTGGGAATAGCGCAGGGCGAAGTCGACGTGCCACTCTTCGGCGCCGGAATCGTAGGTCGCATCGCCCGAGGCAATGGGCATGGCGCCGCGCAGCCGCGCGTCGTCGTCGGGGAAGGTGCGCTCGCGGAAGCCCGGCAGCACGAAGAAGGAGAGCGTGCCCCAGTCGCGCAGCAGGTTGAAGTTGACCATGGGCTGGCCCAGCTTGTCTTCCTGGTCCGGGCTCTCCACCAGGTCGGTCTGGTTGATGATGTCGATCAGGTGGCGGGACTCAGTAACGCCCCAGAAAACCTTGCCGATGCCGACCACCGTGTCCCAGTCGTCGCCGGCGTGGTACCAGTTCAGCTCGCGGATGTCGGCGTGGGTGCGGTTCTCGTCGTCGGCGTCGAGGCGCAGGAAGGGCACGAAGCTGATGCGGTCGTCGCGCCGGTTCCAGCGGTAGCGCAGCTCCGGCTGCAGCGCCAGCGAGGGCGACACGCGGGTGTTCTTCTGCTCATCGTACTTCGGCGACTGCGGGAAGATCCGCGTCTCCCCCGCCACATAGCCGGAGAAGTCGAAGTTGGACCAGTCGACGGCCTGCGCCGGCGTCGCGGCCGAAAAGCCCGTCAGCAGGCCCAGCATGCCGAGAAGAAGCCACCGCATGTCAGCGCAGCCTTTCAAGACGGTTGGGGTCGAAGTCGTTCTCATCGAGGCCGATCCGGAATTCCCAGTTGCCGAAGGTCAGACGCGTGGTCTTGCCGGTCTGGTGGTTCTGCATGAACCAGTCGTCGGCGCGCCAGTACTGATCCAGGTATTGATTGTAGTCGCTGAGAGTCAGGGTCTTCAACAAGGCATCCTTGCGGTCGTAGTAGTCGACGCGCTGGACGCGGTATTCCTCTTGGTCGATCCAGGCGACCTGACGGGTGTAGCCCGAATTCTCGTAGAGCGGCGTACGCTCCACAACGAAGCAGGTCAGCGCCCCGCAGGGCTCGTCGCGCAGCCAGCGGTAGCTGTACTTGTCGACTTCCTGGGACAGCATGTCCTCATACGCGAACTCGCTGCCGACGAAGGGCCCGGACTTGTTGGCCGAGGAAATGCGCTTCACCCGCTTCAGCGCCGGCAGGTAGAGCCACTGGTCGTCGGGCTCCAGGATCTTGGTGAAGCTGAGGAAGGCCGTGCCCTCGATGTCGCGGGGGCGGTCGAAGACGATCAAGGCCTTGTCGCCGACCTCCCGGGCCGGCACCTCCAGGGTTTGAATGCTCAGCTCCCGCGTGCTGCTCTGGCCCTGCTTGTTGGCCAGGACCATCTCCAGTTCGGAATAGCTGTCCTCGAAGCCGAGGTCGCGGCGGTCCATCTCCTCGGCGATGGCACGCCCCTTCTCTTCCGGGGTCTCCGCCTGCGCGGAAACGGTCAAGGCGACAGCCAGGACAGCGGCAGCGGCAGCCGTCCGGATCACGCCGTCAGTCCGCCGCATCTGCAAGGACGTCTGAGGTGTCGGCATGCTTCTTCTCCTTGTCGATGGCCAGCAGCAGGGGCGGCAGCAGCAGGAAGTCGGCGATGAGGGCGGCGAAGATCGCCAGGGCGGTAAGCAGCCCGAGGCTCTGGTTCAGCTCGAAGGCCGAGAGCGCCAGGGTGGCGAAACCGGCGATCAGCACGATCGAGGTGACCCAGAGTGCCCGGCCCACCGTGGTGAAGGCGTAGCGCACGGCGTCTTCCGGGCTGGCGCCCATCTCGCGGCGGGCGCGCAGGTACTTGCTGAGAAAGTGCACGCAGTCGTCGACGATGATGCCCAGGCTGGTCGCCGCGATCACCGAGGAGGCGAGCCCGATCTCCCCCACCAGCAGCCCCCAAAGACCGAAGGCCATGATCGCCGGGATCACGTTGGGGATGATACTGAGCGCGCCGACCTTGAGGCTGCGCAGAGCGACAATCAGCGACAGCGAGATCAGCACCAGGGCCAGGCCGGTGCCCGAAAGCATGGACTTGATGTTGCGTTCCGAGATGTAGGCGAACATGACGAAGGGGCCGGTCGGCTCGCTCGCCAGCTCCGGCATCCTGGCCGCCATCCAGGTCTCCGCCGCATCCTTCAGGTCGCGCGCCTGGCGCGTGGTGATGTTCGTCAGCGTGGCGATGACGCGCAGGGAGGACTTGTCGACGTTGATCTGGTTGTTGAGATCCAGGCCGTAGGGCAGCGACATCTCGAACAGCAGCAAATACTGCGCCGCCAGATCGCGTTCCTCCGGCAGGCGGTACCACTGCGGGTCTTCGCCGTGCATGTTCCTGTTCAGGCGGCGGAAGACGTCGGTAAGGCTCTGCACGTGCACCACTTCCGGGCGCTCGCGCAGCCAGGCGGCGAAGGCGTCGACCTTGCGCAGGTAGTCGGGCTCGCTGATGCCTCCCTCCTCGCCCGCCGGAACCGAAAACTCCAGCTGGTAGATCCCGGAAAGGTTTTCCATCGCGAAATCGGTCTCGGCGCGGAAGGGGATCGAGGGTTCAAAGTAGTTCACGAACTGGTCGTTCAGCTCGATGCGCGGAATCCAAACCGCCAGCAGAACCACCACCGCGGTCATGCCCCAGAAAAGTCCACGGCGCCACCGCAGGACGAACTCGGCGAGACGTTCCATGGCGCTGTTGCCGGCCTCGCGCCGCGTCCCTGCCTTCAAGGGCACCACGGCCAGGAAGGCGGGCAGGAAACTGATCGAGTAGATCCAGGCGGCGATGACGCCGATGGCGGTGATGTTGCCGAGGTCGCGGAACGGCGGCGCGTCGCTGAAGTTCAGGCTGACGAAGCCGATCACCGTGGTCAGGGAGGTGAGGAACACCGGGCTGAAGTTCACGCGCAGGCTCTCGACGATGGCCGCACGCTTGTCGGCGCCCTGCCCCATGGCATGCAGAAGCGTCACCAGCAGGTGGATGGAATCCGCCACCGCCAGGGTCAGGATGATGGTCGGCGCGATCGACGAAGGCGGCGTCAGTTCCACGCCCAGCCAGCCGGCGAGCCCCATGGCCGAGGCGGCGGAGAGACCGACCACCAGCAAGGTCACCAGCGTGCCGGCGAAGGAGCGCAGAAACAGCAGCAGGCCGGCGATGATGATGGCGTACATGAGCGGCACCAGCGTCGCGAGGTCGGCGAAGCTGGCCTCGCTGAAGGCGGCGTCGAGCGCCACCAGGCCGGTGACGGCCACGGTAATGTCGGGATGCTCCGCCTTGAAGCCGGCCACCATCTCGCGCGCGGCAGCCATCGCCTCCAGCACTTCCTCCGGATCCTCGCCCGGCAGGGTCAGCGTCACGTTGACGGCAGTGGTGCGGCTGTCCGGGGAAATCAGGCGCTCGGCCAGCAGCGGCTCGGACAGCGCCACGGCGCGGATCGCCGCCAGGCGCGCCGCCGTCAAGCCGGCGCCCCCCTCCACCGACTGGGCCGGCACCAGGTCCTCGACCGTCAGGTCGTCCCCTTCGGCGTAGCTGTTCTGGAAGTTGGTCAGGGAGTCGACGCGCCGCGAATAGGGCAGCTGCCAGGCCGCCTCGGTCAGTTCCTGGACCGCCTTCAGAACCTCGGCGGTGAAGACGTCCCCCTCGGCCGGCTGCAGCACGATCAGGATGTTGTCATCCTTGGTGTAGACCTGCTGCAGGGATTCGAAGGCCTGGAGCTGCGGGTTCTCCTTGCTGAAGAACACCCGGTAGTCGGTGGAAAAGCCGAGGAAGCGTCCGCCGCTGGCCAGCGCGACGGCGGAGAGCAGACAGACCAGCAGCACCGCCCAGCGCCAGCGGATCACCCAGCCGGCATAGGCGACCACCCAGGCGTCCTGGGAGGACCGCCCAGGAAAGCTGGATTTCGGCTCTGACTTGGTCATGCGGCTGCCCTGTGGTCGCCACACATCAGGGAGTGGCATATGGTCGCTCGCGCGGCCCGCCGTCTCACCGGATCCCGGACCGCCCCGGAAATGCCGGCAAACATAGCGCTATTGTGGTTAACAGGCTACTTACGCCCAGCTCCCCACAAGGCCGGGGCGGTACCGCCAAAGCCGTAGCCCCATTGATCCGCTGCATCGCCGGCGCAGCGTGGTAGCCTGGAAGCCTTGCATCACATTCCAGCAGGGGAGAGCCGGAATGATAGCTAATCCCTTATTATCATTGGATTTCATAGACGAGGCGCAGCTCGCCAAAGTGCGCCGTACCGTCAGCCTGCTCGAGGCGCACCTGCAGCCCGAGGAACGCGACGAAGGGGCCCCGGACTATCGCCTCGGCTGGTACGAGAGAATGCAATCGCGGGCCTGCCGCCGGGAGGATGTCGCCCAGTTCCGGCGCTTTGTCGACGAGATGTGCGAGCGGGCGGTGAAGCGCGCCAGCCGGACGGAGGCGCTGTTCCCCTCGATCCACGCCGGCCCACTCAGCGCCGAAGGAAGCGAGCCCCACGTCCTGCGCGCCCGGCAGCTCTGCGAGAGCTTCTGCGCGGATTTCGACAAGAGCGGCTGAACCGCGGCGGCCTAGCCTTCGAAGATGGGGCGCAGCCCGCGGCGGCGCCCCGACCGGGCCCCCAGAACGAAGAGACCGATGAGGAAAAGACCGGCGAGAAACAGACCGACGGCGCCGGGCTCCGGCACCAGCACCGGATCATCCTCGGGATCCGTCCCCGGATCGTTAACGCCCGTGCCCGCATCGTGCGAGAAGGGCGCAAAGACGGAGCGCACGTGATTGCCGGCGAAGACATGATCGTAGGCGTCGATATGCAGGTCGGTGACATCGCCCACAATCGTCAGCTCGTAGACGTTGATCTGGCCGGCTTCCAGGCTGAAGTCGGTCGGGAAATCATCGACGAAATCACCGATCGGTGAGTCGGTGAGATCTAAATCCCCCAGCGCGAACTCCTGCCACTCGGCCCCACTGCCGTAGACGCCGTGCGAGGCGATGGAGCTGCCGTCAGCCAGTTGGGGCAACGAGCCGTCGTCGACGATCTGGTTCAGCGTCGGCGCCGCCGGCGTGCTGGGATCGACGAAGCCGCCATAACCCCCGGTGGTAGACGGTGTCAGGCTGATACTTACGGGCGTGCCCGGATCGTCATAGACGATCGAGATCTTCACATCCTTGATGGTGCCCTTGCCGCCGCCGCCATCGACGTTGCCGATCACCCAGAGGCGGATCGGGTCCCCATCGTTCGGCCCGAAGACCCACGACTCATGGTCGGCGTTGTAAGTCGACCCCTCGACATAAAGCTGCAGGATCGGCTCGGCCTGCGCCGCGCCAGAGAGAAAACCTAGCCCCAGCGCCGCCAGCGCCGCGGCCATAACATGCTCTTTGATCTTTTTCACTGGCCTACCAGCCCCTCAGCAGACGACATTCCATTGAACTGAAATCTGCAATTTCCAGGCCAATCGAGGAAAACCGCCAAATCACTACGATTAATCGGAACAAGCAGTTTTCCGGTCAGGACGTTTGTAAAGAACTCTGACGCTCCCTGTAGTGAACTGCCGCATTCGCAGCCGAGAGGCTCCTATTTTTCATATGAGTTTCAATGGGTTCTTGAGCATTCCACAACCTGAGCGGATGTAAAAATAAGGAAAGGTTGTGATGGGCGGCGGAAGGCCCCGCTCAGCGCCCCGGACCGGACAGGATGGCTTCCGAGCCGGTGACGACGTCGAGCAGCTCGGTGGTGATGACCTCCTGGCGCAGCGTGTTCTCGCGGCGCCGCAAAACGTCCAGCTTGTCGCCGACATTCTGATCGGCGGCCTCCATCACGCGCAGCCGTGCGCCGTTCTCACTGGCCAGGGATTCCATGACCGCCCGCGTGATCTCGGCGAAGAGGTACTCGCTCGCCAGGCGCTGCAGCAGGTCCTCGGGCGCCAGGTGGTGCAGCGGCGGACTGCGCTGGTCGGAGCGGACCAGAAGAGCCGGGTCCAGGGGCAGGATCGGCCTCGCCTCCACTTCGAAGTTTCCGCCCTTGCGGTAGCTGCCGAAGACGGCATCGGCCCGCGCGACCGTGGCCAGATGCTCCGCGACCAGGCGCGTCACCCCCAGAACGCCGCCGACATGCGTCGCCATGGCGAAGCTGCGGCCGACCGAGAGCCCCCTCTCCTGCGCCAGGGCGGCGCCCCGGCTGCCGATGACCAGCAGCTGCTGGCCGGGTTCCAGCACCGCCTCGACGCGGTCAAGCAGCCGCTCGTTAAAAGCGCCGGCGAAACCGTGCTCGGAGCAGACGACGATGAGGACGCGGCCGTCCGCGTCGGCTTCCGCGCCGAAGCCGCCCTCCTTGGGAAGCAGGCCCGCGGCTTCGCTGATGGAGTCCTCGATGACCTCCACGTACTCGCGGATTCCCGCCAGCGCGCTCTGCGCCTCCTGCACGTGCGAGGCGGCAAGGGCGCGCAGGGCGCGGAACAGGTCGCGCAGTTCGTGCAGGCTGGAGATACGCGCCTTCAGGCGGGGCAGCTGTTCCATGTCAATCTGCCGCGGCCGGCGGGGGCGCCATGTCGGCGATGTAAGCATCGAGCGCCATCGCGATGTCCCCACGGTCCTCGGCGGACAGCTCACCTGTCTTCTCGATCCTGGCGAGGGCACGCGGGCAGTGCTGCGCCAGCCAGTCGCCGAGGCCACTCTTGAACTTTCCGACCTGGTCCAACGGCAGTTCGTCGAGCTTCTTCTCGTCCACCGCCAGCAGCAGGGCCAACTGCTGGGCAAGCGGCAGCGGGTGGAACTCGGGCTGGGCGAGAATGGCGCGGATGCGCCGCCCGTGTTCGATGGTGCCCTTGGTGCGTTCGTCGACCATGGCGCCGAAACGCGTGAAGACCTCGAGTTCGAGAAACTGTGAATATTCGAGCTTCAGCGCCTCGGCGAGTTGCTTCATGGCCGGGCTCTGCGTCTGGCCGCCGACGCGGGAAACACTCATCGCCACGTTCACGGCCGGCTTCTGACCTTCGTAAAACAGCTTCGGATCGAGATAGATCTGCCCGTCGGTGATCGAGATGAGGTTGGTCGGGATGTAGGCGGTCAGGTTGCCGGCCTGCGTCTCGGCAAGCGGCAAGGCCGTCAGCGAGCCGCCGCCGAGCTCGGGCGACAACTTCGCCGCGCGCTCCAGGAGGCGGGCATGCAGATAGAACACGTCGCCGGGATAAGCCTCTCGCCCGGGCGGTTTGCGCAGCAGGAGGGAGAGCTGCCGATAGACGATGGCGTGCTTCGTCAGGTCGTCGATAATGAGCAGCACGTCGCGCCCCTGGTCGCGGAAGTATTCCGCCATGGTGCAGGCCGCATAGGGCGTGATCCACTGCGCGCCCGGCGGCGCGTCGGACTCACCGACGACGAAGATGCAGCGGTCGAAGGCGCCGCGCTGCTTTACCGCCTCGACGACCTTGCTGACCGTGGAGGTCTTCTGACCGACGGCGGCGTAGACGCAGATCACCTCCGAACTGCGCTGGTTGATCATGGTATCGACGGCGATGGCCGTCTTGCCGGTCTTGCGGTCGCCGATGATCAACTCGCGCTGTCCGCGCCCCAGGGGAATCATCGCGTCGATCACCGTCAGTCCCGTCATCAGCGGCTGGGTCACCAGATCGCGATCGACGATGCCCGGCGCCGGCCGTTCGATCGGATCGTGGCGCACCGTCGCGATCGGCGGCCCGTCGTCCAGCGGCGCGCCGGTCGAGTCGACGACCCGGCCCAGCAGCGCCTCTCCGACGGGCACCCGAACGATCTCCCCGGTGCCCCGCACCCGGCTGCCACCGGCGATGTCTTCCGCGCTGCCCAGCAGCACGCAGCCGATCGACTTTTCATCGACGTGCAAGGCGATGCCCAGGGTGCCGCCCTCGAACAGCAGCACCTCGTCCAGGCGAGTCCAGGGCAGGCCGGAGACCGTGGCCACGCCGTCGCCGACCTGCTCGACGACGCCGACATGCTCGAAGCTTGGCACGGCCTCCATCGTCTGGAGGCGCCGCCGCGCGTCGGACAGCCAGGCCCCTAGATCGTCACGAAGCGGCTTCATCGCCCTGCAGCAGCTCCTTGGCCTTGCGCAGCTGGTCGGCCCAGGTGAGCCTCAGCACGGCGTGGGGAAAACGCAACTCCGCCCCGCCCAGGATGTCGGGGTCGGTGGCGAAACGCACCTTGTCCGCCTCTGTGATCTTGCCGGCGAGCCGTTCGGTCCAGCGTCCCTGCTCCCCCGGGGTCAGCGGGGCCGCGGTGACCACCTGCAAAGCGGCGCCTTCCACCGCCAGATCCTGCTCCAGACGCGCGCGCTCCTCCGCCGGCAGGCCTTCGAACTGCTTTGCCAGTTGCTCCAGGAAAGCGTCGCCGGCCGCCTCGGGCTGGATCTGGCGCAGCACGCCCGAAGCCAGCTCGACCGCCAGGGTCGCCGCCTGTTCGCGGATCTCGGTCACCGCGGTGGCGCGTTCCTTGGCGATGCTCTGCCGCGCCGTCTCCAACAAGCCGTCGGCTTCGCCGCGCGCGTCCTCCAGGACCTTCTGGCGCTCCTTCTCCAGGTCCTCGTGGAGCTTCTTCAGCATCTCCTGGCGATCCTGCGCGAGTTTGGCGCGCGCTTCCTCGAAGCGTTGCTCCGCCGCCTCGGCCTCGGCCTTCTGCTGGTCGGCCTCGGCGAAGGCCTGCTCAGCGAGCTGCTTCCGCTTCTCAATCACCTCCCTGACGGGCTTGTAAAGGAAGCGCCAGAGCAGCCAGACGAGAACGGTAAAGTTCACCGCCTGCAGCGCGAGGGTCCACCAGTCGATCTGCATCTTTAGCCGACAAACGGGTTTGCGTAGAGCAGCAGCAGGGCCACCACCAGGCAATAGATCGCCATGGTCTCGATCATCGCGAGACCGACGAAGAGCGTGCGCGACAGAGGGCCCGCCGATTCCGGCTGGCGGGCGATGGCGTCCATGGCCGCCGCCAGGGCGCGGCCTTCGCCGAAGGCCGGACCGATCGCGCCGAAGGACACGGCAATGGCCGCGCCGATGATGCTCACCATTTCAAGGCTCAATTGAATCACTCCTCTGTTGTCAGGTCTCGACACTTCCCACCGCGGCACCGATGAAGACGGCGGCCAGGACGGTGAAGATGTAGGCCTGGATGATACCGATCAGAATGCCGAGCAACATGAAGGGGACCGGCAAAAGCAGCCCGGCCATGAAGACGACGATGGCGATGACGAACTCATGGCTCATCATGTTGCCGAAGAGACGCACCATCAGCGAGAAAGTGCGGGTAAACTCCGACAGGATATTGAGCGGCAGCAGCAAAAGGCTCGGCTTCGTGTAGTGGCGTACGTAGGACAGCAGGCCGCGCGAACGGATACCGAAATAGTGCGCCGACAGGAAGACGATGGCCGCCAGCGCCGCCGGGGTTTCGATATGCCCGGTCGGCGGCTTCATGCCGGGCACGACCGCCGAAAGGTTCGCGAAGACCAGGAAGATGAACAGCGTGCCGAGCAGCGGCAGGAAGGGGCCGGGCGGCCGCCGGATGATGTCGGTGATCTGCTTTTCCAGGGTCTCGACGACGATCTCCAGCACTGTCTGCAGGGTGCCGCCCTCGGCGGCGGGATCGCGGCGCGCCCGCCGCATCCCAACCCAGGAGAGCGCCGTCAGAAGCACCATGATGGCCCAGGTCGTCACCACCGGGCGGCTGATCGGAACCGGGCCGAGAGCGAAGAGGATATCGGGGGCGAGCGGATTGGCTTCCATCGTCACTCCGTCGCGACCCGGTGCTGCACGGCGACCCGCGCCAGCAGGAAGCCGAACAGCGCCAGCAACAGCGGCAGAGCCCCCTGCTGGGCGATGAACCAGAAGGCCGCAGCGGCCGCGGCAATCCGCAGCAGATAGAACGGGACGACCAGGGCCAGCCCCGCCTGCGCCGTGTGCGCCCTGACGGTCCTCAGCAGCATCAGAAAGTAGGCCGCGCCCAGGGCCGCGCCGGCCAGGAGGTACAGGGCGACCTCCAAAGCGCTTATCGAACTCATTCCTTATTGACCCTCTGCCATGCAAGGTAACACCCGAAGGCGACCCCAAGAAAGATCAGGGCGCCGCTGAACAGGATACCGGTACCGAAGTGGCCGTCCAGCCAACGCCCCAGGAAAACGCCGACCAGGGCCGGCGTCACGATCAACCAGCCCAACGCCCCCACCATGGCGAGGTTCTGCCACAGGGACCGCTCCCCCTCCTCCTTCCACTTCTCGCTGCGCGCCTCGCGCAGGCGGACCGCATGCGCCATCTTCTTGTGCGCATGATTGTTGTGCCCGTTCTCCTCCGGCGTGTCGATCATGTGACCTCGCCTTCGCCCGGCGGGCCGCCTCTCGCCGCCGCCCCGCCGGCAGCGGGCGGCGCGCCCTGCGGCAGGGGCTGGCGCGCCGACTCCAGATAGCGCTGCAACTGCCGGATCGTCGCGAGCTGCAGCTTCTGCGCCGAAACCCGCGATTCAACCTCGGCCGCTGCTTCTTCACGGAACCGCGTCAAAACGGCCTCGCCCAGCTCTCGCAGCGTGTCTTCACCCACCGCCTCCCGTGTCGCGACCTCGACAAGCGCGCCGTCGCGCACCGTCAAGAGTCCGCCGCGCACGGCCACGTGATGCTCTTCGTCCCGATCGTCACGCCAGGTAATCACCGACACCGAGAGGACGGTAATGAAGTCGGCATGCCCGGGCAGAATGCCGAAGGCGCCGGTCTCGTCCTCGGCGCGGATATGACGCAGGTTCTCCGCCATCACGACGACGGACAGGGGCGTGGCGACCAGCAGTTTCATTCCGCCGCCGCCGTGGAGGCGCGTTCCTTGGCGGCGGCGTCCTCCAGCGTCCCGATCATGTAAAGCGAACTCTCGGCCCAGCCGTCGGCCTCGCCCGCCAGGATCGCCCGGCAGCCGCGCAGGGTCTCCTCCAGGGAGACCGAGGCACCCGCCCGCCCGGTGAACTGCGAGGTGACGGCGAAGGGCTGGGTCAGGAAGCGGATCAGCCGGCGGGCGCGGCCGACGGCCTGGCGGTCCGACGCACTCAGCTCTTCCATGCCCAGCAGCGAGATGATCTCCTGCAGTTCGCGGTAGCGTTCGATGAGCCGGCGCACCTCCTCGGCGGTCTCGTAGTGCGCCTCGCCGACCAGGCGCGGATCGAGCATGACGGAGGTCGAGGCCAAGGGGTCGATTGCCGGATAAAGACCCTGACTGGCCATCTCGCGGCTGAGGACGATCGAGGAGTCGAGATGGGTGAAGGTTTCGGCCACCGCCGGGTCGGTGAAATCGTCGGCGGGCACGTAGACCGCCTGGATCGAGGTCACCGCCGCCTCCTTCACCGAGGCGATGCGTTCCTCCAGCTCCGCAATTTCCGTCGCCAGGGTCGGTTGATAGCCCACCCGCGACGGCAGGCGGCCGAGCAGCCCGGAGACCTCGCCGCCGGCCTGGACGAAACGAAAGACGTTGTCGATCAGCAGCAGCACGTTCTGGTGCAAGACGTCGCGGAAGTGTTCGGCGACGGTCAGCGCCGTCATGCCGACGCGCCAGCGCGCGCCCGGCGGCTCGTTCATCTGGCCGAAGACCAGCGCGGTGCGGTCGAGCACGCCCGACTTCTGCAGCTCGAGCCAAAGTTCGTGACCTTCGCGCGACCGCTCGCCGATCCCTGCGAAGACCGAGATGCCGGCATAGCGCTCGACCGTGGTACGGATCAGCTCCATGATCAGGACAGTCTTGCCCACCCCGGCGCCGCCGAACATGGCCGCCTTGCCCCCGCGGGACAGCGGCGCCAGCAGGTCGATGATCTTGATCCCCGTCAGGAAGAGTTCGCTGCCGGCGCGCTGCTCCGTCAAGCGGGGCGGCTTGCGGTGGATCGGCACCCGCGGCACTTCCGGCCCGAAGGTGCCGCCATGATCGATAGGTTCGCCGACGACATTCATCAGCCGTCCGAGGACCGCCTCTCCCGCCGGCACCATGATCGGCCCGCCGGTATCGCGCACCGCGACGCCGCTGCGCAGCCCGGCCGTCTCCTGCATGGCCACACCGCGGACGGTCCGGGGCGTGAGATGCTGCTGGACCTCGACGATCAGGCCGTGCGGACCGTCCCATTCAACCTCGAGGGCGGCATTGATCGACGGCAGGGTCCCTGCCGCGAATTCGATGTCGACCACCGACCCGCTCACGGAGACGACGCGGCCTCTCCCCTCCGGGCGGGCGGGCGCGGCTTCGCCCCGCTCCGGGCGGTCAGATCCTGTGTCGGGCTTGTCCATCGGTGCTCAGCGCGTCGTGGGTCGGCCGTGGCCAATACCCTAGCCTAGTTCCAAGGCGCCGCGCAGCCTTGATCCGGATCAATCAGGCCGACGAAACGCTGTCACGCGGTCTCAGGCGTACCCCTTGGCCCGCCGCGCCAGATAATCGGCCAGCTTCCCCACCGCCTTGTGCAACAGCAGGGTGAAAAGCGCCAACACGAACAAAGCGGCGAACATCAGGTCGGTCTTGGCGCGGCCATTGGCCAGCAGCATGAGATAGCCGAGACCCTGAGAGGCGCCGACCCACTCCCCGATCACCGCGCCGATGGGCGCGTAGACCGCGGCGAGCCGCAGGCCCGAGCCCAGGGACGGCAAGGCGGCGGGCAGACGGATGCGAAAGAGCAGCTGAAACCTGGAGGCGCCGAAGCTGCGCCCCATTTCGATCAGGCCGTCATCGCTGTGGCGCAGCCCGTCGAGGAAGTTGGAGGCCACCGGGAAGTAGATGATCAGGACCGCCATGGCGACCTTGGAGCCGAGGCCGTAGCCGAGCCAGAGAGTCAGCAGCGGCGCCAAGGCGAAGACCGGTACCGCCTGGCTGAACACCAGGACCGGCAGGACGAAGCGCAGAGCCGTGCGCGACATCATGAGCTGCAGGGCCGTGAGCGCCCCCAGCAAGGTGCCCAGAGCTATGCCGAACAGCACCTCGGCAACGGTGACGGCGGCATGTTCCAGGATCAGCTGGTGCTGCGCCGCCAGCGTCCCGGCCACGCGCAGCGGCCCGGGCAGGATGAAGGAGGGCACGGCGGTGATCCAGACCAGCGCCTGCCAGAAGGTCAGCGCCGCCGCGAAGACCAGCAGGCCGTCGCGCGCCCTCATCATTTCCCGACGGCACTCATCCGGCTTTACGCTCCCCCGACCTCAGGCCCATATCCCAGAATCCGACCTCCAGGCGGGTTGCCGTGCGAAAAGTGCGGCAGAGGTCGGCCCAGCGCGGCGACGCCTCGGGCGCGGCGCCGAGACGTGCCGCCGCCGCCCGGTCGATCAGCTTGCCGACGCCATGACAGAGCGCCTGGTAGTCGCTGGCCGCGTAGGTGTCGATCCACTCGCCGTAGGCGGTATCGGTCGCCGCGTCGCCGAGCCAGGCGCCGATCTCGCCATAGCCGAGCACGCAAGGCGCCAGGGCCGCCATGAGGTCGAGGAAGTCGCCCGACAGTCCCGTATCCATGACGAAGCGGGTATAGGCGAGGTTCTCGACCTCCTCCTCCGCCGCGAAGAGCGTCTTTTCGGCGATGCCTTCGGCGGCGCAGACCTCGACATGCAGCTTCATCTCCTGGTTCACCAGGGCGTCCACGGTGGCCGCCGCCGCGCGCATCTCCTCCAGGTCGCCGGCCTTCACCACGGCCAGCGCCCAGGCGCGGGCGAAGTGCGCCAGGAAGACGTAGTCCTGGATGAGATAGTGCAGGAAGGCCGCGCGCGGCAGGGTTCCGTCGCCGAGCCGTCGCACGAAATCGTGCCGGGTGTAGGCTTGCCAGTCCTCCAGCGCGGCCCGCCGCCAGGCACCGAAGACGGCGGAGGCGTAATCCGGCCCGAGGTTGGGCTGCAGGTTGGGCGCGATCATGGTGCCGGGACTTCCAGGGCGATCCGCGCCACCGGGTTCTCGGAGGGCACGAGCCCGGCCTTGGCGAGAAAGGCCTCGAAGCGCGCGTAGCGGCCCACGTCCAGCGCCGCCGGCCGGAGGGCGAAGCGCGGCAGGGTGTCCTGCCACGCGCGGGCGTTCAGTTCGTCCTGCAGCTCCTTGGCGGTGCCGGCGAAGACCTCCCAACTGGCTTGCGGATGATTGACGATGTACTGCGTCGCCTTCTCGGTGGCGGCGAGGAAACGGGCGATGCGCGAGGCATCCAGGGTTTCCGGATTGGCCACGTAGATCAGTTCGTCGTAGGCGGGCACGCCCTCCTCCTCCGGGAAGAAACAACGTCCGGCGATGCCTTCGATCGCCAGCTGGTTCAGTTCGAAGTTGCGATAGGCACCGATCACCGCGTCGACCTGGCGCGACATGAGCGACGGCGAGAGCGACCAGTTCACGTTGACCAGTTCGATGTCGTCGAGGGTCAGGCCGTGCGGGGCGAGCATGGCGCCCAGCAGCGCCTCCTCAACCCCGGCGACCGAGAAACCGACCTTGCGCCCCTTGAGGTCGGCCAGGGAGTTCACCGGCCCCTCCTCCAGCACCAGAAGGCAGTTGAGCGGCGTCGCGACCAGGGTGCCGACACGCGTGAGCGGCAGGCCTTCGTGGACCTGCAGATGTAGCTGCGGCTGGTAGGAAACGGCCAGATCCGCCTTGCCCGCGGCGACCAGCTTCGGCGGGTCGGAAGGATCGGCCGGCGCGATCACTTCGACCTCCAGGCCCTGCTCGGCGAAGTAGCCCATCTCCTGAGCCACGATGATGGGGCCATGGTCGGGGTTGACGAACCAATCGAGGATCAAGGTCAGCTTGTCGGCCGCCACCGCCGGCGTGGCCAGGAGCGAAAGCGAAAAGGTCAGCGCAAGGGCTTTCAAGGTTTTCATCGGGCTTCCTGAAGTTCGTTCTTGTGTGTTGCGTCGATCCAGGCGCGGGTCCTGGCTTCGGGGTCGTCGTTCAGGGTGATGTCGGTCACCACCGAGACGATGTCGGCGCCGGCGGCGAGCACGCCCGGCGCCCGCTCGACGCTCAGGCCGCCGATGGCGACCAGCGGGATGTCGCCGACGCGGCGCTTCCACTCGGTGACCCGCGCCAGGCCCTGCGGGTCCCACTTCATCTTCTTCAGGATGGTCGGGTAGACGGGCCCCAGCGCCACGTAGTCCGGCCGCAGGGCGAGCGCCCGCTCCAGCTCCGCGTCGTCGTGGGTGCTCACCCCAAGCCGCATCCCGGCGCGGCGGATCGCCGCGAGATCGGCGCCGTCGAGGTCTTCCTGGCCCAGATGGACGAAGTCGCAGCCTTCCTCGATGGCCTCTTGCCAGTGGTCGTTGACGATGAGCTGGCATCCCGCCGCCGCACAGAGCGCCTTAGCCGTGCGGATCTCGCGGCGCCTCGCTTGCGCGTCCAGATCCTTCACGCGGAGCTGCACCAGCTTCACGCCGCAAGGCAGCAAGCGGCGCAGCCAATCACTGCCGTCGAAGATGGGATAGAAGGGATCGAGGGTCATTGGACGGCCTCCGTAAAAAGCGCAGCGCCGCCCGCCCAAACTCCACCTGTCCCCCTCGGGCTTGACCCGAGGGTCCATGGTGCCGCTTGGCGCCTGGCCTCGACATGGATCCTCGGGTCAAGCCCGAGGATGACGGCCTGAGTGGAAGGTCTCGCCGTGCGAAGCTTCAAAAGGTCCGGCATCATCACTCCCTCATCCCAAGAAGGCCTTGCCGATGACCGGAGTGGAAGGCGCCGCCATGTCGCGCGGCTCCATGGGATCGGCAACACGGGCTTGCCGACCCGCCGCCACTGCTTGCGAAAAGGCCGCCGCCATGGCGACCGGGTCGCCCGCCTTGGCGACCGCGGTGTTGAGCAGCACGGCGTCGTAGCCGAGTTCCATGGCCGCCGCCGCATGGGACGGCAGGCCGAGTCCGGCGTCGACCACCAGCGGTACGTCGGGAAAATGCGCGCGCAGGCTGCGCAGGCCGTAGAGGTTGTTGAGCCCGAGGCCCGAGCCGATGGGCGCGCCCCAGGGCATCAGCACCTCGCAGCCCGCCTCCAGCAGCCGGCCGGCGGCCACCAGGTCTTCGGTGGTGTAGGGAAAGACCCGGAAGCCTTCGTCATTGAGGATCGCCGCCGCCTCCACCAGGCCGAAGAGGTCCGGCTGCAGGCTGTCGTCCTCGCCGATGACTTCCAGCTTGATCCACGGCGTGCCGAAGACCTCGCGCGCCATGTGCGCCGTGGTGACCGCCTCCTTCACCGTATGGCAGCCGGCGGTGTTGGGCAGCACGCGCACGCCCAGTTCGCGAACCAGTGCCCAGAAGGCCTGGCCGTCGCGCTGTTCCGCCGACTCGCGGCGCAGCGACACCGTCACCACCTCGACCCCGGCGGCGCGCACCGCCGCGGCCAGGATCGCCGGCGAGGGATACTGCGCTGTGCCCAGCAGCAGGCGGTTCTCCAGTTCCACTCCGTAGAACGCCGTCATGGACTTATCCTCCCTGCATCGGGGCGATGACCTCGACCCGGTCGCCGTCCTGCAGCTGTGTTGCGGCGCGGATGTTGCGTGCGATGAAGTCGCCGTTCACCGCCGTCGCCACCTTGGCGCCCTGATAGCCGAGTTCTTCCAGCACGCCGTCGAGACGGTCGCGCGCCACCTCATGGGGCTTGCCGTTCAAGACGATCCGCATCGCTTTCCTCCGCTTCTGATGTGTCGCCGAACGCCAGCGCCGCGGCGCGCCGGGCCATGGCCGGCGCCAGTAGGAAACCGTGGCGGTAGAGGCCGTTGACGAAGACCCGCCGCCCCTCGCGCCAGACGCGCGGCAGGTTGTCGGGAAAGGCGGGCCGCGCGTCGACGCCGATCTCCACCACCTCCGCCTCGCCGAAGGCGGGGTGCAGCGCGTAGGCGGCACCGAGCAGTTCCATCAGCGAGCGGGCGGAGACGGCAGAGCGCGAGGCGCTTTCGATCATGGTGGCGCCGACCATGTAGAGGCCTTCCCCGCCCTTCTCTCCGGCGCGCGGCACCAGGTAGATGGGGATCCGCGGATGCAGCAGCCGGACCGTGCGGGTCAGCTTCAGCTCCCGGCAGCGCAGGACCAGCATTTCGCCGCGCACGCCGCGCAGTTCCGGGACGGCGTCGCCCGCGGCCAGCCCCCGGCAGTCGATCACCACGTCGGCCGGCGGCGCCTTCTCGGCTTCCGTCGAGAAGCGCAGCTCGGCGCCGCCGTCGCGCAGCCGGTCGGCCAGGGCCCTGGTCGCGGCGCGCGGATCGAGGTGCGCCTCTCCGGCAAAGAACAGCCCGCTGCGGAACCGCCCCGCCAGGTCCGGTTCCAGCACCGCAATGGCCTCGGCGTCGACCTGGCTGAAGTTCTCGGTGCGCCGGGCAAAGCGCGTCACCTCCGCGGCGTCACGGCCCGGCGCCACCACCAGCGTGCCGCGCCGGGTCACGCCGCCGGCGTGCGCGTCCCACCAGTCCGCCGCCGCCATGCCGAGACGCACGACAGGCTCTTCCGCACTCTCACCCTCACACCAGGGCGCCAGCATGCCGCCGGCCCACCACGAGCAGGACTCAGGCCCCAGGCCCGCCGCGCGGTCGACGACGGTGACGGCGGCGCCGCGCTTCAGCAGCTCCGTGGCGCAGGTCAGGCCGGCCACGCCGGCGCCGATGACGGTCACGCGCATGGCTCTAGCACCCATCATCAGGATTAGGTGCGTCATGAGACGGCCGGAGGCGGCCCGTGGCTAGGAGCGCCGGAGCAGGCGATGTGGAGCATCGGCAAGCCGGCGCGACAACGTCCACGGACTGCCCCCGGCCGCCCGCAGGGTCGCTTTTCGCTCCGCACCCGCGGCGTCGCCGCACTTGCCCGATGAACCACATCGCGCCGCGCGCAGCTCCTGGCGGGCGCGGTCGAAAAGACGATCTCATGATACACCTAATCCTGATGATGGATGCTCCCTCCACAGCGCATGGAAGTGGTGCACCGGGCCGTGCCCCGACCCGACCGAGAGATCGTCAGCCGCAGCGATCGCCTCTTGCAGATAGGCGTGGGCCGCCTGCACGGCCTCGGCAGTAGACTGCCCCTTGGCGAGGCCGGCAGCGATGGCCGACGATAAGGTGCAGCCGGTGCCGTGGGTGTTGCGGGTCTTCCGGCGCGGCGCCTCCAGCCGCAGGACCGCGTCGCCGCTCACCAGCAGGTCGACGCAGCGCGGCCCCTTGGCGTGACCGCCCTTCATGAGCACCGCCCTGGGGCCGAGCGCCAGCAGCCGGCGCCCCTGTGCCTCCAGTTCGTCTTCGGACCGCGCTTGCGGCGCTTCCAGCAGGCGCGCCGCCTCCGGCAGGTTCGGCGTCAGCAGGTCGGCGAGCGGCAGCAGGTCGCGGCGCAGCGCGATGAGCGCCGAGTCCGGCAGCAAGGCATCGCCCGACTTGGCCACCATCACCGGGTCCAGCACGATGGGAACCTGCCGGTCCCGCAGGCCCTGGGCCACGAGATCGATCACCGGCGGCCCGCCCAGCATGCCGACCTTTACCGCGGCGACCGCGAGATCGTCGAAGACCGCGTCGAGCTGCGCAACGATCACGTCTTCAGGGACCGCGTGCACCGCCGTGACGGCCCTGGTGTTCTGCGCGGTGACCGCCGTGAGCACGCTCGCGCCATAGACGCCGAGCGCCGAAAAGGTCTTGAGGTCGGCCTGAATGCCGGCGCCGCCGCCGCTGTCGGAGCCGGCCACGGTCAGGGCGATGGGAATTTCGTCGCCGCGCGCTGTACCTTGCGCCACCTTCTTCTCCCTCCTTGCGGGCCGGAGAAGGTGAAAGCGGATCAGGCTTATGTCTGGAGAAGTCGTGACCCGTTCCCTTCGCCGGCATTACCCGGATCAGGTTCCTTGGGTTGGCGACTTCTCGCCTCTCAGCCCTTTCGAGCACCCCAACGGTTCATCAGGAGATAACAGGAAGGCGGAAGGGATTCAACCCCGCTGCCCATGGGTCTATTCGTGGGACCGCCAGCCTAATTTACCTTTCCCTCTCCCCTTGCGGGAGAGGGTTGCGCAGTCTTAGCAAGCATAGCGCGCTTAGACGAAGCTGGGTGAGGGGCAACGGCGCGCGCTGCCGCGATCGCTTCAAGGACCGGCAAATTACAGCGCCCCCTCACCCTCCCACTTCGCGGGCCCCTCCCTCTCCCACGAGGGGAGAGGGGATTTTGGCCCTCAGCAGTCCAGCGTGTGGCGCCGTTCCCAGTCGCTCAGGTGGTGGCTGTAGTCGGTCCACTCGCTCATCTTCAGTTTCACGAAGGCATCGACCAGCTCGTCGCCCAGCGCTTCCTTCATGACCTTCGACTTGTCGAGAGCCCGCAAGGCGTCGAGCAGATTCAAGGGCAGACGCTTGGCGCCCTTGGCCTTGTGACCTTCTGTGTACATGTTGATGTCCAGGCGCTTGCCGGGATCGCGGCCATTGGCGATACCGTCCAGCCCCGCGCCCAGCACCGCCGCCGGCATGAGGTAGGGATTGGTGGCGCCGTCGGCGAGCCGGAACTCGAAACGTCCGGGGTCGGGAATGCGGATCATGTGGGTGCGGTTGTTGCCGCTGTAGGTCACGGTATTGGGCGACCAGGTCGCGCCGGAGGTGGTGACCGGCGCGTTGATGCGCTTGTAGGAGTTCACCGTCGGATTGGTGATGGCGCAAAGCCCTTCCGCCGAATGCATCACCCCGGCGATGAACTGATAGGCCAGCTTCGACAGCCCGTGCGAGTCCTTCTTGTGCTCGAAGAGGTTCTGGCCGTTCTTCGTGGACCACAGCGAGACGTGCATGTGACAGCCGTTGCCGGTGAGGTCGGCGAAGGGTTTCGGCATGAAGGTGGCGCGCAGGCCATGCTTCTCCGCCAGGGTCTTCACCATGTACTTGAAGAAGGCCTGCCGGTCCGCGGTCTTCAGGGCGTTGTCGTAGTCCCAGTTCATCTCGAACTGGCCGTTGGCGTCCTCGTGGTCGTTCTGATAGGGACCCCAGCCAAGTTCCAGCATGCAGTCGCAGATCTCGGAGATCAGGTCGTAGCGCCGCATCAGCGCCTGCTGGTCATAGCAGGGCTTGGCCTGGGTGTCGGCGGAATCGGAAATGGCGCTGGCGTCGGACTGGATCAGGAAGTACTCGCACTCAACGCCGGTCTTCATCTCGTAGCCCTTGGCCGCGGCCTCGGCGCTCACCGTCTTCAGCACGTTGCGCGGCGCATGCGCCACCGGCTTGCCGTCGATCCAGGGGTCGGCGGCCAGCCAGCCGACCTCCGGCTTCCAGGGCAGCTGGATCAGGCTGTCGGGGTCGGGCACGGCGAACATGTCGGAGTCCGCCGGCGACATGTCGAGCCAGGTGGCGAAACCCGCGAAACCGGCGCCGTTCTTCGCCATCTCCGTGATCGCCGCCGCCGGCACCAGCTTGGCCCGCATCGACCCGAAGAGGTCCACGAAGGAGATGAGGAAATACTTGATGCCCCCGTCCTTGGCGACCTTCGCGAGATTGACTGCCATATGCCCTACCCTGTTTGTTGTTGCGGCGGCTCAGGCCGCCTCCCCGCTCCAAAAACTCACTCCACCCACAATGTCCGCGACCATTGCACCCGCGGCGCCAGCAACTCCTACCGTCACCCTCGGGCTTGACCCGAGGGTCCAGGGCAAGCGCTCGGGCCCCCGCCCCTGGATCCCGACTCGCTCTCGCTCGCTTGGCCGGGATGACGGCCTGAGGGAACTGCAGCGAGGTGCACTGAAGCCCTCTAGAACCCCTGCTTCCCCGGAATCCACGTGGTGCCCGCGAGCGGCACCTGCGCCATGGCCGCGGCTTCGACGGTCAGGGCGACAAGGTCCTCAGGCTCCAGATTCAGGACGTGCGACTTGCCGCAGGCGCGCGCGATGGTCTGCGCCTCCAGGGTCAGCACCGCCAGATAGTTGGCGAGACGGCGCCCCGCCGCTTCGGGATCGAGGCGCGCGGCGAGGTCCGGGTCCTGCGTGGTGATGCCGGCGGGGTCGCGGCCCTCGTGCCAGTCGTCGTAGGCCCCCGCCTCGGTGCCGAGCTTCTCGTACTCGGCCTCCAGCGCCGGATCGTTGTCGCCCAGGGCATGCAGCGCCGCCGAACCGATGGAGACCGCATCGGCCCCCATGGCCAGCGCCTTGGCCACGTCGGCGCCGTTGCGGATGCCGCCGGAGACCACGAGCTGCACCTTGCGGTGCATGCCCAGGTCCTGCAGCGCCTGCACCGCCGGGCGGATCGCCGCCAGGATCGGTATGCCGACGTGTTCAATGAAGACTTCCTGGCTGGCCGCCGTGCCGCCCTGCATGCCGTCCAGCACCACCACATCGGCGCCGGCCTTCACCGCCAGGGCCGTGTCGTAGTAGGGCCGGCTGGCGCCGACCTTGATGTAGACCGGCTTCTCCCAGTCGGTGAGCTCACGCAGCTCCTGGATCTTGATCTCCAGGTCGTCGGGACCGGTCCAGTCGGGGTGACGGCAGGCCGAGCGCTGGTCGATGCCCTCCGGCAGGGTGCGCATCTCCGCCACGCGGGCCGAGATCTTCTGGCCCAGCAGCATGCCGCCGCCGCCCGGCTTGGCGCCCTGCCCCACCACCACCTCGATGGCGTCGGCCTTGCGCAGATCGTTGGGGTTCATGCCGTAGCGCGACGGCAGAAGCTGGTAGACCAGGATGTCCGAGTGCCCGCGCTCCTCCGGCGTCATGCCGCCGTCGCCGGTGGTTGTGCTGGTCCCCATTATCGAGGCGCCACGCCCCAGCGCTTCCTTCGCCTGCGCCGAGAGCGAGCCGAAGCTCATGCCGGCGATGGTGATGGGGATAGCCAGCTCGATCGGCTTCTTGGCGAAGCGCGTGCCCAGCGTCACGTTGGTCGCGCACTTCTCGCGGTAACCCTCCAGCGGATAGCGCGACACCGAGGCGCCGAGGAACAGCAGGTCGTCGAAGTGCGGCACCTTGCGCTTGGCGCCCGCGCCGCGGATATCGTAGATGCCGCTGGCCGCCGCCCGGCGGATTTCCGAGAGGCTGTAGTCGTCGAAGGTCGCCGACTTGCGCGGCGTGGTCTGGGGAATCCGGCTTGGCGAAGGCTTGTCCATCAGTAGGCGCCCACGTTGTCGATCTTGAAGTGGTAGAGCTCGCGCGCCGAGCCGTAGCGGCGAAAGTCATCGACAGCGACGCCGCCGTTGACCCCGCCCTTGGCCAGCAGCGTCGCCAGCTTCGCCTTGTGCGCGTCGGTCATTTCCTTCTCCACACAGTCCGCCCCCAGGCTGGCGACCTTGCCGCGCACGTAGAGGCAGGCCTCGTAGAGGGAGTCGCCCAAGGCCTCCCCCGCGTCGCCGAGCACCACCAGGTTGCCGGCCTGCGCCATGAAGGCGCTCATGTGGCCGACGCTGCCCTTGACGATGATGTCGGCGCCTTTCAGCGAGATGCCGCAGCGCGCGCTCGCATTGCCGTCGATCACCAGGGTGCCGCCGTGCGCGGTGGCGCCGGCCGACTGGCTGGCGTCGCCGGTGACGTGCACTTCCCCCGACATCATATTCTCGGCCAGACCGACGCCCGCGTTGCCGCGCACGGTGACGCTGGCCTGCTGGTTCATGCCGGCGCAGTAGTAGCCGACGTGGCCCTCGATCTCGACGCCGATGGGCGCGTCGATGCCGACGGCGACGGCGTGCTGGCCGCGCGGGTTGCGGATCGTCCACTGGGTGTCGTTGGTATCCGCCGGCAGGGCGTGCAGCGCGGCGTTCAGCTCGCGCAGCGGCGTCGTCGCCAGATCCACAATGCTCATCGAACGATCAGGCTCATTGCGCCCGCTCCCAGAAATAGACTGTGGCCGGTTCCGGCTCCCAGACCTTGGCCTCCTCGATGCCCGGCAGGCCGACCAGCGCGCGGTATTCGGACCCGAAAGCGACGTAGGCGTCGGTCTCCGCCAGCACCGCCGGTTTGCAGGCGATGGGATCGCGCAGCACGCCGAAACCCTGTTCGGTGCCGACCACGAAGGTGTAGAAGCCGTCGAGGTCCTTCAGCGAGGCTTCCAGCGCCTCGCCCAGGTTCATGCCGTGCCCCATCTGCCAGGTGAGATAGGCCGCCGCGACCTCGCTGTCGTTCTCGGTCTCGACGCCCACCCCTTCCCTTTGCAGGTTGCGTCTGATGGCGCAGTGATTGGAAAGCGATCCGTTGTGCACAAGGCACTGGTCCGGCCCGGTGGAGAAAGGATGCGCGCCGGCGGTGGTGACGGCGGACTCGGTGGCCATGCGGGTGTGGCCGACGGCATGGCTGCCCGCCATGGACGGCAGGTCGAAGCGGGCCGCGACCGACGCCGGCAGGCCGACCTCCTTGTAGAGCTCCATGGTGCGGCCGGAGGCGAAGAGATTGACCTCGGGCGCGTTGGCGCGGATCCACAGCTCGGCGGTCGGGCAGTCGTCCTCGGCCAGGGTCACGATGGCATGGGTCGCGCGGACCTGGAGGCCGACCTCGCCACCGAGATGCGCCGCCAGGCGTTCGGCCAGGCCGTTGAAGTCATAGGCCTCGTCCTTGGCGCGCAGGGTGAGTTTCACCTTGGCGTCCAAGGGCTGGCCGTAGACGGCGAAACCGGCGCTGTCCGGCCCCCTGTCGGAGAGCACCGTCAGCATCTCCGACAGCATGCGCCCGAGCGCCTGCGAATGCTTTTCGTCTTTCAGGAAGAGACCGGCGATCCCGCACATGTCGACCCCTCGTGGATGAGTTGGCTGCCCCTTTTGAGGCGCGACGAGATTAGCAGGCCCGGCAAGGCTGTCAATCTATAAGAAACAAATTTTCCTGTTGATAAACTCCAGTCATGCCACCAGAGCCCTCATTTGTCGCGCTGGAACACGATGATGGAGAGGAATTTCAGCGGCAGTTTGCGCAGCTCCTCGGGGCCGTGCGCCGATTGCGCGTTGAAGAACAGAGAATCGCCCGGCTTCAGCGGATAGATCTTGTTGCCATGGCGATAGCCCACCTCGCCTTCCAGGATATAGATGAACTCCATGCCCTCGTGGCGGAAGTTCGGATAGGACTCGGCGCCCTTGCTGAGGGTGACCAGATAAGGCTCGTAAGCGAAGTCGCCGGGAAAGGAATGCCCGAGCAGCTGATACTGGTGCCCCGACTTGGTGCCGCGGCGCTCGATCACCAGCCCCTCGCCGGCGCGCACGTGGGTAATGTCGTGCTTCTGCTCGAAGTCGGCGAAGAAGTTCGTCAGCGGCACGTTGAGCGCCAGCGCCAGACTCTGCAGCGTCGCCAGCGACGGCGAGATGGCGCCGTTCTCCACCTTCGACAGCATGCCGGCGGAAAGTCCCGCCTGGCCGGCCAGCTCCGCCACCGTCATGTCCTGGCGCTTGCGCAGCGCGCGGACCTGCGCGCCGATGGCTTCTTCGATGGAGTGCTCCTCCGAGGTGCCCGGCGCCGAGGAGCCCGTCGCCAGGGGCTCGACCTCGGCCGCGTTCTTCACGGCCCTGCCCTTCGCGGCCGGGGCGGCGGCCTTCGACGCCGTCTTGCCTGGGGTCTTTGTCTTATTCGCTTGTTCGCGCGCCAAGGTTCCTCGCTCTCTTTCCCGTAACGGATTGGCCTGTAGCGGATTGGCCCGTAACGGATTGATCGTGATCTAACGACATAGGCAGATGCCACCATAAACGAAAGCCGGGAGGCCTGCACGGCCCCAATTCCTATAGAGAAAATTTCTTGACGTACACGAAACCACCGCTAGGCTGACTCCGCTCGGCTCAGCAGAAAACGAAAGGGCCGACGGGGGAAACGTATCCATAACAATGGCCGCAAAGGCCGCGCCCGGACCGGCACCGGTTCGGCATGGACGTCGCTGTTGAAAGGCGGTGGCTGCGCTTCGGCAGCAGCCAGCCGCTGCAAAGAGCCAACAACAGGGGGCATGAGGCGTCATGGATGCGGAAGTACAAGCGAAGCTCGCAGAGCTTCAGACAATGATCGAAATGTCCGGCACCATCAATATGGAGATCTATTATTGGTGGTGCACGGCACTGATGGTGATCATCCACGCCGGATTTCTGGCGTACGAGATGGGCGCCTCGCGCGTGAAGAACGCCCTGGCTTCGGGTGTGAAGAACATCCTGGCCTTCGCCTTCATCATCCCGACATTCTTCTTTTTCGGCTGGTGGATTTACCTCGCCTTTCCCTACGGCCTGATCCCCAGCGCCGACGGCGATGGCGGCCTGCCCTGGGCCACGGCCATGGGGCCGAACCTGGCGGACAACGCCTCCGGCGTCTTCTGGGCCGCCTTCACGCTCTTTGCGGCGACCACGGCCTCGATCTATTCCGGCGCGGTGATCGAGCGCATCCGGCTCAGCGGCTTCTGTATCCTGGCCATCGTGCTCGGGTCCTTCGCCTGGATCCTGGGGGCGGCCTGGGGCTGGCACCCGGCCGGCTGGCTGCACACGGAGTTCGGCTACCATGATGTCGGCGCCGCCGGCGTGGTGCACATGGTCGCGGGCTTCTTCGCCCTCGGCGTGGTGATCAATCTCGGCCCACGACTCGGGCGCTTCACCGCCGACGGCAAGGTGCTGGAGATCGCCGGCCACTCGGTGCCGATGACGCTGATCGGCCTGATGCTAATCATCGTCGGATTCTTCGGCTTCCTCGGCGGCTGCATCATCTATGTGACCGGCGACCAGTGGATCAACATCTACGGCCAGCCGGCCACGCTCTCGGCCTTCGCCTTCAACACTCTGATGGGCTTTGCCGGCGGCATCATCGGCTGCTTCCTGATGACCCGCGATCCCTTCTGGATGATGTCGGGCGCGCTGGCGGGCATCATCTCCGCCGCCTCGGGCCTCGACGTCTACCACCCCGCCCTGGCCTTCCTGATCGGCTTCATCGGCGGCTTGATCATTCCGAAGGTGCAGGACCTGCTGCTGAAGCTGCGGATCGACGACGCGGTGGGCGCCTTTGCGGTGCACGGCGTCGCCGGTCTGTGGAGCGTCATCGCCTGCGGCATCTTCGCCAGCGGCTATCCCAGCCCCGCCGGCCCGGAGTCGAGCCTGCTCGGCCAGCTGGTCGGCGCGGTGGTCATGGCTGCCTTGGGCTTCATCCCCGGCTACGTGGTTTCGCTGCTGCTGAAGATGGTGGGTCTGCTGCGCATTCCCTCCGGTCCGGAAGTCGCCGGCCTCGACGTGGTCGAGATTCCGATCCGGCCCTATCCGGAAAGCGGCCCGCCGCAGAAAACCTTTACCGCACCGGCCGAATAACGCGGCCTTTCACCCGAACCATTTGAGATAAGTCCCACTGAGACGATCCAAGGAGATACGCAGATGAGCGGAAGTCCCATTACCTCTTGGGAAGGCGTCGAGGCCTATTACACCTACGCCGACTCGCCATTCATGATCGCCCTGTTCCTCGTGCTGTCCTGCGCGGTCGTCGTTGGCGTGATCGCCCACTCGATCAAGCACGAAACCGTCGCTTTCAAGGGGTACGAAAACCACGGCGACGACTGAAAGGCGACAACCCGACAAAGGTGAGGAGATAAATCGCTTCTGGGAGAGAAAGGGGGAGAAGCTCAAAGGCTTCTCCCCCTTTCGCATTCAGAATTGATGAGGGCTGTCGGGGCTGACGAAGAAGAACAGCACGATCACCCGGGCGATGAGCAGCAGCACGATGACCAGGCCCAGCCACCACAGGGCCGGCGCCGCGACAACGGCACCGCCCGCCAGCGCACGCCCGCCGGCGAGCACACCCCAGAGCCCCCAGCCGCAGACGGCGGCCGCGGCAAGGCCGACATAGTACTTGCCCAAATCCCCCTGCCCGACATAGCTGAGACAGAGCGCGGCGAAAACGATCACCGCGAAGCGCAAGAGATAGCTCTTATGGGAAGCGGTGACCTCCGCGGGCTCGCCCGAGGAAAGCGCCGCCAGCAGCAGACCGATCAGCGTTAGCAGGCCGCCGGCGATGGTGAAGAAGCGCAGGTTCTGCGCCAGCCAGTGCGCCAGCTCCAGCCAGTCCTCGCCGAGCCGCCCGTCGCCAACCCGCTCGTAGAGCGCGTGCTGCAGATACCCACCCAACCAGCTCACGATGGCGAGCACAACCGAGAGTCCGTAGGCGAGATAGGCGTAGACCAGCGTCCAGGGAGTCGACATCAGGGTGCTTCTTTCCGTTTCAGGGGAGCGGACCGGCGGATCAGAACATCCGAAAGCCTTGGATCTTGATGAGGATCGCAAAGCCTGCGAAGACGAGGATGGCCAGCACGTCGACGGTCGCCACCAGCCACCAGCCGGCCGGGCCGGTCACCGCGGCCTGACCGGCGTAAGCGCGCCAGCCGGCGAACACGATCCACAGCGACCAGGCGAAGATCGCCACCGCGCCGATGTCGGCGTCGAAGCCACCCATGCGCACCTGGGCGAGGGAAACCAGCCCGAGGAAACAAAGGGCAAAAACGCCGAAACGGAGCTGGTAAGCCTTGTGGGACGACACCGCCGGTGCCGACTCGCTGGCCGGCAGAGCGGCCAACGCGAAGGCAACCACCGTACAGGCGAGGCCGGTCCACAGCGCGAGGTGCAGGTTGCGCATCAGCAGATGGGCGAAATCGAGCCACCGTTGGCCGAGGGTCCCGGCCTCGACGCGGCCATAGACGATGTATTCGAAGAGCGCGACCAGCCAGCAGACCGCTCCCAACAGGAGCACCGCGGCATAGCCGAAGTAGGAAAGCGTCACAGTCCAGGCGGGCACCATAGTTCTAGGTCCTTCGCAAAGCGGTCGGCCAAGCGGCCGCTGATGATCTTTCGTGTAGCTGCGCAGAGGCGCCGCCGGCTTGTGTGTCAGTGCGAGAAACCGCTGCCCCAGCAGCGCAGATGAACCACCAGATCGGTCTGGGCGATTCGTCCCCCGCTAAAGACAGCCGCCTTCAGCGGGAAAGTCAAATCCGGGTCCAGATAGCCGTCGCGCAGCGCGTCCAGGTCACGTCCCGCCGCGCGTTCGGCCCTGAAGGCCGTCCGGCAGGCGTCGGCCACAGCCGCGCGGAAATCGTCCAGGAACGTCACCCAGGCCGCATCGAAGGGCAGCACGACCTTGGCGGTCTGACGATAGAGCGTGTTGCCCATCGCATCCTTCAGCTCGCGCAGCGGCTCCAGGGTCACTTCGCGGCTGGATGCCGAGACCGAATAGCCCGACGGGCAGACTTCACCGATCCCGCAGGACCGATCGGAAACCGGCATCGCGGCCGGGCGAAGGGAAAAGATGTAGCCGTCCGGGTCGGGACGATGCTGACTGCCGACAGCCAGCCGCCAGGCCAGGTTCTCGGAAAGGATGCGGACG
Organism: Kiloniellaceae bacterium; assembly: GCA_048268885.1. Taxonomy (GTDB): domain Bacteria; phylum Pseudomonadota; class Alphaproteobacteria; order Kiloniellales; family Kiloniellaceae; genus Pelagibius. Next base: position 18,759 of record JBLWUP010000030.1, on the reverse strand, counting down.
ACACTTCCGTCGTCGTCCAGGAGGACGTTCAGCCAGCCGTCGATCTCCTTGCTGATCCGCTCCTGGGACAGCCGCAGAATGCCCGGCTTTGCCGAGGCCGCGGGCCGCACCGCGCCGTCCCCGGCATCAGCGGAATCCGCGGTCTCGGCCCAGGCCCCACTGGCCAGGCAGACCAGCAAGAGGCCGAAACCGATGAAAACCGTGAGCGCGCGCAAAGCGTAGAGTCGCGCCAAAAAACCCTCTGCCATCGCACATCCCTCCCACTGGATCGATGGATTGCTGCGTATTGCAGAGAGTTAGTCGGCGGGCGCCGCCGGGAGGTTCAAAGGATTTTCTATATTATTGAATTTATTGAATTATCTTACGAAGAGAATATAGGCGCCGAGCAGCACCACCAGGGCCGCCAGGGCCCAGATCCACAGCTTTCCGGTCGCCCCCGCGGGGGCCGCTTCCTTGGGCGCCGGGGCGGGGCGCGGTTCCGCCGCAGGCATCTCGCCGGCAACAGGAGGGGCCGCCGGGGCCCCCGAGGGCGCGGCAGCCGGCGCGGCTTCCGCCTCCGGGCCCGCCACGATCTCGGCGAAGCGGGAGAAGAACTCCCCCGACAGCTTCTTCGCCGTGCCGTCGATGAGCCGCGAGCCGAGCTGCGCCAGCTTGCCGCCGACATCGGCCTTCACCTCGTAGTGCAGCAGCGTTCCGTCTCCGTCCTCTTCCAGACGTACCTTGGCGCCGCCCTTGGCGAAGCCGGCGGGGCCGCCCTTGCCTTCTCCGGAGATGGTGTAGCCGTTCGGCGGGTCCAGCTCGGAAAGCGTGACCGCACCCTTGAACTTGGCCTTCACCGGGCCGACCTTGGTGACCACCGTGGCCGTCATCTCCGTGTCGGAGGTCTTCTCGATGGACTCGCAGCCGGGGATCGAGGCTTTCAGGATCTCCGGGTCGTTCAGGGCCTCGTAGACCTTCTCGCGCGGTGCGGCGATACGTTCGCTGCCGGTCATGTCCATGGCTGGTTCGTCTCCAAAAATTCCGACTTCAAGATAAGGGTACGCCGGCAGGGCGTGGCAGATGCACATCCCCGCCGCTCACACCGGCCCCGTCGGCCGCAGCGGCTCAGGCCGCGTCATGGCTGCCGTTGGCATCCGCGACCTGTCCACGTTCGCGGCGGCCGCGGCGGCGCAGCTCCACCACCTCGGCGATGATCGACAGGGCGATCTCCTCCGGCGTGATGGCGCCGATGTCGAGCCCGGCCGGCGAGCGTAGGCGCGCCGCCTTGTCCGCCGCAAGCCCTTCCTCGCGCAGCCGCGCCGTCAGGGTCGCCGCTTTGCGCCGGCTGCCGACGAAGGCGACGTAGGGGACATCGCTCGCCAGCGCCGCGCGCAGGGCCTCGGCGTCGCGCTTGCCCTGGGTCGCCACCACGATGTAGCGCTCCGCCGCCTGCGCCGGCAGCTCGAAACCTTCGATGCGCTGGTCCGCCTGGGGGAAGCTGTCCTGATCCTCGGCCAGGGCCGCCACGGTGACGGCGAAACCGCTGCGCCCGGCGAGGTCGGCGATGGCGCGCGCCACCGGCGAGGCGCCGCAGACGACCAGCGCGGGACGCGGTAGCATGGGCTCGACGAAGACATCCAGGCTGCCGCCGCTGGGGCAGGCGCTGCGATGGAACTCCACACCGTCCTTCGACTCGCCGGCCGCAACCCCGCCGGCTTCCAGTTCTTCCTGCGGCTGCACGGAAATGAGGTGCGCCTGCCCGTCCTTCATGGCCTGCAGGGCGGCACGGCGCACGGCGCCGCGGGTGCAGCCGCCGCCGACCCAGCCGTGAATCTCGCCGTCGGCGGTCACCACCGCCTTGGCCCCCGCCTTGGCCGAGGTGGCCGCCACCGTGCGCACCACCGTGGCCAGGGCATAGGGCTGCGCCGCCTTGCGCAGGCGCGCCATGAGATCCAGCAGATCGCCGCCATCCCCCCTGTTAAAGTCGCTGCTTTTGTAGTCTCCCCCCATGATCAGACCCGCTCCAGATAGGGTTCCAGCGCCTCGAGGCTCTTCAGGTTATGGGCCGGCGCGAAGAGGTCGATGTAGGGCAAGGCGGCCTGCATGCCGCCGGCGGTCGGCTCGTAGCCTTCCCAGCCGATCATCGGGTTGAGCCAGACGATACGCTTGGTGCGGCGGCGCAAGGCCGCCATTTCGCGTCCCAGAACCTCCGGCGCGCCGGTGTCGTAGCCGTCGCTGACGATCATCACCACGCTGCGCCCGTGCACCACACGGGCGGCATGATGCCGGTTGAAGACGGCCAGGCTCTCGCCGATCTTGGTGCCGCCGGACCAGCCCTGGGCGATGAGCGACAGCCGTTCCACGGCCTTGGCGGCGTTGCGCTCCTTCAAGGCCGGCGACACATGGATCAGGCGGGTATGGAAGACAAAAGCTTCCGCTTCACTGAAGCGATCCAGCACGCCGTGGATGAAACGCAGGAAGAAGGTGCTGTACTGGCTCATGGAGCCGGAAGCGTCGAGCACCACGACGAGGCGCAGCGGCTTGTGGCGCCGCTTGCGCCAGGCGAGGTCGATGGGCAGGCCGCCACGCCCGATGCTGCGGTGGATGGTGCGCCTGAGGTCCAGCCGCCGCCCCCGCCGCCGCTGCCGCTCGCGGCGGCTGAGCCGATGACGCATGCGCCGCGCCAGACGGTCGGCCAGTTCGTGGACCCGCGCCAACTCCTCGGCGGCGATCAGATGGCGGAAGTCCGCTTCCGCCAGAGACTCCGAGGCCGAAGCCCCTTCGCGCCGGCCCTGCCGGTCGGCGGGGTTGCCCACTCCCTCATCGCCTTCGCGGGAGGTCTGGTCCGGCGCCGCGAGATTGCCGCCGGGCGCCCCGGCCTCCGACAGCTTGCGCGCGCCCCTGCCCTTGGGCGGCGTGCCGGCAACCCGCAGCACGCCCTTCATGCCGCGCTTCAGCCAATAGGCGTCGAAGATCTCGTCGAAGCGCCGCCAGTCCTCCTGCCGCGTGCAGGCGATGCTGCGCAGGCCGCTGCGCAGGACGGCGGGACGGCCGAGGTCGACGCCCGCGGCAAAGCGCAGGCAGTCCTGCGTCTCCTCCAAGCCGACGAGAAAGCCGTTGTCGCGCAAAGTCTTCAGGAAGGCCGCCATGCGCAGGCGCAACTGCGCGCCGGCGACGGGTGTGACCTCCCTCAGATTGATCGCTTCTGCGGGCATCAGGCCACCTTGCCGAGCAGCCGCTGGGTCACCTCCGGCGCCAGGGCCAGCCGGTCCTCCTGGGTCTTCAGCAGGCACAGCAGCGTGTCCTGCACGACTTCCGGCTCGGCGGCGAGGTCGCGCACTTCCAGGCCGACCAGCGCGGCGGCCCAGTCCAGGGTCTCGGCGACGCCCGGCACCTTGCGCAGGTCCTCCTTGCGCACCTTGGCGACGAAGGCGGCGATCTGCTGGGCCAGGGTCACGTCGATCTGCGGCATCCGCGCGGTGAGGATGCGCACTTCCTTGTCTTCGCTCGGGTAGTCGACGAAGTGATAGAGGCAACGGCGGCGCAGCGCGTCGGACAGTTCGCGGGTGCCGTTGGAGGTCAGCACGACCAGCGGGATCGACCGGGCGGTGACGGTGCCCAGTTCGGGAATGGAAATCTGGTAGTCGGAGAGGATCTCCAGCAGGAAAGCCTCGAACTCTTCATCGGCGCGGTCGATCTCGTCGATCAGCAGCACCGCCGGCTGTTCCTCGCGGATCGCCGCCAGCAGCGGACGTTCCAGCAGGAACTCCTCGGAGAAGATGTGCTTCTCCACGGCCTCGGCGCTCTCACCGCGGCCTTCGCGCGCCTTGATGGCGAGCAGCTGGCGCTGATAGTTCCACTCGTAGATCGCCGCGTTGGCATCCAGGCCCTCGTAGCACTGCAGGCGGATGAGCCGCGTGTCGTGGATCTGCGCCAGGGCCTTGGCGACCTCGGTCTTGCCGACGCCCGCCGCCCCTTCCAGCAGCAGGGGGCGTTCGAGGCTTTCCATGAGCCACAACGCCATGCCCAACTGGCTGTCGGCAACGTAGCCGACATCCGCGAGGCGGTCCGCTAACTCGTTGCGTTGCATCATCAGCAATCCTTGCTTTCGGTCTGCCCTTGCTTTCGGTCTGCGGGTTGAAGATGCGGCGGCCACAGGGAAGCCACCGCACCTCCTCACCCCACCAGGGGCTGAACAGGTCCCCCTAGCCGGTCAGGCCGAGCTTCTCGCAAACCTTCCAGGTGCGCCAGTGATCGTGCGGCATCTGGATGTGCGTCACGTCGAGGTGGGCGAAGGCGTCGTTCACGGCGTTCGAGAAGGCCGGCACGCCGCCGACATTGGGGCTTTCGCCCACGCCCTTGGCGCCGATCGGGTGATGCGGCGAGGGGGTAACCGTAAAATCGGTCTCCCACTCCGGGGTTTCAACCGCCGTGGGCACGAAGAAGTCCATCAGACTGCCGCCCATGACGTTGCCGCCCTCGTCGTAGTAGATCTCCTGTCCCATGGCGATGGCGAAAGCCTCGGTGAGGCCGCCGTGCACCTGGCCCTCGATGATCATCGGATTGATCCGCGTGCCGCAGTCGTCCAGCGCATAGAACTTCCGGATCTTGCTGACGCCGGTATCGGCATCGATGTCGAGCACGCAGATATAGGCGCCGAAGGGATAGGTCATGTTCGGCGGATCGTAGTAGTCGACCGCCTCCAGGCCCGGCTCCATGCCTTCGGGCAGGTTGTTGTAGGCCGCCCAGGCGATCTCCTTCATGGTCTTCTGCTTTTCCGGCAGCCCCTTGACCTTGAAGCGGTCGACCTCGAACTCCAGGTCGTCCTCGCCCACTTCCAGCAGATGCGCGGCGATCTTCTTGGCCTTGTCGCGGATCTTGCGGCCGACCCGGGCGGCGGCGGCGCCGGCCACCGGCGTCGAGCGCGACCCGTAGGTGCCGAGGCCGTAGGGCGCGGTATCGGTGTTGCCCTCCTCGATCATGATGTCGTCGGCGGAGATGCCGATCTCGGTGGCCAGGATCTGGGCGTAGGTGGTCTCGTGCCCCTGCCCCTGGCTCTTGGTGCCGAGACGCGCGATGGCCGCGCCCGTGGGATGGATGCGGATCTCGCAGGAATCGAACATGCCGACACCCAGAATGTCGCAGTTGCGGGTCGGGCCCGCGCCGACGATCTCGGTGAAGAAGGCGACGCCGATGCCCATCAGCTCGCGGGTCTCGCCGCGGTCGAAGGCTGCGCGCTTTTCTTTCTGTTCGGCGCGCAGTGCCGTGTAGTGAGTCTTCTCCATGGCCTTTTTCATGGCCGTCGGATAGTCACCGCTGTCGTACTCCCAGCCCAGCGCCGACTGGTAGGGGAACTGCTGCGGCTGGATGAAGTTCTTCAGCCGCAGTTCCACCGGGTCCATGCCGAGTTTCTTGGCCAGGATGTCCATGGCCCGCTCGACCATGTAGGCCGCCTCGGTCACCCGGAAGGAGCAGCGATAGGCCACGCCGCCGGGCGCCTTGTTGGTGTAGACGCCGTCGACCGCCACGTGCGCCGTCGGGATGTCGTAGGAACCGGTGCAGATGTTGAAGAAGCCGGCCGGCCACTTGGTCGGGTCGGCGCAGGCGTCGAAGGCACCGTGATCGGCCAGCACATGGGCGCGCAGGCCGGTGATCTTGCCCTCCTTGGTGGCCGCCAGCTCAGCGGTCATGTGGTAGTCGCGGGCAAAGGCCGTGGCCGTGAGATTCTCCATGCGGTCCTCGACCCACTTCACCGGCACACCCAGCACGATGGAGGCGACGATGGAGCAGACGTAACCCGGATAGACCCCGACCTTGTTGCCGAAGCCGCCGCCGATGTCCGGCGCGATGACGTGGATCTTATGCTCGGGAATGCCCGACAGCAGGGAGGCCACGGTGCGCACCACGTGCGGCGCCTGGAAGGTGCCGTAGAGGGTCAGCTCGCCCTTGATCTTGTCCATCGAGGCGACGCTGGCGCAGGTCTCCATCGGCGAGGGATGCACCCGCTGATAGGAGATCAGCTCCTTGATCGTCACATCGGCGTTCTCGAAGACCTGGTCGGTGCCGTCCTTGTCGCCGATCTCCCAGGTGAAGATGTGGTTGTAGTGCTTGCGCGCGCCATGCGCCCCTTCGGTCTTGTCCTTGATGTCCTCGCGCAGCAGCGGCGCATCGGGCTCCATGGCCTTGAAGGGATCGACCAGCACCGGCAGCTCTTCGTAGTCGACCTCGACCAGTTCCGCCGCGTCGGCGGCGATGTAGCGGTCCTCGGCGACGACGAAGGCGACCTCCTGGTTCTGGAACAGCACCTTCTCTTCGGCCAGGACGGCCTGCACGTCGCCGGCCAGGGTCGGCATGTAGTGCAGGCTGAGCGGCTTCAGGTCGTCGGCGGTCAGCACTGCCTTCACCCCCGGCACCGCCAGGGCGGCGGAGGTGTCGATCGACTTGATGCGGGCGTGGCCGTAGGGCGAGCGCACGAAGTCGCCGAACAGCATGCCCGGCATTTTCACGTCGTCGACGTAGTTGCCCTTGCCCTGGATGAAGCGGGCGTCCTCGGTGCGCTTGCGCGAGCAGCCGATGCCCTTGAGGTTGGCTTCGCGGTCTTCGATTTTTTCAGCAGCGTCACTCATTCCGCGGCCTCCTTCGTGGCGTTCATCTTGTCCGCGGCATAGCGGATCGCCTTGACGATGTTCTGGTAGCCGGTGCAGCGGCAGATGTTGCCCGAAATGCCCATGCGGATCTCGGCGTCGCTCGGGTCCGGGTTCTCCTGCAGCAGGCGGTGGGCCCGCATGATCATGCCGGGGGTGCAGAAGCCGCACTGCAGGCCGTGCATCTCGGCAAAGCCTTCCTGCAGGGCATGCAGCGTGCCGTCGGGCGCGGCCATGCCTTCCACGGTGGTCAGCTCGGCGCCGTCGGCCTGCACGGCCAGCACGGTGCAGGACTTCACCGACTTGCCGTCCAGTTCGATGGTGCAGGCCCCGCAGTGGGTGGTCTCGCAGCCGATGTGGGCGCCGGTGAGCATCTGCTGTTCACGCAGGAAGTGGATCAGCAGGGTGCGCGGTTCGACCAACGCCTCCACCTGCTGTCCGTTGATGGTCAGGGTGATCTGGGTTTTCGCCATGTCTCGCTCTCTCTTCGCTTTCCTCTTGCGGGCCCGGTCGGCCGACGGCTCAGCCGGCGGCGCGCTCGAGGGCGCGCTGAAGGGCCCGGCGCAGCATCACGCCCGCCATCTTGGTGCGGTAGTCGGCAGGGCCGCGGCCGTCGGAGGCCGGGGCGGTGATACCCTCGGCCAGGCTGACCGCCTGGTCGACGGCCGCCTTGTCGAAGGCCCCGTCTTGTACGGAGGCGCCGACCAGGGCCGCCGAGGCGGCCTCGGCATAGAGCGGCGTCTCGCCGACGTTGGTGAGGGCGATGGAAGCGGTCTTGCAGCTGCCGCCGGACAGGGTCAGCACCACCGCGGCGGCGGCCGTGGCGTAGTCGCCGATCTTGCGCTTCAGCTTTTCGTAGGCGTAGCCGTGGCCGGCCGGGGGCACCGGCACCTTCACGGCGGTGAGGATCTCGCCGTCCTCCAGCTTGGTGAAGAAGGCGCCTTCATAGAAGTCCCGGGCCTTGACCTCGCGGCTGCCGCCCTTGCCGCTGATGACGTAGCTGGCGTCCAGGCACTGCATGAGGCCCGGCATGTCGTTGGCCGGGTCGCCGTTGGCCACGTTGCCGCCCAGGGTGCCGAGGTAGCGCACCTGCGGGTCGGCGATGAGGGCCGCCGTTTCCTGGATCACCGGGCAATGCCCGGTCACCACGTCGGAGGCCAGCAGCTCCGCCTGGGTGGTCATGGCGCCGATGGTCAGCACCCCACCCTCTTCCTTAATCCCCTTCAGGGCCTCGATCTTGCGGAGGTCGACCAGATGCTCCAGCGGCGCCAGGCGCAGCTTCATCATCGGTAGCAGGCTGTGGCCGCCGGCCAGCGGACGGGCATCGTCCCCCAGTTCGGCGAGCAGCCCGATGGCCTCATCCACCGTGGTGGGGGCGTGATAGGCAAAGTTTCCCGGAATCACGGGTCGGCTCCTCCCTTTTTCCTTGGCGGCGTTCCGCCGCCGATCATTGGGGCGGCGCCCTTCTTGTTATGGGGGCCGCCTCTTCTTGTTCACCGGCTCTCAATCCACCGGCGGCATTCTTCGTTGGGAATGATCGGGCCACAGGGCGCGAAAAGCGGTCAACGGCAGCTGCACGAAACAGGAGGCTTGAGCACGAATGGCGGCTCTCGTTGCACGAACGGCGATTCCGGCAGAAACCCTGGGAATATTTGCACCGTACCCCCGGGCCGGCACGCCCCCTGCCGATCCTCGACGGCGTTCGTACGGGCCTTGGAACAGCGCGCCGCGGCGCACCCCCTTACCCTTTTCTACTGGCCAGAAGCCTTTTCTTATGGGCGGTGGAATTGACAAGGCCCCGGCATTCAAGTCATTGAAAGGTCTCGCCGGTTCAGAGTCCCGATGGGCCGTCCAGACCTGCAGTCCCAGACCTGCACCCCCAGTCCGGCCGCCCGGCGGGTGGCCGAGGAAGCAGAGAAGAGTGCCAGAAGCCAAACCGCTGCCAAGCGTGCGGAAAGGGCGCCTACGGCCGGGCCGCGCCTTAGAGCTCATCCTTTGCTACGCCGTCTCCGCCGGCGCCGGCTACGGTTTCAGCCGCCTGAACCTGCCGCTGCCCTGGATGATCGGGCCGCTGATCGCGACGGCGGCCATCGGCCTGCTGGTGAAGCCCGTCGACATCCCGACGCGTACGCGTCCGGTCGGCCAGGTCATGGTCTCGGCCCACGTCGGCCTCGCCTTCAACGCCGCCGCCCTGGCGGCCATCGTCGACCACGGCCTGGTGATCCTCACCGTGGCCCTGGCCACCGCCATCATCGGCTTCGGCATGTCCATCGTGCTGCGGCGCATGACGGGAACCGACCACGTCACCGCCTTCCTGGCCTCCATGCCCGGCGGGCCGGTGGAGATGGCCAACATGGCACGCCAGTACGGCGGCGACCCGGGCCCGGTGGTCTTCGCCCAGACCCTGCGGATCTCGGCCATCGTCATTCTGGTGCCGGCCGCGCTGTACTACCTGCTGCACACCTCGCGCGGCGAGCTGCCGGCAGCCGAATTCGTCTGGGACATCCCCGGCATGGCGCTGCTTGCCGCCGGCGCGGTGGCCACCGCGGCGCTGTTCAAGGTGCTGCGCCTCAGCAACCCCTTCTTCCTCGGGCCCCTGGCTTTTTCCTGCGGGGCGACAGTGCTGGGCCTGCCGCTGGCCCCCTTGCCCGACGCCGCGGTCTCCTTCGCCCAGGTCCTGCTCGGCACCTGGCTGGGCTCGACCTTCCGGCGCGAGCTCTTCCTCAGCGCCGGCCGCCTGGTGGTGGCGACCACGGTAACCTCGCTGCTGCTGGTCGCGCTCTGCACGGCTTTCGCCGCCAGCCTCGCCCTGGTGACCGATTTCCCCTGGGCGATCCTGGTGCTGGGCGCCGCCCCCGGCAGCATCACCGAGATGGCGCTGACCGCCCGCTTCCTGCAGGAGAATGTGGCGCTCATCACCGCCTTCCACCTGGTGCGCATCTTCCTGATCATCCCCAACACCCCCTGGATGCTGAAGCTGGTGCACAAGCGCGCGGCGCCCTCCACGCCTCCCGCCCGCCGGGAAGACGAGCCGGAGAACCGCTAGATCGGATTCACAGGGTTGGTGGATCGCCTTCGGCGATTCCAGCCGACCCTGATCTGCTCTAGAAGCGGCGGATCCGGGATGACGGGATCAGCTAGATCCCCAGGGCCGCTCGCAGCTTGGGCAGGCGGCTGCGGCTGACCGGCACCTGGTGGCGCTCGGCGCAGTCCAACTCCAGCAGGCCCTGGTCGCGTACGCGCTTCAGCGCCGCGGCGTGGGCGACGTTGACCAGGTGGCTGCGGTGTACGCGCAGGAAGGTCTCCGGGTCGAGGCGGGATTCGATCTCGGAGATCGAGAGATTGCAGAAATGGGTCTCGCGACCGTCGAAAACGTAGGTGTAGTGGGCGTCGGCGCGCACCGCATAGATCTCCTCCGGCGTCAGCAGACGGGTGGCGCCGTTGCGGTTCACCGGGATACGCACCAGCTTCGGCAAGGGTTGCCTGGAGATCGCACCGTCGTCTTGCGGGTCGCTTGAACTGACCAGCGTAAGATTATGTTCTCGCTCTGATTCTTCCTCTTCGGCTTCCCCCTGCTCGTCCAGGCCGTCGGGCAGCAGCACCAGCAGGAACAGCCCGCAAATGACGAAGGCCGTGACCGCGACGACGATGGCCAGCAGGTTGAGGCTGAGCACCGGCGCGGAGATCGCCACCAGGTCCTCGGCCGGCAGGAAGGTGGCCGCCGCCATGCCGGTGTAGTGCATGCCGGAGATGGCGAGGCCCATGCACACCGCCCCGGCCATGAGGTGCGGCTTGTGGGTCGGCGAAAAGGCCAGCCAGAGGGCGAAACCCGCGGCCGCCACGGCCACCGCGAAGCTGGCCGCCACCAGGGGCGGCGAATAGCTGACGATACAGTTGGCCCGCATGGCCGACATGCCGACGTAGTGCATGATGGCGATGCCCGCCCCCATCAGCAGCCCCGCCCCGGCCAGCCGCCGGCGGGTCAGGCGCCCGAAGGAGGCGACGAAGACGCCGAGGCCCACCACCAGGATGCAGACCAGGGCCGAGACCAGGGTCCACAGCAGGTCGTAGTTCACGGTAATCGGCAGCTGCACCGCCAGCATGCCGATGAAGTGCATGGCCCAGATGCCAACGCCCAGCGCCAGCGCCGAGGCGGCGAGCAAGGCCTTACGGTGGCCGCTTTCGCTGCTTTCCAAGCCAAGGCTCGACAGGCGCCGCGCCAGCATCAGGCTGACGTAGCCGCCCTGGATGGCGATCACCACCGACAGGGCAATGATGGCAGGATCATAGGTGACAGGCACCGGTCCCTCGCATTTCCTCCCCTGACCCGGCGCCCCTGTTCGGATTTGTGCCGGGCATTCTGCCGGAGGATTGTGGCCCGCCCCAACCAAGGGGGCCGCTTCCTCCTGATGCTTGGAGCCATTCTAGATCAAAACCCGGCCCGAGGGCCATGCCGTCGCGCGGCCCGACTTGGGAAGGAAACGCGCTTGGCGGGAAAATGCGGTCCCTGTGGCAAAAAGGGGGCTTCCCAAACGATCAACCGGAAGTATCATCGACACGAACGGGGGATAGGGTGGCGTGCTGCCGGCCGGCAGCGGAAGACTTCGGCTTGTCCCTTTGGCCAGTAACGTCTTCGAGGGACCGCCGCGCAGCCATGAATATCCGCCTGTCCGCTTCCTGTCTCCGCCCTCTCGGGGCCCTTTTCGCGCTTCTTTTGGTTGTTTTCGCCAGCGGCTGCGCCCAGACGCGCAGCGCCGGGCCGGAGACGACCATCGACAAGCCGGCGGACGGTCTCGCCGTGCTGCTGATGCCCGCGGACGTGGAACTGTCCCTGCTGACCACCGGCGGCCTCAAGGAGCCGAATGCCGAATGGACCGCACAAGGCCGGCAGAACGTGGTCGCGGCGCTGAAGGAAGAACTGGCCGAGCGCAATATCGAGGTCGTCCCCTACGCTGACGACAGCAATGCCACGTATCAGATCGCGGCCGAACACGAACAGCTGACCAAGCTGCACGAGGCGGTGGGCAGCACCATCATGCTGCACAAGTATGTCCCCGGATTTGGCCTGCCGACCAAGAAGGACCGCTTCGACTGGACCCTGGGCGAGGGCGTGCAAAGGCTGCGCGACAGCCACGACGCTGACTATGCCCTGTTTGTCTACGCGGAGGATTCCTTCTCCAGCGAGGGACGTGTCGCGCTCAAATTCGCGCTGGCTCTGCTCGGCGCGCATATCCAGGGCGGACGGCAGGTCGCTTTCGCCTCTCTGGTCGATCTGGAAAGTGGGTCGGTCGTCTGGTTCAACGTCTTGCAGAGCGGGGTTGGAGACCTGCGCGATCCAAAACTGGCACGGGAAGCCGTCGACCAGTTGCTCGACTCCTCGCCGCTGTGACGCGCATGACGCATCGCGCCCACATGCGCAAAACCCTGGCCGCCGCTCTGCTCTGCACCGCCGCCGCCTGCACCGGGACACAGCGCGCCGACCTGAAGCCCGGGGAAGCGCCGCCCATCGATACGGTGGAGGCCGGGCTGTGGATGCAGGCGGACCGGGCGGAGGCGGAATTGAGCAGTTCCGGCCGCGTCATCCCCGACCCGAAATTGCAGGCCTATGTGCAGGACCTCGCCTGCCGGCTGGCCGGCGACCACTGCCCCGATGTGCGTGTCTATGTCCTGCGGCAGCCCTACTTCAATGCCTTCATGATGCCCAACGGCACCATGGCCGTGTGGAGCGGGTTGCTTCTGCGTTGCGAGAACGAGGACCAGCTGGCGACGGTCGTCGGCCATGAAATCGGCCACTACCTCCGACGGCATCAGATCCAGCAATGGGAAACCTTGCGCAACAGCTTGACCGCCGCACAGCTGTTCGGCGTGGTCACCGCCGGCCTCGGGGTACCCCTGGGGGGATTCGCCATATTGGGCGCCTACGGGAGCGTCATGTCCTACAGCCGCGACCTAGAGCGCGAAGCCGACGAACTGGGTTTCCAGGCGATGGCTGACGGAGGGTACGACCCGACCCAGGCGGCACAGATCTGGCGCAATCTGATCGCCGAAAGGGAAGCCGCCGAGGAAGATGCCCCGGACCCCTTCTTCGCCTCGCACCCGCCGTCGGAAGAGCGCATGGCGAAGCTCACCGAAATGGCTGAAGCGGCACCTGCCGCCATTCCCCCGAAGGCGGAGGACGCGCGGTTTCACAGGCTGGTCGCGCGACACCGTGCGACGTGGTTGGAGGACGAGATCGACCTGGGCCACTACAAACAGATGCGAGTGGTCCTCGACCGTCTGAAAGAAAGCGGCCAGACCCCGGGGGTCGTCTGGTACTACCAGGGCGAAGCACTGCGCCGCGACACCGGGGTCGAGGACAAGAGCGGAGCCGTCGCCGCTTTCCGCAAAGCCCTGACCTACGACGACGTCCCGGCGGTGGCCCATCGCAGCCTCGGCCTGGTCCTGCAACAGCAGGGCGACCTGGCAGGAGCCCACAGCGCCTACGAGAACTACCTCGCCGCGGCGCCCGACGCCGACGACGGCGCCATGATCGAATTCTATATCGAGAACCTGGAGACCAAGCTGTGATGCGCGTCCGCAACCTTTTCGGCTGCCTTTTCGCCCTGTCCCTACTCGCCGGCTGCACGACCTTCCAGGAGGTCCCTCCGGCCAAGAAACACGAGATCGGCGGCGTCTTGCGGGTCGAACCGGCGATTGCCTGGAGCGCTCAGAAGACCGGGCGCGGTGAGATCTGGACGGTCAACGGGTTTGGATTGGAGCGGATTGCCTTCATCACCAAGGTGCAGGACGGCAGCCCCATCCTGCTGAGCAACCAGGATGACGACGCACCGGCTTTTCACGCCGGAATGAATGCGACGGACATTGTCGATCTTTACGAAGCGCTGCTCACCGCCGGCGGATACTCCCAGATCGAAGTCGACAACCTGCGCCCGCACAGCATCAGTGGACAAGACGCCTTCCGTTTCGAGTACAGCGCCTACAACGAGAAGGGGCTCGCCAAGCGCGGCATGGTGATCGGTCTCATCGACGCGGACAAGGGCTTGAACCTCGTCCTCTACGAGGCCGCGGCGGAGCACTACTACGACGCCACACTGGCCGAAGCGGAAAAAGTCCTGAACTCGCTGGAGAAGATCTAGCGCACCGTCACCTCGACCCGGCGGTTGCGCGGCTCTGAAACACCGTCTTCCGTCGGGACCACCGGGTTGGCTTCGCCGTGTGACGACACCTGGATCAGGTTGAGGTCGAGCCCTTCGTCGATCAGCACGTCGCGGATCGCCTGTGCGCGGTCCAAGGCCAGGCGCGCATTCACCTCGGCCGGACCGGCCCGGTCGGTGTGCCCCACGACCGCGACCTCCGGCGCCGGGTATTCCTTGATGCTCTCCAGGATCAGCGGCAGCTGGCTGCGCGACTCGTCGGTCAGGGTATCCGTCCCGAAAATGAAATAGATCAGGAAGGTGCGCGGCTGGCGCGGACTGGCCTCCAGCGTCGCGCCCCAGGTCTTGTCGATCTCCGCCTGGCTGATCTCTTCCGGCGCGCTCGGCGGCGCGGTGGCGCTGGCTACCTGGGTGACGGTCCCGGCCTCGCTGACGGTCTGCGCCCCGGCGTCGTTCTCGACCGTGATGGCGCCGACCGTCCCGTCCTCCTCCTCCAGCAGAACGAAACGGTTGTTGCCGGCGCAGGCGCCGAGAGAGAGCAGCAGGAAGGGAATCAAAAGATGACGCAGCATCGGCTTATTCTCCTTCCACTTCGGCCAGGAAACGCGTGCCGCGCACGGCCACGGTGGCGACCGGCGTGCGCACCTTCACCGCGTCGGGCGACAGCTTGGCGATGACGCCGGAGACATACAGCAAAGTGCCGCGAAAGAAGTCGATCAGGAAAGCCAGCCGGCCTTCGGCGGGCGCGAAGTCGAACTCGGTGAACTGCACCCGCGAATTCGGCCCGATCGAGATACGCGAGCCGTCCCTGAACGTCAGGCCGACCGAGCCGGCCTCGGTCTCGACCACGTCCTGGACGAAGATCGGCTGACCGACGTCCAGCGCGCTGCGCTGATCGGCCCTGAGGGCGAAGGCCTTGCCGTCGACCACCTTCACCAGCGCGACCTGCCCGTCCTGCGCCTGCGCGCAGCCGATACCGCTCGCCATCGTCGCCACACCGATCAGCAGCGCGACACAGACCAAGCCCAACGCGCTGACGCTTCGAAATACTCTTCGCTGCCGTATCATGACGCTATGCTCTCTCCCGCTGTGGTTCGGTTGGGCCGCGGACTCGCTCCGCCGGGAATACCAAGGTCGCCGTCGTGCCGTGATTGCTGATGCTGGCGATCTCCAGTTTGCCGCCGTGCATCTCGATCATCGCCTTCGTCAGCGGCAATCCTAGACCGATTCCTTCGAAATTCGACGTCAAAGCGTGGTCGACGCGGCGGAACGGCTCAAATGCCTCCAAAATCTCCTGATCCGACATCCCGATGCCGGTGTCTGAAACCGAGAGGCGGAAACTGCCGTTGTCGGCCAGCACGCCGGTGATGCGGATCCGACCGCTTTCAGGGGTGTACTTGACCGCATTGGACATCAGGTTCAGCACCATCTGAGTGAACATGCGCCGGTCGCCGCGCAGCTGCGGCAGGCTGGACTGCCGGTCGAGCACGACCGCGGTGCTGCGGTCCCGGTAGGCCGCCGTCACCGTACGGATGCAGTCCTCGATAATCTCACGCACCGGAAACTCGCTCTCCGCCAGCTGACTTTCACCCGCCTCGACTTTTGACATCTCCAGAATGTCGTTTACCAGCGACAAAAGATGGCTGCCCATATGGTGGATGTCTTCGACGTAGTCGCGGTACTTGGGCGGCGAGACGGGGCCGAGGATCTCCCGCTTCATCATCTCCGAGAAGCCGAGAATGGCATTCAGCGGCGTGCGGAGTTCGTGGCTCATGTTGGCCAGGAAGCTGGTCTTGGAGCGGTTTGCCGCCTCCGCCAGGATGAGGGCCATCTCCCGCTCCTGCTCGCTGCGGCGGCGCTGGCGCTGCGCCTCGACGATGTTGATGCCGGAGGTACCCAGGAAAGTGAGCGCCAGCACCAGCACGGGATAGGTCGGGTCGACCAGCAGGCCATGCCGGTCGAAAGCATAGAAAGCTCCGGCAAACAGCAGGAGCAGAACCATGACCAAAGCGAACTGCCCGCCGTAGCCCGACATGCGGCCGGCCAGCGAGAGGAAGCCGAGGAACAGTACGGCGGCCAGCGCCACTTCCCAGAACACGATGAACTGCGGGCGCAGCAGGTAGTCGTCGGAGAGCAGGTTCTCCACGAAGGCCGCCTGCACGTCGACGGCCGAGAGCGCGGCGCCGCTGGGCGTCACAAAACTGCGGGACAGGCCGCTGCCGGTCGCGCCCAGCAGCACCACCCGCCCCTGCAGCAGCGCCGGGTCCGCCTCGCCCCGCAACAGGGAGGCCGCCGAGACGCGGGCGATCGATCCGCGCGCCACCTCGCGCAGCCAGACCTCGCCGGAGAAGGCCGTTTCGATGACCAGGTCACCCAGGGTGACACTGGAAATGCCGGGCCCTTCGATCTCCACGGATATGGCCGGCACCTGCTTGGCGACGCGCACCACCTCCACGGCGAAGCTCGGCATCACCGTATCGCCGACCAGCATGACGACCGGCATGCGCCGCACCACCCCGTCGCCGGAAAACTCCAGGCTGACCACGCCGATACCGCTGCTCGCCGCCTCGAGGATCGGCAGATTGCGCAGCAAGGCGGGATAGCGGCGGATCTCGGACGCGCCCTGGTGGCCGAGACGCAGCAGGATGGGGGCGCTCTGCACGGCATCGTCCGGCACATCCAACTTGGCGCTGGTCACCGCGGCGCCGAGCACCGCCGGAACCTGCCGCAGGCTGAAGGCGAGGATCGCATCGTTCGACGGCAGTTGGGCCAGGCTCTCGCGCAGCGGCGCGTCCATCGGGAAACGCTGCAGCAGGTTCTCCGGCGACAGGCGGTCCGGCTCGGGAAAGATGATGTTGATCCCGACGACCCGAGGCTCGTACCTGGCGATCTCGTTCACCAAGTCGGCCAAGGTATCGCGCGGCCAGGGCCACTGGCCGAGGCTGGCCAGGCTGGCTTCGTCGATGTCCACCACGGTCACCGGCGCCGGGGCATCGCCGCCGCCGCTCGGCATCAGGCCCTGGGCGAGGTCGAAAAAGGCATTGCGAAAGGTCGACAACGGCTCGGGGTCAGCGAACCGCAGCGCAATCACCACACAGAGAATTAGCCAGACAAGTCCGCGTTTGACCCACCCGGCCGCAGCTGTCGACAGCCTCAACGGCTTCATGGACAGTCGGCTCCGTTTCCAGCCCATGGCGAGCGAAGGCGGCCGGAAAAGCGCACTCAGCTTCTCAGAAAGAATACTCCACCGCCGCCTGGATGCCCGACCCCACGCCGCCACCCAAGCGACGTCCCCACAAGAAGGTCAAGCGGCTCCAAGCGATGCCGCCCTGCAACCCTTAGGATAGCACGGTATGGCGCAATAGGTTCAACAAGTTGATTAGATTAAATGCAGACTATTATTGGGTAACGCGCAAGCTGTAGCCAAAAATTCAACCCTTTGGTGGGCTGCCTTCAGAGCATTTGGAAGAGGTTTTTGTCACCTCTCCAGGGCGCGAATCTCGGCCAGCAACACCTCCGGTACCTCTATACCATCCCGCATCGCGGCCTCCCGCCTGGCCAGCCGCCCGCTCCCGGGCAGACGGCTCCCCTCCTGTCCTTCGATGGCCTCAATCAGCACTTCAAGGCGGGCGGCGAAGGTCCCTGCGGAAAAAGGATTTGGGTCGATCGCCAGGAGGAACTGGCCGACCCCGGGCGCCGGCCCGTCAGCGGTGAAGAAGGAGCTGGCTTCGAAGGCGTGATTTGCCCCGATCAGGCTGGCCGAGAGGATTTCGACCATCATGGCCAGGGCTGCGCCCTTGGCGTCGCCCATGGGAATCAGCGTCCCGGCGAGCGCCGCTTGCGCGTCGGTCGTCGGCTCACCCTGCGCGTCGAGCGCCACCCCCTCAGGAATCGATTCCCCCAGCTTGGCCGCCGCCATGAGCTTGCCGCGTGCTACTTTAGAGAGTGACAGATCGATGACCAGCGGCGCGGCGTTGCGGCGCGGCGCCGCAAAGGCGATGGGATTGGTCCCGAAGACGCCGCGGCTGCCGCCCCAGGGCGCCATGGCCTGCGGCGAGTTCCCGACCATCAGCGCCACCAGGCCGCGCTCGGCCAGGCGCTCCACGTGGTAGCCCGCCTGGCCGAAGTGATGGGAGTGATGCACCCCCGCCACCGCCACGCAGGCGCTGCGGGCCATGGCCTCCAGGCCGGCCCGGGCCTTGTCCAGCGCGGGAAAGGCAAAGCCGGCGCCGGCATCGACGCGGATCGCCGAATCGGAAAGCCACTCGACCTGCGGCTCCGCCTTGCCGTCGACCTTGCCGCTGCGGGCCTGTCCGGCATAGGCGGCGACGCGGGACAGGCCGTGCCCGCGCTGGCCGTCGGCTTCCGCCGCCACCAGGGCGGCGGCCACGGACTCGGCGTTCAGCACCGAGACTCCCGCGGCCATCAGGGTCTGCGCCACGAGATCGTGGGCTTCTTCAAGGCTCAAGCGTTCGCTACTTGCGGTCATGCTGTCTCCTCCAGCGCCGCGCGCACCTGCTGCGCGGTCAGGGTACTGACCCGGACGTTGGCCTCCTGGGTCAGGCCGGCGATGTGCGGTGTCAGAATCACGTTGGCGAGGCCGGCGAAAGGCGCCGCCGCCGCGGCGGTCAAAGGCTCCTCGGCAAAAACGTCGAGCGCCGCGCCGCCCAGCTGCCCGGCGTGCAACCGCGCGGCCAGCGCCGCTTCATCGACGATACCGCCGCGCGCGGTGTTGATCAGCACGGCCCCGGGCTTGAGCGCCGCCAGGGCACGGGCGCCGAGCAGCCCGCGGGTGCCCTCGGTCAGCGGCACGTGCAGGCTCAAGACGTCGACGGCGGGCAGCAGGCTCTCCAGCGTCTCGTGGCGCGCCACGCCCTGCCCTGCCGAACCCTGCCAAGCCGGGTCGTCCGGAGAGACGAAGGGGTCCACGGCGGCCGCCTTCATGCCCAGCGCCTGCGCCCGCGCGGCGACCTGCCGGGCGA
>JBLWUP010000029.1:0-74512 GCA_048268885.1 Kiloniellaceae bacterium | reverse complement strand
CCCCGCCGCCGTGGCGCGCGAGCTGACCAAGCTGCACGAGGAGGTCCGCCGCGGCCGCCTCGGCGAACTGGCCGCCCACTACGCGGAAGCCGGCCCGCCGCGCGGCGAAATCGTCATCGTCGTCGGCCCGCCCGAAAGCGGGGCGGGGACCGAGGCCTTCGACCTCGACGCCGCGCTCAAGGACGCGCTGAAACACGCCAGCCTGCGCGACGCCGCCGCGACCGTCGCCACCGCCAGCGGCCTGCCCCGGCGCCAGGTCTATGCCCGCGCGCTGGAGCTGGCTAAAGACGGCGGGGCTAAAGACAGCGGGCCGAAAAACAGGGGAGAGGACGCGTGACTGCCGCGGCACGCCGCCGGGCCTATGCGCGGGGCCGCCGTGCCGAGCGCCTGGCCGCCTGGTGGCTGCGTCTCCAGGGCTACCGCATCCTGGAGCAGGGGTTTCGCCTGCCGGTCGGGGAAATCGACCTCATCGCGCGGCGCGGCGGCACCCTGGCCATCGTCGAGGTGAAACGCCGCGCCCGGCTGGCGGAGGCGGGGGAGGCGATCCGCCGGCGCCAGCAGCGGCGCGTCGTGCATGCCGCCCAGGCCTACCTGCAGCGTCACCCGGAACTGGCGCGGCTGCAACTGCGCTTCGATGCCCTGCTGCTGGTACCGCGGCGCCTGCCGCACCATATCAAGGACGCCTGGAACGCCGACAATTTCTTGCCTTAATAGCAAGGCAGTTATTAGAAGGCCTGTCTTAGAGGGTGCGTCTTGGAAGGCGGGGCGGCCACGCCCGGCCGGGCCGACACCTTCAGCCGAAAAGATCTTTGCAGCCGAGGTAGACGTCTTTCATGAAATTCCGTTTTCCCCTCCTTGCCTTTGCCGCCCTGCTGGCGCTGCTCGCCACCGGCGGCTGCAGCTTCTGGGGGACCGTCGCCGGCGGGGCCGCCGTCGGGGCCACGGCGGCGCAGACCGAAAAGGGCTTCCGGCGCAGCGTCGCCGACACCGAGATCCGCCTGACCATCAACGACCTGTGGTTCAAGGCGGATGAGGAGATGTTCCGCAAGGTGAACCTGCAGGTGCAGGAAGGCCGCGTTCTGTTGAGCGGCAACGTCCGCCTGCCCGAGCAGCGCATCGAGGCGGTGCGGCTGGCCTGGCAGGCGCCGGGGGTGCGCGAGGTGATCAACGAGATCGAGGTGAACGATACCTCGACCCTGACCAACGCCGCCCGCGACACCTGGATCAGCACGGAATTGCAGACGACCTTGCTGTTCGACGGCGAGGTTTCCTCCATCGACTACTCCATCGAAACCGTGAACCAGGTGGTCTACCTTATGGGGGTGGCCCAGTCGCAAGCCGAACTGAATCGCGTGGTGGGCCACGCCAAAGACATTTCCTACGTGCGCCGTGTCGTCAGCTATGTGCTGCTGAAAGACGACCCGGCCCGCACCAGTTGACGCCAGACACGCCACCATCGAGGCCTTCCCGCATCCGCATGACCCATCGATCCCCCCGCACAGAGCCGGCAAGAGCGAGTTGGCCGTCATGAGTTGGTCGTCATGAGCTGGTCGCCATGAGTTGGTCGGGCGCGAGCCACCGGCGGGACCTGGAAGGCCGGCTGCGCCGCATCGGCGGCCAGGACGACGCGGAGATCGACATCGCCCAGGCCGGGCTGCTGCTGGCGGCGCTCGACCGGCCACAGCTGGGTCTGGAGCGCTACTACCATCACCTTTCGCTGCTGGAGCGCGACGTCGCCGACCTGGCGGAAAAGGAGAAGGCGGCGGGCTCGCTGGAGCAGCGCGTCGCGGTGCTGAACGCCATCCTGGTGGACCGCTACGGCTACCAGGGCGACAACGAGTCCTACGACGACCTGGTGAACGCCAACCTGATGCGCGTCATCGACCGGCGCCGCGGCCTGCCGGTCGCGCTCGGCATCCTCTACCTGCACGCGGCCCGCGCCCAGGGCTGGGAAATCTACGGCCTCAACTTTCCGGGACACTTCCTGCTGCGCCTCGACCTCGGCGGCCGGCGCACGATCATCGACCCCTTCAACGGCGGCGAGGAACGCGACGCGGCGGCGCTGCGCTCCATGCTGAAGGTCATGGCCGGCAGCGGCGCCGAACTGAAGCCCGAACACACCGAGCCGGTCGGCAACCGCGACATCCTTCTGCGCCTGCAGAACAACATCAAGCTGCGGCTGATCCAGGAGGAGCGCTCTGGCGACGCCCTGGAAGTCGTCGAGTCCATGCTGATGATCGCCCCCGACCGCGCCGAGCTGTGGCGCGAGGCGGGCATCCTGCATTCGCATTTCGACAACATGCGTGCGGCCATCATGGCTTTCGAGCACTATCTGGAGCTGGGCGCGCCGGAGCCGGGGCGCGAGGAGATCACCGCCCTGCTGGCGCAGCTGCGCTCGCAGTTGAATTGACCGATAAGAAGCAGATACAGGAAATCACACAATGAGTTTGGCGGTCGCCATCCAAATGGACCCCATCCAGGCCATCGACATCGAAGGGGACAGCACCTTCGTCCTCGCGCTGGAGGCCCAGCGCCGCGGACACGGCCTCTACCACTACCTGCCGCAGCACCTGAGCCTGAAGGACAGCCGCGTCTACGCGCAGATGCGCCAGCTGGAAGTGCGCCGCGAAAAGGGCAACCACTTCACCCTGGGCGCCGCGCAGAACATCGACCTGGCGACCATGGACGTGGTGCTGATGCGCCAGGACCCGCCCTTCGACATGTCCTACATCACCGCCACCCATCTGCTGGAGCACGTGCATCCGGAGACCCTGGTGGTCAACGACCCGGTGCATGTGCGCAACGCACCGGAGAAACTCTTCGTCACCCACTTCCCGGAACTGATGCCGCCGACGCTGATCACCAGCGATCAGCAAGAGGTGGCGGCCTTCCGCGCCGAGCACCGCGACATCATCGTGAAGCCGCTGTTCGGCAACGGCGGCGCCGGGGTGTTTCACCTCGGTCCCGACGACGAGAACCTCAATGCGCTGCTTGAGCTCTTCACCGACCTCTACCGCGAGCCCATCATCGTGCAGCGCTACCTGCCGGAAGTGCGCCGGGGCGACAAGCGCATCATCCTGATCGACGGCCGCCCCGCCGGCGCCATCAACCGCGTGCCGGCCAAGGGCGAATCACGTTCCAACATGCACGCCGGCGGCAAGGCGGAGAAATCCGAACTGACCCGCCGCGAGATGGAGATCTGCGAAGCCATCGGCCCGGCCCTGCAGGAGCGCGGGCTGATCTTCGTCGGCATCGACGTCATCGGCGACTACATGACGGAGATCAACGTCACCTCGCCGACCGGCCTGCAGGAGATCAACCGCTTCGACAAAGTCTGCCTGGAAGCGCAGATCTGGGACGTCATCGAGCAGCGCTACAGCAGCGGACACACGACGCCCAGCGTTTGAGCAGCGCGCTTACAGCGCAAAGCATCCGTTCCGGCGCAATCGCCTTCCATGATCGTCATGCTCGGGCTTGTCCCGAGCATCCAGGGCAGGCGCTCAGCCCGCTGTGGGATGGACCCTCGGGACAAGCCCGAGGGTGACATCCAGTTGGCAAAACGGCCGAAGCGTCGCGCGCGCCTGGAGCCTACTTCTCGGCTTCTTTTTCTTCCGTGCCCGGCAGGCCGTGCAGCGCCGCCTTGGCGCTTTCCTGCACCGGCGCCCAGCAGGACTGCTGGATGCGCGCGAAGAGGGTGATCAGCTTGCGGGTCTCGTCGGCGTACTGCTGGGCCGCGCGCTCGGCGAAGGAGCACTGCTTCTCGAACAGCTCCTCCGGCGACTTGGCCTTGGCGAAGTCCTCCGCCGTTTCGAGGTCCTGGCGCAGGCGGTCGCCGGCGAAGGCCATCATCTCCTGGCTCATTTCGGCCATGCCGGCCAGCATCGCCTCGCCGGCGCTCATCACCGCCGAGACATTCTCGCCGTTCTTGCCGACCAGCGTCTCGTAGGCAGTGTCGCGGTAGCGTTCGGCGATGATCTCGCCCGGAGTCTGAGCGGGGGCCTGGCCGGAGTCCTGGCCGGGGCCGTTGCCCGCCGTCCCGGCGGCGGCCGCCGCTGCTTTGGAGGGGGCGGCTTTCTTGGAAGACGTCGTTTCGCTACGGGTGCTTACCATCTGTGCAGACTCCTGCGTCCATAGGGTTGTGCCCGGCCGGCGCGGCGCGCCGACCAACTCTCCCCCCAGCAATCAAAGAAGATCCCAAAACCGCGGCTGCGTTCCGCTGCGCCCCCTGGTGGCACCGCCCGGCCCCTCCAGCAAGAGGGCGGCACGGTAGGGGCGAAGATCGGAAATCCCCAGCAGCCGTTTCTTCACGGACGCTATCATAGGTAACGCGCCGTTAACTATAATTGATCTGTGACAGTTCGGCGTTGATTCGCAGGACAAATTCCCACGCCCTCGACGCCAGGAGGAAATCCCTTTGGCCTCGCCGCGCCTTCTACCTAAGATTGACCGAGCGGTCCGCCGCCGACACAAAGAAGAACGAAGGACCGCGCCGCGCCATGGTTGCCCGCATCACCACAGTCGCCTTCGCCGGGGTCGAGGTCCTGGACATCGACGTGCAGGTGCAGATGGGCAACGGCCTGCCGGCCTTCACCCTGGTCGGCCTGCCCGACAAGGCGGTGGCGGAAAGCCGCGAGCGGGTGCGCGCCGCGCTGGTCGCCCTGGGCCTCGCCCTGCCGCCCAAGCGCATCACCGTAAATCTGGCGCCCGCCGACCTGCAGAAGGAAGGCAGCCACTTCGACCTGCCCATCGCCCTCGGCCTGCTGATCGCCATGGGCGTGCTGCCGGGCGATGAGCTGGCCGGCTACACGGCGTTGGGCGAGCTGTCGCTCGACGCGCGGATCTCCCCCGTTGCCGGCGTGCTGCCGGCGGCGATCCACGCCTTGACCCGGGAGCGCGGACTGATCTGTCCGGCGGCGCAGGGTGGCGAGGCCGCCTGGGCCGAAGGGCTGGACGTCCTGGCGCCCACGACGCTGCTCGCTCTGGTGAACCACTTCAAGGGCAGCCAGGTGCTGACCCCGCCGAAGCCCGCCTTGCAGGAGACCGCGGCCAACGGCCTGGACCTGAAGGACATCAAGGGGCAGGAGAGCGCCAAGCGCGCCCTGGAAATCGCGGCGGCGGGCGGTCACAACCTGCTGAAATTGTTTATTAAGTACCGGACGGCGATAATCGGCGGAAACTTTAGGGAATCTGCCGATGTCCAAGAGGAGGCCAGCCGCGCCCAACCGGCCCCGGGCCTACAGCTATCTCCGCTTCTCCACGCCTGAGCAGGCCAGGGGCGACAGCCTCCGGCGGCAAACCGAAGCAGCTCGCCGCTATGCCGAGCGCCACGGCCTGGAGCTGGACACAGAGCTTACTTTCCGGGACCTGGGGGTTAGCGCCTTTCGGGGTAGGAACGTCGTCGAGGGGGCATTGGGCGCCTTTCAGAAGGCCGTCGAGTCGGGCCGGGTGGCGCCTGGGTCTTACCTCCTCGTGGAGTCTCTTGATCGCCTCTCCCGCGACCGAATCATCCCCGCGCTGAATCGGTTCGTTGAACTGCTGGGTAAGGGGGTCCGCATTGTCACCCTGTCCGACGAACAGGAGTACGACAGCGACTCCATCAACAACCTGACCGGCCTCCTAGTCCCCCTGGTCACCATGTCCCGCGCCAACGAAGAGAGCGAGACCAAATCGCGAAGGCTACGGGCTGCTTGGCAGAACAAGAAGGCGCGGGCCGCCACCGGGGAGCACATTCTGACAGAAATGGCCCCGGCATGGCTGCGGGTGCATAACGGCAAGTTTGAAGTCATCAAGGCGCGGGCGGTGATCGTGCAGACGATTTTCAACCTGACGCTCAAAGGTTGGGGGAAGACGGCAGTTGCTCGCCATTTGAACGTTGAAGGTGTCTCAACGTTCGGCAAGTCCAGCACGTGGTACCCCTCCTACATTCAAAAGATTCTCCGGAATGAGGCTGTCATCGGACGGTTTCAGCCAATGCGCCTCACCTATGATTCTGGGCGTCGGCAGCGCGTTCCGGACGGCGACCCTATCGAGGGATACTTCCCGGCCATTGTGTCAGCGGCAGACTTCTACCGGGTGAAGCATTCGAAGCCGGGACCGAGCGGCACCAAAGATGTTCTACCGCGCAATGAGCTGACCGGCATTGCCTTCTGCGGTCGCTGCGGTGGCCGTATGATCTACGTTAACAAGGGTGCGCCACCGAAAGGCGGGGCCTACCTAGCCTGCGACACTGCCCGCCGTACCGCGAATTGTGACGCCCGCGCTGTTCGTTATGAGGAGGTGATGACCTACGTCTTCGACAATCTTCCGAAGATTTTTTTCCTTCGCGCGCAAGAGTCGGCCAGAGCCAAGACGGGCCCGGACTATGGGTCGGAGATCGCTGGCCTAGACGCCAAGGTTGCGGAGACTGAAGGCAGCATTGCGCGGTTGCTAGATACGCTGGAGCGGGTGAGTTCTGCGACGGCGGAGAAACGTCTGATAGAGCACGAAGCCCAGCTTGACGCGCTGAAGGCCCAGAAGGCGGAACTGGAGGAGCGGCAAGCAATTGCCCAGGACGGCGGCGACTTCGCGGCACTGTTGGCGGGGGCGAAGTGGACTGACGGTATAGATGAAGGCGACGCTCGCCAGATGGAATATCAATCCATCCTGCATCGAATAAGCGAACTTCGGCGCGTTATCGAAAAGGTCGTTATCGAGAAGGGCAAGCCGATTCAGATCGTCGCTAAATCAAAGCATTGAGTCGCCCCGAGTTGCGTTTTTCGATTCAGTACGAGTCGGTTACGGTCTGAAATGACTCAGACAGTGTGCTTGACGATGACAGCCCCGCATGGTGGAAATCCCACATGCGCGGGACGCAAGCAACCGAAAGTGGTTTTGCCCCTGCGAATGAACTACCTCTAGCGCTAGCGGGACAAGATTTGACGTGAACCGATGACCAGCCCGCCCTTTGACCCTCGTGGGGTAGCGAACCTCATGCTGGATATGGCCGATGGAGACCGCATCGGAATCACCAATCTTGCCCTTCAGAAGCTCCTCTATTTCGCCCATGGTATCTTTCTAATTGAGACCAAGAGGCCACTGGTAAGCGGCTATTTTGAGGCTTGGCAGTATGGGCCAGTCCACCCCGTCACCTATAAGGCGTTCCGCTCAGCAGGGAGTGAGCCCATAAAGTTTCGGGCTAGCGGAAAGGACCTGCTGTCAGGAGCCCCGCTCGATATCCCCGTTCCTGACGACCCAGAGGTGAGGCGGCGGCTCTCGCTAGTGATGCACTCTTACGGGCGAATGTCTCCTGGCCGATTGGTAGATGTTTCTCACGCCCCAAAGTCGCCCTGGCATTTCATTGTGGACAAAGCCAGAACGTCGGTTGCGCTGGGCTTGCGGATACCAGATAATGTGATCATCGAACGGTTTAAGTACCATAAGGTGTCCATTGGAGATGTCCCCATCGCTGGAGAGCCTAGTGAAGATACGCCGTTTAACTGAGACCGACCTAGCCCGTATTGCTCCTCTCTCGGAGAAGGAACAGCGTAGCCAGCTCCGCCAGATTCGGGACAAGTACCCGACCATTAGCTACAACCCCACGCGGACCTGCTATCACGACATTTTCAATGTCCAGTATGAAATGTTTGGCCCGGCAAAGCGGACTTCCTGGGACACAATCAAGGCCCGCATAACGAAGGACGGAAAGTCGCCTCAGGAGATCAAATCGAATCTCCAGGTTGCCAGGGGCCTCTACCACTACTCGGAAAGCTCCGGGATCGTTGGGCGACCCGAAGATTTCTTCCCTTTGCCCACCAGCACTGGCGGAAAGGTCAAGTACTGGCTTCCAATGGTCTTGAATGTCGAAGGGGTTCCGCTAGTGCCCTTCGTCGATCCGCGCAGAACATATCGGCTAACTGAGGTGGGTCGCCGCTTCGCGTTCTCGATGATGAATGAACGCATTCGGGTTGCCGATCCTAGCTTTGCCGAAGCCAAGTTTGGCATTTTCCAGTTTCGTGTCGAAGAGGGCGACCAACGCAGCCCCATTCTCTACACCGATGAGGGGATGCAATTGTTTAGCTTCGATGAGCTGGAGGCCATGATCGCCACCACTTATGATCTGTGGCGGCAGATTTTGGAGGAGCGCGAAGCCGAGGCCCGCCGCAAAGCATCCGGAATGCGCGGTGACTTGCTCTAGTCGCTGGTTCTCAGAAGTCGTCTAGATCGTCCGGGAACATTTCCTTGAAGCCATGAGGGTCTTCAGGATCGAAGTCGTGTAGAACTTCGACTTGCACGGCAAACGGATTCTCCAGTTGCTCATGGCAGGTTCGCCCGCAGCAAATTGCATACTGCGGGTCGTGACCAATCTCCCGGAGCCTTGCTGCGCTTGCCCTTAGGTGGCCGCCGCCTGTTAGTACATCATCAAGAAGGACACGGGGACCAACAGCGCCCGATGCCTCGGTAATCAGGTGCGGGTATAACTGTTGTGCAAAGCGCGGCCCGCCTTCGCTAGCGGGCTCCATCTCTTGGTCCCACCATAGTTCAGTTGCAACCTGCACTCGGTGGCCAACAGCATCTGCGATCTGTTGCGCCAATCTAGCGGTTGGGAAATCTGCGGCTGTCCCATGGACAGCATGGCGGTTAGGCACTGGCACGAGGGCAACGGGGCCGTCGCGAACAATGCTGACCAATCGGCTCGCGGCCCATGCTGTCCAGAGGTCTACCGCCGGTCCCGGAAGTCCAGGTCCGAAGGTATATGACCTGTCACCAAAGGTAAGTGCTCTGCGGCGCCCGCCAGGGTCGCGGCCCTTCACGGCCTTTACGACCATAAGGGACGCATAGTCCTCTGACCGGGCTTCAACCCCGTCCCAGGCAGTCAGGTATTGCATCATACTCATCACGCGAAGAGGCATGGCGCAATACTACTGCGTCGCGAATTGAGAAGCTATCCCAGGATTCGACTGGTGATGTCGGAAACGTCGGTCAGCGGCACGCAGGTATCGTATTTCAGGAACTTTTTGGGCCACTCAAGCGACGGGTCATCTACCACTGACTGAGCGATGAAGAGCCAGCGGCCAAGGCGGGTACATTCCGCCGCTTGATGCAGAGTGCCTGACGTGTCCGAGGCTTCCATAACGACCGTAGCATCGCTCAAGGTCGCCATGAGCTTGTTGCGGAGCGGAAAGCTCGCACGGAACGTCCGTTCGCCTGAAGCAAACTGCGAAATCAGAAGATGCTCGCGGTAGATCGTCTCTTGCAGGTGGCCATTTGCGGCAGGGTATGCCTTCTCAAGCGGGGTGCCAATCACGGCCACCGTTTGCCCGCCCGCTTCGATAGCGGCGGTATGGGCGGCAGTATCAACACCCGCCGCGAGGCCGGACACTACCACGACTCCCGCGTCTACCAGTTCGCGCGCCAGACGCTTTGTGCGAGCTGCACCATTCTCCGAAACGTTGCGGGTGCCGACGATAGCAACACATGGCCGCTGCAATAGTGACAGGTCGCCTGCATAGTACAGGCGCATGTCGACTGCGCTGCCTTCCGTATCATCGGGGCGCTTGAAGAAGTCGGATTGCTTCGTACCGGGAAAGCGGCCAGTGCCATGCAACGCTTCAGACAACATGACTCGTAACGGCGCTTCCGGCGCCGCGTAGTTTGACCGTTTGCCACGCGGAGCACGACTCCGGGATCGACTGTCGTTGTGCTCGATTTTTCTCGCTGCCATGCCGCTCATGGTACACCCCGCTTTGTCGCTGTGCCCGTCCCGCCAGGGAGCGACTCCACCCGCCGAATCGGCACTTCCGCCTACCAATGGTAGAGGGGGAAGAATCCCCCTGTCAAGGATTCACGCCGTAGAATCAAAGACATACGCGGCGCGAAAGAGGACTCGAATATCAATGGGTTAGCCCACTTTCTCGCCCGCACCCCGGAAATTACTCAGCCCACTTGTCAATAGGAGAGGATCGGGCATATGTGGATAATTGCCGCTTGTTCTTGTTCTGTTCTACTGTCACTCTAACATCATGGGGAACGATTTGGAAGAGATTGGGGCCGATGACGTAGCACAGTCCGCGAGCTTCGCTTTGAAAAAGGAGCGCCGCAGCATTGGTAAGCTAGACCCACGTGATGACGCGGGTCATTTGCAGGTAGCGCGCCGGATCGTCGATCATCTCAGACTGTGCGGATACCGCTTCTTTCGACGGCCTATAGACTGGCAATCGAGAATGCCAATACGGGATTCCGAAGACCGTTAGCCTATTGCAGTGGCCGGTACGAGAAACGCGACAAGCAGCAGCTAAGCAGCCCGCGCCTTCTTGAATGCAGCCTCCAACGCCGTGTCACCCTTGGCGACAGCCTGAGCAATGCGGAAATCCACGAATGCCGGAACGTCCGGCAGCGCGGGCGGCAGGGATTCGAGGTGATAGCGCGAAGCAACCCTTTCGACCTGCTCCGGCAGCCATCCCCGGCAAATCGCCGCAAGCATTTCCGCCTCGGTCACCCTGAGCCGTGCGGACTGGTGCCGCGTCCATTCCTTCGCCTTGGTGACGTAGTGGCGCCGGTTCGCTGCGCTAGCTACGTCAAGCTTCTGCGGGTCGTGTCGATAGTCCATGGCGTCCTGCCTTCCTTGATTGAAGCGGGAGCCCGACAGAGCAAATCGTGCGGGGCTCCCTTTCTCGGCGGCGGAGGTGAATCGAGCCGCCGAAATCTGTCTTGTCTACGTCGCGAAATCTGATTCGAAGTCGTAATGCTTCAGGCGATAGGTCCCGCTCTCATCGGCTGCCGGGCTGTAGCCGTAAAACCGACAGACGTTCTCAAAATGGAGCTGCGGGCCGTCGTGGTGGCACTGATCGAACACACCACGCGAGAAACTCTGCCACGCGACGCGCCAGCATTCGGACTCAGAACGGGCGTCGATGCTGTCGGCATGATCCAGCAAGAAAGTCAGAATCTCCCGCTGGCTGAAGAGAGGCGACTTCATGGCTACGCCTCCGGCAACGCGAGAAGCCAGCGATTGCGGCGGGTGTCATGCGTCGGGGCGAAGCCGCGATTGAAAAGCAACTTTGCGAAGGTGGCGACATCGCACGCCACACCACAGGCCGCCCAAGCCTGCCGCAATACCGCTTCATGAGTCGCGCCATGGATCGGCCCCGGACACGTCAGGAGGTACGCGGCAATACGGGAATCGAGGCTACTCATCACTGCCCCCTCCCGATGACCGTCACATTGTCAGGTGCGGGCACCGCCGGGAACTTGGCATCCAATGCCTTTTCCCAATCATCGGTGCTCAGCCTGTTGCCGTCGCCGGTCTCTTCGGCCTCAGCATCGCCGCCGGTCAATGCCGTATGCTCATCACGCAGGCGGCCAACGCGCATCAACAGGGTAGAGGTATCGCGGGCGCCTTCGGCCTGAGCCTGAGCAAGTTCCGATTCAGCGGCGGCCAGCTCGGTCAGAGAGATGAACTGACCGGCCTTGGCCATTTCATCGCGCACTTCAGGGATTGCCCCGGCGACATCGGCAGCGGAATACGGCAGAAGCTTCCGCGTCTCCTTCGGCAGCTTCTCAGCGGCCATCAACGCGGCCATGGCCAACGAAGCGTTGCCGCTGCTCACCGCGTCACGCAAGGCATGAGTCAGCGCCGTGACGTTAGCCCCGGCGAGATTCTGCGCATAGACGGCGCGCTTGGAATTCGCCAGGGTGCGGCGATCCAAAATCGTGACCGGGTTTGCCCACGCATCGCGAACGGACTTGATCTTAGCCGCAATGTCGCGAACTTCAGCGAGAAGCTTCGACCGGTCAGCATCACTAGTCTTGCGGGCGGTACGGGCAAACTTCGTAACCTCCCGCTCGATAGCAGCACGGCGGCGGTTGTCGCCGATGGTGTCGGTTACGTGGTTGCCGTCGCGAACCTTGCCGAAGTCAGCGTAACGCGCCTCGATTTCAGCGCGGCTCGAAGCAATCGCCTTGCGAACAACCTCGGACAGTGCCTTGAGCCTGTCGCGCTTAGACGTGATCTTGTTGGCCAGATCATTGAGCTGAGAGACCGACGCGGGAGCGCCGAAAAGGTCGGAAAGGGGGATAGGGCCGCCGGACTTCTGACGCTGGCGCGCATCCAGACCACGACCGATAGTTTCCTTGGACATAGATAGCCTCCTTGGCTTAGCCGCTCAGTACATATCGAGCAGCAAGACAAAGCTCCGCCACCATTGGCGGAACCGTTCACATCGTCGTTTTGGTGGTTGCCTTGCGCCCTGGATCACCCAGCGCCGGGAGGCTGTTTATCGTCGTCTTACTCTGGCTTCGCACTCGTCGGCATCGCACCGATGAGGGGCCGCTTTGGTCTTCTCGGGATCACCCCGAAAACGCAGCTTGGGGGCGGTGGTTAGGCCGCCACACAAGCCGGAGAATAGAGACGATGAAGGGTCGATTTCATGCCCTTCACAAACATTATCCGGGTACGCTCATACCTTGTCAAATCGGCGGAACTCTCCGGCTTTCGGGTCCCCTGGCCTGGCTTTACAGGCGTGCGCCGGTTCGCCCAAGATGCTCTGTAGGTTTGGGGAGAGCGGCAAGGGGGATACCGCCATGGGCATTGTCGGCGCAATAGTCGGCTTCATCGTTGGATTCATTGGAGGCCAGCTAGTGCTTGGCTTGATCCTCGGTGGTGGCCGTCACCTCTATGCGCGGGAAAATCCTTCAATCAAGATTTGGCTCGGTCTCCTCAACTTGGTGATTGCCTGTCTTGGAGCGTGGCTAGGCTACACGCTCCTGCATGGTCGGTAGCCAAGATTCACTAGATCAGGCCGCCGTCTCCAGAGCGGCCAGCTCAGCAAGGGCGGCATCCAACGTAGTCCCGTCCATGGTCTCCGCCTCCTCCAGCAATGCGGCGAACGCCCTATCCAGGGAGATGACCTGAGCCGTCGACTCTTCGGCCTTAGCCAGCTCCAGGCGCCTCTTGGCCGCCCTCCGCAACATAGGTTCGGAGATTTCGGCAAGGACGCAAACCGTCTCACGGTCGCCCCTCCAGGGCTCCAGGTCGGTCACAAGCCAGCGCCTTCCCTCCTGCCGGACTGTCACCGGGTCGCGGGTCCGGTCTGTGTTGTTCAACGCGGCATCGCTGGCAACGAAAGCGTCAAGCCAGCAACGGGCCAACACGGCGGCCCAAAGATGCTGTTCCGCCGAAACGGCCCGCCCCGAGTCCGGAAGGTGCTCGCCTTCGAAAATCGAATCACAATCGCGGCTCAGCGCAGGAGTGATCGCCCCGCCCAACGTCAATCGCCTCGCACGATCCGACCACGGGTAGGGCTGCTAGGGTCCGGCTTGGGCTCCGGAACGTCGGTAACCTGACTCGCCGTCATCGCGGCCAAGCTCTCCTCCCAAGCCTTCTCATCCTTCGCGGTCTGAGGAAAGAACGCGCAACCGCCGCCGGGAGTCGAAATGCGCCAGATATTGGAATCGAGCAACGCCAAGTCGCGCTCCATGGCGTCGAAGGGGTTCCCCTTCGCGTCGATAGGTTCTGCAAAGGCTTCCGGCCAGTGGATCATGGCCCAACGGCGGGACAGCTCCCAGGCTCCCGGCTCGCCTGCCTGTACGGCAGCCTTGAACGGATTTGCCTCGCCACCGGGATAGTAGACCGGCGGAAGCGCCCTAAGCTCGGTGTCGGTCATCACCATGCAATCGGCTCCTCTTCGGAATCCCATTCGTCGGCTTCGCTCACCTCTTCATAGTCCGCGACGATTTCGGCGGGCTGGTGCGGGATTGCCTTGACGCCTTCACGGTGCTCGCGGATCACGGTCAGGATTTCGCGGAGCTGGCCGCGCTGCGTTTCATCGAGCGCAATGAAGTCCTCCGATGTAAGCACCAGACCAGCGGCTCCGACCGAAACAAACCCCCGGTGCTCCACTGTCTTGTGATCGCCGTACTTGTCCGGCATCAACGCGGCGGCACGCTTCAGCAAGAGCCGGTCGGAATAGCGGCGGATGAAGGCGGGCGAGCCATCGGCAAGGGTCGCCTGCTTTCCCTTCTGCACGATAGGTTCCAGCGTTCCCACCTGAGCGCGCCGGTAAATCTCCGCCTCTACGTCTTCCCTGCACTCCTGGAGAACCTGTTCAACGGCTGCGGCGAATTCGGGATCGCGAGCCATCAACGCACGCCACGTGCTGTAGCCAGGGGGGTTGCGGCTGCCGCCGCTGAGATGCACGCCCGTCGCCCGGCAGGCCGACGCGAAGACACCCCCGGAGTTGCGCAACGCCTCCAGGAAGGCGGCCTTGCGCGCGTCGGTCACCGGCAATTCGGGCCGTCCCTTTTCAGCCATGAGTACCCCTCGGTAGCTTGGTAAAAATGCCGCCACACTTAGATGATGATCGAAGTATGTATGTGTGTCAAATCGGTCCCCGTGGGCTTCCCGGCGACCAAAAACTCCCGGGAAAGACCGATTGCTGGAAACGGATGGAGGGAATATTCAGGGATGGGGGGAGGGGTGCCCCCGGCCTCGACTAGATCGGGTTTTAGTCGAATGGGGGAGGTGTTTGGCTCAAATCCCCGACAGTTGACCGGCGAATGAGCCACAAGGCATCGCGCGCCCTGCGGCCCTCGACTCCGTTGCGCTCAGATCGCAGCCGCGCGCTTGGCCCTCGCCTTCTCACATTCGGCAGCTACCGCGTCGTGGGCATCAAGGTAGTGCTGGACCGACGAAAGGCTCTTATGCCCGCTGAAGTGCATGAGCGTGGCGCCCGTGCCGCCAGCAGCGATCACCGCCCGCGCCTCGGCATCGAAGGCCGCGTGACGCAGGCTGTAGCCGCTGGCCGTGAGCCCGGCCTTGGCCGCCAACGCCTTCAGGTGCGCCCGCATGGATTGCGCCTTGAAGGCGGCCCGGCGCTCGGTGACGAAGACCGCTTCGTCTAAAACGACACGGCCAGCAACCCGCGCGTAGAGCGTCCCCAAGGCCCGCTGAGTCGGCTCAGAGAGCGCCACATCGCGCACGGCACCACGCTTTGCCGTCTGCCACTTCGCGCGGCCCGTGAGGGCGCCTGAGGCGTCCACGAAGGCCCGCCACGTCAGGGCGGCCAGCTCCACCGGGCGGGGGCCGGTCTCCGCCAGGAAGCGCACGAGGGCCACGTCACGGGCCGGGCTGCGGCCGGTCCCAGCGGCGGCCAGGAGGCGGGGCAGGTGGTCGGATCGGATCGGGGTGGCGAGCATCGTCCTAGCTCCTGAAGTGTCGATGCAGCCATCATAAGTCCCGATTCTTAAGATCGGGTTAAAACTCTCTACACTCTGCCATTCCGTAGAGAGTTTTCGAGTCTACTAGAGAAATCAACCGCCTATATCGGAGGAAAGTCCGCCTCAATTTCGACCACTATATTTAGTGGATCGGTTGGATTTTATGTATTAAGCGGCATATTGCGGAATCTGTAGTTAAATGTTCTCATCAAATCGCCCGCGCATTAATCAAGTAAGAAATCTGATCTTGGCGCTATTTCAATGGCTTGGACATGGTTATCAAACATGGTTAACGCGCCAGATTCGATCCAGAATGCCCCGGTTCTCTGGAATTTGCCTCAAATTTTATGGATCGCCACCCGAGGCGTAGAATCAAATCGCCGCAGGCCGCTTCATAAGGGCTCGGGAGGCGGCTGGCGCCGTGGTTTAGCGTGACAGTAATCTGCTGCCCGCATAGCCGCTCTCATGCTGCCAGCCGCCTTTAGCCCCTCGTGAGTGCCGCGTTTGGTGGAACTGGCGCTTTAGGCCATATGCGCTCCACTCAGCGTTTGGTCACCCCGTTCTATTTATCCCTGATCACCCTTGGCGTTCGGTTTACGCGGCGCAAGGCCATGGCCCGTATGAAAGCAAGCTGCCGAAATCGGCATCCTCGCGAGGGGTTTTCGATCCGTCGCCTTATACAGCCAAGCGACCGGGCCAGATCACAGAACATAGCTCCCCAACTGAGTCGACGGTCGAACGTCCACAACGAGGCTTTCTCTCCCCCTAGTTGTCGATTTCGGCTAGGGTTATCGCGAGAGTCAGAAGGGGCGCTTGCGAATGGACCTTTCATCCTACCGGCTGAAACCCTTCATCGCGGTAACCGGGGCCACGGCCTTTGCTACTGCCGTAGCATATGTCTGGTTAGCGATAGCCCCTGCCGACGTCGAATATTCGACAAAGTGGGTGGTGAAGAAAGTCGGGCCAGTAGCCACAAAGGTTCCTGTTGTTACGGAAGCCCCCGCCCCGTCTCAGCTCCAACTCTGGACCTTCTACGTTGCCGCCGGTTCTCTGGTAGTCTCAGCTCTTGGTACTACATCCACAGTCGTCCTATCCGTTCGCGCCGACCGAAGAGAACGCGAAGCGGCCCAACGGGCACGGGAGGAGCACCATTGGAAGAAGGCTGACCGGAACGCAACAAAGCCTTCGCCCTAAGCTGCACCCGGACCTAGGGGACCAACTGGCGGCTTGGCGCTGCGGGAATGAATCCTCTACTGCCACTGTGGCCCTTGGCGACAACGACAGCTCCCCCTAAAGGGGGGAGAGCTGTTGTCGTATTGTCGTCAGCTAGGGCGGGTCTTGTCGTCACCTTGTCGCTGGAGTTGTCGCCAGCCGTCGTCAGGTGTGAGAAAGGCCGGTTTTGTAGGTTTTTTGCAGGCGCCCGCCACCGCCCTGAATTGTCGTCAGATTGTCGCCACGTGTCGCCAGACAGATAGTCCCATTTCGGACCTTTGTCGCCACGTGTCGCCAGCCCGGTTCGCTCCGGCCTATTCACCCTCCTCGGTCGGGATCGTCCAAGACAATGCACCACCCGTCGGAGAGCCGATCACGAACCTCCGAAGAAGACCGTCCTTAGCCTGCCTCTGAAGGCTTCGGGTTTCATTCTTCGTCAAGCGGTCTTCGTCCACGAGCCCGGCCTTGTCGCGAGCGCCGGGGGTTTCGTCCAGCTTCTGGCGGGCCAGGGCGGCGGCCAGGACAGGCGTCGAAACAATACCCTCCAGTCCGCCGCAGGCGGCCAGAGCTTCGCGGACTTCAGCCAAGCGCTTGTCGTCGCCGGTCGGCTCATTCTGGCCCGTCGGGGCCTGACGGCGGAACACAAGCGAGCCGTGGACCTTCTCCCCCTTGAAGGTAACCGGGCGCTCCCAAGGGTCTCCGTCCTTCTGCTTCTCATTCCGGATCGTCGCGACAAGGGACGCGGTATCAGCCGTCACCTTAAACCGGGCATCAAAACTGGCGGGGAGATTGGTGGAGCCACGGGCGCCGTGGGCCGCGTTCTTGCCGGAGTGGTGAACCACGACAACGCAGCAGCGGAATTCCCGCTTCAAGCGGTCGCACTCGGCAACGAAAAGCCCGGTATCCTTGGCGCTGTTCTCATCAAGCCCCACCATGGCGCGGGCGGCAGTGTCGATTACGATGACATCGGGCCGGACTCCCGCCTCCCGGATGTCGGCAATCAGACTCTCCACTTCATCCTGCGACGCGAAGAACGGCATTTCATTGACGGTGTAGAACGGTACGGGCGCGGTCAACCCGCGAGCCGCACGCCATGCCGGGCGCCGCTTGCTCTCGATGCCGTGAGAGCCTTCACCGGCAATATAGACGGTGCTGAGCTGCCTTGCCGGTGCATAGCCGCCAGCGTCATCCCCTCCGCCGAAGCTCGCCCAAGGCAACCCGGCAGCGGCACACATCGCCATATCGAGCACAAGGAAGCTCTTGAACGAATTTTCCGGCCCGTAGAAGAGCGCCAGCGTCTCCCGCTGGAGAACGTCACGGATGAGCCATTCAATGTCCGGCTGGCAGTCCTGTTCGGCTTCACTCCGGGGCTTGAAGCTCCGGCGCCGGGCGGGCCTGTCAGTTTCCGGGTCATCGTCCGGAGTGTCGTCTACGGCCAGTGCCGTGTTATCGACGGCGAGCCGCAAGCTGCCGACACAATGTCCCGTCAACTCACTCCACTGTGCATCGGTGAGCTTGCTGTAGTCCGGACGCGCTGCGGTCAACTTCTCGACACGGTAAGTCGGCGCCTTGCAGCCGGGGCGGTTCTGGCCATAGGTCCAAGCGTTCCGAATCTTCACTTCAAGCTCGCTATCACCCCAAGGCGGGTCACAACGGCCATTCCATCCGGACTCGTTCAACGTGGCGAAAATCTGTTCCTGAGAGAGTCCGAAGTCGCGAAGGAACTGGATCGTTTCGAAGGTCCAGTCGTCGCCGTTCTGACCCTGGATCGCCGATTCACGGTGCTTCAGCCATTCGACGGCATGGTCAACGTTCTCCGGCTGGTCCAGCTCGACAAGGGGAACATCGTTGTTCGGGTCCTTGTAACCCGGCTTCTCCAGATACGAGAGCAGCCATTCCGGAATCTCCGCAATATCGGCATCCGGATCAATCAGCCTCCATTCGCCACGAGGGTCAGCAGAGCCAGGCCCGACGACATAGCCGACGAGTCCGCGCACGTCGATTCCGTCAGGAAACGAGTTCCTATTGGCTACGCCGAACGGAACCCGGAAGAAGATGTGATACCCGCCGCCGGGAGTTTCAGAAATGAGCGTATCGAGTTCCAAGAGGAAGTTCTCGATTCCGTGCTCGCGGCACAGCTCTTCAAAGGCGGCTACACCATCGGCGGTAGGCTTGCGGTCAAGGTCGATAGCGACGAACTGCTCTCCGAGATGGAGGCCGTAGTTGGCGTTCTCAGTCTGCTTGAACCATTCCGCGATTTCTTCGCGGTCATCCGACTGGCGCAGATACCAACTGTAATTGGACAAGGGCCGCTTAGAGCCGGGTTCGCAAATGAAGACGCCAATTCCCTTGTCCGCGAACCCCTGCGCCAACTGAAGACGAGTCTTGCTTTCGCTCATCGTGCGGCCCCCGCCTTACCGCCCAACCTGATCTCCAGCGACGCCAGCCGCTTCTCCACCTCCGTAAGCCTTACGTGATAGCCGCGCCCGTCTTCCTCGCGCTGACGCTTATCAGCCAGGGCCTCGACACTCTCGCGCCGGTACCTAGGCCGGGCGTACTTCGACCCCGGCTCCCGCTCATCGCGCCATTCGGGGTCTACTCCCCGGCGCCGCCGATACAGCAACGCAACCTGGGAAATGCCCAGGATGCTTGCGGCCTCCGCCGCCGAAATCCATTCACTCATTGCTCCGCTCTCCTCAACACGCGCGGCGCACACGGCCACGGCTGGCGCCTTTGCGCGTCTTCTCATATTTCAATTGTCGGGAGGTTGCAGAGCGGGCCGCGTCAGCCCCTAATGACCGCTGGTCAAGCCTCTGGCCTAGGCACGCATTATAAGTGATTTTCAGCCCGCGAGCAAATCGGTGGGGCTATCTTAAGCGGAGCGGATTCGAGAAAAACTCTATTTATATCAATATGTTATAGCACGGTACATTTGAGATAACATGCTGATGGCAGGTCCCCCGGGCTCCGGCAAGTCGATGCTGGCCGCACGCCTGCCCGGCATCCTGCCGCCGCTGTCGCCCGCCGAGGCGCTGGAAGTCTCGATGATCCATTCCGTCGCCGGCAGCCTCACCGGCGGCAAGTTGCTGCGCCAGCGCC
The DNA here is from genome assembly GCA_048268885.1 of Kiloniellaceae bacterium. GTDB lineage: Bacteria > Pseudomonadota > Alphaproteobacteria > Kiloniellales > Kiloniellaceae > Pelagibius. Next base: position 55,009 of record JBLWUP010000029.1, on the reverse strand, counting down.
CCTTCCGCGACCCGCACCACTCGGCCTCGCTGCCCGCGCTCGCGGGTGGCGGCCTGCGCGCCAAGCCGGGGGAGATTTCCCTCGCGCACCTCGGCGTCCTCTTCCTCGACGAGCTGCCGGAGTTCCAGCGCGGCGCCCTGGAGGCCCTGCGCCAACCCATGGAGACGGGCCGCGTCTCCGTCGCCCGCGCCAATGCCCACGTCACCTACCCGGCGCGCGTGCAGCTCGTCGCTGCCATGAACCCCTGCCGCTGCGGCTACCTGGACGACCCGAGCCGCGCCTGCGCCCGCGCGCCACGCTGCGCCGCCGACTACCAGTCGAAGATCTCCGGCCCCCTCTTTGACCGCATCGATTTGCACGTCGACGTGCCGGCGGTCTCAGCATCCGACCTCTCCCTGCCGCCGCCGGCGGAAGACAGCGCCATCGTCGCCGCCCGCGTCGCCGCCGCCCGCGCCCGCCAGACCGCGCGCTTCGCGGGCCTGCCGGAAGAGGCGCGCCCTCGGACGAATGCCGAGGCCGACGGCCAGCTGCTGGAGGAAATCGCCGCGCCCGATGCCGAAGGCCGCAAGCTGCTGACCCAGGCGGCGGAGGCCCTGAAGCTCTCCGCCCGCGGCTACCACCGCGTCCTGCGCGTCGCCCGCACCCTGGCCGACCTGGAGGGCGCCGAGCACGTCCGCCGCCCGCACATCGCCGAGGCGCTCACCTACCGCCGCACGCTGCCGGGGCGGTAGGATACGGGCATGACCGCAACTGCATTTCAACGAGAGTGGATCGAAAGCTCGGAGCGGCTCGGATTGTCGATCCGACTCGATTACGCGGTTCCACTCCGGGAAAAGCGGTTGATTGTGCCTGTGCTGCTGGAGGGCTATGGAGCGGAAAACGGCATGCTGCTGGTCACCGACTTTGATCTGATCCGTGATGTGGATGACGAGCTTGCCACTCTCGGCTACGGGTTCTCATGCTTGAGTCCGCCGGCGGGGCCAATTGACTGGCCGAGCGTAATGAAGATGCTCCAAGACTGGGGTGCTACTTCTCCGGGGCGGTGAGGGGGCACCCTCACGCGGGCGAGGGGCAGAAGCCGAGCAGCCGGCAGACCTTCTCGTAGAGACTGTCCGCCAGCTCGAAGACGAACTCGATCCCAGCGACGGCTTTCAGCAATACATCCCAGATGCCCAGGTCGACCTCCTTCACCAGCTTGGCGAAGGTCTCGTAGGCCGGGTTGTCGAGCAGCGCCTGCAGCGCGTCCATCAGGTCGTCGTCGAAGGCCACCGAGGCGTCCATGTAGGGCACGCCGATGAGCGCCAGCGCCGAGGTCAGCAGCAGGTTCACCAGCTTCTTGCACAGCCGGCAGGGCAGTCGCTTGAAGACGCTGGCAAGACCGGAGCGGATCGTCGCGACGGTGATGCGCACGAAGCTCGCGGCCCGCAGATAGATCCGCAGGGAGAGATCCCGCGCACCCTCCGCAAAGTCCCCCATGAAGACCTTGGCGCGCCCGTAGTGCGACAGGTTTTCCGGCGGCAGGTTCTCGACCTCCGCTTCCACATCGCCGCCGTCCCCGGTGATCTGCTCCACCAGGACGACGGCCTGGCCCTCGCCCTCGCGCCGGGGAATGACGAATTCGTGGCTGCCCTCGGTAAGTTCGACCTCTATGGTTTGTATCGACCACATCGCCTTGCCTCCTGTGTGGAGTTTTCCGCTATCTTGGCCAGCCCTGCGGCGGCCGTATCATCTCGGCTGCTTCAGCTCCGACGGTGTCGAACAGGGAAGAACTGTCTTTCGATCATGAGCCGCCTCCCGCCCGAAACAAACCGCGATTTCGGGGATGTCCAGATTCAGCTGGTGTCCCTGGACGAGACCTTCGACCTGCGCAAGGCGGTCTTACGGCCCTGGCTGACGCGCGCCGACGCGGCGGCGACCTATGCCGGGGCGGGGGAGCATTTTCATGTCGGGGCGCTGCGCGACGGCAAGGTGGTGAGCACCGCCGGCTTCATGGCCGAGGCACAGCCCGACTACAGGGATGAGTTCGGCGAAACGCAGTGGCGACTGCGCGGCATGGCGAGCGATCCCGCCGTGCAGGGGCAGGGGCTCGGCGGAAAAGTCCTGGAGTTCGGTGTCGAAGAGCTGGCGCGGCGGCTGGCGGCAGGGGGCGAAGAAAGCGCGACGGTCTGGTGCAACGGGCGCACCGGCGCGCAGACCTTTTACGAACGCCACGGCTTTTCGCCCATCGGCGAGCTCTTCGAGACACCCGGCACCGGCCCGCACTACGTGTTCTGGCGCAAGGTCGCGGCAGCGTAGTCATTCCGCTCCATTGTCATGCTCGGGCTTGTCCCGAGCATCCAGGGCAAGCGATGAGCCCTCGCCCCCTGGACCCTCGGGACAAGCCCGAGGGTGACGGGAAGAGGTCGGGAGCTGGTGAGGATGAATGGCCTCGCCTAAAGCCCTTCCAGGAAATCCCGCAGGTAGTCGTTGAAGGCTTCCGGCTGTTCCAGGTTGGGCAGGTGGGCGGTGCCGGGGATGACGCTGCCGGTCGCCTGGGGCAGGGCCTGCACCAGGTGGACGCAGCGCTGCTGGATGTGCGGGAAGTCGCCGTCGCCCCAGATCACCTGGGCCGGCAGGGTGAGGTCGGCAAGGCGCGAGTAGGCCACCGGAAAGGCGGCGGGATTGGTCTCCCGCCCCGGGTCCTCGGCGTAGAGCGCGGTGGCGTTCATGGTGAGGAAAAGATCGCGCACGGCACCGCCGACGCGGCCTTCCTCGCCGGCCGGGCCGTCGAGCCACATCCAGGCTTCCAGAAGGTTCAGGCGCTCCAGGTCCTCGTCCTCCTCGGCCTCTTCCAGCAGCTCGAGCAACGCCTCGACGGGCGGCGGAAAATCCTCCGGCGAGGGCGCGCCGTTCACCGCCGGCGCGACCAGGAACAGCCCCGCCGCGCGCTCGGGATAAGTCAGCGCGAAGTCGATCGCGATGCGCCCGCCCTGGGAGCAGCCGACCAGCACGGCCTTGCCGATATCCCGGTCGTCCAGCACCGCCAGCAGGTCGTCGACGTGGGAGAAGATCTCGGCGCCGTAGCGCGTGTCGCCGAAGCCGCGGCGGTCGTAGGCGACGACGCGGTAGTCACCGGCCAGCGCGCCGAGCTGATCCTGCCACATGCGCTTGTCGGCGACGCCCGCGTGCAGAAAGACCACGGCGGGTTCCGCGCTGCCCGCCTCGATGGCGGCCAGCGTCGCCTTGCCGCTGGCGACCTTGAGTTCCGTGAACATGGGAGACCTTTTCTCTGCGTGGCGCGGCAAGCTCAGCCCTGCGGCGGCTTGATCATGCGGCCGAGCGGCTGGCCGCCGAAGAGGTGCAGATGGAAGTGCGGCACCTCCTGGTGGCCGTGGGCGCCGGTGTTGGCGAGCACGCGGTAACCGTCGTCGTTCAAACCCAGATCCTTGGCAATCTTGCCGGCGGCGCGGAAGAAGCCGGTGATCTCCGCCTCCGAAGCCTTTTCCGAAAAGTCCGCGAAAGAAACGTAGGCGCCTTTCGGGATCACCAGCACATGGACCTTGGTCTGCGGCTGGATGTCGTGGAAGGCCAGGACGTGGTCGTCCTCGTAGACCTTGTTGCAGGGAATCTCGCCGCGCAGGATCTTCGCGAAGATGTTGCTCTCATCATAGGCCATGCCGCTTTTCCCCTTTGCTTGTCGCGCGCCTCAATCTTCGGGCGTCAATCTTTAGAGCGCGCGGCTTTCTCGGCAATACCGGAAACGCCCTTGCGCCCCTCCAGCGCCGCCCAGACCTGTGCGGGCTCCACGCCGCTGGCCGCCCAGAGCACCAGCAGGTGATAGAGCAGGTCGGCGGACTCACTGACCACGCCCTCCTTGCGGCCCTGCGCGCCCTCGATCACCGTCTCCACCGCTTCCTCGCCGACCTTCTGGCAGATCTTGTCGAGGCCGCGGTGGAACAGCTTCGCGGTGTGCGAGCTTTCCGGGTCCGCGCCGCGGCGGCTTTCGATGATCTCGAAAAGACTGTCGAGAACGGCGCCGTCGAGAGATTTCTTGGAATCCTTGCCCATAGGTACTGCTTTCTTCTGCGAAGCCTCGCGGCGCTCAGGCGACCTGCTGCTCGACGGGCCTGACCGGCAGGCCGTGGGCGGCGAGGCAGGCCTTGGCCTCGGCGATGGAATAGGTGCCGAAGTGGAAGATCGAGGCGGCCAGCACCGCGGAGGCATGCCCTTCGGTCACGCCCTCGGCCAGGTGCTCCAGCGTGCCGACGCCGCCCGAGGCGATGACCGGCACGGGCACCGCGTCGGAGACCGCGCGGGTCAGCGGCAGGTTGTAGCCTTCCTTGGTGCCGTCGCGATCCATGGAGGTCAGCAGGATCTCGCCGGCGCCCAGGGCGCACATGCGCCGCGACCATTCCACCGCGTCGATGCCCGTCGGCTTGCGCCCGCCGTGGGTGAAGATCTCGAATTTGTCGGGGCCGCCAGGATTCGAAACAGACTTGGCGTCGACCGCCACCACGATGCACTGGCTGCCGAACTTCTCCGCCGCTTCGCGCACGAAGTCCGGGTTGTGCACGGCGGCGGTGTTGATGGAGACCTTGTCGGCCCCGGCCAGCAGCAGCTGGCGGATGTCCTCCAGTTCGCGGACGCCGCCGCCGACGGTCAGCGGCATGAAGCAGTGCTCCGCCGTGCGCTGCACGACGTCCAGCAGGATACCGCGGTTCTCGTGGCTGGCGGTGATGTCGAGGAAACAGAGCTCGTCGGCCCCGGCGGCGTCATAGACCTGCGCCTGTTCCACCGGGTCGCCGGCGTCGCGCAGGCCGACGAAGTTCACGCCCTTGACCACGCGGCCGTCCTTCACGTCCAGGCAGGGGATAACGCGCACGGTGAGCATCAGGCGGCTCCAGCTTGCTGGCCGGCGAGAAGGGCGAGCGCCGCCGCCGGGTCGAGACGGCCGTCGTAGATCGCGCGGCCGGAGATGACGCCCTCGATGCCGGCATCCGCGATGGCGAGGAAGGCGGCGAGGTCGTCCAGCGAGGCAACACCGCCGGAGGCGATGACCGGCGTCTCCAGCGCTTCGGCCAGCGCGCGGGTCGCTTCCACGTTCGCGCCTTGCAGCGCGCCGTCGCGGTCGATGTCGGTGTAGACGATGGCCGCGGCCCCGGCGTCCTCGAAGCGGCGCGCCAGGTCGATCGCTTCGATCTCGCTGACCTCGGCCCAGCCTTCGGTGGCCACCTTGCCGCCGCGCGCGTCGATGCCGAGGACCACCTGGCCGGGGAAGGCGCGGCAGGCCTCGCGCACCAGGTCGGGGTTTTTCACCGCCACGGTGCCCAGGATGACGCGGCGCAGGCCGAGACCCAGCCAGCGTTCGATGGTCGCCATGTCGCGGATGCCGCCGCCCAGCTGCGCCGGGATGTCGATGGCCTTCAGGATGGCTTCGACCGCGGCGGCGTTCACCGGCCGCCCTTCGAAGGCGCCGTTCAGGTCGACCAGGTGCAGCCATTGGAAGCCGGCCTCGGCGAAGCTTTGCGCCTGAGCCGCCGGGTCGTCGTTGAAGACCGTGGCGCTGTCCATCTCGCCGCGTAGCAGGCGCACGGCCTGACCGTCCTTCAGGTCGATGGCGGGAAACAGAATCATTTCGGCGGCATCCCTTCCGGCCCGGCATCTTGGGGGAGTGCGCCGTTGCCGTGCAGGTCCTTGTAATAATAGTAGCCGGTCACCCAGCTGTTCTCGACCCAGGCGTAGTGCGGGTGGGTGCCCCAGCGCACGAAGCCGGCATCCTCCACCACCTCGATGGCGCGGCTCTGGGTCTCGCGGACATCCAGGTTCAGCACGCGCAGGCCATTGCCGCGCGCCGCGTCCTCGATGCAGGCGACCAGGCCGGGGGCGAGGCCGTGACCGCGCGCCCAGGGGGCCACGAAGAAGGTGGTGAGCTGGCCGGTCAGCAGCTGCGCCTCGTTGTTGCGCGGCGGACGCACCAGTTGGGCCGAGCCGGCGATGGTGCCGTCCAGGCGGCCGACGTAAAGCTCGCGCTCCGGCACCAGCAGCACGCCCTGCCAGTAGGCCTCCATGGTCTGGCGCGGCGGCGGGGCCAGCCAGCCGAAGCCGCCGCCATGCAGGACCGCCGCCTCCGCGGCGTCGCAGAGGTCGTGCAGGTCCGGCCCGTGAAAACCGGTCAAGCGGTCCATGGTGATGGTCACGCTCGAGTCATTCACGGTCATGGACGCCACCTCAAGAAGTTAGCAAGCAGCCGGAGACCCACGCTCTGGCTCTTTTCCGGGTGAAACTGGGTCCCGGTCAGGTTGTCGTGCGCGACCATGGCGGTGACCGGCCCGCCGTAGTCGACGGTGGCCAGCAGGTGCGCTTCGTGGGTTGGGCGCAGGTGATAGCTGTGCACGAAGTACACATAGGGAGTTTCCCCGAAGCCTGCGACCAGAGGATGAGTCTTATCGCATAGGTTTAGCGCATTCCACCCCATGTGCGGCACTTTCAGGGGCGCCTCGGACCCGCCCGGACCCGATTGCGGCGCCGGGTCGAGGGCCACCACGTCCCCCGGAATCCAGCCGAAACCCTGGTGTTCGCCGTGTTCCAGGCCTCGGGTGGCCATGAGCTGCATGCCCACGCAGATGCCGAGGAAGGGCCGCGCGGCGTGCATCACCGTTTCCTCCAGCGCTTCCACCATGCCCGGCACTGCATAGAGACCGCGCCGGCAGTCGGCGAAGGCGCCGACACCGGGCAGCACCACCCGGTCGGGGCGGCGCACGGCCTCGGGGTGGTCGGTCACCACCACCGGGCCGCCGCCCGCCTCGGCGGCGGCGCGCTCCAGGGACTTGGCGGCCGAGCGCAGGTTGCCCGAGCCATAGTCGATGATCGCAACGGTCATGGCGTGACCTTTTGGACCTTTCTTGCGGCAAGGCGGCGGCTCGCGGGAGCCCGCCGCCTTGCGGGGGTTCGTCTAGAGGGAACCTTTGGTGGAAGGCACGGCATCGGCCTTGCGCGGGTCGATCTGGATGGCCTCGCGCAGCGCGCGGGCCAGTGCCTTGAAGCAGGACTCGACGATATGGTGGTTGTTCGTGCCGTAGAGGTTCTCCACGTGCAGCGTCAGGCCCGCGTTCTGGGCGAAGGCCTGGAACCACTCCTTGAACAGCTCGGTATCCATGGTGCCGAGCTTGTCGCGGTTGAAGTCCACTTTCCAGATCAGGTAGGGCCGGTTGGAGGCGTCCAGCGCCACCCGGGTCAGCGTCTCGTCCATGGGGATGAGGGCCGAACCGTAGCGCCAGATGCCCTTGCGCCCGCCCAGCGCCTGGCTGAAGGCCTGGCCCAGAGCGATCCCGCTGTCCTCGGTCGTGTGGTGGAAGTCGATATGCAGGTCGCCCTCGGCCTTCAACGTGATGTCGATGAGGCTGTGGCGGGAGAGCTGTTCGAGCATATGGTCGAGGAAACCGATGCCGGTCGAGACCTCATAGGTCCCGCTGCCGTCCAGATCGACCGTCGCGGTGATCTTGGTTTCCTGGGTGTTTCGCTCAATGGTTGCCCGGCGCATATCGTTCCGCCCGCCCGAAAGCGGGTCCTTTGGCTTACGGATCTTTACACGAAGGCGCCCTTTTATCAGGAAGGGCGGGGCGACGCCAGCGCCGATGACCGGGCCGCCCGGGCCCCCGAGGACCCCCTGAAAGGCCCGGAAAAGGCGAAGCTTGAAGGGAAATCCGGCTTGACCCGGCTGCCGCTTTCGCCCATGTGACAGACCATGTCAGAGAAATCCTCCCTTCAGTGGCACGGCACCACGATCCTCTCGGTCCGCAAGGGCGACCGGGTGGTGGTCGCCGGCGACGGCCAGGTCAGCTTCGGCAACACGGTCATGAAATCCAACGCCCGCAAGGTCCGCCCCCTGGGCAAGGGCAACGTGATCGCCGGCTTCGCCGGGGCGACGGCCGATGCCTTCACCCTGTTCGAGCGGCTCGAGGCCAAGCTCGAGACCTATCCCCACCAGTTGACCCGCGCCTGCGTCGAGCTGGCCAAGGACTGGCGCACCGACCGCTACCTGCGCCGCCTGGAGGCCATGATGGCGGTGGCCGACGGCACCACCTCGCTGGTGCTGACCGGCAACGGCGACGTTCTGGAGCCCGAGGACGGCCTGATCGGCATCGGTTCCGGCGGCAGTTTCGCGCTGTCGGCCGCTCGCGCCCTGATCGACGTCGACGGCCTGGACGCCGAGGCCATCGCCCGCAAGGCCATGAAGATCGCCGGCGACATCTGCATCTACACCAACGAAAACATCACCATCGAGAGCCTGCCCAGCAGCGGCGCGGGCGGAGCGCCGACGGATGTCTGAACCTCGGAGCACCATGAGCGAAAGCACGTCTTCTTCCTCCTTCTTCACGCCGCGCGAGATCGTTTCGGAACTGGATCGGTTTATCGTCGGCCAGGGCGACGCCAAGCGCGCCGTCGCCATTGCGCTGCGCAACCGCTGGCGCCGCCAGCAGCTGCCCGAAGAGCTGCGCGAGGAGGTGCTGCCCAAGAACATCCTGATGATCGGCCCGACCGGCGTGGGCAAGACCGAGATCGCCCGCCGCCTGGCCAAGCTGGCCCAGGCGCCGTTCCTCAAGGTCGAGGCCACCAAGTTCACCGAGGTCGGCTACGTCGGCCGCGATGTCGAGCAGATTATCCGCGACCTGACGGAAGCCGCCATCCACATCACTCGCGAGCGCCAGCGACAGCAGGTCAAGGCCAAGGCCGAGCTGCAGGCCGAGGAACGGGTGCTCGACGCCCTGGTGGGCGAGAACGCCAGCCCCGACACGCGCCAGAAGTTCCGAACCATGCTGCGCCAGGGCGAGTTGGACGGGAAGGAAATCGAGATCGAGCTGCAGGACAGCGCCGGCATGCAGCTGCCGACCATGGAGATCCCCGGCATGCCCGGCGCCTCCATGGGCATGCTCAACCTCGGCGATATCTTCGGCAAGGCCATGGGCGGGCGCACCAAGAAGCGCCGCCTGACCGTCGGGGAGTCCTACGACGTGCTGATCGCCGAGGAGAGCGACAAGCTGCTGGACGAGGAATCGGTGATCAGCGGCGCCATCTCCGCAGTGGAGCAGAACGGCATCGTCTTCCTGGACGAGATCGACAAGATCACCGCGCGCTCGGAACGCGGCGGCGCGGACGTGTCGCGCGAAGGCGTGCAGCGCGACCTGCTGCCGCTGATCGAGGGCACGACGGTGGCCACCAAGCACGGCCCGGTGCGCACCGACCATGTGCTGTTCATCGCCTCCGGCGCCTTTCACATGGCCAAGCCCTCGGACATGCTGGCCGAGTTGCAGGGGCGCCTGCCGATCCGTGTCGAGCTCGACGCACTGACCCGCGACGACTTCAAGCGCATCCTCACCGAACCGGAGAACAGCCTGATCCGCCAGTACAAGGCGCTGATGGAAACCGAGGAAGTGACCCTCGACTTCGCCGAGGAGGCCATCGACGCGCTGGCCGACCTCTCCGCCGAAATCAATGCCTCGGTGGAAAACATCGGCGCGCGGCGGCTGCACACGGTGCTGGAAAAGCTGTTGGAGGAAATCTCCTTCACCGCCACCGACCGCGGCGGCGAGACCATCGTGATCGACGCCGAGATGGTGCGGACCCGCGTCGGCGAGCTGGCCAAGAACGCCGACCTCTCCAAGTTCATTCTTTAGACCAGCCGCCGCAGAACGCCAGATGCGACAGAACACCAGACGCGGCGGTCCGGCTAGATCGGATCACGTGTAGACAGAACCACCAAGTGGTTCTGTCTACACGTGTGAATCCGATCTATTTCTAATACATAGAGCAGATTCACAGGGTCGGTGGATCGCCTTCGGCGATTCCAGCCGACCCTGATCTGCTCTAGGGCAGGCGGATTTCGACCTCTTCGGTGACGGTCGGCGGGTTGGCCAACCAGGCCGACTTCCCGTCCTCGCAATCACGGTCGGCGGTCTGGCCGATCAGCATCATGTCGATCACGGTGCCGTCGGAAGACAGCGGCATGAAGAGGCGGCTGATGCTGCGCGGCCCTTCGGTCTGCCCGTACTCGTAGGCGCTGCGGCTGTACAGCGCGCCGGGCCCGGCCGCGCCGCGCCGGAACAGGGCCGTGATGTGATCACGGTAGATGCCCTCGGGCAGTTCCTCGTGCTGCAGCTTGCCGGTCGGGTTGACGCCGATGGCGACATCGGTGCCGATCAGGCGAAAGCGGAAGTGACGACCGTCGTCGAGAACATCGACCAGCATGACAAAGGGCAGCAGCGGCGCGAGCTCTTCCGGGTCGATGTCGGCGCCCGACGGCCAGCGGCCGCCTCTGCGTTTGCCGATCCAGAATTCGTAAAGCTGACGCAACTGTGTCTCGGGGATCTTGGTGGCATCACCCTGAGGGGTCATGGGGAATTGACATCCTCTTCGTTGTCGTTGTCGCCGCCGGTCCTTGCGGACTCCCCTGAGTCGCCGCGATACGTTTCGATCTGCTGCAACAGCTGATCGAGCATCCCTTCATCCAGCGCGGCGACGCGGTCGGCCAGCAGGTTGGCGAACAGCGTCGCCTTGGCACTGAGGCCGGCGGTGTCGACCACCACGCGTGGATGGGAAAGATCGGCGAGGCGCTGCAATTCCTCCGCCTCGTCCCAGATGATCCCGAGAAACTGACAGACGCGATGCACGAAACGCCGGCTGGGCTTGCCGCGGCGGCCGTGCTCCATGGCGGAGAGATAGGCCGGCGAAACCTGCAATCCGGCGGCCATGTCCTTCAAGGCCAGGCCGCGGACGGCGCGAATAGCGCGCAGCTTTTCCCCGAATGGCGTCATGTGGGACCCGCGATCAGGAGCCGCTCAATTATCGATCTCATGATTCAGTTAATCCTGATCGTGGGTATCAGGTTCCGACTCATCGTAGAGGCCGTGCGCCTGGTGCCACTCGGCCAGCGATTCCTCGGGGTATTCGGCGTAGCGGTTGGCGCTCTTGGCGTCGGGCGGCAACTTCACCCAGGACGGCTTGGAATCGAGCATGATGAAGACGCTCTCGGGCGCCGCCGGCAAAGGCGAGTCGATGGCCGAGGCGAAGGGATGCACCAGTTCGGGCCAACGCGGGTCGTAGGCATAGAGCGCCGAGCCGCAGTGCTTGCAGAAGTGCCGCCGTCCCGGGCTCACTTCGTCCGGCCCGACCCCGCCGGCACCGCGCGCCTGGTAGACGGTGACGTGTTCCTCGCCGTCGACCTTCAGAGTGGCGTAACAGCCGGACAGATTGATCGCGTAGCCGCCCCCGCCCGCCGTCTTGCGGCAGATCGAGCAGTAGCAGCGCATGTAAGGCACTGGAGCGCGCGAGAACACGGAAAACTTTACGGCGCCGCAGTGACAGGACCCTTTGAGGTGCGGCAAGGCAAACCCCGCTATCACGCATGCGACAACATCTGGCGCATAACCGGATCGCAGTTTAGCGCTTTCCGCGACGGAAGGCGATTCCTCGTTGCTGTGTGAAAATCCGGGCGCCACCCAACAAAGATATCGCCGAAAGCCGGCGTCCCAAGTTCAGTGCCCGGGGTCAGCGCGGGCGGCGCAGCAGAACGTAAAGCGCGCCGGTGCCGCCGTGCTTCTGCTGGGCGTAGTCGAACGACAGCACCCGCGCGCGGTTCGGCGCCTCGTTCAGCCAGCGCGGCACATTGGCCCGCAGCACGCCGCCTTCTTCCTTGTGCAGGCCCTTGCCGGTGACGATCAGCACGCAACGCTTGCCCGCGGCCTGGCAGTCCGCGAGGAAATGTTCCAGGCGGCGATGGGCCTCGGCCTGACGCAGGCCGTGCAGATCGAGGGTCGCCTCGATCGGCAGCTTGCCGCGGCTGAGGCGCTCGGCCTTGCGGCGGTCGAGACCGTCGCGGCTGCCGTGGGTCAGGGGCGCCGCCGCCTTCGGATGCGGCGAGGGCGCCGTGGTCGGCCGATGCGTGGCGGTTGTCGAGGTTGCGCGCCGCTTCTGCGGCGCAGGCGGCCGCCCGTTCTGTTCCGCCGCCGCTTCGTCGTGCAGCAACTCCGCCGCGCGGGAGTAGAGGCGGTCGCGGCCGCTGAGCGGCTTGATCTGGCCGGCGACGTGTTCCCAGAGGCGCTGGTCCTCGGGCGAGAGGCCGGTGCCCCTGGAGGCGGAACGGGGGCCTTTGCGCTTGCCGCTCATTGCCCGCCGCTTGCTCAGCCGCCGGTCAGGAAGAGGAGGCCGACGCCGCGCCGCGGTCGTCGACCAGCAGCACGTGCAGGCGGCGCGGCCCGTGCGCGCCGAGCAGGATGGTCTGCTCGATGTCGCCGGTGCGCGACGGGCCGGTGATCAGGTTGACCGCGCGGGGCATCTCGCCGGGACCCACCAGGTCGCGCAGCCTTGCCCAGGCTTCCTCGTAGGTGCCGGTCACCTGGGAGGCGCGCAGCACCACGATGTGGTTTTCCGGCAGAAAGTTGAGGGTGATCGGCGCCTCGGGGCCCGAAGCCATCATCAGCGTGCCGGTCTCGGCGATGCCGGCGAAGGCGCCGGTGACCGAGGTGGCGTCCGCGGCTTCGGCGATGCCTTCCGCCACGTCCAGCAGCGGCTGTCCGTCCCAGGGCAGGGCGCGCAGGTCGTCGCGCGGGGCCATACGCACTTGCGGCGGCAGGTTCTCGTTCTTCAGATAGTCGGCGACCGCCTGCGGCACCTCGGCGTCGTCCGAGAGGCGCACCACCGTGGCCGAGAGTTCCTTCAGCATCTCGACCATCAGATCGAGCTGCTCACCGTGCGGGATCTGCGCGCGCTGGGGAACCAGGTTCGCGCGCGGCGCCGCCAGCCGCTGTTCCACCTCGCGCCGCGCGGCGTCGTCCGGCTGTTCGCGGCGCAGGGAGCGGCGCACCGCCGAGAGGATCTGTTGCTTGGAACTGCTCACGAGTTGACCTTCCCCTGCGTCTGGCTTTTCTGGCGCTCGGCCCAGAGCTGGTGGAAGGTCTTGCCTTCAGGCGCCGGAAAGTCGCGGTATTTAGTCCAGCCGCGCAAGAGAGGCAGGGCATCGAAGCGCCCGCGCGCGCGCCCGAAATGACTGAGCAGGCGCGCCTGCAGGCCAGTCGCGAAGTGATACAGCTTCGGACGCCGCGCGACGAAGGCCCAGAGACCAAGGCCCGCGCGCACCGTCGCCGGGCTCAGATGCCGTTCGAACTCCCGCTCGCGCCAGTGCCGCATCATCTTCGGCAGGGGAATGCGCATGGGGCAGACGGCCTCGCAGCGCCCGCAGAAGGTCGAGGCGTTGGGCAGATGCCCGGCCTCGTCGACGCCGATCAGGTTCGGCGTCAGCACCGAGCCCATGGGGCCGGGGTAGACCCAGCCGTAAGCGTGGCCGCCGACCGCGTGATAGACCGGGCAGTGGTTCATGCAGGCACCGCAGCGGATGCAGCGCAGCATGTCCTGGAATTCGCTGCCCAGCATGTTGGAGCGCCCGTTGTCGAGCAGGATGACGTGATACTCCTCCGGCCCGTCGAGATCTTCCGGACGGCGCGGACCCGTCGACAGCGTGGTGTAGGAGGAGAACTCCTGACCGGTCGCCGAGCGCGCCAGCACGCGCAGGATGGTGGTCGCGTCCTCCAGGTTGGGAACAACCTTCTCCAGGCTGGCCACGACGATGTGAACCCGCGGCAGGGTCTGCGTCAGATCGCCGTTGCCCTCGTTGGTGACGATGATCGAGGTGCCGGTCTCCGCCACCAGGAAGTTGGCGCCGGTGATGCCGACGTCGGCCTCGAGGAAACGGCGGCGCAGCATCTGCCGCGCCTCAGCGACCAGCTGCACCGGCTCGCTCAGCGAACGCTCCGACGGCAGCTCGTTGTGATGATGGCGGAAGTCGGCCTCGACCTGTTCCTTGGTCAGGTGCACCGCCGGGGCGATGATGTGGCTCGGCGGTTCCTTGCGCAGCTGGATGATGTATTCGCCGAGGTCGGTCTCGACCACGTCCAGCCCGGCGTCCTCCATGGCCTGGTTGAGGGCGATCTCCTCGGAGATCATCGACTTGCCCTTGGTCACCACCTTGGCCTCGACGCGCCTGCAGATGTCGAGCACCGCCTGGCGCGCGTCCTCGGCGGTCGCGGCCCAGTGCACCTCGCCGCCCGATGCGGTGACCTTCTGCTCGTAGCGCTCCAGGTAGACGTCGAGGTTGGCCAGGGTGTGGTTCTTGATGTCGCGCGCCTGGTCGCGCAGGTCGTCGAATTCCGGCAGGCGGTCGCGGGCCTTGGCGCGCTTGTCGATGAAGCCGGTCTTCACGTGCTTCATCGCCTTCTGCAGTGTCTGGTTGGCGAGCGCCGCGCGGGCGTTGTCCTTGAAGGCGTGGGATGTGCTCTGCATGGCGCTCAGTCGCTCCCTTCCGCGGCTTCACCACCCGATGCTTCACCAATGGCCGGCTGGTCCGTCATGTCGGCCAGCACTTCGGCCACGTGACGCACTTCGACGGGCACACCCCGGCGCTGCAGCTTGCCGGCCATGTTCATGAGGCAGCCGAGATCGCCGGCCAGCAGGGTCTCGGCCCCGGTGGCGACGATGTTGTCGGTCTTGGCCGAGACGATCTTGTTGGAGATGTCCGGATATTTCACGCAGAAGGTGCCGCCGAAGCCGCAGCAGACGTCGTGCTCCACCATCTCGGTCAGTTCCACCCCCGGAATGGACCCGAGCAGCTTGCGCGGCTGGGCCTGAACCCCGAGCTCGCGCAGGCCGGAGCAGGAGTCATGATAGGTGACCTTGCCCGCGAAGGCCGAGTCCACGCCCTCCAGGCCGCGCACGTCGGTGAGGAAGGAGACCAGCTCGAAGGTCCGCCCCGCCAGATCCTCGGCCGCCGCCCGCATCGCCGCATCGCCCTCGAAAAGGGTGGGGTAGTGCTCGCGGATCATCGCCGCGCAGGAGCCGGAAGGCGCCACCACGTAGTCGAAACCCTTGAAGGTCTTGATAGTTTGCTCGGCGATCGCCCGGGTATCGGCCCGGTCGCCGGAGTTATAGGCCGGCTGGCCGCAGCAGGTCTGCGCCTGCGGCACCTCGACCCTGCAGCCGGCCTTTTCCAGCAGCTTCACCGCCGCGAAACCGACCGAGGGGCGCATCAAGTCGACCAGACAGGTTACGAAAAGTCCGACGCGCGGATGCCCTTCCGCCAGAGGTGCGTCAGCCATGGATGATCCTCCCAAATCCAGCCCTTGGGGCTTTCGGCGATAATGGTATTACCACTTGGGAAAAGCAAGCGGGGGCAAGCCCCTATCGGCATCCGGGGACCCTGCCCCTTCAGCTCGCCTGTTCCCGGCGCTCGGCCACGGTCCTGGGGAGGAAGAGGTAGTAGACGCCGCTCTGCTTCATGCGGCCGGCCTCGGCCAGGGCCGCCTCGCCGGAGCCCCAGAAGAAGTCGCCGCGCACGGCGCCCTTGATGGCGCTGCCCACGTCCTGGGCCACCATGAGGCGGCGCAGCGGCCTGTCGCTGGCCGGCCAGGTGGTGTCGAGGTAGAGCGGCACGCCCAGCGGCAGCAGGGAAGAGTCCACCGCCAGGCTGCGTCCGGGCGTGAGGGCCACGCCCTGGGCGCCGATCGGGCCCTCGCCGGTGATCTCGCGAAAGAAGATGTAGCGGGCGTTGCGCTGCATCATCTCCTGGGCCTTTTCCGGGTTGGCGCGCAGCCAGTCGCGGATCTTCTGCATGGAGGCGTTCTTGCGCGACACCACGCCCTCGTCGATCAGGGCGCGGCCGATGGCGTAGAAAGGATGGCCGTTGGAGCCGGCGAAGCCGACCCGCTTCACCCGGCCGTCGGGGAAGATCACCCGGCCCGAGCCCTGGACGTGCAGGAAGAAGGCGTCGACCGGGTCGGCGGCCCAGGCCAGCTCCAGCCCGCGGTCGTTCAGCGCGCCGGCGTCGATCTCCTCGCGGGTCAGGTAGGGCACCAGGCGGCCGTCCTCGACCCGGCCGATGATCTTCTCGCCGCGCAGGTCGGCGCGGAACAGCGCCAGGTCGACGGTCACCAGGTCGTCGGGCACGCGGTAGAGCGGCGTCGCCCCCGGGGCGGCGGGATCTGCGGCGGCTTTCAGTTCGGCTTCGTAATAACCGGTGAACAGGCCCTCGCGCTTGCCGGCGTTGGAGACGGCGAAGGGCCGGAAGTGCTGTTCCAGGGCGGCGCGGACAGCCGCATCGTCGTCTGGGGAGAACCCTTGCAGTGCCGCGCAGGGTGCGCGCCAGTCGGCGACGGTCCCGGCCAGGCCCCCGGAAGCGACCGGCGGTCCTACCGGGCGGTCGTCGGGCTGGCGCAGCAGGCGCGCGCAGGAGCGGGTGAGGGCGGGCAGCGCCGCCGCCACCTCGTCCTCGGCCCAGCCGGGCAGGGCGGCGAAGTCCACCGGCTCCAGCAGGACTTGAGGTTCCGGGGTCTCCGCCGGCGGCAGTTCGACCTCCGCCCTGGGAGGTTCGGCGGGCTTCTCCGGCGGCGCCTCGCGCTCGCAGGCCGCGAGAAACCCTGCCAGCAGCAGGGCCGCGGCGGTCAACGGCAGGGAGACTATGGCGGGAGAGGACGTTCCGGCCCCGATGCGCGCCATCGGGCCGGGCTCAGTTGGGGCTGCGGGTGGCAACCAGCGCCCAGTTGGGGTCGCGGCTGCGGGTATTGCGGGCAAAAGTCCAGAGATCGGTCACCTTGGCCACGTGATTGGGGTCGCCCTCGACGATGCGGCCTTCCGAATCATGGGTCACGTTGACCTGCTCGGAGACGAACTTCACGGTGACGAAGGCCGTCTTCTGCTGCATTTCGGCCTCGATGATCTCCGCCGAGGTAATGCCGATCAGCGTGGTCTCCAGGGTTTCCTTGTTCTCCTCGCGCTCCTTGATCGCGCCGGAGAAGTCGTCGTAGACCTCGTTGGCCAGCAGCGGGCGCAGGGTTTTCACGTCGCCCGCGGCGAAGGCGCCGATGATCATTTCGAAAGCGGAACGGGCGCCGGCGACGAACTGGCGCGGGTCGAAATCCCGGTCGGCGAGCTTGATCTGGGTGATGCCGGCCGCCAGCGGGCTGTCGGCAAGCTCCTCCGCCGTTTCCGCCTCGGCGGCCTCCAAAACTTCCTCTGCTTCCAAAGGCTTGGCGCCACGGCGATCCCCAGCGCCCCGGTCGGGCAACTGAATCACCTTGTCATCGCCGCCGTCGGACTTGCCCTCCGCACCGCGATCTTCGCCCTGGCTGAAAGGATCATAGTCCGGCCGGTTCTCATGACCGGTCCGCTTCCCCAGCACGGATCGCAGCTTGAGGATAAAAAATGCTGCGACCGCAGCAAGAATGACTATTTCTATGAAGGTGCCGTCGCTCATCCGTTCACAATCATTGAGGCGCGCCCACTTATGGTACGCCGGGGCGGGCACGGGCGCGAGCTGGCTGGCGTTGCCGCCGGGTGATGCGCATTATGTAGGTAATTGGTAGGGAAAGAGCAAGTATGGCCCTTATTCTCCTGGCCGTCTTTATTGGCCTGCCGCTCCTGGAAGTTGCGGTTTTCATCCAGGTCGGTGGGGTTATCGGCGTCTGGCCGACCATCGCCGCCACCATCGCCACGGCGCTGGCGGGCTCGCTGCTGCTGCGCGCCCAGGGCTTGGCGGTGCTGATGCGCGCCCGCACCCAGATGGACCAGGGCCAGCTGCCGGCGCGCGAGATGTTCGAGGGAGTCTGCCTGGTCCTGGCCGGCGCCCTGCTGCTGGTGCCCGGCTTCGTCACCGACGTCATCGGTCTGCTTTTGTTCGTGCCGCCGCTGCGCGAGATGCTGCGCCTGATGATCGCCCGCCACATCGCCGCCAAGGCCGCCCGCGGCGAGGCCCGGGTCTTCGTCGACGGGGTCGAGATGCGCGGCGACCGCCCCAGCGGCGGACCGGGTGGCGGACCGGGTGGCGGCCCGCGAAGGACCCCCGGCGGCAAGAAGGGGCCGGTCATCGACGGCGAGTATGAAGACCTCTCCCCCGGCGACGGCCGCGCGGACGACGGCGGCGACGACGACGAGGACAGCAAGGGTCCGGATCTGCGGAGGATCGGCCGGTGATCCTGGTGCGTCACGGCCAGTCCCACTTCAACGTCCACTTCGCCAAGACCCGGGTCGACCCCGGCATCGTCGATCCGCGGCTGACCGAGGAAGGCGAGCGCCAGGCGCGCGAGGCCGGCGAAAGCCTGGCCGACAGCGGCATCCGGCGCATTATCGCCAGCCCCTACTGGCGCACCCTGCACACGGCGGAGATCATCGCCGAGGCCCTGGGCCTGCCCCCGGAACAAACGGTCGAGATCGAGCCCCTGGTGCGCGAACGCTATTCCTATGCCTGCGACATCGGCAGCCACCGCAGCGACCTGACCCGGCGCTGGCCGCACTTCAGTTTCGGCGCCTTGCCGGAACGCTGGTGGCCGGAGGAAGAGGAGAGCGAGGACGCCCTGGGCGAGCGCTGCCGCAGCTTCCGCGACACTCATGCCGCTGCCGGCAACTGGGACGGGCTTCTGGTGGTGAGCCATTGGGGGTTCATCCGCGGCCTGACCGGCGAGGCGGTGGGCAACGGGGTGGCCCTGCGCTTCGACCCGGTCGCCGGCGCGGCGGCCCCGGCCTACTGAGCATCCCCCAAGCCCTGAAAGCGGGATTGGTCCGCCAGGCTGTCCCGCCATGTTGTCTGGGTCTGGTTGTCCCGTTCGGTTGTCTGGGCCCCCGATCCGTGATAGCCAACCCGCCTCGCGATCATAGGAGCCGGATATGGCCGAAGAAGCCGCTCAGCCGCAGCTGACCATCAACACCCAGTACGTGAAGGACCACTCCTTCGAGAACCCGAACGCCCCGGGGATCTACGGCAGCATGCGCAGCGGCAAGCCGGACATCAACGTCAGCGTCGAGGTCACGCCGACCCTGCTGCAGGAGTCGATCTACGAAGTGGTGCTGAGCCTGCGCGCCGAGGCCAAGATCGGCGACACCCCGGCCTTCCTGGCGGAGCTGGACTATGCCGCGGTGGTCAGCCTGGGCCCGGACCTCACCGAGCAGCTGCGCGAGCACTTGGTGATGATCGAGGTGCCGCGTCACCTCTTCCCCTTCGCCCGCGCCATCCTGGCCGACGACACCCGCGACGGCGGCTTCCCGCCGCTGATGATGGGACCGATCGACTTTGCCCAGCTCTACCTCAGCCGTAAGCAGCCCGCCGCCGCCGGCGCGGAAGAAAACGGCGCGGAAGAAAACGGCGCCGAAGCCGAGGCCGGCAGCAACGGCGCGAACGGTCAGGCTTAAAAAGAGGGTCGCTCAGGCGCGCCAGAGGGGCTCCGCCAGCTTGTCCAGCATGGCCTCGTGGGCGGCCTTTTCCTCCGGACTTGCCGCGTGCGGACGCGGCGGGCGCACCTGGCGGTCCGCCGGCGCGGTCGTCCGGCTCAGTTCCCGCTGCTTTTCCAGCACCAGCCCCGGCTGGCGGCCGCCGCGCAGCTCCAGATAGACCTCGGCCAGCAGTTCGCAGTCCAGCAGCGCGCCATGGAAGGTACGCGACGAATTGTCGATCTCGAAACGCCGGCACAGGGCGTCCAGGTTCACCTGGGCGCCGGGAAAGCGCTCGCGCGCCAGGGCCACCGTATCGATCGCCCGCTCCATGGGCAGGGGGTGCTGGCCCACCGCCTTCAATTCGGCATTGAGAAACTTCATATCGAAGGCAGCGTTGTGAATGACCAGCTTGGCGTCGCCGATGAAGTCCAGGAAGCTCTGGGCGACCGCCGAGAAGAGCGGCTTGTCCTTTAGAAACTCTTCGCTCAGCCCGTGGATGCGCTCGGCCTCCGCCGGCATGTCGCGCTGTGGATTGATGTATTCGCGGAAGGTGCGCCCGGTCGGGATGTGATGCAGCAGCTCCAGTCCCGCCACCTCGACGATGCGGTGACCGGCGGCGGGATCCAGGCCGGTGGTTTCGGTATCGAGGACGATCTCACGCATAACGGCTTCCTCTCGGGCGGCGGCGCCGCCGCCGGGCTTCTTCCTTCAGCAGTGTGACGATGGCCGCCAGCTGGCGCAAGCTGTGCCCCTTGGTCAGACCGGTCTGGACGATGAAGTCGGCGCGGCGGCGCTTTTCCGCGTCGGGCAGCTGCCGGGCCATGATGGCCCGCATCTTCTGCTCGGTCATGCCCGGACGGCCGAGCACCCGCGCGCGCTGCGTGGCCGGCGGCGCCGAGACCACGATCACGGCGTCGCAAAGTCGATCGCCGCCGGTTTCGAAAAGCAGCGGAATGTCCAGCACCACCAAGGGCCGGTGCAGGCGCGCCTGCTTGGCAAGGAAGGCGCGCGCTTCGGCGCGGACCAGGGGGTGCAGGATGGCTTCCAGTCGCTTCAGCGCGGCATCGTCGCCCAGCACCTCGGCACCCAGCAGGCTTCTGTCGATGCGCCCGTCCCGTTCGACACCGGGAAAAGCCGCCGCCACCGCGGTGACCGCCGCGCCGCCGCGTTCCATCAGCCGGTGCACCGCCGCGTCGGCGTCGTGAACCGGCACGCCGAGGCGGCGCAGCATGCCGGCGGCCGTCGACTTGCCCATGCCGATGGAACCGGTGAGGCCGACGACCAGCATGGCGCCTAGTCCCCGCCCAACACGTAGGCGCGCAGCTCCGGCGTCACCTGCGGGTCGGGCCCGAACCAGGCGGCAAAGCAGGGCCGGCCCTGGTGCAGCAGCATGCCCAGGCCGTCGATGCCGGTGCAGCCCTTGGCCCGGGCGGCGCCCAGCAGATCGGTCTCCAAGGGGCTGTAGACCAGGTCGCTGACCACGGCGCCGGGATCGAGGTCGCTGAGGCTGATGTCGAGCGGCGGCTGGCCGCTCATGCCCAGGCTGGTGGAGTTGACCAGCAGGGCGGCGCCGGCCAGCGCGGCGCTGCGTTCTTCCCAGGCCAGCACATTGATCGGTCCGCCGATCTCTGCCGCCAGCCGTTCGGCGCGGTCGCGGTTGCGGTTGACGAGGCGCAGCTCCGGCACCCCCGCATCCAGCAGGCCGGCCGCGACGGCGCGGGCGCCGCCGCCGGCGCCGAGGACGACCGCCGGCGCCTTCGCCGCGTCGTAACCGGGGGCGCCCGCCTTCAGGTTTTCCATGAAACCGAAACTGTCGGTATTGGTGCCGCTGATCCTGCCGTCGTCGAAGATCAGCACGTTCACCGCGCCAATGCGCCGGGCGATCGCATCGACCTCGTCGCAGAGCGCCAGGACCGTCTGCTTGTGGGGAATGGTGACGTTCACGCCGCGCAGCCCGGCGGCGGCCAGTCCGCGTACCGCCACCTCGACCTTGTTGGGTTGCAGGGGGTCGGGCTGCACCGGCAGGGGCACGTAGGCGCCGTCGATGCCATGCCGGGCCAGCCAGAAGCCGTGCAGCCGCGGCGAGCGGGAGTGCGACACCGGCCAGCCGATCAGGCCGGCGACCTTTGCCTTGCCGGAAATGCCTGAGGGAGATTGGCTCATGCGGGCAGGGCCTTGTTCAGTCTGAGAAAATCGAGCAACGGCAGGAGGGGCAACCCCAGAACGGTGAAGAAGTCTCCCTCGACCTTGGCGAAGAGCTGCGCTCCCAGGCCTTCCAGGTGATAGGCGCCGACGCTGCCCAGCACAGCGTCTCCCGCGGCCTCGAGATAGGCGTCAATGAAAGCGTCGCTCAAATTGCGCATGGTGAGCTGCGCCGAAGCGTTGTGGTGCCACATGCGGCTGCCGTTGCGCACCACGCAGACGCCGGTCCACAGCGTATGAGTCTTGCCGCTCAAGGCGCGCAGCTGTGCGGCGGCATGATCGCGGTCCGGCGGCTTGTCGAACCAGACATCGTTACACGACAGCACCTGATCGGCGCCGATCACCAGCGCGCCCGAAAATTTCACCGCCACACGCTGCGCCTTCAACTCTGCGAGGGTCTCGGCGACCTGCGCCGGCGTCGCGCCCTCGGCCTTCAGGGAGGCTTTAATGCCTTCTTCGTCGACGGCGGCGGCCTGGCAGTGAACCCGGAGCCCGGCGGCGGTCAGCATCTGCGCCCGCGCCGCGCTGGCCGAGGCCAGCACCACCGGCAGCGCCTCGTCCGGCATCAAAGAGGGCGAGTCTTCCGCGGCTTCCACCATCACGCTTCCGCGCCGATGTGCTTGGCGTAGTAGTTCATGATGGTGGCGGCGGTTTCCTCGATGGAACGGCGCGTCACGTCGATCAGCGGCCAGTCATGCTCGACGCAAAAGCGGCGGGCCTGGGCGATCTCCTGGCGCACCGCCTCCAGGTTCACATAGTCGGTCTCCTGCCGGTCGTCGGTCAGCATGCGCAGGCGGTTTTGACGGACCTGAACCAGGCTGGCCGCATCCTTGGTCAAGCCGACCACCAACGGCCCCTTGGCGTGCAGCAGTTCCTCGGGCATGGGGCAGCCGGGCACCACCGGAATGTTGGCCGCCTTGATGCCGCGGTTGGCGAGGTACATGCAGGTCGGCGTCTTCGAGGTGCGCGACACGCCGACCAGGATGATGTCGGCCTTGTCGATGTCGCTGCAGTGCTGGCCGTCGTCGTGGGTCAGCGCAAAGGTCATGGCGTCCATGCGGCTGAAGTATTCCGCGTCCAGCACGTGCTGCAGCCCGGGCGTGCCGCGGATCTCGACGCCGAAGTAGTTGGCCAGGGTATGGATGACCGGGTCAAGCACCGGAATGCAGGGCAGGCCGAGCGACGCGCAGCAGGAGGTGAGCTGGTCGCGCAGTTCGCGGTTCACCATGGTGTAGAGCACGGGGCCCGGATTGCTTTCGATGCCCTGCAGCACCTTGGTCATCATGCCGCGGGTGCGCACCAGGCTCCAGACATGCTCGATCGGCTCGACGCCGCCGAACTGAACGAGGCAGGCCCGCGCCACCGAGTTGATGGTCTCGCCCGTGGCGTCGGAAACCAGGTGCAGATGATGACTGGTCATGCGCCACCGTTCCCGAAGCGGCCCGCAAAAGGCTGTGCATGCTTTGGCATAAGAAAGCTAAAGCCGGGGACAACTCGCCCCTTTGCCCAGATCGAAAAAAAAGCCCTCACATCAGCCTCGCAATGCTCCCGCGTGTTCTTTCGTTCCGGAAAACTTCGCCCCACAGCTGGACTCACTCCGGGAAAGACACACCTGCCCGCAACCTTTTCCCCGTTATCCCCTGCCTGCCGATTTGGCGCAAGACGTGGCATCGGGCTGGCTTTTTCCGGGCTCTGCCCACAGATGAACCCCGACGGCAAAACCTTGCGGATGAGTCGCTGGATAACTTATCGGTCTCCGGCAATCCCCAGGATTCACAGGGATCAACTACAACTACCAAAGCTTTAATATTAATTCTTTTTAGAAGAAGAAGGCTTTGCTCGGCCTGCGGAAAACGTCATCTTGTCGGACCCTGAAGCCTGCAAAGAGCCCACGTTGGACGATAAAAACGCCCCCATGACCCAGTCGCCTGAAACGATCTCCGCCTCCGAAAAGCTGATGCTGCGCGCCTTGAAGGGGGAAACCCTGGCGCGGCCGCCGGTCTGGCTGATGCGGCAGGCCGGGCGCTATCTGCCGGAGTACCGCGAGCTGCGGGCCAAGGCGGAGGGCTTCCTCGATCTCTGCTACACCCCGGACTACGCCGTCGAGGTGACCCTGCAGCCGATCCGGCGCTACGGTTTCGATGCGGCGATTTTGTTTTCCGACATCCTGGTGGTGCCCCATGCCCTGGGCCAGAAGGTCTGGTTCGAGGAGGGGGTGGGGCCGCGGCTGGAGGCTCTGGAACAACCCGGTGACCTCGACCGGCTGGACCGCGCGCGGCTTCACGATCACTTGGCGCCGGTCTACGAGACCGTCACGCGGTTGCGCCGAGAGCTGCCGGCGGAAACCACGCTGATCGGCTTTGCCGGCGCGCCCTGGACAGTGGCCAGCTACATGCTGGAAGGCGGCTCCAGCAAGGACTTCGCGGCCGGCAAGCGCTGGGCCTACGGCGCTCCGGAAGCCATGCAGCGGCTGATCGATCTGCTGGTGGCGGCGACCGGGGACTACCTCATCGCCCAGATCGACGCCGGCGCCGAAGCGGTGCAGATTTTCGATTCCTGGGCGGGGATCTGGCCGGAGGCCCATCTGCGGCGCTGGTGCCTGGAGCCGGCGAAGGCGCTGGTCAGCCGGATCAAGAGCGAACGGCCGGGTGTGCCGGTGATCGTCTTCCCGCGCGGCGCGGGGGTGCTGTACCAAGCCTATGCCGAGGACTGCGGTGCCGATGCCCTGGGGCTCGACACCACAGTGCCGCTGGCCTGGGCGCGCGAGGTATTGCAGCCAAAAGCCTGCCTGCAGGGCAACCTCGATCCCCTGATGTTGGTGGCCGGCGGCGAGACGCAGCGCGTCGGCGTCGAGACCATCCTGGAACAGCTGAGCGGCGGGCCCTTCGTCTTCAACCTGGGTCACGGCATCGTGCCGCAGACGCCGCCGGAACATGTGACGCGGCTGATGGAGCAGATCCACAGCTGGAAGGGAAATGACGGCCGGGGGCAAGGAGGTGGCGCGTCATGAGCAAGACGGCGGTGGTGCTGTTCAACCTCGGCGGCCCCGACAGCCGCGCGGCGGTGCAGCCTTTCCTCTTCAATCTGTTTTTCGACCCGGCGATCATCGGCTTGCCGCTGCCGCTGCGCTGGCCCCTGGCCAAGCTCATTTCCAAAAGGCGCGCGCCGATCGCCGAGGAGATCTACCAAGAACTGGGCGGCGGCTCGCCGCTGCTGCCGAATACCGAGGCGCAGGCGGCGGCCCTGACCACGGCCCTGGAGAAGAAAGGGCAAGAGCAGAACCCGGGCGAGGTGCCCGGCGACGTGCTGGGCGAGGTGAAAGTCTTCATCGCCATGCGCTACTGGCATCCGCGGGCCAGTGAGACAGCGAAGCAGGTCGCTGCCTATGCGCCGGACCGGGTGGTGCTGCTGCCGCTCTACCCGCAGTTTTCGACCACGACCTCGGGCTCGTCGCTGAAGGAGTGGGACCGCGAGGCCAAATCCGCCGGTCTCACGGCGCCCAGCCGCAGGATCTGCTGCTATCCCGAAGAGGCTGGTTTCGCCGAGGCGACGGTGGTGCGCCTGCGCGAGGCCTTGCGCCAGGTGAGCGGCGAGAAGCCGCCGCGGGTGCTGTTCTCGGCCCACGGCCTGCCGAAGAAGATCATCGAGAAGGGCGATCCCTACCAGTGGCAGGTGGAGCAGAGCGTGGCCGCGGTGGTGCGCCGTCTGGGCGAGGTGAACCTGGACTACCAGGTCTGCTATCAGAGCCGGGTCGGCCCGCTGGAGTGGATCGGCCCCGCCACCGACGAGGAAATCGGACGGGCGGGCAGCGAAGGCCGCACGATCATCGTCGTGCCCATCGCCTTCGTTTCGGAGCATTCGGAGACCCTGGTCGAGCTGGATATCGAATATCGGGAACTGGCCGAAAAGGCCGGGGCGGCGGCCTACCTCCGGGTGCCGACGGTGATGGCCGATGCGCCCTTCATCGAGGGGCTGGCGGACCTGGTGGCAGCGGCGGCCGGGGCGGAGCGGCAGATCTGCTCCCACGTCGGCGGGCGCTTCTGCCCGGCGAAGTGGCGTGGCTGCCCCCAGGCGGTTGAGATCTGAAGCCGCGAAGCACTCTTTAAGAGCGAAATACGGGAAAATCGGGGACGACATGGCGGGATTTCTGGGCGAGACCTATCTCTGGGTGAAGGCCGTGCACATCATGGCGGTGATCGCCTGGATGGCCGCTTTCCTCTATCTGCCACGGCTTTTCGTCTATCACTGCCAGGCCGAACCGGGTTCGAAACAATCCGAGACCTTCAAGATCATGGAGCGGCGCCTGCTGCGCGGCATCATGAACCCCTCGATGATCGTCGCCTGGATCCTGGGCCTGGCGCTGATGGTGAACATCGAGGCCTGGGAAGGCGGCTGGTTCCACGCCAAGCTGACCCTGCTGGTGATCCTGACGGTCATGCACATGGTGGCGGCGCGCTGGCGCAAGGCCTTCGAAGCCGACGCCAACACCCATTCCGAGCGTTTCTACCGTTTCATGAACGAAGTGCCGGCGGTCCTGATGGTCGGGATCGTCATCCTGGCCGTGGTGAAGCCCTTCTGACCCCCCAACTGTGACGTTTCCCTGCCGGCTGAACTTCTCGCCCGGTACTTGACTCCGGCCGCGCCTTGCATTAACGGTCAGCATTCTTCAGCACCTTGCCGTCCGGCAACGTCCGTCCCATATATGGTTAACGAATCGGTAACCAGCCAAGCGTAGGCTGCAGTTATACAAATCTCCCCCGCTTTGCGGTCTTCGTCCCGCATTCCCGGCACCCCGTAAGCTGCAGACGCTCCGGTGCAGGTCCGACCAAAATCCTCCCATTTATCTTCTCTAGAGCGAGCACAGGCGTAAGCGCCCATGAACCTTCAAGAACTGAAAGCCAAGAGTCCGGCCGATCTCTTGGCCTTTGCCGAAGATCTGGAAATCGAAAACGCGAGCACGCTGCGCAAGCAGGACATGATGTTCGCCATCCTGAAGCACCTGGCCGACAACGATCAGCCGATCTACGGCGGCGGGGTGCTCGAGATTTTGCAGGATGGCTTCGGCTTCCTGCGCTCGCCTGAATCGAACTACCTGGCCGGGCCGGACGACATCTACGTCAGCCCCAGCCAGGTGCGCCGTTTCGGCCTGCGCACCGGCGACACGGTGGAAGGGCAGATCCGCTCGCCCAAGGACGGCGAGCGCTATTTCGCCCTCCTGAAGGTCAGCCAGATCAACTTCGATCCGCCGGAGAACTCGCGCCACCGGATCAACTTCGACAACCTGACGCCGCTCTATCCGGACGAGCGGGTGAAGCTGGAAGTCGAGGATCCGACCATCAAGGACCTGACGCCGCGGGTCATCGACCTGACGGCGCCCATCGGCAAGGGCCAGCGCGCGCTCATCGTCGCGCCGCCGCGTACCGGCAAGACGATGATCCTGCAGAACATCGCCCAGTCCATCGCCAAGAACCATCCGGAGATCTTCCTCATCGTGCTGCTCATTGACGAGCGCCCGGAGGAGGTGACCGACATGGACCGCTCGGTGAAGGGCGAGGTGGTGAGCTCCACCTTCGACGAGCCGGCCCAGCGCCACGTGCAGGTCGCCGAAATGGTGATCGAAAAGGCCAAGCGCCTGGTCGAGCACAAGAAGGACGTGGTGATCCTGCTGGACTCCATCACCCGCCTGGCGCGCGCCTACAACACCGTGGTGCCGAGCTCGGGCAAGGTGCTGACCGGCGGTGTCGACGCCAACGCCCTGCAGCGCCCCAAGCGTTTCTTCGGCGCGGCGCGTAACATCGAGGAAGGCGGCTCGCTGACCATCATCGCCACCGCGCTGATCGATACCGGCAGTCGCATGGACGAGGTCATCTTCGAAGAGTTCAAGGGCACCGGTAACTCGGAAATCGTCCTCGACCGCAAGCTGGCCGACAAGCGCACCTTCCCGGCCATCGACATCGGCAAGTCCGGCACCCGTAAGGAAGAGCTGCTGGTGGACAAGGGCACCCTGTCGAAGATGTGGGTGCTGCGCCGCATCCTCATGCCGATGGGCGTGACCGATTCCATCGACTTCCTGGTCGACAAGCTGAAGCATCAGAAGACCAACCAGGACTTCTTCGATTCCATGAACCAGTAGGTTCGCTGTCGATAGTTCGCGATAAGATCGCGCGCAAAGAAAACCCGGAGCAGATTTTTCGCTCCGGGTTTTTTTGTCCTGTTGGTGCAATCGGCGGATCAGTCGCCGGGCTGCGGGCCGTCGTAGCCTTCGACGATCACCAAGTCGGCTTCCGAGGCATCTCGGCGAAATGCCATCGCCTTCTTGTAAGCCGGTGAGCGGTAGCAGGCGAGTGCCGCGTCGTAGCTGGGAAACTCGATGACGACGTTGCGGTTGCGCGACGTGCCTTCCACGGTTTCGAATTGTCCCGCGCGCACGATGAAGCGCGCGCCGTATTCGCGGAACGCTTCGGCGTTGGCCGCGACGTATTTCTTGTAAGCCTCTTCGTCGTTGATATCGACGCGCGCAACCCAGTACCCCTTGGCCATTGTTTCCCCTTTCTTCTTGTTTGCGGAAGCGATCAAGCAGGCGCGCTTCCATAAGGGACAGTGTGATGCACGTGGAACCTAGAGCCGGGTTCAGTCTTCCTGAGGTCCGCTACCTGTTCCCACCTGTCGTTCCAATCACCCTCGTCGGTTATTGGAAATGGTTTGCCAGGAGTCTCAGTTCGAAAGATTCGCCATATCGGAAGTACCGTTGGTGCAAAGGATTCAAAGTAGGCGTCCAGAAAGGTCGGAAACCATCCCGAATCCTGACCCATGGACATGTTATCTCCGCTCAACCAGACCAAGCCCCACGGTGTTTCGGGCCCAAAGCCGCTCTCACAATAAACGATGCCCGTGGCTGAGTTCGCCGGATCGTCGTTGAAGACCTCCCAGCACGGATATTGCTCCCCGGGCTTTCCGTAGTCCCAATCGCGCAAGATCACCCTAGGCTCAACAAGCAGACTTCGGATGTTCGCCATAACCCTCATGTCGGAGAGCCGGTCAAGCTCGCGATCAATCAGGTCCTTTAGCTTAGGTGCGTCGACAGACATGCGGACTCAGCCATCGGCTTCATCTACGGCAACAACACGGTGGAGCCGGTGGTCTTGCGCGCTTCGAGGTCGCGATGCGCCTGCGCCGTCTCGCTCAAGGGGTAGGTCTGATTCACCTCGATCTTCACCTTGCCCGAGGTCACCACGTCAAAGAGGGCGCCGGCGCAGGCTTCCAGTTCCGCGCGCTCCTTGTTGTAGACCATCAGGCTGGGGCGCGTGAGGTAGAGGCAGCCTTTCTTGTTCAGCACGTTCGGATCGATGGAGGGCGCCGGCCCGGAAGCGGCGCCGAACAGCACCATCATGCCGCGCGGCTTCAGGCAGTCGAGCGAGCCGTCGAAGGTGTCCTTGCCGACGGAGTCATAAACGACAGGCACGCCCTTGCCGTCGGTCAGTTCCTTCACCCGTTCGACGAAGTTTTCGCTGCGGTAGTTGATGGTGTGGTGGCAGCCGTGCGCCTTGGCGAGTTCGGCTTTTTCGTCCGAGCCCACCGTGCCGATCACCGTCGCGCCGATGTGGTTCAGCCACTGGCAGGCGATGAGGCCGACGCCGCCGGCCGCGGCGTGGAACAGCACCGTGTCGCCCTTCGACACCTTGAAGGTGCGGCGGATGAGATACTCCACGGTCATGCCCTGCAGCATCATCGCCGCGGCGGTCCGGTCGTCGATGGCGTCGGGCAGCTTCACCAGGCGGTGCCACGGCATCACGCGCGCCTCGGCGTAGGCGCCCGGCGGCATGTCGGCATAGGCGACGCGGTCGCCGGGCTTGAAGGCGTCGACGCCGTCACCCACCGCTTCGACCACGCCCATGCCCTCCATGCCGATGGTCGCCGGATAGTCCAGCGGATAGACACCCATGCGGTGGTAGACGTCGATGTAGTTCAGACCGCAGGCGTTCTGTTTCAGGAGGACCTCGCCGGCGCCCGGTGCCGGCACCTCGACGTCTTCGTACTTCAGAACTTCCGGGCCGCCGGGTTCGTGAATGCGGATTGCCTTGACCATTATGCGAGATGCTCCCTGAAGAAATCGATTGTGCGGCCGTTGGCGAGTTTCGCCGCCGCTTCGTTGTAGTGTTCGCCGCCGGGCCGCGCGAAGGCGTGGTCCTGGCCTTCATAGACATGGACGGTGGCCTGCGCGTTGCCGGCGAGGCCGTCCTTTACTTTCGCGATTTCCTCGGCCGAAGAGAAAGCGTCCTTCTCGGCGATGTGCAGCATCAGCGGCTTGGAGATATTGCCGGCTTCGCCCAGCAGGTCGCCGAGCCCGACGCCGTAGTAGCCGACGTTGGCGTCGGCGTCGGAGCGCGTCGCCATGAGGAAGGCGATCTTGCCGCCCAGGCAGTAGCCGACGGAGCCGGCCTTGCCGTTGCAGGCGTCGTGGCCGCGCAGCGCGGCGAGCGTCGCCTTCATGTCGTCGATGCCCTTGTCGACGTCGAAGAGCCCGAAGAGCTCGAAGGCGCGGTCCCATTCCGCCTTGGTCTGGTCGGTGATGTCGATGCCCGGTTCGATGCGCCAGAAGAGATCCGGACAGACGGCGACGAAGCCTTCGCCGGCCAGCCAGTCGCAGGTGTCGCGCATGACCTGATTGACGCCGAAAATTTCCTGGGCGACAACGATGCCCGGCGCCGGCGTCACCTTGGGCAGCGCCACGTAGGCCGAGAAGTTGCCGTCCTGCACTGGGATGGTGAGTTCACCCATGAGCTTTGCCCCCTTCTTTGAGTTTGCTTTGCATCCTGATGGTGCCGCTGTCCGCGGCCTCTCGTGTGTTTTGCCGCCAGCTTATCTGAAAGCGGCGCGCGATGCAGCTTGTCGCGTGGTCCTCGCCCGGTCGCGCGCTAGTCGAGCAAGAGGCTGTGCTGGACCGGCCAGGCGCCTTCGAGCGTAAGCAGGAGGGCCTTGGTCTCCGCTCCCTTGCCGCCGGAAAAACCGCCGAGCTGTCGGTCGGCGGCCAGCACCCGGTGACAGGGAATGAAGATGGGGATCGGGTTGGCGCCGCAGGCGGTGCCGACGGCCCGCGCGATGCCGCCGGTCGCTTGCGCCAGGTCGCCGTAGGACCTGGTCCGGCCGTAGGGAATGGCGAGCATCTCGCGCCAGACCGCCTGTTGGAAGTCGGTCCCTTGAGGGTTCAGCGGCAGATCGAAGTCCCGGCGCGTGCCGGCGAAATAGTCGCGCAGCTGGCGCGCGGCCTCCTGCAGCAGCGGCGAGTCATCGCGGTGA
Organism: Kiloniellaceae bacterium; assembly: GCA_048268885.1. GTDB lineage: Bacteria > Pseudomonadota > Alphaproteobacteria > Kiloniellales > Kiloniellaceae > Pelagibius. Next base: position 24,286 of record JBLWUP010000029.1, on the reverse strand, counting down.
TCGCCGCCCCAGGTGACCGCGACGATGGCGCCGTCGTCTTCGGTGACGGTCACCGCGCCGCTGTCGGTCTCCACGGTCAGGCGCTGACGCGTCATGTCGGGCGGGCCCCGGCTGCGCGTGCCCCGCCCGCGAGCGCCTCGGTGAGCGCCGCGGCTTCGGTGATCGGCAGGGAACAGCTCGGGCCGTGACAGACGTAGGCGGTTGCCCTTGGGCTGTTGTCGGGGCCGTCGACCTGGCCCTTACCGGCGGCGGGATGATCCGGCGGCAGGTCTTCGCCGGGGCCGATCACCTGCAGCACCCGGTTCGGCAGGCAGAGGGCGGTCACGGCGCCGATCAGGGCATCTGTTTCAGCTTCGCCGCGCGTGCCGACGATCACGACCTGCACCGCGCGCTCCAACAGCTCGGCGCCGTTGAGCAGGGAGGTGAGGGGAAAGAAGTTGCGCGTCAGCTCGCCGGAGAAGGCGGCGACCAGGGCGTCGGCGCGCTCACGGTAGGCGGGCCTGCCGGTCAGGTAAAAGAGCCGCGCCAGCACCGCCAGGATCATGCCGTTGCCGGAAGGCGTGGCATTGTCGGCGGCGGTCTTGGTGCGCAGGATGAGGTCGGGCGTGTCGTCGGCGGTGAAGAAATAGCCGCCGCTTTCCGCATCCCAGTAGTGCCGGTCCAGGGCGGCAACCCAGGCTTCGGCCTGCGCCAGGTAGTCGCTCTTGCCGGTCGCCTCGAAGAGCGCGAGCGCGGCGGTGGCCATATTGGCGTAGTCGTCGAGGGTCGCCGGGTGCTTCAGCTGGCCGTGACGCCAGGCGTGGAACAGGCGACGGTCACGCGTCATCTCCTTGACGACGAAGGCGAAAGCGTTCTCCGCGGCGTCGAGCCAGGTCGGCTCCCCGAAGACCGGCGCGGCGTCGGCCAGGGCGGCGATCATCAGGCCGTTCCAGTCGGCCAGCACCTTGTCGTCCCAGCCCGGCCAGACCCGCTTGTTCCGCACGGTCAGCAGCTTCTCGCGGCAGGCGGCGAGCTTGGCTTCGGTCGCCGCATCGGCCGGCTGCGGGGTGGCCGAACGGTTGAGGATGGTCTTGCCTTCCCAGTTGCCGCCGGGGCGCACGTCGTAGTGCTGCATGAAAAGGGTCGCGTCCGGGCCGAGCAGGGCGTCGATCTCCGCCGCCGACCAGACGTAGAACTTGCCTTCCTCGCCCTCGCTGTCGGCGTCGAGGGTGGCGGCGAAAGCGCCCGCCGGCCGGGCGCCGCTGCCGTCGGCGTCGGCAATCATCTCGCGCAGGACCCAGGCGACGGTCTCGCGCGCCCGCTGCTCGTAGAGGGGATTGCGCGTGTCCTGCCACAGCCAGGTCAGCACCTCGAGCAGCTGGGCGTTGTCGTACAGCATCTTCTCGAAGTGCGGCACCAGCCAGTAGGCGTCGACCGCGTAGCGCGCGAAGCCGCCGCCCAGGTGATCGTAGATGCCGCCCTGGGCCATCTTGGTCATGGTCAGTTCCACGGCGGCCCGCAGGGCGTCATCGCCGCCGCGCTTCCAGGCGCGCCACAGCAGTTTCAGGATGCTGGGCTGCGGAAACTTGGGCGCGCTGCCGATGCCGCCGTTGGCCTGGTCGATTTCGCCGAGCAGGCGTTCGGCGACCTGGTCGATGGCGCCCAGGGGAATGGCGTCGCCGCGCTGGTTCTGCGACAGCTTGCCGAGCGCGTCCTTCAGGGCCGTGGTGTTCTTGTCGATCCGCTCCTTGTCGTTGGCGTAGATCTCCGCGACCGCGCTTAAGACCTGCGGAAAGCCGGGCCGGCCATAGCGCGGTTCCGGCGGAAAGTAGGTGCCACCCCAGAAGGGCTCGCCCTGCGGCGTCAGGAACATGGTCAGCGGCCAGCCGCCGTGCTCGCCGAGCAGTGCCAGGGCGGACTGGTAGATGCTGTCCACGTCCGGCCGTTCTTCGCGGTCGACCTTGATATTAACGTAAAGTCGGTTCATCACCTCGGCGATGGCCGGATTCTCGAAGCATTCATGTGCCATCACGTGGCACCAATGGCAGGCGGCGTAACCGACCGAGAGCAGCACCGGCTTGTTGTCGGCGCGCGCTTCGGCAAAGGCGGCTTCGCCCCAGGCCCGCCAGGCGACCGGGTTGTCGCGATGCTGCAGCAGATAGGGGCTGGTCTCCGCCCCCAGTTGGTTGCCGATCAAGTCAGGAGTCTGGGGGGCGTCGGCCTCGGCCATGAAGGGCTCGATCCTCTTGCTGCGCGCAGTGAGACGCTGCCGCTAAAACTGCCGTCCCCGGGAGCATGCCTCTGGAGCAGGACATGAGGCTCGTGGCAGGGGGATTGCGGCAGCCTGTTGCTGACATGTAATCTCGGGCTTCCTATATGGGCCGTAGGTCCTTGTTGGCTCAACCATAAATGCTGAATGGATATGTGGCTTTCGGACGCAGCCTAGGACCGTCGCCTAGGGCCGACCGTTCGCGGGCATTCTCTGCAGGGAAGGGCAGCGGCGATGAAGATCAAGGTGGATATCGACTGCACGCCGGAAGAGGCGCGCGCCTTTCTCGGCCTGCCGGATGTGGGGCCGATGCAGGAAGCCCTTATGGCGGAACTGCAAAAGCACATGATGGCGAACATGCAGGCCATGGAGCCGGAGCAGCTGTTCAAGACCTGGCTGCCGGCCGGTCTGCAGGGCTGGGAGCAGCTGCAGAAGGCCTTCTGGTCGCAGATGTCCAGCGGCACGTCTGGAAAAACAGAGGAAAAACAATAGCTTATGACGGATACCCTGGACGAGGGCAAGTTGCGTGAGGACCCCGGGCAGGCGGCTGACGGTGATCCGGCGCCCTATTTCCGTTGCCACGTCTTCTGCTGCATGAACGAGCGCCCGCCCGGCCACGAGCGCGGCTGCTGCAAGGAGAAGGGCGCTGTGCGCCTGCGCAACTACCTGAAGGCGCGGGCGAAGGAGCTGGGCATCGAAGGCCTGCGGATCAATCAGTCCGGCTGCCTTGACCGCTGCGAGCTGGGACCGGTCATGGTCATCTATCCCGAAGGCGTCTGGTACCACTACCGCAGCATCGAGGACGCCGAGGAGATCCTGCAGACCCATCTGGTAGAGGGCGGCCGGGTCGAACGGCTCATGTTGCGCCCGGATGACGAGACGCCGCCGGGCGCCTGAGGCCCTTAGGCGCTTTCGATTGCCCGCAGGCCAAGGGCGAGTCCCAATGGCCCCCCAATCGCAGGCCCCAGAAGTAGGCCCCGGTAGTAGACCAATGACAGACGACACCATCTTCGCCCCCTCGACGGCTCCCGGCCGGGCGGGGGTCGCGGTCATCCGCATATCCGGCCCCGAGGCCGGTGCGGCCCTGCGGGCCCTGGGCGGAGAGCCGCTGCCGGCGCCGCGCCGCGCCGCGCTGCGGCGGGTGCGGAGCGTGGACGACGGCAGCGTCATCGATCACGGCCTGCTGCTGTGGTTCCCCGGACCGGGCAGTTTCACCGGCGAGGATCTGGGCGAGTTGCAGCTGCACGGCGGCCGCGCGGTGGTCGCCGCCGCGCTGGAGGCGCTGGCGCAGCTGCCGGGGCTGCGTCCGGCCGAGCCCGGCGAGTTCACGCGGCGTGCCTTCGACAACGGCAAGCTGGACCTCACCGCCGTCGAGGGCCTGGCGGACCTGATCGATGCGGAAACCGAGGCGCAGCGCCGCCAGGCCCTGCGCCAGATGGAGGGTGGCCTGGCGCGGCGGACGGGGGACTGGGCGGCGCGGCTGACCCGGGTGCTGGCGCACTTCGAAGCCGCCATCGACTTCGTCGAAGAGGAGCTGCCGGAGGATCTGGGTGCCGCGGCCCTGGCGCAGGCCGAAGCGGTGGCGTCGGAAATCGCCGCCGCCCTGGACGACCGTCACCGCGGCGAACGCCTGCGCGAAGGGCATTCCGCGGTGATTCTCGGCGCGCCCAACGCGGGCAAGTCCTCGCTGCTGAATGCCCTGGCGCAGCGCGACGTGGCCATTGTTTCGGAGACGGCGGGCACGACCCGCGATATCGTGGAGGTGCACCTCGATCTCGGCGGTTTTCCGGTGACCCTGGCCGATACGGCGGGTCTGCGGGCGTTGGAGAAAGCGGATGATCCGCAGGCCGCGATCGAACGGGCCGGGATGGCCCGGGCACGGGAGCGGGCGGAGCGGGCCGACATCAAGCTGCTGCTGGTCGACCTCGAGGCGGCCTTGGCGGATACCACGGCGCTGGACGGTGTCGCCGCCTTGCACGATACCCGCTCTCTGGTGTTGCTGAACAAGGCGGACCTTTGCGCGCCGGCGGCGGTGAGGGCGTTGGCCGAGGAGATCGGTGACTGGGAGCCTTTGACGGTCTCGGCCTCGACGGGGGCAGGGTTGGACCGGGTGTTGGAACGCCTGGTGGCGCTGGCGGCCGAAAGTTTCGGCGGGGGCTCCGGCGAAAGCGGGGCGGGCATCACGCGCCTGCGCCATCGCCGGGCCTTGGAAGAATGCCGTGATGCCGTGGCAAGGGCTCGCGAGGCGGCGTTGCCGGAACTGGTGGCCGAGGAGCTGCGCCTGGCGCTGCGGGCCTTGGGGCGCGTGACCGGACGGGTCGATGTCGAAGACCTACTAGATATAGTGTTCGCGGACTTCTGTATCGGCAAGTAGTAGGGGGTCCTACTAGATGTTTCACGTGAAACATGGTGTAGGCCGATTAACCTTTTCCCGCCGCGCGGCGCCGACGCGAGGTCCAATCGGACCTTGATCGCGGCTCGCGGCTTGCTATAACCCGCGGCAACGCAAGGGTGCCGAGAATGGCAGAGACCACGAAATTCGATGTGATCGTCGTCGGCGGTGGACACGCGGGCTGTGAAGCCGCCGCGGCCGCGGCGCGTCTCGGCGCGCGCACGGCCCTGGTCACCCATCGCCGCGACAGCATCGGCGTCATGTCCTGCAATCCGGCGATCGGTGGTCTGGGCAAGGGCCATCTGGTGCGCGAGATCGATGCCCTGGACGGGGTCATGGGCCGCGTGGCTGATGCCGCCGGGATTCAGTTCCGCATGCTGAACGCCAGCAAGGGGCCGGCGGTGCGGGGGCCGCGGGCCCAGGCCGACCGGGCGCTCTATCGCAACGCCATGCAGGCGGAACTCGCCGGGCAGTCCGGCCTCACCGTCGTCGAGTCGGCGGTCGAAGACTTGGTCCTGGATGACGCCGGGCGGTGCCGGGGCGTCGTGACGGCGGCGGGCGAGACCTTGAACGCCGGCGCGGTGGTGCTGACGACGGGGACCTTTCTGCGCGGCCTCATTCACATCGGCGAGGAACGCATTCCCGCCGGCCGGGTCGGCGAAGCGCCGGCGCTCGGCCTGGCCGCGACCCTGGCGCGCGCCGGTTTCGCCCTCGGCCCCCTGAAGACCGGAACCCCGCCGCGCCTCGACGGGCGCACCATCGATTATACGGGGCTGACCGAACAGCCGGGCGACGCGGTGCCGGAACCCTTTTCCAGCCTGACGGCGGCGATCACCCAGCCGCAGGTCTGCTGCCACATTACCTACACGACGGAGGCGGGCCACGCGCTGATCCGGGAGAACCTGGACCGGGCGCCGCTCTATTCCGGCCAGATCGAGGGCGTCGGGCCGCGCTATTGCCCCTCCATCGAAGATAAAGTGGTGCGCTTCGCCGAGCGGGGTCAGCACCAGATCTTTCTGGAGCCGGAAGGTCTCGACGATCCGACGGTCTATCCCAACGGCATTTCGACCTCCTTGCCCAAGGAGATCCAACTGCAGCTGCTGAAGACCATTCCGGGCCTGGAACGCGCGACCATGCTGCAGCCGGGCTACGCGATCGAATACGACTATGTCGATCCGCGCGAATTGAAGGTGTCGCTGGAAACCCGGCGTTTGCCGGGGCTGTTTCTGGCGGGGCAGATCAACGGGACCACCGGCTACGAAGAAGCGGCGGCCCAGGGCCTCATCGCCGGCCTCAATGCCGCGCTGCGCGCCGGCGGGGCGGAGGCGCCTTTCGTGATCGACCGCGCCGAGGCATACATCGGGGTGCTGATCGACGATCTGGTAACCCGGGGCGTCAGCGAGCCGTACCGCATGTTCACCAGCCGCGCCGAATACCGCCTGCGGCTGCGGGCCGACAACGCCGATCAGCGCCTGACCGGGCGGGGCCTGGCGCTCGGCTGCATCGGCGCGTCCCGGCGAGAGGCTTTCGAGACGCGGATGGCGGCGCTGGCCGAGGGCCGGGCGCTGGCGGACTCCCTCTCCGCAACCCCAAACGCCCTGGCGGTGGCCGGGATTGCCATCAACCGGGACGGCGTCCGGCGCAGCGCCTTCGATCTGCTGCGCTACCCGGCCCTGGACCTGGCCCGGCTGGCGGAGATCTGGCCGGAGCTGCGGGCCCTGGCGCCGGCGGTGGCGCGTCAGATCGAGATCGAGGGCCGCTACCAGGGCTATATGGAGCGACAGGACGCCGACATTCGCGCCTTCCGCAAGGACGAGGCGCTGGAACTGCCGGCCGAGCTGGACTATGGCGCGGTCGGTGGCCTCTCGACGGAGATTCAGCAGCTGTTAACCATGAGTCGGCCCGCCACGCTGGGCGCGGCCTCGCGCATTCCGGGGGTGACACCCGCCGCGGTCATGGCCCTGCTGCGGCATGTGAAGAAGCGGGCCAAGGGCCGCGCTGCGGGATCTTCGCAGCCGTCGGCAGCCTGAGGGCAGGGGATGTCGGCAGAAAAGGGCGGGGCCCCGGCCGCCATGACGCCGGAGGCGTTCCAGGCCCGGCTCGCTGTTTCACGTGAAACACTGGACAAGTTTCGCGCATATGCCGCGCTTCTCATCAAGTGGAACGCCGCCATCAATCTGGTGAGCCCGAAGTCGCTGCAGGATTTGTGGCGGCGCCACTTTCTCGACTCAGCCCAGCTGCGCGCGCTGCTGCCGGAGGCGCCGGGGCCGGAGAGCCGGGTGATCCTGGACGTCGGCGCCGGGGCCGGCTTTCCGGGCATGGTGTTGGCGCTGCTCGGCTGCGGCCAGGTGCACTTGGTGGAATCCGACCAGCGCAAGGCGCAGTTCCTGCGGGAGGTGGCGAGGGTCACCGGTGCGCCGGTGCAGATCCATCCAGTGCGGGTCGAAAGCCTGAAGGTCCCTGGGGATCTGCCCCAGGCGGATGTGGTCACCTGCCGCGCCTTCGCGCCGTTGCCGCGTCTGCTGGACCTCACCGAAGGCTTTCTGGCGCCGAAAAATGCAAAAAAACAGGCAATTGGGCTCTTTCTCAAGGGCCGAAGGGTCGATGAGGAATTGACCGAAGCCGGCAAAAAGTGGAGACTGCGGATAGACCGCTTTGAGAGCGAGACCGATCCCGAGGGCTCAATCTTGCGTCTCAAACTTCTATCTCTTGGGGATGGAGCGTCTTGACCCTACAACATATTGAAGCTGAGCCGGAGCGCGGGCCAATCCCGCCGGCGGCCGCCGCGACCCGTGTCCTCGCTGTCGCCAACCAGAAGGGCGGCGTCGGCAAGACCACGACGACGGTCAATCTGGCGACGGCCCTGGCCGCCTGCGGCAAGCAGGTGCTGATCATCGACCTCGACCCGCAGGGCAATGCCAGCACCGGCCTCGGCGTGGCCAGCGACAAGCGCGATCACAGCGCCTACCAGGTGCTGCTCGACGAGATGCCGCTGCGCGAGGCGGTGACCCGGACCCTGGTGCCCGGCATGGACATCGTGCCGTCGGGCGTCGAACTCTCCGGCGCCGAGTTGGAGCTGATCGACGTGCCGCAGCGCGAGTACCGTCTGCGGAACGCGATCCAGGCGGCGCGCGGCGCCTACGATTTCGTGCTTATCGATTGTCCGCCGGCCCTCGGCCTGCTGACGCTGAACGCGCTGGTGGCGGCGGACTCCGTACTGGTGCCCCTGCAGGCGGAGTTCTACGCGCTGGAAGGCCTCAGCCACCTCATGCGTACCATCGATCGCGTACGCCGCAGCCTGAACCAGGCGCTGTCCCTGCAGGGCGTTGTGCTGACCATGTTCGACCGGCGCAACAATCTCTGCGAGATGGTCGCTGCCGACGTGCGGGAATACCTGGGCGACCGGGTCTACAAGACCATGATCCCCCGGAACGTGCGGGTTTCCGAAGCGCCGTCGCATGGCAAACCGGTTCTGCTGTACGACATGCGCTGTGCCGGCGCCCAGGCATACATCCGTTTGGCGCGCGAGATCCTGCAGCGTGAGAACGAGCTGGCCGGCGAGCCGGCCCTGGCGTCTTAGCACGCCCTCGGGTACGGACAGGCACGGGCCGCCAAGAAATTTATTCATTCCGCTAATGGAATGAAAAGCGAGCGTCCTGCCGGGCGGAAGGGGCTGAGGTAGGAGGTGCCGCGTGCCGCGAGATCCCGGGCGGCGACCACCAGGGCCGGGACAGGGAAGAACGAACCATGACTGACGGGCCATCTTCGGATCAAGCAAAGCGCACCAATCTCGGCCGTGGCCTCGCCGCGCTGTTCGGCGAGGACAACGAAGACTACGCGTCTCTCGACAAGGTCCGCTCCACCAAGACGGTGCCCGTCGAGCATCTGCGACCGGGCAGATTCCAGCCGCGCCATCACTTCGACGAAGCCGCGGTCTCGGCTCTGGCGGAATCCATCAAGGCGCAGGGCATTCTGCAGCCGATCCTGGTGCGCCGCCTGCCGGACCGCCCCAACGAATTCGAGATCGTCGCCGGTGAACGGCGCTGGCGGGCCGCGCAGGTCGCCAAGCTGCACGAAGTCCCGGTGCTCATCCGCGATCTTTCGGATGCGGAATCCCTCGAGCTGGCCATTGTCGAGAATGTCCAAAGGCAAGACCTGACCCCGCTGGAAGAGGCCGAAGGCTACAAGCGCCTGATCGACGAATTCCAGCACACCCAGGAAGACCTCGCCCGCACCCTGGGCAAGAGCCGCAGCCATATCGCCAACACGCTGCGTCTCCTCGGCCTGCCGCAAGGGGTGAAGCTGCTGCTCGACGAAGGCAAACTGACGGCCGGCCATGCCCGCACCTTGATCGGCTGCGACGCGGCCGAAGCGCTGGCGGAGAAAATCGTCAGCCGGGGCCTCAACGTGCGCCAGACGGAAAAGCTCGTGCAGACGTCGAAGTCGGAGGCCGCCGGGGGCAAGGCGAAGAAACAAGCCGAGGCGGACCACGGCAAGGACACCGACACCCTGGCGCTGGAACGCGATCTCACCGCCCTGCTCGGGCTGAAGGTCAGCATCAATTTCCAGGGCAGCGGCGGCTCCCTGACCATCCACTACCGGACCCTGGAACAGCTGGACGACGTCCTGCATCGGCTGAACCAGATGCCGCCGGCAAATCACTAGATCAATCCTCGGTCAGCTGGAATCACCTGACCGAGGAAAAATTGATCTCTCTTAGAGGGTTAGAGCAACTTCTCCGCGTCCGCCAGGACGTGGGTTGCTCTAGCTCCTAGGATTTCTGCGCGGCCCCGGCCTAACCGCTGCGCCGGCGGCGGCCCGGCGCGTTGGCGGCGATCTCCAACAGGGCGCGCGACGCCAGAGTTTCCGCCGGGGCCCCCGTGCGCTTGCAGGCCGCCTCCGCCTCAAGCAGCTTGTCCATGGCCCGCACCACGTGTTCCGGGCGCCAGGCTTCGGCCTGGGCCTTAAAGGCGGTGGCGGTTTTCCAAAACACCGGTGGCCGCAGCCGCTTCATCGCCTCCTCCACCGATCCCGCAGCACCGGACACCGCATGGACCCGTTGAAAGTGGCGGGCCACGGCGCGCAGCAGGCTGATCGGCGAGTTACCTTCGTTGAAGCTGCGTGTCAGGGCCCGCTCGAGCCCGGCAAGATTCCCGGCCCCGGTCGCCAGCGCCACGTCGTCCAGACTCAACAGCGCCGAATCGCCGACACAGGTCTCCGCGTCCTCGAGGGTGATCTCGCCGCTGCCGGTTCCCTTGAACAGCAGAACCTTCTCCAGCTCCCGCCGGGTCATCTGCCGGTCGCCCCCCAGCTGCGTCGCGAGGAACCCAACGGCCTCACGGGAAATCCCGACCCCGGCGTCGGCGAAGAAACCCCGGACCACGACGTCCAGGCTACGGCTGTCGTCGTGGTAACAGGCCAGCGCGGCCGCGTGCTTGTCGGCTTCGAAGAGTTTGCGCAGGCTGGAGCGGGCCGGCAGGTCATCGGCCTCGATCACCACGAAAGCTTCGCCCGGTGAGTCCGCGAGAAAGTCCTTTACCACGGCGGTCACCTTATCGCCGGCGTCACGTACGCGTACGAAACGGCGTCCGCCGCCGAACACCAAGGCCGCGGCTTCGTCGGCCAGGCGCGCCGGATCGTCGCTCAGCTGCGCGGCGGTCAACTCACTGACGGCGAAAGGATCGGCGGGATCGGCAACGATTTTGGCCAGCAGTGCCGCGCTGCGTTCCCGGCGCAGGCCGGCATCCGGTCCGTACAGCAATACGGCACGTACCGACGGGTCGGGCTCTTGGACAAAGCGCTCCGCCTGTCGCGCGGCCAACTTCATCGCGGCCCCCGCATGGGTTCAGCCCTTGGAAAAATAAATCGCCAGCCGTGTTTGGATATCATCGGCCAACTCGCGCAGTGCCCTTTCACGGGCATCTTCCTCGGACACCGTGGTCGCGAAAGGATTTTCCAGGATGTCGTAACTGGTGGTCGAGGACGAGCGCCCGACAAAGAGCGATTTTCCGCCGCCCGCATCGAGCAGTTGGAAGTCGGCGTTCATGCGCAGATTGGCGCGGGTCGCGGTTTCATCGCGCCGCACGCCTAATTCGCTGAGCCGTTCGGTCAGCTGCACCTGCAGGCGGTAATTCGGTGCCGCCGGCTGGCCCTGGGGATTGAGGCGGTCGCGCAGGAAATTGTGCATCTGCTGCCCGACGCGGTCGCGCAGCGGCTCGATCCGTACCGACGCTAGATCGGAAGACACCGAGGCATCGTCTTCACGCCGCGCATTCAGCGGCCGGAAGCCGCAGCCGCCCAGCGCACCGAGAACCAAGACCGCCGAGAGGCCCAGGCCGGCCCGGCAAAAAGCTCTTCTAGACCACGACATTGACGATCCGGTTTTTCACCACGATGACTTTGCGCGCCGCCTTCCCATCCATCGCCCGTTGCACCGCGGGTTCGGCCAAGGCGGCCGCCTTCGCATCTTCTTCCCCGGCGTCAACCGACAGGTCGATGGTAGCACGTTTCTTGCCGTTCACCTGAACGGCCAATGTGACTTTTTCGTCGCTGACCAACGACGCGTCGGCGCTGGGCCAGGCCGCGTCGACCAGGTAACCGTCCTGGCCAAGCTGCTCCCAAAGCTCTTCGGCCAGGTGCGGCATCATCGGGCCGATGAGACGCACCAGCAGTTCCAGGCCTTCGCGCAGCGCCCACAGCGCGCCCGCGTCTTCGGCCTTGAAGGCCCCCAGCGTGTTGGCCAGTTCGTAGATCCGCGCGACCGCACGGTTGAAGCGGAATTGTTCCAGGTCGTCGCCGCAGGCGCCGACCGTCTTGTGCACCGCGCGGCGCAACTCGACGGCGTTGTCGGAGAGTTCACCCGGCAAGGGGGCGCCGGCCGGCGGCAGCGCCGCGAGGTTCTCGTCCACCAGGCGCCAAAGCCGCTGGGTGAAACGCCAGGCGCCTTCAACGCCGGCGTCGGTCCACTCCATGTCGCGTTCCGGCGGCGAGTCCGAAATCATGAACCATCGCGCGGTATCGGCGCCGTAGGTTTTGATAATGGTCTCCGGGTCGACGACGTTGCGCTTCTGTTTGCTCATCTTCTCGGAGCGGCCAACCGTCACCGGCTTTTTGGTCTCGACGTGTATGGCCCCGCCGTCACCGCTTTTGTCCACTTCCTCGGGGAACAGCCACTTGCCGTCGGCATCCTTGTAGGTCTCGTGACAGACCATGCCCTGGGTGAACAGCCCGGCGAAGGGCTCGGTCACCCCGACATAGCCGACTTCGGCCAAGGCCCGGGTGAAGAAGCGCGCGTAGAGCAGGTGCAGGATCGCATGCTCGATGCCGCCGATGTACTGGTCGACCGGCAGCCAGTAGTCAACGGCGCCGCGTTCCATCGGGCTCTCGGCCCGCGGGCTGCAGAAGCGCGCGAAATACCAGGAGGAGTCCACGAAGGTGTCCATGGTGTCGGTGTCGCGCTCGGCCTGGCCGCCGCATTTCGGACAGGTCGTGTGCTTCCACGCCGGGTGATGCACCAGGGGATTGCCCGGCCGATCGAAAGTCACGTCTTCGGGCAGCCGCACGGGCAGGTCGTCGGCCGGCACCGCCTGCGGGCCGCAGCCCGCGCAGTGGATCACCGGAATCGGGCAGCCCCAATAGCGCTGGCGCGAAATGCCCCAATCGCGCAGCCGGTACTGAATGGTGCCTTCGCCGTCGCCCTGGGCGGCCAACTTGTCGATCGCGGCGCGCTTCGCCTCGGTCACGCCCAGCCCGTCGAGGAAGCCGGAGTTGAACGCCTTGCCGTCACCGGTAAAGGCCTCGTCGCCGACGTCGAAGGTCTGCGGATCCGCATCGGGCGGCAGGACCACCGGGATCACCGGCAGCCGGTATTTGCGGGCGAAATCCAGGTCGCGCTGGTCGTGCGCCGGGCAGCCGAAGATGGCGCCGGTGCCGTACTCCATCAGCACGAAGTTGGCGATGTAGACCGGCAGCTTCAGGTCCGGCAGGAAGGGGTGCTGTACGGTCAGGCCGGTATCGAAGCCCTGCTTCTCGGCGGTCTCGATGGCCTCTTCGCTGGTGCCCAGGCGGTTGCACTCGGCGATGAAGGCGGCGGCCTCCGGGTTGCCCTCGGCGATCTCCGCGGCCAGGGGATGGTTGGCGGCGATGGCGCAGAAGGACGCGCCGAACAGGGTATCCGGCCGGGTGGTGAAGACCGTCAGGCGGCCGTCTTCTCCCTCGGGCTCTCCCTCGGAGCGGCCGTCGATCCGGAACTGGATGGTCGCGCCTTCGGAACGGCCGATCCAGTTGCGCTGCATCACGCGCACCTTCTCCGGCCAGCGGTCCAGTCCGTCGAGCGCCTGCAGCAACTCGTCCGAGAAGGCGGTGATCTTGAAGAACCACTGCGACAGCTTGCGCCGTTCGATGGGCGCGCCCGAGCGCCAGCCCTTGCCGTCGATGACCTGTTCATTGGCCAGCACGGTCTGGTCGACCGGGTCCCAGTTCACCGAGGACTCTTTGCGGTAGACCAGGTCCTTCTTCATCATTTCGACGAAGAGGCGCTGCTGATGGGCGTAGTAGCCGGGATGGCAGGTGGCGATCTCGCGGTCCCAGTCCAGGGACAGGCCCATCAGCTTCAGCTGACCGCGCATGGTCGCGATGTTGTCGTAGGTCCAGCTTGCCGGATGGACGCCGCGCTCCATGGCCGCGTTTTCCGCGGGCAGGCCGAAAGCGTCCCAGCCCATGGGATGCAGGACGTTGAATCCCCTGGCCCTCTTGTAGCGCGCGACCACGTCGCCGATGGTGTAGTTGCGCACATGGCCCATGTGGATCTTGCCGGAGGGGTAGGGGAACATCTCCAGGACGTAGTACTTCTCCCGGGACGAATCCTCCTCGACGGCGAAGCAGCGGGCATCATCCCAGCGCTTCTGCCACTTTTCCTCGGTTTCCTTGGCGTTGTAACGGCTCATGTCAGGTCGCGAAATCTGGGGATTCTTGCCCGGCCCAGGGGGCCGGCCGAGGCTGATGGCAGGGCTCGGCGCCACGCCGGCAGAAAGGAAGTCCCGCGGGGGCTGCCGCCCAATCAGCGGCAAGGACCCGCGGGGCGGTTCAGGTGCTACTGAAGCGAGGCGATGCGCAGCTGGCGCGCCCGCGTAAGAATGGCGTTCTCGATATCCGTCGGGGTCTGCTGCTCGATCGCGGCATCGACCCAGCTGCCGTTCTGCGCATCGCGCAGCTGCCGGAACACGGCGGCGCGCACGCCGTCGGCCCGCAGGTCACGGCCCAGGATATAGACGTTGATCTTGAAGCGCTCGTTGCTGGACTGCGGCGGTGAGTACCAGTCGGTGATGATCACCCCGCCGAAAGGGTCGGCGGAGGCCAGCGGCATGAAAGACACCGTGTCCAGCGAAGCGCGCCACAGATAGGAATTCACACCGATGCCGGCGCCGCCACCGCTGGCGTCCGGGCGCTCGACGTCTTCGCCGCCGACGCCAATGCGGTCCCTGCCGAGCAGCGAGCCGCCGGTCTCTTCGTACTTTTCCGCCGTTTCGTCCCGGTATGTGGCTTCGCCGCCCAAGCTGCAGCCGGCGACGCCCAGCGCCAGGGCCAGCGTCAGCCAGCGCAAGCCGCCGGATTTGCTGCCACCAGACCTGCTGCCACCAGACGTGCTGCCGGGGGTCGTCGCAAAGGCCGTCCGTTTCATCGCTTCCATATCCCTGCGTGCTGCAAAGGGCGCCAAGTCCGCCCCTGCGGGCGGCAGACGCCGCGAATAGTCCGTCGAGTAGATATCATAGGGCCCTGAGGCGGGCAAAAAGAAATGGCGGCGCCGCCCCGGCGAGAGAGAGGGCCGGGAAAGGGGGGCCCGGAAAGAGGGGGGGAAAGGGAGGTCGGGAAGCAGGGGGTCAAAAAGAATGGGGCGGCACCCGAAGGCGCCGCCCCATCAAACGACCGAGGTCGTAGGGTCTTCGGCTTAGAAGGAGAGCTTCAAGCCGCTGGTGACCGCCACGATGTCGTTGCTGCCGCCCGCACCGAGGTCTTCCTCGCCGATGAAACCGGTCAGGAAAACGCTCACGCCCGGCGCCAGGTTGTAGCCAACGTTGGCCGAACCGGCGAGCAGCTCGTCATCGGAATCGTCATCCTCGGAGTAGATGCCGTTGACCGAGAAGCTCCAGGGGCCCTGAGCGTAGCCGATGCCGGCGTCCCAGGCCCAACCTTCACCGCCATTGCCGTCGGCGTCATCGAAGACAACGCCCGTCGCGATGGTGAAGCCGGAGAAGCTGATCGCAGCGCCGCCGCCGATGCCATAGACATCGTCTTCCGGCTCGGCATCCGCCTTACCGAAAGCGGCAACCAGGCCGAGCTCGAGGCCGATGCCGTTGAACTCGCCGTCGTAGCCCAGGCCCACACCGATGTGGTCATGAGTGCCCGAAGAGTTCTCGCGGTTGAAGTCGTTGCCGTCGCCGCCGTCAGCGGTGTCCGGCGTGTAGCTGACGCCGGCGCTGAAGCCGCTGAAGTTCGGCGTGGTGTAGGTGATCTTCGTCGCGTCACTGGAGTCAGTGCCGTTCTGAAGGTCGACCGACGTACGAGCGTCGCCCGCGTAAGCGGCGGTCAGGAAGTTCGAGGTCGGGTTGCCGACGCCGCCGTAATCAACGCCGGAGTTCGAGCCGTTGACCATGAAGGTGTCTTCGGCGCCGTCGTTGTTACCGAACTCGAGCTTACCGAAGCTGCCCGACGCCCAGATGCTGTTCTCGTCGACGTTGTTGTCTTCGCCGGAGTCAGCCTCGAATTCGACGCGGAAACCGAAGGTGATGCCGTTGTCGGCCATGATCGAGCCGTTGACGTGCACTTCGGTGTTGGTCGAGAAGGCGAAGCCCCGATCCGAATCCTCAATGTCAGCGTCGCCGCCAGAGGCCATGAACTGCTGGAAAGCAGACAGCTCGAGTTCCTGAGCGGCAGCAGGGCTGGCCACCAGGACCGCGGCCCCGACAATGGCACTGCTAGCCATCAATACGTTTTTCATCCGAAAAGCTCCAAATACGGTGTCTATTGTGGGTACCCCAAGCCACGGGATGTCATGTTGGTACTAGCCTGCGCTGCGGATCGCAAGGCTTGCCGACCGTGTTAAGTTGTTTTTCCGACACACTGTGTTTTTCCGGCAACAGTCGACGTTTTGGCCGATAAGCCAACCACTTCGCGCCAGCGGCTGCATCGCCGCTGCAGAGAGGAAACACACTTTTAGGACGATGTTTGATCGTATTTTCGCGCAAAAGACGCCATTTCTAAACGCCTCGTTAACCTTTGACGCCAACCTTGTCGCCGCTGCTCTTGCATCGACGCCCTCATTTGCCTAGAGGGAGAGGGCCGTTCGGGACGTCCGGAAGGCCGCCGGGTGAACCTGCTCTTGCAGGCGGGCGCCGCGGTCCCGACCTATTTTAGCGCGCACGCCAGGGGTCCTAATCCGACGCCAAGGGCGCCATTCATCTCCCGCACTCACCGGGACCAGGGTTCGAATCACACTATGCCCGGCATTCTTTGGCTCGCCTCCTATCCGAAATCCGGCAACACCTGGATGCGCGTCTTCCTGGCGAACCTGATCCTCAATGAATCCGAACCCCTGCCCCTGCAGCGGATCAACGAGGTCTGCTCCAGCGAACCGAACGAAGTCTGGTTCAAGGACCTGACCTCCAAGCCGGTCTGCGAGTTGAGCGACAAGAAGATCGCGGCCCTGCGCACCAAGGCCCAGGAACGCGCGGTCAAGCTGAACAAGAACATCATTCCGATGAAGACCCACAGTTTTCTCGGCAAGGACTACGGCTACCCGACGATCTCGGTCAAAGCGACCATCGGGGTCATCTATATCGTGCGCGACCCGCGCGACGTCGTTCTCTCCGCCGCCGATCACTACGGCCTCACCGTCGATCAGGCGATCGAGATGATGAACGACAAGTCGACCCGCGGCCAAGGCATGCCCGGCAACACGGTCTACGAACGCATGAGCAGCTGGTCCGACCACGTAAAGTCCTGGACCGGGTGGAAGCACACCGCTCTGCAGGTTCTGCGCTACGAGGACATGCTGGCCGATCCCCTGGGCCAGCTCGGCGGGGTCGCCCGCAAGCTGGGCATTACCGGCGACGAGGAGCGTATCCGGCGCGCCGTCGGGTTCTCTTCCTTCAAGACCCTGCAGAAGCAGGAAGCGCAAACCGGCTTTGTCGAGAAGTCGGTGAACAGCGCGCGCTTCTTCCGCTCCGGACGGGCCGGCGGCTGGCGCGACAAGCTGACGGCGGACCAGGTGGCCGCCCTCGAACGCGACCACGCCGTGCAGATGCGCCGCTTCGGCTACCTGCCCCCGCTGGAGGCGCGCAAACCACTGCAGAAGAAAGAGGTGACCTGACCGTGCCCGGCATTCTCTGGTTGGCGTCCTATCCGAAATCCGGGAACACCTGGATGCGCGCCTTTCTGGCGAACCTCATCCTTGACGCGCCGGAAGCCCTGCCGCTGAAGCGCATCGGGGAGGTCTGTCCCAGCGAACCGGCGGAGATGTGGTTCAAGCCCCTGGTCAAGGGGGCGGTGGCCGACCTTGCCGCGGCAGAAGTCGCCGAACTGCGCACCAAGGCGCAGGAGCGTGCGGTCAGCCTCAACAAGAACGTCGTGCCGATGAAGACCCACAGCTACTTTGGGGAGGACTGCGGCCACCCCATCTTTTCCATGAAGGCGACCTTCGGGGCCGTCTACATCATCCGCGATCCCCGCGACGTCGCGCTCTCCGGTGCCGATCACTTCGGAAAGACCGTCGATGAGATGATCGAGTGGATGGCCGACCCCATGGCCCTGGCGATGGCGATGGCGGGCACCATCGTGCATGAGCTGCAGAGCAGCTGGTCCAACCACGTCGAATCCTGGACCAAGTGGAATCATCCCGGCATCTTTGTCGTGCGGTACGAAGACCTGCTGGCGGATCCGGTGGACCAGTTCGGCCGGGTCGCCCGGCACTTCGGCATCGCCAAGGACGCGGCGCGCATCAAAAAGGCCGTCGAGTTTTCCGCCTTCAAGCAACTGCAAAAGGCGGAGGCGGAGGAAGGTTTCGTCGAACGCTCGGTCCACAGCGAGAAGTTCTTCCGCTCAGGCCGCTCCGGCGGCTGGCGCGACAAGCTGACGCCGGAACAGGCCGCCCGCATCGAACGCGACCACGCCGCCCAGATGAAGCGCTTCGGCTATCTCTAGCACCGCGAGAACGGAACGACGAGCGATGGCTCAAGCACCCGAAACCGACATTCCCGCCAATCTTGCCGAGGTGCGCGCGCGCATCGCCGCGGCGGCCAAGGAGGCGGGCCGCGATCCCGGCGAAGTCACCCTGGTCGCGGTCAGCAAGGTGCATCCGGCCGCCGCCGTGGAAGCGGCGCTGGCCGCCGGCCAGACCGTCTTCGGCGAAAACCGGGTGCAGGAGGCGCAGGGCAAGTTCCCGGCGTTGAAGGCGGCGCATCCGGACTTGCGCCTGCACCTGATCGGCCCGCTGCAAACGAATAAGGTGAAGGACGCGCTGCAGCTCTTCGATGTGATCGAGACCGTCGACCGGCCGAAACTGGCCCGTGCCCTCGCCAAGGAAGCCGGGAAGCTCGGCGTTACCCCGACCTGCTACATCCAGGTGAACACCGGCGAGGAGCCGCAGAAGGCGGGGATCGATCCGGCGGAGGCCGACGCTTTCGTCGCCGAGTGCCGGGAGCTGGGCCTCGATGTCCGTGGCCTGATGTGCATCCCGCCGGTCGGGGAGGAGCCCTCTTTGCACTTCGCCTTTCTGCGCGAGATCGCCCGGCGCAACGGCCTCGCCGGGCTTTCCATGGGCATGAGCGGCGACTACGAGACCGCGGTGCGCTTCGGCGCCACCCTGGTGCGTGTCGGCACCGGGATTTTCGGCACCCGTCCCGTCAAGGATTGAAGCCGCCGCCGGTTCTCGCCGTCAGCCAGGTCTTCAGTCGCACCGCCGCCAGAGGCAGTCGTCCTGGGTCACCGGATTGCGGCGCGGCATCAGCTTGCGGCCCAGCAGGCCGACGAAGTCCGAAAAGTGCTGCCCCGTGATGTCCGGATTGACCCCCGGCGAGCCCTCGGCATAGGCGACGGCCCTTTTACCGCGGCAGATACCGGCCACCGTGCGGCTGGCGTTGGCGTCGGCCGCGCTGCGGGCGGCGTCCAGGGTGGCGTCGCTCATCGCCGCCTTGCAGAGATCCTGGCGATTGAAGGCCTTGGGCACGCCATAGCCGACGCGCATCACATAGGCGGGGTTTTCCACGGCGTCGGGATTGCCGGTGTAGTTCCGCGGCATCCAGGGCGGACCGGAGCTGCGCAGGCCCTGCACCGTTGCTTCGGTGACAGCCTGTTGCGCCAGGTTGGGCGCCGGGGCGCCGTAGGTTTCCACCAGCAGCGGCGAGGCGGCGGCGATACTGCCCGGTACGTAGCCGGCGGTGAAGTTGGTGTAGTAGATCACCCCGCTGCCCGCGCCGGCGCCCGCGCAACCCGCCAAGCCGAGCAGGCCGGCGATGGTCAGGGCGCGAAAGGACCTGCGAAACGGGGCGGCGGTGGCGGCCGTCGATCGATGCTGTGGCCACATGGCTGAACCTCCTGGTTGCCCGTGCTGTCGGTACTACTTACGCAGTCTTCGGCTATTTGGTGCCATGGCGCAGATCAAAAAAGTGCGGCAAAAAGGCATAGCACCGCGTCCCAGTGGGAGGGCGCGCAACGTTCAGGGCGCCAGAACGTCCACGGCGGCGCCGGGCGCGGCGGCTTTCAGCACCTCCAGCAGGTCCGGCAGCGCCAGGGCGACGCAGCCCTCGGTCGGGCCGTAATCGCCGCGCGCCACGTGCAGGAAGATGGCGCTGCCAGCGCCCGGGATCACCGGGTCGTCGTTGTGGCCCAGGACCACCACCACATCATAGAGGCCGTCGTCGCGGGTCATGCGCTCATGGCTGGCGGCGTAGGGCAGGCGCACCGGGCGGTTATAGGCCGGGTCCCCGGGATCGTCGCACCAGCCGTCATCCGCACCGATGGCCGTGCAGCCGAAAACGGTCTCCGGCCTCTCCAGGCGGTCGGCCCGGTAGAGGACGCGGCGGATCGGCCAGCGTCCGACCGGCGTGACGCCGTCGCCTTCGCGCTTTTCGTGGTGGATCTCGCCCCGCCCGATGGCGCAGCGAAAGGTTCTGTCGCCCCACTGCGCGCGGGCGCCGCCGTCGCCGGCCGAGACACGCAGATCGAGGGGGGAAGAGGGCGCTTGAGCCATGGTCGGCAGACTAGCTGGACCCGGCCGAAAAGAGCCAGAGGATATCGCTCAGTCCCTCTCCCGAGCGACGGGCCTCAATGCCGTGAATCAGGAACCGGCGGGCGGCGTGGCGGGGTCGAACTGCCAGGGGTCGCCCTGACGGGGACCGCCGGGGGCTGGATCGGCCTGCCAGCGGGCTTCCTCAGTGCCGGACTGGAGTCCGCCGGGGCCGGTCTGGCCTTGCCGGCTCATCGTCCGGTACTTGTCGAGCGCCTGCATCATCTGTCCGGCAATGTCGGCTTCCGGGGCGTCTTGCGCCAGGATCAGGGGGTGCACGGCCGCCTCCGCAGGCTTGGCCGCTTGGACTTGGGGAGCAGGAGCGGTTGTGCCGACCCGGCGCGGCGGCAGGGGATAGGACTTCATGGCCGCCGGGTCATGCTGCTGGGGCAGTGGCAGGGCGGCGGCCTGCCGTGCCTCGACCGGTTGGGTGGGTCCCGCCGCCGGACTGCGGCGCAGGTCGTTGAACAGGGCACTCAAGGCGGCATCGCCGGTCAGCAGGCCCGCGGCGGCGTCACCCTCCTGTTGCGGCACGT
This sequence comes from Kiloniellaceae bacterium, assembly GCA_048268885.1. Lineage (GTDB taxonomy): Bacteria > Pseudomonadota > Alphaproteobacteria > Kiloniellales > Kiloniellaceae > Pelagibius. Next base: position 3,830 of record JBLWUP010000029.1, on the reverse strand, counting down.
CGCCCTGGCTTAAAGGGGGGCTTGGGGGTTGGCTTGAGGTTTGGCTCGGGGCTTGGCTTGGGGTCTTCGGCAGGGAGCTTTCGGTGGCAGGCGCCGCCGGACCGGCGGAAGTGGTCAAGGGGGCGGCGCCGGCCGGAATGATCGCGGGAGCGGCGGGATCGTCGCTGCCGGCAACCTGCGGGTCGCCGGCGCCCTCTTCGCCGCTGAAAAAAGCCATGACGGTCTCGCCGATGTCTTCCCCGGCGACCTCTTCGAAGAAGACGTTGGCGGCCGCGGCGACGAAACCGGAGGCGCCGCCGAAGAGGGTGTCCCCCAGGACGCGGGCGTGGGGGCTGATCGCGTCGCCGGTGATCTGGCGGTAGAGGGTCGAGACCACAGGGATGTGCTGCAGCGGATTGATGATGTCGAGGAAGTCGTCGAAGGTGAAGTCACCGTCGCTCTGCCCGTCATGGCCGAGCTCGCGCTGCCGCGCGGTCAGCTGCTGCGGGTTGCGGTAATCTCCAACGAATTCCAGGTCGACCATGAATCCTCCGCCCTGTTTTCAGCAAGAAGCGGGCCAGAGGGTACAAGTAAGCTATTTCAATAGGTTAGATCTGTGCGGTCCGGGCCGCCGCGGCATCGGGGCAGCTTCTGCCCGGCGGCTTTTGCTGTCGCTGGGCGGGAATTGCCCGACTTGTGAAGGAGGCGCTTGAAAGGGGCAGGGCCGCTTAGAGCCGCCTAGAACAGGTGGCCGAAGCGGGTCGCCTTGGTCGCCAGATAGAAGTCGTTGTGGGCGTTGGAGGGGAAGCTGTGCTCGACCCGCTCCTCCACCGCGATGCCGAAGCGGCTGAGCGCGGCGACTTTCTGCGGGTTGTTGGTCATCAGGCGCACCTTGCGGAACCCCAGGTGGTGCAGCATCTGGGCGGCGGGCAGGTAGACCCGTTCGTCGGCGTCGAAGCCCAGCTGCTCGTTGGCGTCCAGGGTGTCGGCGCCGCCGTCCTGCAAGGTGTAGGCGCGCAGCTTGTTGACCAGACCGATCCCGCGTCCCTCCTGCATCAGGTACAGCACGATCCCGGCGCCGGCCTCGGACATGGCCTGGATGGCGCCGCGCAGCTGGTCGCCGCAGTCGCAGCGCAGGGAGCCCAAAAGGTCGCCGGTGAAGCATTCGGAATGCAGGCGCAGCAGCACTGGCGCGTCGGGCTTGGGCTCGCCGATGATGATGGCCAGGTGCTCCATGCCGCCGTCTTCGGGGCGGAAGGCGACGATGCGGGCCTGCTCGGCCCCGGCCAGGGGCACCGCGGCGTTGGCCACCGGCGTCAGGCCGCGCGCGGCGGCGAAGCGGTATTCGGCGACGTTGGCGGCGGAAACCGCCATCAGGTCACGGGCGTCGGCCCAGGCGACCGGGCTCTGCACCGGTTGTTTCGGCAGGGGCGCCAGAAGCGCGGCGGGCAGCAGGCGGGCCAGCTTGGTCAGCTCGACGGCGGCGATATCCAGGCCCGCCGGCGCGGCGACCACTTGGCGCGGCTGCAGGATGGCGTCCTGCGGCGTGGTGGGGTCGGCCAGGGCGCGGATGCTCTCGGCCTGCTGCTCCTCCAGGGCCAGCGCCATGACGCCGCCGCTGGCGATCAGGCTCTCCGCCTCCGGCAGGCCCAGGGCCTGGGCCCGGCGCGCGGTCAGCAGCAGCATCGGCTCGGTGCCGGTCAGGGCGGCCAGCGCGGCCAGGCCTTCCGGCGTGGCCTCCTCGGCGGCCTGCACCACGGCGCCTTGCCCGGACCAGTCGTGCAGCACCACGCTGGCGCCGCGCCGCAGTTCGGCGAGCGCCCGCTCGACCGTCTGGAGCACGGCGGCGTCTGGGGTTTTCTGCCTCTTGGCGGGCTGCTGCATGGGGCGGACCGGGGTTCTCACTAGTCACTTTACGGGCCGGGCGGCGCTGTGTCACGGTGGCGCCCGTCTGGGCGTCCCCGAAGCCAGAATATGGGGGGCGGGACGCCATTTCACGCAACACATAAGTGGCGTCATCGCAAAACACCAGCGTTTCGGTGGCGAAACGACCGGGAGCGGCCTGAAACGGCCGGAATCCCGGCGAAGGACAGGGAAGGGGCCGGGCGGATGGCAAGTGAGCAGAGCGGCGGCGCCAAGCTGTTTCGCGACTACGATCAGGCGGCGCTGGACAACGAGCTCAACCTGCGCGCCCGCTGGCCGGACCATCCCCAGTTCTTCGAACGCTGGGCCCGCGACAGCGCGGCGGTGCGCGAGCGCATCACCGGCCACCTCGATCTCGCCTACGGTGACGGCCCTTCGGAAACCCTCGACCTCTTTCCCGTCGAAGGCGCCGAAAACGCGCCGCTGCTGGCTTTCATTCACGGCGGCTACTGGCAGGCGCTCGACAAGGGCGACTACAGCTACATGGCGCCGGCTTTCGCCGAGGCGGGCATCGCCTTCGCCAGCCTGAACTACGGCCTGGCGCCCGACACCAAGATCGGCGCGATGATCGACCAGACGCGCCGGGCGCTGGCCTGGCTCCACCGTCATGCCGCCGGCTACGGAATCGACCCCTCGCGCATCGTCGTCGCCGGGCATTCCGCCGGGGGCCACCTCGCGGCCATGGCGGTCTCGACCGACTGGCCGGCCTTCGAGGCCGGGCTGCCCGCCGATCTGCTGGCCGGCGGCTGTTCGATCTCCGGGGTCTACGACCTGGAGCCGATCCGGCTCAGCTACCACAACAAGGTCCTCCACATCGCGGCGGCGGAGGCGGCGCCCTGGAGCCCGCTGCACAATCTGCCTGCTGAAGCGCCGCCGTTGCTGCTCGCCGTCGGCGCGCAGGAAACCAACGAGTTCCTGCGCCAGCACGCCGAATACGCCGCCGCCTGGCAGAGCCGCGGCCTGCCGCTGGGCGAAGTGGAGATGCCCGGCCTGCACCACTTTACCGCGGTGGATGCCTTGGCCGAGCGCGACCATGCTCTCTATGCTGCGGTGCAGCAATTGTGCCGCCGGGGGTTACCTTGAACCCCAGGGGTAGCGGTGCTATCTGAGGAAATCACAGGTTTTGGGTGGGTTTGGGAAACGGACCGCGTAGATGACCGGCGCAAGCGGCAAGAAAATCCTTTTGATCGATGATGACGAAGCGCTTCGCCATTCGTTGAGCGAGCAGCTGCGGCTGCACGAGGAGTTCGACACGGCCGAGGCGGCGACCGCCGCCGACGGCATGGACAAGGCCAAGGGCGAGTACTACGACCTGATCCTGCTGGATGTCGGCCTGCCCGATATGGACGGGCGCGAGGTCTGCCGCCTGATGCGGCGCGGCGGGGTGAAGTCGCCGATCATCATGCTGACGGCGGCGGAGTCCGACGCCGACACCATCCTGGCGCTCGACGCCGGGGCCAACGACTACGTGACCAAACCCTTTCGTCTCGGCGTCCTGCTGGCGCGCATGCGCGCGCAGCTGCGCCAGCACGAGCAGAGCGAGGACGCGGTCTTCACCATCGGGCCCTACACCTTTCGCCCCAGCGCCAAGCTGCTGACCCACGGCGAGTCGAAAAAGAAGGTGCGCCTGACGGAAAAGGAAACCTCGATCCTGAAGTACCTCTACCGCAGCGGCGACGCGGTGGTCGGACGGGACAAGCTGCTGGGCGAGGTCTGGGGCTACAACGCCGGGGTCACCACCCATACCCTGGAGACCCACGTCTACCGGCTGCGTCAGAAGATCGAGGAAGATCCTTCGGCGGCGGAGATCCTGGTGACCGAGCCGGGCGGCTACCGCCTGGTTCCCTGACGGCTAGATCGGATCACGTTTAGACAGAACCACTTGGTGGTTCTGTCTAAACGTGTGAATCCGATCTATTTCTAATACA
>JBLWUP010000028.1:0-74870 GCA_048268885.1 Kiloniellaceae bacterium | reverse complement strand
TGTGGGCCGGCGGCGGTGAGGCGCGCAGGCTGTAGGCCAGCGGCCCGTCGGGCAGCGACCCCTTGCCGTCGATGGGTTCGCCGAGGGCGTTGATCACCCGGCCCAGCCAGGCGTTGGACGGCCGCACCAGCGGTTCGCTCTCCATCACCTCGGCCTTGCAGCCCAGGCCGACCCCTTCCAGCGAGCCGAAAGGCAGCAGCAGCGCGCGCCGCTGGCGAAAACCGATAACTTCGCAGATCACCCGCCGGTTGCCCCCAGCACCGTTGCGTTGGGCGTGGATGGCGCAGCGCGATCCGATCGACAGCGCCTGCTCCAGCCCGGCGACCTCGACCAGCATGCCGAGAACGCCCGCAACACGGCCATAGAGGCGGTAATCCGCCACTTGGCCAATTTCCTTAACGAAGGTGGAAACAACCATCCCTGATGTGCCGAAGGGCCCCCCTGGCCTGATGACAACGACCTGAGAAATCAGTCTCGGGCATCGGGCTTAAGGTTGGGTAAAATTGGACAAATCGACACGAGATCCGGCCAAGAGTTCGCTGGTGCAGCGACACTCAACATTAATTAACGTTGGTAAGAATTTATTAACAATGCTTCGGCAAAATGGTTAATAATCAAACCCCAGGGGAACTATACAGGCACTAGGTCACCACCATGAGAGTTCTGCTTGTCGAGGACGATACCGCCACAGCCCAAGGCATCGAGATGATGCTCCGGTCGGAGGGCTATGTGTGCGACACGACCGATATGGGCGAAGACGGCCTTGAAATCGGAAAACTCTACGACTACGACATCATCATATTGGATCTGATGTTGCCGGATATGGACGGTTACGAGGTGCTTCGGCGCTTGCGGGCCGCCCGGGTCAAAACGCCGATCCTGATCCTCTCGGGCCTCAGCGGTCTCGACGATAAGATCAAGGGTCTCGGTGTCGGCGCCGACGACTACCTGACGAAACCGTTCGACAAGCGCGAGCTTGTCGCCCGTATTCAGGCCATCGTCCGACGCTCCAAGGGCCATTCCGATTCGGTGATTTCGACCGGAAAGTTGACCGTCAACCTGGATACCCGCACCGTCGAGGTGGAGGGCCAGCCCCTTCACCTGACCGGTAAGGAGTACGGTATCCTGGAACTGCTGTCGTTGCGCAAGGGCACGACCCTGACCAAGGAGATGTTCCTCAATCATCTCTACGGCGGCATGGACGAACCGGAACTGAAAATCATCGACGTCTTTGTCTGCAAGTTGCGCAAGAAGCTGGCTAACGCCACCGGCGGCGACAACTATATCGAGACCGTCTGGGGCCGTGGCTACGTGCTGCGCGACCCCGTCAGCACCGACGGCGCCGAGCCGGCCAAACACGCCGCCAACGCCTGACGCCGATCGCTGATACCAGGGCCGCCGGCAGCGAACACCGCCGCCAAGGGCCTTGAGAAGACATTAGAAAAGGCCGCTATCGAATTGAGATAGCGGCCTTTTTCTATGATCTTAAAGCGAAGACTGAGAAAGAGACGACCCCTGTGGGGCCGACCCTGCCCTGTTAGCCGGCCTTGCGGTCCAGGCTGGCGTCGCCGGTGGTCAGGCGGTAGATGCCGCGCTGGCCGGGCACTACCTCGAAGGAGTCCGAAATGCCCAGGACGGTCTCGGCGCCGCCGAGGTAGAGAAAGCCGTCGGAGGGCATGATCTGGGCGATCCGCCCCAGCACCTGGCCCTTGGTGCCCTGGTCGAAGTAGATCAGCACGTTGCGGCAGAAGACCACGTCGAAGGTGCCCAGCGACGCGGGGCTGTCCAGCAGGTTGAAGGGCCTGTAGCTCACCATGTTGCGGATCTCGTCCGTGATGCGCCACTTCTCCCCTTCCTGGGCGAAGTACTTCATCAGCAGGGTGATCGGCAGGCCGCGCTGGACCTCGAACTGCGAATAGAGGCCTTCTTTCGCCTTGTTGAGGATCTCCGTGGAGAGGTCCGTGGCGACGATCTCGACCTTCCAGCCGGCCATCTTCGCCGCCTCTTCCTTGAGGATCATGGCCAGGGTATAGGGCTCCTGGCCACTGGAGCAGGCGGCGCTCCAGATACGGATCTGCTTGCGCGCGGCGCGCGCCTCCAGCAGGTGCGGCAGCACGATGTCCTTGAACTGGTCGAAGGGCCGGTTGTCGCGGAAGAAGAAGGACTCGTTAGTGGTCATCGCCTCGGTCACGTCGACCATCAGGCGCTCGTCCTTGTTGCTCCGCAGGGCGGCGATCAGCGCATCGAAGCTGTCCAGCTCCCACTTGCGCGCCACCGGGTTGAGCCGGCTCTCCAGCAGATAAGCCTTCTCCTGGGTAATCACCAGGCCGGAGCGCTGATAGAGCAACTGGGCGATAAACTCGAAATCGTTCACATTCATGCCGCTGACCTCATGACCAACTTGCGGACGCTGGGACCGATCTCCTTGATCGGCAGCACGGCCGAACACAAACCGCTTGTCGCGACGGCTCCCGGCATGCCCCAAACAACGCTCGTGGCTTCATCCTGCGCGATAACAGTACCGCCGGCCTCCACCACCTCTGTAGCCCCCTTCTGACCGTCCGACCCCATCCCTGTCAGGATGATGGTCAGCAGGCTCGGCCCGTAGATCTTCGCCAGGCTGCGCAGCATCGGATCGACGGCGGGCCGGCAGAAGTTTTCGGGCGGGTTCTGATTCAATCGAATGACGGTGTCGGTGCCGCTGCGCTCCACCACCATGTGATAGTTGCCGGGCGCCAGGTAGATCTGGCCGGCATTGACGACCTCGCCGTCCGTCGCCTCGGCACAGGGCACGCCCGTCGCGCGCCCGATGTGCTCGGCAAGCAGCGTGGTGAAGGTCGCCGGCATATGCTGGGTGATCAGGATGGGCAGCTTTACGTTGGCCGCCATGTCGCGCAGCACTTCCAGAAGCGCTTGCGGGCCGCCCGTCGAGCTGCCGATCGCGATCAGCCGCGGCAGGCTCGCCGAGGCCTTGCGCAGCTCGATCTTGCGGCTGCCGTACAGGGTGGCGCGGGCGGGCGCCGCCGGCGCCGCGCTGCTGCGCACCGCGGGCGCCACGGCCGCGGGCCTGCCGGCCGGGCGGGACGCCGCGGCCAGGGCCTTGACCTTCGCGGTCAGCTCGCGCTGGAAGTTGTCGGTGGAGGTGAGCTCGCTGGTCGAGCTCGGCTTGGGCAGGTATTCGGCCGCGCCCGCCTGAAGGGCGCGCAGGCTGACCTCCGCATTCTTGCGGGTCAGCGTCGAGGCCATGATGACCTGCACCCCGGGCTTCTTCTCCAGCAGCTTGGGCAGGGCCGTCAGGCCGTCCATCACCGGCATCTCGATATCGAGGATGATGACCTCGATGTCGTGACGGTCCAGCGTCTTGATGGCGATTTCACCATTACCGACGGAAGCGACCACCTTGATGGTCGGGTCCTCCTCGAGCGACCGGGTCAGCAGGCCACGAATGACCGCCGAGTCGTCCACCACCATCACACGGTAGGGATCACCGGTATTTCCGTCAGTGCCGCCAAAGGCGGACTTAGTGTCTGGCATCAGATCAGACCTACCTGGACGAACTTCGATTCAATGATGTCGCTGTCAAAGGGCTTCATGATGTATTCATTGGCCCCGGCCTGCATGGCCTTCTTGATGTGCTCCATGTCGTTCTCGGTCGTGCAGAAGACGACGACCGGCTGGCTCACATCCGACATGGCGCGCAGTTCCTCGAGGAACTCCAGACCGTTCTTGACGGGCATGTTCCAGTCCAGCAGAACCGCATCCGGCATGTTGCGTTGACAAGCTTCGATCGCTTTCTGGCCATCTTCGGCTTCATCGGTTTCGAAGCTAAGACCTTCGAGGATCTTGCGCGCGACCATGCGCACAACCTTCGAATCATCGACGATCAAGCATGACTTCATTTTCTAGCTCCAGCTAACATCTCGGCTGTCCGAGCCTGTCCTGTGTGTTCTTCGGGTCTCGGCCAGCCGGCCCCGACTTCCCCGTCCGGGCCTTAGGCGGCCTGGACGCGGTCGTAGTCAAGCAGGCGGTTCACGTCGAGAACCACCAGCAACTGATCGTCCAATCGATAGATGCCCAGCGAATAGTCGCGGAACTTCGGATCGAGCGTCGGCGGATTGCGCTCCCAGGCGGAGCCCTTCAGCGCCAGCACCTCGCCGACCGAGTCGACCATCAGGCTGTAGAGTTCGCCTTCGTGCTCGGCGACGATGCTCATCGAAACCTTGTGGTCGCGCGGCGGCAAGCCGAGGCGCAGGCGCACGTCCATCGCGGTGACGATACGGCCGCGCAGATTCAGCGAGCCCGCAATCTCGGGCGGCGCCAAGGGAATCCGCGTGATGTTGTGGGAACTGAGGACGTCCTGAACCTTCAGCACCGGGATCCCGAACAGCTGGTCGGCAATGATGAAGGTTACGAAGTCCTCGGTATCCGCGAAGGCATCGGTCAAAGCCGAGCGCTCCACAGCGCCGTCTTCCTTGGGGCTGCTCATGCCGCACCTCTCAGTTCAGCCAGGGTATCGTGTAGCGTGTTCAACAGGGCGTCACGGTCGGTCTTGGCGACGTAGTCCCTGAAGCCGGCATCGCGGCCGCGCGCCAGGTCGCTCGGGTTGGAGAAGCTGGACAGCGCCACGATCGGCGTCTCCGACCAGCGGGTCTCCGCCGTCACCTTGCGGGCGAACTCGAAGCCGTTCATGCCCGGCATCTCGATGTCGGAGATGATGACGTCGAAGTCTTCACCCGCGTCGCAAAGCTCCAGAGCCGCGTCAGCCGATTCGACGCAGACCACTTCGTAGCCGGCAACCGTCAGCAGAGGCTGCAACAGGTTGCGGAAGAAGGGGCTGTCGTCGACGACCAGCAGGCGCCGGCCATGACCGTCCTCGGAGTCCAGCGTCTCGCGGTCGGCCTGGAACCAGTCGTGGAAGGCCAGGGTGAGGTAGTAACCGGCGTCGATGATGTCGGTCGCCTTACCGCCGATCACCGCGGTGCCGACGTAGCCTTCACGCTCGGATGACAGCTCGATATTGATGCGGCCTTCGACGATGTCGACGATCTCCTGCACGACTAGGCCCATGGTGCGGTTCCGGTCGGCGAAGACCAGCACCGGCTGGCGGCCTTCCGAACCCAGCTTCTGCGCCGGATCCATCATCACCAGCGGCATCAGCTGGCCGCGGTACTGCACGACGTACTGGCCGTTGGAGTACTCCACCTGGGTCAGGTCGATCTCCTCCAGGCGCGCGACCAGCGCCAGCGGCACGGCCTTCGGCGTCTGGTCCACGGCGCGGAAGATCAGCATGGCGACACTGTCCGAGCTGCTCGACATATGGCGGCCCTTGGCGTTGTCCTCGGCACCTTCGGCGACCGAGATCTCACCGGTGGCCGCGGCGATGCCGTTGGGATCCAGGATCATGACGACGCTGCCGTCGCCCAGGATCGTGTTGCCGGAGAACAGCTGGATGTTGCGCAGGATCGGCGCCACCGGCTTGACCACGATTTCCTCGGTGTCGAAGACGCGGTCCACGATGATGCCCATGGAGTAGTTGCCGATCTGCGCCACGACGATGAAGACTTCCTCGTCGTCGGCGGTCTTGGCGGCAGCCTGCTCAGCCGACTTGGCCTCGCCGGCCTTCTTCGGCTCGGACGCCTTGCCCTCAACCTGCTTGCCTTCGCCCTTCGCGGACTCGGCGGCGGCTTCCTGCTCGGCATCTTCCGCCTCTGCCTGCGCCTTCGCGGCAATCTTGGCGGCGACGGCCGCCTTCGCGGCCTTTTCGACGCCTTCGCCGTCGCCCAGCTTCAGCAGGTCGCGCAGGTTGACCAGCGGCAGCAGACGGTTGCGCAGGCGCAGCACCGGGGTGCCGTTGATCCGCTCGATGGTGTGCTCGGTGTGCGCAGAGGCGCGCACCAGCTCGACCACCGAAAGCTGCGGGATGGCGAAACGCTCGGAAGCGCACTCGACGATCAGCGCCGAGACGATGGCCAAGGTCAGCGGGATCTTGATCACGAACTTCGTGCCGCGGCCCTCGACCGAGGTCAGCTCGATGGTGCCGCCGATCTTCTCGATGTTGGTGCGCACCACGTCCATGCCGACGCCGCGGCCGGAAACGGAGGTCACCTCCGCGGCGGTCGAGAAACCGGCCTTGAAGATGAACTGCTGCACCTGCTGCTCGCTCATCGCCTCCAGCTCGGCCTCGTTGGCCAAGCCGTTGTCGAGACACTTTTGCTTGATCTTGTCGGCGGCGAGGCCTTTGCCGTCGTCGGCGATCTCGATGATGATGTGGCCGCCCTCGTGGAAGGCGTTCAGGGTCACGGTGCCTATCTCGGGCTTGCCCGCCTTCAGGCGGTCGGCCGGTATTTCGAGGCCGTGGTCGGCCGAGTTGCGCACCATGTGAGTGAGCGGATCCTTGATCAGCTCCAGCACCTGGCGGTCCAGCTCGGTCTCGGCGCCCTTCATCACCAGGTCGATCTTCTTTTCCAGTTCCTGGCCAAGATCGCGGACGATGCGGGGCAGCTTGGCCCAGGCATTGCCGATCGGCTGCATGCGCGTGGCCATCACGCCTTCCTGCAGCTCGGAGACCACGTGGTTGAGACGCTGCAGCGGCGCGGCGAACTCGCTCTCGCTCTGGCTGCGCAGGATCTGCAGCAGCTGGTTGCGGGTCAGCACCAGCTCGGAGACCATGGTCATGAGGTTTTCGAGGACGTCGACGTTGACGCGCAGGGACTGGTTGGCGACGGAGCCTTCCTTCTTGCCCTCGGGCGCCTTGGCTTCGCCACCTTTGGCCTCGGCCTTCTTCGGCGCTTCGGCCTTCTTCGGCGCCTCGGCCTTCACCGGCTCGGGCTCAGCCTCGGGCTCAGCGTCGGCGCCTGCGTCGGCCTCGACCTCGGCACCGGCTTCGGCACCGGCCTCAGCGGCTTCCTGAGCCGCCTTCTCGGCCGCCAGCTCTTCCGGACCCTTGGCGGCGGCAAAGGCCGCCTCCAGCGCATCAAGCTCGTCGCTGCTGGTGCTGCTGACGATGTCGCCCGGCGCTGCTTCAGCAGCCGGCGCGGCCGGCGCGGGCTCTGCCGGCGCCCCGCCGCCATCGGCAAAAGCATTCAGGCGGGCGATGAGATCGGAATCGTCACCTTCCGGCTCGGCCTCGGTCGCTTCCAGCTGCTCCAGGAGGGCGCGGATGTTATCGAGACATTCCAGAATCAGGGTGACGGCTTCCGGAGTAACCTCCAGTTCGCCGTCGCGCAGCTTGCCCAGCACGTTCTCGCCGGCATGCGCAACGCTTTCCAGCCGCGGCAGACCCAGGAACCCGCAAGTCCCCTTGATGGTGTGCATCAACCGGAAAATATTCCCCAACAGCTCCTTGTCGTTCGGGTTCTGCTCCAGCTGAACCAGTTCGACGTCGAGCTCCGCGAGGCTCTCGTTGGTCTCAGTAAGAAATTCGCTTAGAAGATCATCCATCGCCACAGTCCTACTCTCTGCCCGGCAATCAGGCGCTTAGTCCGGGGCGACCACTGTCGTTAACCAATGCCCCCGAAACGACGCTGAACAGTGCCAAACATAGATTAAGAACCCCTTACTTAACTGCCGGGAACCGCAGGGGAAATGCCGGATAGGGGGCATTTGAACCAAAGCTAACGGGCGGCAAAGTCGGGCATTTCCGTCACGCCGAGGCACCGCAGGGAAACCACAAGAATGATCGAAGTGAGTAGGCGGGATGAGGAATCGGAGGCCGACGCCAGCCGCGTCACATCCTTGCCGAAAGGGCGCAGATATGAGACAGGACGAGGGATGATTAACACTCTCGTGCAACAGCCGGCGGCGGGGATCTGAGTGCCCGGCATCTCGTCCAGCAACCCGCCCCTCGACCCGCCCCTCGACCCGGCCTTCGACCCGGCCGGCCCCCTGGATCAGCCCCCCCGCCTTCCCGGCCGCCGCCGCGGTAGCGGGCGCCGCCCCTGGGTGCCGCTGACCTGGCTTTCGGTCGTGGTCGCGGCGTTGTTCCTCATCCCCGTGGTCAGCGTTCTCTTCAGCCTGACGCAGTCCGGCGACGGCACCTGGGGCCACCTGGCCTCCACGGTGCTGCCGCGCTACCTCTCCAACACCGCCATCCTGGTGGGCGGCGTCGGCATCGGCGTCCCCATTATCGGCGCCGGCACCGCCTGGCTCGTCACCATGTGCCGCTTTCCCGGCCGCCGCCTCTTCGAATGGGCATTGATCCTGCCGCTGGCCGTGCCGGCCTACGTGATGGCCTACGCCTATACCGACTTCCTGCAGCCGGCGGGCCCGGTGCAGTCGATGCTGCGCGAGGTCACCGGCCTCACCTATCAGGAGTACTGGTTTCCGGAGGTCCGCTCGCTGGGCGGCGCCGTCGCCATGCTGACGCTGGTGCTCTACCCCTACGCCTACATGCTCTCGCGCACCGCCTTCCTCGATCAGTCGGTCTGCGCCCTCGACGTCAGCCGGACCCTCGGCTGCGGTCCCTGGGCCACCTTCTTCCGGGTCGCCCTGCCCCTGGCGCGCCCGGCGATCATCGCCGGCACCGCGCTGGCCTTGATGGAGACCCTGGCCGATTTCGGCACCGTCTCCTTCTTCGGGGTACCCAACTTCACCACCGGGATCGTGCGGGCCTGGATCGCCTTCGGCGACCGCACCACCGCGGGCCAGCTGTCGTCGATCCTGCTGATCTTCGTCTTCCTGGTCCTGCTGCTCGAGGTTCAGAGCCGCGGCAAGGCGCAGTTCCACCATGCCACCGACCGCTACCAGCAGCTGCCCGGGCGGCGGCTCAGTGGCTTCGCCGCCGGCGGTGCCTTCCTGGCCTGCTTCCTGCCGCTGTTTCTCGGCTTCCTGCTGCCGGCCGGCATTCTTTTGACCATGGCCATCGCCGCCGGCGACCAGCAGTTTGGCAAGCGCTATCTGGAACTGGTCGGCAACAGCGTCACCCTGGCCGTGGTCACCGCCGTGCTGGCGGTCGGCCTGGCGACCCTCATGGCCTATGGACGCCGGCTGCAGGGCGGCACCGTCGTGCAGCTCGCCAACCGCCTCGCGGCCATGGGCTACGCCATTCCCGGCACCATCATCGCGGTCGGCGTGCTGGTGCCCTTTGCGGCCTTCGACAACACCCTGGACGCCTGGCTGCGCGAGACCTTCGGCATCTCCAGCGGCCTGCTGCTGACCGGCAGCATCGCCGCCCTGGTCTTCGCCTATCTGGTCCGCTTCCTGGCGGTCTCGCTGAACACCGTGGAAACGGGGCTCGGCAAGATCCGGCCGTCCATGGACGACGCCGCCCGCGCCCTGGGCTCACGCCCGTTGGGCACCCTGGCGCGCGTGCATGCGCCCATGATGTGGCCCTCGCTGCTGACGGCGGGGCTGGTGGTCTTCGTCGACGTGATGAAGGAATTGCCGGCGACCCTGGTGATGCGGCCCTTCAACTTCGACACCCTGGCGGTCCAGGCGCACAACTTCGCCGCCGACGAGCGCCTCACCGAGGCCGCGACCCCGGCCCTGACCATCGTTGCCGTCGGCATTCCGCCGGTCATCCTGTTGAGCCGCGCCATCGCCCGAGGCCGTCCCGGCCAGAAGGCGCCGCGGCGGGCTGCACGGCGCTAAACGCGCCTGCTCATAGCGCACTTACCCCCGGCCTCAAAAAGAAAAAGGGCCTCCCCGCGAGGGAGGCCCTTCGTCGTCCTGCGGCCCGAACTTCCTGTCCCGGGTGCCGCAGGCGGCTTCTGTCGCGACGCCGCGGGCGGCTTCTGTCCGGGCGCGGCGAGCGGCTTGGCGGCTCAGTTCCAGCCGACGCTGTCGAAGATCATCTGCGCCTTGGCCTGGTTCTGGCCGTAGACCGAGACGTTCACCGGATCGACCTTGAAGTCGCCCAGGGCCTTCAGCGCCTCGTTGGGCTCGACCCCCGGCACCACCGGATACTCGTTGTTGCCGTCGGCGAAGTAGCGCTGCGCCTCGGGGCTGGCGAGATATTCGAGGAACTTCACCGCGGCCTCCTTGTGCGGCGCGTGCTTCAGCACGCCGGCGGCGGAGATGTTCACATGCGTGCCCCTGCCGGCTTTGTTAGGGCCTTCCTGGTTGGGGAAGACCCAGCCGATCTTGTCGGCCAGGCCCTTGTCCTTGTCGCTCGGCTCGACCATCAGACGCACGAAGTAATAGGAGTTGGCGACGGCGATATCGCATTCGCCGGCACCGATGCCGCGCAGCTGGTCGGTGTCGCCGCCGACCGGCTTGCGGGCGAAGTTGTCGACCACGTCCTGCGCCCACTTCTGAGCCGCCTCTTCGCCGTGCGCGGCGATGAGGGAACTGAGCAGCGACTGGTTGTAGACGTTGGAGCTGCTGCGGATGCAGACCTTGCCCTTCCACTTCGGATCGGCCAGGTCCTCGTAGCTCTTGATCTCGCCCGGCTGGATCGAGGACTTGTCATAGTAGATCAGGCGCGCCCGTGCCGAGAAGCCATACCACAGGCCATCGGGGTGGCGCAGGTTCTCCGGGACCGCCTTGTTCAAGGCTTCGGACTCCACCGGTTGGAAAAGTCCCGCCTCCTCGGCGCGCCAGATGCGCCCCACATCGACCGTGAGGAACACATCGGCGGGGCTGTTCTGGCCTTCGCTCTTGATACGCTCGATCAGGGCGTCGCCCTCACCCTCGATGCGATTAATCTCGATCCCGGTGCTTTCGGTGAACCCTGCGTAGAGCGCTTCATCGGTCTGGTAGTGGCGCGAGGAATAGAGATTGAGAACTTCCTGCGCCTGGGCCGGCGACAAGCCAGCCAGGACAACAGCACTCACCGCAGCCACAAGGACGGCGCGCGGGCGTAGGATCATCATTACCTCCTTGATTTCCCTAGACTTTCCGGGCTTCCGGGCCGTCGGGAAAGATTGTGTTGGCGCATAGCCGTTTCCGGCATTGGCCTTGACGCGATAGTTAATGAAAATCATTCGCACCTGTCAAGCCGGGGCGCAAGTCCCCAATCGCGGCCCGATCAGGCAGGCAGGAAATCTGGCGATCTTAAGCTGCTTGAGTTTGGTCTTGTTCAATTAAAGGCTGAACGCCGGCCCGCTTTTCATACCTGTTAATTGCGCAAGTAACCTTAAATTAAACCCGGTGCGCTAATGACTCATCTTACTTTGGAAAGGCGTGCGCAGCAGCGAGCGTCTCTATGAGGAACTCTATTGGAGCCAAGATGATGTCTTTTATGAAGGGAATCGTGTCCGGCCTCGCGGGTACGCTGCTCGCTACGGCTGCTTGGGCCAGTGACGCCCACGTCGCTCCGGCTACCGACTTCGCCAAGTCGACGGTGAAGCAGTGGGTGGCCAATGACACCGTGATCAGCGCCGTGAAGGCCCAGAACGCCAAGCATGCCGGCCTCAGCCAGGCCGACATCGACAACATGGACAAGGACTGGCGTGCCCAGACCGACGCCGGCAGCAAGCCGATGATCGATGCCGTCCTGGGCAACGCCCTGTCCAATTTCCTGCGCGATCAGAAGGACAGCGCCCAGGGCCTGGTGACCGAGGTGTTCGTCATGGACAACCGCGGCCTGAACGTGGGCCAGAGCGACGTCACCTCCGACTACTGGCAGGGTGACGAGGCCAAGTGGCAGAAGACCTACAGCGCCGGTCCGGACGCCATCTTCGTCGACGAGGTCGAGATGGACGAGTCGACTCAGACCTTCCAGTCGCAGGTTTCCATGTCGATCGTCGATCCGGCCACCGGTGAGGTGATCGGTGCGATCACCGTCGGCATCAACGTCGACGCGCTGTAAGTAACGCTAGGTGTAATCAATCCCTGGCGAATATCGAGAAGATCCGTCCAGGCAATTGTTCTAAGAGGGGTGGATTCAATGAGTGAAACTCAGAAACCACAATCGGGAAAGACTGCGAAAACCGGTCTTTCCGGAATGAGCCTGGGCGGGTTCTCTCGCCTTTCCGTGGCCCGCAAGGTCATCCTGACCGCGGCCACCACGGCCACGCTGATCCTGGTCGCCCTGGTGGCGATCAGCATCAGCCAGACCAGCAAGCTGGCCCTCGTCACCGGCGAGGCGGGCTTTGCGACGATGACCCGGCTGATCGCCAACAACGCGGCCGGCGGCATCCGCTGGAACAAGCCCGAAGTCATCGAGACGGCCTACATCGATTTTGCGAACGCGGATGACTCCGTGATCGCCAACGTGGTCGCGCTCAGCAAGGACGGCGAAGAGCTGATCCGCTTCAATCATCCGAGCCTGACCCAGGCCGACCTGACGGGCTTCATCGCCACGGCCAAGGGCTCGGAAGAACGTCATTTCGAAGAGCTGGGGAACCACGTGCTGGTGTCCAGCCCTGCCCTCAATCCCAAGGATGGGTCCTTCATCGGCACGGTGATCATCGCCTGGTCGATCGAGGAGTTGAACGGCCAGATCCAGTCGGCGGCCATCCAGCAGGGCATCATTTCCGTTGTCGCGCTGGTCATCCTGATCGGCCTGCTGGGCTTCGTCACCAGCCGCCTGATCGGCAAGCCGCTGGCCATGATGACCACCACCATGGGCAAGCTGGCCGACGGCGACACCACGGTCGACGTGCCGGCCATGGACCGCCGGGACGATATCGGCGACATGGCGCGCACGGTGCAGACCTTCAAGACCAACGCCATCGAGCTGGAACGCTCGACCGCGGCCCGCGAGGCCGAGAAGGCCAAGGCCGAGGAAGAGAAGCGCCAGGCCATGCACAAGCTGGCCGACGAGTTCGAGTCCAGCGTGCGCGGCGTGGTCGACAACGTCACCAGCGCCTCCGGTCAGGTGCAGGCGACGGCCCAGTCGATGTCGCAGACCGCCGAGCAGACCAGCAAGAAGACCTCTGCCGTGGCCGCCGCCACCGACCAGGCCGCCAACAACGTGCAGACGGTCGCCAGCGCGGCCGAGGAGCTGACGGCGTCGATCCAGGAAATCGGCCGCCAGGTGGCGCAGTCGACCAAGATCGCCAGCGACGCCGCCGATCAGGCCCGCACCACCAATCAGGAAGTCAGCGCCCTGGCCGACGCCGCCCAGAAGATCGGCGACGTCGTCACCATGATCCAGGACATCGCCGAACAGACCAACCTGCTGGCCCTCAACGCCACCATCGAGGCGGCCCGCGCCGGTGAAGCCGGCAAGGGCTTCGCGGTCGTGGCTTCCGAGGTCAAGCAGCTGGCCACCCAGACGGCCAAGGCGACCGAGCAGATCGGCCAGCAGATCAACGAGATCCAGAACGCCACCGGCGGCGCGGTGGATGCCATCGGGAAGATCACTTCGACCATCGAAGAAGTGCACGGCATCGCCAACGGTATCGCCGCGGCGGTCGAGGAGCAGAGCTCCGCGACCCAGGAGATCTCGCGCAACGTGCAGGAGGCTTCGGCCAGCACCAGCGAAGTCTCGGCCAACATCGGCGACGTCACCGCGGCAGCTGCCGAGTCCGGCGAATCTTCGAAGACCATGCTGACGGCGGCCAACGAACTGGCCGAGCAGTCGAAGAGCCTCAGCAGCCAGGTCGACGGCTTCCTCGCCAACATCCGCGCGAGCTAAGCCGCTCCGGCTTCGGCCAGACGACAAAGCGCCGGCAGACCCTCAGGGGACTGCCGGCGCTTTTCTTTTGTGGCCTTGCCCTGCCCTCTTCACCCGTCGCGGGCGCAACACCAGGCAGACGGGCGTCAGGTCGACAGGGTGACGCAGAACTGAACGCTGTCGGCGCCCGGCGTCTCGATCACCAGGTCGCTGCCCAGACGCTTGGCCATCAGCCGCGTGAAATAGCCGTGCACACCGCGCGCGCTGAGCTCCTCGAGGTCGATGTCGTCCTGCAGGCCCGCCAGCACTTCCGGCCTCAGGTGGGCGTCCTGGCCGCTGGCGGTGACGATGCAGTCGATGCCCTGCCCCCCGGGGGAAATGGCCACCTTCAGATCGCCGCCGCGGGGCAGCGCTTCATGGCCCAGGGCGATCATGTTCAGGATCATCTTGGCGATGCCGTCGGGCGCCCCTTCCGGCGCCTGCAGCATCGGCCAGTCCAGCTTCGTACGGGACGTCTCCAGCAAGGCGGCGGCGAGATCGCGCAGCGGCGTGTAGTCCGGGCCGACACGGGCCCCCGCCATGCCGTAGGCCAGCCGGAAGAACTGCAGGATGTTGGAGGCTTGGCGTGCCGAGTTGGTGGTCAACTGCATGGCGTCCTCGGCCATGCCGAATTCGTCGTCGGCCAGCAACTCCAAGCCGTTGCCGACGGCGCCGATCGGGCCGACCAGATCATGGCACAGACGCGAGGCCAGAAGCTCCGCAACACGCACGTCAATCTTCAAATCCATCAGCCGGCAACTCCATAGGTAATCTCAAGGACAAGTCGTTTCCGCTACTTGCTTTTCCTTATACACTAAGCGCCGAGCCACACTAAAGATGTAGAAGGCACCAAAAAAGGCCGCATCGCGGCGGCCCGGAGAAAGACGGACGTGAGCAGCAGCCAGCACCTGGCGCCCGGCATGCGGGTGCGCCACCCGGGACAGCCCGACTGGGGGATGGGCCAGATCCAATCCGTGGTGGGCGACAGGGTCACCGTCAATTTCGAGCATGCCGGGAAACTGCTGATCATCGCCTCGCAGGTAGAGCTGGAGGTCGTCGCCGATGGTGCGTCCTAAAGCCGCCCCGGCCCGGCCTTTCGCCTGCGCCCTCACGCTGATGCTGGCGGCCGCGCTATGGCTGGCGGCCGGCGCGGCGGCGCAGACGATCCCGGACCAGGCCCTGCACCAGGCCGCCCGCAGCGACGACGCCGAGCTCGCCGCCTTCGCCCTGGAACGCGGCGGCGACCTGGAGGTCCGCGACCAGCTCGGCAACACGCCGCTGCACGTCACCGCGATGGACGGCAGCCCTGCGGTGACGGAGCTGCTGCTGGCGCGCGGCGCCGATCCCGCGGCGGCCACGCCGGACGACGACTGGACCGCCCTGCACTACGCCGCCTACGAAGGCCATGACCACGTCGCCAAGCTGCTGCTGGCCGCCGGGGCGCCGGCCAACGCGCGCGAGAAGGACCACGGCAACACGCCGCTGCACCTCGCCGCGCGCCGCCTGAAGCGCAGCGTCGTCGCCGCCCTGCTCGCCGGCGGCGCCGAGGTCGATGCCCAGGACGAGAGCGACGGCAACACGCCGCTGATCAATGCCGCCTTCGACCCGCTGGGCACGGCCGTCGTCGCCGAACTGCTGGCGGCGGGCGCCGATCCCAGCTTGGCCGCCGATGACGGCACCACCGCGCTGATCGCCGCCACACGGGCCGGCGCGGAGGGCAGCTTCCAGCTGCTGCTGACCGCCGGGGCCGACGTGAAGGCGCAGCGGCGCGACGGCTGGTCGGCGCTGCATCTGGCCGCGGCCCACGGCCATACCGGCCTGCTGCGGCTTCTGCTGGCCGCGGGGATTCCGGTCGACCAGCAGGCGGCGGAGGGCGAGACCGCCCTGGGCCAGGCCATCGAAGCGGCCCAGATCGACACCGTGATCGCCCTGCTGGAGGCCGGGGCAGACCCCAACCTGCCCGGCCGCAACGGCCGCCCGCCGGTGGTGCTCGCCGCCGCAGCCGGCCAGCCGGGGGCGCTTTACGTGCTGCTCAACAGCGGCGCCGATCCGAACGCGCGCGAGGCCGGCAGCGGCAACACCGCGCTGATGCTCGCCGCGAATCGGGCACGCCTGGAGGAAGTGAAGTTGCTGCTGCAAGCCGGGGCGGATGCCACCTTGAAGGCCAACGACGGTTGGACCGCCCTCGCCGCGGCCGACATGATCGGCGACAGCGAGATCGTGGCCCTGCTGCGCGCAGCGGGTGCCCGGGAATAACCCCGGGCGCCGGCGCCGGCGTTAGAGACGCACGTTGGAGGTGGAGTAAACGTCGGCGGCGGTCATGCCCAGGCCCGACAGCACCACCGCGCTCAGGACGGCGATGAGAACAGCGGCGACGGCTCCGGCAACGATCGATTTCATAGCTCGCTTCCTTACAAAGATATCGACTTGGTCCAAGTCACGGCGGCATCCCCCAAGGCGGCCGCCGTCAGTTCGCCGTCCCCCCGACGGCGGTAATACTCTTCAGATAAGTGATGAGTTCCTCGCGGTCCGCAGCCGAGGGCATGCGCTGCAGCGGCATCTTGCTGCCCGGCGTGAATTCATCCGGCCCCTCCGCGAACAGCCGGTCGATCGTCTCTTCCGTCCAGACCAGGTCACTGTGGCTGAGCGCATCCGAGTAGTTGTAGCCCTCGATGGTCCCCGCGCGGCGGCCAAAGACGCCATACAGAGTGGGGCCCGCCCGGTTGCCGCCGTCGGCGGTGACCGTGTGGCAGGCGACGCACTTGCGGAACAGCTTGGCGCCGCGTGAATCGGCTTCGCCCGGCTGCGACGGCACCGGCGCGGCGGCCACATCCGCCGAAACGCCCACCTCGCTGCGGGTTTCCAGGTCCCAAAGGCGCGTCACCTCGTCGGCCCCGGCGGACAGCAGGCGCTTGCCGTCGGGTGTGAAGGCCAGGGCCCAGACCGGCTGCCGGTGGCCGTAGAGCGAGGCGATGATGCGCCGCTCCTCGATGTTCCAGAGGTTCACCGTCCCGTCGACCCCGGCCGAGGCCGCCAGGCTGCCGTCGGGCGAGACCGCGACGGCGAAAACCGGTCCTTCATGCCCGCGCAACTCGGCCCGTTCCTCGCCGGAAGCCAGGTCCCACAGCCGCACGGTCTCGTCCACCGAGGCCGAGAGGGCGCGCCGGCCGTCCGGCAGGAAGGCCAGGGCGTTGACCCCGAAATCGTGCCCTTCCATAACCCGCAGCAGGCGCGGCGCGGCGCCGTCCTCCGGCAGGGCGTAGTAGCGGATCGAGGAATCGTAACTGCCCGTCAGCAGGTGCCGGCCGTCCGGGGCGAAGGCCACCGCGTTCACATTGCTGCGGTAGTCGTCGAGCACGAAGAGCTGGCTGCCCGCTTCCAGATCCCAAAGGCGCACGCTGCGGTCCCACCCCGCGGAAGCCGCCAGCCGTCCGTCCGGCGATACGGCGACGCCGGCCACCTTGCCGCCGTGGCCGGTGAACACCTGCAGCAGCTCGCCTTGCCTCAGGTCCCAGAGGCGCAGTGTGCCGTCGTCGCTGGCGGAGAGCGCCTTGCGGCCATCGTCCAGCAGCACCACGGCGTTGACCGCGCCGTCATGGTCGTCGAGGACCTCGAGCGCCTCCTGGCTCTTCAGGTCCCACAGGATGATGCTGTAGTCGAAGCTGGCGGAAACCGCCCGGGTGCCGTCAGGCGACACCGCGACGCCCTTCACGAAGCCGCCGTGGCCGCGCAGCTCGGCGCGGACCGCCGGCGCCGCCGCGACGGCGATGCACAGCGCCGCTGCCGGCAGCAAGCGGCCAAGCGACCGGCGCCATCCGCAGATCCGCGGTGCCGGGCTATTCGATCGTGAAGGCTTCATGGGCAACGGACTGACCTAGTTTCTGCACCAGCGGAGCGACCATGCCGCGTGCGACGCGCTCGCTTGCCGGCCCGGACAGCTCATAGTAGGCATCCCCCTGCCAGGTCACATCGCCGCTGCCGCGATCGCGCAGGACGGCGTTGATGTGAAACACGTTGCTGCCGACGTCGCCGTCCTGCTGGCGGCCGCCGAGGACACTGTCCTTGCTGGACGACCAGACGTTGACGTTCACGTCGACCCCGCTTTCCGTGACGTTGGCGGCGCCGAGGCTGGGGCCGCGCGGCACCGCATCGGCCGGCACGACCTCCGTCTCGAACAATAACAGATAGGCCGCCCCGGACGCCGTTTCCACCCGGGCCCGATCCTGCGCGGCCAGCTGCGCCTCGAAGTCCTGCTTGAGCCGCAGGTTCAGGTCGCTGTCGTCATAGGGGGTCACCGAGACCGTCAGCTTCTCGGGAGGCTTCTTGAAGACACGCGTGACGAGCAGGCCCGGCTTGTTCCCGAGGACCGGCGCTGTCGACGTAGGCTGCTGAGTGGACTGCTGGGCGGCGGCCCCAAATGGCAACACCAGCAGCAGCGACAAACCAGCCGCGAACAGTCCTGACGCCCCCCTCCTCATGCCGGAAGAGGCGCTTTCCGCCACCCGGCCGCCGGCCCGGCCGTCATGGCCGCTCGCCCCCCGGCGGCAGCGGCGGCAGGCTGTAGCCGTCGGCCCCGTGCTGGAAGGAGGACACCAGCTCGCCCGTTTCCTGATCGACGGCCAGAAGGTTCACCTGGAAGGCGTTGTTGCGGTTGCCGCCGGGCTGCATGACCGTGACGAGCCAGACCTTGCGGCCAGCGCGCTCGCCGGCACGCACCTGCAACACCCGCACGCCGAAGCGCTCGGCGAGCTGCTTGCCCGCGGCTTCCCCGCTGATGGCGGCCTGCGCGGGAACAACGGCCGGCGCTGCCAGGACTGCCCCCGCAACGCCGACAGCGAAGAGAAGACTGCGGCAGCCTACGGCCATGGGAAGCCTCCTATTCCGCGGGCTGTTGGGCGCTGGAGCTGCTGCGCACCTCGTTGACCCAGAGGGAGTGGTGCTCCTTGGCCCAGTTCAGGTCGACCTGCCCCGTGCCCATGGCCTCGAAAGCGCCTTCCATGCCCAGCGAGCCGATGTAGATGTGGCCGATGACGATGGCGGTGAGGATCAGCGCCACGATGCCGTGCCACAGCTGCGAGAGCTGCATCTCCTGCATCATCGTCAGGTCGGTCGGCAAGCCGAGACCGAAGATGTTCAGCACTTCGAAGGTCCCGCCGAAGAGTGCGAACTGGAAGGGGAACAGCAGCGCCAGCCCGGAGATGCTGATCGAAACGCCGCCCAGGACGACGGACCAGAAGATCAGCTTCTGACCGGCGTTGAACTTGCCCGCCGGCGGATGCACGCCCTTCTTGAACAGGCCGCCGCCCACCGCCAGCCAATGCAGGTCGCGCTTTCCAGGGATGTTGCGGCCGACCCAAAGGAAGAAGATCAGCACCACGCCAACCATGAAGGCGAAGGAGAGGAAGTTGTGCGCGTACTTGCCAGCGATGGTGATGGCCGAAAAGATCTCAGGCCCAAGGATCGGCAGCAGCACATGGCGTCCGTAGAGAATATTGAGCCCGGTCAGCGCCAGGATCACGAAGGAAGTGGCGGTGATCCAATGCGCCGTGCGCTCCAGCATGTTGAAGCGTTCGATGGTGGTGCCGCTGGGGCCGGCATCGATGCGGATGCGGCCGCGGATGGCGAAGAACAGGGCGATGATGGCGACGACGCCGAGCATCGCCCAGGCGCCGTAGACGGTCAAAGGCCCGTTGCGCACTGCGCGCCAGTTGTCGCCTTCCGACTGGATGAGGCGGCCGGCCTGGGCGTCGGGGATCGAGACCTGCCCGGCCTCGCCCTGGCGGATCGCCCGCCAGAAGTCGCTGTCGGCCGCATTGCCCAGCACGTTGCCCGGAACGTTCCCGCCCGTCGGGCTCTCGGCGGTGGTCTGATCGGCGGACTGGCCCCAGGCCGGCGACGTCGGCGCCGTCACGGCGGCCAGCGCGGCCAGCAGCAGCACCAGACCGAAGAAAAGGGGAAAGGCATCGCGCCGCAGGCGCAAGACGGAGGCGGTCATGGTCATTCCTCTCAGCGAGCTACGTCTCTTCATCGTCTTTTGGGCAGGGAAAATTAGGCATCCCCGCCAGTTCAGCCGCCTTGCAGCGCCGCGCGGGAACGCAGTTCTTCGCGCTGCTGTTCGGTCAGTTGGCTGTCGGGCTTGCCCAGGTAGGTGCCCTTTTCGTAGCGCAGGACACGTCCCTGCTCCGACTCGTCACAGGCCGCCAGGGCCATGACGAGGCCGGCGCCGGCAACGATGGGAATCAGCTTGTGCAGTACCATCAGGTTTTCTACCTCCAATCGAGGCAACAAGAACAAACGGCTTATGGTTAATATTTTCTTACGGGACTCTGTCGCCCATGGGAAAGAGGGGCGGCGCTAGGCGCCGCCCCCATCCCGGGATGCGATCCCCATTGCCCCGACCAGGGCCGGCTTAAGAGCCGGACTTCTGATCGTAGGCGGTTCCCCAGCCCCAGGCTCCCGACCCGAAACCGCGGGCGACGACTCGCTCGCGATAGATGTCGGACACCATATCGCCGTCACCGGCGAGCAGGGCCTTCGTGGAGCACATTTCCGCACAGAGCGGCAACTTGCCCTCTGCCAGACGGTTGCGCCCGTACTTCTGGAACTCGGCGGCGGAGTTGTCCTCCTCCGGGCCGCCGGAGCAGAAGGTGCACTTGTCCATCTTGCCGCGGCTGCCGAAGTTGCCGGCCTGCGGATACTGCGGCGCGCCGAAAGGACAGGCGTAGAAGCAGTAACCGCAACCGATGCAGAGATCCTTGGAGTGAAGCACCACACCGTCGTCGGTCTGGTAGAAGCAATCCACCGGGCAGACGGCCATGCAGGGCGCGTCGGAACAGTGCATGCAGGCCACGGAGATGGACCGCTCACCGGGCTTGCCATCATTGATGGTCACCACCCGGCGCCGGTTCACGCCCCAGGGCACTTCATGCTCGTTCTTGCACGCCGTGACGCAGGCATTGCACTCGATGCAACGCTCGGCGTCACAGAGGAATTTCATACGTGCCATGATTCAGTTCCTCCCTTAAGCCGGCTCGATACGGCAGAGCGTGGCTTTGGTTTCCTGCATATTGGTCACCGAGTCATAGCCATATGTCTGCGCGGTATTGCTGGCTTCACCGAGTACGTAAGGATCGGATCCCGCCGGATACTTGTAGCGTTGATCCTCGCCCTGCCAGTGGCCGCCGAAGTGGAAGGGCATGAAAGCCACGCCACGTCCCACGCGTTCGGTCACCAGCGCCTTGACCTTGACCTTGGCGCCTTCAGGGCCATGCACCCAGACCATCGCCCCGTCGCGCACGCCGTTGTTGTTGGCGTCCACCGGGTTGATCTCCACGAACATGTCCTGCTGGAGCTCGGCCAGCCAGGGGTTGGACCGGGTCTCGTCACCGCCACCCTCGTACTCGACCAGACGGCCGGAGGTGAGGATCATCGGGAAGTCGCCCGAGAAGTCCTTGTCCTGGATCGACTTGTAGAGGATCGGCAAGCGATACATCTTGCGGTCGTCGTAGGTCGGGTAGTCGGCCACGAGGTCACGCCGCGAGGTGTAGAGCGGCTCGCGGTGCAGCGGCACCGGATCCGGGAAGTTCCACACCACCGTCCGCGCCTTGGCGTTGCCGAAGGGGGCACAGCCATGCTTGATGGCGACGCGCTGGATACCGCCCGAGAGGTCGATCTTCCAGTTGGTCTTGTCGCCGGCAATGGCGTCGATGGTCGAACGCTCCTCGTCGGTCAGGTCCTTGTCCCAGCCCAGCTTCTTCAGCATGGCCATGGTGAACTCGGGATAACCGTCCTGGATTTCCGAGCCGACCGGATAGGAGCCTTCGGCCAGCAGGTTGTCGCCCTCGCGCTCCACGCCGAAACGGGCACGGAAGCAGAGACCGCCTTCGGCCACCGGCTTCGACGGATCGTAGAGCACCGGGGTGCCCGGGTGACCCATCTCCGCCGTGCCCCAGCAGGGCCACGGCAGGCCGTAGTAGTCGCCGTCGGCAGGACCGCCGCGTGCCTGCAGCGTGGTCTTGTCGAAGGTCTGCTGGTTGGCCATGTGGGTCCTGAGGCGTTCCGGCGACTGGCCGGTGTAGCCGATGGTCCACATGCCGCGGTTGATCTCCAGCAGCACGTCCTCGATCAGCGGAACGTTGTTCTCGACCTTGATGTTCTTGAACATCTCGTCCGCGAAACCGAGCTTCTTGGCGAAGAGATACATGATCTCGTGATCCGTCTTCGAGTCAAAGAGCGGATCGAAGACCTTGTCGCGCCACTGGATCGAACGGTTGGACGCGGTCACGGACCCGTAGGTCTCGAACTGCGTCGCCGCCGGCAGCAGGTAGGTTCCCTCCTTGCGGTCGTTCATCACCGCCGCCATCGTCGGATAGGGGTCGACGATGACCAGGAGGTCCAGCTTCTCCATCGCCTTCTTCATGTCGGGCAGACGGGTCTGCGAGTTCGCCGCGTGGCCCCAGAAGACCATGGCCCGGAGATTGTCCGGCTGGTCGATGTTCTCCTTCGCCTCAAGGGCAAGGTCGAACCAGCGCGACACCGGCACGCCGGCCTTCTCCATGAAGTCCTTGCTGGCGAAGCGGCTCTGCAGCCACTCGTAGTCGACGTCCCAGACACGCGACCAGTGCTTCCACGCACCGGCCGAGAGGCCGTAGTAACCCGGCAGGGTATGACAGAGCACGCCCAGGTCGGTGGCGCCCTGCACGTTGTCGTGGCCGCGGTAGATGTTGGTGCCGCCGCCCTGCGTGCCGATCACGCCGAGGGCGAGACCGAGGATGCAGTAGGCCCGGGTGTTGTTGTTGCCGTTCGTGTGCTGGGTGCCGCCCATGCACCAGATGATGGTGAAGGGACGGTTGTTGGCCAGCGTCCGCGCCACGCGCTTCAGCTGAGAGCCCGGCACGCCGGTGACACGCTCGGTTTCGTCGGGCGTCCACTTGGCGACTTCGGCCTTGATCTGGTCCATGCCCCAGACACGCTGGCGGATGAACTCCTTGTCCTCCCAGCCATTGTCGAAGACGTGCCAGAGAATGCCCCAGATCAGCGCCACGTCGGTGCCGGGGCGGAACCGCACGTATTCATCGGCGTGGGCGGCCGTGCGCGTGAAGCGCGGGTCGCAGACGATGAAGGGCGCGTTGTTCTGCTCCTTGGCCTTCAGCATGTGCTGCATGGCCACCGGGTGAGCTTCAGCCGGGTTGCCGCCGATCTGGAAGATGGCGCGCGAGTTGTGGATGTCGTTGTAGCTGTTCGTCATCGCGCCGTAGCCCCAGGTGTTCGCAACACCCGCGACCGTGGTCGAGTGACAGATACGCGCCTGGTGGTCGCCGTTGTTCGACCCCCAGAAAGCGTAGAACTTGCGGAAGAGATAGGCCTGCTCGTTGTTGTGCTTCGCGGAGCCCAGCCAGTAGACCGAATCGGGACCGGAGCTCTGATAGATCTCCAGCATCTTGTCGCCGATTTCCTCGATCGCCTGTTCCCAGGTGACCTTGGTCCACTTGCCGTTGACCATCTTGGTCGGATGCTTCAGGCGGCGTTCGCCGTGAGCGTGTTCACGCACCGAGGCGCCCTTGGCGCAGTGCGCGCCGAGGTTGAAGGGGCTGTCCCAGCCGGGCTCCTGCCCGACCCAGACACCGTCCTGAACCTCCGCCATGACTGTGCAGCCCACAGAGCAGTGCGTGCACACGGATTTGATAATTTGTACGTCGCCTGTCGCCGCTGAGGCCGCTTCGGCCTTCTTCACCATCCCGAGCGGAACCGATGCCGCGGCGATACCGCCAGCGGTCAATCCGGATCGTTTCAGGAAGGTACGGCGGTCAATGGCGCTACCAGCAATGCCGGCTACCGCCTTTGACAAACGGGGGCCATTCGCAACCCCATTCGTCCTTTTGGTAAGCATTGACCTCTCCCTAAAGAGTGAGTTGGTACGGAAGGGCCCGTTTCGGAAAACTCCTCATGGCCCACAAAGCACTAATGCCGGGCCGGCCTAGAAACGGGCCAGCTCGTAGTATTTCCGCACGTGGTCGGTTTCCGAGTAGCCGGACCCCTTCGACGGCGGCGAAACCGCTTCGACAGCACCCGCTTGCGAGGCTGTCACGGTAATCGCGGCCGCACCGGCGCCTAAGCCGGCCTTCTTGAAGAAGTCGCGGCGACCCGCATTGATCTCTTCTTTTTTGCTCAACGGTCCACCCTCCTTTGTCGTGGTGACCTTGGTAACTTCACTAACTGCGGCGATTGGACCTAGAAGACCGCCGCGAACCCCGAATTCCGTCCCCGCGTCCGGCAAGCCGGGCGAGAAGCCGATGACGCTAGGCCGCCATGTCAAAGGCCTGGGTCTCGATCGCCAGGAAGAGGCGTCCGATGGTGCCCACAGGCATGTAGAGCACAGCCGACTGGGCCGCCTGCAGGTCCTCGAAGAACCGCGGCGCCCAGCAGCCGATATGGGTGTCGAAAAATTCACGCTGCGCCGCCAGATCCGCGGGCTCGCCAAAGCTGCCGGTGATCAGGCCGGCCATCATCTCGCAGAGCGAGGCGATGTGGTCTTCGGGCTCGACCACGTCGTCGGCCCGTGCGATCTGCAGCCTGGCCATGTCGCCGCGCAGGCGCGCCAGCGGCTTCTCGTGCAGAAAACCGGTGAGATAGTAGGACGCATAGGGCAGCAGCTCGCCCTGGCCCATGCCCACGAAGAGGTCGAAGTATTCCTGCTTCGCCGTCTCGATGCTGGTCCCGCGTGCCGCCGCGGCCAGCGCCTTGATGCCCTCGCCCAGTTCGGACTCGTCGCCTTCCAGGCCACGCAGCATCTGCAGCAGCTGCTCGCTCGGCTCTCGCGACAGCAGTTGCGCCAGCAATGCGTACCACCCGGCACGCAACTGGTCTTCCTCGGATATCTGAACTTGCGCCGCCATACTACCCAAGCGCGACACTCTCCCAACCTTCAGCCAGGGGCCCGTCTTCTTGTCGCGAAACTGAGTACCGATCAGTACTTCCAAAGCTTCGCGAAACCGGCCCTGTAGGCTCTATATCCCTGATTTTCCCAGGGTTTTTTCTTAGAACCTTTCGAATTAGACCCCCTTTGCGCCGCGACTGTCAACTAAATCGCATGTTGCAGCGCACAACTCGCGAGACACGAAAAGTGGTTATTTTTTCAGGCCTCTTGGCGGATTCCAACGGCTCGCGGCGCGGGCAATACAACCAGTAGGAGTAGCTACCGCTCGGGATCACCCCAGCGGCGCTGCAGGGCCGACCGCTGCGGCGCCCGGGAGACGCCGCTGCGCCGAGTCGACGCGGCCGACACCAGGGGATCCCCCGGATTCCGCGCCTTCACCCGGGGCGCCGGAGACGCCGGCGGCAGGGCGTCGTCGGAAGCCGCCTCAAGACGGGCGGTCTCCTCCTCCGCCGCCGTCTCGCCGTCCTCACCGGCGGCTTCGGCCTCGGCCTCCGCCTCTGGCGCAGCCTCCGCCCGCCCCTCTTCTTCCAGGGCCGCCTTCTCGGCTTCTTCGTCCTCCGGCAGCACCATGCCCTTGCCGACCTGGTAGATGGTCTTCATGCCTTCGACGACGGTGGCGGCGTTGGTGTAGTCGAGGTCGTAGTCGTTGAGGCCGTCGAGATGCCCGAAGACCGGATCGAGGCGCCACAGCTTGCGCAGCGCGCGGCGGCGCAGGGCGTCGGGGACGCCTTCCTTCAGGAAAGGGGTGAAGTCGGAACTGGCGTCCAGGCTGTCGATGTCCGGCAACTCCGCCGGGTCGATCCTGGCCTCCTCAGCTTCGGCAAGATCCTCTTGCGCCGGATCGGCGGCGGCCGGATCGATGGCGGCCAGCCGCGCCGCCGGCGCGGCGCTCTCGTCGCGCAGCGCCTCGCCCTCCTGCGGCGCTTCGGCCTCCGCCGCCCGCTTGCGCTGCGACCAGCGGGACAGGAAGCTCTTTTCGTCGTCGCGGTCCCTTGATGCCATGCGGTCCTCGGCTAATCCTTAATTCCGGCTGCGGGACTTCGGCGGCAGCGAGACGGGCGGACGGCGGCTGAACAGCTCGTCGCCGGCCGCGGCCTTCTTGCGCTTGCGCTTGGTGAAGACCTCGTCGACGTGGTGGGTATCGACGAAAGCCTGGATGAAGGCAACGATGTCGTCCGGCATCGGCACGGCTTCGACGATCTCCTCGCCGCTGTCGAGGTAATCCTGCGCCTCGTAAGGGCTGGCCGTCACCAGGAAAGGCAGATAGTCGTGCGCGCAGTCCGGATCGTCTTCACGGCGCAGCAGAACGAAAATCCTTGGCGGCTGCTGGGAGAGGTTGACCTTGTAGCCCTCCGTGTCCGCGCGAAACAACTCCAACGGCAGAGTGCCGCAATGGTATTGCACCCAGCCCTCGCCGTGGCGCAGCTCGGTCCAGGGGCCCTGGGAGTCGAGCGCCGGCGCGCCGGGGATCACCGCCACCGGCTGCCAGACGTAGTCGCTCCAGGGGTGATCGGAGCGCCGCCGCTCGATCACCACGCCGAGCGGCATGACTTCGTTCTTCTCCATAACCTCCGCATTCCAGCCCACCCCCGCGTGGCGGAACTCCCGTCGGCGGGGCCTGGTCCGTCCTAAATAGCCCGAAACCGGGACGGCGCAAGGCCGCCGCCCGCCCGGAAACCACCGGGCGGGCGCACGGCACCGCAGAGGGTATGACTTTGCCTGGCGCTTTACCAGTGCGCTCGCTTATCGCGCGCGACTGGCGCCGCGCGCGGCGGGCGCGCTCAGTTCCAGACCGCCTTAGTTCCAGACTGCGGCCTGCGCGCCACCGGTCATCTTGGCGGAGTAGGAGCGCGCCATCCGCACGTAGTAGGCGACCTCCTCGCTCTTCGCCTCGCAGCTGTCGATCGCGCCATAGACGGCAATCTGCAGCAGGCTGCTCAGGCCCTCGCCCTCGATGTGGCGGCGGCCGGCCTCCTGCAGCGGACCGCAGGCATCATTGAGCTGCTCCTCGACGCTATAGAGCGCATCGAGCAGCGGCAGGTCATGGCTCTCCGCATCGACGATGGTCTGGGCCAGATCGCCGGAGACCTGGTTCTGATAAGTGAACACCGCAGCCGCGCGTTCTTCGATGGTCTCGTCGATCAGCATCGGCACCACCAGGGAGTGCGCCGCACTGACCGAGGTGCCGATCGCCGCCATGGCGACAACCGTGGCCAAGGCACGCTTCTTGAAACGTCCCTTGTGCTTAAAACGCGTCTTCTTCTTTGACATGCCCATATCTTTGTCCTCACCTGAAGCATTCGCATCGCATTGCCGGGCGGGCCTTGTTGCTGCCGCTTTCGCGGAGCTTTTGTTTTCCGCCGCTTTCGCGGCGTTTCTCTTTTCCGCCGCTTTCGCGGCCGGCCTTTCCGGCGCTTACTCTCGCAGGAGACAGTCTGGGCGCTTTAGCCTTTCGCGAATCTTACCCGCCCGCAGTCGCCCCGGCGTTGTCACAGAAGCGCGGAAATTGATGCAAATCACACTCAGAAAAGATGCGGAAAGGCCTGAAAAATAGGGCTTTTCCGCTGCGGCGGGCAGCATCGGATCACGTGAATTTTAGGAATAATTTTAGATAAACGCCGGCGAGCTGTGACAGCCCTGTGCCGGCTCAGTTCGTCGCGCGCAGCTTCAGCTTCAGTCCGACGACCGAATAGATATCGAGGCCGGTGATATTGGCGATCTCGCCGAACGAGAGCGACGTCTCACGCAGCAGGGTGGCCGCGTGGCGATAGGGATTCATGCGCCGGCTCTTGGTCTTGCGCGCCTGGGTCACGGAGGAGGTGACGGCCTTGCGCAGTTCGTCCGCATCCAGACCGCGTGACTGTGCCGCACGCATGGCCGCTTCCCGCCGCGCCTTGTCCTGCAGGATGAAGTTGTCCATCAGGTGGACGGCGCGCGCGAAACGGTCCAGGCCTTCCGGCCGGAAGCCCAGGTCGTCGGCCATATGCGCGTCGCCGCGCGCTTCATCGGGCGGCGGTTCCTCCGCCGAGCCGCCGGCCGCCGCCTCGTCGAGCGTCAGCCCAAAGCGCTTGGCCAGCCGTTCGGCCGCCGCCAAGGCATTCGAGCGTTCGCCCTCGAAGGGGCTTTCGGCCGCCAGTTGCAGCAGATTGTGAAAACGCTGCCGCTCGGCCTCTGTGAAATCGGCTGAAATGGTCAGCCCCCTACGCCATGAAACAAATGGTTCAGTATAGCACCAAGGGTTAGCAAAGCCCAAAAGGCTGCCACCTCTTGCCCGCGGCGTCACACCGCGGTTTCGTGAAGCTTGGATGAAACAGAAGACCCGGATCAGTCGCCTTTGTTGACGTCGCGGATCCGGTCGCGGATACGCCGGGCGAAGGCCACCGGATCTTTCACCGGATCGACTTCGGCTGCCAGGTCGCGGAACTCGTCGCGGGCCACCGCGAGGCGCGGCTTCACCGCCGTCTCGTAGGTCTCGGCCGCTTTTGCCTGGACCTCGGGATTGGCGGCAATGCGCCGCGCCGCAGAGACAAGCAGGTTTCGCAACAACACGACGGCGAGCCCTCCTCTGGGCCGGTTAGGCGTTCACGACGTCAGCCGCCACGACCAAAGCGACGCGGTCGACTGGGAACTATAGAAATCAGGGGGCGTCCGCTTCTTCAAGCTTCTTTTCGAAGCGCCGGACCGCCCGGCTGACCGTGCTGTAGTGTACCCCGAAATGCGCGGCGATGCTGCCCTGACTGTAAGCGCCGCTCAAGTAGGCCCGGGCCATGGCCTCGTCGCGGCTGGCGGCTTCGGCGGCGAACCTCTCGAGGGGCGGTGGCGGGGCCTGCCACTGGGCCTTGGGAATTTCCGCCAGACTGCCGCGCCGGCCCGCTTCCGTCCGCGCCCGCTCGCGCATCTCGGCGACAAAGGCCTCGGACCCGAGGAAGACCTGGTGGCGCAGGTTCTCCCACACCGACGGCCCCTCCGTCTCCCGCAGCGCCGCCTCGAAGCGCCGCCGCGCCGTGGCCAAATCCGATGTGGGCTGGCCATCCACTTCAGGGCCGTCCACAGCAGGGCCGTCCCCGAAGAGCGCCAGCACGTCTTTCACCGCCAGCCAGTCCGGCGCCGCGCGTCCCGGCGGCAGGCGCCCCAGCGTGGCGCGGCAAGAGCTCCAGCGCCAGGCAGCGGCGTCGCCCGTCAGGCCCAGTTCCAGCGGCCGGCGCAGCGTTTCGCTGCAGACCGCGGCCACGAAGCCGGGCTTTTCCACCATGACCGCCCGGTAGCGGCCCTGGAACAGGTGGCCGCCGAGGCCCCGGCGGCGGTTGAAGGCCTGGGTATAGCGCCCGTTGATCTGGCGCATGCCGCGCGCCAGCGTCGCCCGCCGGGTCTCCACCACCAGGTGATAGCGGTCCGGCAGCAGGCAATAGGCCAGGCAGCGCCAGTCGAAGCGCTCGCAAGCCTGGCCGACGATCTCCAGGAAAAGTGCGGAATCCTCCGCCTCGCGGAACACCGGCTGGCCGGCATTGCCGAGGGTGGTGAGGTGGTAGACCGCACCGGGCAGTTCGAGACGAAGAGGCCGCGCCATGGGCGCATCATAGCAGTCTCGATGCAAATTCCAAGACCTGACCCTTTATTCAGGGCCACAGCTTGAAAGGATGGGCAGGGCGCGGCCGCAGCGGCGGCCCGCCGAACGGAAGGCCGCGCGCAACGGCAAGCCTCGCCTAACGGAAGGCCTCGTCCAACGGAAGCCCTCGTCCAACGGAAGCCCTCGTCTAACGGCAGGAAGAGGGAGGAGCGAAATGATCGGTGGGACGCCGGATGGGCACCGGCGCCCCACCAACCCAGGGACTGGGTGATCCCTGTTGTTCCGGAGGACTGGGAGATGGGGTTAGCCCTCCGGAACGGGGCAGGTCAATGAGGAGAAATCTAGAGCCGCCGTGTTTCTGTCGGATGTCGCGGCAGCCGCAAAAATGTTTCTTTCGCTTCGCGCGGCACGCCGGCGCCTTCGCCCGCCTCGACGCGCCGGAGCGCCGTCAGCCGCCCTTGCCCGCCAGCGCGAAACCGGCGCCGCGCAGGAAACCCTTCACCAGCCTCAGCAGCTCTGCGTGCAGGGCAACGCGCCCGCGGCCGCCTGCGCGCCCGTCCAGGCAGATCACTTCATCGCCCTCCCCGATCGCTTCCAGGCGCTCGACGGCGCCCGGCTTGCAGAGGGGAAAAATGGAGAAGTGACTGATGTCCGCGATCTCGTGGTAGTCGCTGGTCGCGGGCGGCAGCATCTCGGCGAGGCGGCGGGACTCCGCGGCCACCGGCAGCTCCGCCTGATGGTTGCCCGCGCCGATCACCAGCACCGGAATGTCGATGGCCGCGACGCTGGCCGGATCGAAGGCCTGGGTGAAGCCGAGGTCGTAGGACACCACCGCCGTGACGCGTGGATCGGCGGCAATGCTTTCCAGCTTCGCGGCAGCGCCCGCGACACGCTCGACACCCGCGGCGGCGTACCAGCGGCAGTCGCCGCGTTGCGGGTGGGCCGCGCAATAGCGGCGGTAGCGCGCCGTGTCGAAACGCGCCCCGGCGGCGGCCATCACCGTGAAGCCGCCCAGCGAATGGCCGATGGCGGCGATGTGGTCCGCGTCCACGGCCTCCCGCCAGCCCGGCGCGGCCGTCAGGTGGTCGATGATCCGGCTGAGATCCTGCGGGCGCCGCCACAGCTTGGCGGTCTCCGGAGACTCCTTGTCGGTCCAGGCCGTCCCGGGATGGGTCGGCAGGGCGACGATCATGCCCTCGGCCACCAGCGCCGCCGCCAGCCAGCCATAGTTGGTCCAGCGGCCGTAGAGGCCATGGGAGATCAGCACCAGGGGAAACCGCCCCGCCGCCCGCCGCGCGTCCGGCACCGCTTCGAGACCCTGTTGCGCCCAGGTGTCGCGCAGCAGGATGGCCTCGCCGCCCGGCGCGGCCGGATAGAGGACGTGGACGTGAAGCGGGCGCAGGCCCTGCGGATCGGCAAGCTGCAGTTCGGCAAGGCCGACCTGATAGGAGGCGGCTGACGACGCCGTCGCCGGAAGGCAGGCCAGCGAGAGAAAGGCCGCCGCGGCCACCTGGATCAAGGTAAGAATGCGCATGGCAAAACTCCGTGTTCGAGAGAGGCCATGAAGCTATGCTCCCCTGCGGGCGGCTGCAGCCCGGCGCCCCGGGGATTCAAAACCTGAATCGCGATCGAGTACCACTCAGCGGCCAGCCGAGAGACACCGATGCTGTCGTCCCTTCCTTCCCTGCCGATCTCTTTCCTGACGGCCGCCGTGGCGCTGGTGCTGGCGCTGCTCGTCGTCCGCAGCCGGGCGGGCACCCCGGGCAGCCGCCGCTGCTTCGCCCTGCTGTTCGGCGTCTTCGCGCTGCAGGCCCTGCTGGTCGGCCTGCGCTTCGGCTACGGCGTGGAGGCCCTCGCCCCCTTCCAGCGCGCCCTGCCCTTTGCCGTCGGCCCGCTCACCTATCTCGGCTTCCGGGCCATGGCGGCGCCGGAGGTTTTGCAAGGAAAGGCGCCGCGTGTTCACGCCGCGGCGGCGGGCCTGGCGATCCTCGCCTGCTGGCTGGCGCCGGCCGTGATTGATCCGCAGGCCTTGCCGCCCCTGGCGCCCCTGGCGCTCGGCATCGTCGATCTGCTGATCGCCGGCAGCTTCCTCGTCTATCTGGTGCTGATGGTCCGGCTCTACCGGCGCGGTCCCGACCACTTCGAGGCCGCGGGCTTCGGCGAGGTGGCGCAGACCCGCGCCTGGCTGCTGGCGGCGATCGCCCTGCTGGCCGCCATGGCCGCGCTGGACGGCGCGATCGCGGTCGACTTCGTGGCGGCGGCGGGGCGCCATGCCGGCGGCCTCATCGCCCTCGGCAGTGCGGCCATCATCCCGGTGCTGTTGGCTGCCGCCGTCTTCTATCCGCTGCGCGCCGCGTCACCATCCGCCGCGACGGCACAAACCCAGGACAGCGACGCAGAAGCCGACCGCGCGCTGATCGCCCGCCTCGAGACGCTGCTGGAAAGCCACAAACTGCACCACGATCCCGACCTCAGCCTCAGCCGGCTGGCGCGGCGCCTCAGCGTGCCGTCACGGCGGGTGTCGGAAGCGGTCAACCGGCTGCGCGGCGAGAACCTCTCCCAGTTCGTGAACCGGCGGCGCGTGGAAGATGCCGCGGCCCTGCTGCTTCAGAGCGACCGGCCGGCCGCCGACGTCATGCTGGAAGCCGGCTTCCGCACCAAGTCGAACTTCAATCGCGAGTTCCGCCGGATCACCGGCCGGACGCCCGGCGAGTATCGCCGGCAAGGCCGCGACACCCTGCGGACCGCCTGAGAACGGGAGTCACCGCAGGCGGCTATTCGAACTCCATCTGTTCGAAGACGCGCCCGGCGTTGCGCTTGGCCAGTTCGTCGTAGGTGTCGAGATGAGCGTAGGGCGACTGGTCGACATAGAAGGCGTCTTCCAGGCCGCCGCCTTCGTCCAGCAGCTTGCCGATCTGCCCGCGCAGGAAGACCAGGTAGTCCTTCGTGTAGCGGCGCACCTGGTCCATGTTGGTCGGGTGACCGTGACCGGGGATGACGTAGGTCGCCTCCAGCGCCTCGAAGTTCTCCCAGCTCTCCAGCCAGTCCGCCGTGCCGGTGTCGTCGAAGATCGGCAGCAGGCGTTCGTGAAACGCCATGTCGCCGGCAATCACCAGGCGCTGTTCGGGCAGCCAGACGGCGATGTCGCCCGGCGAGTGGGCGGGGCCGAGATTCTTCACTTCGATGCGGAAGCGTCCCATCTCGATGATCTTCTCGTCCTCGAAGGTCTCCGTCGGCCCCTGCAGGACGGTGCCCGCCGCCTTGTCCTTATTGTAACTCTCCATCTGCGCGAGGATCTGCGCGCCGCGGTCCTCGAACTCCGCCGCCGCCTCGACGTGCGCCAGGATCGGCACCTGCTGTTCGGCCCAGTAGGCATTGCCGAGCATGGCGTGGCCCTGGCCGTTCTCGTTGATCACCAGCTTCACCGGCTCGTCGGTGACCTGCTTGATCTCGTCGTGCAGCGCCTTGGCGAGCTGAACGCAGGCGCCGCCGTTGACGACGATCACACCCTCGCCCGTGACGATGAAGGACAGGTTGTTGTTGTGTCCCGAGTTCTCATAGCCCGGCGGCGCCGTCGCCCCGATGGCGGACCAGACGTGCGGGATCACCTCCACAGGTTTGCTGTAGAGCAGCGACTGAGGATACTGATCGGGAATATCTTCGCTGGCCGCGGCGGGCGATCCCGCCGCGAGCGTCAGCGCCAGGACCGGAACGACGAAACGCATGCTTGAACTTCCTCCGTTTGATCGAGGCGGGTTTCCGTCTTGCCGACACCGGCAAGGGCGGCAAGACGGTCCCCGGGGGTTCTTCTTTTCGGTGGCGCGCCCTACGGTCTGACGTAGGCGTAGCCGCCTTCCTGCAGCTCGACGAGGCGGACGACCCCCGAAGGCACCATGTGGGATTCGGAGACCAGTTCGACCTCCTTGCCCTCTTTCTTCGACATTCCCTTCAGGGTGTTGGCGCAGGCCGAAAAGGTCAGTCCTTCGATCTCCAAAGACATCGTCGAGATCCGGTCCTTCACCGGTGAGGTGTCGCTGCGCAGCATGTGCAGGCCGGGACCGTAGGCCACCACCTCGATCTCCACCTTCTGGCCGGCGGCGTCATAGAACGCCTTCATGTTCTGCACGTTGTTGAGCGCCATGTTCATGCGCTGCGGGTCGGCCTCATCGACGTGGACGGCGATCTTGTGCAGCTGCTCGCCGGCGGACACCGGCGTGCTCTGAATAGCCTGTCCGGCAAACAACCCGCCGCTCAGCAGCAATGCGAGGGCGAAGGAAAGCGGTATCCTGGTCAGGGGCAATCTGGTCATTGGGGCATTCCTCACTGCTTTGTTGTGTTTCTTTTTTGCCGCTGGCGGCACCGCGGCAGGCAAAGCCCGGACGCGCCAGCAGGGTGACCAAGTTAACATATTCGTTTATTCAAATGTTAGCATAAGTGTGAGGGAGCGCGAAACATCGTGCCGGCAACGCGCCGCTGGAAAGCGGGGGGCAAACCCGCCCTAGACTGCCTCCATCCGAACCGCCCTCTCTCCGAGCTACCGAGGCACCGTCTTGTCCCGCCGAGGCGGCCGCCGCCATCGCGCGCTTCACCGATGCTCCGCTCCTGCACCAGGGCTGCGCCGATGATGAGCGCCTCCTTTGGATGGAGCGGGGCGTCATCTTTCGCTTCACCTACCGGGACCGGAACAACGGCGTGGTCTTGCGGCGCGACATCGACAAGGAAATCTGCGCTGCGGTGCGGCGCACGCAAGCGCAGCCGGCCTGAACGCCGCGCCGGATTTCCCACCTTCCTGCGCCTGCCGCGCAGCGCCTCGAAGGAAGCAGCGGCCTTTCGGGCGTTAACCTTGTTGGCGCAATGTGGTGGAAGCCGCCCCGTTTTGCGACCCTTCCGGGACCGCCGCCCTGCCCGGCGCAACGCTTATGTATGAGATTTGCGGCCTGCTCACCGAAGTCTTCGCAAAAAAGTAAAAAATCTCTTAAAATACAAAGCAGTGATCAAGGAATTGGTTAACGCCCCAGGGTGCCAAGGGGCCGCTGCAGCAAGGCGGCGACACGCAACAGGAAGAGGCGAAGATGAGCTGGCAAACAAGGAATCAGAGCCTGCGCGAGAGAAAGCTGAAACAGAAGAAGCGCGCACAGGCACGCGTCGTGTCCGACAGCGAGCGCCGGAATGGCGCGCTGCTGGGCGTCGTCATCACCATTCTCATGGCGCTGGTGCTCTTCATGTGGACCCACCAGGCGCGCGCCGCCGTCGGCGATCCCGATGTCACCTCGGCGCAGGTCGAAGAGACCCTCGCCATGGCGAAGGCGCCGCGCGAGGTCTTCATCGGCCGCTGGTACGGTGAGGACAAGAAGGGCGAAGCCGTCACCAAGCGCTGGGTCGTCGACGCCTTCCCCGATGGGGTGTTCCGCATCACCTTCCGCTTCTACGAGGACGACGGCAGCTACCGCGAGCAGGTCGAGGTCGGCGAATGGGGCATTTCCGGTCCGGTGTACTTTCTCTCGACCAAGGGCTGGGTCGACGACGGCATGTTCCTGAAAGCCGACACCAGCAACGAGCAGCTCTACGACGCCTACAAGATCCTGAAGCTCGAGCAACAGGTCTTCGAGTACGAGCACTTCGTGAACGGCAACCGCTACCAGGTGCGCCGCGTCGACACCGGCTTCGAGCTGCCGGAGTAGGACGACAGGAAGTCCGCCAGGGCGCGGCGCGCCTCCGAGAGTACTGCCGTAGCGGCAGGCTCCACGCCGCCAGCCCGCCAAGGCCTTGAAGGGGGCGGACGCCCGCTACACCTCGCGGCTTAAACGTTGTGGTCCTTTATGGAAACTCCCTTTCTGGATTGCGCGAGGCGCGCCTCGCCTCTGGCGACGCGTTCTCGGTCGGCGAGTCGTCGGCCGATTTCGATCTCCAGCAACGCGAGATCGTAGGCGGCGCCGAGTTGCTCGCTTTTCTTACGGCACAGCTCCCACCACTTCAGCGCTTTCTTCGGGCGACCTGCGAGCCAAGCGCACTGGCCGCGAAGGCGAAGCGCCTCCGGCAGCGCGCCGCTGTAGGTCTTAGCCCCGCGCAGCGCCCGAAAGCAGGCCCATTGGAATTGCCAGCGAAGAGCCAGCGACTTCAAGCCGCGACCGCCCCGCGTGAATCTTGCCTGTAGCAGCATTGCCTGGACGTTCTTCAGGTCGCAGACGTGGTGGCCCCGCAGGCCGAACTTCCTGACCGTCCCCGCTGCCGCCTTCAGATAGGCCGCCGCCTCAGTGAGGTCCTCCTGCATCAGGCTCGATCGCGCGAGCTCGCACGCCGCTTTCGTATAGATTTGCCAGTCAGACGCTGCCTCGCCGGCGGCGATGGCGGTCTCGAGGTGATGCTTCGCTGCAGCAAATGCGCCAAGGCGCAACAACACCACTCCCTGTGCGACATGGCTCCAACGAAGATTCACCTGATCGCTGGAAGCATCACTGATCTCGAACAGCTCCTGCGCCAAGTCCCAGGCATCCGAAAATCGGCCCAGATGACAAAGGACCAGGATCGTCCCCCAGCTCGCCGAGCCCCACTGGCGCAGGTCGCCGGCGCCGCGCGAGGCGTCGGCCGAGCGCCGGAAATGTGCGACGGCATCAGGCCAGCGGCCGGTGTAGGTTCCCTGCCACCCCCAGCCCAAGGCAACGTGCCCGAATACCACCGGATTGTTGCTGTCGCGCGCCCGCAGGCCGGCACGCGTGTGATACTTCTCGGCGACCTCCGTCAACCCCAGGACACAGCATATGAAGCCCAGGGTGGAACAGCTGTGCACGATACCGTCAACCGCGCCGCTGACCTCGCTCTCATTCAAGGTCTTCAGAGAGTAGAGCAGCGTTCGATAGGGGCTTTCGAAGAAGTTCAACCACCACTGCATGATGTAGAGGCGGACACGCTCTTCGTCCGCCTGCGTGGCGCTTCCCAGGCGGCGGTCGAAAGTAGTGATGGGAAGCAGCCGGTGAATAAGCTGAACCGTGACTTGATAGATGATCTGGAACACCAGGCCAAACTTGGTTCGCGGATCCCGACTGCCGAGCAGGCCAAGAGCTTCGCGGAACTTATCTCTCGCTTCTTCGCTGTCCCCCTTCCGGTAGTGTGCCTCGCCGACTTTTCGGGCCAGCGTTGCCTGCCAAATCGGCTCCGCCTCCTGTCCAAAGGCACGCAGGTAAGCCTCGCTCGCGATCTGGAAGTGCGCCAGCGCTTCTTCGTCGGCAGCCAGGCGGTCGGCCTGATCGCCTGCCTTCAAAAGGTAGAACTGGGCCTTCTCCCACTGCTCGGCACGCGCGTAGTGATGCGCGACAAGGCCGGCGAGGTCGTCCAGCCTGTCGCTAAAGAGTTGCTCGATCGTGTCTCCGACCCTCGCATGGAGCTGGCGCCGCCGCTTGACAAGAATGCTGTTGTAAGTCGCTTCCTGCACCAGCACATGCTTGAACATGCACTCCGGATCCGGCTCCCGCCGGCGATCGAGAATGAGGTCGGCGTGTTTCAGGACGACCAGGCCGTTCCTCGTGACCTCTTCCGAGCCGGTGACCGCCGCCAACACACGGACGATGAAGGTACGCCCGACGACCGAGGCCGTCTTGAGAAGTTCCTTCGCCGACTCTTCCAGCTGGTCGACCCGCGCCATGATTACGCTTTCGATGGACCCCGGAAGCTCAAGTTGCCAGTTTCCCGCGAAGGCGGCAGACGGCCTTCCGCCCGCCTGCTGGGACATCATCGAGTCTCCTTCCAGAAGCGAGCGGGCGAGCTCCTCCGCGAAGAGCGGATTGCCTTCGCTGGCGGCGCAGACGGCTTTTCGGATCCGGAGAGGCAGGTTTGACGTCTGCATTAGGTGGTCGACGAGAGCCTCGGTATCGCTCTCCGAGAGAGGGTTGAGCACGATTTCCTGATAACGTTGCGGATAGAGACTTGCAGCATCGCTGCGGATCCCCGTTTCGGAGCCGAGGCTTTCCCCGCGGGTCACGAGACAAATGAGGAGCGGCAGGTCTTCAATAAGAGGGATCAAGTGAGCCAGAAGGACGGTCGAGGAGCGATCCATCCAGAACGCATCCTCAAGCAGCACGATGGCCGGCTGCTGCTGAGCCAGGCGTGCAAGAAGCAGGCGCATGCTGCGAAAGATCTGGCGCCGCACGCCTTCGCCATCAAGGAACCGGACCCGCTCATCCAGCTTGCCTCTGACGCGCAGGCCCAGGAGGGTTGCGACGTAGGGAAGGACATCCGCTGCCTCCTCCCCGAACAACTCGACAATCTGGTTCTCGAGCTTGCGCCAGGCTTCCAACTCGTCGTCGTTCTCTACGATCCCGGCAAAACCGCGGAGCAATTCCAGGAACGGCCAGTAGGCGAGGGTTCTTCCGTAGGGCAGCGAGGCTCCCTCCAACCAGGTCACGGGCATCTCGGCGACGGCCCGCTTGAACTCGCTTATCAGTCTCGATTTGCCCATGCCCGGATCGCCGACGATGGAAACAACGCTTCCACGCCCTTCGATCAGCTTCCGTGTCGTGGCGAGAAGTTCATCGAGCTCTTGCTGGCGCCCGATAAAGGGTACGCCCTCGCGATCGCCCGGAGCCCCGGGATGCGGTTCCCCTTCGTGCTTCAACCCCTTAAGCGCGTAGACTTTGACAGGCTCCTCGCTGCCCCTGACCCGCGTGGGACCGAGGCTATCGCAGACAAACCGGTCTCCGAGCCATTTGAACGTGGCATGGCTGATGTAAATTGCACCTGCAGGCGCCATCGCCTGCAGGCGGGACGCTAGGTGAACCGTGAAACCGGCGGCATCGTAAGTCGCATGGGCCTCGTCACCGAGGAAGCCGACCACAACCTCCCCCGTCGTCAATCCGAGATGCACGCGGATATCGGTCGAATCATCTCCGCTGCCTGAACTGTGCTGCGCTTCGACCAGCCGCTGGATCTCCAACGCAGCGTAAGAGGCCCGCTCGGCATGGCGTTCGAGGGCGACCGGCGCGCCGAAGATGGCCATGATCCCATCGCCCATCGTCTTGACGACGGTACCGCCGAACTGCTGGACCGCCTGAACCATCAGTTCGACTGTCGGCAAGAGATCCGAAACGACGTCCTCGGGATCCATCTTCTCGACAAGTTCAGTCGAGCCGGAGATGTCGGCGAA
Source organism: Kiloniellaceae bacterium (assembly GCA_048268885.1). Classification (GTDB taxonomy): domain Bacteria; phylum Pseudomonadota; class Alphaproteobacteria; order Kiloniellales; family Kiloniellaceae; genus Pelagibius. The sequence continues at coordinate 36,691 of JBLWUP010000028.1, read as the reverse complement.
CAGCACCGTGACGCGCTTGCGCTCGTTCTGGGGGCTGTTCTCCGGCTTCATCGGTCCGCTCCCTGGGAAACCAATTAGGGAAAAACTCTGGTCCTACAGCGCCAAGAGGTATCGGTTCCGGTTTTCTAATTCAGAATCAAAAATCTCTATCAGGAAGCTAAAAGCGAACGCCACTCTTTAGTGGAAATTCTTCGTTGCGTTGCAACTCAATACTTGAGTGTGGCGAGTGGTAATACTACAATCCTATACAACGGTCGGTGCCACAAAAACGTGTTATCTTGTTCAGCAAGACAGTCGGGGGGAGCGATGCGCCGAATGCAGCCCCGGTCGTTGTTGGCATTGTATCTTTGCTTGGTCATGACCTGGTTTTCCGGCATCCGGGAGACCGCGGCAGGCGGGTTTGCCATCACCGAGCACAGCGCGACTTCCGCGGGCAGCGCGGGGGCGGGGGCGGCCGCGCTTGCCGAAGACGCAGGCACGGTGTTCTACAATCCCGCCGGCATGACCCTGATAGACGGCCATCAGCTGATGATCTCGGTCAACGCGTTCTTCCTGAACAACAGCTTCGATAACCGCGGAACCGTGGACGGTATCGGCAACCCAATCGCCGGCACGGAAGACTTGAAAACTCCTGTCATTCCCGTTGGCAGCCTGTTCGGCGTCCTGAATCTGAACGATAGAGTAAAGCTGGGGCTGGGCATCACGTCGCCCTTCGGCCTCTCGTCTGAATACGAAGACGACTGGGTCGGACGTTACAACACGCTTCTCTCCGCGATCGCCACTGTCGACGTCAATCCTGCCATCGCGTTCAAGGTCAACCGCTGGCTTTCCGTCGGCGCGGGCGTCAGCGCGCAATACACCGAAGGCAAGCGGCGCAGTGATCTCGACTTCGGCACGGTTTGCTTCAACGACTTCTTCGGGCCCGGCGCCTGCACGGGCCTCGGCATCGTGCCCCAGGGGGCGGACGGCCGCTTGAGCATCGAGGCAAGCGACTGGGGCTTCGGCTATAACTTTGGCGTGCTGATCTCGCCCCAGCCCGGAACGCGGATCGGCATAGCCTACCGCTCGTCGATTCATCACCGTCTCACGGGCGATGCCGACTACGACGTCCCTGCGGCGGCCGCGCCCTTGACCCTGGGCGGGACGCTGTTCCAAGACACCGATGCCTCGGTCGAAATCACGCTGCCGGCCTCGCTTTCAGCCAGCGTCTACCATGAGCTTTCGCCCAAGTTCGCCTTGCTGGGCGATGTGACCTGGACGCGCTGGCACAGTTTCGAAACGTTGAGGATCGAGTTCGCCAACACCAACCAGCCGGATATCGTCCAGAAAGAGGAGTGGAACGACTCGTTCCGCTACTCCGTCGGCTTTCGATATCAACCCGCGGAACCTTATGTCATCCGACTTGGCTTTGCCTACGATCAGACGCCAATCCCTGATGCCAACCGCAATCCGGGAATTCCGGGCAATGACCGGCTGGTGTTCGCGCTTGGCGCCGGTCTCCGCCTGCTGGACTCCATGAAGGTGGACTTCAGCTACACCTACAATCACGAATTGGATGCACAGGTCGACCAGTTCCGGCCTGAGAGCGGCAGAGTGGTCGGCGAGTATCAGAACCGCGTCCACATTCTTACCGCTCAACTGCGCTGGACCTTCTAGCGCGCGTAGCCGACGGGCAGCGCGGTGGTGTACTTGATCGCCTCCATGGCGAAGCTCGAACTCACGTCGAACAGCGGCACCGCGGCGATGAGCTTCTTGTAAACCGCATCGTAGGCTTTGATGTCCGGCACCACGATCCGCATCATGTAATCGATCTCGCCGCTCATGCGGTAGAGTTCGACCACCTCCGGAATGCGCGTCACCTTCTCGGCAAAATCCCGCAGCCAGTTCTCGTCGTGCTGGCTGGTGCGGATGGCGACGAAGACCGTCACCCCCACGTTCATCTTCTCCGGATTCAGCAGGGCCACGCGCCGCTCGATGATCCCCTCGGCTTCCAGTTTCTGGATCCGCCGCCAACAGGGCGACGCGGAGAGCCCGACCCGTTCGGCGACGTCGGCCACCGGCAGGTCGGCGTGCTCCTGGAGCACCTTCAGGATTCTTCGATCTATATCATCCATGGAATATCATTCCACAAAAACGTGATAAGTGGATAAATATACCTTCAAATAACTGAATCTTGAGGAAATTTGCAAGCCGATTTCGCCGGCGGCGGCCTATTCTAAGGGGCCGCTTGAGCATGGAGAGCCCTCTTGTCCTTCCGCAACCTCTTTACCGAACACCCCGCCATCGTCGGCGAGACCTATTGGCAGCACCTGGGCCAGGCCTGGGGCTTTTCCTGGCGCATGATGCTGGCCTCCCTCGCGTGCCTCATCCACGCGCTGCTGCCCTTTCTCTTCGAAAAGACCGGCAGCCAGGCGATCACGCGGCTGCACGACCGCATGGTGGTGAACCGTCACCGCCAGGCGCGCCAGGGCGCCGCGGGGCCTTCGGCGCCCCCGGAAAACGCCAGCCGCTCGACGGCCTAGAGATCACCCGACGGCGCGTCGCGCGCAGAACATTGCTTGACGCCGCCGGCCCGCTGCCCAACTTAGAAGCCTGGAAGCACCAGGAAGCGGGTGGCGGTCTGTTGAGTAGATTTCTTTTTGCGGCGGCGCTGACTTGCGTCCTGGGACCGGCCAGCGCCATGGCGGCGCCGGCCACGCTTTATCCCGACCATCCGCTGAACGGCACCCTGTGGGACACCCGCAGCGGCAAAGCCGTCGGCGAAGACGTTCTGCTCCGCGAGGCGGCGGCTGCCGACTGGGTTCTCGTCGGCGAGAAACACGACAATGCGGAACACCACCGCCTGCAGGCGCGGGTTGTCGCCGCGCTGGGGCGCAGCGGGCGGCGTCTGGCTGTCGTCTGGGAGATGGCCGAGCCGGAGCACGCCGACGCCCTGGCGGCCGCGCGCGCGGAGAGCGTCGCCGAGCTGGGCGAGGCCCTGGACTGGCAGGCCCGCGGCTGGCCCGCCTGGGCCGAATATCAGCCGATCGCCGAGGCCGCCCTGGCCGAGGGGCTGCCCATGCTGCCCGGCAAGCCTGCCCAACAGCAGGTGCGCGCCCTCGCCCGCGGTGAGGACCTGCCGGAGGAAGTCACCGCCCGCCTGACGTCGGCAAAGCGCTACTCCGCCGCAATGCAGGCCGAGCTGCGTGAGGAGCTTGCGGCGAGTCATTGCGGCGCCCTGCCGGAGACGGCGCTGGCGCCCATGGCAGAGGTGCAGCGCTTCTGGGACATCTGGATGGCCGCCGCCATGCAGCAGGCCAAGGCGCCGCCGCTCGACGCCGAGGGCGCGGTCCTCATCGCCGGCAGCGGCCACGTGCGCGAAGACCGCGCCGTGCCCTGGTACCTGGACGGTGAAAGCGTGACGGTGGCGCTGGTGGAGGTCGTTGCCGACCGTGACAACGCGGCGGACTACCCCTCCTTCGACCCGCGCCTCTTCGACTATGTCTGGTTTACCCCCCGGGTCGACGAGAAGGACCCCTGCGGGGCCTTTGCGGAGCCGCAAGACGACAAGGATGCCGACTAGCCGGACCGGGCCCCCTGACGGAAGCGCACCAGCGTGGCCCCCGCGCCATCGAGCAGCAGCAGATTGCCGTTCTGCAAGCGGTACCCGCGGGTACTGTCGAGGGCACCGAGCAGGCGGTTTTCCTGGCTCATGGCCGGTTCGGGACAGGCAATCTTGGTGGAGCCGAGGTTGCCGAAGGACATCGCCTGGCCGTCGATGATCACCGAGCCGAAATAGCCGTTGCAGCCGGCGTTGCCGCTGACCTTGCCGTCGGCGGCCACCAGCAGGTTCGATTCGACCCCGAGGGCGACCGGCTGCCCGCTCACCTCCTCGGCGACCCAGGTTATGTCGTAAAGCCGCTCCGCCGCCTCATCGCTTTCCTCGGTCACAAGCGAACAGGCCGCCACGGCGGCCGCCAGGACCGTTAAGACCGAAAAGGTCCTGACACTCTTGAACAAAGCGCTTTTCTCCCTTCCAAACCGCCGCCACGCCGCGGCGGCCAATCAGGCTATCCTCGACTCGCCTTGCAATGCTACCACTGTGTTCGCTGGGTAATGGAATACACTGTCTGAAAGGATTGGCCCTATGGTTCCCGCTGCTGCCGCCCCCAAGAGAGCCGGCTCCCGCGTCCTTCTCGGGATGCTGCTCGCCGCCTTCGCCCTCACCGGTTCGGGCCCGGCACTGGCCCAGGACGCCATGGCATCCTCCGCCCGCAAGCTGGCCCTGCCCCTGGCCAATGCCGCGGAAGGCAAAAAGCTTTTCGTCGGCAAGGGCTGCGTCGTCTGTCACTCGGTCAACGGTGTCGGCGGCAAGGCGGCGCCCGCCCTGGACGCCGACAGTGATCAGGCCTACTTCGATGTCTTCGACTTCGTCGCCCGCATGTGGCGCGGGGCCCCGACCATGATCCTGCTGCAGGAGATGGAGATGGGCTACCAGATCGATTTGAATGGGGAGGAGCTGGCGCACCTCGCCGCCTTCGCCTCCGATCCGGCGGTGCAGAGCAGCTTCACCGAGCAGGACATTCCGGAGGTTATCCGCGACTGGATGGTCGATGAGGTCTACCAGGAACTCGATCCCGACAACATGGCCCGCTAGCGCCTGCACAACAGCCGGCGCAACGGCAGGACCCCGCCGGGAGTGACGCCGAGATGACGATGAGGAGCGGACGCTGTCTCTGCGGAGACGTGACCTACCGCTACAGCGGTCCGGAGAACTGGCGCGCCTACTGTCATTGCGAGAGCTGCCGGCGCTGCACCTCCTCACCCGTCACCGCCTTTTTCGGCGTCCCGCGGGAGGCCTGCCGCTTCGCCGGCAAGGCCCCCGCGCTCTACGAGTCCTCGCCCGGGGTCAGGCGGCTGTTCTGCGGCCGCTGCGGTTCACCCCTGGCCTACGAATCCGACCGCTATCCGGATGAGATCCACCTCTACGCGGCCAGCCTGGACGATCCGGAGAACTACCAGCCGCAAGGCCACGTGCATTGCAGCGAGCAGCTGCCCTGGTTCGATGTCAGGGATGACCTGCCGCGCCATCCGGAAAGCGGGGACAGCGATTGAAGCCGATCCGCACCCGCCCCCCTTTCACCCCCCCGAGGCGTCAAGTAATCCTTTAGGGGCGGTGTGGTATAATTTTCAATGGCTTCCAAGCTTCTTCATATTGCTTTAAGGAAGAACTGCTTGGTAGCAGCATGTTTTGAATCGAGGTCGGCAAGATAATGCCCGAGGGCTGGCTTGCCGACCCAAGCAGAAGTAGGGTCCGGTGGTAAAGATCGCGTTGGAAGGAATTCCAGACACGGCTTGCGAAGAGGTTCGCTTCTTCTGCGACTACTGGCTCCGCCAGAAGGGCGAGGCGCACCTGCCGTCTTGCGAGGCCCTCGATCCGCTGGACTTTTTCACCTATCTATCACGCGTTTTCATAGTGGAAGGCCGGACTATCGACGCTTTGCAAGTCCGCCTGGCCGGCACCGTCTACCGGGAGCTTTACGGCTTCGAGGTGACGGGACGCAAGGTGACCGAGCTGATTCCCTTCGACAATCGGGGCGATATTTCGCTCAGCTACGGACGTTGCATGCAGGAACAAATCCCCATCTACGATGTCAACAAGATGACGTGGCGGGAACGCGGCTCGGAGGTCCAGTTTGAGCGGATTCTTCTGCCTTTCGGGGATGATGCGGGGGTCGAGCGAATCCTTGGATTCGCCCAGTTCTTCGATAGTGACGGTAAGAAAATATTTACCTAGTATTCCAGAAATTAACCATATCACTTCGCTAAGTCGCGGGTAAACAAAACGTTTACACGATAGACTCAATTTTATTTTAATTTTATCCAAGTAACCTCTCACCTGTAGTTGCGTGAATTCGCGGAATTCACTGTCGCGACCTACGAGGGGGGGGGGTTATGATCGAATCATCCTTATCCGAGATCGATGTCTTGATGCCACCGCTGTCCCATGAGGACGGCGGCTATACCATTGCGGGCTTCACGGCCGCGGACGCACCCGACATCCCCCGCGCCTTCACCGCGGTCTACGGCAAGGACTACCTCAGCCCCCTGGTCTACGATCCCCAGGCCTTCGTGGAACTGATCACCTCCGGCGCGCAGATCTCCTTCGTCGCCCGCGATCCCGAAGGGGACATCGCCGGGCACATCGCCCTGGCCTTCTCCTCGCCGAATCGCGGCGTGGTGGAATTGTGCCAGGGCATCGTCACCCCCGATCACCGCAAATCCGGCATCTTTGTCCGCATGATCGAGCGGGCGCTGGAGTTCGCCCGCACCACCCTGGGGGCCCAGGCGATCCTCGGCATTTCGCTGACCAACCACATCGTCTCCCAGAAGGTCACCTGCAAACTGGGTTTCCGCGACGTGGGCATGGAGGTCGACTACGTGCCGCAGCGCATGCTGGTCCAGGAAGGCGCCGGGGGACCCGCCGCCACCTTGCTGCAGTACCTCGACCTCGGCCGCACGGTGCATGCCCCCTGCCACCTGCCGCCCTCCTATGCCCTGTGGTTCGCCCGCCTGCTGAACGACGCCTCGGTCAGCGGCCACCGCCAGATCACCCTGGCGACCGGCATCGACGGCCGCCCCAGCATCTGCGAGGCCAAGGACATGCCGCGCTTCGACATGGCGCGCCTGCTGGTGCGCCGCGCCGGCAGCGACTTCTGGTCCCTGGTCGGCGAGCATGAAGCCGAAGCGGAGGCCGCCGGACGGCGCAGCTTTCAGGTCTTCATCAACCTCGGCAATCCCGAAGGGGCCGCGGCGGTGGAGCTGCTGCGCGGCTGGGGCTATGCCTGCAGCGGCCTGATGCCCGGCTACCTGGAAGGCGGCCAGCATGTCGCGATCATGTACCGCAGCTTCGAGGAACCCTATTTCGACGGCATCAAGCTGCACAATGCCGGCGCCGAGCGACTGCTCGACAGCGTGGTCGCCGACTGGCAGCGCGCCGAGCGTCTCGGCGCCGAACTGCGCCACGCCTTCGACGACGAGGCCGTGCAGGCCCCGTCCCAGGCAAGCCTGCCGCAGCTGCCCGACGGCAGCCGCACGCCGTTGGAAACCACCATGCAGCTGCTGGGCATCGACGGCCGCGTGCCGCTTGAGGGCGGCGGCATGACGCCGGTGGACTTGGACAGGGAAGCCGACAACGACGCAGAGCCGGAAGCGGACCGCCGGCGTCCGGCGGCCTCCCCGGCGAGCAAGCCGCGCGGCACGGCGGTTCAATAAGGCCGCCGGGACGCCGTCCGGGCGCTCAGGTCCAGCGTTAAGGCCCAGCGCTCAGGCCGCGCCTCTAGAAGTTCCGCGCCGTCATCGTTTTCTGGATTTCATAGATCGAGCCCACGGTGGGCGGCTGCGGCAAGGGCATGCGCACCGGCACCGCCGTCAGGCGCGGCGTCGTGGTCCCTTCCCCGCACAGCAGGCGGCTGTCGTATTCCTCCAGGCTCTCCATCTTCGACATGCTGCCGTTGATCGGGAAAGCATCCGCCGCCGTGATCTCGTAGAACGCCATGCGCCGGTCACGGGCCGAGCGGTTCGGTGCCGAGCCGTGCACCGCGCGCACGTGGTGCAGCGAGATCGAGCCCGCCGGACCGGTGAGGGTCGCCGCGTCCTTCATGTCCAGCCCGTTTTCGGCAAGGTTCATGGCCCCCGCGAAGTAGCCGCCGGCGTGGTGGTCGTAGACCGGCCCCTTGTGGCTTCCGGGGAAGACCATCAGCGGCCCGTTCTCCTCGGCCATGTCGTCGATGATGACCCCGACCGCCAGGATGTCGTCGTTGGTGTGGGGATAAAAGGCCCAGTCCTGGTGCCACTCCACCGCGGCGCCGTAGCCCGCCGACTTCATGTTGAGCTTGGAGGTGTGCAGGCGCAGGTCGGGCCCGATCAGATCGCGCACCGGCGCCAGCATCCAGTCGGAGCGCATGAGCTCGGCGAAAACCGGTGACAGCTTGTGCGGCAGCTTGATACGCCGGACGCGCGGGTTGTCCGGCGTGTGGCTGTCTTCCAGGTCGAGGCAGTCATCGGAGGCGGTCATGCCGCGCGCGCCGGCGACGAAGCGGGCGATCTCGCCGCGCAGCCGCTCCAGCATTTCCCCGGGGATCCGCTTTTCCAGAAGCAGATAGCCGTTGTCCCGGTAGAAGCGGACCTGATCCTCGCTCAACACCTCGCGGCCCATCGCCGCCTCCTCCAACCGTCTCGGCCGACCAGCAGCATACACCCGATCCCGCGGGCGCTGCATAGTCCTCATGAGACAGGGAGCGCTACTCCGTGAGGGCGTCCTTCACGGTCTGCAGCTTGTTGGCGAGGTGCTCCTTCAACAGCACGGCGAGGCGCTTGCCGTCACGCGCCTTCAGGGCCTCCAGGATTTTTTCGTGCTCGGCCACCGCCTTGGCCCAGCGCGCCGGCGACATGTTGGCCATGTAGCGCGCGCGGCGCACCCGCCCGGAAAGGCTGAGCTGCATCTGCGCCAGGGTCGGGTTGCACGCGGCGTCGAGAATCATCTGGTGAATCTGCTCGTTGAGCTTGAAGTAGTCCCGCAAGGCGCCGCTTTCGTACTTGCGGACCATACGCTCGTGCAGTTCCTGGATGCGCGCCAGCTCCGCGTCGGTGATGTGCTGGCAGGCCAGCTCGCCGGACAAGGCCTCCAGAGCGCCCATGATCGGGAAAGCCTCGTTCAGGTCGGCCAGGGTCAACTTAGCGACGGCGCAGCCGCGGTTGGGCGTCAGCAGCACCAAGCCCTCGGTGGCCAGCACCTTCATGGCTTCGCGCAGCGGCGTGCGCGACACGCCGAACTGGCCGCAAAGCTCCTTCTCCGCCAGCTTTTCGCCGGGGGCGAGCTCGCCCTCGACGATCATGTGGCGCAGGCGATCGGCCAGTTCGTTGTGAAGCGGGCGCCTTTGAATGGGGGCTGCAACGTCTATGGTCATGGGTCGATGCTCATGCCTGCGTCCTTTTTTGCTCCGCTAGTTTAGCGCAAGGTCGGAGGATTCGCGAAGCAGGCGTGCGACGTGGATCGCCTCGCGCCCGGCGCCGTCGGCGATCTGGTGACGGCAGGAGGTCCCGTCGGCGACGACCAGGGCCTCCGCCCCCGCCGCCCGCACCCGCGGCAACAGGCTGAGTTCGCCCATCTGGCGGGAGATTTCCGCGGTTTCCGCCTGATAACCGAAATTGCCGGCCATGCCGCAGCAGGACGACTGCACCAGCTCCACGTCCAGGTCGGGCACGAGGCCCAGCACCTGCTCGACGGGCGCCACGGCATTGAAGGCCTTCTGGTGGCAGTGGCCGTGCAGCAGCGCCGCGCCGCCCGGCAGGGGCGCCAGCGGCAGCTCGAAGCCACCGCCCTCCGGGCCGAGGCGCGCGGCGATGAACTCCTCGAAGAGCATCACCTTCTTCGCCTGCTCGGCCGTCCATTCCGCGCCCAGCAGCGCCGGGGCCTCGTCGCGGAAGGTCAGCAGGCAGGAGGGCTCCAGGCCGACCACCGGCACGCCGCGGTCGACGGCATGGCCGATCACCGCCAGGCTGCGCCGCATCTCCGCCTTGGCTTCCTCCACCAGGCCGGCGGCCAGGAAAGTCCGGCCGCAGCACAGCGGGCGGCCGCCATCGTCGGGCTTGGCCTCGACCGGCGCCAGGCCGGCGCGCAGCAGTACCGTCTCGGCGTCGCGCAGGTTGTCCGGCTCGAAGTAGCGGTTGAAGGTGTCGGCGAAGAACAGGACTTCGTCGCCCTGCACCGGCAGGGCCTTCTGGCGGTAGACGTCGCCACGCCAGCGCGGCAGCTTGCGGTCGGCGGCCAGGCCGAAGAAGCGCTGCGACAAGGCAGCCATGCCGGGCAGGCGGTCGCGCAGGTTCGGCAGCCAGGGCGCCTTGGCCGCATAGGGCGCATAGCGCGGCAGGTAGGCGACCAGCATCTCGCGCAGCGCGACGCCCTGCTTCGCGGCCCGCGCCGCCAGAACCTCGATCTTCATCTTGGCCATGTCGACGCCGGTCGGGCACTCGCGCTTGCAGCCCTTGCAGGAAACGCAGAGCGACAGGGTCTCGGCCATCTCCTCGGAGGTGAAGGCGTCCTCGCCGAGCTGGCCGGAAATCGCCAGGCGCAGGGTGTTGGCGCGCCCGCGGGTCAGGTCCCGCTCGTTGCGCGTCACGCGGTAGGAAGGGCACATGACGCCGTCGACCTTGCGGCAGGCGCCGTTGTTGTTGCACATCTCGACGGCGCCCTGGAAGCCGTTGCCGGCCCCCTTGTAGGCCGACCAGTCGAAGACGGTCTCAAATTCCGGCACGTGGTAGTCCGGGTCGAAGCGGAACAGGGCGCGGTCGTCCATCTTCGGCGGGCGCACCACGCGGCCCGGGTTCAGGACGCCCTCCGGGTCCATGCGGTCCTTCACCCACTCGAAGCTCTCGACCATGCGCTCGCCGAACATCTCGCGATGAAACTCCGAGCGCACGATGCCGTCGCCGTGCTCGCCGGAGTGCGAGCCCTTGTACCCGCGGACCATCTCGAAGGCTTCTTCGGCGATGGCCCGCATCGCCTTCACGTCCTGATCCAGCTTCAGGTTCAGCACCGGGCGCACGTGCAGGGTGCCGACCGAGGCATGGGCATACCAGGTGCCGTCGGTGCCGTGCTTGTGGAATATCTCGGTGAGCCGCCGGGTGTACTCGGCCAGGTCGGGCAGTTCGACCGCGCAGTCCTCGACGAAGGACACCGGCTTCCGCTCCGACTTCATCGACATCATGATGTTGAGGCCCTGCTTGCGGACCTCCCAGATCTGTTTCTGGAAGCCGGGGTCGACGGCCTCCACCACGCCGCCGTCCTTCTTGCCCGGGTCCCCCCAGCGGTAGCCGAGCTGCGCCATCATGTCGCCCAGCGCCTTCAGGCGGCGCAGGTTCTCGTCCTGGTCCTCCTCGGCGAACTCGACCAGCAGGATGGCGCCCGGCGCGCCGCGCACGAAGCGGTCGACCACCGGACGGAACATGGCGATGTCGCGGCTCAGTCCGATCATGTTCTTGTCGACCAGCTCCACCGCCGTCGGCCCCAGGGTCACCAGGTGCTGGGCCGAGTCCATGGCGTCGTAGAGCGTCGGGAAATGACAAACGCCGAGCGTCTTGTTGGCGAGAATCGGCGACAGCTTCAGGGTGAGGCGCTCACTCAGCGCGAGGGTGCCTTCCGAGCCGACCAGCAGGTGCGCCAGGTTGTTGGTCTCGCCCCCATCTGCCTGGGTCGGCGCCAGCGCGTCGATGTTGTAGCCGCCGACCCGGCGCAGCACCTGCGGGAAACGCGCGCGGATCTCCTCCGCCTCGCGCCCGCCGAGGTCGAGCAGATCCTGGAACAGGGTCGCCACGGCATTGTTGTCGTGCAGGCCCTGGCCCGCGTCGCGGCGCACCTCGCCGAAAGTCGCCTTGCTGCCGTCGGCCAGCAGCGCATCGATGGACTGCACATTGTCGCGCATCAGGCCGTAGCGAATCGAACGCGAGCCGCAGGAGTTGTTCGCGGCCATACCACCGAGCGTGGCGCGCGAGGCGGTGGAGACGTCGACCGGGAACCACAGGCCGCTGGGCTTCAAGGCCGCGTTCAGATGGTCCAGCACCAGGCCGGGCTCGACCACGCAGGTCTGCGCCTCGGCATCGACGGAGACAATGTTGCTGAGGTGCTTGGAGAGGTCCATGACCACGGCGCGGTTGACCGTCTGGCCGCACTGCGAAGTGCCACCGCCGCGCGGCAGCACCGGCACCCCGGCCTCCCGCGCGATCTGCAGGGTCGCCTCCACGTCGCCCCAGGTTCTGGGCACCACCACGCCCAGCGGCACCACCTGATAGATCGACGCATCGGTCGCGTAGCGGCCACGGCTGAAGAGGTCGAAGAGCACCTCCCCTTCGACGTTCTTTTCCAGCACTCCGGCCAGGTCGCCGCCGCCGCTCATTGTTGACATTCGCCCCGGTTTTGTATTTTGTATTCATAATTCATAACGACAAAGACCCCAGTAGCGCAAGCGTCTGGTGCCCGGCCCAAGCGGTTGGGCTGGGTAGGTCTAAAGGGCCAAAAGAGCCGATAGGGGAAGCATGCCAGGGCGTCATTTTCTTCAGATTCCGGGTCCCACCAACGTGCCGGATCGTGTCCTTCGGGCCATGGACCTGCCGACCATGGACCACCGCGGGCCGAAGTTCGGTGAGCTGGGTCAGCGCGTGCTCGCGGGCATGCGCTCGGTCTTCAAGACCGATGGCCGCGTGGTGATCTACCCGGCCTCCGGCACCGGCGCCTGGGAAGCGGCGCTGGTGAACACCCTCTCCCCCGGCGACCGGGTGCTGATGTTCGAGACCGGCCACTTCGCCACCCTGTGGAAGGGCCTGGCCGAGCGTCTCGGCATCGTGCCGGAGTTCATCGCCGGCGACTGGCGCAGCGGCGCCGACCCGGCGGCCATCGGCGCGCGCCTGGCCGAGGACAAGAGCCACGACATCAAAGCGGTCTGCGTCGTCCACAACGAGACCTCGACCGGCTGCACCAGCCGCATCGACGAGGTGCGCAAGGCCATCGACGAGGCCGGCCACCCGGCGCTGCTGATGGTCGACACCATCTCCTCGCTGGCCTCCATCGACTACCGCCACGACGAATGGGGCGTGGACGTGACCGTGGCCGGCTCGCAGAAAGGCCTCATGCTGCCGCCGGGCCTCTCCTTCAACGCGGTGAGCGAGAAGGCGCTGGCGGCCTCCAAGACCGCCAAGCTGCCGCGCTCCTACTGGTCGTGGGACGAAATGGAAGGCCCCAACGGACAGGGCTTCTTTCCCTACACCCCGGCCACCAACCTGCTGTACGGCCTGGCCGAGGCGGTCGACATGCTGCAAGAGGAAGGCCTGGACAACGTCTTCGCGCGCCACAACCGCCATGCCGAAGCCACGCGGCGCGCCGTGCGCGCCTGGGGCCTGGAGGTGCTGTGCAAGAACCCGCGCCACTATTCCGGCTCGCTGACCGCGGTGCTGGTGCCCGAGGGGCACAGCGCCGACAACTTCCGCAAGGTGACGCTGGAACACTTCGACATGTCGCTGGGCAACGGCCTCTCCAAGATCGCCGACAAGGTGTTCCGCATCGGCCATCTCGGCGACTTCAACGATCTCATGCTCATGGGCACCCTCTCCGGCGTGGAGATGGGCCTGGAGCTGTCCGGCATTCCCTACCGCCGCGGTGGGGTGCAAGCGGCCCTCGGCTATCTTTCCGGCCAGGACCAGTCCTTGGCGGAGGGTGCCGCCGAGTAATCTGACAACCGAGTAACCCAAAACCAATAAACACCCGCGCAGAAACGCGATAACGAGAAACAGAAACCCTGGGGAGGAAATAATGAAAGTTCTTGGATTCGTAAGTGCCGTTGCCGTTACGGGGCTGCTCGCCAGCCCGGCCGCGGCCGCAGATCTGACCCTGAAGTTCGGCCATGTCGGCGCGCCGGGCTCGCTCTTCGAAGCCAGCGCCAACGAATTCGCCCGCTGCTCCAACGCGGCGCTGGGCGACAAGGCGGAGGTGCAGGTCTTCGGCTCCTCGCAGCTCGGCAAGGACAGCGAGTTGCTGCAGAAACTGAAGCTCGGCCAGGTGACCTTTTCCCTGCCCTCTTCGGTCATGTCGTCGGTCGCCGACGAATTCGGCGTCTTCGAGATGCCCTACATCATCAAAAGCCGCGAACACATGAAGCGGGTCCAGGGCGCAATCCTGGAGAGCAAGCTGCAACCGGCGGTCAAGGCCAAAGGCTACCGCATCCTCGGTGTCTGGGAGAACGGCTTCCGCAACATCACCAACAATACCCGGCCGATCAACAAGCCGGCCGACCTGGACGGCATCAAGCTGCGCACGCCCAAGGGCGCCTGGCGGGTGAAGATGTTCCAGCTGTACGGCGCCAACCCGACGCCGATGGCCTTCTCCGAGGTCTTCACGGCGCTGCAGACGGGCGTCATCGACGGCCAGGAGAACCCCTACGCGCAGATCTGGTCGGCCAAGTTCCAGGAGGTGCAGAAGTACCTCTCGATCACCGGCCACGTCTACACGCCGGCCTACCTGCTGGTCTCCGACAAGCACTTCTCGGCCCTGCCGGACGACGTCCAGGCTGAGCTGACAAAATGCGCCAGCTCGACGCAGGACTTCGTCTACAAGACGGCCGCGCAGCTTGAGACGGACCTGCTGGAGAAGCTGAAGGCCGGCGGCATCCAGGTGAACGTCGCCGACAAGGACGCCTTCATCGAGGCTTCCAAGCCGATCTACACCGAGTTCGCCTCCTCCATCGACGGCGGACAGGAGATGATCGACACCGTGCTGAAGCTCGGCGAAGGCTCCTGACGGCCTGATCCAAGCCCGGGGCCCCTACGGTCCCGGGCTTCTTCTTTCCTGCAGTACTGTGCCGGCCCCGGCCGGCGTGATTTGTCGCGCCCGTGCAAGCAAGGTCACGGGCGGCGCGTTGAGGAGTTTGCCTGCCGATGCTGAGGGCGGCCCATAAAACCCTGGAATGGCTGCTGGAGTGGATCACCATCATCCTGATGGTCTCGCTCTCCGTGGTGGTCATCGTGGCGGTGCTCTATCGCCTCGCCAACAATTCGCTGTCCTGGTACGACGAGATCGCCGCCATCCAGCTCGCCTGGATCACCTACTACGGCGCGGCCCTGGCGGCGCTGAAGCGCAGCCACATCGGCTTCGACAGCGTCCTGCTGGCCGTTCCCATGCCGGCGCGCATGGTCGCGGTGGCCTTGGCGGAAATCACCGTCATCGGCTTCTTCGCCATCATGACCTGGGCGGGCATGGAGGTGCTGAACGTGCTGCAAGGCAGCTATCTCATCTCCCTCACCTGGGTCCCGATCCAGCTGACCCAGTCGGTCATCCCCATCGGCGGCGCCCTCTTCATCCTCTGCGAGCTCATCAGCCTGCCGAACTACTGGCGCATGACCGCCGCCGGCATATCGCTTGAGCACGCCGAGATCGAACAGGAAGTCGAACACGAACTCAAGCAGGCAGGGAGCCGCTGAAGCATGTTGATGTTCGTCATCTTCGCGGCCCTGGTGCTGATGATCTGCCTCAACGTGCCGATCGCCGTCGCGCTCGCCGTCTCCGCCGTCATCGGCCTGGTCGCCACGGAAGGCACCGGCAGCCTGGTCACCGTCGCGCTCGACATGTACGACGGCTCGACCAAGTTCTCGCTCATCGCCATTCCGATGTTCGTGCTGGCCGGCGCCATCATGAACGCCGGCGGCATCACCGACCGGCTGATCAACTTCGTCTCCGCCCTCATCGGCTTCGTGCGCGGCGGCCTCGCCATGATCAACATCGGCGTGTCGCTGTTCTTCGCGGAGATCTCCGGCAGTGCCGTGGCCGACGTGGCGGCGCTGGGCTCGATCCTCATCCCGCAGATGAAAAAGCGCGGCTACAGCGCGCCGCTGGCCGCCGCCGTCACCTCCTCCTCGGCGTCGCTCGCGATCATCATCCCGCCGTCGATCCCGATGATCCTCTACGCCGTCTCGGCGGGAACTTCGGTGGAGCAACTTTTCGTGGCCGGCGTGGTGCCGGGCCTGCTCGGCGCCGCCGGCCTGATGGGCGTCGCCTACGCCTTCGCGCGGCGCTATAACCTGCCGGTCGAGGATGCTTTCGAGATGGCGCGCCTGCGGCGGACCTTCGTCGAGGCCCTGCCCGCCTTCACCCTGCCGGTCATCATCCTGGGCGGCATCTTCGGGGGCTTCGTCACCGCGACCGAGGCCGCGGGCCTGGCCGTGATCGCCGCCCTGCTCGTCGGCATCTGGTACCGGCAAATCGACATCCGCCACCTGAAGCGGGCCATGCTGGACGGCGGCATCCAGACCGCCGTGGTCATGCTGCTGGTCGCCTCTTCCGTCCTCATGGGCGGCTTCCTGACCCGCGCCCAGGTGCCGCAGGACCTAGCGTCGGCGATCCTCGACTTCACCGACAACAAGTACGTCATCCTGCTGATTCTCAACGTCTTCTTCCTGATCATCGGCTTCTTCCTGCACTCGGCGGCGGCGATCATCCTGGTGGTGCCCATCGTCATCCCGCTGATTGCGGCCGCCGGCATCGACCCGGTACATTTCGGCCTGGTGGTGACCCTGAACCTCGCCATCGGCCAGCAGACCCCGCCGGTGGCCAGCGTGCTCATCACCGCTTGCTCCGTGGCCAAGGCCAACATCTGGGAAGTCTCCAAGGTGAACGTCTGGTTCGTCGCGGTGCTGCTGACGGTGCTGCTGCTCTGCACCTACGTGCCGGCCATTCCGATGTTCCTGGTCGAATACTTCTACAGGTAGGATGAACTCATGAGCGACGAACTGCTCTACGAAGTGCGCGACGGCGTCGGCTTCGTCACCTTCAACCGGCCGCAGGCGCGCAACGCCCTGACCTTCGCCATGTACGAGGGCCTCGCGGAGATCTGCGAGACCGCTCCCGCCAAGGGCGAGGCCAAGGCCCTGGTGGTCTGCGGTGCCGGCGACAAGGCCTTCGCCGCCGGCACCGACATCGCCCAGTTTCGCGACTTCAAGTCTCCGGAAGACGCAATTCAGTACGAGCAGCGCATCGACAAGGTGCTGACGGCGGTGGAGCGCTGCCCGCTGCCCACCGTGGCCGCCCTGGCCGGGGCCTGCACCGGCGGCGGCGCCGGCATCGCCGCGGCCTGCGACATCCGCATCGCCGCGCGCGACCTGAAGTTCGGCTTTCCCATCGCGCGCACTCTCGGCAATTGCCTTTCGGCCAACAACCTCGCCCGCCTCTCCGCCCTCATCGGCGCCGGACGCACCAAGGAGGTGATTTTCACCAGCCGCCTGGTCGGCGCCGAGGAAGCCTTTGCCGCGGGGCTGGTGACGGAGCTGCTGGACGACAAGGCGGCGGTGGAGGCCCGCGCGACGGAGCTCGCCGCGCAGCTCGCCGGGCAGGCGCCGCTCACCCTGCGGGCGACCAAGGAAGCGCTGCGCCGGCTCAATGCCGCGGCGGCGGACGTCGACGACGAGGACCTGATCGTCCTGTGCTACACCAGCGAGGACTTCCGCGAGGGCCTCGAGGCCTTTCTTGCCAAGCGCAAGCCCGACTGGAAGGGCCGCTGAGATGCCCCAGGAGAAAAGCGGGGCGAAGAGCGGGCAGAAGAGCGGTGAGCAGAGCGGGGAGAGAACCGGCCCCCTCACCGGCTGCCGAGTCGTCGAACTGGCGCATATCATGGCCGGGCCGGTCTGCGGCATGATGCTGGCCGACATGGGCGCCGAGGTCATCAAGGTGGAAAAGCTGGCCGGCGACGATACGCGGCGCATGCTGCCGCCGGACATCAAGGGCGAACCGGCCGCCTTTATGATGATGAACCGCAACAAGCGCGGCATCGCCCTGGACCTGAAGCAGGAAGACGGCAAGGAGGCCCTGCTGCGCCTGCTCGACCGGGCCGACGTGGTGATCGAGAACTACCGCAAGGGCACCATGGAGAAGCTCGGCCTCGGCTACGAGACCCTGAAGGCGCGCAACCCCGGTTTGATCTACTGCGAGATCTCGGGCTTCGGGCGCACGGGCCCCTATGCCGAGCGCGGCGGCTTCGACCTCATCGCCCAGGGCATGTCCGGGCTCATGTCGATCACCGGCGAGGGACCGGGCCGCCCGCCCGTGAAGGTCGGCGCGCCGGTCACCGACATCACCGCCGGCATCCTGGGCGCCATGGGCGTTTCCGCGGCCTATGCCCGCAAGCTGCAGACCGGCGAAGGCCAGCGGGTCGACACCTCGCTCTTCGAGGCCGGCATCGTCCATACCTACTGGCAGTCGGCCATCGCCTTCGCCACCGGCGTCTCGCCGGGCGCCATGGGGTCGGCGCATCCGCTGAACGCGCCCTACCAGGCCTTCAAGACCGCGGACGGCTGGATCAACATCGGCGCCGCCAACCAGAAGAACTGGGAGCGCCTGCTCGACATCCTCGACCACCGCGAGCTGCGCGACGACGCGCGCTTCCTGACCAACGACAAGCGCATGGCCAACCGCGAAGCCCTGGAGGCGGAGCTCAACAAGGTCTTCGAGACCAGGTCCACCGACGACTGGCTGCACATCCTGGAGCAAGGCGGCTTCCCCGCCGGGCCGGTGCTGAGCATCGGCGAGATGCAGCAGGATCCCCAGGCGCTGGCCCGCGAGATGATCGTCGAGACCCAGCACCCCGTCGCCGGAGCGGTGAAGGCCATCGGCCTGCCGGTGAAGTTCTCGGGAACCCCGGGCGGCGTCGCGCGGCCCGCGCCGCTGCTCGGCCAGCACAGCCGCGAGATCCTGAGCGAGGTCGGCTACTCGACGGCCGAGATCGACCGCATGGTCGAAGAAGGCGCCACCGCCGAAGCAAGAGCCGACGCCAGAGCCGACGTCTCGGCCTGAGCGCAACAGAGAGACAGGTCCATGCCCGAGCCGCTCAGCCTTTCCCAGGCCACAGCCATCATCGACGTCACCTTGAAGACGGCGGCGGAAAGGAAGCTGAAGCCGCTGACCGTCGCGGTGCTGGACGCCGGGGGCCACCTGAAGGCGCTGGCCCGCCAGGACGACACCTCGACACTCCGCCCCGAGGTGGCCCAAGGCAAGGCGCGCGGCGCCATCTCCCTCGGCCTCGGGTCGCGCGCGATTTTCGAGCGCGCGCAGCAGCAGCCGTTCTTTATTCAAGCCATCAACGGCCTGGCCGGGGGTTCCCTGGTGCCGGTGCCCGGCGGCGTGCTGGTGCGCGACGCCGAGGGCCACATCGTCGGCGCGGTCGGCGTGACGGGGGATACCTCCGACAACGACGAAGCCTGTGCCGTTGCCGGCATCGAGGCGGCGGGCTTCGCCGCCGATCCCGGTTAAGCGGCGACCTCCGCCACCAGGACGCCGTAGGGCGCCAGCTCCAGCTGGCCCGCGTCGATCACGGCGCCGGCCGTGACGTCGCTCAGCGGCGTCAGCGCCCCGCCCTGCCAGCGCAGCGCGACGCTTTCGTCGGCCAGGTTCACCGCGACCAGCAGGGTTTCCTCCTCCGTGCGCCGCAGGAAGACGACCTGGCGTTCCTCGACCTGCTGAAACTGTATGCGCCCGCGCCGCAGCGCCAGGCGCGCCTTGCGCAGCGCGACCATCCGCTTGGCGAAGTGCAGGATCGAGTCCTCGTCGGCCTCCTGCGCGGCGACGCAGTGGGCGATATGGTCGTTGGGGATCGGCAGCCAGGGCTCGCAGTCGGAGAAATGCGCCAAGGGATCGGTGTCGCTCCAGGGCATCGGCGTGCGGCAGCCGTCGCGCCCCTTGAACTCGGGATAGAAAGCCAGGCCGTAGGGATCGACGATCTGACCGTAAGGCACGTCCACCTCGCTGAGCCCGAGCTCCTCCCCCTGATAGATAAACACCGTTCCGCGCAGGCTGAGCAGCAGGAACAGCAGCGCCTTGGCGAAGGCCGCCGGCGCCTGCGGACCGCCCCAGCGGGTCAGGACGCGCGCCACGTCGTGATTGGAGAAGGCCCAGGCCGGCCAGCCCTGGCGCTCCTCGTCCATGAAGGCTTCCAGGTTTTGGCGCAGCACGTGCAGATCCAGCTCGTCGCCGAGCAGCGCAAAGGAGTAGCCGGTGTGCAGCGGCCCGCCGGGGCCGGCGTACTCGCCGATGCGGGCGATGGAGTCGTCGTCGGCAATCTCGGCCACCAGAACGACGTCGGAATACTTGTCGGTCAGTTCGCGCAGGCGCCGCAGGAAGTCGACCGTCTCGGGCTGTGACTTGTCGTAGCGGTGGAGCTGAAAGTTGTAGGGATTGCCCGGCTTGACCGCATCCGTCGGCGGAGTGCCGGCCGGGCGCGGCGGGTTGTCGCGCAGACTGCGGTCGTGCGTCAGGAAGTTGCAGGCGTCGAGCCTGAAGCCGTCGACGCCGCGGTCGAGCCAGAACTGGCACTCCGCCAGCAGGGCGTCCTGGACGTCGCGGTTGTGCAGATTGAGGTCCGGCTGGCTGGGCAGGAAGTTGTGCAGGTAATACTGCTCGCGGCGCGGCTCCCAGGTCCAGGCGACACCGCCGAACATCGACAGCCAGTTGTTGGGCGGCGTGCCGTCGGGCCGGGCGTCGGCCCAGACGTACCAGTCGGCGTGAGCGTTGTCTGGACCGCGGCGGCTTTCCTCGAACCAGACATGCCGCTCCGAGGTGTGGCTGAGCACCATGTCGACCAGTACGCGCAGCCCCTGGCGATGCGCCGACTGCACCAGTTCGTCGAAGTCCGCCAGCGTGCCGAACAGCGGATCGACGGCGCGGTAGTCCTCCACGTCGTAGCCGTAGTCGTGCATCGGCGACTTGAAGAACGGCGAGATCCAGATCGCATCGACTCCCAAACGCGCCACATAGGACATGCGCTGGGTAATACCGGGCAGGTCACCGACTCCATCGTGGTTCGTATCCTGGAAGCTACGCGGGTAGATCTGATAAAAAACCGCGCCCCGCCACCAATCATTCGTCATCAAACTACTCCGGGGCCGATGAAAAAAATTACTGTGACTTGCCCTGCATTTCCGGGCTTTTGCCACTGTGCACGGAAATATATCGGCCCCGGGCATAGAAATTCAACGCTGACTGAACTATACTGTGATCATACAAAGTCCGGCACACATCACGAGCGCCCGGCCCGACGCGGCGAGACGCTGGTGAAAACAAAAAACGTCCTGCACGGCAATCCCGCAGGCAGATGTCGGAAAACGACGCGCACCGCGCTTTGTCCGAGGGCCCCACGGGGTTCGCGCGGTGTTGTGGGGGAAATCAAGCCGCAGAAACGCGATCGAGCGCCTTGGCGCCACCCACAACCACGCGCGAGAAGGATGACAGCAAAAATCCATTTCAATCAAATCGCCATCATCGGTGCCGGTGCCTGGGGCACCGCCCTTGCCATCTCCGCCGCCCGCGCCGGGCGCCGGGTGCGCCTCTGGGCGCGCGAAGCGGAAGTCGTGGACGCGATCCGCGCCGACGGCGAGAACACCCCCTTCCTGGCCGGGCACGAGGTGCCCCGGCGCATCGAGCCCACTAACGACCTGGACGACGCCCTGACCGACGCCAAGCTGGTGCTGCTGGTCGTGCCCTCGCAGTTCCTTCGGCAGACCGCGGCGGAAGTGGAACGACTGCTCGCCGGCGGCGTGCCCGTGGTGATCTGCTCCAAAGGGATCGAACGGGAGACCGGCAAGCTGATGACCGGCATCGTCGAGGAGGAGATGCCGGGACGGCCGCTGGCCGTGCTCTCCGGTCCGACCTTCGCCGAAGAAGTCGCCGCCGGGATGCCGACCGCCGTCACCGTCGCCTCGCGCTGCGCCGCCGACGGCGAGGCCGAGACATCGCTGGCCGCGCGGATCGCCCTGGCTCTCAGCACGCCGACGCTGCGCCCCTACGTGTCCGACGACTTGGTGGGCGTGGAAGTCGGCGGCGCGGTGAAGAACGTGCTGGCCATCGCCTGCGGCATCGCCGCCGGACTCGGTTTCCGCTCCAACACCCGGGCGGCGCTGATCACGCGGGGCCTCGAGGAAATGAAAGCCCTGGCCGAAACCCTCGGCGGCCGCCGCGAGACCGTCACCGGCCTCGCCGGGATCGGCGACCTGATGCTGACCTGCTCCAGCGAGCAGTCGCGCAACATGTCCTTCGGCCTGGCGCTCGGCCGCGGCCAAAACCCGCGCGACATCCTGAACGGCAAGGCGCAGGTGGTCGAGGGCGTGGTCAACACGGTCTCCGTCACCGACCTGGCGCGCCGGCTGGGCCTGGAGATGCCGATCTGCGAAGCCATGCGCGCCGTGCTGGAGGACGGCGCGGATATCGGCGACGCCCTGGGCATGCTGCTCGGCAGACCTTTGAAGGCCGAACCGAAGGCCCTGGACCTGGCCCTGCCCCACCCGGCCTCCGACAAGATCGACGCCCAGGTCGAAGCCCTGACCCGATGATCCCGGACCTCATCCTGGCCACCGACCTGGACGGCACGTTCCTGGGCGGCGCCGAGGCCGCGCGCCGGCGTCTTTACGAGATGATCGAGGCGCAGCGCGACGGCCTGTTGCTGATCTTCGTGACCGGGCGCGACCTGCCGTTCATCCGCGAGCTTTGCACCGGCACGATGGTGCCCTGGCCCGACTATGTGATCGGCGATGTCGGCACCACCATCGCCGGGGGCCGCGACCTGGCGCCCATGGAAGCCCTGGAAGACCACATCGCCCGGGCCTGGGACGATCGCGGCGACGAAGTGCGCGCCCTGCTGGACGGCGTTCCGGGCCTGACGCTGCAGCCGACGCCTTTTCGCTACCGCGTCAGCTACGACTACGACCCCGCCGCTTTCGACCATGGCCGGATCGCAGAAATCGAGGCGCGCGGACTGGACGTCCTGATCTCCGCCGAACGCTTCCTCGACGTCCTGCCGCCGGGCATCGCCAAGGGGCCCACGCTGCTGCACCTCATCGCCAATCTGGACCTCGACCCGCGGCGCGTGCTGGTGGCGGGGGACACGCTGAACGATCTGTCGCTGTTCGAGACCGGCCTGCAAGGGGTCGCGGTCGGCAACAGCGAGGCGGCGCTGGTCGAGCGCCTGCAAGGCCGCGACACGGTCTACCACAGCGACGGGGCCGGCGCCGCCGGCATCCTCGAAGCCATGCATCACCTGAACCTGCTGCCGGAGCCGATAGAGTGAAATCAGATCTCGTTATCGTTTATCACCGCCAACCGCTGGAAGAAGTGATCCAGGACGGCCAGACCGTCTATCGGCCGCACTCCAGCCCGAATGGCATTGTTCCCACTCTGAAGAGCTTCTTCGCAGAAATCGACCGCGGCGCCTGGGTCGCCTGGACGCAGGTCAAGGCCAAGCAGCTGGCCACCTTCCAGCAAGTGGTCACGGTCAGCGATTCCGTGGGCGAGTACAACGTCTCCCGCCTGCCGCTGACGCCGGAGGAAGTGAAGAGCTTCTACAGCGTCACCTCCAAGGAGGCCCTGTGGCCGATCCTGCACAGCTTCCCGGAGACCTACGACTACGAGCCGGTCGACTGGCCGACCTACCGCGAGGTCAACTGGCGCTTCGCCGAAGCCGCGGCGGCGCAGGCGGCCGACGACGCGCTGATCTGGGTGCACGACTATAACCTCTGGCTAGTGCCGGCCTACCTGCGCAAGCTGAAGCCGAACGCGCGCATCGCCTTCTTCCACCATACGCCCTTCCCGGCCGCGGACGTCTTCAACGTGCTGCCCTGGCGCGCCGAAATCATGGAAAGCCTGCTGCAGTGCGACCTGGTCGGCTTCCACATCCCGCGCTACGCCGCGAACTTCGTCGGCGCCGCCCGCACCCTGTTCGATGTGAAGATCGACGAGGTCACGCAGACCGAAGCCGGCATGTCGCCGACCGGCATGGCGCTCTCCGAACCGGAGGTGCCGACCCGCATCAGCCACGCCGGCCACAAAGTCAACATCGACGCCTTCCCGGTCGGCACCAATGCCGACTACATCGAGGAGGTCGTGGAGCGCCCGGAAACCGACGCGCAGATCGAGGAGATCCAGCAGACCCTGAACGGGCGCCGCCTCATCGTGTCGGTCGGCCGCACCGACTACACCAAGGGCACGCGCGAGATGCTGGCCGCCTACGAGCGCCTGCTGGAGCGCCGGCCCGAGCTGCGCGACAAGATCACGCTGATGGTGACCTCGGTCTCGGCCAATCCCCACATGGCGGTCTACCGCAAGGCGCAGCGCCAGATCGAAGCGCTGGTCGGCCGCATCAACGGGCGCTACGGAAATTTCGGCTGGCAGCCGATCATCCTCTTCACCACGGCCATTCCCTTCGAAAAGCTGATCGCCTACTACCGGGCCGCCGACGTCTGCTGGATCGCGCCGCTGCGCGACGGCCTCAACCTGGTGGCCAAGGAGTTCTGTGCGGCGCGGCCCGACGAGAAGGGCGTGCTGGTGCTCTCCGAGTTCACCGGCGCCGCCGTCGAGCTGCCGAACGCCGTGCTGACCAACCCCTACTCCGACCGCTCCATGGACGCGGCCATCGACCAGGCCCTCGACATGGGCGAGGAGGAACAGCAAGCCCGCATGAAGCGGCTGCGCGCCAGCGTGCGCCACTACGACATCGCGCACTGGTCGCAGCACGTCATGCAGCGCTTCGGGGAGATCAAGCCGCTGAAGGACAAGGCAGCCGAAACGCCGCCGGAGCCGCTGCAGCGGCAGGCCGTCTGAGCCACGCCCCGCTTCACGATGCTTTCCCGACCCGCATAAGCCTTTCGGCCTATATTCAGCCCGCCCGGCCGGTTGCTAGGCTTCCAGCTAAATAGAACAAGTCTAAGGTGACCCAACAACACCTTGGAAAGGCGGGAGGAAAAGCATGCGCTTACTGCAGAAGGTCGTCGCGACGGCAGCGGTCCTGGTCGCCCTGTCGAGCCTGCCCGCGGTCGCGGAGGAGACGATCCGTGTCGGCGTCCTGAAATTCGGCACCGTGAACTGGGAACTGACCACCATCCAGCGTCACGGGCTCGACAAGAAGCACGGCTTCACCCTGGACGTTCTGCCGCTGGCGGGCGACCAGGCCACCAAGGTCGCCCTGCAGTCCGGCGAGGTCGACATAATCGTCTCCGACTGGCTCTGGGTGTCGCGCCAGCGCTCGGAAGGCAAGCCCTACACCTTCGTTCCCTTCTCCGCCTCCGTCGGCGCCCTCATGGTGCCCGCCGATTCCGCGATCCGCGACCTCGGCGACCTGAAGGGCAAGAAGATCGCCGTGGCCGGCGGACCGCTCGACAAGAGCTGGCTGCTACTGCGCGGCCTGACCCAGCGCCGCTACGGCTTCGACCCGGCCGAGGAGAGCGAAGCGGTCTTCGGCGCCCCGCCGCTGCTGGCCAAGAAAGCCGAGCAGGGCGAGGTCGACGCGGTCTTGAACTACTGGCACTACAGCGCGCGCCTGGAGGCCAAAGGCTTCCGCCGCATCATCGGCGCCAACGAGGCCGCGATGGAACTGGGGGCCAAGGGACCGATCTCCGCCATCGGCTATGTCTTCGACGAAAAGTGGGCGGCGCAGAACACCCAGGCCGTGCGCGGCTTCGTCCAGGCCTCGCGGGACGCCAAGGAGCTGCTGCGCAGTTCCGACGCCGAATGGGAGACCCTGCGCGAGATGACCGGGGCGAAGGACGACGCCACGCTGACCGCCCTGCGCGACCGCTTCCGCGAGGGCATCCCCTCGCGGCCGCTCAGCGAGGAGATGGCCGACACTGCCGAGGTCTACAACTTCCTGGCCGAACTCGGCGGCGAGAAGCTGGTCGGCAAGTCCAAGACCATGGCCCCCGGCACCTTCTGGCCGGTGCTGGTCAACGGCTCCTGACCGCGCGCCGCAGGACGCGCCGCGATGGCCGCTAGCGCAAAGGATGGCGGGACACGCGCGCCGCTGCGGCTGATCTCCATCCTGGCCTTCCTCGCCCTCTGGGCCGGGGCGGCGGCCCTGGCGGCCTCGCCCGAGGTGCCGGGGCCGGCAGCCGTCATGGCCTTCGTGATGAAGGAGGCCGCCGCCGGCGAGTTGTTCTATCATCTGGGGGTCACGCTGGCGCGCGTCGCCGCGGCCTTCCTGATCGCCATGTTCATCGGCACGGGGATCGGCGTGCTGATGGGCCAGAGCCACCGGGCCAACCGGCTGTTCGATCCCTGGATCATTCTGCTGCTCAACATCCCGGCCCTCGTGGTCATCGTGCTCTGCTACATCTGGATCGGCCTGACCGAGGCGGCCGCCGTCACCGCCGTGGCCATCAACAAGATCCCCAATGTCGTCGTCACCCTGCGCGAAGGCGCCCGCGCCCTCGACCCGAAGCTGACCGAGATGGCGCAGGTCTTCCGCTTCTCCCGCGGCCGCATGCTGCGGCACGTGGTGCTGCCGCAGCTGACGCCCTTCATCGCGGCGGCCGGACGCTCCGGCCTGGCCCTGATCTGGAAGATCGTGCTGGTGGTGGAGCTGCTGGGGCGGTCCAACGGCGTCGGCTTCCAGATACACCTCTACTTCCAACTCTTCGACGTCGCGGCCATTCTCGGCTATGCCTTGGCCTTCGTCTGCGTCATGTTGTTCATCGAATTCCTCGTGGTTCAGCCTCTTGAAACCCACCTCAATCGCTGGCGGCCCCGGACAGCTTCCCGGGCGGCTTAAGGTCAGGATCGACAGCAAGGCCTTCCGTTCCGCCGACGGCGCCGCGACGGAGGTATTGCACGGCCTGGCCTTCGAGCTGCGGCCGCAGACCTTCACCTGCCTGATCGGCCCTTCGGGCTGCGGCAAGACGACGACGCTGCGCCTTCTCCTCGGCCTCGACCGCGATTTCGCCGGCAGCATCGAGCTGCCCTCTCCGGCGCTGCGCATGGCGGCGGTGTTTCAGGAACCGCGCCTTCTGCCCTGGCGCACGGTGGAGCAGAACGTGCGCCTCGCCCTGCCGCCGGAAACCGACCCGCGAGGGCGCGCAGCGGACCTCGACGGGCTCTTTGCCATCCTCGGCCTGCAGGAGCTGCGCGGGCGCTATCCGGCGGAGCTTTCCCTCGGTCTGGCGCGCCGCGTCGCGCTGGCCCGCGCCTTCGCCGTCATGCCCGATGTGCTTCTGCTGGACGAGCCCTTCGTCTCCCTGGACGAGCATACGGCCGACCGGCTGCGCGCCCTGCTGCTGGAGCTCTGGCAAAGGCATTCCACCACCGTCCTGATGGTCACGCACAACGTGCGTGAGGCGGCCCGCCTGGCCGACCGGCTGCTGCTGATGAACGGCCAGCCGGCACGGATCGTCGGGGACGTTCCGGTCACCCTGGCGCGCGATGCGCGCGACGGCGAAGCCCTGCGCCGCTTCCTCGACGCCCTCAATCGAGAGCACCCCGAAACGGTCCTCGCCTGAGGTCACTTCGCAGCCGCAACAGGGCCGATAACGGGGCGAAAATCCATATTGCACCGCGGTATCGACGGAGCAACGACGGCGGTCGATTCCACACCTCCAAGCCGCTTAATACTATGGTTCTATCGACAAAAAGCGGGCGTCTTCGCAGACTTCCAAGGGTAAATAGCGCCTTGCTTCTACTGCTCGGTTTTCGCCTCGAAATCGTGCGCAGCTTTCTTGAGCAAATGCGTGCCAACAACACTCATCAGGGGACGGGAAATGCAAAGGTTTAAACTCTTGGCGGCCTTGTCTGCGGTTGCTTTGACTGCGACTGCGTCGACGGCTGCGCTCGCCAACGACGATCTGCTGAAGATGCAGGAAAACGCCAGCGACTGGGTCATGCCGCTCGGCAACTACGCCAGCCAGCGCTACAGCGAACTCGACGAGATCAACAAAGGCAACGTCGGCGACCTGCAGGTCGCCTGGACCTTCTCGACCGGCGTGCTGCGCGGGCATGAGGGTGGCCCCCTGGTGATCGGCGATGTGATGTACATTCACACGCCCTTCCCCAACAAGGTCTTCGCGCTGGACCTGAACGACAACGGCCGCATCATCTGGAAGTATGAGCCGCGGCAGGATCCCAACGTCATTCCGGTCATGTGCTGCGACACCGTCAACCGCGGCGTCGCCTACGGCAACGGCACGATCTTCCTGCACCAGGCCGACACCACCCTGGTCGCGCTCGACGCGGCGACCGGCGAGGTGAAGTGGTCGAAGAAGAACGGCGACCCCGGCAAGGGCGAGACCGGCACCTCCGCGCCGCTAGTGGCGGGCGACAAGGTGCTGATCGGCATCTCCGGCGGCGAGTTCGGCATCCAGGGCCACGTCACGGCCTACAACATGAGCGACGGCTCCATCGCGTGGCGCGGCTACTCGGTTGGTCCGGACGAGAACATCCTGGTCGACCCGCAGAAGACCACCCACCTGGGCAAGCCCGTCGGCGAGAACTCCGGCACCAACACCTGGGAAGGTGACCAGTGGAAGCTGGGTGGCGGCGCCACCTGGGGCTGGATGTCCTACGATCCCGAACTGAACCTGGTCTACTACGGCTCCGGCAACCCCGGCACCTGGAACCCGGTGCAACGTCCGGGCGACAACCGCTGGTCCATGACCGTCTTCGCCCGCGATCTCGACACCGGCATGGCCAAGTGGGTCTATCAGATGACCCCGCACGACGAGTGGGACTATGACGGCGTCAACGAGATGATCCTGGCCGACCTGAACATCGGCGGCACGGAGCGCAAGACGCTGGTCCACTTCGACCGCAACGGCTTCGCCTACACCATTGACCGTGTGACGGGTGAACTGCTGGTCGCCGAAAAGTACGATCCGGCGGTCAACTGGGCCACCCACGTCGACATGGAGACCGGCCGTCCGCAGGTGGTCTCGCAGTACTCGACCGACCAGAACGGTGCCGACGTGAACTCCGAAGGCATCTGCCCGGCCGCGCTGGGCACCAAGGACCAGCAGCCTTCGGCCTACTCGCCGAAGACCGGCCTGTTCTACGTCCCGACCAACCACGTCTGCATGGACTACGAGCCCTTCGAGGTCTCCTACACGGCCGGCCAGCCCTACGTCGGTGCGACCCTGTCGATGTATCCGCCCGAAGGCGAAAGCAACCTGGGCAACTTCATCGCTTTCGACGCGACCAAGGGCGAGATCGTCTGGTCGAAGCCGGAGCCCTTCTCCGTGTGGTCCGGCGCCCTGGCGACGGCCGGTGACGTGGTCTTCTACGGCACCCTGGAGGGATACCTGAAGGCGGTCGATCCGATGAGCGGCGACGAGCTGTTCAGCTTCAAGACCCCGTCGGGCATCATCGGCAACGTCAACACCTTCGAGCATGGCGGCAAGCAGTACGTCGCCGTCCTCTCGGGCATCGGTGGCTGGGCCGGCATCGGTCTTGCCGCGGGCCTGACCGAGGACACCGCCGGTCTCGGCGCGGTGGGGGCCTACAAGTCCCTGTCGAGCTACACCAACCTCGGCGGACAATTGACGGTGTTCGCTCTCCCGAACTGAAGGCCTCCCTGTGATAAAGTCCTGAAGTTTAGAACACCTCTGCGGGCCGATGATTTCCATCGGCCCGCATCCTTCTGGGGACAGGGCCGCAAAGAAAGCCCGCCCCGAATCGGCGCAAGACGCACCGGTAGCAACATATCCTTGGGAGTCGAGATTTAATGCGTTCATGGAAGACGACGCTGTCGCTGGCGAGCAGTGCCATGATGGCCATCACCCTAGCCTGCAGCAGCCCCGCCACGGCCCAAAACAGCGAGGTCGACTGGGTCGACCAGCCCTACATCATCAAGGACGGCAAGGTCGACTACGGCACCTACAACGGCTTTCGCCGCTATCATTCCTTCTGCCACGTCTGCCACGGCCCCGATGCCATGGGCAGTTCCTATGCCCCGGCGCTGAAGGACTCTATGCAGGTAATGACCTACGACGAGTTCCTCGACGTGGTGGTCAATGGCCGGGAGAACCTCTCCGCCGGCAAGGAGTCGGTCATGCCGGGCTTCGCCGAGGCCGCCGACGTGATGCTCTACATCGATCACATCTACGCCTACTTGAAAGCCCGTGCCGACGACAAGGTCGGACGCGGCCGGCCGAAGCGTCTGAAGGCTGACGAGGACCCCGTTTTCCAGGAGTGGAAAGCCAGTCAATGACCGCTGCGCTGCGTTCGCGGTTTTCCCGTTTCTGCGGTCTCTGCCTCGCCCTGGCGGCGGTGGCCGGGACCGCGGAACAGGGATCTGCCGCAACCGGCGAGGTCGTCGACCGCAGCAAGCTCCGGGTCTGCGCCGACCCCGGCAACCTGCCCTACTCCAACGAGCAGGGCGAAGGCTTCGAGAACAAGATCGCCAAACTGATCGCCGGCGACCTGGGCGTTCCCTTGGAATACACTTGGTTTCCGCAGACCATCGGCTTCGTGCGCATGACCCTGGCGGCCAAGCGCTGCGACCTGATCATCGGGGTCGCCACCACCAACGAGCTGATGCAGAACACCAATCCCTATTACCGTTCCAGCTACGTCATCGTGCATCGTGACGATCTGAAGCTGCAGGACGGCGGCCGGCTCGACGATCCGGCCTTCAAGGACCAGAGGCTGGGTATCCAGCCGCGCACGCCGGTGGCGACCCTGGCCGCGCGCCACGGACTGCTGGCCCGCGCCAAGCCCTATCGCCTGATCGTCGACACCCGGCTCGAAAAGCCGGCCCGTGCCATGGTCGAGGACGTGGCCAAGGGCGAGATCGACGCCGCCCTCGCCTGGGGGCCGTTGGCCGGCTACTGGGTGAAGGAGCTGGCGCCGTCGCTGGTGATCACGCCGCTGGCCCCCGATCCCGGCCACGAGCGCCTCGACTACCGGATTTCCATGGGCATCCGCTACAACGAGCCGGACTGGAAGCACCTGCTGAACGGCATCCTGGAAAAGCGCAAGGACGAGATCGAGGCCATTCTCGCGAGCTACGGCGTGCCGCTGCTCGACGACCAGGGCCATTTGCTGCACAAAGCCAGCATCGATGCGACCGAGACCTTCGCCGCCGAGCCCGACGGCTACCGGATGGACGACTACCGCGCGCCGGTGCCGGCCGCCCTGACGGGCGCACGGACGGTGGACGTGGCCGCGCTGCAGGACCTCATGGCCAAGGAAGACGTGCTGCTGATCGACGTCATGCCGACCCAGCGCAAACCGGCCAAGCGTCCCGAAGGGTCGATCTGGCGCGACCCGACCCGCGACACCCTCAAAGGGGCGGTCTGGCTGGCCAACATGGGATTCGGCCGGCTCGACGAATCGGAGGAAATGGCGTTCCGGAAAGAGCTCGAAAGCCTCGCCGGCGACAAGAATCGCACAATTGTGATGTTTTGCGAGCCCCAGTGCTGGATGTCGTGGAACGCGGCAAAACGGATACTTAGCTACGGATATAGGAATGTTGTCTGGTTTCCAGGCGGTGTAACCGCTTGGCGAGAGGCTGGAATGGAAGGGGATTTGGTGACACCATGGCGCCCTTAGAAGCGCCTTGAGCGACGATTCGATCTGGGAGGAGTGCGGCAGTGACGCAACTCCTACGGCCTTTAATCAATATTTAGGCCTTTTGATTAGGATGCTGCGTCATGGATATGACCACGGCGCGCATCCCGCCTCGATCTGCGAGCGGCCCGCGCCCCAGATTTGAGGTGGAGATTTCATGTTTGAAGTTCTGATCGTCGCCTGCCTGGCTGCCAGCCCCGCTGACTGCAAGACGTTCGAAGTACCGCTGTACCACTACGAGACGCTGCACCAATGTTCAGTCATGGCTCAGCTCAACGTGGTCGAATGGGCCACGCACGAACCGGATTGGCGAATCCGGCGGTTCACCTGCGCGCGCATGGGCTCCAGCATCTAAGCAGCCCCACGCCCCTCGTTCCGCCGGTAACGCGGCGCGCCCTGCTGCGCGCCGGTGGCCGCGCGACCCTGGCCGGCATGATCGCCGGCCTGTTGCTGCCCGCCGCGGCCTCAGTCACCGCCGTCTCAATCACCGCGGCCGAAGCGGCGACCACCACGGCACCCGATAGGGCCCTGCCCTTTCGCGAGGTGGCCGAAGGGATCTTCGCCCGCTTCGGCCTGCACGAAGAGGTGACCGCCGCCAACTGCGGCGCCATCGCCAACATCGGTTTCATCGTCGGCGAGGACGGCGTCGCCGTCGTCGACAGCGGCACCACCCACCGCCAGGGCCTCGCCCTGCGCGAAGCCGTCGCCGCCGTCACCGACAAGCCGATCACGCATCTCTTCACCACCCACGTTCACTTCGACCACAGCTTCGGGGCCAGCGCCTTCGCCGATCTGCCGCTGCGTTCCATCGGCCACAGGAACCTGCCCCGCGCCCTGGCCGAGCGCGGTCCGTTCTACAGCAAGCTGCTGACCGGCATCTGCCCTGACTTCGCCGGCACCGTGATCACGCCGCCGGCGGAAACCGTCGACGACGTGCTTGAGGTCGACCTCGGCAAGCGCCCCCTGCGCATCAAGGCCTGGCGGACCGCCCACACCAACACCGACCTGACGGTCTTCGATGTGAAGACCGGCAGCCTGTGGACCGGCGACCTGATTTTCGCCGAACGCCTGCCGACCCTGGACGGCAGCCTCCTCGGCTGGCTGGCGGTCCTGGACGAACTGCTGCCCGCGGCCGTCCAAAGAATCATTCCGGGACACGGGCCGGTCAGCGACGGCCGCGCCGCCCTGGCCAGCGAGCGCCGCTACCTGGAGACCCTCCGCGACGGCGTACGCCAGGCCATCCAGGACGGGCTGGACATCCCCGCGACCCTGGCGCGCCTGGGCGGCGACAACCCGGAGAACTGGCAGGTCTTCGAGCATAATCACGGGCGCAACATCGTCGGCGCCTATACCGAACTGGAGTGGGAATGATGAACCGCACCGCGACATCACGACTGACCTACGCCTTTCCCCATGCCGTCATGGCGGCAGCGATTCTGCTGGGCGCGGCGATCATCGCCTTCGCCGACGCCGCCAGGGCTGAGAACACCGCCTGGGACGACATCCGCGCCGAGCTTTACGCGCCCGGGCAGACTTTCGAACCCGCCGCCGGTGTCATCCAATTGGAAGCGCCCTACCGGGCCCTCGACGCCTCCACCGTGCCGATCACTGTGACCGCCAGGATCCCGCAGTCGGCGGAGCGCTATATCCGCAGCCTGACCCTGATCGTCGATGAGAACCCGGCCCCGATCGTGGGCACCTTCCACTTCTCCCCGGACAACGGCAT
The DNA here is from genome assembly GCA_048268885.1 of Kiloniellaceae bacterium. Classification (GTDB taxonomy): domain Bacteria; phylum Pseudomonadota; class Alphaproteobacteria; order Kiloniellales; family Kiloniellaceae; genus Pelagibius. The sequence continues at coordinate 4,082 of JBLWUP010000028.1, read as the reverse complement.
CGCCAGCATCTCGACGCGCGTGCGGGTCAACGCCTACACCAACATCCGCGCCATCGCGGAGACCAACGACGGCACGCTCTACATGGCCGCAGAGTACGTGAAGGCCTCGGGCGGCTGCTCGGCGCCGGCCTCCAGCGATCAGGAGGCGGCCATGGCGCGCATGGGCAAGATGAAGCTGCGCCAGCTCGGCGACTGGCATCCGAACGAGACCTCCGAGGTCCAGTTCCAGGTGAGCCACCCGAACTACTCCGGCTTTCAACAGGACCAAGTCTCGCAGCTGTGGATCCCCGCCCACTACGTCCGCAGCATCGAGCTGAGCCTGGGGGACCGCGAGATCCTGCGCTTCGACGGCGACATCTCGATCAGCGAGAACCCGACCTTCCGCTTTTTCGTGAAGCCGGAGGGCCCGGCGGTGCTGCACGCCAAGGTCGTCGATTCCGAGGACAAGGTCTTCGAGCAATCCTGGCCGATCCAGGTGGAGCCGTCTTCTTGAGCCGTCTGCCGTTAGGCGTCGCCGCCCTCGCGCTGCTTCTGGGACTGTCGGCACCGCCGGCAACGGCGGCCGCAGCGGTGAAGGTCGCCGTCTTCGACCTGGAACTCTACGACACCAGCCTGGAAGGCGAGATGCGCGGCCGCGACCCGGCGGAAATCGAGCGCCTGGCGCAGCTCTCCGGTCTGCTGCGGGAAATCGTGGCTGAACGCGACGACATGGAGTTGGTGGACACTGCGCCCTTGCACGCGCGTCTGGACAAGCTGCCCGCGCTTTACAGCTGCAACGGTTGCGAAACCAAGCTGGCCCACGAACTCGGCGCCGAGCGCTCGGTCAGCGGCTACGTCTACAAGATTTCCACCCTCATTCTCTACATCACCCTGGCGGTACGCGATGCCGACAGCGGCCAGCTGCTGGGCGAGAAGAGCGTCAGCATTCGCGGCAATACCGACGAAAGTTGGCAGCATGGATTGAAGTACCTTCTGAAAACTCAGATACTTACCTCCGCCACCAAGTGATGCAGAGGCGACTGCGGCGAAGAACCGCGGCGCGCAAGAGGGAGTGGGTAATGGACACGGCGGAAAACCGCAGCGGGCCCGCGGCAGAGCACCCGGCAGCAGAGCAGAAAAACGCCGCCGCGGCATCGGTCCTGCAGGTCCGCGACCTCTCCTACGCCTACGGCAAGCACAAGGCCCTGGACGACATCGCGCTGGACCTGCGCCCCGGCCGGGTCACCGCGCTGCTGGGGCCCAACGGCGCCGGCAAGACCACCCTCTTCTCGCTGATCACCGGTCTCTTCGACAGCCGCCAGGGCGAGATCGAGATCGCCGGCCACGCTATCCGGCGGGCCCGCAGCCGCGCCCTGGCGGACCTCGGCATCGTCTTCCAGGCCCAGACCCTGGACCTCGATCTCTCGGTCGAGCAGAACCTGCGCTACTTCGCCGCCCTGCGCGGCCTGCCCGGCGGCGAGGCTCGCCGGCGCATCGCCGCCCTGCTGGAAGAAATCGGCCTGACCGACAAGGCGAAATCCAAGGTGCGCATCTTGAGCGGCGGTCAGCGCCGCCGGGTCGAGGTCGCCCGCGCCCTGCTCGACCGCCCGGCCCTGCTGCTGCTCGACGAGCCGAGCACCGGTCTCGACATCGGCACAAGGCGCTGGCTGATCGACCACATCCACCGCATCGCGCGCGAGGACGGCATCGCCGTCCTGATGGCCACCCACTTGGTCGACGAGGTCCTGCCGGAAGACGATCTCATCGTGCTGAACAAGGGCCGCATCGTCGCCCGCGGACAGGTCGGGGAGGTCGTACGTCAAAGCGGCGGCGCCGACCTCGACGACGCCTTCACCCGGCTGACCCGCGACGCCCCGGAGGGCAAGCCGGAGCGCCAAGCGAAACCGGAGGCCGGATCATGAGCCCCGCCCACGCCGGCCGCGCCTTCCTGGCCATCCTGTGGCGCGAGCTGCTGCGCTTCGTGCAGCAGCGCGAACGCTTCTTCGCCGCCCTGGTGCGCCCGCTGGTCTGGCTGCTGGTCTTTGCGGCCGGCTTCCGCGCCACCCTCGGCCTCTCGATCATTCCGCCCTACGAGACCTACATCACCTACGACGTCTACGTGGTGCCGGGGCTGATCGGCCTGATCCAGCTGTTCAACGGCATGCAGAACTCGCTTTCCATGGTCTACGACCGCGAGATGGGCTCCATGCGGGTGCTGCTGTCGACCCCCCTGCCGCGCGGCTACCTGCTGCTGGCGCGCATGCTCTCCGGCACCGCGGTCTCCATCATCCAGGTCTACGCCTTCCTGGCCATCGCCGCGCTCTGCGGCACCGAGATCCCGCCGGCAGGGCTCCTGCCCCTGCTGCCGGTCCTCATCGTCACCGGCCTCACCCTTTCGGCGCTGGGCATGTTCCTCTCCTCGCGCATCCGCCAGTTGGAGAACTTCGCCGGGGTGATGAACTTCCTGATCTTTCCGATGTTCTTCATGTCTTCCGCGCTCTACCCGCTGTGGCGGGTGCGCGAGGGCAGCGTGACGCTCTACGAGCTCTGTCGCTTCAACCCCTTCACCTACATCGTGGAGCTGGTGCGCTCCAGCCTGTACCTGCAGTTCAACGGCCTTGCCTTCGCGGTGGTGGTCGGCACCCTGCTGGTCTTCGGCGCGGCGGCGCTCATCGGCTACACCCCGGCGCGCGGCGGCCCGGCCGCGGGCCGCGCCGGCGGCGGTGGGTGAATTCAGGCGTTCGGCTCTCCGTCAGGGGCGGCCTTTTTTTGCCATCCGTGACCACGTCGTCCCGGCACTTGTTGCCGGGACCCAATGCCCCAGCCACCTCATCAGCTCTGGAGATCGGTTCGGAACGGGCGGTCACGAGGTGAGGCCGATGGGTCCCGGGGACAAGTCCCGGGACGACAGGTGAGCGGAGACACCCCCGGGACAAGCCCGAGGGTGACATAGCGAAGTGGGGGAGCCTCGACTACAGTGCCTTCAGGATGCGCGCGTGGTGACGCAGGTGGTCGTCGATGAAGGTCGCGATGAAGTAGTAGGAATGGTCGTAGCCGTGCTGCATGCGCACCTTGGCCGACTGCCCGGTCTCCTTCAGCACCGCCACCAGACGCCAGGTCTGCAGCTGCTCTTCCAGGAAGGGATCCGCGTCGCCCTGGTCGACCAGGATCTGGGTCGAGAATTTGCGCTCCCGCAGCAGGTAGCAGGCATCGTGTTCGCGCCAGACGTCCTCGTCGGGGCCCAGGTAGGCACTGAAGGCCTTGCGCCCCCAAGGCACCTGGCTGGGAGCGACGATGGGCGCGAAGGCCGAGACGGACTTGAAGAGATCGGGATGGCGCAGCGCCAGGGTCAGGGCGCCGTGGCCGCCCATGGAATGGCCGAAGATCCCGGCGGCCCCTTCCTTAACCGGAAAGGCGCCGGCGATCAGGCCGGGCAGCTCCTCGGTGATGTAGGAATACATCTTGAAGTGCTTGGACCAGGGTTCCATCACCGAGTCGACGTAGAAGCCGGCGCCCTGGCCCAGGTCGTAGTCCGGCGCGTTGGCCACGCCGTCGCCGCGCGGCGAGGTATCCGGCGCCACCACGATGAGGCCGCATTCCGCCGCCATGCGCTGCGCGCCCGCCTTGACGGTGAAGTTCTCCTCGGTACAGGTCAGCCCGGACAGGTAATAGACCACCGGTACGGCCTCGGTCTTGGCGGCCGGCGGCAGGTAGACGCTGAGCTGCATCCGGGTGCCGGTCACCTCGCTGTCGTGCGCAAGGGTCAGCTGTGTCCCGCCAAAGCTCTGCGCGCTCGCCACTTCCTCGAATGGGCTCGTTGACGAAACTCCGTGCCGTGCTCCGGCACTAACAACCTCTGGCATTGTGAACATCCGTTGCTGTCAGCAACGCTCCATGAGTGCACGGCTTTCCGGCTTCCCCGGAGGAAGCGGGCGCCGCCCGGCGCACCGCGTCCTCCGGCAGACCGCAACTGCTTTAGTAAACCACCACCGAGCGGATGGACTTGCCCTCGTGCATGAGGTCGAAGCCCTTGTTGATCTCGTCGAGGGGCATGGTGTGGGTAATCAGGTCGTCGATGTTGATCTTGCCGTCCATGTACCAGT